>CAWIRT010000051.1:0-209063 GCA_963838445.1 uncultured Acidobacteriaceae bacterium
GCTGAGAGTAATGTACCCTCCAGGGACGCTGTAGCGACTTGGGCTCCATCCGCAAGACCCGGAGGCACCGATGAGGGTGGCGTGGCGGGATTGGCTGTCGAAGAGTATCGCTTGGGCTGCAATGAGTATGCTCGCGATCACACCTCTGCGGGCTCAGGCTCCCTGCGAACAGATAAGAACGGCATGTAAGAACGCCGGCTTCGTCCAGGGCGGTCCGATCGGAGAGCGGCTTGTCCTCGATTGTTTTAATCCCCTTGTTTTTGGCGAGAAGCCGCCGAAAAGAGCCTCTAGGCCCCTGCCGCAAATTGCTCAAGAGATGGCGTCTGCATGCAGGGAGAGGAGCCTCGCCAGGCAATCGGCGAACGTGCCTGGCTCCACGCAGCCGCGAAGGCCGGGCCGCCGAGGTGTCGCAATTACCTCCTCAAGGTAGATCAGCGCTGGTTGCTCGTGAGGAGGGCCGTACAATCTATGATGCCCACCTGGCAGTAACCTGGCTGGCGGATGCCAACCTGGCCGCCAAGGAAACCTTTGGGGTCCCAAACATCAATAAATCCGGCTCGATGAACTATGCAACCGCGCTTCGCTGGGTCGCGGCGATGAACGCGTTCGATCGCGGTGCCGGTTATCTCGGGCACAATAACTGGCAACTGCCGACCGTACCGGACATCGATAAAACCTGCGAGCACACCGGACGCCACGGCGAGTCGTTTGGGTTCAGCTGTTCCGGGAGCGCCCTGGGATCTCTGTACTATGTCTCGCTCGGCCTTCGTGAACCGGATTCGGCCGTACAAACTTCTCAAAATCACGTCGGCCCGTTCCAGAATTTCCAGCCTTATCTTTATTGGTCCAAATCTCCGGCCGCTGACCCAAAGCAAGGCTTTGTGAGTTTCTCCTTCAGCACGGGATTTCAGGGAGCCAACGTCTTCCGAAACTATCTCTACGTGTTGCCGATAATCCAAGGTAAGCTGCCCGCCACGCCTCCGGTGTCAGGCAGCCACTTACAGGCCAATCCAGGCGGAACAACTGTGTACGATTCCATCGCCCAGGTTACGTGGCTCGCGGACGCGAACCTGCCCGCCAGGCAAACGTTTGGTATCGCGGAGATCAACCGCGACGGTGCGATGGATCACGAAACGGCAATCCGCTGGGTTCAGGCTTTGAATCAAGCCGATGGCGGCCATGGATACCTCGGTCAAACGAACTGGGATTTGCCCGAGACCGGGGCGCCTGATCCATCCTGCAGCATGAAAGGCACCACCGGTTTTGGCTGCACCATCAGCGCGATGGGATCGCTGTTTTATCGACAGCTCGGTCTTCGTCCGGGCGAGTCTGTCATCGCGCCATCAGAAGCCCACGTCGGTCCCTTTTATAATTTGCAGCCCTATCTTTACTGGGGTTGCGCCGGGCAATCGGCTTCGTTGCCTTGCCAGCCCAATGGACCGGCCGACGGCTTCGAATGGAATTTTTCTTTTGGCAACGGCTTCCAAGGCACAAACCTGGTTGGGAATAACCTTTATGTGATGGTGTATTACCCAGGCACTTCTGCTGTACCGCACTAATTGCTCATCGGTCGCAGGGTGACCGCTATAGCTTGGGAAGTTGCGTTGTATCCCATCCGCCGCCAACAGCTTTGACCAGGAGAACACTCGCATCCATGCGACGCCGCATGAGATCGATGTCGTTACGCTGATTGGCCAAGAGCACCGTCTGCGCCGTGATCACCTGCAAATAGTTGTCGACACCGCCGGTGTATCGATTCGTAAACAGCTGCAGAGAGTCCGCGGCAGAGGCCGTGGCCTCACGTTGTTGTTGTGCCTCCTGCTCCAGAATACGCAATGCCGAAAGATTGTCTTCGACCTCCTGGAATGCGGTCAAAGCCGTCTGGCGATAGGAAGCTACTGTGCCGTCATAGTTTGCATAGGCAGACTCGGAGACAGCGCGGCGACGGCCAGCATCAAAGATGGTCTGCGATAATTGCGGTCCCACTGCCCACATACGGCTGGGCCAGTTGAGCCAGTTGGTGATGGAAGTTCCAGTAAATCCTCCAGTGGCGCCGAGCACCAGGGAGGGGAAGAAGGCAGCACGAGCGATGCCGATCTGATCATTGGCTTCCGCAACGCGACGCTCACCCGCCGCAATATCAGGCCTGCGTTCAAGCAGGGTCGTAGGCAAACCTACCGGGATGACTGGAAGTTGAAGAGCGGTTTGGGGCACAGGCGCCAGGTTGAACTCCGCCGGGGGCTTGCCAACCAATATGGCGATGGCGTGCTCAAACTGCGCGCGCGCCACGGTGATGTCGGTATCCGCAACCTGCGCACCGTCGAGCTGCGTCTTCGCTTGTGCCACGTCCGACCTGGGAGCAGCTCCACCCTCGAAGCGATTCTGAGTGAGTGTGAGCGCATCGGTATAGCTCTTCACCGTGTCATCAAGAAGCCGTTTTTGTGCGTCTGCGCTTCGCAGTTCGAAGTAGTCAACCGCCAGTTCAGCATGCAGGCTTAGGTTGGCCGTCTGAAGGTCGGCAGCACTCGCCTGTGCTTCCTCACGCGAGGCATTCACGGTTCGGCGAATCCTCCCCCACAAATCGACTTCATACGAAAGATCGACCGGCAATGTGAACGACCCGGTACCATTATTTGCCAGCGACGGCGGGAAATACGGTTGATGTGCGGAATCTCTTTCATTGACAATGCTCGGCGCGGTCGAGATTGTCGGAAACTCAGCGGAACGGTTGAACCGAATCATGGCGCGCGCCTGGCGGAACCGGGCTTCGGCCACTTTCAGTTCCTGGTTAGAAACCGTCGCCTCTTCTTCCAGAGCATTCAGCTCAGGGTCGTGGAAGACCTCCCACCATTGACCCCGAATCTGTTGATCGCCTGGTTGAGCTTGTTTCCACCCGTCAGATTCCTTAAAGGATTCAGGCGCCTGCTCCTTGAATGCGGGAGCCATGGGCACTGTCGGCTTAACGTACTTCGGACCGACCATGCATCCGGATATCAGCAGACAGAAAGAGAATAAGCCGGCGGGCGAGAAATACGGTTTCACTGTGACCCTCCAGGCTGCGCAGCAGCCGCGTGAACCTCACTGCCACCGGTAAGGGAATCCGATGGGTTCACGATAACCTGGTCTGTGGGCCGAAGGCCGGCGACGACTTCTACGGTGGCGCCAAAGTCGCGGCCGATGGTGATGGGAACCAACTCTGCACGGCCATTGCGAACCACACCGACGCGTAGGCCCTCGGAGCGAAACAGCAGTGTGTTGGCCGGGATGGTCAGCGATTTTGCAGAATCGCGCACAGCCTGAGGAAGCTTGAGATGTACAAAGACATAGGCTCCCGTCTTGATGCGGCCCTGCGGGTTGTCGACATCGACTTCGACATTCAGCGTTCTGGAAGCGTTGTCAATCGAATCGGAATTGCGAACGATCGTACCCTGGAAGACTTCGCCCGGAAACTCATCCAGTGCTAGTGTGGCCTTGGCTCCCGTCTGCGCAGCCTGAGCATCGACTTCTGGCACAGCAACGTAGACGCGTAGCTTACTTACGGCCGCCATGTGAAACAGTTCCTGGGGCACGCCCCCTGCTCCGGCGTTGATGAGAGCGCCGATATCGGTGTTTCGTGCAGTGATCACGCCGGCGAATGGAGCATAGACCTTTTCAAAGGATTGCAATTGCTCCAGGCGGTGAACGTTTGCGGTCATGGAATCGACCGATGCCTGGCGCGCGCTTAGATCGCTGATTGCCTGATCGGTCTCTTGTTTAGACACGGAGTTGGTCTTTAGCAGATTTTGCCAGCGGGTCGCGGTAATCTGTGCCAGTTGCTCGTTTGCCTGAGAATTCTTGAGGTCGGCACGAGCCTGCTCCAGTTGCTGATCAATTTCCGGGGTCTCAATCTCCGCCAGCAGTTGTCCCTGCTTTACGTGAGCTCCGATGTCGACATACCAACGTTTGAGATAACCGTTGGTGCGAGCATAGATGGGCGTATCGTTAAATGCTTGCGTGTTGCCGGGCAACACGATCTCCAGCGGCAGGCCACCCGAATTTGGGTGCACAACAGTGACGGTCGGGATCGCGGCTTGCTCCGTGCGCGCGCCAAGAGCGTTCTCGGCTTGGGCTCGATCGTGGATGCCCCAAAAGATGACAACGCCGAGAACAAGGGCGCCGGCCGCCAGACCCACGAACAACCAGGGAGACGACGGTTTTGACGGTACCGGCGCGGGCCGTTGGGTGGGGTGTTGCGAAATTTCAGGCAGGGTGCTGTCAACAGTGCTCATAGTCTCTCCGTTCGCATACGTCGCAATTACGCATGCGTCATCTTGTTGTCAGGCTCAGTCTTTATCCGCGAGCCTTGAGGAGTGCCCCGCCCGTGCAGCAGAGCAAACACGGAAGGGACAAAGATCAGTGTGGCCACCGTAGCGCAGAGTAGACCTCCGATGACGGCGCGCCCTAAGGGCGCATTTTGTTCTCCACCATCACCAAGGCCGAGTGCCATCGGAATCATGCCGATGATCATCGCCAAGGCAGTCATAATGACTGGGCGGAAACGAGTGGTGCCGGCTTCGATAGCAGCGATGAGCGAATCACCGTGATGGAGCAGCCTCTCTTTGGCGAAGGAGACGACGAGGATGCTGTTGGCGGTGGCCACCCCCATACACATGATGGCTCCCATAAGCGCGGGAACACTGAGCGTGGTGTGGGTGACAAAGAGAAAGAGCACAATTCCAGCCAGCGCCGCGGGAAGTGCGGTGATGATAATGAAAGGATCAAGCCAGGACTGGAAGTTCACCACGATCAGCAAGTACACCAGGATGATTGAAAATCCCAGGCCACCGATGAGCCCAATATAAGAACTGCGCATGGTGCCGTACTGCCCCCGAAGGGTCACAAAGCTGCCTCGAGGAAGAGCCTTGCTGTTCGCGTCGACGATACGAGACACGTCGCGCCCAACTGCTCCGAGGTCCCGATCCTGTACTGCAGCATAGATATCGACCACGCGGCGAATGTTGTAGTGGTTGATCGAAGCCAGTTCACTGGTCCGTTGAATGGAGGCAAAATCGGCCAATATGCCGGGCCGCTTCTGGTTGGGGCCGCTGACCGGAATATTTTGCAGATCCTGACGCGACTGGATGTCGTATTGGGGCGTTTGCGCGACCAGATTGTAGGAGACGCCGTTCTTCGTATTGAGAAAGAACATGGGTGTCACCTGAAAGCTGCCGCTCAGAGAAATCAACAGGCTGTTGGCAATGTCGCGTTCCGTAAAGCCCCCCTGGGCCGCCTTGGTGCGATCGACGTCGACATGAAACTTGGGATAGTCGGATTGCTGTTGCACGCGCAGGTCCACAAGGCCACGGACATGATTTAGTTCGGAAAGCATTTTGTCCGCTACGCGGCTATTGCCCACAATGTCAGGACCATCGATCTGGATGTCAATGGGGGCTGGAAGACCAAAGTTCAATGTTTGGGTCACAATATCAGCCGGAATGAAGTAGAAAGTAGTCCCGGGAAAGTCGCGGGGAAGCTTCTCCCGCAGGGTGCGTACGTAGTCGTCGGTGGGGCGATGCTTCTCTTTGAGAGAGACGAGCACGTCGGCATCGGCGGCGCCGGTGAGCCCGGAGCGGTTGTAGATGTAGTTGATGTTGCTGATAGGCAAGCCGATGTTGTCGAGTACATTGTCGAGCTCAGCCGGCGGAATCGTCTTCCGGAGGTCGGTCTCGACCTGATCCGCGAGGCGGGCGGTGTCCTCGATACGCGTCCCGGTTTTGGCTCGCACATGGAGAATGAATTGTCCGCTGTCCGAGGTCGGGAAAAAGTCCTGACCCAGGAAAGGAATAATGGCGAATGCCAACAGACATACCGCCAGGAAACCAGGAACAAAGATCTTTCGCAAAGAAACAAGCTGACCAAGCAACGATGAATACGTAAGCCGCACGGTTTCAAAAAGCCGTTCGAATCCCCGTTGGAAACGGGCAAAGGGGCTGCGCGAGTCCTGACCGCCATGCTGTTTGGCCTTCAACAAGTACATGGCGAGGGTAGGCACCAGGGTACGGGACAAG
Organism: uncultured Acidobacteriaceae bacterium; assembly: GCA_963838445.1. GTDB lineage: Bacteria > Acidobacteriota > Terriglobia > Terriglobales > Acidobacteriaceae > PALSA-350. Next base: position 6,048 of record CAWIRT010000051.1, read on the forward strand.
ATGTAAGACGCGATCATGGCAAAGATGACCGCTTCGGCCAGAGGAACAAAAAGATACTTCGCTACGCCGCTCAGGAAGAACATGGGCAGGAAGACGATACAGATGCACAGTGTCGACACCAGGGCAGGCACGGCAATCTGCGCGGCTCCATCCAGGATGCCGTCGTGAAGCGTAGCACCCCCTTCCAGGTGACGCTCGATATTCTCAATGGTGACGGTCGCATCGTCGACCAGGATGCCCACGGCGAGCGCGAGACCGCCGAGCGTCATGATGTTGATCGTCTCGCCCAGGAAGCTAAGAACGATCACAGAGGTAAGGATTGAAAGCGGAATGGAAATGGCGATGATGATGGTGCTGCGCCAGCTGCCAAGAAAAATCAGGATCATCAGCCCCGTGAGTGCCGCGGCGATGATGGCTTCACGAATGACACCGTTGATGGAACCGCGAACAAAAATCGACTGATCCGAGAGCGGCTGAATCCTGAGATTGGGGGGTAGGGTCTGCGCGACGCGGGGCAGGATGCGGCGGATTCCCTTAACCACATCGATCGTCGAGGCGTCCCCCGCCTTCAGTACAGTCAACAAGGCCCCACGATTCCCATCCTGCCGGACGATGTTCGTCTGTGGGGCGAAGCCGTCGCTGACGGTCGCGACATCGCGAAGATAAACGATGGAATTGCCGATCGTCTTGATCGGCAGGCTGTTAAGCTCCGGCACAGTCTTCACATCAGCGTTGAGGTCAACGTCATATTCGAACTGTCCCATCTTGACGGTGCCTCCCGGCAAGATGAGGTTCTGGTTGCCAAGAGCGGTAAGCACATCATTGGGCGAGAGCCCCTTGGCCTGCAACAAACCCTGGTTGAGATTGACCATGACCTGGCGTTGCTTGCCGCCAAAGGGAAACGGAACGGAGGCGCCCGGAACCGTGACCAACTGGGTGCGTAAAAAATTCAACGCAATGTCGTTAAGCTGGGACTCAGTCAGATTCTTTCCCGAAAGGCCAAGCTGCAAAATGGGTACCGTGGATGCGTTGTAGTTGAGGATTAGCGGAGGCAGTGCACCCGGAGGCAATTGACGCAGAATGGTCTGGGAGACCGCGGTGACCTGGGCGTTCGCCCGATCGATACTGGCGTTCGGCTGCAGATAGATCTTGACGATCGCTGTTCCGTTTACTGTGGTCGACTCGAGGTGTTCGATATTGTCGACAGTGGTGGTCAGGACCCGCTCATAAACTGTGGTGATACGCCCTTCGGTCTCTTCCGGGTTCAGCCCCGTGTAAGTCCAGGAAACGGCGATCACCGGGATATTGATATTGGGGAAGATGTCGGTCGGTGTTCTCGAGATCACCACCGGGCTCATGATAAGGATGAGCAATGCAAGAACGATAAACGTATAGGGCCGGCTCAGAGCGATTCTGACGATCCACATTGTGCTTCTCGACTCCCTCCGAGGGTTGACGAGCCGTTCAGGAAGGTTCTCTATACGATACTAGACGTATAGTATTGTAAATGACTCATCATATCTGATCGCGCAGACCGGGTTAAGGGTGCATTTTGTTTTAGTTAAACAGGATTGGCGCAGCCGAATCCTTGTCCATGTGATACCTGCCCCGGAGGTGGGTAGATTCGCCGGGCCCGGGGAAGAGGCTCGACTTTCAGTATTTGTGAATATAGTCTCAATGGGCGAGATCATCTCCTTTCATGGGACAAGCTGGGAGTGACCGTACCGAGCGGAGAAGTGCCACCTGAAGGCCGCCGAAAGGATTCATGACTGACCCCAAAGGGCGCGGCCGGCAGCGCAGCAGCGAATCAGAAGAGGCGATCCTGAAGGCCACCCTTCAATTGCTGAAGGAGAAGCCCCTGCGCGACATCACTGTCGACGCAATCGCGCGCAAAGCCGGGGTAGGCAAAATGACCATCTACAAATGGTGGCCGAGCAAGGCTTATGTCGCTTTAGACGCCTTCAGGAAAAAAATGAACAGGGTAGTAGTGATGCCGGACACCGGCGACACAGAGAAAGACCTCGCAGAGCTACTTTATTCGATCATGAGTTTCTATATCAGCCCGACGGGCCGCATTTTCAGTCAGTTCCTTGCCGAGTCACAAAGTGATCCCGAATTTGCCGCGTTGTTTCGCGAGCACTTCCTGAAGCCGCGGCGTGAATCGGCAGGGGCCTTTCTGGATCGCGCCATGAAGCAGGGTGTGATCGACCGCACGTTAAACCGGGAAATTCTTCTCGACCTGATCTTTGGCCCCATGGTCTTCCGGTTGATGGCTGGCCACGCCCCCCTCAATAGGGCTGAATCGGACGCCATGATCGCGACATTACTTCGTGGAATCCGCAGCAAGGCTCCAGGACGCAAGTGAGCTTCTGGTGATAAAACCGTGGTGAGCCAGGTTTGAGACCTCCCCGCCCTGCTCCAATGCCAGCAGTAATCCCTGGAACTCTGCCATCGTCTCTGCGTCGTGGGTTTGGGCGAACTCCCTGGCCTCTGTTTCCATCGCTTGGGGAAAGAACCTGCGATACAGTTCAATCCGCTGTGATTCTGCCGGCTCCCCGAGAAAGAGCTTGTAGTCGATGCGACCGGGCCGCAAAAGCGCAGGGTCGAGCGCGTCCACCTTATTCGTGGTCATCACGAACACTACATTCTCTGGTGCGTGAAAACCGTCCAACACATTAAGCAATCCCGAGAGAGTGACACCGAAGCCGTCGGGCGCGTTTTTCCCGGCGCCCATGGTTGGCTGCTTATCCCTCCACTCGTCCGGGCCAGGCCGTCGATTGCCGGCCCCCATGCAGTCGATGTCCTCGAACAGAATGACAGAGTTCTCTGGCACATCGTTCATTGCAGACTTCAGGGTCCGATCATTGAGCTCGGTTAAATTCACCACGTAAATGGACATACCGAACTTCGCCGCCAAGGCCGATACCAGCGAAGTTTTCCCAGTCCCGGGTGGCCCGTATAGCAAATAGCCACGGTGGTATGGAACTCCCAGGCGGCGATAACGCTGCCGCGATGTTCTGAATATCTCAAGGTCCTGCATGAGGTGTTCCTTCTCCCCCGGCTTCAGGATGACAGAGTCGATCAAACGCGGAGCGTACGCCTGGACGTACGTCCACCCGTCGTCCCATACGTGGAGGTAGGACGCCATATTCACTTTCTTGTGGTGGCAAGCAACAATCTCTTCCACAAATCGCCTGAGGAAGACCTGGTCCCTGCCGATGGTTCGAAAAGTCAGCGATTCCATCCGCCGCAGAGTTCTGCCTTTCGCATCCTCGCTGCGATAGAACAAAACCTGGAAAGGGCGGTTAGCGCACCAGAACAGGTGGCTGCCAGGAGCCGGGATCAGCGCCAATTCTTCACCGCGAAGCGTCGTATCAAGATCCACCTGGCGGATTCGCTTCAGGAACTTCTGCTCCAGAAACCATTCCTTTACCCAAACGAAGGCTGCGTCGTCGTCCTTCACGGTAATCATCATCGTGGTCTGCCGTACCAGCCACGACCATAACTGCGCGGGTAAGGCGCGCAAGAATACACCGATGCCGCCGACCATCATCAGCAACAGGCCGCCAGAGGCAAATTGATTCTGACCGCTCAACACTTGTTTTAGAAGCTCGAACATACTTTCGTTTTCTAACCGGTCTAATTACCGGAGTAATGATCAATGAAACTGTTGTCATTGCCCAATGGCTCTCCCCAACGGCCCTCATTGACAGACAAGTGTATTGCCCCAACATGACTGGGCTCTACGCAAGCCGCGGGAATGCCAGCCCACGGCGCATCGAACGCTAGTCGAAGAGACCGTGGCTGAGGTCACACAGCAGGTATCAGATTGTGCGGGAAAAGCGCCGAGATCGGTTAGCGCGACCGGAGCGACGCCCCATCGCAACGTGACCGATTCATTCGGTGATGTTGCCCGTTTAGCGGTTTATGTTGAAGAGCTGCCAATCGGGGGCGTCCTTTCTCAAGAAGATGTTAGAAGATGCCATGATTTGGATTTTTTTGCAAGCACCAAAGTCGTCCGGCACATGCGGAAACTTCGGTCTCATCCCGTAAACTGACTGTTGCATGTTGCTCACAATCTCCACCACGCACACTCCGGCCACCGATCTTGGATATCTGCTGCATAAGAATCCCGCCCGCGTACAAAGCGCGGCAATGTCATTCGGCAAAGCTCATGTCTTCTACCCGGAAGCGGCGGCGGAGCGTTGCACCGTTGCTCTGCTCGTGGAAGTCGATCCGATCGCGCTGGTAAGAGGGCGTCGCGGGCCTGCCGGCGATGGCGGTCAACTGCAGCAGTATGTCAACGATCGACCCTATACTGCGAACTCGTTCCTGAGCGTCGCCTTGGGCGAGATGTTTTCTACCGCTATGGGCGGACGAAGTAAAGAACGCCAGAGCCTCGCCGATACGGCGATTCCACTCACCGCGAACCTTCCTGTTGTCGCCTCGAGTGGAGGAATTGACTTGCTGGAGAAGCTCTTCCAGCCACTCGGCTACGTTGTGAAAGCCCACGGTGGAGTGCTTGACGAGCAATTTCCGGAATGGGGAGCTTCTCCTTACTACTCCGTCGAAATCGCCGCGACGATTCGCCTTCAGGAATTGCTTGCGCATCTGTACGTGCTCATTCCCGTGCTCGACAATGAAAAGCATTATTGGGTAGGTGAGGACGAGATCAGGAAGCTGCTGAATCGAGGCGAAGGCTGGCTGGCGCAGCATCCGGAGAGAGACCTGATCGTATCCCGCTATCTGAAGCGTCAACGCCACCTTACCCGCGAAGCCCTGGAGCGCCTTTCCGAAGATGAGCCGGAAAGCGATGAGCCCGAGGAAGTAGTGCGCGACCAGGAGGAGCAGAAGGTGGAGCGTCCGCTTGGTTTGCACGAACAGCGAATGGGGACCGTGCTCTCAGTCCTTCGCGGAATCGGCGCGAAGCGCGTTGTGGATCTTGGGTGCGGCGAAGGGAAACTCCTGCGCTATTTGCTTGCCGATCCACAATTCGAATCGCTGCTCGGTATGGATGTGTCGTTGCGTTCTCTGGAGATTGCCGGGGATCATTTGAAACTGGAGCAGTTGCCAGAGCGGCAGCGCAGTCGCATCAACCTGGTTCAGGGATCGCTCATGTACCGTGATCAACGGATCGGCGGTTTCGACGCCGCGACCGTGGTGGAAGTAATGGAACACCTGGATGCAGCACGTCTATCGGCGTTTGAACGCGTCCTGTTCGAATTTGCGCGGCCGGCTTATGCGATCATCACTACGCCAAACGCTGAATACAATCCGATGTTTGAAACCCTCCCGCCCGGCCAATTTCGTCATCGCGACCACCGGTTTGAATGGACCCGCGCCGAATTTGCGCAGTGGGCTAGCTCGATTACGAAGCGCTTTCAGTACGAGGTTCGTTTTCAACCGATTGGGCCCGAGGATCCGGAACGCGGCGCGCCTACGCAGATGGCGGTGTTTTCTCGTGAGGCCAGCGCATGAAAATCGCCATCCCTGAACTTTCCCTGGTCTTGCTGGTGGGACCTTCTGGCTGCGGTAAATCGTCTTTCGGGCGAAAACACTTTCTTCCGACCGAAGTGGTCTCGTCCGATTTCTGCCGCGGCCTTGTTTCCGACAATCAGAACGATCAGTCCGCAACGGGTGACGCTTTCGAGCTCTTGCATATGATCGTTGGCAAACGGCTGGCCCGAGGGAAGCTGACGGTCGTGGATGCCACCAATGTGCAGCCCGAGGCGCGCAAGACGCTGGTTGCATTAGCGCGCGAGTATCACGTGTTCGTCGTGGCCCTGGTCTTCGATCTGCCGGAGCGACTCTGCCAGGACCGAAACGCCTCGCGGCCAGACCGGCAGTTCGGGCCACACGTGGTTCGAAATCAGTCTCAGGAGCTAAGGAAGTCACTACGCGGCCTGGAGCGCGAAGGCATTCGGCTATGTCTTCAAAATGTCCACCGTCGAAGAAGTGGACTCGGCAGCGATCGAGAGACAGCCGCTCTGGAACAACCGCAAGGCCGAACCTGGCCCGTTCGACATTATCGGCGACGTGCATGGTTGCATCGAAGAGCTCCTCGAGTTGCTGCAAAAGCTCGGGTACGTCGTGGAGATAGGGGACGGGCGATATACCGTGCAACCGCCCGAAGGCCGCAAACTGATCTTTGTCGGCGATTTGGTGGACAGAGGCCCGGGTACTCCGGAGGTACTTCGCATTGTCTCCGGCATGGTTGGGGCCGGCCAGGCACTTTGTGTTCCCGGGAATCACGACGTGAAGCTGGTGAAAGCGCTGCGAGGCCGTGACGTGAAGCTCACCCATGGGCTCGCGGACTCCCTGCGGCAGCTGGAGAAAGAATCGCCAGAGTTCCGCCACGAGATGGCTAAGTTTCTCGATGGCCTGATCAGCCACTACGTCTTTGACGATGGAAAGCTGGTCGTTGCCCACGCGGGCTTGAAGGAGTCGATGCAGGGCCGGGGATCGGGAGGGGTTCGTGAATTCGCGCTCTTCGGCGAGACGACCGGCGAAACAGATGAGTTCGGGTTGCCGGTCCGCTACAACTGGGCGGCTGATTACCGCGGCAAGGCGCTCGTTGTCTACGGACATACGCCGCAACCGGAACCAATATGGCTCAACAACACTGTCAACATCGATACAGGTTGTGTCTATGGCGGGAGTCTTACGGCGCTCCGCTATCCGGAAAGAGAATTCGTTTCCGTTCGTGCCCGCGCGACCTACTATGAGTCGAAGCGCCCTTTCCTGGCGGAGGAAGTGCAAGCACCGCGAAGCGTTCAGCAGGTATCGGACGAGGTTCTCGACTTAGCCGATGTTCTGGGAAAGCGACTTGTAGATACACGGTTGATTCCCAGAATCACTATCCGCGAAGAGAATGCAATCGCAGCGCTTGAGGTCATGAGCCGGTTTGCAATCGATCCGAAATGGCTGATTTATCTGCCTCCCACCATGTCTCCTTCGGAGACGAGCAAAGAGGCGGGTTTGCTGGAACATCCGCAGGAAGCCTTTTCCTACTATCGCCACGAGGGCATTCCGCAGGTGATCTGCGAGCAGAAGCACATGGGTTCGCGAGCCGTTGTCGTTCTTTGCCGCGATGAAAGCGTCTCGCAGCGGCGGTTCGGGGTCGTGGCGCCGAGTCTGGGCGGCAATCTACACCCGCACCGGCCGGCGGTTCTTCAACGATGAGGCTGTTGAAAGCGCCTTCCTGCTCCGCTTGCGGAATGCTGCGGAGCGTTCGGGCCTGTGGTCAGAGCTCACCACCGATTGGATGTGTCTGGATTGCGAGTTAATGCCCTGGTCTACGAAAGCGCAGGAATTGTTGCGGCAGCAATATGCTCCGGTCGGCAGCGCCGGCATAAGAGCCTTGCGCGCCGAAGAAATCGCGCTGGCCAAGGCAAGCGAGCATATCGGAGGCCTGGGTGAACTCTTGCAGATAACAAGCCAGCGCTTAGACGGCTTGAAGCGATACGTTCACGAGTACCGCCAATATTGCTGGCCGGTGAACTCCGTAGACGATCTCAAGCTCGCCCCTTTTCATTTGCTTGCAACTGAGGGAAAAGTTCACACGGATAAACGGCATACCTGGCACATGGAAGTTTTAGGCAAGCTCTGTCAGGGGGACGACCAACTGTTGCTTCCAACCCCGTTCCAGATCGTGGACCTTAATAACACGGAAAGTTGTGAGGTAGCAACCCTGTGGTGGAGCGACATGACCTCTGCAGGCAGGGAAGGAATGGTGGTCAAGCCGTTGGACTTCGTCGTCAGGGGACGGCGAGGGATCGTACAGCCTGCCATCAAATGCCGCGGGCCGGAGTATCTGAGAATCATCTATGGACCCGAGTACCTGCTGCCGGAAAATCTTGCTCGCCTGAAATCGAGAGCGGTTGGAGCGAAGCGTTCGCTTGCCAGCCGCGAATTTTCCCTGGGCATAGAGGCGCTGGAGCGATTCGTAGGTAACGAGCCTCTGAGGCGCACCCACGAATGCGTCTTTGGCGTTCTCGCGTTAGAGAGCGAGCCGATCGACCCGAGGCTTTAGGGCTGGGTTTCCAAACTAGTCCCGCAGGAACGGTTGACAGTAGCCCAGGACGCTAGTCCCATAAGCGCTAACCTACGGGATCCTCTTCTTCAAAACGCCCACAAAATCGTCATCCTGAGCGAAGCGCCTTACAGATTCATCGCATGACACAGCGCTCGGTGCGCGGAGTCGAAGGACCCCAGGGCTACTTGTCCTACCCATGCCGTTCGTAACCTTTCCAACACTGATAGCCCTTGCTATGTGCGGTGGCCACATCTACATCCTGGGCAGCCATACGGGCACGCGTTAGCTTGACGTCACCAACAACCTGTATTTTCGCGTTATGGAGCATAAGGAGCCGAAGGGGAGAATCGTGTTCTCGGGTCTGGGTGGTCGAAAAGGTGCGAACAGCATCGACAAGATAAGCATCGTCGGGGTCCTTCGACTCCGCGCCCCAAACGCTGTTTAGCCGATAAATCTGTGAGGCGCTTCGCTCAGGATGACGATTGTGTGGGAATTTTGAAGAAGAGGATCCCGTAGGTTAGCGCTTATGGGACGCTAGTCCTGGGTACATCATGAAAAAAGATTGAATCCCGCAGGGACGGCTGAAGGAGGATTGCGTCGCGGCCCATTTTTGCCGTCCCTGCGGGACCCACGGCACGCCGGGACAGGCTGGGTCGTCCTTTCAAATCCAACCCAGGACTAGCGTCCTGGGCTAAGTTCAGCCGTCCCTTCGGGACTAAATTCCTAAATCCGGTTCTCACACATGTTCTCTAGGCCTAGGGCCGCTATTCGATGATCTGGAACTCCTTGATGCGCTCTTCATTGATGGTCAAACCGAATCCAGGGACCTGGTCATCGAGATCGATAAACCCGTCCTTGGCTCGTGGCTCGCCGTCGAAGATATACCAGAACAGCTCGTTGCCTACTTCAACATCGACGGGAGGAAAGAACTCCGCCATGGGCGAGTTAAGGCTCGCCATCACTACGTGGTAGTTGTGCATCTGTCCCGCATGTGGAATCACGGGAACGGAGAATGCTTCCGCCATCGCCGAGATCTTCCTCGCCTGGCTGATTCCACCCACGCGGTTGGTATCGACTTGAAGAATGTCGACCGCGCGCGCTTCAAGCAGGTCACGTACGCCATAGGAAGTGAACTCATGCTCTCCACCGGCGATAGGCACTCTTCCATAGGACTTCAGCTCCGCATAGCCGCGTATATCGTCGGGTATTACGGGCTCTTCCAACCAACGAAGATTGAAGGGTTCGAGCAAGGGGAGCATGCGTTTGGCGTAGTCCAGTGTCCATCCCATATACGCATCCGCCATCACGTCGATTTCATCTCCTACGGTCGTCCGTACGGTGCGGACGAGATCGAGGTTGCGCTGCATCCCTGCGGCTCCATCGACCGGCCCCCAGCCGAAGCGCAATTTCATCGCCTTGTATCCCTCGCTTTTGTAGCGTTGGGCTTCGAACGCCAATTGTTCCAGCGGGCACGAGTAGAGCCGGCTGGCATATACAGGAATGCGCGCCTTGGTTCTGCCGCCAAGCAGGCGAAAGACAGGCTGTTTAGCCGATTTGCCCAGCAGGTCCCACAGCGCAATATCCACCGCACTGATTGCCGTCATACCGATGCCCTTGCGCCCGAACGCCATAGTCTTGCGATACATGTGCTGCCATAGAAATTCGATGTCCCAGGGGTCCGCGCCGATGAGAAGTGGCTTGAGATGGTGATCGATTACCTGCTTGGTGACGAGTGGAGTCAATGCGGCGTTGCCGATCCCTACCAGCCCGTCGTCGCTCATCACCTCAACTATCAGCCAGCTATGAAAGGTGAAGGTGCTCATGGAGGACGACTGCGGCAGCGAGAGCAAGTCCATTGGGTTGGTGCAAAAATGCGGCGACAACGGCGTCGTCTTACCTGACCACTGCGCAACTCTGGTGCGGACTTCGCGGATCTTCATGATGAAACCAGTTTCTCCCGATTTTGGAATATGTTTGAACGAAGAACCATGGCTTGGAATCAGACCGCATTTACTGCCTTTCCCCAGGGTTCAGTTGGCCGGCCACGTCACCCGCAAAAGCGATAGGCCCATTCGCGGCAGTTGCACATCAAGTTTTATTTCTCCATTTTGGGGCGTGATCCAGCGTGGAGAATCGAGCATCTGTAGTTGTCCAGCAGCTTGCAGCTTAGCGTATTGCTCTGAGGTGGGATTCTGCGGAGACCCCATCTCCTTCCAGACAGTGTAGGCGTTACTGTGCTGATTATCGATGCGGTAGTGCTGCAGCAACACGCGATGAACGGAGGACGGAATGGATTTCATTGACACCACGATGCCGGCCCCGGGAGCGGCGACGTCATCATCGTGATAATTCCAGAGCAATACAGAAGCCTCTCCCGCCGCGCTGGTAGCCAGCGCGTCGATATCCGGCGCCTGCCGCACGCTGTGGGCCAGGATGCTGTCCAGCGGGGCGGCCCCGTTGCTGATCGCCGATACGCGATTGCCCCGCATTAATCCAGCCATGCGGAAGAAATTCAGTACCGGCTTATCGACTCCGTTGGTAGCCAACGTGCGATAGCCGTCAAAATAGGGTTTGCCTTCGAACTCAAACGCCCAGGTCAGCATGCCAAGCAAGTTTACCTGCGTGCGATCCGCAAGCTCGAACAAGCCCTTCATCGCGGCTGCAGTATAGCTGGGATACAGCGGCCCATTGCGATATGCATTGGGTGGGTAAAGACGCGCGGAGCAGGCCGCACAGCCCTCCGGATCCGCTTCACTCAGAATGATAGGGAGCCGTTGGAACTGTGGGAACTGGCGCACAATGGCAAAACCATCGGCTGCATTGTTCAGTTCGTGGTCGAGGCCCATCTGCACGTGACCGTCGACCACGTTGGGCCGTCCCTTCACGTGGAAGGAGATGAAGTCGAGCGGGATGGGGCCGTCTGTCGCCGCGCTTTTGTTTTTGGAGCAGTGGGCAAGAAAGGCTCGCAGATACTCAGAAGCTTTGCTCTGCGTGCCGGAGCCCGGTCCGGTGGTTGCCGGTCCACCAACGCGCGCATTGGGAATCGCCTGTCGTACGCCTGCGACTGCGTAGTCGTACAGCTTGTTGTATTCGTCTTCGGTTCCTTTCCAGTAGTATTTGCCATCCGGTTCGTTCCAAACCTCCCAATACCAGGCGGCCACTGTCTCCTTGCCATACCGCGCTACCATATGCGCGGCCACCTGGCGGTTTAGCTCCTGCCAGCGCTTCCAGTCTTTTGGAGGGAATGACCAGCCTTCCTCTTCCCCTGGCTTGAGCGGCCATCCGATGTGGTAAGGATCAGGACGGGTGGAAAGTGCCTTGGGCATAAAGCCGAGCTCCACCATCGGGCGTACATGGGCGGCAGCATAGGCATCGAAAATCTGATCGAGAATGGTCCAACTGTAGACGGGGTTTCCGCTCGCATCCTCGGTGTAGACGTTCGACGAACTCCATTTGAGATCGGGCTTCCCGTCGCCGGTGGCGAGCAGGAAATGCGCGCGAATATAAACCGGAACCGGACTCAGATCGTGCAATTGGGCGAGCAGTGCCTGGCCGTTTTGCGTGGCCGTATAGCCTGACTCGTCGTAGCCAAACCAGCTATAGATGGGCGTGAACTTACCCGTGGATTTCGCCAGGTCCACGTCGACACGAACGCCCGTTTGTGCCCTGCAAGCCACGGCAGCGAGCAGAAAACTCAACAAGAAGGCGTATCGACGGGTCATGACCTTACCTCGGTAACGGAGAAGATACAGCGAATCGGACACCCGAAGGGGGATGCCCCGGAGGTCTTTCTTGCTCGTCCCTGGATTTTTACATCTTTTGTGGGGTAGGGACAGATCCCACGATGGGGTTCCAATGAGCAGCGAGGGCCCCCATGAAGAAAGTGATCGGCGTTTGTTTGCTTGGAGCCATTTGGAGCGTTGGCGCATTGAGTACGGTTCGCGCCCAATCGATTGAAGCCAGACAAGTGATGCAGGCGACTAACCAGGACCGCGCTCAACAAGGCCTTGGGCCACTCCAGTGGGACCCGGCTTTGGCTCGAGCCGCGCAAAGGCATGCTGAGATCATGGTGGGGCGCGGCGCGCTCTCACACCAATACGGAGGAGAAGCCGATCTGGAGATGCGTGTTTCGCAGCAGGGCGCCCACTTCCACGTAGTCGCCGAAAATCTGGCGGTCGCGGCCAATCCACAGACGCTCGAGACGGAGTGGATGCACTCGCCGCTCCACCGCGCCAACATCCTCGATCCGCGGCTGAATGCGATTGGTGTCGGGCTGGTGCGCCAGGGAGGGTACTTATGGGCGGTAGAGGATTTCTCTGCCGGCGTCGCGTCCCTGGGCTCTTCGCAAATTGAGCGCACCATCTTCCAATTGCTGAGCGAGCGAGGTCTCCAGCCGGCCGGCGACGTTGCGGCAGCCCGGCAAACCTGTGTGATGGACCACGGCGCAGCGGGAGGTTTGCGCCCTAAATTCATTATGCGTTGGGAGGCCTCGAGCCTGAACCGGTTGCCCGACGTCCTTGAGGAAAAGATCAATACCGGGCGGTTCCGCACTGCGGCGGTGGGCGCATGCGACCCAGGGAACAATCAGCCGGGTTTTACCACGTACCACTTGGCGGTGTTGCTCTTCTAGTAGAAGGCGGCTGCGCACATCGCCAGGAGGTGCGCAGCCGTGTTGAGGCCTACTGCTTTCTAGGACCGACGAGAGAGAACATGGCGCCCTGCGGGTCCATGCCAAGAACGATCCATAAGTCGCCGGGTACTTGATGGGGGCCCATGAAAATCTGGCCGTTCTTCTCGTTGATGCGCGTTGCTGCGGCATCAATATCGTCCACGCTGAAGTAGTAGAGCCAGAACGGGACAGGCGAATTCTTCGGATCACGCGTCATCATCGCACCGACCGGAGCACCGCCGTTGTTGAAAATTCTGTACGTACCCATGGGTCCCATGTCCATCGTGCTGTCCTGTTTCCAGCCGAATATCTTGGAGTAGAAGGCCCACGCGGACTCTCCATCGTTGGCGGAGAGTTCATTCCAGCCAACCGTGCCTGGCGAACCAAAGGGCGGACGCGGCGGCGCATAGTCGAGAGAGCCCTTGAACAGCAGGAAGGCGGCGCCTTGTGGATCTTCTACAGAGGCCCAGCGACCAACGGATGGGATATCCTGCGGCGCACAGTGCAACTTACCTCCAGCTTGTTCGACGCGTTTCGCATACGCGTCGACATCATCGACCCCGATGAATCCAACCCAGGATGGCTTCATCCCGGCGTCCAGCATCGGTTTATCGAGCTCAAGCATTCCGGCGGTGTCGAAGCCGCCCGTTGAGAAAAGCTTGTAAGGGATGCCTCCGGGATCACCGGAGCTTTTCGCCTTCCAACCGATGACGTGTGTATAGAAGTCCTCGGCTCCCTTAGCATCCGTGGTCCTCAACTCATGCCATACAAAGTTGCCGGTGGTCACGTTTGCGGATGTGTTTACTTCCTGCTGTGCGGTTGTGCTCATTGTTTGCTCCTTCCTTGCGAATAGAATTTTTCTTTCAGGCTGAACTTCATCAACTTTCTGCTGCGCGCTCAAGTTCCGCAATATCCAATTTCTTCATCTTGAGCATGGCCTGCATTGCATTCGGCTTCTTAATCAGATCCGGCAGGCGTGCGGGCACGATCTGCCAGGAGAGGCCGAAACGATCCTTGATCCAGCCGCATTGTCCCTCGCTGCCGCCGGTGCAGAGTTTCTCCCAGTAGTGGTCGACCTCGGCCTGCGAGTCGCAGCGAATGACGAACGAGATCGCCTCCGTAAATTTGAACATCGGGCCTCCGTTGAGGGCGACGAACTTCTGGCCATCGAGTTCAAAGGCGATGGTGAGAACGTTTGCTGGGGCGGGCCGAGTGCCGTTGTTGTGCACCATTTCAAGACGGCGGGAGTTCTTAAAGATGGTGAGGTAGAAGTTGACCGCATCTTCCGCCTGGTTGTCAAACCAGAGAAACGGTGTAATGCGAGGAAAACTTTCGAGAGCACTCATTTGCAATCACCTTTTTCACTGCTAAGGAAATTAGATGATCTCAATTGATATGTGAACGCTGTCCACAAGCAAAATACTAGAGGAAAATGTACGCTGTCCACAAGACGCCATGTATGGTGCAAGAAAAAAAGTCCCGCGGTTGCGGGGATCCCAGGTCTCAAACGCGAGACCCGGGGGCACCCTTCGCGTCTTTCCCGTGATTCTGGTTCAAAAGGTCGTCCTTAGGGCAGGTTCCTATCCAGCAAAATCAACGTCTCTGCAAGCACGCGGGCGCCCTTGGCACAATCTTCAGGTTCTGCCCATTCTTCGGGTGTATGGCTTCTGCCATCGGTGCAGGGCACAAAGATCATACCCATGGGCGCAATGCGAGCGACGAATACGCCATCGTGGCCGGCCCCGCTGGGCAACCGGGTGCTTTTCATCCCGCCTGCCGTGGCCGCCTTCTCGATGGTGTCCTGCACTAATGGAGAACAGGCGGTTGGCAATGTTTGGCTCAGCAGAGAGACTTTCAGGTGCAGCCTTCTGTCTTCCAATTCGCGTTCGGCACGCTTCCACAACTCCTGTTCAAAGTGAAGCAGCGCGGCGTTATCGGTACTGCGAGCCTCAAGGATCATAGAGACCGAACCGGGAACGGCATTGATCGCGTTGGGTTGGACGGACAGTTTTCCCACCGTCGCCACCAGGTAGGGATCGTCATCGGATCTTGATCGCGCAAGATGGTCGACGGCACGGATGAAGTCCGCGGCTCCAACCAGCGCGTCGCGACGAACAGACATGGGGGTCGTGCCGGCATGATCGGCTCGTCCCTCCACGGTTATCTCGTGGCGCCGAATGCCGACGATCGCCGTCACGATGCCGACCTCGGCGTTTCGTGCAGCGATGACCAGGCCCTGTTCGATGTGCAGTTCAACGTAGGCCGCGACTGAATCATGGTTGCGAAGCGGCTGGCCCAGCAGTTTAGCGGTGCCACCCACGCTATCGATGGCGGAGCCAAGGGTCAAATTCGGAGGCAAACAGCGGGCCAGGTCCGATTCGGTTAATACACCCGCCCAACTGCGACTGCCAATGCAGGAAAGACCAAAATCGCTCGGCTCTTCGGCCAGAAAGTCGACGACTTCGAGCGGATGTAAGAGCGAAACCTGTTGCTCCCGGATGGACTGCGCGGCCTCCAGGGCCGCAAGCAAGCCCAATACTCCGTCGAAGCGGCCGCCTGCCGGCACCGTATCTGAATGTGATCCAGCGACTAGGGCCCCTAAGCCGGGTGCAGTTCCGGGGATGCGGCCGAGCAGATTCCCACCCGCATCAATAGTGACAGAGAGCCCGGCAGCCAGGAACTCGCGCTCCAGCCACTTCCGGCCCTGGGCAAATTGAGAATCAAATGCGCGGCGCGTCCAGGGCAGAGCCGGATCGCTGAGGCGGCTGAGGGCCTCGATGCGACTCCATAGCCGGCCGGCGTTAATTTCGATCATGTTCTGGAGCTGCTATGCCAGCGCCAGATTGAGGTTCTCTATGGCTTCGTCGATCTCTGCCGTGTTCTTGTAGCCAACGGTGACGGCATTGACGCCCGCGTTTTTGAAAGCGAACTTCATGGCGGCTTTGCGGTCTTCCCGGTTGGTGAACGTACCCTCGCCCACCAGCTTCATGCTGATCACGCCCATGCCATCATGGCGGGCTTGCTTCACATGTGTAACCACTTCGCTTACATTCCCCAGCCCCGAGGTGTTGTAGTCTTCCGCATCCATGCGTACGCCCTTATGGTTCATACGGATCATGGCTACCTGGAGCCACTTCATGTCCGGGACCTGGCGCAGCGCCGGTAACCCGTGCACGGAAGCGCCGTGTGACAACACAGCCTGCTTCACCTGGGCTTCGGAAATCCCATCCTGCCAACGGAGGCTGTCGGTGGGCCAGGTCGGAGTGTGCTGCCAGTGCAGCAGCACGATGTCGAAGTATTCCGTCTTCGCCATTCTGCGTAGCTGGTCGATCTTATCCTGCGGATTCACCCCATCGTGGGTCGTGACCTTGGTCATGAGCCGGTAGCTATCGCGCGGAATACCTTGCAGGGCGATGCCAAGCATCTCGTGCATTCCGCTATAGGATTCGGCGGTTTCGAAGAAGCGGATACCACGGTCATACGCGTGGCGCACCAGGCGGTTGAATTGCTCCTGCCCCAGGTCGCGCTGTACTTCGCCCGAGAAGCTCCCCGTGCCGAACGCAAGCCGCGTCACCTTTACGTTTGTTTTTCCGAGGGTTATCCAGTCGGTAGCCGTCTGCGGCTCCGCTTTCAGAGACAGACCTCCAGCACTTGCGAGCGCGCCCGCGGCGAGGCCGGTTTTCAGGAATTCACGTCTGGAGTAGTGAGCCATGGTCTTCCCCCAATGCGCCGAATCTTACCATATATGGTAGCTCCAATTCAGGCGCTTGCCTATCAGACGCGGTACATTGGCTGCATCATGAAGAAGTTTATTAACCGCCCGGAAAACGTCGTGGATGAGATGCTGCAGGGTTTGACCGTGTTACAGCCAGGTTGCATTCGCTTGCCGGGACACAAGGTCCTCATCCGTGCGGTGCAGGCGCGTGAACGTCAGGTTGCGGTACTGTCAGGCGGTGGCAGCGGGCACGAGCCGGCGCATGCGGGTTACATCGGTGCGGGCATGCTGAGTGCTGCGGTGGCAGGAGAAGTCTTTACCTCTCCAAGCAGCGACAGCGTTTTTGCCGCCATCAAAGCAGTAGCAGGAAAGCCCGGCGCCTTGCTGGTGGTGAAGAACTACACGGGTGACCGGCTCAACTTCGGATTGGCGGCCGAGATGGCGCGTGCGGAAGGCATCCCGGTAGAAATGATCATCGTGGATGACGACGTAGCCCTGAAGGGCACAGAGCAAGCTACCGGTGCTCGCGGCCTTGCGGGAACGGTCTTCATTCACAAAGTGGTGGGAGCCGCCGCCGCCGAGGGCAGGAACCTGGATGAACTGACCACTATCGGCAAAGAAGCTATTGAGTCCCTGGCGACGATGGGCGTTTCATTTTCGGCTGGGACCTCGCCTGCAGTGGGAAGGCCAAGCTTCGAGCTGGAAGAGCACGAGATGGAACTCGGCCTCGGTATCCACGGAGAACCGGGGGTGAAGCGGATGCCGTTGCAGCCCGCGGATGAACTGACGCAGACGCTGCTGACGGCAATTCTGCAGCACGGAAAATTCTCCAGGCAGGTGGCGGTCATGGTGAACAACCTGGGAGCAACCACGGCGATGGAGCTCGCGATCGTGAGCCGCCAGGCAGTGACCTTTCTCGAAGGCAAGGGCTTTACGGTGGAGCGAATTTTCGCGGAAACATTTCTTTCCTCACTGGATATGGCGGGAATCTCGATTTCGGTTCTCGGCCTGAACGAGGACCGGCTGCGCTGGATCGACGCAGCGACGACTGCTCCCGCGTGGCCCAACGTGCTGAAACAGCGCCCGGGCAGACCCGCCGCGCCGACGCCAATGGAGGTCAGCACGGGTGTAACTTCGCCTGCCGGCCATGGTGCGCAAACGGAAACAGGCAGAAAGGCACAACGGGCGATCGAGGCCGCCTGCCAGGTCTTGACCGCCGCCGAAGGCGAGCTGACGGAGATGGACCGCGTCACCGGCGACGGCGACCTGGGCGCGAGCATGGCGCGCGCGGCCAGGGCAGTGCAGGACGCGGTGAGCTCCTATCCGCTGGACGATATTCCCGCTACCCTTAAAGCGCTCGGCCACACCCTCCGGCGGGAGTTGGGTGGATCCTCGGGGCCCCTCTATGGAGTACTTTTTCTGCGCTGCGGCAGCGTTCTTGAGGGCGTCGGCGCAATTGGTCCGGCGCAGTGGGCCGAAGCACTGGAACAGGGTTGCCGTGCCATCAGCGAACTGGGCGGCGCAAAGCCAGGCGACCGCACCATGCTGGACGCGCTCGATCCCTTCGTGAATACACTGCGACAGGCCAACGAGGGCAATGCGCGGGCAGCGATGCTTGCCGCGGTGGAAGCATCGGAGCGCGGCGTCGAAGCCACGGCTCACATGAAACCAAGGCTGGGACGCTCCAGTTATCTTGGGGATCGAGTGCTCGGCCATCCTGATCCAGGGGCGAAGGCCATCTCCCTCTGGTTGCGCGCCGTGTGTGAGGCGTTCTTCAATCAGGCATAAGCTTGTGAGCGCGATGAACGCCATTGTCGCAATCTGTAACAAGCCGTGTACAAGTAGCTTCAGCGGCCGCCGCCGTAAACAATACCCTGCATAACTCCCTTCTATAATGAAGGGCATGGGTTCTATCAGAGTCTCCAGGCTGCAGCCGATCCTGCACAGGGTCCTGGATTGGGTACCGGCGGCACTGAGCGTTCTGATGATCGCCCTCGAATCTACGGGCACGATGGCATCGGATAACACCAGTCGATGGCTTTATCCTTTATGGGTACACCTTTTCGGCCCAATTACCCCGGCTCGCTGGGCGGTAGTCCATCACCTCATCCGCAAGACGGGTCACTTCGTTGGTTACGGAGCGGTCAGTCTCGCTTTCTTCTATGGTTGGCGGCAGACGCTTCACCGAATGGCGGTCAAACATTGGACGCTCTGGCGGCGGGCTTCCGTTCTGGCCGTGCTTTGCACCGTGGTGGTCGCCAGTCTCGATGAATACCATCAAAGTTTCCTGCCGAGCCGGACGAGTTCGCCCCTCGACGTCGGTATCGATCTCTGCGGAGCGATTGCCTTTCAGCTGGTTTTGCTTTTAATCATTCAGTGGTTCTCTCGCCGCCCCAGATATCGCGCAGCTTGACTGCCGCCGATGAACGCCCATCCATACATCTTACTCAACCCGCAACGCTTCGATGGGGTCAAGCCCGGAGGCGCGTGTGGCGGGTAGCCATACCGCCACCAGCGCGACGGCTCCTAGTATTACCGGGACGGTGACAAATGCGATCGGATCCCATAGTTGCACCCCGAAGAGGAAGCTGGCGATCAGGCGTGTAAGCCCAAGGGCGGCACACACTCCGGCGAGCTCTCCCGCGATCATGCGGAACATGTTTAATGTTGTCCCGGAAATCACTCGTGAATCGGCTCCATCCGTTGAAACTTTAGACCATGTGGGGTTGCGAAAGGTGCTCTTGTAGGCAACCCCATTTGGCTACAAAAATGCTGAGATTTGTTTAACATGAGCATCGCCGAGAATTCACAAAACAGGCGAACAATTCGTAGATCCAATTCGTCCAGTCATTGGTGGCAGTATCCGGATGTTTCTCAATGCCGGTTCACCAACTTGAACATTTTTCAGCAAAGGAATTTCTGATGTCAGGCAATCCCAAGCAGACGTTTCATGGAATTACCCGTGCAATTTTTGCGCGGTTGCGGCGTAAAGCTTCTAAGTTCGGCATCCGCGTCGCGAGCCCAAAAGGGGAAGCAGTGAAGGATGGGGTCGTCATCCAGTGGAATTATGACCCTTCCGCCGAACTGCTGGAAGTGGAATGCCGGGCCCCGTTTTGGCTTAATGCCACGCAGGTCAATCGGGATCTCTGCAAAGAAATCGAGGTCGTCCTTCGATCCGCCCGCGCCGCCTGAGCGATATTCCGGCCTGCCGGAACTCCCCTATCAGCAATATTGACGCCGGCATGGGGAATATGGGTCGTCCCGCGTGCATACGGTTGTAGGGGGGATTATCGGCCCATATGATTAAACCCGGGATCTCGGCTGGATGCCCGCGCCTGCGAGCGTCCGGGGGAGGCATACGATGAGCTCGCGGATGGCGCGGCTTGTCTTCGGGTTGCTACCAGCCAGGAGCGGAGAGTTTGGGGACGCTTGCATTGCCGACGTGCGGGCTGCCGTTCCCACGGTCACATCACCCCGGCTGAGCCAACTACCACTCGAGCGGCTCGCGGATGAAGCACTGGTAGCACATTTGCAAAGCGGAGTGGCCGATGCTTTGACCGTGCTGTTTGAACGGCATAGTCCTCTCCTCTTTGGAATCGCCCGGCGCATCCTGCGCAATGGAGCCGAAGCCGAAGATGCGGTCCAACAGGTTTTTCTCGATGTCTTCCGATCCATCCAGCAATACGATCCGAAGAAGGGAGAGTTCAAAACCTGGCTCCTCATGTTCGGCTACCAGCGGATTCTAAATTGCCGGCGAAGGCTGGTTTCCAACCGATTTTTCAACACCGACTCGTTTGATGAACTTTTGCCAGAGCTGTTGCCCGTGCCGGAAAACACGCCGGACTTCTCGCCGGCCGAAGCACACGTCCTGGTCGAGGAAGTGCTGGTTCATCTCCAGCCTCGGCAACGGCGGACCATCGAGCTTATCTACTACGAGGGCCTCACGGCAGAAGAAGTTTCTATCCGGACGGGAGAAACGGTGCGAGTGGTGCGCCACAATCTATACCGCGGCCTCGGCAAGCTGCGGAAGGCCCTTTGCGGAGGAGAGTCTGGCAGCGCCGGGGGACCGAGATGATTACAAATCACGACGATTTCGAAGTCCTGTGCGCGGTCGCAGCGAGTGGACATCTTACCAGCGGAGAACGCGCCGAACTAGCGGAGCACGTTCGCCACTGTGTCTCCTGCGAAAAGCGGCTCGTCGAGATGCGCCAGTTAGCGATCCCCTTGTTACTTGCCCAAAGGTTCAAAGCTCCGGGCAAACATGTGCGAAGGGGAATGCAGGAACGCTTCGCAGAGCGCGCGATCAGAGAAGGCATTCCTTTGAGTCCCCGGTCCCAGGGGGTCGGCTTCGGTCCGCTCAGCACGGTGAGTGCGCTCTTCGTGGTCCTGTTGCTGGTCACGGCAACGCTGAAAGATGGTACGTTCAGGAAATCGGTTATCGAAACCGAGGTGGCCAATACCACTGATAGAGCAGCAATTGTCGGTCACCGGGAGAGCTCAGCGGCAGCGGTTGCGAACGATTCGTTGCCGGTGAGAGAACGAACGAGCCGGGCTGTCTATCATCGATTTCATCCGGATCACGGAGTATCATCCGTGGCCGTTCGCGCGGCTGCAGCGGAGCCGGAGGCTTTGCCGGGCCGCCAATTCACATTCACACCTTATTCGCGTAACACCGGCATGCGTGCTTATCCCCTATCGACAACCATCAGGCCGCCTGAGGTGGTACCGGCGTTGACATTCTCATACCTGGCTCCTGGACTCACGCTCGACGCGAGTTCTGAAGTTTTCACGCACGGTGCGCCGCGCCTGGTGGCAGTTTCCGATCGGGGCGCAATGGATAGCCTTTCACTTTCGATCTAACCTCGCGTTGCAAAGGTTTCCTGGAAGTTCCGATGTGTACCAGACAACGTTGAAGGCGAATTTCAAAGACAATGCATTCCAGCTCATTCACAACTTTGTCTCGGAACCGGCCAGCCAGGAGAGGTAGCAATGAATCGATTGATCGCGGTGCGGCTTTCGTTGTCGGTTTTAACCCTGGCAACTGTTTCTCAGGCCCAGGTTTCGTCGAACCCACCGGCCCCGCAAACTATAGTGACGGTGAGTTTCAACGCCGCAGTGCTTCAGACGGCGGAAGCAAAGCGGGAACTCGGAGCATTGCAATCGAAGCTCGCGCCGCGACAAGCACAACTCCAGGCGCTCAACAATGAGGTCGAAGGGTTGCGCAAGCAACTCACTGACTCGGGCGACAAGCTCACCGATGTGGACAGAGAAACAAAAGAGCGGTCGCTGGAGGAGAAAGAGAAGCAGCTTCAGCGTCAGGCCGAAGACTTCAGAAACGATTCGCAGAGCGAGTCTCAGCAGGTGTTTCAGAAAGTGGCACAGAAGGTTTACGCCTTCCTGCAGACGTATTCCCAGCAGCATGGGTACTCTGCGGTGATCGAGCGCGGCTCCGACGCGGCGCCGGTTGTCTGGTATGCCGCCGGTAACCTGGATATCACGGATCAGCTGACCAAGGCCTACGACGCACAAGCCTCTTCGAGCGGTTCCAGCGGCGCCAGCGCGACCACACCGGCGAAAACTTTGCCCGATAGTCCCTCACCCCATCGATAGACCACGGGTGTTCGATTCCGGACATCCAAGACCAACTTCGAACAGAAATTTAGGAATTTAGTCCCGCAGGGACGGCTGAGCTTAGCCCAGGACGCTAGTCCTGGGTTGGTTTTGAAAGGACGACCTAGTCCCGCAGGGACGGCTGAAATAGGCCGCGACGCAATCCTCCTCAGCCGTCCCTGCCGGCCGGCGTGAAATCCCAGGACTAACGTCCTGGCCTAAGCTCAGACGTCCCTGCGGGACTGGAGCTGTGAAGCCGTGCGCTTCGCACAGACTTTGGTTATCGAAGTGCATCCTAGAACGTGGATCGGGGTTGCCAAAGATGCAGACAGTTCTCCCGGAGCTTCGTTACGCCCTGAAACAATTGTGCAAGAGCCCTGGGTATTCCCTGGTTGTGATCGTGACCCTGGCATTGAGCATCGGTGCGAACACTGCGATCTTCAGCGTGGTGGACGCGCTGCTTTTGCGGCCGCTTCCTTACCCAGAGCCTGAGCGGCTGGGATCGCTGATGCAGAGGATTTCCGGTCCGGCGAATGTCACCTATCCGATCAACATCGATGGGGAGACGTGGCGACACCTCCGAGACATTCCCGCAGTAACTGCGGCGGTGGCCAGCGGGACCGGTGGCGTGAACCTGGAGGCGGACGGACGAGCTCAGTATGTTCATGGGGAGCGGGTCTCGGCGACCTATTTTGACGTTCTTGGTCTTCGCCCCTTGATCGGCCGCAGCTTTAGCGCTGCGGAAGATACGTCAGGAGGACCCAGAGCGGTTGTTCTCAGCAACAGCCTGTGGAAGAACACGTTCGACGGCGACAGCGACATTATCGGCAAGCCGATTCGGCTGAAGGGTGTTGCTTACACGGTCATTGGTGTTCTGCCCGCAGGCGCTCATACACCATCGAACGCAGACCTGTGGACTTCTCTTCGCCCTGACACGTCCGAAGAGGGAGGCGGCGACAATTTCGAACCGATTCTCCGGCTCAAGAACGGAGCCACCTGGCAGCAGGCCGACGCCCAGTTGAGCCAACTGCAATCACTGACCAGCCGCGTGGTGCAGAAGAGGCATCCCGGCGCTCGAGTCTCCTATTATGCGGTACCGCTCCAGCAAAGCCTGGCGTTGGAAACACGCGCCCCGGCCATGATCCTGATGGCAGCGGTGGGTTTTGTGCTGCTGGTCGCCTGTGCCAACCTGGCGGGGTTGGCCCTGGTGCGGGTCGGCCGCAGAGCGGGCGAGATTGCGACCCGGCTGGCGTTGGGTGCCACGAAATGGGCCATTCTCCGTCAATTCTGGATCGAGAGCTTATTGCTGACCCTTGCAGGCGGCGCGGCCGCTCTTCTGGTTGGGAGCCTGACGCTCGAGCTCATGAACCGGCGGATTCCGAAGAGTTTCCTTCCTCTCGGCGGGGTCTCCATGGACTCCCGGGTTCTCTTGTTCACCGCCGCGGCTGGGATCGGAGCCAGCTTGTTCTTCGGTCTGTTGCCGGCGCTCGGTGCGCGACGTATCGACGTACGATCCGCGTTAGCCAGCGGCAGCAGCCGTTCCATTGCCCAGTCGGGCGGCGCACGGACACGGTATGCGCTGATCATCGGGGAAGTGGCCTTAACCGTGGTTCTGCTTACGGTTGCAGGTTTGCTCATAAGGACCCTGGTCTACCTCAGGACGATACCGCCGGGATTCAACCCGAAAAACGTGGTGGTTGCAAAAGCATCGCTCGACGATGCTCGCTTCAGCGATCGGGCTTCCTTCTTAAAGCTGCTGAGTGAAAGCATGGAAGCCATGCAAAACATTCCAGGGGTGCAGGCAGCCGCTGTGGGGTTGACGGTTCCGTATGAACGCGCGCTCAACTACTCGGTCGAAATCGCCGATGGCCCACAGACCGGCGATCATGATATGACCAACCTGATTTATGTGACGCCATCTTATTTCGAGGCATTGCAGATCTCTCTTCGAGCGGGACGCCTTCTCGCCGCGAGCGATACACCGAACAGCCAGTATGTTGCGGTCGCGAATGTTGCGTTCGCGAAGAGATATCTGGGCCGAGAGAATAGCGTTGGCCGCCATCTGCTGAGTGATGGAAACACGATTGAAGTTGTGGGAATCGCGGCTAACGTAGTCACTCCGCCTGGCATAGCCCCCGGAGCTCCCATGGTTGCAGAACCTACGGTATACGTGCCTGCGACGCAGATGCCGACCCAACTGGTGAATCTCGCGCACATGTGGTTCCAGCCGAGTTGGATTATTCGTAGTCAAGGGAAGTCTGGAAGCATTGACCAGCAAATGCAGCAGGCCCTTAGCCGCGTAGATCCTGATCTGCCGGTCTCCGGTTTCTACGCGATGAGCGATGTTCTTTCCGAAGCGTTGCTGCTGCAGCACGCGGAGGTGGGCTTGCTGACGACGCTTGCCGCCCTGGCGCTGCTGCTCTCGTCGGTGGGTATCTACGGATTGGTCTCGAACCTGGTCAACCAACGCACTCGCGAACTCGGCATCCGCATGGCTCTTGGCTGCTCATTGCAAGGAGCGATGTTGGAAGCTTCCCGCTCGGGTTTCATAGCCACTGGCGCTGGGTTGGCCGGAGGGACTGCTCTTGTCGTCCGCGGCGGTAAAGGTACTGCGGAGCCAGCTCTTCGGCGTCGCTTTGTACGATCCGCTTACATTATGCGCGGTGTGTGGACTGCTCGCCCTGGTCGCTCTGATGGCGGCCGTTCTGCCAACATTCAGAATCGCGAAGATCGACCCAGTGGAAACACTTCGGGCTCAGTGAGTCAATGCTGGTCGCTGTTGCCGGGGTTGGCGGCTAAGTCTTATTCTGTGCGTAGGGCTTCCACTGGATTAATGGAAGCAGCACGCTGCGCTGGTATGACGCTGGCGACAAGGGCGCAGAAGGCCAGGGCGGCGATGGAACCGGCCAGTACCAGCGGGTCCCAGCTCTTGACCTGATACAGCTGCGTGGCGAGCAAACGACCGCAAGCGATCGAAATCGGAATGCCGATGACGAGGCCGATGACGACTTGCCGAAAGGCTCCACGCAACACCAGGCGAACGACGTTGCTGCGGTTGGCGCCCAGGGCCATGCGTACGCCAATCTCACTGGTGCGCCGCTCTACGGTATATGCCGTGACCCCGTAAAGACCGACGGCGGCAAGCAGGAGCGCGAGCAGGCCAAAGAGCCCGGTCATCTGCGCCACAGCACGCTTTTGATCGAACGTGCTGTCGACCTGCTCCCGCAGCGGCTGAACATTGATGATGGTCAGGTTGGGGTCAACCTCGCTGAAGGCCTTGCGGATGAGGGCTTCCATCCCCATCTCACTTCCACGCAACTGAAGGACTGCGCCGCTGATGTAGTGGGAGCGGTGGTCGACTAAGGCCATGACCGGCTGGTCATAGACTCCGTGCTGGGCCAGCGGGGCGTAGAACATTGGCTTGGGTGGACCGCCGGGATCCCTATATTTGGCGTCATGCACGACGCCTACGATTTCGAAGGTTGTGTTGTATTTCGGTAGATCCAGGCCAAAGTGCTTCCCGATAGGATCCTGACCGGGGAAGAAGCGCTTGGCGAAGGCTTCGCTGACGACAACGATGTTGCGTGTGGTGCCTGTGTCCTGCTCGGTGATGCTGCGGCCGCGCACGATGGGCTGGCCCATGGTTTCCAGATACCCAGCGCTGACACGATCCCACGAGGATCCGGAATCGTCGTTCATCATCTGGGGTGCGCCGTGACCTTCGGGAATGATCAGTTCGCCCCAGTTATCGATGTACGGAGTATAGAGAGCGAGCGCAGCACGCTGCACGCCCGGGATGGCCGCGAGGCGATCCTGCAATTCACGGTAGAGCGCATCGAGTTGGGGCTCGGTATAACTGGCCGGCGGCCCGTTCATCAGGATGCTGATGCGATGGTCGGTCTCGAAACCAAAACTCTGATGCTCCAGATTGCGCAGGCTGCGGGTGAGCAAGCCCGCTCCGGCGAGCAATACGATGGAGAGCGTGGCCTGGACAACGACCAAAGCCTTCTGGGGCAGGGTGGCGCGGTCGTGGGTGCTGCGATTGGCGCCGCGCAAAGCCTCGACCGGGTTGCCGTTGGAGGTGAACCAGGCGGGTGCGGTGCCGAAGAGCGCTCCAGTGAGCAGAGATAGGCCAAAGGCGAATGCGAGCACGGGTAGCGACGGGGTGGCATCGATGGGCACATAGTGCGCATGATGAAAGGCCAGTGCAACGATGAGCTTCACCCCGAGATAGGCAACCACGATGCCGGCCACGCCGCCAAGCACGGAAAGCACGATGCTTTCGGTGAACGATTGGCGGATAATCCGTTTGCGGGACGCGCCCAGAGCCAGGCGCACCGAGGTTTGGGAACGCCGGGCGGCGCCACGGGCCAGCAGCAGGTTGGCAATGTTGGCGCAGGCAATCAACAGCACCAGGCAGCAGACGGTAAGCAGGATACGAAGGCTATCTCCGTAATCGGCCTTCATGGCGCCTACGCCCGCGCCCCCCGGAATAATTCTGATCTGTTGTTTGGGCAAGGACATTTTGATCAGGGGCATAAACTCCGCCGGCCACCCGCTGTCATGAACCATCCATTGACGCATAAGGCCGGTGAGCCGCGGGGCTACGCCGTCGATCGTTGCGCCCGGCTTAAGCCTGCCGATCACGCGGAGCCAGGCGGAGATAGGCTGCTTTAATAATGAGTTTTCTGAGTTCACCAACGGTTCCTGCTGCAGGGGCAACCATAACTCGGGAGGATTGCTGCGGAGGGTCTCACCGATGAAGCCTGGTGGTGCGATTCCGGCAATGGTAAAGGGATGACCGCCTACGATGAAGGTTGATCCTACGACTGAAGGATCGGAACTGTACTGTTGCTGCCAGGCGCGGTAACTCATCATGGCTACCGGCGGCGCGGAGGCCTGATCGTCACTGGGAGTAATGGTGCGGCCGGCAAAGGCGCGGATGCCGAAGGTAGAAAAGTAATTGCCGGTGACGAATTCGCCGCGCAGTGGTTTGGCCATGTTATCGCGCTGCCCGCGACGCACACTGAACTGGCCTCCGGCGGCCTGGAACGCGGTCATCTGCTCGAACTCAGGGGCCGCGGCCTGGATGCGCAGAAAGAGGGGATAGGAGTACATGCCCCAGTCGTCCTGGGGCCCGCCCTGCACGCAGCAATTGGCGCCCGCACCGATGCGGTAGAGGGTGGAGGGGTCCACGACCGGCAGCGATTTGAGCATGACGGAGTAGATAAGGGAGAAGATGGCAGTGGTGGCTCCGATGCCGAGGGCCAGGGTGAACAGGGCTGTCAGGGTGAAGACCGGCGACAGCCGCATCTGCCGAAGCGCGTAGGAGATATCCTGCCGCAAGGTTTCCATGCCGATTACTTACGCGGGGAGGAGCGGCCAGGTTCCAGTGATTTTTGGAAAGAAAGGCGTGACTTCGCTCCGCGACAAAAGCGGTGCCCTCAGGGGCATGGAGCCCGATCGATCTGTTTCGAAAGCAACAGGGCTGAAGCTCGTACTCTTCAGGGATAGAGGCGGTCAGGGGCTAAAGATGGGGTGTGAGACCAGGACCGACGTCGTGGATAACTTACTCAGCTACGTCCATGCGAGATGACAAATTTGTTTTGGGTAGAGCGGTTTTTCCGGTCGATGCACGGCCACCGCTTCTATTGGGATGCTATGGGCTTTAACTCGGTGAAGAGTCGGAAGGGTAGCGCAGTGGTATCCACATCCGTCGAAGGAACGAGCGATATGCCCCGAATTTCCAGACGCGCACTAGAGGCCCGGAGGGCCGCCCGCTTAAAGGACAGCCCAGCCCGGAAGGCGCTGGGTACCCAATAAACTCCACAGGCAATCGGGAGTGGGGCGCCCGTCATGGCGCTAGGGACAAAGCTACAACTATTGGGCTAACGAAGAGGCTTTTTAAAGAATTCGGGGCTACGTTCTCAAAGCTCGCATGGGATCCACGGAGGCTGCTCTGCGCGCAGGAATCAATGCGGCAAGGGCGGCGACGAACACGACGATGGTGATGGCGATGGCGTAGATGTTGACATCCGTGGAGGAGACATGGAAGAGCTGGCTGCGGAGCGCTCGCGTAGCAACGATGGAGATGGGAATGGTAACCGCGATGGCGATCCCGGTGAGGACCAGGATTTCTCGCAGGATAAGCCGGACCACGGTCCACCGCTGTGCTCCGAGGGCCATGCGTATGCCGATTTCGCGGGTGCGCTGGGCGGTGGAGTAAGCGAGGATTCCATACAATCCAAGGCCGGCAAGCAGGGTAGCCAACAGGCCGAACGCCGAGGCGAGCAAGGCGATGGTGCGCTCGCTGGAGATGGTGTCGTCAATCTGGGTGCTCAAGGTGGTGAGGTCATTCACGATGAGCTTGGTGTCGAGGTTGGCGATGGTGGCGCGGATGCCGGCTGCAGCGGTGTCCGGCGGTTGCCAGGTACGGACGTAGAAGGTAAGGCCGGTCGATTTCTCAGCCTGCACGAATGGGCGATAGGCAGTGGCCAGGACAGGGTCGCGCACGGAGGCGTGTTGGGCGTCGCGCACCACACCGACAATCATGGAGTCCGTTTCTGCGTGGCGGCCGTGGGTCACATGGTGGCCGAGGGCGTTCTGCGGGGACCCGAAGTAGTGCCGGGCAAAGGTTTCGTTGACGATCGTGACTTTGGTTGCGGTGGGGCTGTCGGCAGCGGAGAAGTAGCGGCCGGCGACAAGGGGGATGCCCAGCGTCTGCAGGTAGTAATCGCTGACCCAGGGAAGCTCAACGTTGTAGTCTTCATCCGCCGGAGCGTTCGAGCCAGAAGCCTTGACGTCACCGGTGATGCCGTTACCGGCGAGATCGGCATCGTTAGTGGCTCCCACACTCCGTACTCCAGGCAGAACGGCAAGCGATGCAAGTGCCCGCTGTTCCAGCGGTGCGATCTGGTCAGGAGAGTAGCCGGCATATTCCGGGGTAAGACTGAAGGTGAGCAGATGATCTGTGGCAAAGCCGGGATTGACGTTGCGCAGGTTCTGGATGGTGCGCACGAAGAGGCCGGCGCCGACAATGAGCAACAGGCTGAAGCCGATCTGCAGCGCCACGCAGGTGCGGCGAAACTGCAGCGCTCCGCCGGAGCCGGTGCCAGTCTGCTGTTTGAGGGACTCCGCGAGACGCGGATTCCAGTACTGCAAGGCAGGCGCCAGGCTGAAGAGCAGGCTGGCGATGAGCGCTGCGGCAACGGTGAAGACCAGAACGCGCCAATCGAGGGTGGCAGAAAAGGCCGAGTCTTGATTCCGGCCGGCCATCCAGGCAATGAGGACGCCAAGGGCACGCGGGGCGATGATGAGACCAAGAGCTGCACTCGACAGACCGAGCAGTAGGCCTTCGGCAAGAAGCTGGCGGAAGACCTGCCAGTTAGTGGCGCCCAAAGCAAAGCGCATGGAGAATTCGCGTACCCGGCTAGCGGCCCGCACCAGCAACAGACTGGCAACGTTGACCACGGCCATCGCCATGACAAGCATCACCATACCCATCATGATGAGGAGCGGAGTACGAAGATCGTCGCGGAAGGGAGAGAAGCCCTTCGCGCCTGAATCCAGATTCAAATGGGTTTGGGAAATAAAGTCTAGGCGGGACTTGGGCGTTTGGTTGTGGAGCAGAGGGAATTCGCGAGTGCGGAGCGAGACCCAGAGCGGATTTACCGCGGCCGTCGCCTGTGGCGGCGTTTCGCCGGGATGCAGACGACCCACGAAGTTGAGCCAGTACGAACTGTGGTCGCTGAGAAAGCTCCACTCCGGCTCGATTACCGTCTGCATGGTGATCGGGACATAAAGATCGGGACGGCGCCCCCAGACCATGCTGTGGAAGCCGGGGGCGGCGATGCCAACAATGCTGAACGGAAAGCCGTTGATGAGCAGGGTCTTGCCGACGACGGGCGCCTGCGCGAGATGGCTGTTCCAGTAGTCAAAGGAAAGGACCGCGACAGAGTTGGCTTTTTCCGAGGTCTCGTCACTGGGCAAAAGCAGGCGGCCGGCGGCCGGTTGTACGCCAAGGGTCTGAAAATAATTGCCGCTGACCAGCTCGAGCGGCAGCTGTTCGCCATGGTTGTTCCAGGAGACGCCGGCATTCGCAAGGGCGGCGGCGGCGAGCCCGCTGAAGACCTGGTTGTTGTCGCGCAAGTCGCGGTACATCGGATAAGAAAAATAATGGTCATGACCCGGGCTGTCTCCACCCTGGGATTCTTTATGCCCCTCTCTGCTACCCGCATAGCTGAGCACAACAAGTTGGCTCGGATCCTTCACCGGGAGGGCGCGCAACAGGGCCTGGTTGAGCAGGGTGAAGATGGCAGTGTTCGCGCCAATGGCCAGCGCGAGGGTGACGACCGCAGTGATGGCAAAGCCAGGCGAGCGCAGGACCTGGCGCAGGGCGAAACGAACATCACTGGTAAGGCGTGCCATGGTCTTCCTTCCGAGGTTGCCTGTTGCGGAGAAAACGTCAGGGGCGCAATTTGATGAACCCACGTCTCAAAAAATCGAGACGTGGCGCACTCATCTCAACTGCGCTACTTACGGTTTCACTGCGACAGACTACCAAGTCGATTAGAGCACGCGCGCTTCCAACCCGGCTGGCAAGGAAACTGTTGAGTTTGCAGGAGAAGTGGCTCCGCTTCGTGTCCGGATTCGCTCGAGCGGTGTTCAGAAACGGACATCCGGGGAGGGTATACCTTCCTGGCCACCAGCGCATATTCGTTTGACCGGCTGTTTGCCTAGAACTTCTATTGGTGTATGCTTTTGCTTGCATAGAATTTCTAGGTGAGGGTTTCGGATGGCGGGCAAGAGGCCGGAGAGCAACGAGATGTTGAAGGGGACCCTGGACATGATGGTCTTGCGCACGCTGATCGCCGGAGATGCGCACGGGCACACCATCGCCAAGGTAATCGAGCGAACTTCAGAGGAAGTGCTGGAAGTAGAGCAGGGATCTTTGTATCCGGCGCTGCACCGGCTGGAGGATCGTGGATGGGTGTCGTCCTACTGGGGGGTTAGCGAAAACAATCGCAAGGCGAAGTTCTACAAGCTGACGGCTACTGGGCGTAGACAACTGACGCTTGAAACCAGCCGCTGGCGGCAAATGGCTCGGGCGATTGCTTTAGTGATGGGCGACACACCGGCGCGCGGAGACGGTAAGGCATGAGCTCGCGCAGGTTCTTCCGCCGCCAGCGAAGCGATGTTGAACTGCAGCAGGAGATCGAGTTGTACATGGCCGAAGAGATTGCGGAAAATGTCGAGCGCGGCATGCCCGCAGACGAGGCGCGGCGACAGGCATACCTGAAATTCGGCAGTCCCCGGCGGGTACGTGAGGAGCTTTGGCGGCATAACTCTTTTTCGAGGGTGGAGAGTTTTTGGCGTGATATGCGCCATGTACTTCGGCGGCTGGAGAGATCGCCGGCTGTGGTGCTCACGGTCATGGTCTCGCTCGGCCTGGGAATCGCGGCCAATGTTTTCATCTTTACCGCGGTGAACAGGCTGGTGCTGCAAGCTCCGCCTCTTGGACATCCGGAGACGCTGCTGGATCTACATCCCATGTACGACCACGGCCAGAGATTGGGCGAAGTGTCGTCTTCGACGTTTGACGACCTGCGCGAACATACGAGGTCCTTCTCCGGCGTCGCGGCCTATAACGACTTTGTGCCGGCAGCGATGGGTGGCGTAGGCGACCCGGTGCGCCTGTGGGGATGGAGCACGACGACCAATTTCTTCGAAGTAGCAGAGTTGCCGATGGCGCTTGGGCGAGGTTTTTCGAGCGATGAAAATCGCTCGCCCATTGTCGTACTGAGCTATAGCTTATGGCGCCGCCACTTTCTCGGGGACCCTGCCATCATCGGAAAGAGTGTCTCGCTTTCGGGAAAAAAGTTCACCGTGATTGGGGTGATGAGGCCTGGATTTCATGGAATGAACCGGCTGCTCAATGTCGATTTCTGGGTGCCGGATGGCGAATGGCAGCAACTCGCAGGCGACGTGAGCAACAACAAGAGTTCCCACGACTTAGCCTTGCGGGTGATCATCGCGCGTCTGAAGGCCGGTGTGACGCCTATACAAGCGCAGGCCGAATTGGATGCGATGGCGCAGCGGCTTCGCGTGGCTGATCCGAAGGAATATGAGGGGCTCAGCTTTCGTATCCGGCAGACGGGTGCATTGCCGCCAGAGATGAGAACAGGCATAGCCCTTTTCTTAACCGCGCTCACCGTGGTTTCGTTGCTGGTACTTTGTATCGCAGGCTCGAATGTGGCGAATCTGCTGCTGGTGCGGGCGGCCGCTCGACACCGGGAGATGGCTGTGCGGACCGCCTTGGGAGCGACCCGGTTTCAGTTGATACGACCGATGCTGCTCGAGAGCACGCTGCTTGCCTTGTGCGGCGGAGTGTTCGGCGTGGCGCTTTGCATGGTGGGGCTTCTTGGCCTGACATCGTTTCACTGGCCGACCCCGATTCCTATTGATCTGAGCTTGCATATGGATTGGCGAGTGGTCTTATATGCGTTTCTGCTGAGCCTGGGAACGGGGATCCTTTGTGGGGTTGGCCCGGCGATTGTTGGATCACGCCCGGTGCTGCAGAACTCGCTGAAAGGTGAAAGCGCATTGATACGGCCGGGGCGGAAATGGGCTCTACGGAATCTGCTGGTGGTGCTGCAGATATCGCTCTGCCTGGTGCTGCTTTGCATGACAGGGCTGTTTTTGCGCAGCCTCGATAAGTCAGCAGGAGTCGATCCGGGTATTCGCAGGAGTGGAGTGCTGATTACGTCGATCGACCCGATTCACAATGGATACAGCGTGGAGCAGACGTTGCTGTTGCTGAAACGGCTGCGCACGCGCGCGCAAGAATTGCCGGGAGTGCAGTCGGCCGCGTGGACGGACAAGGTGCCGCTCTCACTCTACGGGCAGCAGAGAGAATTCCACCTGACGGGGAGAAAAATAAATGCCGGGCACGATCTGCGGGCGGATATGTACCAGGTGAGCGCGGATTACTTTGACACCATCGGCATACCGCTGATTTCTGGACGCGACTTAAATACAGTTGATCCGAAGGCGCCGAAACAGGCTCTGGTGAACCAGGCCTTTGCCAGCAGGTTCTTCGGTACAGGCGACGCGATAGGGCAGAGTGTATCGAGCGTAGATACGAGTTACGACATTGTCGGGGTGGTGAAGAACTCAAAATCTCAGACCATCGGCGAGGTGGATCAGCCTATTCTGTACCGCTCGTTGGAGCAGAATATAGGGTTGGCGGCGCCGCCCGTGGGATTTTCACTGCTGGTCCACTTCCAGGGAAATCCGGCGCAGATGGCAGCGGCGTTGCGCAACGAGATTCATTCCGTTGACCCCGGGCTGGCGGTCTTTAGCGATACTACGATCGAAGATCATCTGAGCGACGCGCTGCTGCTTCCACGCGTGTCCGCGGCCATGTTCGGTATTTTCGGGATTGCTGGATTGCTGCTGGCGGCGGTTGGACTCTATGGTGTGATGAGCTACTCGGTGAGCAGCCGGACGCGGGAGATTGGGATTCGCTTAGCGATGGGGGCAACGCGGGGTGGTGTGCTGCGGCTCATCGTCAGGCAGGGAATGCTGCTCTCGGGTATTGCGCTGGGCATCGGGCTGCCGTTGGCGTTGGCTGCTTCCAAGGTTGCATCCGGAGTGTTGTATGGAATTAGTTCCCATGACCGGATCACCTTTACGACGGTGCCTTTGTTCCTGGCCGCGGTCACGCTGTTGGCATGCTGGATTCCGGCGAGGCGCGCGACCACCGTGGAACCGCAGACCGCACTCCGACATGAATAGGCTCAGTCTCGTTGAGGCAAAAGCGAACCTGCGGCACCGGTTCCGATTACTGTGCAGGCTGCGGAAAACCTCACCGCTGAAGGTCCGGGAGGGTAGGTACGTGCTTCAGCCCGTACATAAACGCAGCAAAATCACCCGGCCTAGTGTAGGCCCTGGGGTAACGCGCTTTATCTGACGTTTCCGCAGAACCGTTCATTTTTCCGCAGCCTCTTCAGTCGGACAAAAAAGGGGCTGAGCAGGACGAGGGCTTTAGAGTCTGCGTGAGATCTGCATTTAGGTTTTGTATCAGGGCACGACTTTTAGTCGAGGCCGTGAAAGGAAGGAAGAGAATTGGGCTTTTAGCCCCTGAGGTCCCTGCGGGACTAAATTTCTCAAATCCGCGGGTTCTCACGCACGACTCTTTAGCCTCTGAGACTGGGTCTCGTCTGAAGGGGACGGGCTTTAGCCCGTCCGTAATTACTTTGAAATGAATGTGGCTTTAGCCACTGAGGGGACGACTCTGACCACGCAGAGACTTTTTCCCCAGCCTGTGTGGCCGCATTGTGTTCGTCGTCATGCATGGATTCGCGCGTCTCCTCGATAAGAACAACCGCAGGGATGAGAACAACCGCGGCCTAGACCTGCTGACGGAGGTTGGGACGCAGTGTGAGCGAGCCGTCATCGTTCAGTTTCTGGTGACAAGCCCACGGCACGGGATAGCGCATTCCCTTTACCTCAATCTCAGCTCTCAATTTCAATCCTTGCCAATCTGTGATGTTCGGAAGCACGAACTGTGCCTGCCGAATCTTGCCCGGTAAGGGGTAACCGGCGTCCAGACAACCGCTCCTGAGTACCTTTCCCTCCTGGCTCTCCACGGTCACTCTCAATACCCCTGGTACACCTGCAATGCCGTCATTTGCGAAGCCGACAATCAGCCCTTGATAACCGTCGCCCTTATAGCTCCAGATGAAAGACGGCCTCACGCGATAGCCAATTCGGCGACTAATGCCGGTCGAACGCTGCCGGATAAGCCTGGTAGTAGCTCATCAGGTTTTTGGCGCTGATCTGGTGAAAGTTCCAGAGTGAAAAGTAATTCGCCCCCACATCGATCACATGAGCGATCATGTTCTCTGCCGGAGATATCCCTTCCTCTGCCGCGCCCGGATCGGGAGGTTTCCCGGGAAGACCTTGCTCCAGCAATGCGGCGATCCAGGGCGGCCGGTTGCTCAGTGCTTCAATCTGCTCGTTCTCGATAAAGATGGTGTCGCTCCGAATCCAATTGTTGCTGCGGACCGCGCGGTCGAGCAGTTCTGAATTACCCACGCGGCTAAAATCCGGTTGCGTATTGGTCAGTAAAGGAGTCTTCGAAAAGTGCTCGAGCTGCACTTCGAGCATATTCATCCAGGTCCGTTCCGCGGTCTGGTAGTTAGGGAAAGGATTGTTGCCGAATGGCCAGGTGTGCCCTTCACCCCAGAAGCCGTACATAAAAGTGTCGATAAATTCGACGAGCGGGTTGCCATTGAATTCCGCTGCCAATAGTCCAACCAGTTCTTTGAATGCCTGCTGAAAAAAAGGATGGTCATAGCGTGGCTGATAGCGCGAGTGCGGATTCTCCAAAAATCTTTTCCCTGAGTCGGCGCTTTCTTTATCGCTAAGAACCAGATCCACCTTCGGCACTTTCTCGAGGACAAAATCCGGCAGCGCTGGTTCGTGTGTATAGTCAGGGGCGCACATCTGAATGCGCAATCCGACACGCTTGTTGTTTTTCTTCGCCATTTCGAAAACCAGCTTCACGTAGCCGGGTAAATCCAGGCGTCCGGGCCTCGGCTGTACTTCTCTCCACGTAGGGCGGATGTAAAGCTGCTGGCCTAATGGAAAACGAGCTAAGTCCTCGATCGCCTGGGGAATATTGTCTGACTTGATTTCCCCGGTGCCACTGTCCGCCGTGACATAGGTGACCAGTCCCTTGCCAAAGCTCGGCACGGCTTCTTCTGAGGGGGTCGTTGTCATCACCACATCATCCGTCGGAATAACCGCATCTGGTGGATATTGAGGGAACGGACCCTGATTGAGCCGATCCGTCACCTGGGGACCGGAGCCGAAATCGTACTTCCCCCAGTTGTGAGCGGGAACCATGGCCTGCGCTTTACCGAGTCCAAGTTCGGCAGCTACGGCAGCGGCGACGGTGCTCTTGAGAAAATCTCTACGCTGCATCCGGGTGATCTCCTCGCTTAGGGCTCGATTTCGGCGAATCCGAATATCAGATTCACGTCTTCAGCAACTATCGGAAGATTACTATTTATATCGTTTATTTTCGTTTGTTGCCTGCCCACGTACGCCGGATGCCCCATATCTCGCTCGTTTTTCGCGAGATGTGAGGGGGCGACCGTTGGTCGCCCGATGACAACCTGGACAGATGCCAATCGTGGTGCAGTGAATCCCACATCCCCCTTTGACGCAAAATTCATTGACTTTGCATGTCTTCGCTTGTATTACGGTTAGTTACGCTTTGTTCCGTTACATTTTATTTAACCCTGTTTTGCGTGTAGGGACGACATGTGTTTTCAATGAAAAGAGCGATTGTTCAATCGGAGAGCCGAAGTCTGAGAGCTGCCACTGCAGCCATGCTTTGGATTGTTTGCACCGCTGCGTTGGCGGCTGGTTCATTCGCTGTAGCTCGCGGACGTTCCCAGCGGCAATCCTGGGATTCAAGGCGGGAAGATCCGGATTGAGTTTGACCACCACCTGCGTAGCCGGGTGGTTGCCTGTTTCGATAATAAGCGGACCGTGTTGGGGCCGTTCACTGCTTCTGAGACGGTGACGACCGCCGGACAAGGTCTGGACCGGATTCCTGCTGACCACGCAAAAACACGAGCGCACAAAAGATACTTTCGGTGAAGGAGAGCGGCTCACCGTGGAAGGAAAGGCGGGAACGCTCACAAAGAAGGTCTCAATCACGATCTACGACGACTTTCCCGCGATGGCGTTCTTTGATGTCCAGTACACCAATACCGGAACATCCAGGCTCGCGATCAGAAGTTGGACCAACAATGCATACACGATGAACGCTCAAGTCGGAGGGGCCGCGCCGGCCTTCTGGTCTTACCAGAGTGGCTCGTACGAGAAACGTCCCAACTGGGTCCTGCCGCTCTCCACCAATTTTCAGCAGGAGAATTATCAAGGCATGAATGCCAGCGACTATGGCGGCGGCACGCCCATTGTCGATGTGTGGCGGCGTGACGTTGGCATGGCTGTGGGGCACGTGGAGCCGCGGCCGAAGCTTGTTTCCCTGCCTGTATCCATGCCCGATGCTGCGGACGCCAAAATGGCGATACGGTTCACCAACCCTATCTCATTGAGCCCCGGCGAAAGTTTTCATACGTTTCGCACCTTCGTCGCCGTCCACCAGGGCGACTACTTCCGCGCCCTCGTCGATTACCGGCGCTTCATGATGAAACAAGGTTTCCAAATGGCCACGGCTCCGGATGCCGCTTTCGGCGCCATTTGGTGCGCATGGGGATACGGCCGATCGGTACAGCCTAAGCAGGTGTATGACACGCTTCCGACGGTAAAACGATTAGGATTCAAGTGGGTCACGCTCGACGACGGTTGGCAGAACAATGTGGGCGATTGGGCGCTCGACCCCAAGAAGTTCCCCCACGGAGACGCTGACATGAAGGCCCTGGTGGACCGTATTCACCAGGAAGGATTCAAGGCCCAGCTCTGGTGGTCCCCGCTCAGCGCTGTGCCCGACTCGCAATTGTTGCGGGATCATTCCGACTACGAGTTATTGAATCGTGATGGCTCCAGGAGAAAAGTTTCGTGGTGGAACTCATACTATTTGTGCCCAGCGGATCGTCGCGTGGTGGAGTACCACAAGGCATTGGTGCGAAAAATCCTGGTGGATTGGGGATTTGACGGGCTGAAGCTCGATGGCCAGGACATGAACGGAGTTCCAGCCTGCTACAACCCTGCTCACCATCACGAACAGCCGGAAGACTCCGTCGAAGCTCTGCCGGATTTCTTTCGTGCAATTTATGACACCGCACAGTCTGTAAAGCCTGGGGCCCTGGTGGAGTTCTGCCCCTGCGGCACGGCTTATTCCTTTTTCACCATGCCGCACTTCAACATGTCGGTCGCTTCCGACCCGGAGAGTTCCTTTCAAGTTCGCTCCAAGGCTAAAACATTAAAGGCCCTGATGGGAGACAACGTTCCATTTTTCGGTGATCACGTCGAGCTGAGCGATGGCGGCAATGACTTTGCGTCCACGGTAGGCGTAGGAGGCGTGGTGGGAACGCAGTTTGTCCTCCCCTCTCTCACCGCGAAGCGAAGTAAATCCGATCTGACGCCTGAACGCGAGAAGGAATTCGAAAAGTGGCTGCGCATCTACCGCGACAAAATGTTGTCAAGAGGACAATACCTGGGGCAGCTCTATGACATCGGCTTCGATGCCCCTGAGACGCATGCCATCCGCAAGGGCCAGACCATGTACTACTCTTTTTTTGCAAAACAGTGGAAGGGGCCGGTCGAACTGCGCGGCCTCGAAGACCGCAACTACAGTGTCGTGGACTACGTCACAGGAAAAAACCTGGGAATGGTGCCAGGACACAATGCACATCTGCCGATTGAATTCACCGGAAGTTTGCTTATCGAAGCGCAGCCGCAATGAACAGTTGTACCAGCCAACGTTCGATGTGTTGGGAGGACGGGCGTGAGATTTCTGTCGTTTGTTTTGTTCCTGGTGTCCATGTCTCTGTCCGGGGCCGGGGCCTTTGGCCAGTCCAACTCCTCCTTCTACGTGTCGAAGACCGGGGATGATTCGAATCCCGGCACACAAACGGCACCCTGGCGCACCATTCAACACGCCGCAGATACGGTGCGCGCGGGTAGTACCGTCAATGTGCGGGGTGGAATCTACGAAGAGCGCCTCACCATCAAGGCATCTGGCAACGCAACGGATGGATACATTACTTTTCGAAGCTATCCCGGCGAGACGGCGGTCCTTGACGCAGAGCATTTGGTTCCGGATGGCAGAAGCGGCATATCTGACGATTCATAACCAGAGTTACGTTAGGATCGAAGGCTTTGAAATTCGCAATTACCGCACCGCTGAACGCCGGCTCACTCCGTTGGGCATCAGTGTTATGGGTGCCGGCTCCCATATAGAACTGCTGAAGAACAACGTCCATCACATTGAGCAGACGTTTAATGGGCGTGATGCTCCGGGACACGGCGCGAACGGGTTTGGCATAGCTGTGTACGGTACAGACGCCAGGACTCCTATCAGTGATCTGGTGATTGACGGCAATGAAGTGCATCATCTCAAAACCGGTTCAAGCGAATCGCTGGTAGTGAATGGGAACGTTACGAACTTCCGCATTACGCATAACGTTGTCCACGACAACAACAACATTGGAATCGACGTCATCGGTTTCGAGCGCACCGCTCCCGACCCTGCTGTGGACCAGGCGCGCGACGGAGTAGTAAGCGGCAACCTGGTTTACAACATTACCTCGCGCGGCAATCCTGCATATGGCAACGATGAGAATTCCGATGGTATTTACGTGGACGGCGGCACCAGGATCCTGATCGAAAAGAACGTCATGCATGATGTGGACTTTGGAATCGAGCTGGCCAGTGAGCACAAGGGCCGCGCCACCAGTTACATCACGGCACGAAATAACCTTATTTATCACTGCCATACCGCGGGTGTTTCCATTGGGGGTTATGCCCCCGAGCGCGGACACACGGAGCACAGCAGCGTGGTCAACAACACACTCTACGACAACGATACGTCGGGCACAGGGTCGGGTGAGTTCCAGATGCAGTGGAACATGGCGGACAATATGTTTGCCAACAACATCGTCGACGCGGGGCCCCGCTGCCTTCTCACGGTGAGCAAATCGCAGGTCGACGGAAGCCAGCGGCCCGTAGTTATCGACCACAACCTTTATTACTGTGCTTCCGGCGCAAAGGCGAGCACATGGGGAACTTCTTCTGCCCCCATAACAGGGTTCGACAACTATGTTCGTTCAACGGGAAATGACCGTCATTCCCGTTTTCTGGACCCGCATTTTGTCGATGCTACCAAGGATTTTAATCTGCGACGAGATTCTCCCGCGATTGCTGCCGGCACGACCGACGGGGTACCCGTGGGAGAGCTGGATCTTGAAGGCTCACCGCGCGTCAAATCCGGAAAGATAGACATTGGTTGCTACCAATCAAAATAAGCAGCAGTCGCATAATCAATCAGACCGGGTGAATTTCAGTCGTCCCCTGCGGGACCAGTTCTACTGGCAACCTACACCCGGCACTGCGGGCTGGGCCATTGGTGATTAAAAACGCCCCTGTGTCCAGCAACCGCTCTCCACGGAAGCTTCGCCCTCCTCTTTGTCATCCTTAGAGCCTGTGACTTTTTCGATCTTTTCGTGTTTTCTGCGTAGCTAACAGCATGCTTCAAACCCCCCACAAAGCCGTCATCCTGAGCGAAGCGCCGCGCGGATCTATCGCATAACGGACGGCTTATGGCGCGCAGTCGAAGGACCCCAGGCGATGCTTGTTAGCAGATGCTCTTCCCAGCTTTCCAGCCACAAACTACAGGCGAAATCAAAAAAGTCACAGCCTCTGAGCGAAGCGCCGCGCGGATCTATCGCATAACGGAGAGCTTATGGCGCGGAGTCGAAGGACCCCGGCGATGCTTGTTGGCAGATGCTCTTCCGAGCTTTCCAGCCACAAACTACAGGCCAAATCAAAAAAGTCACAAGCTCCGAGGATGAAATCGAAGGGTGCCCCAGGTCTCGCTTTTGAGACCTTGGATCCATGCAACCTGTCCCCAATGGAAATCCGCCCCTCCCTTTTGTCATCCCGCCTGCCCGGCCTGCCGTGGGAGCCCCGGAGGCGCGGCACACACGTTGTCCTCAACCACTCTAAGGCGTGGAGGAAACGCGCGTGCCCGCGGATGTAGGTACATAAACCCGGAAAAATTATCCGGCCTTTAGAATCTGCGTAAGATCTGCATTTTGGCTTTGTATCAGGGCACGACTTTCAGTCGGGCCGTAAAGGAAGGAAAAATAATTGGGCTTTAGCCCCTGGCGTACTTTTTTCGCTCTGAAGGGTCCGGGCTTTAGGGCCCGTGAGTAGCCCCTTCAGAGGATTTCTTTCAGTGTCACGTTCACTTCATGTGTTTCACTTCCATGCTGAACCGTAAGGTGGAGTTCCGTGCCCGGCGGCTGAAGAAACGGTGGTGAGTTTACTTCGTCGCTTGGCGCTTTGCCGTCGATAGCCGTGATCACGTCGCCGGCTTGCAGGCCAGCCTGGGCTCCAGGCCCCCCAGGCAGAACAGTCATTACCTCCAACCCATGCCCGAAGGAATCGAAAATGAGACCTGCACCGTTGAAGACCTCTGGCCGATCAGAGTCTTTCGTCTTTTCGAAATACACCTTACCGCGCATGCAGTCGAAGACTTCGGTGAATTTGCCGAGAATACTCTGCCCAATGTTACCCGCCAGTTCCGATTTGTCCGATGGATCTGTCGTAAGGTGGGCAATCACACTTGGTGCGTAAACGTTGCCGATACGCAGTGTGCTTACGCGGACCAGGTACGCTTTGGGCGAAGGCCCGGCAAAGCCACGTCCGTTATAACCAAGAAAATGCGCGCCCAATACATCGACGAGGCTGTTCTCATTTGTAAAGTGCGTGGTCAGTGAGAAACCAAACTCGTTGCCTGTGTCAAGAAGAAAACGCCCCGAAGCTTTGCCGATGGAAGCCTCCACAAACAGACCGTCGCCATTCCTCTGGATCTCGAGCGGCACCGCGGTGCCGGAGCCGGAGTAGTGAAAGCGTGGACCATCGTAGAAGGTGAGGCTTTGGTGCTCGTAATCAACCCTGACGGCGAAGCGGCGCAGCAGCTCGTATCCGATAAGAAGAACAGGGGTGCCGTTGTCCTCGGGCAGAGCCCCCGTATAAAAGGTCTGATCGCGAACCACAAGATCGCCGATCTGCAAAGTGTCTACGTGGACCCTATGCACCTGGATATTTGCTGGACTAGACGTGCCAAATTCGATCCCTTGTGTATCCGTCTTGAGTCCGAGACGATGCGCGAAGCTCTCCGACAT
The DNA here is from genome assembly GCA_963838445.1 of uncultured Acidobacteriaceae bacterium. Taxonomy (GTDB): domain Bacteria; phylum Acidobacteriota; class Terriglobia; order Terriglobales; family Acidobacteriaceae; genus PALSA-350. Next base: position 47,966 of record CAWIRT010000051.1, read on the forward strand.
GAAGTTCACCGACCCGGTATCGAAAAGCGTCTTGAATGGCCCTTTGCCGTTGATCGTTGTTTGCAAGATTAATCCACCCTCGGCGGATATCGTCACCTCACCGGCAGGTGGCATTTGGTAGTCTCTGCGGAACGGGACGGCGAATGCAGCGTTGTCCAGATGCCTGCGCAGAGCTCGGCTGGTATAGGTAATGGTGAGCTCGCCGTTATCGACCGCCTTCTTCTCGATAAATGGCAACAGCACGCCACTGACAGTGCGGTAGTCGCTAAGCTGTTTCGTAATGCTGCCTTCCACACGTTCGAGCAGGCCCGTTTTACGATTAATCCAAAGAGTAAAACCCTTTCCACCGGGAACCTTGAACTGCAGGACGTCCCATGTAGCGGAGCCTTGCATTTGCGGGGCGAGAACTGTGACAGCTGCATCGCCGAAGTTTGGCCGCCAGTATCCACGGCTGGTCAGGTAGCGGTCGTCGATGCTGATGGGATCGTCCGGAGGTGAGAGCTGAATGTCTCCTGCTGCATCCTGATGCCAGTTCTGTATCGGAGCGGTGCCATTGGCCTGCTTGATGTCCAGCGCAGAGATTTCGATATCCACCCTGTTGCCGCCGCTATGCAGGTTCTCGAAATAGCGAATGGTTCCGGTCTTCTGTAAGAGGGCGACTGTGCCCACCGAGTCGCACTCTTCGAAGTGTCGCCATGCACTTCCGCCGGTGGCTCGATAGTAGTGCAGCAGAATGTCCTGAGCGGACAGTTCCGCCTTAACGGCAATCGCGTTGAAAACTAACACTACGATGGCGAAGGTTCTAACCCGCATTTCTCACAAACCCCCGGGTGAACGAATAAACGAATCGCTGCCGGTAGTGAGATCTCAAGGCGTAACCAGTGACGGGTGCCCCATATCTGCCCGGTTTTGGCAGATGTGGGATTCCACGGCTGTCCACCGATGACTCTCTATCAGCAACAGATATTGGAGTCAATGACCATCTACACCCTGCACAGTCAGGGGTTGAGGTTTGTGGAATCCCACATCTGCCAAAACCGGGCAGATATGGGGCACCCGGGCTTTGTCGCCGACCGGGCTGTGAGAAATCCAGGCTAAGCAGACGACGCAATTCTAGGGTCACACTCTTCATCAAGGCCGAAGAGCAGCGAGAGCGACGGGTGTAGCAGCCGCGACATAGGTAATTTCAGCGCTATCGGAAGCCAGCTCAGCACGATGACCTTGCCGGACGGACTGTCGCGCTACCCGGCTCGCCAGGGCAGCGGAGTCAGAATGCGGTGCGTCGGTATGGAAATATTGCTTGTAAGCTGCAATCCAGTCAGTGGCAAGTTGATTTTGCGCTGTTTCCAATTGAACTTTTTGCTCACAAACCAATCGGTGCAGATGGTCTTCCAACTCGTCCTTTACCCGCGCGTTCCACGTCGATGAATAAGGCTGGGGCCACAAATTCTTGATGTCGACCGAGCCGCCGAGTGTTGGCGAAATAAGATAGTCGAGCTCGTAGGCATTTTGAGATGAACTCGGGAGGCCATACTCGCGAAATACAGCCTGTTGCAGAGAGGGATCAACGGGAGGATCGTTGTCGAGATCGTTGCGTTGGCAGAGGTCGGTGAAACCGACCCGCCGGCTAGCTCCTGGAGTGAGTGTTCTCCGCGGGAGAGCGAGCGCCTGGAGCTCTCTTGTGCGTCGATCCATTCGGTCGTTCGCAATCTTCCGCAAGGCGAAACCAGCCGCCGCGACAATCAGCAAAGCGACGCTCGCGCAAACTAACTGCCTCGATATCGCGTGCAGGAATATCCGGGAAGGCCAGCCTCGATGACCTCTTGCCACGCTCTCCGTAATCCGATCCTTCAACATCGATCGGGATTCCAGTGAAGGCTGATGCTGGGAAATGATCGTATTTTCGTAGATATCGGAGAATTCGGCTAACGTGCCCTCAAACTCGGCCCTGCGCGAGCGACACGATGAGCATTCCGCGAGATGCGCGCCGGCCCTCAACTGTCGCCGAGGGGGTAGTTCCCGGTCGATGAACTGAAGAATTTCTTCATCCGAGAGATGTCTACTCCTCGCTTGCATGGCTATCCATTCCTTGACGCACGCATCATACGCGCCAGAGCACGGGATATCGAGATAGAAACCGCACCGAGGGAGATGTCAAGCACCTGCGCGATATCCCGATATTTCAAACCCTCTGCGCGTAGATAGAGACAGCGTTGTTCCTGCTCGGGGAGTGCCTCAAAGACGGCTCTCAGCCGTTCATGCATCTGGCTGAATGCAAAGTGCGACTCTGGATTTGCGTCGGTAGCCATCTGACCGGCCAAAATCTTGTGATGGTCCAGGCCCATCGCAAATACCCGTCCTGATTTCCGTCGCTTGCATGCCAGGTTGTGAGCGACCCGGAATATCCAGCCGTTGAGATTCGACCGTGGACGGCCAAGCTCCAGGTGGCGGAAAAGAGAAAGAAAGGTTTCCTGGACGACGTCTTCCGCATCATGGAAGGTCAATCCGCAGGTGAGTACATAGTTCAAAACCCGCCCGTGGAATTCGTCGAATAAAGCAATGACTACGGATTCAAGGTCGGATTTTGAATCCGCACCCGGCGCGGCAACAACGGAACCAGACGGGGCAATCGCTTCTGCGTTCTTGGCAGGCAGTGGCCCCAGCTTTTGCGTGGTCTCCATGGTCAGATGAAACACTCGAATATTAACACGTTCTTCTTATCAGGCTCCCGCTGTGGTTTTCTTTGAAAAAAGGCTGAACAAAACCGGCGCAAAAGGAATATCCAGGTATGCGGCCGTTTTTTCCTCTTCTGCTTTGCGTTTCAGTTCTTGCTTTGCCCTGCCTTGCGCAGGTAAACACCGGCGAACTTCGCATCAAGGTAACGGACCCGAACGGCGCCGGCGTGGTGGCCTCGATCACCGTTGTGAGCCAGGGAAATCAGTACAACCTGGCGGTTTCGACCAACGAACTAGGGATGGCCGATATTCACCGGGTCCCCTACGGCGTCTACTTGATCACCGTTCAGCGGTCAGGATTTATCCCCATCTCGAACGTTGTGCAGGTGGGATCGGCCATCCCCATAGAGTACTCCGCAAAACTTGAAGTGGCTCCAGTGAAGACGGTTGTGGATGTGAACGCCGCAACCACGTTGATCGATCCTGACCGCCCATCTTCGATCATGCAGATTGGCTCAAAGCAAATCGAAGATCGTGTGCAATCGCTACCTGGAAGATCGGTGCAGGATCTGGTGAACACACAGCCCGGCTGGCTTTACGAAGGGAATGCAGTGCTCCACCCCCGGGGATCTGAATATCAGACCCAGTTCGTCATCGACGGGCTTCCGCTTACGGACAACCGCTCGCCCAGCTTTGGCCCCGAGATTGGAGCCGACGATCTGGAGTCGATGAGCATCTACACCGCCGGATTTCCCGCCGAGTACGGCAGAAAGATGGGCGGCGTCGTGGAGCTTAATACAAAACGCAACCCTAACCCTGGACTGCACGGGGAACTGATCTTGTCCGGCGGCACATACGACACTGCCGGGGGGTATGGCCAACTGCAAGACACCTGGGGCAGGAATACGCTCGGCGCAACCGCTTCAGGCGGAAGGTCTTCGCATTACCTCAATCCTGTCGTACCTGAAAATTTCACCAACAACGGAACAACCGGAGATTTTTCCGTGCGCTATGAGCGAGATTTTACCGAGAAAGATCGGCTCATCCTGAGTGTTCGCCACGAGCTTTCCCGGTTCGAAATTCCCAACGAGCTGGTGCAACAGAACGCGGGTCAACTGCAAACCGGCGACAACTTCGAGACGCTCGGCTCTATACATTACCAACACATTTTTTCTGCTGACAGCCTTGGTTCGCTCGAAGGCATGGTACGAGACAATGCCAACGATCTCTACTCCAACGACTTGTCAACGCCGATTATTGCGTTCCAGAAAAACGATTTTCGCGAGGGATATCTCAAGGGCACTTTCTCGCTTCACTACCGCAATCACGAATTCAAAGCCGGCATGGAAAACGATACAACCTTCCTCCATGAAAACTTCAGCTACTTCATTACCGATCCTGATCAGTTTGATGACGATACGCCTCAGCAGCTTACGTTCGTAGACAGCCGGCCCGACCTGGAACAATCTGCGTTTGTGGAAGATCTGATCCGTTTGGGCAAGTGGACCGTAAGCGCCGGCCTTCGCTGGGACCACTACCAACTTCTTCTGAATCAGAACGCCTTCAGCCCCCGCATATCGATCGGACGGTATATTCCATCGGCAAGAATGGTGTTACATGCCTCGTATGACCGGGTGTTCCAGACTCCGTCTTTCGAGAACATCCTCATATCGAGTTCCCCCCAGATCGACGCGTTGAGCGATAACTTTCTGCGCCTGCCGGTCAAGCCTTCGAAAGGGAATTACTACGAAGCCGGCATGACCGAAGCGTTTGGCGACCGGCTAAGGGCGGACATAAATATCTACCGGCGAGACGTGCGCAACTATGCAGATGACGACCAGCTCCTCAATACCGGGGTAAGCTATCCAATCTCCTTCGACAAATCGGTCATCTATGGCGCCGAGGGAAAACTGGAACTGGTCCGGTTGCAAAACCTGACCGGATACGTCAGTTACTCGTATATGGTCGGGAACGTTTGGTTCCCGGTTACTGGAGGGTTGTTCCTGGGCGACGATGCAGATGCCGCATTGTCGCAGCTGAATGGGCATTTCCCTGATTCTCAGGACCAGCGCAATACCTTGCGCACGCGATTTCAATATCAGGCCACGCGCCGTATCTGGTTGGCCACCGGCGCTTCCTATGGGTCTGGCCTTCCGTTCGACTATGGGGGCACGGAAGCTGACGCCCTGGCACTCTACGGGCCGGCCGTCATCAGCCGCATCAACTTTGACCGCGGACGCATCAAGCCCTTACTGGCTGTGAGTGCTTCTCTGGGCCTGGACGTCTATAAGAGCGAGAGTTTAAATGCGCGGCTCCAACTGGATGGAGACAACCTGAATAACCGCCTGAATGTGATCGATTTCGGAGGCCTCTTCTCGGGTAACGCCATAGCTCCAGGGCCTAGCTGGGGATTGCGGCTAACTACCAGCTTCTAGACACAAACCGGTAAGCCCAGGAATGTTGAACGAAAGTTTGCGGGACGACAAACCGTATACATAGCAACCGCGAGCCATCTTCTCGAGTGGATTCATCGCCGGGATTTTAGGCCCTTCCTTTGCGAAATTCGACGAGTTGAAGGGCCGGGTCCCCTCAACGGTCCCTCAACTCCCAAAGGATTGCGGAAAACCGGGGGGTTACCTTTAGTTAACGACGCCTCCATCCACATGTTTCTTTTCGCAGGGCCCTTGTGCGCCAAAGCCTCCTGTGGGATCGTTTGCTTGAACGGTTTCCTAAGGAGCATCCTGCGGCCGTATCTCAACAGAACCATAACCGGGCGAAACACAGGAAACCCGCACGTAGCGGGCATCCTCCCACTTGCCAGGGAGACGGAGACGTGCGCATAAATACGAAGAAGCAGCCTACGCCCCCCGGCAAAACCGAGACACGCTCTGGTTCTCGTGTCCATGGAGGCTCGTTTGGGCAAGGCTCACTATCTACCCGCAAGCCGAACCGTCAGATGGGACCATACCACGCATACCACGCATATCACGCACCATTTCCGTCGGCCTTTTGGGGGTCTGTCCCTACCAAAGAACCCCCTTACCACGCATACCACGCATATCACGCACCATTTCCGTCGGCCTTTTGGGGTCTGCCCCTACCAAAGAACCTCCTTACCACGCATACCACGCATATCACGCACCATTTCCGTCGGCCTTTTGGGGTCTGCCCCTACCAAAGAACCTCCTTACCACGCATACCACGCATATCACGCACCATTTCCGTCGTCCTTTTGGGGTCTGTCCCTACCAAAGAGCCTCCTTACCACGCATACCACGCATATCACGCACCATTTCCGTCGGCCTTTTGGGGGTCTGTCCCTACCAAAGAACCCCGTTACCACGCATACCACGCATATCACGCACCATTTCCGTCGGCCGCCGGTCATTATGGCGCCGAGGGAAAACTGGAGTTGGTCCGGTTGGTAAGTCTCAGGGCTATATATCCGAAGCACCCTTCACGAGCAGCTCAGCGCCCGAGGTTCTTTTGAGGGCGCTCCGACGGAGCGCACTCCCGGTCAGGCTTAATCTGCCACTGAGTGGACCTGAATTCTGCCAACCTCGCAATGTTTACCAGCAATAATTTCTTGTCTGCTAACTATCCCTTCACAACCCGAACCGTCAAACGTCTCTTTAAGCAGTAGCCGATGTAAGGAGCACCGATTTGGTCGCCCGCAAACTCCTTTTCGCGATGGTCTCACTGTCATTGGCATTCCCGGTCCAAACAGCAGTCTGCCAGGCTCCGAACCCACAGAGTGCGGCCGGTTCCGATCTCACCGCACAAACCTCTTTGGTTATTGTTCCCGCGCTCGTGCGCAGCAAATCAGGAGAGCTTGTCTTTAACCTCAATGCCTCGGACTTCGCGCTCACGGATGACGGCATTCCGCAAAAACTCACCCTGGAGCAGGACACCGGCAGCGACCCGCTCGCGATGGTGGTTGTAATAGAAGTTGGCGGCGCCGGTGCTCGCGAATTCGATAATGACAAGCTCGCCCCCCTGGGCCCCATGCTCGAAAACGTGGTGGGCAACGTCCCCCACAGGATTGCCGTCGTTGCTTTCGACAGTCAGCCAACACTGGTCCAGGGATTCACCTCGAACGTCGACGCGGCCGCGAAGGCAATCCTCGATCTCACTCCGGGCTGTTCACGCCAACATCATATGGAGAACTGTGAAGCCCCCGGATCATTTCACGACCTCAGCAGCGCAGACAATGGAGCTGCCATTCTCGACGCCCTGGGTTTCGCCGTCGAGTTGCTTCGCGATCAGCCCGTTTCACACCGTCGTGCAATCTTGCTGGTCAGCGAGACCATCGACCATCGACCAGCGGCCTGATTTCGGGCTCGGCCTGGCGTATTCAACTCCGAGCCTCCGCCACCTGTTGAATGTTCCCGCGGGAAAGATCAGCGCACTGCCCGATCAGCCAGATCACTTCCTCGCCTGGCTTCGCGAGAACCATGACCCGGCCGCAACGGAGAAGACTTTTGCTCCGCGAGCGGTATTTGGACGGTACATCCAGTCTCTCCTGGCATCGACGAGCTCGATCGAACAGGAGATCGCAACCGTCGTTGATGTCCGTCAGCAGGACTCCGGGGCAGTCCTTACATTGAATAACGGATGTGAGCTACGGGCCGACCTGATCGTTCTGGCAACCGGTAACTTCGATCCAGCTCCTCTTCCGGGAATCACGAAGGCCGCGTCCGATTTGGGTTTGTATCGCCACAATGCATGGGCGGCGGAAACAATCCGCAGCCGTCAATACTGGCTATCTGCGGCATGGCACTACTGATGGCTGCAGTGACGCACGCTCCTGTAATGGCAGCTCTGATGGCGGTAGAACTTACCGGGCAATGGCATCTTCTGCCGATCATTCTGCCATGCAATCTGCTCGCCTCGTTGATTGCTCGTACAATCTCGTCTGAGTCCTTATACGCGATTGCCAGTCCGGAGCCAGCGCAATGAAAGATAGGTTTCGACATACAAGACTGTGATCAGCAAACAGCGTCGGCCTTTGGACTTTCAAGGGAGACAAGGAGACGGATACGGTCATGATAGAAAATTTCCGCATTCGAGTATTCAGGGCGGTTGCACAGCATCTGAACTTCAGCCGGGCCGCAGAAGAACTATTGCTCACGCAACCCGCAATCACCCAGCAGATCAAGGCGCTTGAAGATGAATTCGGCGTACCTCTATTCGATCGCGGTGGTGGGCATATCGCGCTGACCGCCGGGGGAAGGGCGCTCTTGCCCCTTGCCGAGAGAATGAAGGAGCTCTCCGACGAAGCCTTTGCCACGGTGGCGGAGGCATTTGGACAACATGCAGGCGAACTCGCCCTGGGAGCCTCCCAGACCATCGGTCAATACCTCCTGCCAACGTTCGTTGCTGGATTTAGGAGGGCAAACCCTAAGGTCAGAGTCACGGCTCGCAGCGGGAATACAGACGAGATGCTCGAAGCCCTCCTCGCGCGAGAGATTCAGCTGGCGCTTATCGAAGGTCCGGAACAGAGGAAAGACCTCCATATTGAACCGTTCATGGAGGACCACATGGTACTGGTTGTCCCCGCAACTCATGAATGGGCCAATCGCGATATTAAGGTAGAGGATCTCAAGAGCGAACCTTTACTCATGCGCGAATTTGGCTCCGGCTCAAGAAGAGTGGTGGAGCAAGCGCTTTCGAAGGCCGGAGTGAAGACGAAGGATCTGACGATCAGCATGGAACTCGACTCGACCGAAGGCCTGCTGAGCGCGGTGGAAGCCGGCCTTGGAATCACCTTCGTCTCCAGGTGGGCAGTCCGAAATCAACTCTCGCTTGGAACGCTAAAGATCGCTAGAGTACACGGGTTGAAGCTGTCGAGGCGATTCTCGATGGCATATCCTGCCGGTCCAGAGCCAACAGGTATCGTTGGTACCTTCCGGACATTCTTGCTCTCCCAGGCAATGGAAATGGCGCCAAAAAAGATAGCCAGAACAGATGCCTCCTAGCAAGTGATCTACTATAAGCGGTATGTTGAAAAGCAATCCCAGTCTTTCGCGACGGGAATTTCTGACGACCGCGGTGGGCGCCGGCGGTGCGATGCTGCTGGGGCCGGCATGGCTGAGTGCGGCCGGTGATGGGGTTGATCCGCGGGTGGCGCAGGTCATGTCCACGACGATTGGCATAGACATGCACAACCATGTCTATCCCCCAGGGACGGAACCGCATCCGCAGGGTGGCCAGCCGCCGCGGCAGGAGGAGCAGCCCCAGGCTCCCGAACTTTCTCTGGCAGAGGAACTCAAACGGTCAGGGCTTACCGCCGTGTGTGCAAGCTTCGTGCTGGATTTCGCGGCAAACAACAAGCCAGGCGACGCGCGAGACAACTTTCTTCGCTGGCTCACGGCGGTTGACGCGCAGTTGGAAAAGGGACACATTCGCCGCGCGCTGAACCTGAAAGACCTGCGGGCCGCGCACGGCCACGGTCAACCCACGATCGTGCAGACGGTCGAAGGGGCGCACTTTATCGAGGGGCACCTGGACCGGGTGGAAGAAGTATACAAACGCGGCGTGCGGGATCTTCAACTGCTTCACGAGCGGGACGACATGGTGTCGCCGTTGGGCGACACGAACACAACCCCCGCTCACCTTGGTGGTTTGACGGCATTTGGCGCAAAAGTCGTGAAGGAGTGCAACCGGCTGGGGATCGTGGTGGATCTGGCTCACGCCAGTCACCAGACCGTGCTGGACGCGTTGAAGGTGGCCACGCAGCCGGTGCTTGTGTCCCACACGTGCCTCGACAGCCGGACAGGCGGAAACCCGAAGATGGCGGAGATGATGAAGCCACGGCTGATCAGCAAAGAACACGCGAAGGTGGTGGCCGATGCCGGCGGCGTGATCGGCGTGTGGACACACCTGGCCGATTCGCTGAAAGATTTTGTGGAAAGCATCAAGGCGATGGTGGACGCGGTGGGCGTCGACCACGTGGGTATCGGTAGCGACACAGATCTGCTCTCCTCGCGTGTGGGCCAAGGCACCAACAAGGCGTGGCCGGGCCTGACCGGTGGATTTTTCCATGCGGTTGTCGGGGAGATGCTGCTGCAGGGCTTCACGCCTGACGATATCGGCAAAGTCGGCGGCGGAAACTTCTGCCGCGTTTTTGGCAAGGTCACGGCTGCCCACGTCTGAGCAGCGGGGAATCAGCGCAGAACGAACACGTCGTGCCCGGCGTCACGCAACATTGGCTGCTATGACTTTGCCGTCTCGCAGGGCCTTGATATCGCGCATGGGCGGCTGGCCGAAGAAACGGCTGTACTCGCGGCTGAACTGGCTGATGCTCTCGTAGCCCACCTCGTACGCGGCGCTGGTGGCGTCCATCCCATCCATAAGCATGCGCTGCCGTGCTGCCTGTAGCCGGAGTTGCTTCTGGTATTGAAGCGGGCTCATGGCCGTCAACGCGCGGAACTGATGGTGGAGGGTGGACACTCCCATTCGCGCAATTACTGCGAGCTCCTCCAAATGCAGCGGCTTAGCATAATTGGCCCGGAGCCAGGCGATGGCTCTTGCCGTTCTGTGACTGATGTCCCCTGCGGTTGCGATGGCGCGCAGGCGTTCCCCTTGTGGAGTGCGGAGGACGCGGTAAATGATTTCCTGTTGTATCAGATGGCCCAGAAACGGTATGTCTTCGGGAGTCTCGAGTAGCTCGATCAGCCGAGCGCACGCGGCCAACAACCCGACGGTCGTCTCACCAACCGCAAGCCCGCGAGATTGAACAGAGGTTTGCGGTTCGGGAAGATCTTCCCGGCTAAGGACCTCGCGCACTGAGGGCATATCGAGCCGGATATGCATGGAGAGCATGGGCACCTGTTCTGAGGCTTCGACAATCTGGCTTTGCACGGGAACATCGATAGACGAGAGGAGAAAGGACGATCCGTCGCAGAAGTACTCAGTTCCTCCCAGATTGATACGCTTCCGGCCTTGTACGAAAACGGTAAGGCCTGGCTCGTAGTTGGCTCGGTAGCACGCAGTCGGCGTGGTACGACGGTAAAGTGCAAGGCCGGGTATGGCCGTAACATGCTCGCCCGGCGACGGCGCCTGCAGCGCGATCCTGCGGGCCAGTTGCTTCCGCTTTTCGATTGCCTCTGGATTGAGATCCATGCGTTTCTGTGCCTGTCTCGCCACTTTGCTTTGCCCTTCCTTCTTCTCCAGCCTACTGCTGGTAGCCCGTCCCCGTGCACAAAATCTGAGATCGAAACAGGATCAGGCAAACAATTGGCAGGATCGGGAAAGCGCCCAGACGATATCGTTCGGTACCTTTGGAAGATGCGAGGTGGCGGCCTCGGAAGAATTGAAGGGAGAAGCAATGCAGAAGCGCAAACTTGGAAAGAACAACCTGGAAGTCTCGGCGATTGGACTGGGCTGCATGGGAATGAGCTTTGGCTATGGGCCGGCCGGAGACAAGCAGGAGATGATCTCCTTAATACGATCTGCGGTTGAACGTGGCGTCACATTCTTCGACACCGCGGAAGTGTACGGTCCATTCACCAATGAAGAACTTGTGGGCGAAGCTCTGGCGCCGTTCCGCAGCCAGGTGGTGATCGCAACAAAATTCGGATGGGAGGCGAATCCGCAGGATGGTGGCAAGTGGACTGCTTTAAATAGCCGGCCCGAGCACATCAAGCAGGCGGTTGAGGGCTCGCTGAGGCGACTGAGGACCGATGTGATCGATCTTTACTACCAACATCGTGTCGACTTGAATGTGCCTATCGAGGACGTAGCGGGAGCGGTAAAGGAGCTAATCGAGGAAGGGAAGGTGAAGCACTTTGGGCTTTCTGAAGCAGGAGCGCAGACCATCCGCCGTGCCCATGCGGTCCAGCCAGTGACCGCACTGCAGAGCGAGTACTCGCTTTGGTGGAGGCAACCGGAAGAGGCGGTGATGCCTGCACTCGAAGAACTCGGAATCGGTTTCGTTCCGTTTAGCCCTCTCGGCAAGGGATTTTTGACCGGCAAGATCAACGAAGATACCAAGTTCGATAGCAGCGATTTCCGTAACATCGTCCCCCGCTTCACCGCCGAGAACCGGAAGGCGAATCAGGCGCTGGTTGATCTGCTTAATGATTTCGCTGACCAGAAGAGGGTCACACCCGCACAGGTCGCGCTCGCCTGGCTGCTGGCGAAGGAATCGTGGATCGTTCCCATCCCAGGCACAACCAAGTTGCATCGCCTGGAGGAAAACCTTGGGGCGGCGGAGGTCAAACTTACCCGCGACGACCTGCGTGAGATTGAAAGTGCCTCCTCGAACGTCGAAGTTGAAGGAGAGCGGTATCCGGAGTGGCTTAAGCAGCTGAGCGGCCGCTGAGCTGGCGTTTGGGCCCGGCCGCGACAGTCAAGGTTAGCCGTGCGGCCGGTGGGTGACACTTGATGAAAACCCGAGTACACATGAGAGGTCAACAGACGAAATACATCGAGTGAGGAGAGAGAAGAGATGGAGATCAGGAGAGTTGGAACTCAGCCTTCTGCCAAGGGTCCCTCGGAATGGTTCACGGGCACAGTACGCATCGACCCGTTATTCCAGGCGCCTGATCCGGCGCTGGTGCAAGGTGCAAGCGTCACCTTCGAGCCCGGCGCCCGGACGGCGTGGCATACCCACCCGCTAGGTCAGACGCTGATTGTCAGCGCGGGCTGCGGCTGGGTTCAGCGCGAGGGCGGACCCACCGAGGAGGTCCGGCCGGGGGATGTGGTGTGGTTCTCGCCGGGTGAGAAGCACTGGCATGGAGCTACCCCGACAACGGCCATGACGCACATCGCAATCCAGGAAAAACTCGATGGCAAGGTGGTCGACTGGATGGAGCAAGTGAGCGAACAGCAATACAGGAAGGGATAACGGGTGAGTTAGACACAACAGGGCTGCTGTCCTTTGCTGAAACACGGCGCGCTGTCTTTCCCTTTAGGTCCCCGGTGGACTAGAGTAGTTGCCGTCGGGTGGGAGGGGTTTATGCTGAGCCGCAAGAGTCTTGCAGTTTCTGTAATGCTGGCGTGGTGTTTGATTGGAGCGGCAAAGGACAAGAAAAAGGGCCCGCTGCCGGCCGACGTTCTTCAGGCGAAGACGATACTGGTTCTTGTTGATCCTAACGCCGGAGTGGCCATTGAACATCCGAATGCCGACCGCACCGCCCGCGAGGATGTGGAGCAGGCTCTGATGAAATGGGGCCGATTCCATTTGGTGATGGATGCGGCGGACGCCGACCTTGTGATCACGGTTCATAAAGGTAGCGGCAAAATCGCACAACAGACTATAGGCGGTATCCCGACCAACAACCGGCCTGTCGTGATGCAGCCCACGGATTCAGGTGGCCGGATTGGTGGCCGGCAGGGAAATCCGGGATATCCTGGCGATCCCTCGAGTTCTCCGCCTCCGAACCCCGAACCGCAGGTAGAGATGGGGGGCGCGCAGGACACGTTCGTGGTCTACCGCGAAAACAAAGCAGATCTCCAAAACTCTCCGCTCGACTCCCCGGCGGTGTGGCGATATACGGCAAAAGACGCGCTTGAATCTCCGGATGTTCCGGCCGTTGAGGTGTTCCGGAAGGCGATCGCTGATACGGAGAAACAACTGGGCAAGCCATGATTCCTTCATCCCGCGCTCCCGCGCGGATGCGCTTCACTCCCACGATGCTTGAGGTGATGACGCGTCGTTGACAAATGGCTAGTGGTTCCTGGATCAGATCACTGTACATGGCCTCGATGGAGTGGTACGTCGCGGGCCAAGTTTGCGTTGGCTACGGGCTGGACGCGAAGACGCTCGCGCCAACACTGGCCCGTAGACCGTAACCTGCCGGTGCTCGATGTTCGCTTCCATCCCGCAGGGTCGGTTGAGCTTAGTTTCGTTCGGAAACGGACAGTTCGGTGAAAAGTGGTTTCTGCAGACGCGACCAGGCAACGAATCCGTTGTGTTGACTATCTACAAATAGGTAGTGTAGATAGTCATAGTATGGGAAAACCGAGTGATCTTGTCCAAGGCACCCTCGACCTGCTCATCTTAAAAACGATTTCGCTCGAGCCGCAACATGGCTGGGCAATTGCAAAGCGTATTCAGCAGATCTCGCAGGAGGTTCTGCAAGTGCAGCAGGGATCGCTTTATCCGGCGCTCCATCGGTTGGAGCAGCAGGGGTGGATACGAGCCAAATGGGCGGAGAGCGAAAGCGGCCGCCAAGCCAAGTTCTATACGCTGACTGCCGCCGGCCGGAATCAGCTGGAGCGGGAAAAGGAAAGCTGGAGCCGGCTTTCGACCGCGATCAACCTGGTTGTCGAGGGCGCGTGATCAAAGACAGGGAGACATCGATGCGTTGGTTAGAACGATTCCGCATGGCCATGTTGATGTTGTTTCGGCGTAAGGCCCAAAACGCACGGCTTAACGACGAACTAGCGTTCCACCTCGACCAGCAGGTCAAGGAAAACATCGCTCGCGGCCTGGCTCCAGACGACGCGCGGTATGCAGCTCTGCGCGCGTTCGGCAATCCTACGGCGCTGGGCGATGAAGCGCGATCCAGTTGGAGCTGGAATTGGCTGGAAAAGTTTCTGCGCGACCTGCGCTACGGAGCGCGCACCCTCACGCGCTCACCGGGTTTCGCGCTCACTGCGATTCTGGTTATGGCGCTCGGCATCGGCGCTACCACTTCACTGTTTACCATCGTGCGCGCGGTACTGCTCAAGCCTTTGCCTTTCCGCGACCCGGACAAGCTGGTTATGGTTTATGAGCATTTTCGCCAAGCCACGGACGGGGACGGATTCAACGTTGTCTCTTCAGGTGATTTCAACGATTGGCGCCAGCGGACGCACGGCTTTGAGGATATGGCCGCGTGGCGCATTACGGGCTTCGATCTCACGGGCGAGCATGCGGAGCTGCCGGAGGTTGTCGAGGCTGCGGGAGGGTCCTGGAATCTGTTCTCAATCCTGGGCATACAGCCGGCTCTGGGACGCACCTTCAGGCCGGAAGAGGACCAGGTGGGGGCCAATCAAGTGGCCTTGCTCACGTGGAGTTTTTTCCAAAGACGTTTCTCCGGAGACACGTCCGTCATCGGCAAGCAGGTAAGGCTGGATAACACACCGTACGAGATCATCGGTGTCTTACCCCGCTGGTTCACCTATCCGGAATCGAAGGTTCAGCTTTGGGTGCCTTATGCTTCGACTTTTGACGCGAAGACGTTTGCCCTGCACGACTCGCATCAGAGCCATGTGGTCGCGCGGCTCAGGTCCGGGACGAGTGCTGCCGCCGCGGTGAACGAGGTGAGCTCGCTGCAGTACCGGATTCATCTCGCGAATGCTTCGAAGCCGGTGGCGGAGGACGCCCGCCTGCGGCCGATTCTCGAGGATGTGACCCAGGATGTGAAGACACCGCTGGTCGTACTGTTGTGCGCGGTGGGATGTATGCTGCTGATTGCCTGCCTCAATGTTTCGAACCTGCTGGTGGCGCGCAGCGCGGCCCGGCGCAAAGAACTTGCGGTGCGCGGAGCCTTAGGGGGCAGCCGGCTCATGCTCATTGGGGAACAGATGGCGGAGAGCCTGCTTATCTGCGCGGCCGGGGGAACGCTGGGGGTTCTGCTTTCTTTCGGAGCGACCCGCTGGCTTGCGGACCACTGGAGCGATCTGCCCCGCGCGGAAGCGATTCATCTTGATGGGACGGTGCTGGTCTTTGCCGTCGGGCTGGTGTTTATCACCGCCTTACTGGCCGGCCTGCTGCCGGCGATCTCCTCCACCGGCGCGGGGATCTTCTCGGCGCTTCAGGAATCATCGCGATCGATCGGCGGCAGTCTATCGCGCGCGACGCTGCGCAAGACGCTGCTTACGGTGGAGATCGCGCTTACTGTGATTCTGCTGGTCTCGGCTGGCTTATTGTTCAAGAGCTTTCTGCACCTGCGCACATCCAATCTGGGCTGCGCCACCGATCACGTACTCACCATCAAATACGGCCTGCCGGAGAAACAATATGACACGCGGGAGAAGGTCATTGCGTTTCCATGAGGCGATTCTGGAGCGAGTGCGCCGTCTGCCGGGAGTCAGCGCGGTGGGCCTGGTCTCGACCCCGCCTGGGGCAGGCCACGAGAATGACTACGTATTCACGATTCCCGAACGCCCTTCGAGTAGCTTTCAGCTTCAGGATGATGCTCTTACTCGCACCATCGATCCCGGCTACTTTACCGCCATGCAGATACCGTTGATCCGCGGCCGTTTCTTTACCGATCAGGAACGACTCGATCGTGATCACTACCTAGTGGTCAGCAAGACATTCGCGGACAAGTTTTTTCCCGGGGATAATCCGATCGGCAGGCACGTCACTGTCTCGGCTGCGGGGCGAGACTTATGAAATTATCGGGGTTGTCGGCGACACGCTGTCGGATGTTGCTCAGCCGATCAAACCCATGATGTACTTCCCTATCTTGTCCGGCATTCCCGACCAGACCAGCGAGGCGACCATCGTCGTGCGCACAGCCGGCGACCCGCTATTGTTGTCGATACCAGTGCAGCAGCAGGTGGCTGCGCTCGATCCGGCGCTGCCTGTCTATGACGTACTCACGATGCAGCAGATTCTGGGTAAATCCACGGCCACGCAGAGCTTTAGCGCCACGCTGGTGCTGGCGTTTGCCACACTGTCACTGTTGCTTGCGGCGATTGGTCTTTATGGAGTGCTCTCGTATCTCGTTGCCCAGCGCAATACGGAAATTGGCATTCGCATGGCGTTGGGTGCGCAAAGGACCGAGGTATTGCGCCTGGTGCTGTTCGATGGTTTGCGCCCCGTGTTTGTTGGGTTGGTGATCGGTTTGGTGGGAGGAGCTTCGGCAGCTTCATTGATTCGCTCGATTTTGTATGGAACCAGTCCGTTGGATCCGATTGTGATGGTGACCATGGTGGGGAGTCTTCTTCTGACCGCGGTGGTTGCTTGTGTCTTGCCGGCGATTCGGGCTTCGAAGATCGAACCTATGCAGGCGTTGAGGATTGAGTAAGACACCAGTGCTCCGAGTATCGGTGTACTGTTGTCGGTTTTGACCTGAAGGCCTGGTTCCGTGGTGACCAAAAGTTTTCTTCGGGGTTGGTTTCTATAGGTCGCTCTCAACCTGAAGATCCGGTTTCTGGGCGACAAAAGGGTTGAGGTTCGTGGTATCCCACATCTCGCGAAGAACGAGCGAGATGTGGGGCACCCGGGGTTCTGGGGAAGGTACACCCCGTCCGGTTCTCCGGGGTTCTGCTGAAGGTATAAGGTACGCGTCCGATTCGTCTGGTTCTGCTATGACGCGAATAGGTACAGGGGCTACGGTTTTTTGGGTTCTTCCGGTTTAGCTCCGGGGAAAACGTCCTGGAGCGGTTGGCGTTGTTTCTCGAACAGCTCCGGAACTGGTAGCGGCTTTCGGGGCAACATCTGGTCGCGCATCGCAGTGTTGTAGAGGAAGATGGCCTCGACCACTGCCGCCTGCTTAAGGTCGGATGGCGATAGCCGCTCGTAGACATCCTGGTTGCTGTGCAGGCTTCGGGTCTCATAATCACGCGGGTCCTGGATGAATTGAAATCCTGGAATCCCGACCTCGTTGAAGGATTCGTGGTCGGTGGACCCGCTGTTGCGCAGGCTGACGGTAGTGACACCCAGGTCTTTCAGCGGCGCCATCCATTGGTTGAAAATTGGAACCATGGCGGCGTTATTCTCCGCATAAATGCCCAGCAACTTTCCTCCGCCATTGTCCAGATTGAAATAACCGGAAACAAGCGCTTGCTCGGGTTTGACTTTCAGCGGGCCTACCCGCTCCCGGATGAATTCCGGGAGTGCAAGCTGCTCGGGTTTAGTCGACAGTCCAATGGTGCCGAAATGCTGGTGTACATAGCCAAGCGAGCCCAAGTCGCCCTGCTCCTCCCCAGACCACAGGCTGATGCGGATGGTCCGCCGCGGTTGCACATGCAGCGCGGTGAGTATGCGCATCGCCTCCATGGCCACAATCACGCCTGCGCCATCGTCGGTAGCCCCGGTGCCGGCAATCCAGCTATCCAGATGCCCTCCGACCATGACCACCTGGTCTTTCAGATTGAGATCGGTGCCGGGAATCTCCGCAATGGTGTTGAAGCCTTGTTCGTGGTCACCGGTGAATTCAGTGTTGACCGCAACTGAAACAGTGACCGGCACTTTGTGTTCAAGCAAACGATTCACACGGCCGAAGTTCTCGCTGGAGAGCACGGCGGAGGGAATTGGTTGCTTGTGATCGGGTAAATAGGGTTCTCCGAATTGCTCGCCGTTGTCGTCGCGCATGACACCACCGTCAGCGCTGCCCCAGCCAGCGACCAGAACCACTGCCGCACCCTGGGCGGCAAAGAATTTTGCGACCTGTTCTCTGAAGGTGATCTTCTTGAAGAGGTCTTCCCAGAACTTAGGGTCCTGGGGCTCCACGTGCTGTTCGTCCATGTTGCCGTCCAGCGGATACTGATAAATCTGCGCGAGCTTATTCTCGTCGTAGTGCTGCAGCAGCGGCGCTGGATCAGGATGTATTTCAGGCGCCCTGCCATAGAGGACAATTTTTCCCGCTAGCTTTCCCTTCCAGGCGTCGAAATCCTTCTCTTCCTTGAGTTGAGGAACGGCAATCACTTCAGCAGTTACCGATCCATGGGTGGCGGGCGACCATGGCGTGGCCTGGGCGATAAAGACCGCCGTATCCGGGGTGACCATGTCGACGGAGGTGCTGAGCTGGCGCCAGCCCAAGCCAAAGTCGCCCCAACTTTCCAGATGCGCATTGCTGCAGCCCATGGCGGCGAGCTGGTCACGTGTCCATGCGTTTGCTTTGGCCAGGTTTGGTGAGCCGGTCAGCCGCGGGCCAATATCGTCAAACAGCGCACCAGCGTATTCCATGATGTGGGAATGATTGAAACCCTCTTCGCGGATGCCCGAGTACATGCCGAGGTCGAGTGATTCCGTTGCCGGCTGAGGCTCGGCATGACCGTAGTCATAACCGCGAGTCTGGGCGGGATTGTTTGGTTTTCGGGCTTGGTTGGCGCTTGCCCAGGGGATGTTCAGAAAAGCAGTACTCAGTAGCGTTCCGGCCGTAACGAGGGCCCATCGATGGTTCATCCAGTTTTCCTTTTTCATGCTTATGGTCGCTCTAGTTTATTCGCATCGCAATGCCGTCATGGGGTCGACGGAGGACGCTCTCCAGGAGGGAACCACAAGCCGGGAGGGTTTTGTGACACGTTTCGAATGTCCGAAAGTGGACAGTAGAGATCAAAATTGAACAAACCGATCGGCTCTTGCGTAGCTATGGATGATGGTAAAGACACCAAATTCATGGGGAAGCGTGGGTGAGTGGTTTTGGTCACCTGCATGCATTAGCAAGTAGTGATGGATATCTCTCGCCCAGACCTGAAGGCCAAGAAGCGGAAGCGGCAGGTATTGACGATTGGCATTGGCGTCGTCGTTCTTGCCGCGGTAACTTTTCTCGTGATGCGGCTGAAGCCGGCTGCTCCCACTGTTGACCGTTCCGTGGTGTGGACGGATACGGTCAAGCGCGGACCGATGATACGGCAGGTGCGCGGGCTGGGGACCCTGGTTCCGCGCGAAGACGCGATCCGCCAGATCCCGGCCCAAACGGAAGCCACCGTGGTGCGGATTCTTACCCTGCCGGGTTCGATTGTCAAGCCGGACACTGTTCTTCTGGAATTGGCGGACCCCCAGGCCACCCAGCTAGCGCTCGATGCCGAGCTTGCGCTGAAAGGGGCGAAGGCTGATTTGAGCAACACAGAAGTGAAGGTGCAGAGCGATCTGATGGCGCAAAAATCTGCCGCGGCCACAGTGCACGCAGATTACGAGCAGGCGCAGCTGCAGGCGCGGACTGACAAATCGCTCTTCGGCCTTGGGGTAATTTCTGGCCTTACCTATAACGGTTCTCAAGGCAAGGCAAATGAATTGAGTACCAGGAACAAACTTGAAGAGCAGACCGTAGATATCAATGAAAAGGCCATCCAATCACAGCTGGCCGTACAGCAGGCCAAGGTGGCACAGGCCGCAGGCTATTTACGAGCTGAAAAAGCAGCAGCTGGATGCGCTAAACGTGCGTGCGGGGATCGCCGGAGTGTTGACCAGTCTTCCTCTCGCGGTAGGCCAGCATGTGACCATGGGCACGATGCTGGCAGAGGTTGAGCAACCCGGTCAGCTGAAAGCACAGCTGAAGATACCTGAAACCCAGGCGAGGGATATCCAACTGGGGCAACCGGCTTCCGTCGATACGCACAATGGCATCGCCGACGGCACGGTATCGAGAATCGACCCCGCGGTGGTGAATGGAACCGTTACTGTGGATGTGAAGCTGATTGGTAATCTGCCCGATGGGGCACGCAAAGACTTGAGCGTTGACGGCACCATCGATCTGGAAAGGCTAAAGGATGTCCTCTACGTGGGCCGGCCCGCCTTTGGCAATGAGGAGAGCACCATTAGCCTGTTCCGGATGGATCCGGACGGTAAAGGTGCGGTCCGTGTCCCAGTCAAGGTGGGTCGCGCCTCCGTGAACGCAATCCAGGTACTGCAAGGGTTACATGAAGGTGACACGGTGATTTTGAGCGATATGTCGCGATATGACACGACGGACCGAATTCGGCTGGACTAATTGAAGGAAAAGCAAATCCCAATGACGAGCAACCTAGGAGCGAAAGCATGCAGCCACTGATAGAGATCGAAGCAATGACCAAAATCTTTTTACACCGAGGAGATCGAGACTCATGCGCTCTCCGGTGTTCACCTCTCCATTGCCCGGGGAGAATACGTGGCCATGTCTGGCCCTTCGGGTTGCGGAAAATCCACCCTGCTCTCGATTATCGGCTTGCTGGACACGCCGACGGCGGGCAAGTACGAGCTGAACGGCCGCCCGGTAGAGAATCTTAAATTCGCCGAGCGCTCACGTATTCGTAATCAGGAAATCGGCTTCATCTTTCAGAGCTTCAATCTGATTGGCGACCTTACGGTGGCCGAGAATGTGGAACTGCCACTGACTTATCGGTCGGGCATGGCATCGAGCGATCGCAAGAGCCGGGTGCAGGAATCGCTGGAACGTGTTGGCATGGCCCACCGGATGCGTCACTACCCATCGCAGCTCTCCGGCGGCCAACAGCAAAGAGTCGCCGTGGCGCGTGCCTTGGCAGGCTCACCTTCGATCCTGCTGGCCGATGAACCTACCGGAAACCTGGACTCGAAGAATGGCGAGGCGGTGATGGAGCTGCTGAAGAATCTGCATAACGAAGGAGCGACGATCTGCATGGTGACGCACGACCCGCGCTTTGCCCGCCATGCGGATCGCAATATCCACCTGTTTGATGGAAAGATCGTCGCCGAAGGGGAATTTGCGGATCACGCTCTCGAGCTCCAATGAGCGCTGCGCCCGAGGGGGTTCATCCGTCCCTTCGGGTTTTGCTTCAGAGGCGTCACGTCTAACCTGGGACTAACGTTCCGGGCTACTTACAGGCCCTGTGGGACTATTTTGTCTTTTCGGGGACTCACTTGGCTTCGATCCTATGGCCACGGGGGCTCAAATGATCTCGCTCGAAAACGTTGAAAGAAGTTACAAGACTGGCGCCGGCCAAACGTGGGTTCTCAGACGTATCCACCTGAAAATCGACGCGGGCGAATTTATCACCATCATGGGACCTTCGGGGGCAGGGAAGTCGTCACTGCTGAATGTATTGGCGCTGCTCGACGATCAATGGGCTGGCGCCTATTGGTTCCACGGCGAAGCCGTGCACTCCATGAACCGAAAGCAGCGGTCGGACCTGGCAAGGCGCAACATCGGCATGGTTTTTCAAAGCTACCATTTGCTCGATGACCTGACGGTCGCGGAAAACATCGATCTGCCGCTCTCGTACAAGAATATTTCCCGCTCCGAACGGCAAGCAATGGTGGCAGACACGCTCGATCACTTCAACATCGTAGGCAAGAAAGATCTCTATCCCAACCAGCTGTCCGGCGGCCAACAGCAGCTGGTAGGTATCGCGCGGGCAGTGATCCATCGCCCGGCTTTGCTACTGGCTGATGAGCCGACGGGAAACCTTCACTCTTCGCAGGCCAAGGAGATCATGGAACTCTTCCAAAGCCTCAATCGGGAAGGAACGACCATCGTGCAGGTTACGCACTCGGAGGTTAATGCCTCCTTTGGCAGTCGTATTCTCGAGGTTCGTGATGGCTGGATGGTAAGGGATACTGCCAACCCCGGGCTGGGCCAGAGTGCTGAGGTGAAGGCATGAGGCATCGCTCCGGTGCGGGCAGCGTGGTGCAGAAAACGTTGTCTGTGTTGTGTGCAGTGGGTCTTCTAGTCTCGCCTACCTTTGCCCAAACAAGCCCCGCGGGGCCCTTGCCTTCAGCGCCTGCGGCTCCGCAGCAATCTCCGCCCCAGACCATCGCACAGCAAGCGCAAGCGGCGGCGCAGCCGCAGCCGGTTGCCTACCAGGGACCTTTCCACATTGAACTGCCGCATTCACGCAACCCCCTTGCGCCGTATATGCCCAGCACTGTGCCGGAACTCAACCTGCAAAATTCGGCGCGCCTCTACGACCTCATTCAAGACGGCAAGCTCCGCATCTCCCTGCGGGACGCGATCGCTTTGGCGCTCGAAAACAATCTCACGCTCGCCTCCTTCCGCTACAACTTTCCCATCGCGCGAGCCGATCTTCAGCGCACCAAGGCTGGAGGCAACGCCCTCGGCGTTAACACCAGCGTCGTCTCGACCACGGCGAGCGGCTTTGGCGCCTCGGGGGGCGGTGGTGGCTCCGCAGCCTCGAGTGCGACCGCAGGCAATGGCGGCCTCGTCACCTCCACGCTCGGCGCCGGCGCGGCCGTTCCCCCGTTTGACCCCTTGCTCATCTTCAGCGGCTATGTGCAACACACTGTCACCCCGGAGCCGAACCTTTCCCAGGTCGGAGTCGAGCTCTATAAGGTAAACAACATCGAGGTCCAATCGACGTACCAACAGTACTTTCCCCTCGGCACCTACCTGCAGGTCAACTACACCGGCTTCCGCGCCGCCAACAATAGTCCTTATTTCGCAGTCAATCCCGAACTGAATTCCAATTTCCAGATACAACTGAGCCAGCCGCTTCTGTACGGATTCGGCCTTGCCAGCAACGAGCGCTTCATCCACATCGCCAAAAGAAACCTGCAGACCACCGATCTCGCCTTTAAACTACAGGTCATCGCCACCGTCACCGACATTGAGAAGCTCTATTGGGATCTGGTCAACGCTTATCAGGACGTGCAGGTGAAGACCCGGTCATTGGACTACGCCAATCAGACCCTGGCCGACGACCAGAAACAGTTGGAGCTGCAGAACATTCCTGCGATGCAGGTCACCAAGGACCAGTCTGCGGTTGCCACCAGCGAGGGTGACCTTACCATCGCCAAGGCGACGCTGAGGCACAACGAGCTGCTCATTAAAGACGATCTCACCCGAACCGACGACCCGTCCATCGACGAAATCCCCGTCATCCCGCTCGACCTCCAGGGCGGTCCCGATCCCAACGAATCGCAAACCATCACCCAGCTGATCGACGAGGCCATGAAGAACCGACCTGAGGTCGGGATGTTCCGTAATGCGGCGGAGGTCCAGCGCCAGAGCCTCAAGGACATCAACAGCGAGCTGCTGCCTCAACTTAATTTGTACGGCTACTACGGAGGCACGGGCGCCGCCGGCCCCAAAAACCCGAATTGCACTCTGGGCCCTACGCAATGCAGCACCAGCCTGCCCACCGACTTCGCCAGCATGTTCGTGAACACCTTCAACTACTCAGCGCCGCAGTACGAGGTTGGCGTCAATCTCGTGATCAACCTCCGCAACCGTGAGGTCAAAGCCGACCAGTTCCGCGCCGTGCTCGCGTACCGCCAGAGCCAGATCGCCCAGGAGCAGCAGCAGAAGAGCCTTCGCTTCGACATCCGCGACTCGCAGTTTGCTCTCGTGCAGGCACAAGCCCGCGTGGCGGCCACCCAAAAAGCACGCGATCTCGCGCAGAACACCTTTGATATTGCCAAGAAGGAGCAAAACATAGGAGCGATGTCCAGGTATGACACCCTGGTTGCAGAAGAAGGCCTCGCTGTGGCTGAATCCGCGTTTTTTACCGCGCAGACTGCCTATGAAAAGGCCAAGGCGGACATTGACCGCGCTACTGGGACGACATTGGACCGCACGGGCGTCTCGATAGACGACGCAAAAAGTGGCGTCGTCGCTCAGAGCAGGCCTTAGGAGTGCTTCCCTCAGCGGTGAGCTTAGCCCAGACGTCAGTACTGGGGAAATATAAGGGATGGGAACAGTACCGCTGGGTTTGGCTGAACACGGGGGCACAGGATTTCGGCCGTCCCTGAAGGGACTGGATCCGTTTTTTTCAGCTCTAGCCCAGGACTCGTCCCGGGCTAGACTCAACCTCCCTTCGGGACTCATACAGGCTTTTCGCAGCTTGTAGAGCCGATAGGAGGGCCTTTGAGGCGCTGATAAAACACCGCGGAATGAATCCGCGGGGGGCCGGGGCTGGTTTGCACAAGCACTATACTTGGCGGTGACGAATCGTGATGGCAACCTACCCGCAAGCCGCGAAAGAGCCGGCCGCACGCACAGCGAGAGACGCGCCCAGGATCCTGGCCGCGGACGATCAACCACATATTCTGGACGCGATCGAGTTGTTGTTGCAACCGGAAGGCTATCGGGTAACGCGAGCGCAATCTCCCCGTGAGGTACGGGACCGGGTGGCGAGCGAAACCTTTGATGCGCTCCTCATCGACCTCAACTACACCCGCGACACTACCTCCGGCGCCGAGGGGCTGGAATTACTGGCCCAGCTCAGTGCCCATGACAGCCGCCTCCGCATCGTCGTGATGACGGCCTGGGCCAATGTCGATCTGGCGGTCGAGTCTATGCGCCGCGGCGCCTGTGATTTTATCCAGAAGCCGTGGGAGAATGCGCGGCTCATCTCTATCGTCCGCACGCAAATCGAACTACGGCGGGCGGTACAGCAAGCGGAAATTCTGGAAGCGGAAAACCGGCTGCTGCGTGCCGAAGGCCGGCCCGAGTTGATCGCCAAGGCCTCTTCCATGCAGCCGGTGCTGGAACTGCTGGCCCGCATCGGACCCTCAGACGCCAACGTGCTGATCACCGGTGAGCACGGAACGGGTAAAGAGATCGTCGCCCAAACGCTGCATGCACTCTCTTCCCGCGCGGCGCGTTCCCTGGTTGCCGTGAATACGGGCGCGCTGGCTGAGGGAACCTTTGAGAGCGAGCTCTTCGGCCATGTCAAAGGAGCATTTACCGACGCCCGGACCGACCGCATTGGGCGCTTCGAGCTGGCCGATCGGGGTACTCTCTTCCTGGATGAAATTGCCAACGTCCCCATGCGCCAGCAGGCCAAGCTGCTGCGGGTGCTGGAGACCGGTGATCTGGAACGGGTCGGGTCTTCGCAGACCCGGCGGGTGAATGTGCGTCTGCTGTCGGCTACCAATGCCGACCTGCAGGAGGAGTGTGCCCAGGGGCGCTTTCGGGAAGATCTGCTCTTCCGCCTCAACACAGTGGAAATTCATCTTCCGCCGCTGCGCGACCGCCGGGAAGATATCCCCGTGCTTGCCGGGCACTTTCTCGCCCGTTATACTTCGCGCTATCGCAAGGCGGCGACGGGCTTTGAGCCCGGCGCGCTGGAGGCGCTATTTCAACACAGCTGGCCAGGTAACGTGCGGGAACTGGATCATGCGATTGAACGCGCGGTCCTCATGGCGCGCGGTCCGCGCATCCAAACCGCCGACCTTGGTTTGAGCCAGGTCCGCTCGTCCGCCCAGAATCTCGATGATCTCAGCCTTGAAGCGGTGGAAAGCATTCTTATCCGCAAGGCGCTGGCTCGTGCGGGCGGCAACGTGAGCCATGCGGCGGAGGCGCTGGGACTAAGTCGCGGAGCGCTCTATCGCCGGATGGAGAAGTATGGAATCTGATTCCACTTCGGGCAGCGGAAGTGATTCAGCCCCAAATACCCACCTGCGCCCGAAAAAAGCACGTGGGCCGCAGCGCTCCCTTCGAACGCCGCATCCGTGTGTTCTGTTTGTTGGTCGCAGCTCCGGCCTTCCTGCTGGCGGCGATCCTGCTCTGGCAGGCCAAGGTTTCAGGGTCCATGGCGTGGACCCTTCTGGGAGGCGCTGCCCTCTTTTCATTAATTGCCGCGGGTATGCTCATGGAGGAGATCATCCGTCCCCTGCAGACCCTGGCCAACGTGGTCTCCGCACTGCGTGAGTCTGATTACTCTTTTCGTGCCCGAGGCAGCCGGCAGCTCGATGCGCTGGGAGAGCTTGCGCTCGAGATCAACGAATTCGCTGACTTGCTGCAGAGCCAGCGCCTGGATGAGCTTGAGGCCAGCGCGTTGTTGCGTTGCGTCATTAATTCCATGGACGCGCCGGTACTTGCCTTCGATCCTGAGCATCGCCTGCGGCTCATCAATCCCGCTGCGGAGCGTATCTTCCGTCTCACCGAGGGGCGGGCCCTGGGAAGCAGGGCGGACGAGGTGCAACTTGCCGGCCTGCTCGATCAGCCAGATCGCGGGATTATGGTTCTTGCCGGCAAAGGCTACCCCGTGCATTGGATGGTACGAAGATCGAGCTTTCGCCAGCACGGCATCCCGCACACGCTTCTGGTGCTGTCTGACGTGAGTATCGCCCTGCGGGAGCAGGAGCGCGATGCCTGGCAGCGCCTGATCCGGGTGATTGGCCACGAAATCAACAATTCGCTCACGCCCATAAAATCCATCGCCGGGAGCCTTCGTTCGTGGATCCAGATCAATCCGTTGAAGGTGCAGGCTATGGATGCCTTCGCTGGGGACGATCATGTCTTTAACCTGGAGCGTGGCCTTAAAATCATCGAGAATCGAGCGGAATCGCTCAATCGTTTCATCCAGGCTTACCGGCAGCTTGCCCAGCTTCCGCCTCCGGCATTGCAACCCGTATTGTTACACTTGTTGATTGAGCGGGCCGCCGGGCTGGAGACCAGGGTAGCCGTCCGGCTCAAGCCGGGACCTGAGATCGTGTTGCAACTCGACCCTGACCAGATTGAGCAACTGATCATCAACCTATTGCGCAATGCAGCGGAAGCGGCTTTGGCGCGCTTTCCTGATGCACCGTCAAACAGTGAAGTGACGATCACGTGGAGAGCGGCGCCCCCGGGCGTAGTTATTTTGATTGAGGATAACGGGATCGGCTTAATCAATCCGTCGAACTTATTTGTGCCCTTCTACACCACGAAACCGGGAGGAAGCGGGATCGGTCTCGCCCTGGCACGGCAGATATGTGAAGCGCACGGCGGCGTTCTTCAAGTCGCCAACCGGCTCGATGGCCCGGGTTGCGGCGCAGAGATCCGCCTGCCCCTCGGCCCAGCGTCGCAGCGGTTCCTCGTACCGGCGCAGGAACCTGCGGAGAACAAGGTGTCGGTCAGTTAGCTCGGCAGTGCTCGCGCGCGATGCTTCATCCGCAAAACCGGTCATTGTTGCTGGCTGTCTGCGTTCTTCTTCGCGTTGCGTGCCGACGACGCCGATGACTCGCGTGACGTGGGCATTCCTGGAGCCGGTCAAGGCGCTGTGTTTGGAATAGCGCCTCAGGTAATTGGCAATCTTTGCCAATTATGTTATGTTCGCAATTTAGGGGACCATCATGCCTACACGAAACGTTAACTTGACGGATGAGCTCGACAGCTTCGTTCTGGAAAAGATCGAAAGTGGCCGATACGAAAACGCCAGTGAGGTTATTCGTGCCGCGCTGCGGACGTTGGAGCGCGAAGAACGGCAGTTTGAGGCGAAGCTCGCAGCCCTGCGAACAGCGATAGATGAAGGAGACGCAAGCGGGTTGGCCGAGGGCGACTCGTTCGAACGTGTTCGGCAGAAACTGCAGCTCCCCAGGAAAAAGCGTTGATGAGCGTTTCTCGGACGGCCGTTGGAGGAATGGTCTACGTCGATGGCTACATACGGCCTGTCTCGCCTAGCCGAGGCAGATCTCTTAGAGATCGCGAGCTATACCTTAAGTAGTTGGGGCGAGGATCAGGCCGTCCGGTACATGGATGCCCTTGAAGCATGTTGCCGGCAACTCGTGAATCAACCAGAGGTAGGCCGCGCCTGCGATCAAGTCCGCCATGGCTTGCGGCGCATGGAACGCGGGCGCCATGTTGTGTTTTACCGGATTGAAGCCCAAGGTATTCTGATATCTCGCATCCTCCATCAGCGTATGCTGCCCGAACGACAAATTATCGATGAGGGGTTTCCGCCAAATGGCTGAAATTCGTGATCGTCAGCGCCGCTTGAGAGTCTCCAATTCGTCCAGGGTACGTGGCCAGTCAGATCGTAGCAGGCGGGAAAGGCTCCGATCGGCCAGGAGCTTACCGCCTGTCTGACAGCGTACGCAGTAGTTGGTCTCATTGTCTGCGAAGCGAATTCGCTGGATCGGTTCGCCACACCTCGGGCAGGGCTGCCCATAGCGTCCATGCACCGCCATATCCTTACGGAAAGCGGTCACTTTTTCCGGAAAGCCCTCCTTCGCCTCGTTGCCCAGCCGTTCGATCCATAACTTGAGTGTGCTGAGTGTGGCCGCGTAGAGCCTTTCCCATTCCTCTGGCTTGAGTTTGTGGGTGAGCGCGACCGGTGTTAATTGCGCCGCGTGCAGAATCTCATCTGAATATGCGTTGCCAATGCCGCTTAGAATGCGCGGGTCGGTAAGAGCCCGCTTGAGGGTTCGGTTTTCGACCGTGAGCGCGTCGCGAAAGGAGTTGAGATCGCTGGAAAGCACGTCGATTCCCCCGGGATCGATGGAACGCAAACCATCCTCGCCCTCGAAGAGATGCAACGACGCGCGGCGCTTGGTCCCCGCCTCCGTGAGCACGAGCGATCCATGAGGAAAGTCGAAGGCACCGAGGTTTTGCCGCCCCGCCAGCTTCGCTCCTGGTGGACGCCAGTGCAGGCGGCCGGCAATCATCAAGTGAAGCACCAGCCAGAGATCACCGTCGAGGCCGATAGCAATGCGCTTGCCGATGCGGCGCAGTTCCCGCACTACGCGACCTTCCACGCTGGCAACGGGCGGCCGGGCGGTTCGCAGCAGAAAGGCGCTGGCGATGCGCACGTGTTCGAGCGGCCGGCCGACAATCCGCGGCTCAAGCGCGCTGATGTAGGCGGTGATATCCGGTAGTTCCGGCATACTTACAGCTTGCAGCTTACGAGACGGTTTCGCAACGGCGGATCCTTGGGAGGACGTGATACACTCCGCCCGATGAATCGACGCATGTTTCTTGGCCAGGCTGCGATGGCTTACGGCGCATTCCTGCTCCACGCCCGAGCCCAGGGAACCTCTCATGCGGCCAGCCTGACGATCCGCGAGATCCGCGCGGTTCGTTTGCGCGACGGATTCAATAGCCGCTTTATCCGGGTATATACCGACCAGGGGCTTTCCGGCACCGGCGAAATGCTGGATACCGTGGGGGCGGAGTATATCGTCAACCACAACATCGGGCCGTCGCTTGCCGGCCGCGACCCGCTCGATATCGAAGGGATTTTATTCGACCTGTGGGGTTGGAAGCATCTTTCCATTGGCGGCTCCCCGTCGCCGCTGTTTATGCGGGGAATGGGCGGACCCTACCTGACCGCCATCAGCGGAGTGGAAATGGCGCTGTGGGACCTGGCGGGCAAGGCACTGAATGTGCCGGTCTACCAACTGTTGGGTGGCCGGGTGCGCAACAAAATGCCCGTCTACCTGCATGCAGCCAATGCGGCGGACGCAACCAGCCTGATTGCCAAGACTAAGGTGAAGGCGCTCAAGATCGGTATCGACTATAGCCCGGATGAGTGGACACTCAAGAAGGGGTGGGATCCGGACAAGCTTTGGGGCCTGCATTTGAACACAGTGCAATTGGACGATGTGGTGGATTTTGTGGCGTCGATCAGGGAAGCGGTCGGCCCCCGTTATGATCTGGCGTTGGAATGCCATGCACGCTACGACGTGGAAACAGCGATACAGCTGTGCCACCTGCTGGAGCCATTCCGCCTGATCTGGGTGGAGGAGCCAATCCCCAGCGATGACGTTGACGCCATGGTGAGGGTGCGCAATGCCACGCATGTTCCCATCGCGGCGGGGGAGAACATCTACAGCCGCTACGGCTTTCGGCCATTTCTGGAAAAGGAGGCGCTCAGCGTAATCCAGCCGGATGTATCGAAGACGGGCGGCTTGCTGGAAACGCGTAAGATCGCTGCCATGGCCGAGGTTTATTCGATCCCGATGGCGCCCCATGGAGTGGCTTCTCCGCTGGGCACGATGGCCGCGGCCCACGTTGCTGCCGCGACGCCGAACCTGATGATGCTGGAGTTCACTCACTACGTGGACCAATCGTACACTTCGCTGACAGAACCGGTTTTACTCGATGAAAACGGCTTTCTAGCGGTCCGGACGACGCCGGGAATAGGCGTGGCTCTGAATGAAGATGTGGTGAAGGAACGGACAGACTCGGAATTCCGTCCCTTGTGAATCATATGTCTGAGCTTAAGGTTCCTCGAATAGTCGCGGTCGGTGAGCTGCTATGGGATCTTCTACCCGGCGGAGCCAGGCTGGGCGGAGCCGTGGCGAATTTCGCAGTATTTTGCGCCCGGCTGGGGAACCGCACCACCTTGATCTCGAGCGTTGGTAACGACGAGTATGGCAGGGAGGCCCGCTCGATGCTCGTTCAGCCGAACCTTGATCTGGACCAGTTACAGATCAGCGAAACTCATCCTACGGGAACGGTGGAGGTTACGTTTTCCGCGGATAACCAGCCTGGCTATGCTATTTCGCGAGGAGTGGCTTGGGATTTCGTCCAGCTTACCCCTGAACTGCTTGAGGCGGCCGGTGGTGCGGACGCAATTTGTTTCGGCACACTTGGCCAGCGACACGAGGTGTCACGGTCGACCACGCAAAGTCTGGTGGAGGCCACGGTTCCCGAATGCGTAAGAGTTTGCGACATCAACATACGGATGCCCGATTGCAGCCCCGAGGTGCTTCGCTGGTCCATGGCCCATGCCACCATCATCAAGGTAAGCGAAGAGGAGTTGCCGCTGACTTTTTCTTTTCTGGGTGGGCTGGGTTTAGGCGCGCAGCGTTTGACACCAGAGACGGCGGCCCGTTCGCTGCTGGAGCATTTCCACAATTGTAAGCTGGTGGCCACCACGCTGGGCGCTGAGGGAAGCGTGGTCACGACCCGTGAGGGGACCTTCAGGCATCCGGGATTTCCTACTAAGCTGGTGGATAGCGTGGGTGCGGGCGATGCCTTCACTGCCGGTATGTTACATGCCTACCTGCGCGGCGCGGCGCCCGCCCTGATGGCAGAGGCCGGCAACTTTTGTGGCAGTTACGTGGCTGGGCAGCAGGGAGCTACGCCGGCGCTGTCGGCAGAGCTCATCGAAAACATCCGTGCGTTGGTCGGCACGAAAAAACAGCCACTGTTCGAGGCCAGCTTATGAATCGAAGGAAATTCCTGGCTTCTTCCCTGGCCGCTTCCGCGTGTCGCGCCGTGCATGGGCGGACCTTGGGGGTATTCGCGCAAGCGAGCCTCAGGGAACAGCTGATGCGAGATCCGCTCCGGCCACAGTTCCACTTGTTGCCCAGGGCTAATTGGATGAACGATCCTTGTGCACCGCGATTTTTCCGCGGCCAGTATCACATGTTTTTCCAGTACAACCCGGGCGCGGCCGTGTGGGGAGACATGCACTGGGCACATGCGACGAGTCCCGATCTTATTCACTGGGAGCATAAGCCGGTGGCACTCTCCCCGGCTCCTGGGTCCTACGACGCGTATGGATGCTTCACCGGCAGTGTGCTCGCCGGCGCCGAGATCCCCAGCATCCTCTATACCGGCGTCACCAGGTGCTCTCCTCAGGAAGAAACAATTCGTGGCGAAGGATTGCGTGAAGTGCAATGCCTCGCGACCTCAGCCGACCCTGACTTGCGCAGTTGGACAAAGCTGCCGGAACCAGTGTTGGCTAGCCCCCCGCCGGGTTTGCAGGTTACCGGGTTTCGCGATCCGTGCCCTTGGAAGGATGGGGACACCTGGTATCTGGGCGTGGGTTCGGGTTTCAGCAAGGTCGGGGGCGCGGTACTGCTCTATACCTCCCGTGACGGGCGCAACTGGACCTATCTCCATCCATTAGCTCAGGGCAAGTGGAACGAGGGTACGAAGACCAACCCGGTAGCCACGGGCGAAATGTGGGAATGCCCCGACTTTTTTCCGCTCGGCGATAAACACGTGCTGCTTTATTCCACTGAGGGAAAGGTCTGTTGGGAGGTGGGCACCTTCGGCAAGCCGGACCTCCGCTTCCACGCCGAGACCAGGGGCCTGCTCGATCATGGTTCGTATTACGCGATGAAGAGCATGGTGGACGCAAAAGGCCGGCGTATTTTGTGGGGGTGGGTGCAGGAAACGCGTAGCCCGGATGCGTGTCGGGCGGCGGGGTGGGCTGGTGCGATGGCTTTGCCACGCGTACTTTCGCTGGGTCCGGATAACAAGCTGCGCATGGAGATTCCGCCGGAGTTTGCCTCGCTGCGGAACGCTGCGCAGAAACTTCAAGGACCACAAAGTTCCTCTAGGCTGGCCACCGCGCTCACCGGTATGCCGATCAAGAATCGCGCCGGCGAGGTCATCTGCAGATTCAAAGTCGGCCAGAGCGCGTGTGGATTGAAATTGCGCGCCGGTAGAACCCTGTTGTTCTCGATTGATTACGATGGCGGAGTTGCTGGCACACCTTCGGCAACGGTAGGCGGCAAGACGGTGCCGCTCTCGCCCGATCGAGACGGAGTGTCGTCGGTCCATCTCTTTATGGACGGCTCGATCGTTGAGACGTTGATTGACAGTAAAGAAGTGATGACGGGGCGATGCTATGCTCCATCGCCAGGGGACATTCAGGTCGCGTGGACCGGGTCGCCGGATGCGCTCAAGAGCCTGGAGGTAGCGGGCGTCACGCCCATCTCTAACGACCGTCTCACTGCCTAATATAAATCCAGATCATGTTATCGTTTGACTTATGTTCCGCACTTCTCGGACCGTCCTTGCAGTCATTTGCCTGACCGCTTTGCAATTCTCTGCCGTAGCCGTGGCGGAGACTTTTCGTTGCACCGTCGCGCCGCATGAACCCTTTCTCAAGCAGGCAAATCGTTTTGTGCTGGCTGGCCTACGCTATCAACCGGTCGAGGCGACGCAAGCGGGATATCACGGCGCTGGCAACGTTCTTGACACACAGCTCGACGATTCAAGCCCCGCGACCATCGCTTCTGAGCGCGCCTTGTTTCTCTCCGGCAAGCTTTGCTTCGCGGCGGCAAAGGCGGCCACCCCCGAGGAAGTAGCGGACCTGGCGCTGCTTCGCAACAATATTGAGTCCACCCTGTTTCAACTTAATGCCCTGCAGAGCTACCGCTACCGCCCGCAGGATTATGTGGAGATGATTGGGTCCGGACTGTTCTTTCCGCTCACCTCAACCGATGGCACCGAGCAGGCGCGGCTTACCGCCGTACTCGCGCGGATGGAGAAAATCCCCAGGGTTCTTGAGGAGGCGCGGCAGAACGTCAAAGAGGCCGACCCGGTGTTTATCGACACGGCCCTGGATGAAAACGCGGGGAACATAGGCGTCATCGAGCAAATCGGGAGTATGATTGCTGCCGGGTCGGCGCTCCGTGTGCGCTACGATGCGGCGTCGAAGGCGGCGCGGGCGTCGCTGGAGAGCTACGCTACCTGGCTCAAGAATGACCTCGCGCACAGCCAACATACGGTCACCTGGCGTACCGGCCCCGCGGCTTACGCCAGGATTTTCGCGTTTGCGCTCGGCCCCGGTACACATGAGACGCCTGATTCGGTGCTGGCCGCAGCCGAAGGGGATCTCTCCCGGGTGCGTACTGAGATGTACGCTGTGGCTCTGCCGCTCCACCGGCAATGGTTTCCGGACCACAAGGATCACAGCGATCTGAGTGGGGATGCGCTGAAGAACAAAGTCATCGCCGAGGTCATCGGACGAATCAACCAGGACCATGTTGAACCAGGCCAGTTGCTGGAGAAGGTAAAGTCTCAGGCCAGCGGCATCCGCGCGTTTATTGTGCAGAAGAACCTGCTTACACTGAGCGACCGTGACAACATGCGCATTGTGCCCACGCCGGTTTTTCTCCGTGGAGTTTATTCTGTCGCCGGATTTCATCCGGCGCCCGCACTGGAGCCAACGGCCGAAGCGGAATACTGGGTTACCCCGATTGATCCGAAGATGACTCGGGAACAGGCAGAGTCGAAACTGCGCGAGTACAACAACTGGATGCTGCTCTATCTCACCATGCACGAAGCACTGCCTGGACACTACACGCAGTTCGAGCACGCGAATAATCTGCGTCCGTCTTCGCGCCGTGTGCTGCGGGTGCTGCTTGGAAACAATCCCTACGAAGAAGGCTGGGGCGAGTATGCGGTCAGGGAGATGGAGGATGCCGGATATGCTAATCACGATCCCCGGTTTACCCTTATGGTCCAGAAGATCCGCCTGCGGGTGATTGCTAACGCCATTCTCGATATCCGGATGCAGAGCCGCAATATGAGCGACCAGGAGGCTCTCGATCTGATGGAAAAGAAGGCGTTTCAGACTGAGGCGGAAGCCCAGGGGAAACTGCGCCGCGCTAAGCTGACCGCGGGCCAGCTGATTACGTATTATGTCGGCTACCACCAGTGGATTGATCTTCGCAACCGGATTCAGCAAGAGCAGGGAAGCGCTTTTTCTCTGAAGCGCTTCAACGATACTGCTCTGGATGAAGGGCCGTTGCCTATACCTCTTCTGCAACCGCTACTGGTGCACAATGTGGTTGCCCGGTAGCATTCGCGGTTCCGCCGACCCCAGTGAGGCGCCATGGCGTTTCATGTATTCCGCGTCAACCTTGAGGGCTTCCATGATTGGACCTTGAAATTCCTCTTGCTCCACGAAGGCGTGGCGGATGTGTTTGGTTGCTGCGGCGGCAGCGAAGATGGGCGTGTAGTCAATCGATCCGGTGCCGAGTTCCACTGAGGGCGGCTTGTTGTCTTTGAAATCCTTGACATGCAGCATGACGATACGTGTCGGATATTGTTTCAAATAATGCACGGGATCCTGACCGCCGACGATTACCCAGCCGCAGTCAAGTTCGAAGCTGACCTTTGCGGGGTCGGTGTTCTTCAACAGCTCATCGTATGGCAAGACGCCACCGATGGCGCCGAACTCGGCGACATGGTTGTGATAGGCGAAACGCATGCCAGCAGCTTGAACCTTGGTCGCAATCTGGTTGAATTGATCTGCACTCCAGCGCCAGTCATCGAGTGTGAGCGGACCCTTAACGCCTTCCTGTTGATGCATGGGTGAGGAGCAGACCACAAAGCCTGCGCCCAGCGATTTGCAAAATGGCAGGATTTCGTCGAGATGCTGCCTGAGCAACGGCAACGGATAGTGCGCGCTTACACAACGCAAGCCAGCGGCCTGCATGGCCGTCTTTACCTGCTCGACCGGCATATTGAAAAAACCCGCAGCTTCGACTTCCTTGTAGCCCAGGGCACCGATCTGCTTCAGAGTGCCGGCATAATCTGTGGGAAGCAGGGTGCGTACAGAGTAGAGTTGCAGGCCGATGGGGAGCCCAAGAGAGGCAGCGCGGCCCACACCAGTCAGTATCAGGGCGGCGGCAGCGGAGCTGGAGCTTAAAAAGGCGCGTCTGGTAAGCGACATCAGAATTCCTCCTGCGACAGGGCTAATAGTACTACTCCATGCACCAGCCATGGTTCAGCATAATTGACTGGCCAGTCAGCGCGAGGGTGTTTTGCGTTTCGAGAAATACCTCGGTGCCACCGCCTCTGACCGCACCTGCTCCAGACCTTGATTACTTGCACACAAAACTGGATGCATCGTTGGTACTACCGGACCCCTGATATTGCGCAACGCGAGGATAGGGGCAGAGCGGACGCTGTGTGTTTGCCACAGCGCCACTTTCCGCAACTGGCAACTTACTGGCGATCATCCTATCCGGCGCCACCCCACGCTCTACCCAATCGACTACGGCTCTCAGGGCATCGAAGTGCGTCGCACCCGGACCTCCTGCACAATGGGCCATCCCAGGGACCATGAACAAACGGAACGATTGGTCGAGAGCGGCATCGGGTTTGCCGGGACGAGTGGAGGTGTCGCGCGTACGCACGGAGTTGTAGTAGTTGATGGATTCTTCGGGAGCTACTAGCCAGTCGCTCCAGCCGTGATACATGAGTAGCTTGTGGCCATGGATGCGAAAGGCGTCGATATCCGGACTGGTCGCATTCACCATGCCCGCGAGTTTTTGCGTATAGGCAGTGTCGTCATGATCGAAATCGAAGTGGCGCCAATCCCATTGCGGCCCGAAAACCCATTGAAAGATGGGAGCGTAGGGAGGGCTGCCGCCTGGGTTCGGATCCAGCCCATCCCAGCCGAATTCGCTGCCCCTGGGCAGCCCGGGATACAGGCTTTGGCCGGTTCGCGGATTGACTGGCCCGGCATAAATCTGCTTCGCGGTTTCCACCTGTGACGCGGTGAGGCAATTCCCCTGGCCGGCGTTCTTACATTCGAGGGTCGCCGGGTCGAAATGACATTTGAGCGGGTCGTTGATCACTCCGTCTTTCGCTCCATCGAGAGCGTCGCATGCATTCGTCACGGCTTGCGAAAGCAGTGATCGTGCGGCTGCGGGCAGGTAGGAGGCCGGAGCCCTCTCATTCGCAGCGAAATTCCATAGGATGCTGACATGAACTCCAGTACGGTTGTTCGCGGCAGCGCCGGCGACGATTCCATCGTAATCATCCGGGTATCGCTGGGACTCCATGAGCGCCTGCTCCCCGCCGGTGGAGCAACCGACAAAGTAGGCCCGCCTGGCGTCTTGGGCGTAGTAGGCGCGTAGAACCTGTTTGGCCAGCAGCGTCATCTCATGCGTGGCCCTGTATCCCCAGTCGGTCCAGCGTTCCGGGCGATTGACAAAGATGCCGGCGTTGGCCCCGGCGGGCGTGGCCATACCCATATCGGTGTTGGCTACCGCGTACCCTCGCTTCAGTCCTTCCGCAAGGGCGCCGTAACTGATCTTGCCGGCAAAGCCACCATTGCCGGTTCCTTCCAGGCGCTGGTTCCAGTCCGACTGCGGCATCCAGATCTCAACTAAGATGTCGGAGTCTGGGCTTGGCCTGGTAGTCGCAGTCACACGGCAAAAGGCCGGGAGGTCCGGCAGCGGTTTTCCCTCAGGGGGAGTAAAGGTGCCCTCCGCCACCGTTTCTGCCCTGGTGATGGTGGTATGAGGCAGGTGGAGGGTGGCGAGGCTCTCACAGTTGCTGGCAAACGCAGGCGCTGCAAAGAGCGTGAGCCAAACGGCGGTCAGCCCACGGAGGTTCCGTCTTGTTTTGGCGGCGGACAAGTGATCATTGATCCTGTGCAATGGACTCGAGGGACAAACGCAAAGTGTACTAAGAAGAGGTAACCCCCGCAATCGAGTTACTTGCAGCAACTCGCGTGTATTGTTTAATTGAGTACGGTCAAGAGGCTTTTTTGATGGACATGTCCAATCGGTTTCCCAGGATGATTGAAATGGGGCAGAGCTATCCACCCTCGCAGACATTGGATTTTTCCAGCCTTCTGGAAGAGCAGTTCACGCAAAGTGGGCTTCGGGAAAAGATCAAGCCGGGCATGCGCATCGCTCTTGGCGTTGGCAGCCGCGGCATCGCAAACCTCAAAGAGATAGTAAAAGCTACCCTGGGCGTTCTGATAAAAGCAGGAGCGCATCCTTTTATTGTTCCGGCAATGGGGAGCCACGGGGGAGCCACTGCAGAGGGCCAGATCGAGATGCTGGCCGGGTACGGGGTCACGGCCGAGAGCATGGGCGTCCCCATCGAAGCCAGCATGGAAGTGAAAAAGATCGGCACGGCTTTGGACGGGCTCGACGTGGTGTTTAGTGTCCCCGCGTTGGCGGCTGATGGGATCGTAGTCCTCAACCGGGTTAAGCCGCACACCGACTTTCGGGGAACGTTAGGCAGCGGCATCCAAAAAATGCTGGTGATCGGCTTCGGCAAGCAGGTAGGCGCCAACAATGCGCATTGCGCTGCTGCGCATTTGGGGTACGAGGTGGTTCTGCGGGCCTTCGCGAAGACAATCTTGGGTGCTGTGCCGATTCTCTGCGGCATTGCCCTGGTGGAGGATCAGCATCATCAGACCGCCGTGATCGAGGTTATCCGGCCGGAGAACATCGTTCGCGAGGAAGACAGGCTCTTTCAGAAGGCCCAGTCACTGCTGGCGCGTTTGCCCTTCGACGAGATTGATTTATTGATCGTTGACCGCATCGGGAAAGACATCAGTGGCTCCGGCATGGACACCAACGTAATCGGCCGCGACATTACTGGATACATTTCTTCGCTTCGCTCCGAGAGCCCGGTGACACCCCGAGTCTCGCGAATTTTCGTCCGCGATCTGACCCCAGCCAGCAATGGAAACGGCATCGGCATTGGCATGGCGGACTTTACCACCGCCCGTTTCGTGAAGTCGCTCAATCTGCAATACACCTATATGAACGCGCTGACGTCGCTTGGTCTGCTACCGGCGAAAATACCCATTCACTTCGAGAACGACCGCGAGGCTATCGGGGCAGCGTTGGCTTCTTTAGCCGAGCCGAATCCAGAGAAATTGCGCGTGGTGCGCATTGCGGATACCCTCAATCTCGAACGCTTCCTGGCTTCCGAGTCGTGCGTAAACAGAATCAACGGGCAACCGGGACTGAGAACCACAGGTAACGCTCGCGACATGCAATTTGACGCATCCGGTAACCTGCAGCCGCTGTAGCTGGTGACGCCCAGGGCATGACCGGCCTCCAGCTGCGGGGCTAATCTGAAAATTACTTAATACTAACTCGTTCCTTTTCATACGTAGCCAGGCGAGGATATATCGCGGTCACGGCGTTGTTTACCCTTGCCAGCCGCCACTTTTGATGGGAAATTAGCATTGCGTGGTGACAAAGAGCGATGGTCCCCCCGTCTCTCTAGCTTGGCAGTTAGTCGTAAATGTTCTTCGATCGTGCGAAACTGAATTGCCAGGCGACAAGTACCTGTTTGCACGCTTCGCTTGTGCTCCCCCGCGCACAAAGGCTTTTTTACTGCCCACTGAGCTTGGTCAACCAGGCGAGAGGCAAACGGCACCACCTGTCAAAGCCGGTCCGTACTCGCCCAGTACACAAGGTTGCAGCCATGCCGAGCCGACAAATGGGGTTAGAGATGATTCCGACGTCGTTAACCAGAGAAAACAATGTACGTTTGTCTCCACGCGACCTGGTGGCGCCGTTGTTCCGCTGCAAGCGAGTCTTGATGCTCACTTGTCTCAGTGTCTTCGTGGTCGCGGCCTTGTCCGGGCTGCGACTACAGAAATACGAGTCGCATCTTTTCATTGTGATCGGGCGTGAAGGGCCAACCCCGGGGGATGTCACCGATTCTATGAGGCAGGCGGGCTCGGTAACCAATCAAGAAGTTGACGCCGAGGCGCGAATGCTTAAGAATCGCGATCTCCTGCAACAGGTGGTTCTCGCCAACGGCCTGGATAACCGGCAAGGCAGCGGATTTTTGAGTTTTCCTCACCCCCAGCAGGCAAAAGCAGAGAGAGTCGCGCGAGCCGTGGAGACGCTGACCCGGCAGCTCAGGGTTACCACACGATCGAAGAGCAACCGGGTTGAGGTGACCTACAGCTCCCTGGATCCGAGTCTGGCCTATGGAGTGCTGAATAGCCTGCGCAACCTCTATCTACAGAAGCACGCCACGGATTCGAGATCGAACTCTTACCCTGTTGCCCCCCGGGAGGTGTTGGGTTACAAGGCCGCTTTGGACGACGCCGAGGCTGGTTTGAGCCAATTCCCCCAGACCCAGGTCCTATCTGACGCGAACATCGGCTCCCCCATGCAACGGACCGCAGCGGCTAGCCAATCGCGCGCGATGGAGCAGGCGATCGCGGCCGATGAGCAACGGATCCAGAGCGACCAGAAAAAAATCAAGGTTACCCAGCAAGCATCGGAGCCAGGGACAAATACCGAGACAGACGATGCTCTGTTACAGAATCTTGGCAGTCGTCTTCAAGCCGCCGAGGTCAAGCGCGCACAGTTCCTACTAAAATATGCGCCGAACGATCCGCTGGTGCGGGATGCCGATCGCGAGGTTGCCAAAGCCAAAGCGGCTATCGCCGCAGCGCAGCAGACCTTGAGCTCGAGCCAAGCGCCCGATCGCGATCGGGGGCTCGCGTTATTGCGGGAGAAATTGGCGCATGACCAGGCGGACGTGGCGGGTCATCGCGCGAATCTCGCGGCTATCGAACGCGGCAGCGGGAACACTGCTGCGCAGATAGTCAAACCGGGTGGCCGGGTTTTTGACGAAGCGGACGTGGAGCGCGAGGCCAAGGCCGACGAACAATACTATTTGTCGTATCTCTCCAAGCGAGAGCGTGAACGGGCCGCCGGCGGACCCGTCCGTAAACGAACCGTAACTGTTACGAGTGTAGCGCCGCCGACCCTACCCGCGTCGCCGGCGCACCGTCGAGGCGTGATTGTGCTGACCGCCCTGGCCTTGGCCACCTTCGTCAGCTTTTCGGCCGCGATTATGGTCGATTGCCTCGATCGTGGGTTCCACAGCGCAGACGAGGTAGTCGAGAGTCTTGGGATTACAGTTGTGCTGGCGGTACCAAGGAGGACGGCATAGGCAAACGATGATCCTGCGATGCAGAACGCTTCCGGCGATTGGCACACTCGATCTTCCAATGAACGATCCCGGCTCCACCGAGTGTGTGGGGTAGATGATTCATATCAGCTTAGGACGCTATTGCAAAACACCGAAATCAAGTTTGATCGCCGAGAGAGGCAGCAATGAGTAGGAACTATGAATTAATGCGGGAAATCGACGGGGTCCAGGTTCTTCCGTCCAGCCGCAACATAGAGCCGGCGTTTATTCCAGGGGAGCTGTGCAGCCGGGCGCTGCCTCGCCAATTGGCTGCCGACTTGACGGAGGATCTGGTGCAACAGGTGTTTCTGCAACCGAAGCAGAAGCAGCCACGGATGGTGGTGTTCGCTGCCGTCGATCACGGCAACGGGTGCAGCCAAATTGCTGCTTCGGCCGCAGCAGCTCTGGCGGCGAACACTCGCGGGGTAGTGTGTCTGGTCGAGGGAAACTTTCGTTCCCCAGGGCTGCTTAAGATGTTGGGCATGTCAAATCACCACGGCCTTACCGACTCGCTTATGGAACAGGGCAGTATCCAATCTTTTGTCGAGCCGATATGGAGCGGATGCTTATGGCTCCTCTCCTCGGGTTCACTCGGGGCCAGTCCTCCCACCCTTTTGAAATCCGAGCGCATGAGGGAGCGATTTGCCGAGTTACGGGAGACGTTCGATTTTCTTATCGTCGATGCGCCACCCCTATCACAGTACGCGGACGCGGTCGCTCTGGGACAACTGTCAGACGGAATGGTACTGGTCCTGGAAGCGGGGTCTACTCGCCGGAACACAGCTCTGTCTGCAGCGAAGAAGCTGCGCTCTTTCAAGGTCGAGGTCCTCGGCGCCGTCCTTAATAAGGGAGAGTTCCAGGATTCGAGATAAGCGACAGTACTCGGTTGTGCGCCGAATGCAATGAGGTGCGCGTGGGCGTTTCCCGAGGTAGCGGTCTGTTTTCGTTGCCAGTCCCAGCCGCGTTGAAAGCGGGTGTGGGTTGCCCCTGCCGCAGCCGCCATCTTGAGTTTCCAATCGTTTCCGGGACTAACGTTAAACCCCAGCCCGTTTACCGCCTGTGTAACAGGAATGACCCCAGGTACCTCAACCGTCGTTACCATCGGCGCGTTACTAACCGGACAGCCGCAACTATCGTGAAGGCGTATTGGCCGGCTTGCCTGCTCTTGCTCTTGGCCGAGGACACATAGCGATCAGCTCGCGTGTCAAGATTCTGGTATGGGAAGCCGGGGGCGCCGCACGGTAACACTCGACCATCGGTGCTTAGACCTGGCCGCGTTTAATTGTTATTGGTCCGTACTCTTTATGCTTGGTCGAACCAATGGCGAAGAAATGAAAGTACTGCGCAGAGGTAACAAACTAGCTGCAGTACCAGCACTCTCGCCGAAGTAGCTGGCCACTTCAATCAGAGAAAAACTAAATGCCCGGGCCGAGTTTGGGGCAGTTTGGCCGTTCTTCCTGTCTGAGGTCTACCGCGGAAGAAAGCACTTTAGTTTTTAGCCGCTCCGGATAACCTTTCCGAGAGACATCTTAGTCTCAGGCTGAATGTGGTTCGGTCAAAATTTCTGCAGCTTGTAGACTTTGGTCGTCTCAAGGGGGTTAAGTTTTCTAACGCAGCAGAGGACTCGACGGCGCGTGAATGGAGCGGAAAATGCAGCGTTTTTAACAAATCCACCGGAACCGGCCCCGTGGTATTCTTAGCAAGTCCGGTTGCGGCCAGAAGAGCGTTTCCGCCTCGATCCCCCGAAGCAGATTAGGCCTGCGAACGGTTCTTAAGTAGGTTGCATCGTGCGAAGCCGATTGCACCATGGGCCCCAATCAGCACGTCGCGTTTCCGAAGAGATATCAATTTCTGATTCTGAAGCTGAGTTCTGCTGATGTTTTAGCAGGACTGCTCGGCAGAGAATTTCAAAGTTGCGACAGCTTCCCCAGTACAATGTTTGGTTGCTGCGCCAAAGGATTGCCAGCCAATGATGGTTTTAGATTATTACCGGCTCGAAGAACAACCTTTTGGAGTCACGCCCGACTCCCGCTACCTGTTTCTGACCCCCACGCACAAGGAAGCACTCAACTCGCTGATTTATGGGATCGAGGCGGGATGCGGATTTGTAGCGTTGGTCGCGACGCCGGGGTCGGGAAAAACCACCCTGCTCTTCGAGATGTTGCAAGTTCTTCGCGATAAGGCCCGTATTGTATTTTTGTTCCAAACGATATCCACTCCACTGGATCTCTTGCGGTCGCTGCTCTCCGGCCTCGGTGTGCGCGATTTACAGGGGAGCCTGGTTGAGATGCAAATCAGGTTAAAAGATTTACTGACCGAGCAATACCGTTTGGGAAAGCGCGTTGTGGTGGTCATCGATGAGGCGCAGAATCTTGACGATTCGGTGCTCGAGCTGGTGCGAATGCTGTCAAACTTCGAGACCTCGCGCGACAAACTGATCCAGATCATTCTTGCCGGACAACCGCAACTCGCGGACAATATCGGTTCGCCGGAACTGTTGCAACTGCGGCAGCGGATCTCAGTATTTGCTCGTCTGAATTCCTTTACTCCGGAAGAAACGGGTTTCTATATACAACACAGGCTTCGGACCGCCGGATACAACTCCGATATGCCATTGTTTACCAAAGACGCGCTGGCCCTCATCGCGCTATGCAGCGAAGGCGTTCCGCGTAACATCAACAATCTCTGTTTCAATGCATTGTCGCTGGGATGTGCTTTGCAGCAGAAGCCAATTGATCGCGATATCGTTCGCCAGGTGATTGCCGATCTTGATTTTGGGCCCTGGCGGAAGCGAGCCTCGCTCCCTTTGAAGCCGGAGGAAAGAGCGGCGCCGGTAAAGGTCCTGGAGTTTTCTGCCATGGCCGACTCACAATCGCGGTTTGCGGCTTGGCTACCCAAAGTAGCGGTCGCCGCCGTAGTGCTGCTCGCCGTAGGTGCGGCGCTCTTCGAAAGCCAGCGATGGCTGGGCCACCCGGCGGCATCAGAAGCTGCTCCAACGGCCGTCGTGAAGCAAGAGCCCGTGGCCGCTGTACAGACGGCTGCCTCTTCCGCCGAGGCACCGGATCCGGCCGCGCCGACCGCCGAGCTCTCCCCCGCGCTACCGGATCCCGTCGCCGCTCCACACGATCGTCCGACCACCACCCCCGCAGTTACGCCGTCATTGATTGCAGATCAAACGCCGCCGCCGGCGTTGGAATCTGTGGGCACCGTTCGCGTTTCGGCTGGACAGACCCTGCTCGGTATTTGTATTGAGAAATTTGGAAGTTGCACGTCGCAACTTTTGCAACAGATTCATGAGTTGAACCCATCACTAAACAATCCTGACCACATCGAATCGGGTCAGAATATTCGCATCCCCGTTTTGGCTGCCCAAGCCGGTCTCGGGGAGCAACCCCGCAAGAGCCCATCCCGTGATACGGGGACACACGAGTAGGTCCTAGGCTCTCGCCTGGTCGCGCGTGCCCCCGCTCTGGGTCTTGGGGTGCATGCGGTCGCTTTGTTTGCTTTCGACGCAATAGGTGTTGAGGTATCGCGCCACTGGAGATCCAACCCTGCTGAACGCCGACCTGCGCTTCGTCGCTTCGTCGACAACGTCTCTCTTCCCTTGCTTCGGCCCAGTGGCGAATCAGGGCCCATCGTGGCCGGTCATCCCGAAATTGAGATGTGGTTGATTGACTTGAAGGCGCGCCGTGCATGCCTGTCGCGGGGCAAAGGACATTACCTGGAGAGGCGACCTGGCTTACTGGAAGATGCTGAACAGGTGTCGCTCTGCACTCAAATGGCGGATTTTGAGTTGGAGGGTCACTTTACTGCGGATAAAACACGGACAATGATGCCCTCACTGCGCTTGAATCTCGGACGAACCATGTCGCGGCGAAAGAGAGAGGAGTGCGGCGCTCTCGCGCTTCCACCGCTTTAGGTGCAATGAGATTGTTGCTAAATCACGGAAAGTCTTTGACAAATATGGCGCCCCTATCCCCGCGATTTGAGATTTGAGTGCAGCGTGACAACGCCCGACAGTATCCGGTGTGTCCGATGCTTTCATAGATGTGATGCGATGGGCTATCCAGCGTGCGAACCCGAACTTCTCAGGCTACAGACGATCCGATCCGTTCGAAGATATAGTCCCTGTAATTCTGATCGAATTGACTAACTGGAACCATATGCACAACCTTGTCTTCCCGAAACCTCCGCAGGTAGGAACGAATTAGGTAATAGTCGATAGTGTAGACATTCTGCATGGCATAGGCGCGAAAGCCCGCGGCGACGAAGCGCTCGACATGCTCCGCCGATGTGGGACTTACTTCCGAGGCG
This sequence comes from uncultured Acidobacteriaceae bacterium, assembly GCA_963838445.1. Lineage (GTDB taxonomy): Bacteria > Acidobacteriota > Terriglobia > Terriglobales > Acidobacteriaceae > PALSA-350. Next base: position 92,685 of record CAWIRT010000051.1, read on the forward strand.
ACGATGAGGTCATCCCGCAAGTCAGGCAATGCTTCGAGGATCGCGTTGAGGATAGGCTCCTCTGACCCCTCGATGTCGATCTTGATAAAACGCACCCGCCCGAGATCCTCTCCGACGATGTCACGAAAGGGGAGGCCCTCAATGCCACTTGCACTTGTCCCGACCGTGATTGCGTTGCAGCCCGAGTTATAGGGGTCGCTGCGTGTGATCGATATCTTGCACGCAGTCGCGGTTGCCGCGATGTTGCGGGCCGAAACGTTCCGACACACGTTGAGCTCCAGATTCTTCTTCAATGCTGCGAACGTCACCGGATCCGCCTCGACTGAGATCACCTGTCCCTGATTCCCGACGCAGCGCGAGGCGAGCAGACTAAAATAACCAATGTTTGCTCCGATGTCGACATAGACATCGCCCTCGCGGAGTCGCTCCATCGAGTAGTATGTGAGGTTGTGCTCAAATATCTGAAAAAAACGGATTCGACGTTGCAAGAAATCCCGAGCGTTACAGCGCACCATCGAACCAAACACCGTGCGGCAATCCTTGACAGGACTTATATACGCGAAAGCACGCATATAGGCGCGCTGTAGTACGTCGAGGGCGCGGACGCTACGAGCGAAAAGTGGATGTGTAAGCGCGTGTTCCAAGTTCCACCTCTTTAATGAATTAATGCTTGATGTGAGCCCAGATCAATATCTTAGAAATCAATTTCAATGATACAACGAGCGTGAAAATAGTTACGCCAAATATACCTCGCTTTAACTCCGATTAAGCGAATTAGCAAGAAACAAAAAGACAAATTATTCGTTGTTCATCATGGGGACTTCCATGTGACGTGTCCGCGGGGAAGGCCGCTCAAGCATCAGCTCGCTATAGATCTCTGAGGTTTCCCTGGCCATGGCTCTATAGTGGAATCGTTCGATACCTACAAGGGCCTTTTGCTGCAAAGATATCCGTTTGTGATGGTGTGTTAGCAGGTGAAGCATCTCTTCCGCGAGCCTGGTGATATCTGAAGGTGGAAACAGGATCCCGGCGGCGCCCTGGTCCAATGCCTCAGGGATCCCATCCACATCTGAGGCTATGATGGCGCAACCGGCTTGCCTCGCTTCCACGAGGACGAGGCCGAATGACTCTCTTCGTGAAGCAAGAACAAAGATCTCTGCGGCTAGCATATAAGGCTGAGGTGTGGGTTGGAACCCCGCGAAATGGATGCGACTGTCATAGGGGGACGCTTTGGCTTGCTGCTGGAATAGTTGCATCTCGGGACCATTCCCAACCAGGTAGAGGTGAGCGTCCAGGATCTGCGCAGCGACTTGCTCGAATGCTGTGATGAGGTCTGCAATTCCCTTTCTATGATTCATTCCGCACACCGTAACGATGGCGGGATGCTCGATGGAGGCGGGCGATACGGAATCAAGCGAGGGCAGCCGTGGACTTTGCAGGGGGCCATTGTGAACCACGCGTATCTTCGTTTCCTGAACTCCCATCGCCCGCATCGTTCTACCCACGGACTCACTCACAACGATGACTCGGTCTGCTAATCGCATAATTACGGATTCACGCTCGTGGACATTGTGGACGTGAGCAACAAGAGGGTGCCCGCTGAATCTCGTGACCAACCAGGCGAGCACAAGGCCTGTACGCGAATGGGCGTGAACAATGTCTGGCTGAAACTCGCGGAGATACCTACGAAGGATAACGACGGCTTTTATGAGCGGCAGCGGACAACGCGTCTGATCGAGAGAGAAATGGCCGATTTTGAGCTGGCGCAACAGTGGTTCATGACCCCCGCCGGCCGAAGCGATCACCACCCTATGACCTTGCTCGGCTTGTCCGACAGCGAGATCGATGGCCACATTAATGATGCCGTTGCCGAGGTCCGTCACGTCGTTCGTTATATGTAAAATCCGCATTTACGGTTTGCTCTCCTGGTGTTTGATACGCGCCGCAGTGAGTATAGAAGCATCCGGAGATAGGCGAAGAACGCTCAATTTGTCTTGTGCCATAACTGAGACACGGTGAGATCGGATCGGCAACGCTGTGGGGTGGAGTTTCCATTGCGCATCGTACGTGTAAAGAACGGCGCTTACGATCGGGTCAGGCAGCGTAATGGTCACCCCTAGACTTGCGGGGCTCACGTCAATGTCGGTTCCCAACACAGCTGTTCCCGATCGGTCCGTGCGGTTGGCGTCGGAAACTTCGTGCCAGAAGAGCAGAAAAAAGTCCCCGTTGCTCTTCTCCAGCAGGAGGTCATGCGCATATTGGGTTCGTGTAAAGCTTCCGTTAGCTGCAGGTATAAATCCGTAGGTGAGATCTCCGGGAGTGAACGAGCCGTTGCCATCTTGCAGAAGAGCAGTCAGGCTTTGTAGCGCGAAATATGCGGGCTTCGGGGTAAGGTCGGCTCGAACAAGCCCGAAACTGTGTTCCATTTCGCCGTCGCCGCCCTCGTCCAGGAATTCGTAGATGAATGTTTTCGCAATGCTGTGGCGAAAGTACTCCGCAAAGACCCTCGGAATATACTTCGCCTGGGCCAATTCGCTAATGCTGTATTGAGAGGATCCGGTGTAGTAACCGGTCTCCGTTGCTACCATGGCTTTCTGAAGTGTTCCGAGTTTGTAAGGACCTTGAAAGTCTCGGAAATAGGTCGGATATTCATCGATATAAACCGTAGGTTGTGTCGTTTGCACGAAATAGCTTGGCACTCCATCGTAGGCAATGCCGGATGGCGCAGACAAATTGCCACGATACATATAAGGGTGGAAGGTCCCCATGTCGACGAGATCGTAGAGAGAGCCATCTGCCACCCCCGCGGACATTCCGCCGAAGCTCGGCCCCAGTAGATGGATCGAGGAAAAAGCAGGGTCTGCTTTCAGACTTCGAGAAGTATCCCGCGTCAACGCCAGAATGTAGCGCCCCCAGAAGTAAGGTGACTCTGGATCAGCGGAGAGAGGGGACGAATCGTGTGCACGCCAATGCTTGTTGGCATAAAAGATATCGATCTCATTGCTGACTTCAATATCGTCGGCTACGGTTACCCCCAGAACATCCTTGAGGAAATGAGTCATGGTCTGGTGCGGCGCCGCCGTCCAATAGGCCGGGGTTGGCGCAACCCCTTCTGTGGAATCCATCACCCAGGTCACTCGGATGCCGGCTGCTCTCACGGCACGCAATCGGGTGATAGCGAGAGGGTCGGCGCCCCCATCGCGAATATTGCGAATCCCCGAAGCAACCAGCAATGCTTTCGTTGTTTGAAAATCCTCATAAGGCGTCCAGGCGTAATTCAGGTGACAGGCTACTCCAATGCTATTTAGAAACTCAGACGTACTGGCAGCCGTAACAGTGGTAGGCTGCGTGGGCGCTTGGCCAGGTATACGCTGTGAAGTGTGGACCAGCATTTGTGCGTTAAGAGTCGCTGCAATGCACATTACGTAGATGAATGGAGCTGAACGTTTTCGCATTCTTCTAAATTCCTGGTGTGCTTAACGAAAGCTAGCCCCAGAGCAAAGCTTGACCAGACGAACAGGCCGTGGGCTCCGTCAAGACAGGCGTTCAGAGGTGATTGCACTAACAGCCCTGCCCAAATGGCCAGAACAGCTGCCAGAAACGCATTCTTTGTTTTTCTGAATTGAAGGTAAATCTGCCGCAATCCGATGTATAAAGCCAATAAAATCGCAACCGTCCCTACCACTCCGAAGTCCACCAGGAGTTCCACCAGCGCACTGTCGTTGGGACCAAAATCCTCATAAATGACGGGAGTGTATGCGACCTCCATCGCACCCGTGCCTGAACCAAATGGGTGCAGTTGCGTTTGCCGTAGACCTTTGTCATACCCGGCCGCACGCGCGCCTACGCTTATATCGTCTCCCTTGTCTGAGAAGCTCAAGAGCCGCTGTTGCAAGGTTTCTCCGAACGATGTAAAAGAGAGCGCTACCACTATGGATCCGAGAACGAGGGCGGCGGCCACCAAACTCTTGAAGTACCGGCCCTTACGTGTCAGAAGAGCGAAGACGATGAGCGAGACGACCGCCTGTAACCAGGCTGTGCGCGCCAGAGAAAGCAGAACGGGCAGCATTCCGATAGCGGCAGCGAAGCTGTAGAGCCGCTGGCCTTTGCTTAAAGCGATGAGAGCCAGAATGATTAAGACGATCGCCATCGGCTGATGCGAGTTCATCGTGCTGAAGGTACGAATAGAAAATGGTTCGGGCAGGCCGTAGACACCGGGCCCACTCGCCGGATCATATTCCATTGCCTGCAGCCATAAGCAGTCCCAGGGAGGCGCAAGTATGAATTGAAGCAGACCATAGAAGCCAACGACCAGAAGACCACCGAGCGCAGCCCTATCGATCGCCTCTTTGAATGTTGGAAACGTCCGCCAGTTGAGATAGATGAAGGTGGCGAATGCCATGGGGCTCATCCAGCCGACCAGGGATTTGACTACCGCTTGATGGTCCGAAAGCACGGCAAAACCAAGCGCTCCGCCGTAAAAAATAGTAGCCAGTAACAGGACGAAAGTGAGCCAGCTGTCATCCATTCGGCGGGGTACCTTGTTAAGCGCAAGCAGCGCCACCAAACTGACGAGCGCGGGCGCCAGCAGCATGGTGTTGCCATCAATGTACCCACCAATGCGGTAGTCGGTGAGCCGCCGGGCAAAGGGGGTTAGAAAATACAGCCATAGGGTAAACGTAAAATAGTGAGAAGGAGATTTCACATATAGGTAGAGGCCGGCCAGCAGTGCGGCTGCTGGATAAGCCAGTCTCAGAACGCCGGGTGCACCCGCCAACAACAACAGAGTGATCGAGACTAACAATCCAGCTGGCATCCACGCGCGGTTCTGTAGCGTCCTGCTATTCACCGGTAGATCGAGACGAAATCCGCTCGGTAGTAGCCGCTCGCCGCTTTCCGTATGCATGGCGAATTATCCTTTCCCTGGCTTGTCTCGACAGAAGCGTGTCGATTACGCGTTCTCAGGATGGAACGATGGCAGAGACGCCGGTTAGGGCCGCTAGGCGTTTGGTGACGAGGCGTAGGTCTTCGCGCTTTGGCCAGACTTGAGGAGGCGCCGTTTTCAAAAAATAGCCAAATGACAAAAGCGTTACGGCGAGGCGAATGACACTGGATACCAGGAGCGCCAGGGGTGCTCCGGCGCCTCCAAATTCTCTGATCAATCCCGGCATTATGAGCAACCCAATGCCCACTCCTAGCGCCTGAATCGCCGTGACCGTCCCTGGTCTTCCAAGTGCAAGATATGCCTGTGCCAACACTTGCGTGGCACCGGACAGAACGACTTCGGCAAGTAGTAGCCGAAATACGCCGACGCCGCCTTCCGCGTAAGATGGGCCATAGATCGACCGCAGCAACATTGGACCAACAGCGCCAGCGGCTAACGCCCCAGTCGCTGCGCAAAAAGTAGTTACTCTGAAGACGAAGCCCGTCAATTCGACCACATCTACCGTAGTGCGCGCGGCGATACGAGGGAAGAGCACGATTACAGCGGATGTTTGAAACACGCTGAGCATTCGGGCCAGACTAGCCGCGACAACATAGGTGCCCATGTCAGCAGGAGACAGAAAATGAACGACGAGCACCTGCTCTGAAACTGCCAGCGCGGAGAGCAGATCGATTCCCCATGCGCGAACGCCGAAGTGCAGCAGATTTCGCAGGGATGCAAAGGTGTTGGCAAAGCGTGGCTGATAAGCTCGATAGACCCGCACAACCAGGAAGGCAGCAGGGGGAATTGCCGCAAGAACGTAGGCCAATCCACTCGAGAGCGGTGTGACATGGCCGGCTAAAACCAGCGCGAAGAGGCCGAGGAGCGTTAGAAAAGGCGCAGACCACAGGCTTAGATTTGATGCGAAGAAATCTCCCCTCGCTTCAAGCGCCGCCCGTCCGCACAAAGGTATCAAACCTAGCGGCGAGGCGAGTAGCATCCATCGCGCATATACGATATCTCCGGAGGAGTACTTGGTCAGCCAGATGGGAAGGGCAATGAACCCAAGGATCCCTGTGATCACGCCGACCAGGAGAGTTAAAATCGTTGCCGCACCGATGCTCTCCGGAGCGCGCCCTGGATTCCGCCTCAAGTTATAAGTCAACGAACTGGGGAGACCCAAAGTCAGCAGGGCGGCAAAAAATCCAGGCCACATGATGATGGCAGACATCTCTCCCCGCCCGGCCGGCTTTAGGGCACGAGCGACCACGATGCTGGTAGCAGCATTCAGCCCGAGGACAAGAACCTTAGTCGCAAGTGATTGCAGCGCAGCCGCGGAATTATTGCGGCCGGTAAATATTGCCTTGGCCGCCGCAAGCAGTGCGGTTGTGCGACTCTTTGCTTCGACTGAAGCCACGCACGGTTCAGGCGTCATGCGTGCCCCAGAGTCTCGCCTGCTCTTCCAGTTCGTAGGGTACGGCCTGCTTGGCCGCCTCAAAGGGGCGGGGAGCAGGTAGAGCGCCGGCCACACCAACATAGATTTGACGGACCTGTTGCAGGAACTGCTCCTGCGTGAAGTGATGCAAAACTCTCTCACGTGCCGCAATCCCGAGGCCTTGGCCGTACTCTCGATCGCTGTTTAATTGCCTCAGTGCGTTCAGCATGGCGTCGGAGTCTCCGTACGGAAAGAGCTTGCCGGTCACTCCGTCGAGAACGAGCTCCGGCACGCCGTCCACTGCCGACGTCAGGACAGGTGTTGCGCTGGCACACGCCTCCAAAAGTACAAGACTGAAAGGTTCGGACGAAGAGTTTGAGACCAGAAGATGGCAACTCTGTAGAATTATCGCGATATCGGTTCGATGTCCCATGAACCTCACATTCGATTCGATCCCCAGCCGTTTTACACCTGCCCGCAGCTGTTGCAAATACAGATGGTCGTTATTGAACACGGGGGTTCCAACGATCAGAAGTTGCGCCCCTGGGGCATCGGAATGGACAAGTTTTGCAAACGTCTCAATGGCCGCTAACTGGCCTTTGCGTGGTGTGATCTGTCCGATCATCGCAACCCGGAAGGTAGCGTCGTTGAGTGCTTCCTTTTTCAGGAAGAGCTCTACTTCGCTGGGCCGCGAAGCATACAACTTAGCATCCACGCCGTTGTAAATGACACTAATCGGCACTCGTTCGACGGTGCGGCTGCGAAGCCTTCCGCGGACGGCTGCCGCAGTTGCTTGAGAAACAGCGATGACGTAATTTCTGCGCGAGGATCCGAGAAGAACACGAACGAAGCTGGTTATGGGGTGCTTCCTGAATTGATCGTGAACATGCCACACCAGTGGTGTCTTACTACCCAGCGTCGCGACGCACGCAACCATTCCGGCTCGCGTACTGTTGGCATGTAATACATCGGGGGCAACCTGTTTCACCAGCCGGCTTACCTGCGATATCCCCCGTATGGCTGAGAAAATATACCGGACCAGCCGGAAGGGGTTCACGGTAAACCGAGCTCTAAGCTCATCTACGGGCAGGTGACAGATCCCATGGCTCAGGCAAAATGCGCGAATGGGGGCCGTGTCCGGAGCGATCAACGAGGCCTCAAACCCGGGTCCGACATTGGCAAGCAGAGTAAAGAGAACCTTCTCCGCCCCGCTCACCTTACCGGTATGGTTGTAATAGCAGACCTTCATTCGAGGGCATGTCTCCATGTATGCCATTTCAGTCGGTAATGATAGGAACGGCTCTACCTATTCACAGCATGGGTGTCTTCCGGGCGCACGGGACGGAAAGGCGCGGTGCGGCGGCTGCTATCTGCGACCTCGGCGCCAATCGGAAAACCCAACGAGTCCAGCAGAGTATAGAATTTCCTGCGAAACTGACTGACATCGAAGCGCAGCGCATGCGCGCGAAGAGTGTTCGGATCCCAGCTCATCGTCTCAAAGCGGAGAATTGCCTCTGCCAGACTAGATACATCCTGCTGGTCAAAGAAAATCCCGGTAGTCCCCTCGACGATCGTTTCCAGAGCGCCCCCCGCGCGATAAGCGATCGTTGGGCGCCCCGCCGCCGCCAGTTCAAGCGGAGCCATTCCGAAATCCTCTTCGCCGGGAAACAAGAGGGCACGGCATTCACTTGCATACCGAGTGGCTTCATCATCTGAAACATGTCCAAGTACAGTCACAGTCGGGCCCGCCAGAGCTCGTAATTTATCGCTCTCCGGTCCGCCACCAAGGACAAACAATCTCCTGCCTAAAGTGTTGCAGGCACTGACTGCCAGATCGATTCTCTTATAAGAAACGAAACGCGCGAGCACGAGATAGTAATCATCTTGCTGCGCTTGTAGCACGAAGCGACCAGCGTCGATCGGCGGCGGAATGACAATGGCTTCGCGTCCATAGCAGTCTCGAATCCGCTGTGCAACTACCCTGGAGTTCGCTACGTACTGGTCAGGCTGCCTTGCCGCATCAATGTCCCACGCTTTCAGCCCCTTCAACGCTACGGGTAGCAAAAGCCGCTTCGAAACTGCGAGCTTCTCCCGGCTCACATAATCGTGATATCGCCAGATCCAGCGCATAGGCGTGTGACAGTAGCAAACATGGAGGGCGTCACTGCGGGTGCGTACGCCTTTCCCATATCCCGAAGAGCTGGAGATCACGAGGTCGTACCGTGAAAGATCCAATGACTGTACTCCGAGCGGATAAAGTGGGAAGTACAGCCGATAAAGCTCCGCGATGTGCGGCAGGTTTTGCATCCACGATGTTTGCAGCTTTTCTCTCGGGATGGAGGCCGGTATGTACTTATCCAATGCAACGGTCGCGAACATATCCGCGTGCGGCACGAGGTTGTAGAGTTCACCCGCCACATTCTCTGCGCCCCCATGTTGCGTGAAGTAGTCATGTACTAAAGCGACACGAACCATACTCTGCCTCCCGAGCGAATCGCTCTACATTGCCCCTGAGCCCCGAACAATGACAGGGATGGTCGCCAACAGAATTTGCATGTCAAGACCGAAGGACCAACGGTCAATGTAAGAGAAGTCCAGGGCGATCCACTGGTCAAATGTCAGATTGCTACGTCCCGAAATCTGCCATAAACCGGTAATTCCCGGTTTGACCCTGAAGCGCCTTAGCAGATGGGCTTCACTGAAGAGTGATACATCCCGAAGGCTCATAGGTCGTGGGCCCACCAGGGACATGTCGCCTATCAACACATTCCAGAGCTGAGGCAGTTCATCGATCGATGTCTTACGCAGGAATTTCCCCAGAGGAGTAATTCGAGGATCGTTCTTTATCTTGAAAATAGGTCCCGAGGCTTCGTTGAGGTGCTCCACGCTCTTGAGCAGAGTCTCGGCGTCCCTGACCATGGTGCGGAATTTAATAAAGCGCATCTTCCGTCTGCGATAGCCGTAACGCTCCTGAACAAAAAACACCGGGCCCGGACTTGTAAGCTTGACCGCACATGCGACCACAAACAGCAAAGGCATAAGCAACAGCATCGCAAGCAGCGAGAAGATCACGTCAAACGTCCGCTTCGCAACTTTGGAAAAGCCACTCCGCAACGTGTGCTTCGGCTCAAAGAGGTGTCTAGGATAAGATCCCTGTGCCGTATCAGTATTGAACGGGAATGAATCGCTAAAGCTGTACAGGTCTATACCGCCCGCGCGCGCGGTTGCGATCGCGTCCTGAATGGTGTCGTAGCAAGATCTTACCGGAAGCGCCACGATGATCAGATCGATGTCGTACCGGAGTAGAAGGCTCTCGAGCGAGTTAACATCCCCGAGATACCTTGCCTTGACGTCCGATGGAGCGCTTGGCAGACAGGATGTGTCGCTAAAACCGATGATCTTGAATGATCGGCAATGCGTCGTCCTTACCTCACGCCAGGCACGACGGGCGAGGGGGCCCGTACCCAGGATCAGCACATTGTGATCGCTGTCCAGGAACATCCGGCGAAGGGCAAAGTTGAGCGTTGTCACGGCAATGGTTAAGGACAGACTCCACAGCCAGAAACGAAGAAGAGTCTGGCTGACATCCGAGCCAGGCCGCATCACTTCAATGACGGACAGGGCAACCAGGGTGAGTATGGCCAAACCCGACAGTGTTACGCGCAGCGTCGTCGCTAGAGACGTGTGTCTCAGTTGCTGCTGCCGCAGGTCAAGAAACATCATCATCCATGCCGCGACGAATAATAGACTGGCAAGCAGCGTCTGCCAGGCAAGAGACCGCGGAAGCGCAAACATTGTAAGTGGATGATGGTGGCCGGCGAAATGCAAGGTAGCTGCAAAACACACAAAGACGAGCACCGACTCAACAACCACAGAAGTAAATCGAGCGACCGGAAAATGGGTCATCATTTCTATCTCATCCAGAAAACTCTGTGAGTTAGGGAAATTGGTTTGGCTAGAACGAAGTAGGATTTACGTACAACCCGTAAGACCCGGGATTGGCAAGCTTCACATAGGGCTCGATTTTGGCTAGTCTTGTCTTAGGCACAATGAGTATGTCGCCAGGTTGAACAGCCGCATCCTCACTGATGTCGCCCTTCTTCATGACCTTTTTGAGGTTAATGAGCCTCGTGGTCGCATCCGTTTCGTTAATCGGGTGAATGAGCAGGACTTGGTTCGCTTTGCCGCTCTCTCGGATTCCGCCGGCGATCTCCACCGCCCGCAAAGCGGTCAGAGGGCCACGAATTTCATAGCGGCCAGGCGTTCCGACTTCGCCACCAACGATGTAGTAGGGCTTTTCATATTCCTTGAGAATCACCGAGATCTCAGGGTCATTCAGTCGCGTGTTTGCTTTAGCCAGAATGCTTTCGCGAGCCTGATCGACTGTCAGTCCGGATAGTTTTAGTTCTCCTAGCATTGGAAAATCTGCATAACCGTCCGGCTGAATGGAGGCGGTAGCGTCATATTCCGGGCTGTATCGATAGGTAATGCCGAGCACATCTCCTGTGTGGAGGTGATATCGGGCGTCGCGTGTTTGGAGCTGCGGCGTATCTGCAGCGAAAGCAGGAACACCCAGAGTCGCGATGCAAGCAAGCAGGCTTAAGATTCTTTTCATATATAGCCTTCCACCAGGTAATGGCAACCGATCGAAATCAGTCACCGCTAGCCGTCTGAAACGATCGTGCAGGGTATAGATCGGCGACATCAACGGCGGAGTCCTTCCCTTTGGACCCTGGCCCGGAGTTGCGCCAGAAGGCGATCATGATTGCAAGCAGAAATCCGAACACACCACCTACGGCGAGGTCCACCCCGAGCTTCGGAGAAACGGGAATAGGCGAAGACGTCGGTGCTTCGATCATCGCAACGTTGGAGATTTTAGCGCGGTCCAGCCAGTCTGCGAGCCGTGCTTCATCCATTTTTCGTGTGTACAAGTTGTAGTTGTCGAGCGCTTCTGTCTCCTGCTGCTGCAACTGCCGAAGCGTTATCGAGTCCGTTTCCATACCCGTGAGTTCACCCAGATAGGCGCCTCGCGTGGTCATCAATGCGGCCTTTCGTGCTTCCAGGGCCCTTAGCTCAACCTGGCCTCGAGAGATTTCGGATTCGGCAGCTTGTCTTATTGGGTTGACATCTGTTGTTTGTTCTGTGGCGGGCTCACTCTGGATGTGGTGCAACTGGGCTTCGGTTGAAGCGATCTGTTGATCCAGTTCTTTGATGAGCCGATCGCCGGTTTTGAATTTAACAGCGAGCGTAATACGACGATTACGCAAATCGGCGAGCATCGTGCCCAGCTGCTGAACGGCCATTTGATTGGGGACCGCACGAACCTGGGTCGTTAATCGGCTGGACAGGCTCGTCAATTGTCTTTGATTAGCCACCAGACGAGCCTGCTGCTCGGCAATCTTGACTTGAGCTTCTTTCAGTTGATTCTCTGTGCTTTGCAGGCCATCGATATCCGAACTCTGTTGCTGCGGCATCGAAAACAGCGCAGTCGTTTGATGAAAAGCGGTCAATGCTGCGCGGGCCTTCTGCAGTTGATCCTCGTAGTGCCTCGCCTGATCGGCGAAGAACTCATAGGTGCCCGGCGCACCGTGCGCAGCAAGATGCTCGGCCAGGTAACGCTTGCTCAGGCTATGCAGCACCGCAACCGCTTTGTCGGGATCATCCGTCTTGTAGGCGACCTCGATGATGTTGGTCCTGTGCACCGCGGTTACTTTAAGGTTCTTCTCCAGGGCAAGGATGGCGCGTTCAATATGTTTCGGGCTTGGGGATTGCTGTTGGCTGCTAAGCAACGGACTGTATAGCTTTTCGTCTGTGACCACACCTCGCAGGATGTCCTGGCTTTTCAGCAGTTCCATCTCGGAATTTACTTCGGCTTCAGTCAGGTCTTGACGCGGCGGCTCCCGTTGGTCATTTTCTGCAGTAATCACCAGATCCGCACGCTCAGTGTTGACGAGAAATTTCATCGTCGACTCGTAGCGCCGGGGTATCACAACGGTTAACAATCCCGCCAAAACAATGCATATTGCGGGTGTAGCCAGCATCATCGGCCAATGGCGGATGAATAGACTGGTGACAGAAATATCCTGATCCTCAGGCATAAATTCAAAACCTCTAGATGTGTTATCAGGCAGAGGGGTATTCACCTGCCTCGCGCTAGTGCGTTCATCTTGTGGGCCCACCTGCAATGCTGCAGGTTATTTGCACTTACTGCGACTTATTTCGCTCTGAGGAGCGCGCGTCGTTAGACGATTGACTGATCCTGTTGAATTGAACACTGTCTAGAAGTTGCCTCATGTTGACTAACAAGTCAAGAGCTCCTGCTGTATTTTGTGGATTTATTCACTAAAGCGCAGGACCATTGGATGAGGTTTTACTCATAGATTCTGGTGTTGTGGCCGGAGGTAAGAAAAAAATTCATGCACGGTGCGCGGCACTGACATCGGCCTTTTATGCTGCTGCCGAAGAACCAAAGCGAAAGAGAATCGCGCTGGGCCTTACCAATAGAATCGCTTGATCTCAAGGTGCAAAACATTTCCTGAAATTCTGAGATTGTCAAAACAGTGCCGGATGGGTGCAGCAGCAGTCGATGATGTTATTACATGGCGAGTAGATCTTTATTACATCGCGATCTATCCAGCCGGAGTGGTGCCATAGAAGACACCTCATGCAGTCGCTGGTTGTTCTGCAAACACACGGGTCACTCTATAATGCTGGAGGTCGTAGCTCGAATGCATCCCTCTCAAAAAAACATGATGTCGCATCCCAAGAGCGACTGGTCATGCGTGACGACTGAGCTGAGCAAATAGAACAAAAATAACGAACACCGGACCCTGCGCATTCCAAGAGCTTCCGGCACTTGAACTGTGATCTTCAAATACATCGGCATTCGCACCTATCTCGTCGTACGTAGTTGTACCCACCTGAAACAATTGTCACTTGCGATCAACTGGCACGCATGTGCAGTCGCCCAACGGTCGAGTCATGCCGCTGGCGTATACTGCTTAGTCGTCTAAAGAGGGTCAGGCTTATGAGCTTCCGCTTATCGGTAACCCGGCGCCAATTCATTACCACTGCGGCCGCGGCGACTGCCGCAGCCGCGTTGCCAACCACTGATTTCGCCCTCGGGCAGTCGAGCACTCCATCTAACGCCCCGGCTCTCGATCCTGACTGGGCCCGCGCTGGTATAGTCGCCACCCGCAATTCGCCCTATGCCAAGCTGAAGAGCGTTCCTGTCCAGGCGGTGACCATCACCCCAGGATTCTGGTCCAAACGCCGCCAGACCAACGTGGAGTCAAGTATCCCCAGCATGCGTCAGGAACTGGTCGACCATGGCCGCATGGACAACTTCCTCCGTCTGGAGGGAAAATCTACCGCCCCCCAGCGCGGTCCCGTCTACTCCGACTCCGATATCTACAAGTGGCTGGAAGCTGTGGGGTTCGCGCTCCAGTCCGGTCCGCTGCCGGAGCTGCGTGGGCCCAGTGAAGAGATGATTCGCCAGGTCGTCGCCGCGCAGGAACCCGGTGGCTATCTCAATACTTACTTTGTCGAGGCCAGGCAAGGCGATCGCATGCTCCCTAAGACCCAGACCGGCGGCCACGAGCTCTACTGTATTGGTCATCTGCTGCAGGGTGGCATCGCCTGGTACCGCGCCACGGGAGATCCAACGCTGCTGAACGCCGGCCTGCGCTTCGTGGACAACTTTCTGCTGCCTGGCTACGGCCCGGGGCAGACCCAGGGTCCCATCGTGGCCGGTCATCCTGAAATTGAGATGTCGCTGATTGAGGCCTATCGCACCACGGGGAATCGGCGCTACCTCGAACTGGCCGGGTACATTCTTCAGGGAGACCCGCGGATTCCGCTTCAGCAACGGCAGATCGTTTATATGTTCTGCGGTGTCCCGTTTACCTCCAGAACCAAGCTCGAAGGCCACGCCGTGCGCGCCATGTATGCGTGTTGCGGGGCGACGGACTATTACCTCGAAACCGGCGACCCGGCCTACTGGAAGACTCTGAACCGCCTGTGGGACGATCTGGCTGCGCACCAGCTTTACGTAACCGGCGGAGTGGGAGCACGCAGCGATGGCGAGGCCTTCGGCAACGCCTATGAACTGCCCAACGAAACTGCATACGGCGAGAGCTGCGCCGCGATCGGCAACATGATGTGGAATTGGCGCATGCTGTCAGCCAGCGGAGACGCAAAGTTCACCGATGTGATGGAGCGCGCCCTGTACAACGGCATCAACTCCGGCATGTCGCTGGATGGAAAACTCTACTGTTATCGCAACCCGCTGGCCTTCGATCCCTCGACCGGCGATAAAATCCGCAACCCATGGTACGACACCACGTGCTGCCCTCCCAACCTGGAACGCACGTTTGCTGCCCTGCCGGGCTACTTCTATAGCACTTCGGGAGAAGGTGTCTACGTGCATTTCTACGACAATTCCGAACTCAACTGGCAGCTCCAGAACGGAGCCAGGCTCTCAATCAAGCAAACAACGCAGTACCCATGGGAGGGAACGGTGCACCTGGCGGTCACGCCGGCTTCGCCCCAGGAGTTCACTTTGTTCGTACGCATTCCGGGTTGGTCGAAGCACAACACAGTCAAGGTGAATGGCAAACCAGTGGCCGAGGTCACGCCAGGGCAGTATTTGCCGCTTGAGCGCCGCTGGTCCCCGGGCGACGCGGTTGAGTTGGCTTTCGACATGCAGCCGCAAGCAGTACACGCCAACCTGGCAGTGACCGACGATCGCGGCCGTATCGCCTTTCAGCGTGGCCCCATCGTTTATTGTATGGAGCAGCTTGACCAAGCGGTGGCGGCTACGGAAACGCAGGGCTTTCCGCGCTATACGGCGCGAATCGCTGAAACCACCGCAACCGGCTATCAGCCCCAGTTACTCGATGGAGTGGTAGTGCTGGAGCACCCTGGCGCCTGGCTCCCGGCGGAACCAGCCAACCTCTACCAGCCGGACCTGCCACATTCAGAAGCGCCTCGCCCGACGACGCTGCGCCTTATCCCGTATTATGCCTGGTCGAATCGCCAGCTCTCTGCGATGCAGGTCTGGATCCCTTACCACGAGGGGTGACGCGCGCCTGCCTGTTAAAATGCTGCTTGAGCGCAGAAGCTCTCAGAAAGCAGGAGACTTGGCATGGCCCTCAGGATCAACGATACAGCCCCGGATTTTACCGCCGAAACTACGCACGGCCCGATTCACTTTCATGAGTGGATCGGTGACGGTTGGGCTATTTTGTTTTCCCATCCGAAAGATTTCACCCCGGTCTGCACCACAGAGCTGGGCAGCGTGGCCGGCTTGCACCCCGAATTCAAAAAGCGCAATACCAAGGTGATCGGACTGAGCGTGGATCCGGTGAGCAGTCACGGAAAGTGGGCCATCGATATCGAGGAGACCGGCGGCTACAAGGTGGACTACCCCATGATCGGCGACACCGACCTTAAGGTGGCCAAGATGTATGACATGTTGCCGGCCGATTCCGGCGACACTTCTGAAGGCCGCACGGCGGCCACCAATGCCACGGTGCGCACCGTGTTTATCATCGGCCCGGACAAAAAGATCAAACTCCACTTGAGTTATCCGATGACCACCGGACGCAATTTTCCGGAGTTACTCCGGGTCCTCGATTCCATGCAGCTGACGGCGAAGCACAAGGTTGCGACTCCTGCGGATTGGAAACAGGGCGACGATGTCATCATCCTGCCGTCTGTCTCCGATGAAGAAGCCAAGCTGAAGTATGCCGGCGGATGGAAATCGCCCAAGCCTTACCTTCGCATTGTTCCTCAACCGGACTAGGCCTCAACCTGATGATGCAAAGAGTCGCATTCCTTTTGCGGTTACGCCCCGGCACGGAAGAGGCGTACGACAAGGCCCATGCAGAAGTATGGCCGGAGATGCTGGCGTTGCTCAAGCGCGCCGGTATCTCCGAGTACTCTATCTTTCGCCGCGATCAGCTTCTTTTTTTAACCATGCATGTCGAGAATTTCGACGAGACCTGGGCACGGATCGAAGCCGATCCGGTCAATACTCGCTGGCAGCAGGCGATGGCTCCCTACTTTGCTCCCCTCGATCCGTTGCGCTCCGGGGAGCGTTTTCCCATGCTGCGCGAAATCTTCTACATGCCCTAATCAAGTAGCAAACTGGTCGAGCAGGAGATGGAGAGACTGCCGCAACAGCTTTTTGTTGCCTTGCTCTGGGCTGACCACCTCGAGTTCGTGCTCCAGCGCCAGCGTGGCGTAGCCATGAACCAAACTCCAGGCAGCCGCAATTAATGCCTGCTGCCGGCCAGGGTGAGCCACTGGCAGCAGGTCCCGTGCGGCCCCTTCCAACAGCAGATACGCTTCATAGGCCGTCTTTTCGACATTCGGATATTTCGCTTTTGAAATCCCGCCCTCCCACATCACTTTGAAGTGGGAGCGGTGTTTCAGTGCGAAATCGACATAGGCAATGCCCATCTCCACCAGCCGCCTGACCTGGTCGTTAGGGTAGTTTTGCGAGACCCGCGCCAACGCATCACGAAAGAGGCCAAAACCTTCCTCTGCAATTTCTGCCAGCAAGGCCTGCTTATCCTTGAAATGACGGTAAGGGGCAGCTACGCTTACGCCCGCCAGGCGGGCGGCGTCGCTCAGAGCAAGACCCTTTACGCCATGTTCCTCGACCAGCGACAGCGCTGCATGCATCAGGGCTGCGCGCAGGTCTCCGTGATGATAGGGGCGTTTTTTAGAGGCGGTCACGTCTGAATTTAATTCTACACCGATGTGAATCCGACTAACATTAATGTTAATCTCTTTTACATGGATAATCCTTCCTTGTCGTGGAGAAGGTTGGTTGCCGCGGGTTATGCTGTATCGCCCGCGCTGACGGTGTTGGGGTTCGTCATGGCAGCGGACCTCGTGTTTTGCGGGTTCGGCCTGCTTTTTGATCACCGCATCATTACCGGAGCGCCGGCATGGCTCAAGCCGGCGAAGTTCGCGGTCTCGACCATGATTGCCGCCTGGAGCTTCGCCTTCTGTATTGCGGCGGCCACCATCTGGCCCCGTCTTCGGCGCGGCCTCGATCTTGTGTTGGCGCTGTCCCTGTTGCTTGAAATCGCGCTGATCGACATGCAAGCGGCGCGGGGCACCAGCAGCCACTTCAACTTTGCCACACACTTTGACGGAGCGGTTTTTGCTGTCATGGGGGTGAGCATTGCCATCATCTGGCTATCGATGCTGCTGCTCGCGGTGGTCCTCTTCCGTCAATCCTTTGCCCACTCTGCCTGGGGATGGTCGCTCCGGCTGGGTATGGTGCTGGCGCTGATCGGGACAGGCTCAGGAGGTCTGATGACGGTGCCGAACTCGCGGCAATTGGCGGAAGCGCATGTTACCGGCCGGCTTCCAATCGCGGGGGCGCACACGGTGGGCGCTCCGGATGGCGGTCGCGGACTGCCGGTTACCGGTTGGAGCGCCGATCACGGCGATCTGCGAATCGCTCACTTTCTGGGTATGCATGGTTTGCAGGTGTTGCCGCTGTTGGCGTGGTGGATCGCACGTCGCCGAGTGCCGGCTGGCGAACGTACGCAGCGTAATCTGATCTTCGCGGCGGCCGCCAGTTACCTGGCGCTTTTCGGGCTGGTTCTCTGGCAGGCCTTCCGAGGGCAGTCGATTGCACAGCCGGATAGTGTAACGTTGGAAAGCTTTGCTGCGTGGTTGGTCTTGACCGCGGTTGCCGTGTTCGTGATCCACAGCAAGCCGAGCTCAAAGCGCAGCCGGGCAAACAGCATTTTCGAAAGTAAGGAAGGCATTTCATGACTGCAGATGCGCTCTTTCGGCTTTGCAACAGCACGGCGATGGCCGGTTGGCTCCTGTTGGTAGTCACCGGCTGGTCGCCCCGCGCTTCGCGCGTGATCTCTTCGCTGATCACCGGTCTCCTGGTGCCGGCTCTGCTGTGCTGCCTCTACCTGGTGCTCATTCTCACCCACTGGGGCGGCCACAAGGGTGGATTCAGCTCGCTCAGTGGGGTCATGTTACTGTTCACCGACCATTGGCTCGTGCTTGCTGGATGGGTGCATTACCTGGCCTTCGATCTGTTTATTGGTAGCTGGCAGGTACGCGATGCTCGCCGCAATCGCGTGCCGTTTGTGCTGGTGCTTCCGTGCCTGGTGTTGACTTTCCTTTTTGGGCCGATCGGACTCTTGCTCTATTTATTCCTGGCGGGTGTCGTATCGCGCGGCAAAGCATGGCCCGGTCATCCGGCGGTGGTCACCTAACTGAGTTGTTTCCTCTTAGGGATTTTCACCGGTAAGCAGACGCCGGGTGCCCCACATCTCGCTCGTATTTTGCGAGATGTGGGATACCACTACTGTATCTTGGCCGTTTTCGGCATCGAATTATCCCTGAAGGTGAGGGGTTGAGCTTCGTGGTATCCCACATCTCGCGAAATACAAGCGAGATGTGGGGCACCCGGCTTGTGGTTACAGGTGAAAATTCTCAGTGAGTCTCGTTCTCCGCATCGAAGCGCGGCGGAAGATGTGCAGCAATCAACTCGCCGAAATCTTCAAGTCGTTCACTGCCCGGTAGGCCTGGTTGATGGCGCAGTCGGTATAAGCGTAGGCGTCGGCATCTGCATTGGCGATGGCGATGCGTCCGAAAGGTTTTCGCGCCTCGACGCAGGGCAAGGGACCGCCGTTTAACCAGAACGGGTCCCACAGGGAGTTGTACTGGTAAGCGTAGCCATGAGGCCAGCGATTGACCGTGATAGCGGTGATGTCGCGTGCGGGATCGAAGCCGCCCGAGCCGAGGCTGCGGGCAAGCAACTCCCTGATCTTTCTTTCGAAGGTTTCGAATGAGGTGCCATATAGATCGTAGCGGCCGGCAATATGTTGTTGCCGCGCCGGGTGTCCGGGTGAACAGGGGTAACGTTCCATGGTGAGCACAATCGGCTCATCCGGCCGCCTGGTGCAATGGTAATCGCCAATGCTAACGCGGCGGTCCAGGCCGAACTCAGTGAAATAAGATCCAGGCGCAGTGACGCTTTGCGTCTGTAATCGGACGAAGCTCTCCCAATTTCTTAGAGCCACGTTGGTGTAGACGAGCGGCACCTTCTCTGCTGATCGCAATTGCGCCACCTGCGCTCCCGCCAACTCGTTTGTGAGTAGGGGAATAACCTGGTGCCAGCAAGCCAGAATGCAATGGGCCCCCTTTACCGTATATGTCCGGCCCTGCTGCACGTATGTTACCTCCACGGAGTTCGCGGTGGAGGGGTCTCCCTCATGTCGTACGCGCACGACAGTGCTGTTCAAGCGGATGCGCGTCGGGTGGGCCGGCTGGTCAAGCTGCTCATAGCGAACCTGCGAAGTGACAATGTCGTCTGCGGACTTGCCGGGTACAGCCTCGGGAATCAGGGAACGCACCAGGAGTCGCGCGATAGACGCGTTTCCATCGGGGAAATGAAAGAAATATTTTTCCGCTTCCTCGTTGGGGATGGCGTCGCGGCCCATCCCTGGGCCCGGACCAGGCGCGAGTTTGAGCCCCTCGAAGCCGGGCATGTCCAAACCCCAGGCATCCTGGGCCGAGATGGCGTCAATGCCGACACCGTAGAGCGACTTCTGTTCCGGGTCCAGCAGGGTCACCACCTGACGGTCAACTTTGACCAGCTTGGTTAAGTAGTCGGCGTAGCTCATGCGCGCCAGCTTTGCCTTCTTCTGATCCGAAGAGAGACCCGGCATCAGATCCTCGTCGAAAGCATAAAGACGCTTCAGATCCGCTTTGGCTTTGTCTGTCAGCGGAGCCTGCGCGGCAAATTCGCGCCACAGTTTCTGGTCCTGCCAGTCGGAAGGGTGGGCCACAAGGCAATCGGCGCCGAAGGTCTCCTGGTCAAAGAAATACTTCTTCTTCAGTCCAAGAGAGTCATATGCTTTTTTGTCCAAATGCTTTGCATAGGAGGAAACATCGATGCCCAGATCGCGGATCACTCCCTTGGCTACAGGACTATAGGGAGCTGGGCTCTCGATTGAAAACGTGCCTCCAAAGCCCAGCATGAAAGTTTTGTCCACCTGAAACTCATTGCGCTTCGCGTGTCCTCCAAAGTCGTCGTGGTTCTCGAGAATGAGGACGCGCGCAGTCTTTCCGGCAGCCTGATGGAAGAAGCGCGCGGAAGAGAGGCCGCTGATGCCGCCGCCTACCACGATCAGGTCGTAGCTTTCGCCCGTGCTCTCAGGCTGCCCGGCGTTTTTCCAGAAGGTACCGTCGCGCAACTGATGCGCCACTTCAAACGCACCGACGTGGCTACCGCGCAATCCGTGCGCGGCGGGCGGGTCATAGCCTGCACGATCTTGCGGCTCTGTTGGCCCTTGAGCGAAAGTGCGCGGGGTCATCACCGCGGCAATGGCCATGGCCGCTCCGTTCATGAAGTCGCGGCGAGTAATGCGGCAATCCATGCCCAGTTCTTTGTCAGTCCAACTCATCGATTGACTATCTCCGTCTTCTCACTGGTCATCAGCCACTGTGACAGAAAGATAGTAATCACCGAAAACAAAAAGATCAGGGTGGCGATGGCATTCATCTCCGGGGTCGCGCCGCGTCGCAAGCGGGACCAGATCTCGAGCGGCAGAGTGTTCTCCCGGCCGATGAGGAAAAAAGTAACCGCAATCTCATCCATGGAGAGGGTGAAAATCAGCAGGGCGGTGCCCAGCAAGGAGGTCCGCAGGCCAGGGAGGACGATTCGCGTCAGAGTCTGGATCCCGGTCGCTCCAAGGTCAGCGGAAGCCTCCTCGAGTGAACGATCGAGCTTGGCCAGCCCGGCAAAAATCTCCGTCGCGGCAACCGCCGTCAACGCCGTGGAATGTCCGAGAATTACGGTTACTAGACTCAGATGAAATCCGCTGCTAACAGTCAGCAAGAGGAGGGAAATGCCGGTGATTACGCCGGGAACGATGAGCGGTAGCAGGACCAGCCGTTGAAAGGCGGCTTTGCCCGGGAACGAATAACGATCCAATGCGTAGGCTGCGGGAAAGCCGATCAACATCGACAAGACGACGGTACAGAGGGCGACGATGGCGCTATTACCCACTGCGGTCCACATTGCGGAGTCGGCGAACAGGGTGCGATACCAATCGAGCGTCCAATGCCGCGGTGGAAAGCCACCCACGCCATCGCGATTGAAGGAATAGACCACCAACACGACTATAGGTAAGTACAGAAAGGCATACGCCGCGGCGGCGTACGCGGTCGAGAGCGCGGGTAGCGTACGGTTGCCGGCCTTCATGCCACTCTCCAGCGGCGTTCCAGCCGTTGCGTAATAGTGAGAATGACAAGCACCATCACCAGGATGAGCACGGCAACCGCCGCCCCCAGCGGCCAGTTGTAGTCTGCGCCGAAGAGATTGGCCACAACATTGGCGATCATCACGCTGCTCGGTCCACCCAGGAGCAGGGGCGCCAGAAAATCACCGAAACTGAGCAGAAACGCGAACGTCGCACCGGAGAGGACGCCGGGCAGCGACAGAGGAAGAATTACGCGCGTAAAAGTCTGCCAGGTTGTCGCACCGAGATCGCTCGACGACTCCAGCAACTCCCGCGGAATCTTCTCCAGCGCAGCAACAACCGGTAATACCACAAAGGGCACATAGATGTGGGTGAGCGTCACGATCACGGCAAAAGGGCTGTACAACAGAAAGCCGAGAGGATGTCGCGTTGCATGGCACCAGAGCAACAGCGTGTTCATCACGCCCTCATTCCCGAAGATGACTTTCCAGGCATAGGCGCGCACCAGGTAGCTGATCCACAGGGGAATGATCACTGCCTGGTATAGAATCCGCCGGTACTTGCCGGCCTGAAAGACAAGAAAGCAGGCCAGGGGATAACCGATGAGCAAGGAGAGAATAACCACCGAGAACGCAATGCGCATGGAGCGGAGAATAACGGTGATATAGAGCGGTGTGTTGATCAGGTGCAGGTAATTCGCGAACGTCAGATGGCGAACCACTTGCTGGGCGGCATCCAGGCTCCAGAAACTGTAACAAAAGAGGAGACAGTAAGGCGTGAACAGAAACAGGGCTATCCAGGCGAACGGGGGAAACGTCACCAGCCATGCAGACAAGCGAGAGCGGATCATGCTATTCCTGCTCCAGTGGAACCAGATCCTGTGCCCGGAAGGCAAACCAGCCGCCATTACCGCGGGCGACGGCAAAGCGCGCTGATAGCTCCATGCCGGATGTGCAACGCAGCGTAAGCAGCGAGTCAGCCCCATGAAACTGTTCTGCAACCACTTCTGCGACAAACGGAACCAAATGCGCATCCGGCTGCGCGGTCTCCGTTACGGGAACGATACACTCCGGACGCAGCGAAAACGTGACCGCGCCGTCCGGCACCTTGACCGGTACAGAAAAATCGGCGCAGTCAGCTACGCCGTCCTGAACCGTCCCCTGGACGAGATTGCTTTTGCCCAGAAACGAAGCGGCATACGCAGTCCGCGGCGTGGAGTAGATCGCGCGCGGTGTGCCACACTGTTCCACCTTGCCGTGGTGAAGCAAAACCACGCGATCGGAGATGGCCAAGGCTTCATTCTGGTCATGGGTAACAAAGATGAAGGTGATACCGACCTCGCGCTGCAGCACCTTCAACTCGCGCTGCATTTCGAGGCGCAGATTTGCATCCAGGGCGGAGAGCGGTTCGTCGAGCAGCAGCAGCCGAGGGCGGTTGACCAGCGCCCGGGCCAGCGCCACCCGCTGCTTCTGGCCACCGCTGATTTGCCGGGGAAAGTGCTTGGAAAAGCCCTCCATGTGCACTTTCTTGAGCGCTTCCTCTACCCGCGCCGTCATTTCGTCACGCGCACATCCACGCACCCGCAAGCCGTAGGCTACGTTGTCAAACACGCTCATATGGGGAAAGAGGGCGTAGCTTTGAAAGACGGTGTGAATAGGGCGGCGATGGGGTGGCAACGCATCGAGCCGCTCACCCTCCAGCAAAATGCGTCCGCCGGTTGCCTCCTCAAAGCCAGCCAGAATGCGCAAAAGCGTGGTCTTGCCTGATCCGCTTTCCCCCAGCAGGGTAAGAAACTCGCCCCGTTCCACATCCAGAGAAATGGATGCGAGCACGGTATGCTCGCCGAAGCGTTTGCTCACGTTTTCCAGCCGCAGAAAATTGCTCATGTCGAGCTCTTCACTGGCTGGCCTTCACTTCGTTCCATATCTCGGTATATTTGGCGCGGCGCGGCACATCCTGCCAGAAGACAATCTGCCGCTGGTAGGCATCGATGTCGTCCAGGTGCAGGCTGTGGCGCTGCTCCGCTGTCATCAACGCGGCGGCTTGCGGGTTGGCCGGAATATATCCCGTGACATCGCTGAGCTGCTTTTGTGCCTGGGCGGAGATGAGGTAGTTCAATAGCTGATAGGCGAGTTCCTTGTTGTCGCTTGAGGAGGTAATCATCAGGTGATCAATCCACCCGGTAGTGCCTTCGGCGGGAATCTCTTCCTGGATAGGTAATCCGCTCTTATGCACTTGGTTGGTCACCAGGGGCCAGCCCATGGCCGCGATGACCTCGTGATTCTGAAACAGATTCGTCAGCTCTCCGCCGGTAGTCCATAGCTTGCGGATATTCGGTTTCAGCGCGATGAGCTTTTGCTTTACCTGCTGCAGTTGCTGATCGTCGAGGTTGTAGATGGCCGCGGGGTCGGTCTTTCCGTAGCCGAGCACCTCGGCCGCCATGTACATGGTGGAGAGGTCGTCCCAGAACGAGAGCCTGTTGGCATATTTAGGATCCCAAAGTTCGGCCCACGTCGCGGGAGCTTTGGGGAACGCAGTGGTGTCGTAGAGCAGGGGATTGGGCCCCCAGGTAAGGGGGACGCCGTAGACCTTTCCGTTTTGTTTCACCAGCGGCCGCGAGGTGAGATTGGGGGCAAGCTGCCCATAATTTGGGACTTTGCTCAGATCGAGCGGAGCTACCAGGCCGGAGCGGCTGAGCATCGTGGCCACATCGCTCGAGGGCGAGATCACGTCGTAGTTGGATGAAGCTCCCCCACGTAACTTGGCCACCAGTTCATCGCTGGACCCCATGTAGGCCGCGGTCACTTTGCATTGGCATTTGGCTTCAAAGCCCTGGATGAAGGAAGGATCGGCGTAGCCTTCCCACACCAGAAGGCTCAACGTAGGCTGCGCCTTCTTGCACCCGGAAAGAGCGGCAAGTGCCGATAAGGCGCATAGCAGAAGTACTCTCAAGCTCTTCGCACTCAACAAATATGACTCCAGGTGCTATTGTCAGAATCTTTCCCATCAACGAAATCCGCGGTATGGGGGCCCAGGGGTCGTTGCCACGATAGTGTAAGAAGGACGAGGTCAGGAGCAGACTGGTTAATTTCCAGAAATTACTACAAGGGTTTCATCGTGGCAACGCCTTTCCTGGAGGACTACCCAGGTCATATAATGCGGAACAGGGTTTCTTGAGCGAATGTCTTCTCTTCCTGATTTCGCAACACCCCGCGTTTCCGGCACCTTTTGCCGGATGCGGTGGTTTCTCCGCTATGCCCGCGGCGAAGCCCGGCTGTGCCGGCGGCCCAACCCCAGCCTCCTCGAACGCTAGGTCATTCTCCTGGCTGCACCCGACCGTTTTCGGCCTCCGCATCATTAGACAGCCCTATGGGCAAAGGATGAACCCCTATGCACCACCTTCTCCAAAAGGAACTCGCCAGCTTTGAAGCACGTACCCCAGGTTCGAAAGCCGCGCTCAAGCGCGCCGAACCCCGCATGCCGCTTGGCGTCGCCAGCAACTTCCGCAGTTACGAGCCTTGGCCTCTGTTTGTAAAAGACGCCAAGGGAACGCACATCCACGATCTCGACGGCAACGAATACATCGACTTTAACCTTTGCTTTGGCGCGCTGATGGCCGGTCACTGCCATCCGGCCGTGGTCGCGGCGGTGCAGGAACGGCTGGTGACCGGCACCATGTATGGCATGCCCCATACCCTGGAATACGACCTCGCAGACGAGATTTGCCAGCGCTTTCCAGTGGAGCAGGTGCGTTTCGGCAGCAGTGGAACCGAAGTGACCATGCACGCCATCCGCATCGCCCGTGGGTTCACCGGCCGCGACAAGATCATCAAGATGGAGGGCGCCTACCACGGCGTGCACGACTCGGTGCTGGTAAGCATGAAGCCCAAGCTCGAACTGGTTGGCGATCCGGATCGACCGAACCAGGTTCCGGCCTCGGGCGGAGTCCCCGCCGATACGGTGAAGAACACGCTGGTGGCACAGTTCAATGACCTGAAGGCAGTGGACCGCCTCTTTAAAGAGAATCCAGGCCAGATTGCTGCCGTCATCGTGGAACCCATCATGATGAACATCGGCATCTGCATGCCCGAACCGGGTTACCTGGAAGGCCTGCGCGAGATCTGCACCCGCGAGGGCGCGCTGTTCATTTTCGACGAGGTGAAGACCGGTGCCAAGCTGGGCCGCGGCGGAGCGTGTGAGTATTTCAAGATCAAACCCGATATTGTGACCCTTGCCAAGTCTATTGGCGGGGGTTTCCCCTTAGCCGCCTTCGCGTCCAGCAAACAGGTGATGGATGTGATCGCGCAGCAGAAGGTCTTCCACGCCGGCACCTATGCGACCAACCCACTGGTCATGGCGGCCGGTCTTGCTACCTTGCGTGAAGTACTTACACCCGCGGGCTACGCCCACATCGGCAAGGTCAGCGACGCCCTGGTCTCCGGTTACAAGCAGATTGTGCAGAAGACCGGCCTCGAAGCCTACGTGGAGAGCGCGGGGTCGAACGGCGCCATGCTGCTCTATCGGCGCAAGATCCGTAACTATCGCGAATGGCATGCTGTGGATACGGATCTGTGGAAGCTTTACTGGTTCGGGATGTTGAACCGCGGTGTGATGGCTCAGCCTTATTGGTGGGATGAGCAGTGGACCATCTCTGTCGCGCACTCCATGGCGGATGTGGACAAGCACCTCTCGGCCTTTGAAGAGGTGGCGCCGGCACTGGCCCAGGCTCAACAGGAAACCAAAGCGCCGCAGGAGACGTTGGTTTAGCGCTTTCAGTCGCTAACAAACTGGGTGCACGGCCTGCCGATTCATTGCCGCCAGACGTGCACCCGGCAGACGTTCCTCGGCCCTAGCTCTCGAAAGGAGCCACTATGGCTGTCTCGCAGACCAGTTGTGAACCGATGTTTATCAACGGGGAGTGGACGGAAGGTTCTTCCGGCAAGCGCATTCCTGTGTACGACCCTTCGACCGAAGAGGTCATCGCTGAGATTCCCGACGCCGGCGCAGCTGACATCAACGCTGCCGTGGCCGCTGCGCGCCATGCTTTCGACGAAGGCGGCTGGCCCCAAACCACCGCACAGGATCGAGGCCGCATCCTGTTTCGCATTGCGGCCAAGCTTCGCGAAGAAGCTCCGCAGCTCGCAGAACTGGAGTCACGCAACTGCGGCAAGCCGATCGTCGAATCGGAATACGACATCGCCGATGCCGCCACCTGCTTTGAGTACTACGGCGGACTGGCCACCAAGGTTTCCGGTCTGGTCAATCCTGTTCCTGACAATGCTCTCAGCCTCTCGTTGAAAGAGCCGGTCGGAGTTGCGGGGCAGATCATTCCCTGGAATTACCCGATCGGGATGGCCGCGTGGAAGCTGGCGCCGGCGCTGGCCGCAGGCTGCACCTGCGTGTTGAAGCCGGCCGAGCAGACACCGCTGACCGTGTTGAAAATAGCCGGCTGGCTGGCGGAGTGCGGTGTGCCTGCCGGCGTAGTGAATGTCGTGACCGGTCTGGGTGAGACGGCGGGCGCCGCCATCGTTGCTCATCCCGACGTCGACAAGGTTGCTTTCACCGGGTCGGCCGCGGTGGGCAAGCTGATCATGAAATCGGCAGCCGATACCCTTAAGCGCGTTACGCTCGAGCTGGGCGGCAAGTCGCCCAACATATTTTTTGCCGATGCCGATTTTGAGGCGGCGATCGATGGCGCGCTCTTCGGAATTTTCATCAACCAGGGCGAGGTTTGCTCAGCCGGCAGTAGGGTGTTGGTGCAGCGGTCGATCTATCCAAAGTTTCTCGAGGCGATGATCGAAAAAGCACGCACCATCAAGCTGGGACCGCCGCTGGATCGTTCCACCAAGATGGGTCCCCTGGTGAGCCGCGAGCAGTACGACCGGGTTTCTGCCTATCAACAGTTGGGCAAGTCCGAAGCCAAGCTGGGGCTTGGCGGAGGCCGGCCTGCCTCGATGAGCCGCGGTTACTACGTCGAGCCGACCATCTTTTACGACGTTGACAACTCTGCGCGGATCGCGCGGGAAGAAATCTTCGGCCCGGTGGCTGCAGTGATCCCCTTCGAAGACGAGCGTGAGGCGCTCAAGATTGCGAACGACACCTCCTTCGGACTGGCTGCTGCCGTCTGGTCGCGGGATATCTATCGCGCCCTGCGCATGGTGAAGGCCATCCGCGCCGGAATTGTCTGGGTCAACCACATGCAGCCCACTTACGTGGAAGCTCCATGGGGTGGCTTTAAGCAATCGGGCTTCGGCAGGGAACTGGGGATTCACGGCATCGATGAATATCTCGAGACCAAGCAGGTGCATATCAATCTCAATGAAGCGCCGATTGGATGGTATTGAAACCATGTCCAACATTCGCCTGAAGACAGAAATTCCCGGACCCAACTCGCGCGCGTTAACCGCCCGCCGGTCGCAGGCTATTCCGCGCGGGGTCTACGCCTCTACACCGCTGTTTGTGCGCCATGCCGAGGGCGCGATGCTCGAAGATGTCGATGGCAATCGCTTCATCGATCTGGGCGGCGGTATCGGCTGCACCAACGTTGGCCATCGCAATCCGCGGGTGCTCCGCGCGTTGCGCTCACAACTGGATGCTTTTCTTCATCTCTGCTTCCAGGTCACCGGCTACGAAAGTTATGTCTCGCTGGCGGAGAAACTCAATGAGCTTACGCCGGGCAATTTCGCCAAAAAGACTTTCCTGGTGAACAGCGGTGCGGAGGCGGTGGAGAATGCGGTGAAGATTGCGCGCGCTTTTACCGGCCGCCAGTCGGTCATTTCCGTTGAGGATGGCTTTCATGGCCGCACCATGATGGGCTTGTCGCTCACCAGCAAGACCCACCCCTACAAGGAGGGTTTCGGACCGTTCCTGCCGGATGTTTATCGCATCCCCTTCGGCGTGCCCGCGAATGCGCGGCTCTCGAATCGCGGGCCGATGACGAAGGGCCAGGTCAACGAGTTGCTCGATCAGACCTTTCGCCGTGTAGTCGCGGCCGAATCCGTGGCAGCGATTGTGGTTGAGCCGGTGCTTGGGGAAGGTGGCTTTGTCGTTCCCCCAGCCGGCTTTCTGCCCGCGCTGGTCGAGATCTGCCGTGAGCGCGGCATCGTCTTCGTCGCTGATGAAGTGCAGACGGGCTTTGGCCGCACCGGTGAATTGTTCGCCAGTAAACATTTCGGGATCGAGCCCGATCTCATCCTCACGGCCAAGGCTCTTGGTGGCGGCTTACCTTTGGCGGCGATCACCGGCCGTGCAGAGATCATGGATGCTCCCGGGCCCGGTGGTCTGGGTGGTACGTTCGGTGGCAACCCCGCCTCCTGCGCTGCGGCCTTGGCGGTGTTCGAGGAATTTGCCGATGGACAGTTACTGGCGCGCGCTCGCTCGTTGGGGGAACAATTTCAGCGTCAGGCGACCGCGTGGCAACGCCGGCATACCTTCATCGCTGACGTACGCGGCGTTGGCGCCATGCAGGCCATGGAATTTGTCGATGCCAACGGAGCGCCGTGCGCCAAGGCCGTAAAAAAGCTGGTGCAACACTGTCTGGAACATGGGGTATTGGTGCTGAACGCGGGGACATACGACAACATCGTTCGCATGCTGATGCCGCTGACCATTAGCGATGACGAATTCAACCAGGCTCTGCAAGTATTGGAAGAGGGCTTGAGCGTAGTAGCCGCCGAGTTGGGAGAATTGGCTACCGCTACCCACTAAACTGTCGGTGTTCTAGCCAGGTTGTGGGATACCACGAACGTCCGCCCACTAAACCGTCGGCACCAAGCCATATCATGGGCGCCCACATACAGGTGAACTATCTCTGCCTGGGCGGCCTGGGCACTGTAAAGTAAAAGACCTAAGAGGAAATCAGAATGAGCGACACCCTAGCCGATACCACGCTGACCAGCCAGGAAGTATCCGAGTGGACTAAGAAACTGAACTACGGCACTTGGCGATACCAGAAGAGCTGGAACCCCCTGCACATTGTCGATGCCGAGGGATGCTATTTTACCGACGGCAATGGTAAGCGCTACCTGGATTTTTCGGCGCAGTTGATGTGCTGCAACCTGGGCCACAAGAATCAAGCCGTGATTCAGGCGATCGAGGACCAGGCGCGGAAACTGGCATACATCATGCCTTCGTATGCGACCGATATCCGGGCGGAGTTGAGCCGTCTTCTGCTCGAGGTATTGCCTGAGGGGCTGAACAAGTTCTTTTTCACCACTTCCGGCACGGAGGCAAATGAGGCTGCTTTCAAGATTGCCCGCATGTATACGGGCAAGACCAAGATCATCGCGCGCTACCGGTCGTATCACGGTTCCACCATGGCCTCCATCGCTGCGACAGGCGATCCTCGCCGCTGGGCCATGGAGCCGGGCGGCAAGGGGCAGGGTTTTCTGTTTGCGCCGGAGGTCAATTGTTACAAGTGCCCCATCAAGCACACCTACCCGGAGTGTGGAATCGCCTGTGCTGATTACCTGGAGCACATGATTACAAACGAAAGCGACGTGGCCGCGGTCATTGTAGAGCCGGTGGTTGGCACCAACGGCGTGCTGGTTCCCCCACCGGAATACATGCCAAAACTGCGCGCGATATGTGATCGTCATGGTGTCTTGTTGATCGCGGATGAGGTCATGTCCGGTTGGGGCCGCACGGGTGCATGGTTTGCCGTGGATCATTGGGGGGTGAAGCCGGATATTCTGGTCACCGCCAAAGGCATCACTTCGGCTTACGTGCCCCTTGGGCTTTGCGCCACGACGGGTAAGATCGCAGAGTACTTTGAGGACCATTTCTTCTCTCACGGGCATACCTATGAAGCGCACCCGATTACTCTGGCGCCCGCCGTGGCGGCCATTAATGAGCTCAAGCGGCTCGACCTGGTGAACCGGGCTCGTGAGATGGGTAAGTACATGGGCGAAAAGCTGAACGCGCTTAAGCCCAAGCATCCTTCGATTGGCGAGGTACGCGGCCTAGGTTTGTTCTGGGCGCTGGAGATGGTGAAGGACCAGGAAAAGAAAACACCCTTCAATACAAGCCAGGATAAGATGGACGGAAAGGCGACAGTTGTGGATCGAGTGGCCGCGGAAATGATGAAGCGCGGCGTTTCCATGCAGGCCTGGATCAGCCACTTTGTGATCGCGCCGCCATTGATCATTGAGAAACAGGAAATAGATTTTGCAGTAGACCAACTCGATCAATCGCTGGCGATTGCCGACGCTGCGATTACCCAGTAGGGAGACAGCAGATCTCTCCGCTCCGTTGCTCTCCCCTTTGTCATCCCGACCGTAGCGTAGCGTAGCGGAGGGATCTGCAGTTCACCCTACATGAAGCAAACCTACACTCAATCATTGACTTAAACGCGCTTGAGGTCGCGAGCGAGAAGTCGGTGGAACAAATGCTCTCCGCCTTCCCGGCGTACCGACAGCCTGCCGGCACCATAGGCGCGCGAATGCAAGCCGCGCTGTACTGACTCGCAGATGTCCACATCCTCAGCCTGCACGCGGTCACTGACTGCGACGCTCTCTGCCTTGTACTCAGGGCTGGTGTCGCCGAAGTAAAAATCAAACACGACCAGGCACCTTTCCTGTCCCAGCGGCAGGACCAGGTTCGTATCCATGACTCCCTCATACAGGTTGATCATGAAATTTGGATAGAGCCAGTAATAATCGGCGCGGTCGCCGGTACGCGTCTGCGCCACCAACGCATCTTGCGAAACCAGCATGGGGCTTGACTGAAGTACATAATTGGGCCCGTTTTCGACTGTGTATTCGCTGTAGTCGAGTACGCTATTGAGCGCTTTATGCAGGTGTGGCACGTGGTAACCGCCATCCAGGTAATTGTCGACATATACCTTCCAGTTGCAAGCCAGCGTATAGCACCTGCGAGTAAAGAACTTGAGGCCGGCGACAGACACCCGCTGAGTAAGGTCGCCAAGATGGCTTGCAAGCGCCGGAGCCTCCTGGTTCAGGTTAATGAGGATAAAGCTTTCCCAGCTGGCTACTCGAACCGGTACCAGTCCATTCGCAGCGCGCTCAAAGTTACACACACCGGCAAAGTCAGGGGTGCCCTTGAGCGAACCGTCCAATCCATAGGTCCAGCCGTGATACGGGCACCGAAGCAGCTGCGCGACTCCGCAGGGTGCGGTAGCGACAGCGGCGGCATGATGGCGGCACACATTGTAAAAGGCGCGAAGTTCGTGATCGGCCCCGCGAACGACGATGAGCGGCTCGCCCGCGAGATCGAAGGTAAAGAATTGCCCGGCATCGGCAACCTGGTCCGCTCGGCCGACCGCGATCCAGTTGTTGCCGAATACCTGGTCGCGTTCCAGCCGCGCGACACGCTCATCCACATACCACGCGGCCGGGAGAGTGGAAGCATATTCGAGCGGCGCGTCCTCATCGTAAACGGCGAGCAGGTCAGAGAGGGCCTCGTTCATAGCACTATCCCCTCGCTCAGCGCAGCAGCCCGGATAATGGAGCGATGTCCACGCCAGTACACGACTATGCCGGAAAGCAACAGTACCAGAGTCATGACTACAATCTTCAACAGAGCCGCAGCCGGATTTCGTTCATCCTCCGCGGGAAACATGGAAAGGACGATAGCGGCAGCCGTTGAGAAGAACCCAATGCACGCAAGGGGGATGGCGACCCGTTTGCCTCCGGGCAAGCGAAGTGCGCCGGGCGCAGCAGGACGCGATTGCAGCCGGATCATGGAGGCAAACACGAACAGATACGGAATAAAGTAAGCGATCAGGCTCATGCTGACCAGCAAGTCGTAAGCGCCTTTTACGCTGGTGCCTGCCTGGCTGAGCAGGCCGAACAGAATACCGGCTCCACCAGAGCAAATGATCGCGACATAAGGAGTTTTCCACCGCCGGTGAATGCGGCCAAAGACGGGAGGCAGGTAATGGTGAATCCCCACCACAAACGGCAGCCGCGCCGTGGAGGATAGGTAAGCCGCAGCGGCGCCTACATTGCTGATGCCCACCAGGATGGCAACCGGCGCGATCAGAGCAACCAATCCCAACCGGCGGCAAAGAAAATCAATGGCGGTCATAAAGCCACCCAGTCCGCTGATGCTGCTCGAGGGGAGTGCCACCAACATGGCCACCGTTCCCGCGATGTAACTCACGGTGATGATAATGCCCGCTACAACCAGGGCTCGCGGAACGACGCGCCGCGCGTTTTTAATTTCGTCACCCATGAACGAGGCGCATTCGCTCCCACTGAAAGCGAAAAAGATCGTTGACCAGAAGATGAGGTCTCGCACCTGTGCATGGGGGATGGCGCCCACGAGTGTGAAATGGGTGGCGGAGCCAAAGCGTAAGAAAGACAGCAGACCAAGCAGGATCAGAACCAGAACTGGCAGCGCCATACCCACCGCCCCCAGGTTATTGAGCCATTTGCCGATGTTAAGGCCGAGTACGTTCAGCACCGTGATCAATATCAGTATGCTGGTGGTGAAGAGCAGATAGTAGTTGTTTGCATCTGCCAGGTGGTGGGCTCGAGGAGTGGTGAAGAGCAGGCTGCTGGCGGCGAAATAGAGCACCGCCGGAAAGTAGGGAAGATTGCTCATCCAATAGGTCCACGCTGCCATAAAGCCGGCAAATTCTCCGTAGGCCTCGCGGGTCCAGATGTAAAGGCCGCCTTCCTGCGGATAGCGGGATGAGAGTTCGAGTACGCTGCCGGCGAGGGGCAGGAAGAATCCACAAAAACCCAGCACCCAGATTGCGATGGCTGATTGCCCTACCGCCGCGGCGGTCGCGATCCAGCGCAGGCTGAGGCCGCTGACGATATAGAAGAGAATGACATCGCGAAAACCAAGTTCCCGTTTCAGCTTCGCTTCCGTCATGGCTTTATCTCAGATCCTTCAGCACCGCCATGGCGGCATTACGGCCGTTCATCGCAATCACGCTGCCCCCGGGGTGGGTGCAGGCGCCACAAAGATAGACTCCGGGCATCGAGGTCCGAGCCGCGAAACGCCGGCTCCACATGTTTTCCGGCAGGCACTCACCTTGGAAAATATGCCCGCCGGTAAGACCAACCTTCTCCTCGATATCCGGGGGCCCCATCACCTGGGCTTCCAAAACTGCATCGGGCAGGTTGGAACAAAATCGGCCAATGGAATCGAACGCCAGCTTACGCACCTGCGCGCGATGATCATCCCATGTGCCACTGGCGAAGGTGTGGGGCACATATTGGGCAAATACGCTCATGGTGTGTTGGCCGGCGGGAACCACACTGGCGTCATGCACGCTTTGGAAATAAATTTCGCACCACAGATGCTCAGGCAATTCCCCCTTGCTGCTGGCGGCGAAGCCGGATTTCCATTCCGCGTGAGT
This sequence comes from uncultured Acidobacteriaceae bacterium, assembly GCA_963838445.1. Classification (GTDB taxonomy): domain Bacteria; phylum Acidobacteriota; class Terriglobia; order Terriglobales; family Acidobacteriaceae; genus PALSA-350. The sequence goes on from CAWIRT010000051.1 coordinate 126,626, forward strand.
GAGGGGAGCATTGATCTGGCCGTAGTGGTGCGGCTGCAACTGGCCGGGCCTGGCGACAAAGTCCGGCAGCTCGCGCAACAACACGTTCAACTTGACGGTGCAGCCTTCAATCGCCAGCTGATCTACCTTTGACCGGAAGTCGGAGCTCGCGGATTTGCCCAGTAAGCGCAGTGTCACCACCGGGTCGGCATTCGAGACCACCACTGGAGCAACGATGCGTTCGCCCCCCTGGAGCAACACGCCTTCGCCAGGCAAGATTTCTGCCACAGCCACTCCCGCGGCCACTACCGCCCCAGCCTCGCGGGCCGCGTCGCAGAAGTAGAAGGAGACCATGCCCATGCCCCCCTTCACATAACCCCACATGCCGGGAAGGCCACCCAGCCGCCCGGAGGAGTGATGATAGCGGATGGAAGCTGTGCCGGGATCGAACGGGCTGGCCTTGGTGCCGATGACTCCCTGGCCGAGATACGCAGATTGCAGCCGCGGGTCATCGAGATAGCGCTCCACAAACTCTGCCATCGACCAATGGAAGAGCACCTGGCGCATTTCCTCATCGTTGCCCAGGCGAGCGTCGATTTCTTCGGGAGAGGGTGCGTCGCCAATCCACACGTCGCGGCAACCCGCCGGCCGCAATGCATTGCGCAAACGCTGGATCACGGCCGTCATGGCTTTCCACCCCTTCACATCCCCGGGGGCAAAGCGGCGGATCTCTTCTTCGCAGGCATCGTCGTCATCCCACAGTTGCACGCTCGTCCCGTCGAGAAAGGGCACAAAGAGGCCGTTCGAAGCGGGTGTCCAATGAAAACCGCGATCCGCCAGGCCCAGCTCATCGACCACCAGGGGGTGGAGAAGTCCGGCAAGGTATGCGCAAGGAGACATGCGCACACCGGGGAAGGGTTCCTCGATGGTGCACGCTCCGCCCACGCGCTGCCGGCTCTCAAGCACCAGGACACGCTTGCCGGCGCGCGCCAGGTAGGTAGCGCAGGCCAGACCATTGTGTCCGGCGCCGACCACGATGGCGTCCCATGGTTGCGAAGCCAGTTGGGAGATCGGTGCCGGAAGGCCAATCTCGCCCAGTACGGCGGCTGTAGGGGATGCCGGGTGTTGTGGCGGCGAGCTCATGCTACGTTCTACCACGAAGTCGATTCAGTACACGGCGATTACGTTTCGAGGGTTTGCCCGCGCTCAGAGAATCGAAGCGCGGCATCGCCTTGCGCTCTTCCGCCAGCTGCAGGCGCAGAGCACGGCTCGCTTCGGTTTCACGGTACAGCGTTTGCGCCACCGCCGCCGGACCGCGAACGCCGCTCAGAAGCAGCACTTCCACTTGAAAATCTCCGCCCTCGTTCTTCACTTGTAACAGATCGCCCACGTGAACCGGTCGGGCGCTCTTGGCCGGCTGCCCGTTGGAGGTAATTCTGCCCATCTCACATGCCCGTGCGGCCAGCGCGCGCGTCTTGAAGAACCTGGCAGCCCAGAGCCACTTATCCATCCGCACATCCTGGTTCAACCTTCTATCCCCCGCGGGGCCATCTTATCTGAGCACTGCTCCTTCACGAATCTCGTCGGTGGCACGCTTGATCACCAACTGCCCCGCCTTGACCGGACCGCGAATGGACACCTCGTCGCCAGCTGCCGGCCCTTTGCGTACGTCGAGCCAGTGGGCGCGCCCATTGACCGCCGCGATAACAAAGGTTCGTTCCGTGGTAGTCACCACACTCGAAGCGGGAACAAACAGAGCGGTGTCATTTGTGCCCACGGGCCACTCCACAGTAGGGTACATGCCCGGCGCGAGCGTGCTGTCGGAGACATCCAATTCGACCATCATGGTCCGGGTTTGTGGATCGAGCGCTTTGGCAATGCGCGCGATCGCGCCGGTATAGCTTTTGCCGGGATGAGCCGGAACATGGAAGACCACAGATCTGCCTTTGACAATCGAGCCTACGTAACTTTCGGGCACTGGAACCGCCAGGCGCAAATGCGCCGTCTGCTGAAGCTTCAAGAGCGGGGTGTGCCCATTGCCGTCTACCATCATGCCCGGATGCACAAAACGATCCGTAATCGTGCCATCAAAGGGAGCGCTCACCCGCAGGTACGATTCCATATCGCCCGCCGTCACCATTCTGGCCTTTGCCGAGCGGACCGCCGCCGTTCGGCTTTGCAGAAGTGAATCCGCCGCGTCCTTTTGCTTTTCTGCCTGCACCAGTTCGTTCCCGGCAACTGCCCCCGGGGTTTTGGCAGCCTCTTGCAATCGAGCATAGGTGCTGGCCGCGGCTGCCGCCTGCGCCCCCGCCTGTGCTTCGTCAGCCTCAGCCTGGTGCACGGCCGATTCTAACGCATTTGTTTCGGACCGCATTTCCGGTGCTGACAGCTGGACCAGGAGTTGTCCCCGGCGCACCACGCTGCCCCGATCGACCAGAACTTTCTCTACATAGCCAGGAACACGTGCTTCTATATCGGTTTGCAGATAGGGCATTAATTCCGCGGTAAGCGGAATGGTCTGCGATGCCGATTGGCTCTCTACCTTCACCAATTCAACGTGCGTGGTGTTCTGTGCAAGCGCGCAGACTGCGAAGGGTAGAAGCAGGCAGAGCTTATGGCTGAACATAGTAGCGGCTCGTTGGGTCTTCAGGGTTGAGAGAATTGGAGGTGACGCTCGCCCTCCTTTGCAAGAGCGCGTAAAACGCGGGAAGCACCAGAAGTGTAGTCAGCGTGGAGAACATGAGACCCCCGATCACAGCGCGGCCCAGGGGTGCGGATTGGGCGCCGCCCTCTCCGATGCCGATGGCCAGCGGGATCATGCCGCAGATCATGGCAGTTGCCGTCATCAGGATGGCGCGTACACGGCCGGTTGCTCCGGCCCGTGTGGCCGTCTCTATATCCTGCGGCTCACGCCGGGCTTGCTCGGCAAAGCTTACCAATAGGATCGAGTTGGCGACCGAGATGCCGACCGCCATAATCGCTCCCATGAAGCTTTGAATGTTGAGCGTGGTTCCGGTGACGAGGAGCATGAGAACAACGCCGCTGAGCACGCCCGGAATTGTCGACAGAATAGCCAGCGGGAGACGCAGAGATTGAAAATATGCCATCAGGAGCAGAAAAATGGCGGCGATGGCGAGCAGCAGGCCAGTCCGCAGCCCAGACGTGGTTTCTTCCAAAGCCGGAATCTGACCTCGCACCACAACCGTCAAACCTTTGCCCGGTGGAGCAATCTGTTTGAGGGCAGCCTCAATCTTCTGCTTTGCCTTGCCCAACGCGATGCCATGCAGGTTGGCGGTGACACTTACGATGCGTTGCCCGCTGAAGCGTTCGATGGTCTCTGGCATTGTTCCGTACTGTAGTTTGGCCACCTGTCCCAGCAGCGGCTGAGATTGGCCATCGCGCATCACCGGCAGCACTGAAAGCGCGCCGAGTCCCTGCATACGATTGGGCGGCAGTTGCACCTGGATCTGAAAGGCGTTGCCGGTCCTCGGATCGCGCCAGTAGTTGGGAGCGATGAAGCGCGAGGACCCGGTCGCGGGCACAAGAGAATTGCTTAAATCCGCCATTGTCAGTCCAAATTGGCCGGCGTAGTCGCGATCCACGTTCACGTCCACAATCGGGTAGGCCTGTGATTGAACTACTGAGATATCCCGTAGGAAATCCAGTTGATGTAATGCAGCTTCCACTTTCGCCAGGTAGGCGTAATCCTGATCAAGGTCGACACCCTGCACGTCAATCTGTACCGGCGTGGGCGAACCGAAGCTCATCACCTGGGAAACAATGTCTCCGGCCTCAAACGACATCTTCAAATTGGGCATCTGTTGCTGAAAGGCCTGGCGAAGCGACTCTCGCAGGCGTTCATCATTCGGGTGTCCGCGGCGGAGCTGTACCTGAACCAGGGCCTCTTCCGGGCCGCCGGTAAAAAGGTGAATCAAATTGACGGGATAGCTCGACGGCTGGACTCCCATATAGTCCGACGTAATCTCAACGTTCTCGTCGCCCACGGTTTTCCGGATAAGCGCAAGGGCCTCCAGGACCATCGGCTCTGTCTCTTCGATGCGGGTACCCACCGGGGCCTTAAGGCGCATGCGCAGCACTGGCCCATTCGCGTCCGGAAATATCTCCGTGCCGATGAGCGGCGTCAACAGCAGCAGAATGATCCCAGTCAACGCCAGGTAGCCGGCAATGAGCGGCCATCTCCATGGAAGTGCGCCCTCGAGATAACGGTCGTAGCGGTCGCGGAGCCTGCCGAATGCGCCTTCTTGTATTTCTCCGCGGTGTGACTCCTTCATCATCCAGGTCGCGAAGACCGGCACCAGGCTGCTGGAGAGAAGGTAGGAGGCAATCATGGCAAAACCTACCGTGAGCGAAAGCGGAATGAAAAGCTGGCGGCCAACACCGCTCATGAAAAATGAAGGAACGAACACCGCGAGCACGCACAGCATCGAGAGCAGGCGAGCGATGACGGTGCGGCGGCAAGCCTCGAGCACGGCCTTGGCGCGGGAAATTCCCGGAAGCATTTGGGTGTGGATGTTTTCGATCTCGACCGTCGCTTCATCCACCAGGATGCCGACCGCCAACGCCAGGCCCCCGAGGGTCATGATGTTGATCGTCTGCCCCGTCGCCCACAGCAGAAGTACAGCGCAAAAGAGCGCGAAAGGGATGTTCGCCACCACGATGAGTGCGCTGCGCCAGTCGCGAAGAAACAACAGTACGACCAGGCCTGTGAGTATGGCCCCAAGCACTGCTTCGCGTACGAGCCCGTTGATGGCATTGGAAACGTAGCCGGATTGATCGAAAGCAAGTTGCACGTCTACATCGTTGGGGAGGACCTTCTTGAAGGTGGGGATCGCCGCCTTGACCGCCTGAATCACAGCCAGCGTTGAGGCATCGGACCGCTTAGTCACCGGAATATAGACGGTGCGGCGCCCGTCCACGTGTGCGTAAGCGGTAACAATGTCGGTGCCGTTCTCGATGGTGCCGATATCGCGCAAATAGATATTTGTGCCTGAATGCGGATGGATGGGTGTGCCCATCAGATCATTCAATTCAGGCCCCAGGGTGGCGTTCGTCCTTACGATCCGGTTCAACTTACCGTCATACAAATTGCCTGAAGGGACAACCACCGTGCCCGTGCTTACGGCGGATATGGCCTGCTCCGGCGATACGCCATATTGCCTCAGCTTATCCGGGTCCAGCGTGATCACAATCGTTCTCTGGTTGCCACCGAAAGGAGGCGGTGCGGAAACACCCGGTAAAGTCGCAAACAGCGGCCGAACTTGGTTGAGGGCAAAGTTCTGCAACTCACCCTGCGTATGAGTGGAGCTGGTAAAGAGCAGCAACCCAACGGCGACGCTTCCCGGATCGAAGCGCGTAATGAAAGGTGGCACGGTGCCAGGGGGCATGAATGAACGGGCACGATTCACATAGCCAACGGTCTCTGCCATGGCCTGCTCCATGTTGGTGCCTTCGCGGAAGGTGAGCTTCATCAGGGCGGCTCCCTGTACGCTCTTGCTATCCACAGACGCGATCCCTGTGATGTATAGGAAGTGATACTCGTAGTAGTAGGTAAGAAAGCCCTCCATTTGCGCAGGGCTCATTCCGCCGTAGGGCTGCGCTACATAGATAACCGGGTTGCCGACCTGGGGGAAGATATCCATGTGCATACGGCCAATCGCCATGAAAAACCCGGCGAGGATCGCGATCAGCGCCACAATCAGGGTGAGGGGTCGACTCAGAGCGAGCAGTACTAAACGCATGTCAATCGATCCCCCGGCTCATCATTGACTGACCGCTCGCAGGAATGGCTGAAGGTCACCACGAATTGCTTGTAAATGGAGAAAGGCGCGCCAGACGTTAAGCCGCGCGATCGAATCATCGATTTGAGCCTGCACCAAAAGCCGCTGTGCCTGGGCCAGGTCGTCGATCGGAGAAAGTCCCGCCTTGTACCGCGCATTTGCCTGCGCCAAACTGGTTTGAGCAGACGATAAGGCGATCGGAGTGTTCTCGGCGACAGCACGGGTGGCCCGCAAGGCCGCTTCAGCTTGGGCAAACTGTTCCTGCAAATCGCGGCCGGCGAGTTGTTCTTGGGCCTGTGCAGCAACCAGTGTAGAAGCCTGCGACGCCTCGCGGGCATGGATACTTACGAAGTCCATGAACGGAAACGTGATGTTGACGCCCACGGCATAATTGCCGATGTTCGGTGCCAGACCGTTCGCACCGGAAAGTCTTTCACCGTTTAGCTCGGCTCCTGAGCCCCGCCCATAGGCTGCCGCCTCCAGGTTGAATTGAGGCACCCAACTTCGCTCGGTTGCGCGCAGTTGTGCTGCCGATTGAGTCACGGATGCTTTTTGCTCTGCCATAATCGGGTTTGCCGCGGGCTGAAAGGGCGTCGCGTCATCCGCTATTGCCGGCAGCCGTGCGAGGACTTGTGAGGACGCCAATTCCGCGCTGCCGGCATCAACCTTAACCAGAAATTTGGTTAAGGTTGCGCGGCTCATATCCACCGCTTCCTGAGCCAGTGCGACTTGTGTTTTTGCCACTGCTTTTTCAGCGTCGATGCGTGATTCATCGGCGCCTGGTCGCAATTGTGCCGAAGTCAGCGAATGAACGGTTTGACGGAGCGTCTCCCAATTGTCCACTGCCGCCTGTGCAGCTTGTTGGGTCTGTCCCGCGACCACAACGGTCAGATAGGCGTCCGCAGCTGCGGTGGAGACTTCGAGCTGCGCTCTTCTGGCGGTTGCGTCCGCTTTGTCTTTGGCCGCGACCGCAGACAGCACGTTCGCGTGGCGCAAACCGAAATCGAATGGCTGCCAGTTAACCAGCAGCCCCGTAGCGCTTCCCCAAACAGACCCGCCATTGTTGCTATCAATCACCGGGCCTGACATCGATGGCACTATGCTCTGGGGAAAAAGAGCTCCGAAGACATTGTTACGGGTAGCGCGGTTGAACTGGGCAATGCCATCCACACGAGGAAGGTATGCTGTGCGCGAAAGGCGTATGTTGGCAATCGATGCGTTGAGTTCCGCTTCCGTCACATGGATGAGCGGGTAGTCACGTTCTGCGTCCTGAACTACAGTGGCGATCGAAAGCGCCTGCGTCCACGCGGCGGTTGCGGCGAACAGGGAAATGACGGTAACTGTTCGGATGATCCAGCGGATGGGCCTATTTGCCTTCAATCAGCTCTCCGAAGAGTTCTCGTACACGCTGTTTGGCTTTGTTAAGGGCGCGGCGCCCCGAGTTCGTAATGCGATAGACGCGGCGGACGTTCTTTCCCGATCGTTCCTTACTGGAGCGCAGGTAGCCACGCTTTTCGAGGCCATGAAGAATCGGATACAAAGTTCCAGGACTGATGTTGTATCCGTGCCGGGCCAGCTCCCGGGCCATTCCAGCCCCAAAAATCGACTCTTCGCCTGCATGATGCAGAATATGCAGGCGAATCATTCCGGAATAGAGGTCGCGGTCGTCACTCATATCGACTCTCGTTATCGAAATACGATATCATAAGACTTTAAGACTTATTGTTAATAAAGCAGAAGCTCTCCCCCTTCGCAGCTCTCATTTGCGGGAGATGAACGTCGTCAACGCTATTCTCTGGGGAGAATGGCGAGTACACGAGCAGGTAGCTCCAGTCTTCAGCGGTTGCGGAAAGACTCCGGACGGAGGGCGCCTTCAGAGGCTGCGGAAAAACTGATTAGTCTGAAGGGGATGGGCTTTAGCCCGTCCGTAATTACTTTGGAATGAATGTGGCTTTAGCGTGCAGCGAAGCTAGCTGCCATTCTAGCGGGTGTAAGTCCCGCCGGTGGAAATTGCCCAGTTGCCACGGTAGCAATAACCGGCGACGGAGCGGGTGACCAAACCGTTGAAAGCCCGGTAGTAAAAATCCTCGATGGCTAGATGGAAATCCGGTCAGATCCGTCAGGAGGGTGAACAAATCAGCAGGTCGTAGCGCAAGTGAACCGTAGTGAAGCTCCGAAAAGCATTCCCCACGGGAAGCGGATTTGTGGGAGTTTTGGGAGTGCCGAGTCTGTGCTAAAGGGACGAAGGCCAGCGTTGGCGGTGAAGGAACTGGGTGCATACAGCCGCTAGATTCCCCGGAGTCGTGGAGGACGACATGTTGAGAAAGAATGAGCAGTGAAAGCTGGGAACCAGTCGCGGGTCGCCTAGGCGGAAACGCACAGCGAGGACAGGGCGTATAAGCTGCAGAGCAGTGAAATCGCACTGTGCCTGCGAGTGGGGCGGATGGGGCCGGATAAGTGTTGATGGATCGGGACAGCATAACCCGGACCGGAGCGAGGGCCCCTGGGGTAGAGCGGCGTGGCCGCTTGAATGGCGGTGCTTGTGCGCACAGCGTTCTCCGACACAGAGCGGAGACCGAACGCTCGCAGCGGTGGGCACGAAGGCAGGATGCAAACCGAGAGGGCGTGACACGTGGACGCCGCTCGCGGGAAGGCACCTGCTCATACGCCAGCCTTGAAGCCGTACCGGGGAAAACCCGCCGTACGGAATTTTAGGGGGGATGATGGAAACGTCGGCATCATGCGAAGCCCGGTCCGCGCCATCGTCCTACCCGACCACTGAGGGGACGACTCCCTCCAAGCAGAGACCTTTTCCGCAGCCTCTTCAGCCGTGCCACACCCTCTAAAGCCCCTGTGTGAGAACACCAATTTCATTTGAGTATCCCCATCGAGGCCCGGAGGGCCGCCCGCTAAACGTCAGCCCAGCACGGAAGGGCTGGGTCGGAATCCCATCACAATCCGGGAGCGCCATCGGCGCGGCACCCCTCTTTTCCTCAACAAATCGCTGCCTTGGGGAGCCCGGAGAGTCAGCGGTTTGCCGTGGGTTCGCAGGTTTCCTGTTCTCACACATCCTCTTGAGCACCGGGGCATGTCTTTCTTTCCTTCAAGGGCATGGGCTTCAGCCCGTACATCAACGAACCAGGCATGATGGGCTGAAGAGTCTGCGTGAGAACCGGATCAAGCCCCAGATCCGTCCAGTACGCTCCGCCTCGCTACGAAGGAACTTCGAACGAAGGGCACGGCTTCAGCCATGCCGTAAATAGCGAGGTCGATGAGGGCTTTAAGAGTCTGCGTGAGAACCCAATTCCAAGTCACCGCGCTCATGCTTTTGTATCAGGGCACGGCTTCAGCCGTGCCGCAATGGTTGGGTCTGATGAGGGCTTTAGCCCTGGGGTACGGCTTTCATAACCGCCTACCCATGCCTCCGATGGATACTACCTTCAGAAGTCTGCAGTCCTCATACACATTCGGTTAGCCTCTGAGGTAAATCTTTGCTTCTTGAAGGGTACGGGCTTGAAGCCCCTGAGCTACGGTTGTCATTTCTTTCCCTGAGAAGCCATCCCTCACCGCAGCGTCTCAAATCTTGTTCATCGCCGATGTGTGCGGATCCGTCCCTTAAGTGAATGACCGCCGGCTTCACTTTCCCGCGGACTTCAGTGGTGGGAGATATTTCTTGTTGATTTTTGCGACTACGGTGTAATTCGGGTCAACCATCTGATCCAGATGAATCTCCGCGACCTTGGAGAGAAGTTCGTAGGCGTCCATCTCGGAAAGGCCATAGTCGTTATGTATCCACTGAACCAGCTGGGTGAAGGCGATGCGCAGTGAGTCATCCAGAGGACGATAAATACCGACGGCCATGATGTAGTCCGCGTTCTCAAAGCGCGGCCACGCGATTTCTTTGTGCTTGATTACTTCCACCCGCAGCTTCACTTTCATGGATATCTCGACCGCGGTCCCGTCCACCTCACCATCCCCCATGGCTGCGTGTCCATCTCCCAGGTACAGCAACGCTCCGGCCACGTTGACCGGCAAATACAAGGTATTGCCGGCAGTGGCCTCCGGAGCGTCCATATTGCCACCGTATTCCGCGGGGGTTAGGGAACTACGTGCCTCCCCGTTGGCCGGCGCGACGCCTACACAACCCAGGAATGGATGAAGCGGTATGGGCACCGTGAAGCTTGAGTCGTTGGCCTTAAAGGCAGCAGTATTCGACTTCTTGTCGATGGCATAGCTCCAGGTCTCTTTGGGAATGGGACCACCCAGCATCGGCGTATACGTGGTGCTGTTAATGGCACCGAATCCCGGGCCCGCGCTGCCGAAGCCTTTCTCCGCATTGACCTCCACCGCAAGAAAGTGGATAGCGAGCGTGTCACCGGGTTCCGCGCTCTCGATATAGAAGGGGCCAGTCAGTGCATTGGGTCCGGGGGGCTTTATGCCGGCATCCTCGAGAGCGTGGCCATCGGCATCGACGGTATTGGTTTCGAGAACATCACCCGGTTGTAGGCGAAGCACGGGCGGAGCGATGCCATAGTCATACTTGAGCTCATTGAGTTTGAGCTCGTATTGCGCGACATGTGGTTCCTGTGCCAGTGCCGGGAGTGGCGCCGAGGCAAGGATGGAAATAGCAAACAAGGTATGGATCGGACGTACGACTGAGTGCATGATTTCTCCTGAGCTCTGACCGGGCCTGAAGACGAGCCGGTCTGTTACAACAGTCCGTTCTCAAAACAGAATCTTCAACGCCAGCTGGACGTTGAATGGCCATCCCGGTCCGATACGGCATCAGCTAAGCATCAGGCTCAGGTTTAGCGTTGGACGGCTTGCCCCACCCGCCCCCGCCTGGTGTTTCGATACGAATCCGGTCACCCCTGTGTGCCTGGACGCTGCACTTCGAAGGAAGAATCTGTACCCTCCCATCGCTTTCGATCAGATATGCGCTTCCGCTTGCGCCCGGCGTGCCCCCCGCAAGACCGTAAGGCTGAAACTTTCTTCGGTCAGAAAGCAGCGTGACCTGTGAGTCGGCCAACAGCTCGATCTCGCGTATGAGCCCGTCTCCGCCGTGGAAACAGCCATTTCCACCCGAGGACTTTCGGTAGCCGTAGGAAAGCACACGGAACGGGTAGGCGTACTCCAGCGCCTCAATGGGCGTGTTCAGAGAGTTCGTCATGTGGCAGTGAACACCGGAGATTCCGTCGAGCCCGGGACGAGCCCCCATTCCTCCAGCGGTCGTTTCGTAATAGGTGAATGCCCGGCCTTTCCGGTGATCAAAACCGCCAATGGTTAGATTGCTCATGGTGCCAGAGCTCGCGGCCGGCACTCTTTCCGGAACGGCTTGTCCGAGTGCGCGAAGCAATACATCGACGATGCGTTGCGATGTTTCCACATTGCCTCCTGCTACCGCGGCGGGCATGCGCGCGTTCACAATCGTTCCTTCAGGAGCGAGCACCGTCACCGCATACATCAGGCCCGCGGTGGCCGGCGCATCCTCGGCCAGCAGGCAGCGCAGAACGTAGAAGCATGCGGAATACGTAATGGCGTAGACAGCATTGATACTGCCACTCACCTGCGGATCTGAACCGGCAAAGTCGATAAGCACTGTTCCATGGTCGGGTTCAATACGCATGGAAACCGCAATACGTATCGGCCCGTCGCTGACACCGTCATCGTCGAGGAAATCTTCCGCAGTGAAGGTGCCGGCCGGCAATTTGCGCAACTCGGAGCGCATCAGCCGATCGGAATAATCGAGCAGCTCTTCCGTGAGAGCCAATATCAAATCGAGTCCGTATTTCTGTACGACCTCATGCAGTCTTCGCTCGCCCAGCTTGCACGCGCCAATTTGCGCCACCAGATCGCCTTCGCGCTCTACGGGCGTGCGCACGTTGTGCAGAATGAGGGAAAGAACTTCCTGATCGATCTTGCCCCCACGCACGATGCGAATGGGAGGGATGCGAATGCCTTCCTGAAAAATCTCCCGCGCCGGGCCCATGGAGCCGGCGAAAGTGCCCCCGACATCGGCGTGATGGGCGCGCGCAGCGACATAAAAAACCGGATCCGGCAGGTGTTCCACAAACACTGGAACCACCAGTGTGATATCAGGGAGATGAGTCCCCCCGGCGTAGGGGTCGTTCAGAATCACCACATCGCCACGCTCGAGCGAGAAAGCATCCACTGCCGCTTTGACCGACATGGGCATGGAGCCGAGATGCACCGGCATATGGTCCCCCATGGCAATCACCCTTCTCTGCGTATCAAAAACGGCGCAGGAGTAATCGCGGCGCTCAATAATATTCGGCGAGATCGAGGTGCGGCGAAGCGCTGCCCCCATCTCTTCGGCAATCGAATGCATGGAGCTTTGAAAAATCGCCAGAGCGATCGGATCGGAAATTCTGTTCGTTCCCGGCATCAATGGCGCCTCCATCAGTGCACCTCAATAATCAGGTTGTCCAGCACATCAACGCGAAGGCTGTCGCCCGGCGGCAAAATCGTTACCGAACTGTATTCCGTGATGATCGCCGGGCCTGAGAACGAATCGCCCGGGACCAGCGCCGCCCGATTGTATACCGGCGTGTGATGGGCTTCGCCGTGGAAGAACACCGGTCGATGGCCGGTGATCGCCTGCTGTCCGTCGCCCTGCTGTCCGTCGAGATGGATGATTGGCTTCCTGTCTGGCTCGAACGGTTGGCTGCTGGCAACCATCCGCACGCGGACGTTCACTACTTCCACCCCATGCTCTACCTTTGCGAACCCGTAACGAAGCCGGTGCAGGTCGTGAAAAGCATCGAGAACCTTGGGGCCGAACGGAACACTTAACTCGTAGCCTTGCCCCTGGTAGCGAAGGTCGAGAGAACGTAAAGAAATGCCGGTGAGTTGTTCGGCCTCGAATTCAGACCGGCCACGCTCTTCCAGTTCGGTGAACACATCTTCCAGGTCGGCCGGAGCGCGCAGCATAACCGTACGCGAATAATCGCGTACCGCGTCCGCGAGCAGGATGCCCACTGCGGAAAGGGCTCCGGGAAGAGCCGGGACCAGCACCCGCGGAATGCGAAGTGCGTGGGCCAGGGAACACGCATGGAGCGGGCCTCCTCCACCAAAAGCAACCAGGATGAAATCACGCGGGTCGTACCCCCGTTCGACAGAAATCACCCGAATGGCTTTCTCCATCGATGTCTCGACTAACCGCAGGATGCCGGCCGCGAACTCCTCCACGCTTGCAATGGCCCCCCGGGCCTTCTCCATGTAGGCCAGGGCGCGCTCCCGGTCGAGGCTGACTGCGCCCCCCAGAAAGCTTTCGGAGTCAAGCCGGCCGAGAATCAGATTGGCATCCGTTACGGTTACCTGTTCTCCACGGCCAAAACAGATAGGTCCAGGCGACGCCCCTGCGGACTCAGGTCCCACACGAAGCATGCCACCGGCGTCGAAGCGGACCAGCGACCCGCCACCAGCCCCGGCCGTATGGATGTCTAGCATGGGAATGCCGATGGGCACATCCGAGATAACCGCCTCGGATATTAGTTCAGGACCGCCGCGCTCAGCATCGACCAGGCAAACATCGGTCGACGTGCCGCCCATATCAAAGCCAATCATTCGATCGTAGCCCGCCAGGCGCGCCATGCGGTAGGCGCCCATGACGCCGCCTGCCGGTCCCGAGAGCATGGTCCGCACCGGTTCTTCCGCAGCCACACGCGCAGGTATCGTGCCGCCGGATGACTGCATAACATCCAAACTGGCCATGAAACTCCCGGTCAATATCGCCCGCCAGCTTTCCCATGTAGTCCCCGACGACGCGGGAAAGATACGCGTTGGCGACTACCGTCGACGCCCGTTCATATTCCCGGAATTCCGGCAGGACCCGATGGGAGACGGAGACTGGAATGCCGATCTCTGCAAGAGCCGAGGCAACCGCCTGCTCATTAACAGGATTGGCAAAGGAAAAGAGCAGCGAGATCGCAACTGCCTCTGCGTCAGAGGTCCGAATTCGCTCCGCGAGTCGCTGGATGTCTGCCTCGGCGGGAGCCAGCAGCACCCCGCCCTCTGCGCTGACCCGTTCCTCCACGCCAAAGCGGAGATGTGCGGGCGCAAGGCAACCCCTCGCCGGCTGAAACCAGTCGTAGAGCCTGGCCCGGGCCTGGCGGCCAATCGCAATCGTATCTTCAAACCCAGCGGTGGTCACGAACGCAACCCGCGCGCCCTTGCGCTCGATCATGGCGTTCGTACCGACGGTAGTTCCGTGGCGAACCAGCACTTCGCCCTTTGCCGCGATGCGTCTCAATCCCTCCAACACCGCCTGGCCAGGATCAGAGGGCGTGGAGAAGATTTTGAGAACCTGAAGCCTGCCATCTTGAAAATAGACGCAGTCGGTAAACGTGCCCCCGGTGTCGATCGCTATGTGCATACCATACGCTACGCCCCGCTACTCACAACCTCGAACGGCCGCATCATTTCATTGTCCTCGTGCTCCAGAATGTGGCAATGCCACACGTAGCGCCCGGTAAAACCTTCAAAAGGAATGATGATGCGCGTAATCAGCCCCGGATCTGCGCGGACGGTATCCTTCCACCCGCTCTCAATCGGCGCCGGGGGAATCGCCGGCCCGGTAAAGCGAACCGTCCCCTTGTCCTGAAACTCAAATGTATCGAAAGGCCGGCGGTCGAGTATTTGAAACCTGACCAGGTGAAGATGGATCGGGTGGGAATCATCGGTCAGGTTTACCAGCTCCCAAATCTCCGTGGTGTTCAGCACCGGCTTCTCGCTCACGGGCATGTGCCATGGAGTATTGTTCAACAGCATCCCCATCGATCGTTGTACCGGATCCCTTCGCTCGTCCAGCGTAAGACGCCGCGTCTTCACCGCCTGACTTTCCGGAATTTTTGCATAAGTCCGCAGCGCCGGAGGAAGTGAAGAAGTATCGGTTGCCCCTTTGGCCGCGACCCGAAATTGCATAATGTCGAACGCGTCGCTACGCAGAAGAATATTCTCTCCCGCATGAGCCGCGAAATCGAAAACCAGATCGACCCGCTCTCCCGGAGCCATCACCACGCGTTGCGTCTGAACTGGTGCAGGCAGAAGCCCCTGTTCGGTGCCGATCAACTGGAATGGGAGTAGCTTCCCTAGCGAAAACCGGTAGAACCGGCCATTCGAGCCGTTCATCAGCCGGAAACGATACTTACGTGGCTCGACCTCCAGGTAAGGGGAGAGCTTCCCATTTACCAGGATGGCGTTGCCGAACACCTCCGGAACCCACGGCGCCTTGGCCTTATCGGAGACTGGATATTCCAGCTGCCCATCCGGCAAAAGAAAGCGATCATAAACCAGCAGCGGTATCTCGTATTTTCCACGAGGCAGATTCAGTGCATCCTCGGCTTCGTCTCGAATGAAATACATACCCTGCAGGCCGGCATAGATGTTCAGCCGATTAATGCCCATGGTGTGATCATGGTAAAAGAGCATCGCCGCGTCTTGCCGGTTTGGATAGTGAGAGCGAACGGACTTGCCCGGGACACACCAATGCTCCGGGTATCCGTCGCTGCTTGCCGGCGTTTTGCCGCCATGGAGGTGAATCACACTGCGCACTTCCGGCAGGTTGGCCTCGGCTCCGTGCAAGGTATGGTCAATGGGAAGAAAGTGGCGCGTTGGTAGCTCGTTCACCCATTCCACGATCAACCCCTGGTTGCTGCGGGTTTCAAACGTCGGTCCGGGTGAAGACGGTCCGAAGCCCCAC
Organism: uncultured Acidobacteriaceae bacterium; assembly: GCA_963838445.1. Taxonomy (GTDB): domain Bacteria; phylum Acidobacteriota; class Terriglobia; order Terriglobales; family Acidobacteriaceae; genus PALSA-350. The sequence continues at coordinate 142,124 of CAWIRT010000051.1, forward strand.
ATGCGCGTGGCCGGCAAATCTCTGTGAACTTTGCTTTCGATCTGCCGCATGGCCATGCGGTAGTAGGGAAGTTTGACCGATCCATCTTCTGGGCTGGGCCGCGTTCCGGCGGATTGGGCAATCAGCGGAATGGGAAGCGGATCGACATAGGGGCTCAGCTTGTCAGGATCGAGTGTTGTCTGCTGCGAAGACAGCAAGTTGTTGATGGAAAGCCCGGCAGCCAAAATTCCGGTCTGCCCCAGGAACCTGCGGCGAGTAATCAAATCAAAGCCTCACGTTGAAGCCAACATAAATCAAACGGGCAAAGGGACGAAGCCCCTTGCCCGGTTTTAGAGATTGCGGAAAAACCCGAATTCTTTGAAGGGGACGGCCTTCAGGCCGTCCATAACTGCTTTGTAGTGAGTGCGGCTTTAGCGTGCAGCGAAGCTAGCTGCCATTCTAGCGGGTGTAAGTCCCGCCGGTGGAAATTGCCCAGTTGCCACCGTAGCAATAACCGGCGACGGAGCGGGTGACCAAACCGTTGAAAGCCCGGTAGTAAAAATCCTCGATGGCTAGATGGAAATCCGGTCAGATCCGTCAGGAGGGTGAACAAATCAGCAGGTCGTAGCGCAAGTGAACCGTAGTGAAGCTCCGAAAAGCATTCCCCACGGGAAGCGGATTTGTGGGAGTTTTGGGAGTGCCGAGTCTGTGCTAAAGGGACGAAGGCCAGCGTTGGCGGTGAAGGAACTGGGTGCATACAGCCGCTAGATTCCCCGGAGTCGTGGAGGACGACATGTTGAGAAAGAATGAGCAGTGAAAGCTGGGAACCAGTCGCGGGTCGCCTAGGCGGAAACGCACAGCGAGGACAGGGCGTATAAGCTGCAGAGCAGTGAAATCGCACTGTGCCTGCGAGTGGGGCGGATGGGGCCGGATAAGTGTTGATGGATCGGGACAGCATAACCCGGACCGGAGCGAGGGCCCCTGGGGTAGAGCGGCGTGGCCGCTTGAATGGCGGTGCTTGTGCGCACAGCGTTCTCCGACACAGAGCGGAAACCGAACGCTCGCAGCGGTGGGCACGAAGGCAGGATGCAAACCGAGAGGGCGTGACACCTGGACGCCGCTCGCGGGAAGGCACCTGCTTATACGCCAGCCTTGAAGCCGTACCGGGGAAAACCCGCCGTACGGAATTTTAGGGGGGATGATGGAAACGTCGGCATCATGCGAAGCCCGGTCCGCGCCATCGTCCTACCCGACCACCGAGGGAGCGGATTTTCTTCAATCGAGAGTTTTTCCGCAGCCTCTTTAAACGAACCTCAAAAGCAATGGCTGTTGGTGGATCTCCGTTACTTCTTGACCAACCCAGTGGACGGGTCAAGGACGTAGGCCGTGGTGTCGGGATTCTTGAAATCAAACATCGTATTCAGCCGGCCGGCAAGATTGTCAAAGGAGCCGGTGATCCGTTGACCACCCAACCAGTTATCCTCGACAAACCGCAGAATTGAGCTCTGGTCAGTAACCGTGTGATCGACGTAGTTTTGCTTGGCGAAGGGTGAGATCACCAGCAGAGGAAGACGTGGACCATATCCGCACCTGCCCTGGGCTTTTTGTACGGCGACACCTTCAAGAGCGCCATCTCCGGTCCCGCATTGACCGGGAGCGGTGAGGGCATCCATGGCGGTGGCGGATTGGTTCACGATCGGACCCATCTGGTGGTCGTACCAACCGTCAGAGTCGTCATAGGCGATGATCACAGCGGTACTTGCCCAGTCCTTCTGCTGCTGAAGGAAATTGATAACGTTGACGACGAACGTCTGCTCGTCGAGCGGGTCGGAGTAGCCGGCGTGGCCATCCTGGTAGCCCGGCGCCTTGAGGAAGCTGACCGCGGGGAAGTTGCCGGCGTTGACGGCGTCGAAGAAGTCGTGCGTGTCGTACTGATGGTTTGCGGGGTCGCCACTCGTGCCAACCGTGCTTGGCGAAGTCGGCCGTGTGTGCTTCAGGTTCTGGGTCGAGGTGTAGTACTGGAAGGGCTGATGATGCGGAATATAATCGGCCTTGGGGCTCATCGTCACCGTGGAGGTGGTGCTCCTGCTGCAGCCGGTGGTTTTGTTCGCATTCGTGAGCGACAGGTCGAAACCACCTTCGAAGAAGCCCCAACTGATGCCGGCAGCGTTGAGCAGATCACCTACGTTTTGTCCGCTGAGCGCGACCAGCGCACCGGTGGTGGTGGAGCAAACGTCCCCGACCGGGTCCGCGTCGCTCACCAGGGTGAACCCGCTGCCGCCGTCCGACACGATGTCGGCGCTGGCATTCACCTGGTCAACCACGCCGTTAGTCTGGCCAGCGATCAGGTTGATGGCGCCCGGAGTAGAGGGACCAAAGTTGGTGCCGTAGGAGTTGTCGCTCATGGCAAACCGCTGTGCATAGTTCCAGAATGCGGTCACGGTGTTGCCGTCGTAGTAACCCATCACCAGCCCATTCGTCGGCTGGCCATTGGGTGGGGGCCCGGGTGTACCCGTGTATTTGGGAAATGAATCCATCAATCCGCCGTGAAACGCCTGTTGTTCCGGCATGTAGTCGTGATCCTGATCGTTGGTGGCGGCCTGGGTACGATCGAGGCGGAACGGGTTGGTCGCTCCATTTCCGTTAAGGGCGTTCAAGGCATTCGGATTGTTGTAGAGCAATCCATCCGTATAACCATTCACCGCCGGCGTTCCCTGCTTGGGTACAAAGCGCGGCTGTCCGGAAGGATTTAGGGCCTTTGGATAGGTGCCGAAGTAGTGGTCGAACGAGACATTTTCCTGATAAATGACGACGAGATGTTTGATCGGAGTGCTGGTCCCGGATTGCGCCTCCGTGGCCACCGGATTGATAAGTGTCCCGGCGAACATCAACGAGGCTAACGACGTTGCAACTAGCTTTTGCATCACTGCTCCCTTCGAGGCCGGCTTTACGACCGCCATCCAGCATTAATGGCGCGGTGTTAAAGATCGGTGATCAGGGAGTAACAAGGCGTTGAATTCGTCTCTCTGTTCCGCATCCAGCAAGTCATCATCAGGCTGGGTATTCCCGGACGCCGGAAACGATGGCACGCAGAGATAATCGGGCTACCCTCGTTGAGTCCTGGTTACCGGCCCGATGGAGTCAGTGCAGGATGCGGTTCGGGGCGGGGCTCTGAAAGACGTTGCTCACCAGTTCTCAAAACGCAAGTTGCCTGAACCGAGCGTGTACGCGCAAAATGGCGGCAGGTTGTTCGGCCAGGTCAAAATTAAAATCGAGAGCCACACTGCATGGCACGATGGCCGCGCGCCTGCGTCATCAGGCCCCTTCAATTTTTAGCCTAGACGGAACCCTTTGAGGCCGGTCAGTTGTAGAAACGTCAGCCACGTGAATCTTGGGTTGTTGACCAGGTAGCGGCGCCACAGGCGCTTGGGTTCCTTGATCAGACGGTACAGCCACTGCAATCCGGCTTTCTTCATCCAATCTGGCGCTTCACTGAGATTTCCACTCAGCAGATCGAAAGCGGCACCCACCCCCACCATCAACTTGACCGGCATGCGGCTGCCATAGGCCGCCATGAACCGTTCTTGCTTCGGCGTGCTCAGGCCGCACCACAACACATCCGCCTGCAATGTTTCCAGTTGGGCGCGTAGCGCGTCCTCCTCTCCAGGGTTAAGGGGGCGAAATGGCGGAGTGTAGGTACCGACAATCTGGAGCCCGGGGAACCTCCGGGTCAGCTCCGCACGTAATTCCTCAGCCACACCGGGCTTGCCGCCATAGAGGAAGTGTTTGTATCCCCGCTCTACCGAACGCTCGCAGAGACCGAGCATGTAGTCGGGACCGTAAACGCGATTCATGTCTTTGAATCCGTGAACTCGCCCGAGCCACACCGTGGGCATTCCATCGGGTGTGGTCAGGAAGGAGCGATTCAGAATATCGCGGAACGTGTCATCCGATTGCGCCTCCATGATTCCATGCACACCGGTCACGCACACGTAGCCTTGTGCTCCCTGGTCCAACAGGAACTCGGTCTGGCGAAGAGCAGTCTCCATGTTCACGGCGCTCACGCCTACGCCGAGAATGTTCACCCGCTCCTGCCCAGATAGCGGCGGTATGATGCCTTCACTCAAATATTGGTCAGTTGCTGAACGCAAGACAGAGCCTCCACCGGCTTCGCAGTTTCACTAGTTTGAACCAAAAGTATACTTCGCGGTACACCGCCGGTGCGTTTTTCCTTGACAAAGATATGTCCCCGGTAATCCGGACTAGGTTACCTGCCGCGTCCCTTCCTCGTAAGAACCTCAAGGCAGACAATTTAAGGTGGCCCAGGTACGCGACAATCAGGGTTCCCCCGGGGATCTTGAAGCCCCACTCTGCTTCGCGGTACCCGCCAGGGCGCTGGTCAGAGCCGTCGCGGCGGCGCGCGGTTCGCTAAACCAGCCTTGAACCGATTTCCGGTCATACCGCCCTGAGACCCACGGCTAACGACTCCCACGTTAGAAGCAATGAATCATCACCGGGTTAGCTGTCACCCGTACGAACCCGCGTATTTAGTGGGTGTTGCGGTTCTTGCGGTCAAAGATGCGAAACCGGAGAGAGTCGATGCAAACCGTTCCCTGTGGCAAGCAGGCTGGCGGGGAAAAGATGGCGTAGGCCTTTTTGCATCTTGTGTGGTGCATCTACAAAAGAAAAGCGCGGCTTCTTCCAGGGAAGAAGCCGCGCCAGTTGCTATGCGTTTTACTAAGGGATAGCTAGAACGACGGGCCTACCGCAACGCCGGCAGAGACCATCTTGTTAACCCAGATTTGGTATTCGTTGTTCTCCATATCGAACGTGATCTGTCGCGTTGCTATGACAGAGTTGGTGGAATAGTCTGCGGGTGCAGCAGGGAAGTATTGATCCCTGCGATAGCCCTGCTGTTCACAGGAGGTTTGCCAGCACGTCCAGCCGATCACGTTGTCGTGCATGGCGTTGTTGTACATGGTTCCGTTGGCCACAGCGGCACCGGTGGCATCGCTGTTTGCCATGCCCACGCGTTGCGCTGCGATTTTGGTTCCATCCGCTAGCAGGCCGCTCGAGATAACACGGTTGTTGGCAGCGACGTTGTCATGGCCGGCAGCGAACTGAATGCCATAGCTCACCGTGCCCACCACCTGGTTATCGTGAATGCTGTTGAAAGCAGGCACCTCTTGCGCACTATCGCCGGCTTTGGCATCGGTCTTGATCCCGCCACCGGAGTAAGCATCCTGTGCGGCCTGATACGGATAGGCGCCCTGGATATAGGTGTCGTGGATCTCGAGCGGACGGTTCGCTGTTCCCCCTGACCGATAGACGTCGATATTATCTTCGACCAGGCTGTGGCCGGGATAATTGATGACTTCATTCCATCCCACGTCGATGCCGGGCACGGCTTGCACGCTATCGAACTGGATAAAGCGCGCCTGGTTGGGGTTGGAACCCGCCGCCAAATAGCCGCCGTTGCCATTGCTGAGCATGCCGTTGAGATTGCGCGCCCGGTTGGCCCGGATCACGATGGTTTGTTCTCCGTCCCGGTCGCCCGCATACCCATGCACGATCACACCGCCCTGCGCATTCTCAATGTAGTTGTTCTCTACATCGAGTCGCGCCGGTGAGGTGACATCGAGGAAGGTCCCGTTTGCCTGGCCCTTTGTGGCCGCGTTCACGGCGACACCGAGACTGTTGCGCACCGTTACGTTGCTGCCCGCGACGGTGGTCTTTATCAAGTTACCCACACTGCGTATGTGTGCGTTCTCAATAACGACCGGCGCCGTGGTCGACACCGTAACCGCCGGGGTCTTGGCATCGCTGCTCTGCCAATTGCCGGTGTAGGTACCGCCTTCGGTGATCACGATGGGAGAACTCCAGTCGACGTCGCCGATGGCGCTGCTGGCAGAGACTGAGGCCTGCTGTCCCTGGTAGCTGCCGAAGACGATCGCCGGTCCACTGGCGAGCCCCGCTAACACTCCGGAAGCATTGGCGGTGATGGTGCGCGCATCCGACGACTGCCAGCCAAAGTTTGCAGTCACGTCTTTGACCGAACCATCGCTAAAGGTCGCGATCGCCTTCAGTTGTGTTGTGCTCCCAATGGCCACCACTGGCTTGGAGGGAGTAATGGTCACCGACTGAACAGTTGCAGCGGAGGCATCGTTCCCCGCCGGCAAAACGTTCTTGGCTGGGCTGTTCGACTCCTCGCTTGTACTGGTAGCAGAGCTCACTTTCGCTGTCGCCACCGGCTTGGCAATACTCCCGCCAGTAAAGCTTGCGGACACGACCGAACTGGGCGCAAATCCATATCCTGCTGGATAAGTCTTTACATTGGCGCCCGAGCCCCACATGCCGATAGCGTTTATCGTCGCCGGGCCGGCGAGCGTAATCGGCCCGGTGTACAGGGTGGAGTTTACCGTTGGCGTGCTTCCATCCGTGGTGTAGTAGATCGAAGTATTGCCCAATGGTTGCGCCCCCGAGGTGTAGCCCGGATCGGTCAGCGTGACAGTGAGCGGGAAGGTCTGCGCTCCAGCAGATGGGGAAATCGTAGGCGCCACACTGGGTGTCTGCTTGCAGGCGGAGCTTTCCACGTTTCCGACCATGCTTGACGGTGTGGCATACCCCGCCTGCTCAGTTACGATGTAGTCCCCGTTAAAATACGGTCCGCAGATGTAGTTATCGTCATAATGTCGCGGATTCGCGCCGAATCCCCAGGCGATGCCCGGTACTGATGTTGGGCCAGAACCGCCGCAATCATGGGTGCTATATTGGGCTCCGTTCAGCCCCTGGACCATGTTGTTGGAGTAGCTGGCCTGGGTTCCATGCGCTTCAATCCCATAGCCTATGTAGCTCGGGCACGGAGATTCCGGACTGTTTTGGATCAGCACATTGTTATTAACTTGCAGATAGGGGGCGGTGGCTCCATTTTCGCAACAGGCGAAGGATAGATCGAAGTTTCCGTAGTACGGCACATAAGGATCGTGTTCAGTGTTGTATTCGAAATCTATGCCGCTGGTCGTTTGCGGTTGTTCTTCCCAGGCAATGCGATGCACTCCCGCGAAATCGTTATACCTGGCCGTGACGTTGCTGGTGGTGACGCCGACACCACCGCCGCCAGAGGACGCCGCGGGCTCGCAGGGATTCTTGCCTCCCGGGGGAGAGGGGCATGCGAAGGCCACTCCTTCTCCAATGTGGACGGTTCTGTTGTTTTCAAATATGAGACCGTTTACGGAAGACACGACCCGCATGGCGGTACAGTTTCCTGCTACGTCCATCGATCCATTCCAGTTCTCCATCGCTCCGGTTGTTGGAGTCTCGCAGGAGTTGCTGTCCGCTCCGATCACGTTCCAGGTCACCGTAGTGTTGGATAACATCGCCATGGTGTTGTTGGACGCTCCGCTACCATCGAACCAGATCCCTGAGTCGGTGCCGGAGTTATTGCAGCAAGGCAGGTTCGTGAATTGGTTGTGACTGATCGTGAGGTTCGTGAAAGACGTCTGGACATAGATGCCGCCGGCGTTTTCGAAGTTAAAGTAATCGATAGAGGTCGGCTGGGTGCAGGGATTAGCGCGGCCAGAGCCGGAGTAAAGCCTGAAGATCGTAGCGCTCTCGCGGCTAAACGTCGCATTCAGGATGGCAGTCGCTGGGTTCGCCGCTGGCCCCGTATAAGTAACGCCACACTTCAACGTAATCGGGGCGCTGATGTTGTAAGTGCCCGCGGCAAAGACAACCAGCGCGCAACTCGGAGCGCTGGAAATTGTGCTCTGCAGCGTGGTTGCGTTCATGCTGCTGTCCACGTTGATGGTGGGACCTCCGCAGCCAACAGGAGCGGGCCCGATGGGTCCACCGATCGGCCCACTCGTGGGACCGCTGGGTGGGATGGGATGGTGGGAGATTGAAGGCGACCCTACGGTGAGCGAGGTGTGTGCCGTGGCTGACGCATAGTCAGTCGTGTCGGTCGGTGAGAATACAGCCGTTAATTGTTGGCTGCCTGCAGCCAGCACGGCGCCCGCCGCGGGGTTGTACATGAAGCTGCCGGGTACATTCGCAGTCGCATCCAGTTGCGTCGCGCTTAGGGCGGTTCCTGTCGGAATGGGCGCCGGTGTAGCCCAGGTGATCACTGGAGTCGCTTGGTTAACCGTAAGCTGCACAGAAGCTGTAGCCGCAGTGTAGGTTTTTGTGTCGGTCGGAGTGAAGATGACGGAAAGCTGCTGTTGCTTTCCCACCTTGAGCATGGTCCCGGCCGCGGGTGTGTAGACGAAAGTTCCGGGAACGTTGGCCGTTGCGTTCAATTGCGTGCTGCTCAAGGCTGTGCCGTATGAGATTGCCGCCGGCGCATTCCAGGTGATAGTGGGAACGTTGCTCGTCGTACCCGCCGCAGTAATGGTGATCTGTGTCGATGCGCTCAGATTCTGAGGCGACGCGGTTGCCGCCGACGGAGATGTGCCCGCCGGGGTGACTTCAACATATGCAGCCTGTACAGTTACCGTACCTGTCGCTTTTGCGGTAACCGCTCCATTGCCAATCGTCGCTAACGTAGTGTTGGACAAAGTCCATTGCGTGCCTGAAGTTACATCCTGCGTTGTGCCATCGCTTAGATGGGCTACTGCTTTCAGAACAGCGGCGCCACCTACGGGCAAAGTCGAAGGTGTTGCTGTGACCGTCAGAGAATCGAGGGTCTGGGACGAGGGGTTACCACATCCTGCTATCAAAATCAAAAAACTGCACAGGAGCCCGAAACACACCTGTGGCGTGGGGGGAATACGCATTGAACGCCTCGTCAGTTGGAAATTCGAATCAACGCGGCCTGGGGAAAAAGGCCATTTCAAAGGCGCGAACGGGCTTTCGCATCCTTGAGATACGTGGTGCCGCCGGCGAAATTTGCTGTCTTGTTAGTGCTACTATCCGCGAGTGTCCGGGTTTGCGGCAATCACACCGATTAGGCATTACGTAAGTTTGTAAATGATTGATTGCAAATGGGTTGAGAGAGAAATTTTTGCTCGGCCACCGAGCATTTCGGGGCACGACAGTGTGGATTTTTCTTGGGCTCGGGAGGAAAATTCGCGGAATGGCGGCTTACTGGGGAAAACCGGACAGGAATAGGCGGGAAGGGAAGCTATGCAGGTGGCGGAAAACCGCAAAAATCGGGCAAAGTAGCCCGGAAACGTCGCGCCGGCCATGTGCCGCTCCGGGCGGAGCAGAACACAGCCGGCATCGGGTTGTGGCTAGGTAAGCGGAGGTACGGTAATTTGCTGACCGACCTGAATCTTGTTCGGATCGGAGATGTTGCTCGCCGCGGCGATGTTGGAATAGTGGTTGGGAGACCCGTAAAAGCGGTTGCTGATCTTAGACAGGTTGTCCCCGCTCTTGACGCTGTAGCTTTGATTCGGTCCGCCGGTGGTGGCGATTTCGTGGTGCAGATCGGAGAATTGCGGGTCGACCTGCTTGATCACATCCCATACTCGATTTGCTACCACTTGTGAGGGTACGGAACCCTTCAGGTATAGTTTTTCCCCGTCCAGACTTACCGAGTCCACTTTCGCGCCTAGATCGCCAAAGCCCTCAATCGTCTGGATCACGGGCGAATATTTCTGCTTCAACTGATCAAGATCTGCCATAACGTTTTCTCCTTCTTTTAGAGCGTTGATTTTATTCCACCACACACTGTCGATTGAAAACCCTACGCGGTATGCGAGTCCGCGATCTTCTTCATGGCGATCGTCAATGCAGCTGCGCCCAGACTCTTGATGAGCACCGGATGCTGGGCATAGATTGCGCTTACCCGATCGATGATCGAAGGGTCTTGATTTTGGGCGTGAGAAGTAAGCGCTTCCACATCCGCGGGACTGACGCTCGCGGCTTGCGCCGGCGTAACCGAGCCGGACTGCAGCAGCGCCGCTAGCGGCGAGTTGGGAGCGCTGCCGGCAAATTGGGAAATCACTGCCGGTCCTAGTGCGGCCACGAGACCGTTTAACACCCCCGCCTGTTGCTGGCTATTTCCATTGGCGAATAGCTGTGCAGCCATCTGCGGAAATGGAGCAGTTTGGCTGGAGCGAAATGCTTCGGCCAAACCTCCGGCGATCGTGGTCGAGGGCACCGCCTGCGCTACCTGATCGAAGTGCTGTTCCACACCTGGACTGTTAGCCGCATTGGCGTTTGTTCCTGAATATTGTTTGAGGAGGTCACCAATCCCTGAGAGTAAGCTCATAGCTTTTCCTTCTTTCCAGCAAAACTTGGTTTGTGGTTTTAATACCAGGCCCGGTAATGATGCAAACTCAATCCCGCCCGCTTCAGGTTTGAAGGTGCGGGTCTCGTTAGGTCAGAACGACCGTCTGCTCGAGCATTCTAAGATCGGCCAAACGCTCTCAACTAGTTTCCGAAGAGCTCGTTGAACTGTCTCACGGTGGCCCTGCCGGAGTCTATCGAAGGCAGAATAAAGTTGGCTAGAGCGGGAGTTTCTTTTGAGCAGGCAAACAATCAACCTGGGCGGCCGTCGTCTTTAGTTTTTCTTCAGCTCTGGGGATGTTTGAGGAGTGTCCCAAAGGCCTCGTAGGGTGTTGCAGGATGGAGGAGCGGGAGGAATTCAACATCAACCAGGGCTTTGCAGACCCTTCCCTTTTCCTTTCGGGTTCCGCGCCCTTGTGGGCTAATCTACTTGCGACGGACCGCCAGTGGAAGCTCTGCCTTCCGGGGTACCAGTAGCCGGGCACTCGATCCCGCATTTATTTAACGAGTTCATCGTAGCCGCGTCTTGAGGAAGACGAGTTGACCATGACACAGGGCCAGATTAAGGGAACACAGACGACGAAGACAGTGACCTCCAATACCCCCATAACTACCAGCCAAGTGATATTCTCATGACCAAAAGACTGGCGCTGCTCCTGCTGGCTATCTGCCCTGTGGCGGGTGCAACAACGTACAACATCAATGCTGGGCAGACTAGCTCCATGATCCAAAGGGTCATCGCCGGGGCCGCGCGCGGGGATACCATCTCCTTTGCCGCCGGAACCTACAACATCGCTTCGAGCCTCAAGCTGAAATGCGGCATCACCTACACTGGTCCGGTAGCGACCCCTGCGACGGCCATCCTGAATGCCACGTTTACGCGCGAAAGCGCTATGATCTTCAATCTTTATTCGGGTACTGCCTACGCGAATCCCTGTACTCAGCCGACCACTATCCAATACTTCAACTTCGAAAACACCGGCGGCATTTACGTCCAGACCTCTTTTACGAACATCACCATTACCCACAACCAGTTTACAAACATGGCTTGTTGCAACAACCTGCACACGACGCAGCGATATATTTTGACGGCACCCAGGCCGCGGGCAACACAACCCAGGTCTTATCCAATGCCACCGTCACCTGGAATATATTCGGAAGCGACAGAGTTCCTGCGAGAGCCCGACGCAAACCGGCCCATGAAAACTAGGAGCCGACGCAGATACCACGATGAGTGCAGGTAACTGTGCAGGCATGCGCATCATGTCTTCAGTCAACGGGCTCGTCTTTGAAAACAACAGAACTGTCCATATCGGAGAAGGAGTGGCATTCGGTTGCCCTTCTCCCCCGGGCGGAAAGTATCCCTGCGAGCCCGCAGAAACATCGGGCAACGGGACTGCTGGCGTCACAACCAGCAACGTCAAGGCCCGCTATAACGACTTTGCCGGAGTTCACCGCATAGCTTGGGAAGAACAGCCGCAGGCCACGTCAGGCGTCGATTTCGAATTCAACAGCTATCACGACCCTTACGTACCATTCTTTGGGACTTTCGATTTGTGCTTCGCTTGCTGCGAAAACGGAGCACGCGCGCCATACTTGGTCGTCGAAAATAACGTGCTGGTGGAAAACACCCCGAACTCCCCCTGCCCCAGCTACACCGGCTATGGTATTGAAGCCCACGGGACGCGGGCTTCCTTCAGCCACAACATGGTCGAAGGCCACAACGGCGCGCAGTTTAGCAAGTTAGCAAATCCGCCATGCAGCAGCGGCCCCTATACGGTACCCGCTATTGCTTGGGGATTCGGCGACGAATCCGCGACACTATGACAATAACTACATCTGCGGGCCGTGGTTCAATCGGTCGGTACATCGTAACCGAAGAATACTAGCTACCACACGCCATCAAGTATCGTCGGAAATATTGAAAGCCCCACTTGTTCCGCGGTGAAAAGCGTTGCCCCGACCATTTCTCCCCCAAGCGGAACCGCCAACTACCCGCTCACGGTCACCCTGACCGACCCTGGATACACTAGCGGACCACAACCGCTCGGAAATCATTCCATCTGGTATACGACCGATGGAAGCACCCCGGTCCCGGGTTCGGGAACCGCCAAGCAACTATCAGACCGTGGGACATTCGTACTAAGCGCTCCCGGAACGGTAAAAGCGGTTGGGATGTGGGGAAGCGGCGCCAACCCCACAAGGTACCCGCCTGGCTACGGATTTGTGCCCAGCGAGGTGCGGAGCGCACACTATGGAGCATCTGCACCAGCCAATCGGCGATGACTGGGGTACCCAGTAGTGTTAACCACGGATGACCCGGATTCCGGCTATATCAAGGCTTGATTTACTTCGTCCCCTCAAGTGTCTGATGACGGTCTGTTAACGGGCGCGCCATCATTGTTGAAGCTTGATCTTTGGCCCGAGAAGAGCTTGATAATGGTGATACAGTTTGTCAGCAATTCCCTCCCAGGTGTAGTGGGTGAGCGCACGCTGACGCGCCGCTTGCCCCATCGTTTTTCGCAAGTCATCGTTCTCCAGCAGCTGTAAAATCTGCTCTGCCAGACCCTTCTGAATCGTTCTTCTTGGATAAGAATCCAGTCTTGCCGTCTTGAATGGTTTCTGGCAAAGCGCCCGACCAGCTACCCAACACTGGTGTACCTGCTGCCATGGCTTCCAACGGTGGGATACCAAAACCTTCTTCCCAAACAGGAGTGAAGGCGAAGACGTCCGCGGCGTAGTAGGAGTCAACCAATTCCTGGCGCAGGCTGAAATGGCCAGGAAATCGTACCTTGGCTAGAAGATCGGCCGGCAATCTTCCTTTCAGGTGTGCCTGATATGTACCAGCATCGTAAGGAGCCAACGACAGCTTTACCTTCAAGCGCTCCATCCGATGCTTTGCATACAATGGCGCTATGCTTTTGACCATGGCCCGATCGTTCATATCAAAGGATTCTTCGATCGGATAACTCGTCGGGTTCCCAATCACGTCCAAGCAAACGTCAGGATACTGTCTCCCAACAATCTTGAAAGCATCAACCAGAACGTGGACACCCTTTTGCGGCGACACGGCGCCGGTGTACAGAATTCGTTTTTCCCTTCGCTGCGTGGCCGCCGTATAGTCTTTGTCGTGCGAAAACTCCTCGGGGTCGATGCCGTAATACATCGTCTCGCAGCGGTCGGCGATTGAAGGAAAGTCCCTCCGGCACTTCCTCGTTATATGGTCGCTTACCGTCAGCAGGAGATCCACTCCCTCCAGCCTCTTTCGCAAAACCTCAAAGTTGCTCTGCGAAAACCACTCGGCGTGAATGTGCAGGACAATTTTCGCCGAGGGATTCATGGCCCGAATCAGCGGTACGTATTGCGAACAGTGTTGGATGTGAATTACGTCGCACTGCTGCTCGCGCAGGTCTATCGCAACTTGTCGACCATATGCAGGAAACAGTAATTTGGAAGTCGATATGGGCATCTTAATATCAAACAGCTTCCCAAGCTTTGTGCGAGCTCCAAAACGTAACCGGTCGAATTGGGTTGAGGGAAGCAGTCGGAAATCAATGTTCTGATTACCTGAGCCCGCTCGGCTACCGGAATGGTTCGCCTGCAATCCATAAACAACGACCTTACAGGACTTCGCCAGCTCGCAAGCGACGCCGTACGTGTAATACCCCACAGAGTTCTGACCTGGGGGAATTATTGTGTCAAAAGGCTGATTGACGAATCCTATTTTCATTTATCTGTAGTGCCTCATTGTCCGCGATTTCGAACCTATCGGGCCCGGCTGAAACGACGTTAGGAGACTATCACCCAGCGTTACCAGTAGCACACCCGCTGCTTGAAACTGGATTAACGACCGATGCCTGAAAGGCAGGATAAGCGGCACCACATAGAAGTTAAGGGTCCAGCCCTAGGGGGAGTACCTGGGCTCGGAACCAGGCTGGGTGGCGTTATTGACGTGAAATAATCGACCACTTCTCCCAAAGTGATCATTGCCGTCCCTGGATGGATTCGGATCGATATCATTTGCCAGGTGGGATGAATCATCAGAACCAGTCCGAGGCGTATGAGGGACTCCAGGGGTCCAGTAAGGCGCCGAAGCGGGGACGTTCTTTACAAAACGCCAGCCCAAATGACAGAAATGCGAGAATAAAGCCCGCGAGAACCTTGTCAAGCATCCCCCAGCCGAGAGCGTCGAGCGGACACCGCCGCAGGCAAAATCAAAATGCCACCATAATATAACAAACAGCTACAAAGCTAGCTTTTATTAATAAGACTGTACCTGCCGGTTACATCGCCATCTCATCTCATCTCTTTTTCATTGGGGCCTGCACGGGGTGGCGAAGCGGAGGCAACAGCTACACAGGAGTGCTGTTTCGTGTTCAGTTTGCAGTGCAGATTTGCTAATAATAAGACTGACGCCTTGAATGACATCAGGAAAAGCGTCGACGGCCATCGCGATGCCGGACTGCGCGTGTGTCATTAGCGTTCGCCGCAGCGAGAGAGAAAGCGGATGATCCCAATGGAGTTCTCTGACCGGATACCAGAACCACCTCCCCGTTCTGCGGCGCTCAATCGCACCATCGCTGTCATCGCCGCGGCAATCATGTTGTTGCGCGTCGCCCATGCGATGTTTCTGTTCAACAACACAGTCGACGAGCCGTTCCACATAGCATCGGCTGTGGTCATGTACGACGTAGGAAAAGAGAGCTCCGGTGTCGAGCAGCCGCCCCTGACGCGCATCGTGGCTGGGCTGCCACTCTATCTTCGCGGGGTGCGCCTGCCGCCCAATGAAATTACTACCGCCGTCGTCCCAATGCGCGATACTTACCTCCAAGGGACGCAGGTTCTCTTCCACAGCAATTTGAGCTATTGGCAGGTGCTGATAAGCGCTCGGCTAGCCATGCTGATTTTCCCGCTGGTCGCGTTGCTGTATCTCTACCTTTTGGGGGCATGGGTCGGGAACGAATTCATCGCCGCGACGTCGGTTGTGTTCTTCACTCTTGATCCGGCGTTTATAGGACATTCGGCGTGGGTGGGCAACGACGTTGCGGCCTGCGCGGGCTACCTGGCCGCAACCTATCACGGACTGCGCTGGGTGATGCTAGGCGGCCTTGGACGCGCGGCCGCGATGGGTATCGCTGTGGGTGCGGCGATCGCCGCCAAATTCTCCTGTGTGTTCGTCCTTCCCGCGCTCGTGTTGGTGATGATCCTCCAGCCGCTGTGGGCGTACAAGAGTGAGTGGCCGAAAACGTTGCGGGCTTACTTTCGTGCTTGGCCCCCGTTGCGGCAGATAGCAGCGGCGGCTGTGGTCGCATTTGTCACTCTTTGGGCCACCTATTTCTTCAACGTGGACCGGATGAACAACCAGACCATGTTTACGGACGTCCGGTCGGGCTTTCTGCACCTCCCCTTACGCATCCGCAATGCGGAGGTTCCGATGCCTAGCTTTGAACTGGGCATGATGAAGCTGGTTTCGCATAATAAATCAAACAATGGCTACCTGAACGGCCAGTTCCGTGGAAGTGGATGGTGGTACTACTTTCCTGAGGCGATTGCGCTCAAAGAGCCAATTGCACTGTTGCTGGGATTGCTAGCGGCCGGCTTGTTATTGTTCGTGCCCGCGCACCGGGCTGATTGGTGGAGGATTACGGCCATCCTGATCCCTCCCGCCGCCTTGTTGGCGGTAGCGATGACAGCGAGTATCGACCTCGGGATACGCCACGTGCTTCCGGTGCTGCCTTTTCTTTATCTGTTCGTCTGTATCCAACTCACCCGGGCCGGGGTGAAAGGCATGGCGTTCCTGGCCGTCCTGATCGCCACAGCCATCATCGAATCAGTGTGGATCTCGCCCAATTATCTGGAGTCCTTCAACCCAATCGCCGGTGGACCATCTCAAGGTGCGAAGTACCTCATCGACAGCAATATCGACTGGGGTCAGGACGTAGCCCGGCTTGCGGACTGGCTGCATTCCGATCAGGCTCGAGGGCGGAGCTATTCCCTGCGCTTATACATGTTCCCCGACAAGAGCCTGTGCCGCACGCTTGGACTGGATCCGGCAGCGCTGTTCCGCAATATGGATGGCGGCGGGTTACTCGCGATTAGCAAGAATGTTCGGTACGGCCAGGGACCAGGGCTGACAGAAGACTGGTTCGAGCGACCCAAGGACGACTACAGCTGGCTCTCCGGTTACCCGATTGTCAAGCATATCGGCTACTCGATAGACGTGTACGATTTGGATGCCCCCCTTCGACGCTCTACCCGATGATTGCTACTCAGTCCCCAAAGCGGCGGCTGAATCATCAGGTTGCCTCTATGAGTCGGCTGCCGTCTAAATGACAGTGTGTTTTCGGGTTGCGGTGATGAACGAAGGGCACGGCTTCACTCGCCAGTGCCACATCGCACTCGTTTCATCGTGGGCTTTTAGCCCCTGAGGTACGTCTTTCCAATCGCTGCCGCCATCCTGCTGTCCTATCTCGAAGGAGTACCGCAGGCTTCCTCGTCGATGGTATCTTTTTGCGCAGGTGGGCCGGGTCGTGGGCTCAGCTTCATCTTCAAAATGCGATTAGCAGGCTGTTCAAGGACCTTGAACAGAATAGAGGAGAAGGAAATTACAACAAGCAGGTAGCAGAGCGTCCAGGCAAGACCAGACGGTTTTAGCGCGAAGAGCCTCTCAGTAATTGTTTTCATCCAGAACAACAATGGGACGTGCATGATGTACATTGCGTAGCTTGCATTTCCCAGGAAAACCAGCGGTGAAGTGGAAAGTAACCGGCTCAAAGCCCCGCCCCCAAGGGCAAATCCCAAAATGATCAGCGAGTGAAGCGGCAACAGAAGTCCATTCTGAACAAAAGGGAGCGGCAGAACATTAGAGTTGCTGAGTACCAAAACCTCTAGAAGGACACCTGGAAGATACAGCCAGTATCCCTTTCCTAGTAAATAGCTGTTCCTCAACCGAAGCTCAGAATAGACGCGGCAAACCAGAATTCCGATACAGAAATCAGGCAGGCGCAGCAGAGGATTAAAACTTATAAGATTGGCCCAGAACGGATTAGCGTCCCACGGCGACGACGTAGCCGGCGCAATGCCAAACGGATGCAACGGAGCGATGAAAGCGATGAGTGGCGCAACTAAAGCGGCTGCCCATATTACCGAGCCAGTCAGCAGGATGCTTCGCAAGCGCGACAGTTTCCATAGAGTGACGCCTATAAGCGGGAAGCAGCAATAAAAAAACGCTTCGTCGGACAAAGACCAACCGGGAGCATTCCAGGAAAACGCCGCGCGCGGAATCCACGACTGGAGAAGTGTCCAGTTCAACGCAGCTTTGACAGCCTCCTTCGTTACATTTGCCACTGACCAATTTCCGAGAACCTGCGCTACGATGAATGGGGCAATCAATAACAGGCCGAAACAATAGGTTGGATAAATTCTTGCAAACCTCGCCACCCCGAAGCTGACTAACTCCGATGAGGAGAAGCGTGTTGCCAACGAGTGAGAGTAGGATAGGACAAAGCCAGATAAGACAAAGAAAACACCTACCGCGACGTACCCTGTCCGCAAAATGCCGAAGATTGACCCCGGCAGACTTGCCATCAACGGCCCTAAATAGTTCTCGGGCGATGTCTGGTGGTAGATGACTACCCAGAGTGCGAGAAAAAACCGAAGCCCTGTTAGTGGCAACAACTGTGTTTTAGGCGGCATAGTCTAGATTCTCATTCTTGTCTACTAACCTTGATGGCAGATCTGTTGAATTATGGAAACACGAATCCTGGCGAAAAGGTGAAGATGTCTCGTCCCATGTGCCGTTTCCGGGGCGCCGCATCAACGGCTTCTTCGCAGTTCCGCCATTCTTGGCCAGGATCCCAACCCGGTCACCCCGCCTGGGCGCAAAGCAGTGCGTCGCCCCCCGATACCGTCGCCGCCCCCGGTAGTGTTCCAGCATGAAGCTCTACGTCGAGTCGCTTCTCGCCTCAACAGCCCTCATGGTTTAGTCGCCAGTACGTCGTGACCCAGAATCCGGGCTATCCCACGCCATCAAGCATTGTCGGAAATATCAAAGCCCGGCTTGTTCCGCGGTGCCAGGCGTTGCCCCGGCCATCGATCCCCCAAAGCGGACCCGCCAAACCCGGTCACGATTAAACCTGACCGGTCCCGGCCACAAGAACGGACCGCCGCCGCTGGGCAACACTTTCATCTGGTAGACGACTAATGGAAGCAATCCGGTCCCGGGTTCGGGAGCCGCCAGGCAGCTTTCAGGTGGTGGGACGTTCGTACTAAGCGCTCCGGAGCGGTAAAAGCGGTCTGGGATGTGGAGAAGGGGCGCCAACCCCCACAAGCTACCCGCCTGGTTACGGATTTGTGCCCAGCGGGGTGTGGAGCGCACACAATGGAGCTTCTGCACCAGCCCACCAGCGATGACCGAGGTACCCAGTAGTGGTAACCACGGATAACCCGGATGGGTGTCGCCGCGGCGGCCGAAACTGTTGACAGCCCGGGTCGGGACCAGTAGATTACGGGAAGTAGGAGTTTGAGATTAAGTGATTGACCAGGCTCAGTCCGCTTGGCCATAGCAGCCCTGTACCCCCACAGAGGCCTCGGAATCTACTGATTCGCGCTCCATTTCGGACAACGTAACTGACAGCTGAAATTGGGCTCGATTCCGCCGCGAGTCTCAACAGCGGACGGGAAACCGCCTGGTGGAGGAATGCCGGCTCACTTCAATGGCACTGCCGGCCCTGGAGATTACGGATGAACGTTACCCTAACCGAGCCTCAGATGACCAGATTTCGCGACTGGGATGCGTGGTCCAAGTACCTGCTTCTATTTCTCCTTGGCTTTTGCTTGACCGGCCGCAGCTTCTCTTACCTTGGTATTCCTCCGGCAAAGCTCTTCATCGGGGACCTGACCCTGGCCGCATTTATCCTTTTCCGCCCGCGGCAGCTCTTTGATCGCTGGTTTTCTTCTCTCACCAAGGGTGGTCCATTAACATCATTCAGTTGGGTCTTGCTGATTTCCATCGCTTATGGCATTTTCGAGACCATCCGTGGAATTCTCGTCGGGTTTTCGCCCCTCATCGCCTTTCAGAACCTGGTTTTCAATGTCTATCCGCTTTTCTTGTTCCTTGGCTTTTGGGTAGGCGCTCGCCGGCCCGACCTCATACGCAAGTTGATACAGCTCAATGCCTGGGGTCTCTGCATCTACGGCCCGCTTTATTTCCTCGTTCTCCACAAAGTTAACCTCACCATGCCCGGATCGGACAACGTGACGGTTTTTGGTCAGGCTGGTGGCGGTGCTGGCGTAATCCTAGGATTGCTCTGTTTCGAACCAAAACTACGCCGCTACTGGCTTCCGATCGTCGTGTGCGCCATGATATTCCTGGCCGGCCAGGTCCGCTCCGACTGGTTCGGTGCGGCTTTGTCTTTTATCATCTGGGGCGTTCTGGAAAAGAAGATGAAGCCCGTCGCCATGTTCTTTCTCGGACTAGTCGCACTGCTGCTTCTCGGTTCCATATTCGATGTAAACCTTCCTTCACCAGCAAGCCGGGGAGGCGCCATATCCTCCCGCGAAATCCTTGCCCGCGGGCTGTCGGTGATCGACCCCGAGATGGCGAAAGACTATACCGGCTCGGAAGACACCGCTACCTACGCAGGCACGATTTCCTGGAGAGAAAACTGGTGGCACGCGATCTGGGTCAATTCTCTGGAAAACAAGACGAATTTCATCATTGGACCCGGCTACGGATTCCTGTTGAGAAATCTCGTCTCCTATTTGAGAGGGATGGACCTCCGAACACCGCACAATATCTTCTACTTTGCCCTTGGCTATAGCGGTTGGGCCGGTGTTTGCATATTCTTCTCCCTCCAGATTTCCTGCTTTATGATGCTGTGGCGTTTGTATCGAATGACCGGTCAAGCCTACGGGCTCGCGTCCTGGGCTTCGACCATATTCGCGGCATTCTTTGGCAATGTGCTTGAAACCCCAAGCGGCGCTATCCCGTTCTACCTCATCATCGGATTGCTGGTCGCGCCGGCCTTTACCCTCGTCGCTCGACCTGTACGGCAGCCGATGCCCTCTTTAGACAGCGAGACCCGAGATCTTGCCGCCGTTCACGATTTTGACGAGGCTTATGCTCGGGAGTAAAGCAAGTTGTTGTAGCCGGCCGTGAAAATGTGATGAGAGCCGACATCTCTCGCCGCCTGTAATTCGCCGGTTCCCGTTTCACCTCTTGCATTTGTGCGCGACCACGGTTTTCGCCTAAGGAGCAGATACCCGCACCATGAAGATCCTCATCGTTGGCCATCCATGCGCTCCCGGGCTAGGCTCGGAACCCGGAAATACATGGAACTGGGCCTGGCACTTGTCCCGCACAAATCAAGTCTGGGTCATCGCTCACCCTGAGTACAAAGATCGAGTTGACAAGTTTCTTGCCGCGCAGCCAAACGAACGCCTCAACTTCATTTGGGTTACTCCTAAAAGCCGTTTTGACTATTGGACCCCCGGTCGGAATCAGGAACTGGGTATTCGCATCCACTATTTGTTTTGGATAAAGGAGGCGTACCGCCAGGCAGCTGCTCTTTACAACGATGTCCACTTCGATATCGTGCATCATGTCAGCTGGTCCACGATTGCCATCCCACCACCTTTTTGGAGGTTGCCTGTAGTCGCTGTTTGGGGCCCGGTTGGCGGGGGCCAGATCTTCCCCTCGGCCTTTGCCTCGCTTCTTCGCCATAACCGAATCAAGGAAACTTTAAGAAGCCTGAATGTGAGGCTGATGCCATTTGCGCCAAAGTTGCACCGAAGTCTGGCGAGCGCCAACCTGGTGCTGGTGTCTAACTATGAAACTAAGAACCTGCTCGAGCGGGCAGGGGCAAAACGGGTTGAGTTGTTTCTGGACTGCGGCATAGACCACCGTCTCACCGTATCCAGCCCAAAAACACCTGGGAAGCAGATCAAGTTGCTCTGGGCCGGTCGCCTCCTGCCTACGAAAGGTTTGGACATGGCTTTGCGCGCACTGGCCAAGTCCGGATGCAGCGAGATTCGCCTCCTGGTAGCCGGGTCTGGAAGTGAACAGACCGAGATGGAGAGCCTGACCCGGTCACTGGGGTTGATCGACCGCGTAGAGTTTCTGGGGCGTGTTCCGCACGAATCGATGACAGCTCTTTTTCAGAGTTGTGAGGCATTTGTGTTCACCTCTTTACGCGACAGTTTCGGATCGGTTGTCCTCGAGGCCATGTCCAACGGACTTCCGGTCATTACTCTCAATCATCAGGGAATGAGAGCGTTTGTTCCCGATGAGGCGTCTATCAAGGTGCCGGTTGAGTCCCCGGAACAAGTGATCGACGACTTGGCGCGCGCGTTTGAGGCTTTCGGCTCCAGTCCCGAACGGCGGCTCGCCATGTCACGCGCGGCGCTGGCCTTTGCCGAGAAGCAGACCTGGACCCACCGTGCTGAGACGATGAACAAGCTGTACGCAGAGATGATAAAGGGGACGACAGGTGAAATGACCGAGGTTGTTTCGGGCGTTCCCACGCATCGGTCGGCCTAAACCTGATGCGAAATCTGACCTCGGAGTCGTGTTTTTCTTTCCTCCAGTCCGCGAGGCAATCTTTCCCCATAACGTCACCGTCACGATGCCGGATCAGCTAGCGTAGCGGCTTTGGTCAAGCCGGTGGCAGCGCTTCGCCATTCTGGCTCTTCTCAGTTACGAATCCAGGCCGAGCCGCTCCTGGCTTCCCATCACCGAGCGGCGCGGTCATAATTCTTAACTTTCGGGGTCCGGCTACGGAACCCGCTAAAGCACCGTGTCCCCGTCTTGAAGAGAGAGGACATCTCAACGCCGCACAATAACTACTGCTTCCCTCTCGGCAGCGGCGGTTGGGTTTGCGTCGGCAACCGGTCAAGCATTCCACTAGCGGCGCGTCGATTCTGTTTGCAGTCCTCTTTGGCAACCCGCTGGAACACCAAGTACGCTATTCCGATTTATTGCATGATGCGATTGATCTTCGTGCCGATAATTCGCGTGATGAAGATCCTCATAGTTGGCCATGCGTGCAGTCCGGAGCTGGGATCCGAGCCCGGGTTTACCTGGAATTGGGCGTGGTATCTGTCCCGCACCCATCAGGTCTGGGTGATTGCTCACCCTGAGTACAAAGATCGAGTGGACAGGTTTCTCGCAGCCCAACCAAATGAACGCCTACGCTTCATTTGGGCTACTCCGCAAAGCCTATTTGACTATTGGACCCCGGGTCGTGATCAGGAGCGGGGTATTCGCTTCCACTATTGGCTTTGGATCAAGGAGGCGTACCGGCAGGCAGCTCGCCTTTACAATGAAATACACTTCGACATCGTTCACCACGTCAGCTGGTCCACCATTGCAGTACCGCCCCCTTTTTGGAAACTACCGGTGGTCGCGGTTTGGGGCCCGGTTGGCGGGGGGCAGTCCTTCCCCCTGGCCTTCGTTGCCCATCTGCGCTATCACCGGCTCAAAGAGGTCCTAAGAAGCCTGAACTTGATGCTGCTGCCGTTGGCGCCGAAGTTGCACCGAAGTTTGGGCAGCGCCGACTTGGTGTTGGCGACCAACTACGAGACCAGGAATCTGCTCCAGCGCGCGGGCGCAAAACGGGTTGATTTCTTTCTGGACTGCGGCATAGACTGCCGGCTCAACGCACCCTCCCCACGAATCGCTAAGAGGCAGCTCACGCTCCTCTGGGCCGGACGCCTTGAGCCCCAAAAAGGGTTGGTCATCGCCTTGCGTGCCCTCGCCCAATGCAAATACCGCGAAATTCGCTTCCTGGTGGCCGGCTCGGGAACTGAGAAGTCCGAGATGGAGAGCCTCACCCGCTCACTGGGGTTGTCCGACCGGGTAGAGTTCCTGGGGTGGGTTCCGCACGAAACCATGACCAGTCTTTTTCAAAGTTGTGACGGATTTGTATTCACCTCTTTACGCGACAGTTTCGGATCCGTGATCCTCGAAGCCATGTCGAACGGACTTCCGGTCATTGCTCTCAATCATCAGGGAGTGAGAGCATTTGTTCCCGACGAGGCTTCCATCAAAGTGTCAGTCGTGTCCCCCGAACAGGTGATCCACGATCTGGCCTGCGCATTTGAGACTTTTGTAGAGAACCCGGAACGGCGGCCGGAGATGTCACGGGCGGCGCTTGCCTTTGCCGAGGGGCAAACATGGACCCGTCGGGCTGAGATGATGAATAAGTTGTATGCCGACGTGATGAACCAGGCGGCCGGTCACGCGACCGAGTCAGTTCCGGGCGTTCCTACCCAACGGTCGGCGTGAAATTGATGCGAAAGTGACGCTGTAGTTTTCTTCCACTCCGGTTCACTCCTTGGGCCAACCACGGGGTTGCCTGAATTAGGTTTCTTCGCGATATTTGGTAACCGTGTAAACTGCACATAGAGTGGTGCAGACAGGGGTTGATTGCTCACTCCTGCAAGGGTGCCAGGTTCTATTCCATTGGTAACGCACATCGGAGTCTTGCACAGCCACATGAAGTGTTGACACCGCCTAAGGCTACGGTTAGATTACGTGTTGTAGGTACTGCAAGACCGGCGACGGTTGAGGTCAAAAAAAGGCCAAATCCGTCGATCAGCCCCTTACCCCCCTATAGTGGCGGTCTTTCGAATACAATTAGGAATGCAGCGGGTCAGTCCATGTGACTGAGATGGCGAAGCTTTGAAATGCCGCCAAACGCCCTTGCTGAAGCGAGAATCGGGCCCGAATTTGGGCATGTCGTAAGTTGGCGCAATTCCGGATGCGGATTTCATTGACACGTTTCCGGGGGGTATAGCACCATTTAGTTAGACCGTGATCAGAAACGGTTTAACATTTCGGCAGAGATTTACCGATAGTAGAAGTCGAACAAGGTCCTGTGACTGAGATGGCGGAAGCCCGTCCGGTCGGTTAAGGATGAAACCAAATTTAACAAATCAAAGTTTCGCATCGTCCCCCCTCGAAGCGAAGTGAGATCCCATCGGGAATTGAAGTAGGCAAGCTCACTCTTGTAACGGAGATACTCATGTATCGCACTCCAGGGTCTGACGAGTTAAACGAATGGTTTGCGTTCCGCGTTCGTCCTCGGCACGAAAAGCAAGTTTCCATTGCCTTGCGCGAAAAAGGCTTTGTTGAGTTTTTACCACTTTACAAGTCCAAAAGACAGTGGGCTGACCGGACCAAAGTCGTTGAGATGCCGCTGTTCCCGGGCTACATTTTTTGCTCTACCCAACGAACTTCGATCGTGCCCGTGCTGATGACCAGCGGCGTGATCGATGTAGTCCGCGCCGGCACCAACCCTCTGCCCGCGGACAAAGCAGAGATTGAAGCGCTGCAGCAAACTGTAAGCGTCGATGTACCGCTGGAGGCCTGGCCATACACTGAGGTCGGCGAAGCGGGGTCGTTTTCCATTCTGCGTGGTCCCTTGGCGGGGCTGACCGGCATACTGGTCGAAGTCCGGCGATCGCAGCGGTTGATCCTTTCCATTAATCTTCTCCGCCGCTCGGTGCTGGTCGAAGTACACCCGGAATGGGTCGCCCCCTATGCTCCAGAGGCGTTGGAGCGCAGGATGGCGTAGTTGTAACCTTGCAGTACTTTCGTGTTTTCTGTCTACCCCGTGATTGGTTCTCCCGTAGTAAGGTACGGCCCGGTGTGTCGTTTAGTGCTGGTTTCGTACGTCCCCCTTGCCGTCCCTTGAATTGGTCCCCCCGAGTGTTAAATCGATTCGTGTCCCTATGACGCTCTTTTCGGAGCACGTCCCCGCCGGAGGTATTTCTCGGCGGATCCCAAGCTACAAACGGTGAGTGAATCTATGCGTAAGTCTCCAGCCAAGACGATTCTGTTTTCTCTTTGTGTTCCATCCATGTTGCTCGTTCCGGCCTTAGCCCAGAGCGCGCAGCTGTGGATGGTCGCGTGAATGCCCAGTCGAATAACCCGGCCGTTTCCTCGTCCGCGTTTACGCCGACTACGCCACCGCCGGCCTCAACCAATTCGACCAGCTACATACTCGGTCCGGAAGATCAGATCACTGTTCGTGTATTTACTGCGGACGATATTCCCGACAAGCCGACGCAGATCGACAACGACGGCACAGTCACCCTGCCCATGATCGGGCAGGTCCATGCTGCTGGCTTGACCGTGGAGCAGTTCCAGGCCAACCTGGTGACCGCTTATAAGAAATATTTCAAAGATCCGCAAGTCAGCGTGCAGGTGAACGATTTCCGCAGTCAACCCGTGTCGGTAGCCGGCAACGTAAACGCCCCGGGTGTGGTGCAGTTGAAGGGAAATCGCAACCTGATGGAAGTGATCGGGCAGGCCGGCGGTTTGCGCGCTGATGCCGGTGACAGTGTGCTGATCACCCGTAACCTGAGCGAAGGGCCCATTCCGGTGGCCGGTGCTTTCACCGATCCCTCCGGCAAGTTTTCGGTTGCCCACATCGACATCCGCGCAGTGATGAGTGGCAAGGACCCACAGGGCAATATCATGATCAAGCCCCATGACGTCGTCACTGTTCCCCGGGCGCGCATGATCTACGTCCTGGGCAGTGTCGGCAAGCCCGGTGGCTATGTCCTTCAAGACAACGAGACCATGTCCATCTCCCAGGCGGTCGCGCTTGCAGGCGGATGGTCCACAACCGCAGGCATTGCGAGTGCCAAGGTTCTGCGTGCCGACGGTGGCACAGAACGCGAACAGATTCCCGCGAACCTGAAGAAAATCATGGAAAACAAAGCGCCCGACCTGATGCTGAAGCCCGACGACATCCTGTATGTCCCCAACAGTATGGGTAAACAGATTGGATTGCGTGGGATTGAAACAGCCATCTCGGTCGGAACAGGCCTTGCTATCTGGCGCTAGCCTTTTCCATCCCAAATTCCAGGTATGGCCTCATGGCGAGACCCCCGAATCGAGGGGGGCCATACTTTGTCTAAAGCGAACTAAACCGTGAATTGAGATCGGTTCCATCGAACGCGATCAAATCCGAAAGGACTACAAAAGATGACTCCGACCCACCAGATCATTCCCGGACCTCGCTCGCCCGAGGGCCGGAACGCAGGCCGCGGCACTTCCATAGAATTGTCGCGTCCGATGGGGATGCAATCGGCCCCAACCAGAAGCCTCCGTCAATTACTCCGGCGCTGATTCGTCGCCATCGCAACGCGATCGCCCTCATTATGGGCGGCACGCTTCTGCTCAGTGCGCTGTATACCCTGGTTGCGCACAAGGTCTATAAGTCGGAAGTCATTCTGGAAGTGACTGGGATCAACCAGGACTTCATGAATGCCAAAAGCGTCGATCCTACTTCTAACCAGATTACCGGCGACGAGTACATCGAGACCCAAACCAAGCTCTTGAAGAGCCCGCCTGTTGTTCAACGGACAGCACAGATCCTGGGCCCCAAGGTTCCCGGCGCTATCGCCGCCAGCCAGGGCATCGTCGGCACCCTTCGCAGCTGGGTCGGCGATCCCGCTGCCGCCACCACGGCAGAGGGCGAAGGCGTGGTTTTGAAGATGCTCGACAACGCCAAGGTTAAGGTGGATGGAACGTCGGATCTGATCTCATTGACGGTTCTCGGTCCTGAACCACAGCTGACCGCAGATACCGCCAATACCCTGACCGAACAGTTCGTCGAACAAGCTCAGGATGCCCGCGGCAATGTTGCCGGCAGCACGAACAAGTTTCTGACCGTACAGCTCGCGGACGCCCGCAAGAAATTGCAGGATGCGGAAAACGATCTGCAGAATTATGCGCGCCAGACCGGCATCGTTATCCCCAGCGACTCACAGGAGAGTGTGGCGGCAGACAAACTGCGGCAGATTCAAACTGACTTGGCCAAGGCGGAAGCAGACGAAGCGGACACCAAAGCGCAGGTCGAGACTTCGAAAACCAACCCAGCGGACGCCATGCCCCAGGTCCTGGATGATCCGACATTGCGCGACAATCGGGCCCGGCTGGCCGACCTTCGCCGTCAGCTTTCCGATCTGAGTGTGACGCTGACGCCGGCAAATTACAAAATTCAGCAGTTAAACGCCCAGATCGCAGATCTGGAACAACAGTCTGCCCAGCATCGCACCAACATCATTCACCGCCTCGGGGTGCAGAACTCAGAAACCTCGCGCCGCAAGCAGCTGTTGAGCCAGGCCTATCAGCAGCAGCTGGGCGTTGTCTCTGATCAGTCGGTGAAAGAGGTGCGTTACAACATCCTGAAAAAGGAAGTGGATGCCAGCCGCGACATTTACCAGTCCATGATGCAGCGGGTAAAAGAAGCAAGCATCGTTGCTGCACTCAAATCGAGCGACGTGCGCGTGGTCAGTCCGGCGCTCCCGGCGAAATCCGCCTACCTGCCCAGCTTGCCCCTGAACCTGGGTTTGGGATTGCTCCTGGGTATTGCCTTCACCACCTGCTACGTCCTGGTGCGGGAGCGCAACGATGCCAGCTTGCGTTCACCTGGCCAGAGCGTCAAGCACCTCAATGTGCCTGAGTTGGCCGTGATTCCCTCGGCGCGCATTGGCAACAGCGAGCGCATTCCACTCACTCTGCGCAATTTGAACGGAGCTACCGCCGCGCTCGAGGCGAAGAACGGATTGTTGGCAGGCTCGGCGGCTGTCGACAAAGAGATGGTGCAATGGTGCCAGGACGAAACCATGATGGCGGATGCCTATCGGTCCGCGATCACGTCGATTCTTCTCAGCCGCGTGAACGGAGTCAGTCCCCGGGTCATTCTGGTGACCAGTCCCCGTCCCAAGGCAGGCAAAACCACCACAGTTGCCAATCTTGGTATCAGCCTGGCGGAAATCGGACGGCGAGTCCTCTTGATCGACGGCGACCTCCGGCGGCCACGGCTTGGTAAGCTCTTCGGATTGCAATTTGCCACTGGCTTGAGCGATGCGCTGCTGGCTGAAGGCACCGGAACCATTTCTCTGGAATCGGTGATCCGTCCCAGCACCGTCCCCGGACTTTATGTGTTACCCGGTGGATCGGAACCTGCCAACATCTCCAAGCTTCTCCATTCCACGTATCTGGATAGCCTGATCGAGCTGGCGCGGTCGGAGTATGACTTCGTGCTCATCGACTCTCCGCCCATGATGGGTATGGCCGATGCGCGGCTTCTGAGCCGCAATGCCGATGGTGTGATTCTGATCAGCCGCGCCGGAGAAACCAGTCCGGAGCAGTTGGGCGAAGCCAGAGAGCGGCTGGCCGATGATGGCACTCCGGTCATTGGCACCATCCTGAATGGCTGCGATCTTCGTATCGAAGATCCTTCCTACGTTAACCACTACAACAGCTACGCCGGCGTGGCACGCGGCTAGCAGAAAAGCACCACGGCTCACGATCTTTGTGAGGAAGCAGTAAGTTGGAAACTGATTTAGTGCCTTAAAAGTTGGCTTGCGAGCACTTTCGTAAGCAGTCCGCGCGCACGGAATCCCCCCGCCGCGTGCATCGGCTGCATAGACCAACTGCAAACAACAAGGGAACTAAGACACCGGCGAAAGTTCACCAGGGACCGGCTCTCGAGTCGCAACCGGGTCGAGCTTTCGTCGAATTTAAAGAGTGTCTGCGTTAGCCAATGTTCCCTCTTCTATCGCCTTTCTCCTGCGACGGTGGCTGCAAAGGGCCCTGTTGATCTGTTCCCACTGCCAGGAAAAGGCTTGACTGCTTTCGTAAAAAGGAACGCTTCCCGCGCAATCTGCGGGAGGCTATGGGGAGAATCGCTGTCATGCATGTCCGGAATCTGCGCTTTTATCAGACCATGCAATTCGTACTGGATCTACTCGCGGTGACAGTTGCCTGGAGCTGCACCATCCAGATGCGGGTGCTGCTGAATCCACTGACTACAGAACGAGTCAGCTGGACCTATGCTTCGATCTGGGCGCCCTCATTGATAATGATCCTGGTGTTGTGGATCGTCATGGCGTGGCGTCTCGGGTTCTATCGCGTTGAAGGCCGTATCCGTCTCTGGAACAGCATCATTAATGCGGCCGAAGGCGCGCTGCTGGCCAGCTGCATTATCGTCATCGTCACTTTCTTTTCCCGCGAACTTGGCACCGACGTTTCGCGCGCGTTCTTCATGATCTTCGCGCCTCTCAGCTTTTTTAGTCTGGGCCTGGCGCGTTGCGTTAGCTTGGTTGCGGCTATGGCCGCCGAACGCCATTGGCCTTCGCCTATCCGGGCCGCACTTCTCGGAGACGGTCTTCACGCGGGTCGCCTGGTCGCCCTCATGAACACCGCCAATGTGGCCAACGTTATCAAGGGCGTAATTCTTCCCGAAGGCCACACTGCGGAGGGCTTGTCACTGCCGATGCCGATCCTGGGATCGACGGGACAGCTGGCCGAAGTAATCAATCGCGAACACCTCAATCGCATCATTCTTCTCAATGGCTCGATTTCACGCGACGAACTGGACGAATGCAATAAGGTGTTCAAGCGTATGGGTGTCATCGTCAATTGCACGGTTGACTTTGCCCCGGATCCGGGCCGGATCAATGTGGTGAACCAATACGGTTTGCCCCTGGTCGAGCTGCGGCCCATGGCGTTTACCAAGGGTCAGGAGTTTGTCAAGCGGGCCTTTGACATCGTAGCCTCAGCGCTTGCGCTCATCTTTCTCGCTCCCACCTTATTGGTGATCGCGGCGTTGGTGAAGTTCACGTCAGAGGGACCCATTCTTTATAAGGCGCCGCGGGTGGGCAGGGGCGGCCGTCACTTCATGTTCCTCAAGTTTCGCTCCATGTACACCAACATGGACCGCAGCCACGTGGCCAATGCCAATGAAAAACAGGGTCACATCTTCAAGATGAAACAGGATCCGCGTGTGACCCCGGTTGGACGCTTCATTCGGCGCTATAGCCTGGATGAGTTGCCCCAACTGATCAATGTGTTGCGCGGGGAGATGAGCCTGGTAGGACCGCGGCCGTTGCCGGCGGGCGACATGGGACCGGATGGGATGAGCCGGGAATTCGCCGATTGGTCTGAAGGACGGGCTGCCGTGTATCCCGGCATTACCGGCCTGTGGCAGGTGAATGGCCGCAGTGAGCTCCCGTTTGAAGAGATGGTGCGGCTCGACCTGCAATACATCCGCGAATGGTCGTTGCTGCTGGACATCAAAATCATTCTGGCAACGCCCGGCTTGGTGGTAAAGGGTGTAGGAGCTTACTGAAACCGGTGTCACCACACTGGTTTCAGTCCCGAGAGGGAAGTCAGTAACCAGCGCTCATCAAGTCACCAAGAAGCGGTCCAGCATAGATGTCCTGGGCTACCACACACACCATCAGAACAGTCCCGAAGGGACGGCTGAACCAAACTTTTGCTCCTGTGACTTTTTTGACGGCGAGCCCTTCTCACCGAGTTTTTTCCTATGCCTATTGTGGAACCTAGAACTGAACTGCAGCCGATCGAGCTTCGCCCACTATCGCCGCAACCATTGGTTTCGATCCTGGTGTCGAATTACAACTATGCCCGCTACATAGGCGAAACGATCGAGAGCGCGCTCAACCAGACGTATTCCAACATCGAGCTCATCATCTGCGACGACGGTTCGACGGACGACTCGGTCCGCATCATAGAGGACTATCAACGCAAAGATGCGCGATTACAGTTGATCCGCAAAGCGAACGGAGGGCAGGCGTCAGGTTTCAATGCAGCATTCGCCGCCAGCCGAGGCGAACTGATCGCCCTGCTCGATTCCGACGATTGCTTCCTGCCACACAAAGATCGAGAGGATTGTCGCTGATTTTCAGGCGCATCCCGACGCTGGTTTTGGTCTCCATCGCGTGATCCGCATGAGCGCGAACCGCCGCCGCCAGGGAGTGTGGCCCATGTCTGCCCCGTTACCTTGCGGTTGGTATGGTTCCAGCCTTCTCCAGGATGGCGGCATACTGCCTTACATGCCTCCGACCTCGGGCTTGAGCTTTCATCGTGACGTAGCCGAGCGTATGTTCCCGCTTTCCACCGAGCCCATACTGGTAGGCTGTCCGGATCAGCTGATTACCCGGCTCGCTCCGCTGCTCACCAGGGTGACTCGTGAAGACGAAGCTTTATCCGAGTATCGTTTGCACGGCGGAAACAACTACGGACCGGACCGTGTGTCCGCGGCCTCGTTTAAACGCGAATTGGATTATTGTGCGGTCCTCTGGAAAGCTCAAAAACGCTTTCTGACGGCCATCGACCCCGAACTCGGGCTGGAACTTCAGCCGCTTGAGGTCAATGGGTATATTGCCTTCGCAAGTTATATCCACGCCCGCCTGGTCAGAGATCCTGATCTGCGGCGATATTACGACCGCTATATCGCAAGCCTCGCCGGGCCGGGCGAAAAGCATGTGTTGTTTTGGAAACTTTCCATCTACTTGCCATACCGGGTATTCGAGTTCGCCATCAATCTCCTGGTTCGGCAAAGCTGGATAAAACAATTGATTTCACGCATAAAAAAAATGTCCTGACACTAGATATCATGAGCAATTTGTTACATTCGCGGTTCGGTTTTATCCGGCGGCCTTCTCCCGCCGCTAAAGCATCCCAGATCGGAGCACCAGTCAATGAGCACTAAGCCTCTCGTCAGTATCGGGCTCTTTCTTTATAACGGGGATCGATTTCTCGAAGCCGCCATCGAGTCCTTCCTCAATCAAACCTTTAGAGATTTCGAACTCATCATTTCCGACAACTGCTCTACCGATAAGAGCGATGAGATCTGCCGGCGCTATGCAGCTCAGGATTCCCGCATTCGCTACTATCGCAACGAGCGCAATATGGGCGCGGGGTGGAATGTCCGGCGAGTCTACGAGCTGGCCACCGGAAAATACTTTAAACAGGCCGCCCACGACGACATGATTCAGCCGGACTACCTCCGCCAGTGCGTGGACGCGCTGGAGGCCGACGAGTCCCTCGTTCTTGCCCATAGCTTGACCCGGGTCATCGACGAGAACGGCCAGTTCGTCGAGAACTACGATGACGGACTGCGTACCAGTTCGCTCGACCCGGTGGTGCGCGCACGAGACCTGCTCCTCAAAGGCCACAGGTGCTACCCGATCTTCGGCCTCATCCGCCTCGACGCCCTGCACAAATTACCGCCCCAGGGCAGCTATGCCCACAGTGACCGCGTCCTTCTGTTGCAGCTGGGCTTGCTTGGACGTTACTGCGAGATTCCTGAGTACCTGTTTATCAGTACCCGGCATTCGGGTCAGTCCGTCTGGACTTTCCCGGAAAGAACCAAGGCCAAAGGGTTTCGCCTGACCCGGCGCTGCGGTACGCTGCCGGCAATGGAGTGGTGGGATCCGACCAAGGCGCGCAAGATCGTATTCCCGGAGTGGAATGTGGCTAAGGAGTTTTTCCTCTCCGTAGTTCATTCGCCACTGACACCATGGCAAAAGCTGAGATGCTACGGCCTGGTTGGACGGTGGATGTTTAAATTTCACCGCCGCATGGCTAAGGATGTTCTCGTAGCCGCCGACCAGGTGCTGTTCAATTTCCAAAACAGGCATGCTATGGCAGCCAAGCCCCCCCAAACTGCCGACGCATCCTCCAAAATAGTCTCCCTCGATCTAAATACCAGTGGAGGTGAATCGTTATGAAGGTTGCAATTCTTGCAGGGGGGTTGGGCTCGCGTCTTGCTGAAGAGACAGAACTGAAGCCAAAGCCCATGGTCGAGATTGGCGGCAAGCCAATTCTCTGGCACATCATGATGCACTACGCACACTATGGCTTGGACCAATTCGCGATCGCGCTCGGCTACAAGGGCGAAGTCATCAAGAAATACATGCTCGACTATTGCTCGCTGAACCGGGATCTGAGCGTCTCGCTCAAGACCGGCAAGGTCAAAATGAACGGCGGCGTCGTTCCCGACTGGAATATAGACCTGGTCGATACCGGCATGAAGACCCAGACCGGCGGACGCATCAAGCGGCTCGCGCCCTACCTGGGCAATGAAACCTTCATGCTCACCTGGGGTGATGGCGTATCCGACATCAACCTGAACGATCTGCTTGCCTTTCACCGCGCCCATGGCAAGCTGGCCACGCTGACTGCCGTCCGTCCGACCGCGCGCTTCGGCCACCTCGAAATGGACGGCAATCAGATCACCGAGTTTTCTGAGAAACCGCAAACCAAGGAAGGCTGGATCAACGGAGCGTTCTTTGTCCTTGAGCCGGAAGTCTTTGACTTCATTGACGGTGACAGTACCCACTTTGAGAAGGAGCCACTCGAGCGCCTGGCCGCTGAAGGCCAACTAATGGCGTATCGACACACCGGCTTCTGGCAGTGTATGGATACTATTCGCGAGAAGAAGATCCTGGAGACGTATTGGGAATCGGGCAACGCACCATGGCAAACTTGGGAGGATACGAATGCGAGTATTAGTAACGGGCCACGCGGGGTACATCGGAACGGTTTTAGTACCAATGCTGTTGCAGGCCGGGCATGAAGTAGTTGGGCTCGATACCGATCTTTTCGAGCGCAGCACCTTCAGCGATGGGATCGCACAGATCCCGGAGATCCGCAAAGACGTTCGCGATGCAACCCTGTCCGATGTCAAAGGCTTCGATGCCATTCTGCATCTTGCCGGACTTTCGAACGATCCCCTGGGCGACCTGAATCCGGGTCTGACCTTCGAGATCAACCACCAGGCATCGGTCAAGCTGGCCAAGTTGGCTAAGCAGGCCGGGGTGCAGAGGTTCATCTTCTCCTCTTCCTGCAGCAACTACGGCGCCGGTGGCGACGACCTGCTGGATGAGCACTCTGCCTTTAATCCCGTGACCCCGTACGGTACTTCCAAGGTCATGGTGGAGCAGGACGTTGCCAAGCTGGCAGATAACCACTTCAGCCCAACGTTTCTCCGCAATGCCACCGCCTTCGGTGTTTCGCCCCGGTTGCGCTTTGACCTGGTGCTGAACAACCTCGTGGCCTGGGCTTATGCCACCGGCCGGGTGTACATCAAGAGCGATGGGACTCCCTGGAGACCGATCGTGCACATCGCTGACATCTCGCGCGCCTTTATTGCCGCGATGCATGCTCCGATTGACCTGGTCCACAACCAAGCGTTCAACGTCGGACGCAACGAAGACAACTACCGCATTTACGAGTTGGCCGACATCGTCAAGGAGACGGTGCCGAACACCGTGATCGAATACGCCGCCGATGCCGGACCGGACAAGCGCTGCTATCGCGTGGATTGCAGCAAGATCCGCAAGGTGCTGCCCGAGTTCCAGCCCGCCTGGGATGCTCGCAAGGGCGCGGTTGAACTGCATGAAACCTACAAGAAGATCGGTCTCGTCTTGGAAGACTTCGAGGGACCGCGCTTCAAACGAATCGCCCATATTCGGAAGCTGATCGAGGAAGGGATTCTCGACTCATCTCTGCGTTGGACCAACCAGCAAGCGACCGCCCCCGTAGTCGCAGGAGCCGCTACGGTATGACCCAATCCACTTTTCATTGCCGCGCCTGCAATTCTTCGCAGTGCATTCCGATCCTTTCTTTCGGAACCACTCCGCTTGCAGATGCATTGCTCTCAGCCGATCAGCTAGGGTCGCCGGAAGTTACGGCGCCCCTTGACCTGGTCTTCTGCCCCGAGTGCTCACTGGTGCAGATCACCGAAACCGTTCCACCGGAAATTCTCTTTTGCCGCAATTATCCTTACTTTTCTTCCGTGTCAAAGAGTCTGCTGGAACATTTCGCCAGGAGTGCTGAGGCGGTCATCCAGGCCCGGAACCTTGATTCCAATAGCCTGGTCATCGAAGCTGCGTCCAACGATGGTTACATGTTGCGCAACTTTGTGAACCACGGAATCCCGGTGTTAGGTATCGATCCCGCCGAGGAACAGGTGCGCACCGCCAATGAGCGCGGCGTCAACAGCATCAACACTTTCTTCACTAAAGAGCTGGCGGAAAAGCTGGCTGCCGAGGGCAAGAAAGCCGATGTTTTCCTGGCCAACAATGTGCTCGCCCACGTGGCCGATCTGAACGGCTTCGTCGACGGCATCGCCGCCCTGCTGAAGCCCACAGGTGTGGCCGTCATTGAGGCGCCCTACATTGTTGACCTGATCCAGAAGTGCGAGTTCGACACCATCTATCACCAGCATCTTTGCTACTTCTCGGTGACAGCGCTGGCGCGGCTCTTCCGCGATCACGGCCTCTACCTGAACGACGTTGAGCGCACCAAGATTCACGGCGGATCCCTCCGGCTCTTTGTCGAGCCGGTAGAAACTCCGACCGCGCGCTTGAAAGCGTTGCTCGCCGATGAGAAGAACGCGGGAGTCTCGACCATCGAGTATTACCGAGGCTTTGCCGACCGGGTGCATGCGGTCCGCGACGACCTCACCGCGCTGCTGAAAGACTTGAAAGGCAAAGGGAAGTCGATCGCCGGCTATGCCGCGGCGGCCAAGGCTACCACGCTGCTCGCCTTCTGCAACATCGATCGGGAGCTGCTCGACTATGTCGTCGACCTGAATGAATTCAAGCAGGGCCGGTTTATGCCCGGCAATCACCTGCCCATTCTTTCCCCGAACAAGTTGCTGGAAAGCAAACCGGATTACGTTCTGGTGCTGGCGTGGAATTTTGCCGGCGAAATCATGGAACAACAACACGCCTACAAGGCTCGCGGCGGAAAATTCATTATTCCGATCCCGACGCCTGCCGTCGTCTAAAGGAGATTGACTGAATGAACAGCATCTACGTAGATTCCAAATTTGATGACGAGAAGCGCCGCCAGTACTTGTACGATGGCCAGCTTTTTGTTTACTCGCCCCGGCCCAGCGCGCTCGCCTTTACCAATTGGGCCGCACAAATGATCAAGGACGCCTTTGGCAAAGAGGACCCA
This sequence comes from uncultured Acidobacteriaceae bacterium, assembly GCA_963838445.1. Taxonomy (GTDB): domain Bacteria; phylum Acidobacteriota; class Terriglobia; order Terriglobales; family Acidobacteriaceae; genus PALSA-350. The sequence goes on from CAWIRT010000051.1 coordinate 178,125, forward strand.
ACTACGGCACAGTACGACATGCCGGTGGAAGAGTTTGTCCGCATCTTCGCCCCGCTCAAGCCGGCCTTCATCCACCACCCGGAGACCAAGCGTCTGATTCAAGCGATGCTCAAAGACTTCGGCTGCGATATGGAGACCACCTACCTCGATGTGCCGCGCCTGCGCGCCGTCACCTCGGATGCCTACCTCACGTCGGGTGTGGGTTATGCTCATCATCTCCACCGCGACACCTGGTACTCGGCGCCGTTGTGCCAGCTGAACTGGTGGTTGCCCATCTTCGAGATGTCTTCTGAGAGCTCCATGGCCTTTCATCCGAAATATTGGAATGAGGCAGTCAAGAACGGCTCCAGCAAGTTCAACTATTACACCTGGAACAGCACCGGACGCGCCGATGCGGCTAAGCACATCAAGTCCGACACCCGCGAACAGCCCAAGCCCGAGCAGCCCATGGAACTCGATCCCCAGGTCCGGTTGATCACTGAACCCGGTGGAGCTCAAATCTTTTCCGCCGCTCAAATGCACTCGACCGTGCCCAATACCTCCGGTAGAACCCGCTTCAGCATCGATTTCCGTACCGTAAGCCTGATCGATGTGAAGTCAAAGAACGGCGCTCCCAACCTGGATTCGCATCCGATTGGCACCTCGTTGCGCGACTTCATGAAGGGAACCGACCTGAGCCCGATGCCCGAAGACGTCGCCGCGGCCTATGACAGCCCTGATGCCGCCGACGGAGTCAAGGTCTATCGGCCTGAGGTGGTCGGCGTTCGGTAAACCAAAAACAACATCCCACCCTCAGATTAGGGTGTTCCGGCGGGCTTATGGCGCATAAGGCGCTTAAGGCGCACACTTTCCCCGGGTCACAGCCGCCTTTTGAGGGTGGGACAGCACACATCGTGTACGGCCTCTAGAGCCTAAGCGAGGGCCATCTGTTGTTGAACATTTGAGTGAGAGATCTGCCGCGTCCGCGCTCCACCGATATCTCGAACAGTCGGTACCCTTTTTGCACCGGCTCACTTCTCGGAGTGAGAGCGCCGGAACATGCCTTAAACCTTAGCTAGTGACGAAATTCTTCTGAACGGGGATCGAGAAATGCCTGAGATCAAGACCTGCCCAAACTGCCTCAAGGGCGACATGAGCGTTTTCTATCAAGTTCCGCGGGTGCCCGTGCACAGCGTATTGCTGATGCCGACGCGCGACATCGCGGTGAACTTTCCCAAGGGCGACATTGCTCTCGGTCATTGCTCCCATTGCGGCTTTATTGCCAATACCCTCTTCGACCCGACCGTGCACAACTACTCCGCGCAATACGAGGAAACGCAGGGCTTTTCCGGCACCTTTCAGGCCTTCCATCGCCGCTTGGCCGAGGAGATGATCGACAAATACGACCTCCACGGCAAGAAAATGATCGAGATCGGCTGCGGCAAGGGAGAATTTCTCTCCCTGTTGTGCGAAATCGGCAACAACAGCGGCGTGGGTTTCGATCCCGCTTTCGTCAGCGAGCGCAATCCTTCCGCCGGCGATGCCAAGGTCGAATTCGTAGCTGACTTCTACGGGGAAAAGTATGCCCACGTGCAAGGCGACTTCGTCTGCTGCAAAATGACCCTCGAGCACATCCCCGACACCGCCAATTTTGTGCGCACCGTGCGCCGTTCCGTGGGCGACCGCTACGACACCGTCATCTTCTTCCAGGTCCCCGACATGACGCGCGTGTTGAAAGACCTGGCATTCTGGGATATTTACTACGAACACTGCTCCTATTTCAGCGCCGACTCGCTCTCGCTGCTCTTCAAAGAGCAGGGCTTCGACGTGCTTGATGTTTGGACCGATTACGACGACCAATATCTGATGATTACTGCCAAGCCGTCGCGCACGCCCCCCGCGCCGATAGCCAAGCCGGATCCCACCTCGATGAACAAGGACATCCAGTACTTCACCGAACACCAGGCGGCCAGAATGGCGTCCTGGAGGAGCAAGCTCGAAGAAACAAAAAACAGCGGCAAGAAAGCCGTCGTATGGGGCTCCGGATCGAAGGGCGTAGCCTTCCTTACTGCGCTCAACCTGCACACACCCGACTGCGAAATCGAATATGTAGTCGACATCAATCCATTTCGCGAAGGCAAGTACATGGCCGGCACCGGGCAGGAGATTGTCTCGCCGGCCTTTCTCAAGCGGTACAAACCCGACCTGGCCATTGCCATGAACCCGATTTATCAACCCGAGATCAAGGCTGATCTCGAGAAGATGGGCCTGTCTACAGAGGTTGTCTCCGTTTGATTAAAAATCCAGCCTTGCCACTATGCAGAGGCTTCCTAAAGGCTATCTATGTATGATTTTGCAATAATTGGTGGAGGAATTGTTGGTCTCGCGACGGGCGCTGCCCTTGGCCGTCGCTATCCTTTCGCGCGAATTCTCCTGGTCGAAAAGGAGGTTGGCTTTGCTCAGCACCAGACCGGCCGCAATAGCGGTGTCATACATTCAGGCATCTACTACAAGCCAGGCAGCCTCAAGGCCGAGCTGGCGCTGGCTGGGAACGAGTCCCTGCGCGCTTTTTGCTACGAGTATGGCGTACCCTTCGACGTTTGCGGCAAGCTGATCGTTGCCACCAAACCAGAGGAGATTCCGCAGCTCGACAATATCTTCGATCGGGCTTTAAAAAACGGTGTACCGGCGACGCGCCTTGGCCCGGAAGAAGCCAAAGAAGTGGAGCCGCATGTCTCCTGCATCGCCGCCATTCGCGTGCCCACCACGGGCATCGTCGATTATCGCCAAGTGTGCCACGCACTGGTGCACGAGATACAACAGCAGGGAGGAGAGCTCAAGGTCGGCACTGAGGTTCTCCACATTGTTCCCACTCCCCTGGGTCACCTCCTTGAGACCTCATGGGGCTCAGTTGAAACTCGCTTCCTGATCAACTGCGCAGGTCTTCACAGCGACCGGGTAGCCAAGCTGGGCGGCATGGAACCGCAGGCCATGATCGTTCCCTTCCGCGGTGAGTATTTCGAGCTCAAGCCCGAGCGCCGCCACCTGGTGCGTAATCTTATCTATCCAGTCCCTAATCCGGCTTTTCCTTTCCTTGGTGTGCACTTCACGCGCATGATGGACGGAAGCATTCACGCCGGCCCCAACGCCGTGCTGAGCTTCAAACGCGAGGGATATCGCAAGTCAGACTTCAGCTGGCGAGATCTCTCAGAAGTAATGACCTATCCTGGTTTCTGGAAGCTTTCTTCGAAGTATTACCGCGAAGGAGCTCAGGAGATGTTTCGCTCCTTGAGCAAAGCCGCATTCACCCGGAGCCTGCAGCGTTTGGTGCCAGAGGTGCAGGCGGATGACCTGATCCCAAGCAAGAGCGGCGTGCGAGCGCAGGCTCTGCTTCGCGATGGAAGCCTGGTTGACGACTTCCTGCTGTTGGAAGGCAAAAACTCCCTCCATGTTTGCAATGCTCCTTCCCCGGCAGCGACGGCTTCGCTCGAGATTGCAAAGAAAATCGTCAGCAAGGTGCCCCGCCCGGGCCGCCTTTCGCTGGTCAAAATGGCGTAATTCGAGTCCGAACGATCCCACATCGCGCTGATTTTTTCGCGAGATGTGGGATCACGCCCTCCTGGCCCAGCCTTCTCTACCACTCCATCTCTATAGTCCGCTCCGTCCAGCTTGACTTAACGGAAGAGCTGCGTCGCGAACGATCCCATAGGGAGGAGCGCGCCGTCGCGCGTTCGCCCCGATAGTTTTGGATACTTGTGAATAGGTGCGTCCCGGAACCCTCCCGTCTATAGTTCCGAAAGAGAACCCCCGATTCCCACCAGTGCCCTACGCGCCGGCCGGCAGGACAAATCTTCTTGTGGGCCGGGCCTGCCGTTCGTACTCTGGGTAGAGTGGCCCGGTTTCTTCACCGCTTCGAGGCATACGTGTGATGGTAAGCCCTTCCATTGCCTTTGCCAGCGCTCTGCTTTCGAAAGGAAACGGTCCCTTGCGCATCGCCATCTTCGACTACAAAATAACGCGCAACAATCCCATTGGGAGCTGCCACCTGGCGATGCTTCGTGCTCTTGCGGGTGAGCATGAATTTACCGTGTTCGCTGTCGAGTTCGAAAATCCCTGCCCGCAAAAGATACGGTTTGTCCGCGTGCCTTCGCCCACCCGTCCCCTGGCCCTGCTCTTTGTCGTTTATCACTTCATGGCGCCCCTATGCTACCTGCTTTACCGGGTTCGCGGCGGCGCAAAGCCCGATCTCGTACAGGCCCTGGAGAGCAATCTGGCCTTTGGCGACCTCCTTTACTCGCACTTTTGCCATGGCATGTACTTGAAACATCACTGGAGCAGGTCCGGCGCAAAGGGGCTGCGGGGTTGGTTCCGGTGGCTCGATCATCAGCTTCACGCCTGGATGGAAAACTTTACCTACCCTCGCGCCCGGCAGATTGTGGTTCCATCCCGAGGCCTGGCAAGAGAGCTGAAAACAGAATTTCCTTATATCGAGGACAGGCTGACGGTACTGCCGAACCCTATCAGCCTCCAGCGATTACAAATGCCGGCGGACTTCGACCGCCAGGCTTTTCGTCAGAACCTGGGTATAGAAGATCGGGATCTGGTGGGCCTTTTTGTAGCATTGGGACAGTTCGAGCGTAAGGGCTTGCCCCTCCTGCTGCAGGCCCTAGGCACGCCAGAGATGCAGCGAGTCAAGTTGATCGTGGTTGGCGGTGAACCTGATCTGATCGCGCGTTACGCCGATGAGACCACAAGGAATCAGCTTGGTAATCGGGTGAAATTCGTCGGTATGCAGTCCGATGTCCGGCCCTACCTGTGGAGCTCCGACGTCTTTGTCTTTCCGTCACTCTACGAGACCTTCTCTTTGGTTACTTATGAGGCGGCGGCCTCGGGACTTCCCATTGTGGTTTCCCAGCTTTACGGGGTAGAAGATTTACTTGTGGACGGTAACAACGGCTTTCTCATTCAAACCAGCGTTGCTGGGGTGAGGGAGGGCCTGGAGCGCGTCCTGGGCCTCAGCCCGGATGATCGACATGCCATGGGCCAACGGGCCCGGCTGGCCGCCTCCGGCTGTTCCGAGGAGCACTTTGTGGATGCATGGCGCGCCTTTTATTCCCGTCTGACCCCTCAGGGGAATTGAGGCTTGTTGTATCGATCTGAGAGTATGAACCGGGGGTACCTTCCAGCATGGTAGTCGTGTCTGCTGCGAGCAAGCTCGTTCCGATCACGCTGACGAGCCTTCCGCTCATGCCCTCGGTTTCCGTACTGATTACCTCGTTTAACTACGCGGCTTACGTTGGCCAAGCCATTGAAAGTGCACTTGATCAGACCTACGCGCCGTCGGAAATCATCGTCAGCGATGATGCCTCTGAGGACAACTCCTGCGAGGTGATTGAGTCCTACGTTAGCCGCAACCGGAGCGTACGGTTGCTGCGCAATTCGCATGGCGGCATGGCTGCTACCCTTAACTCCGCGTACCGCAACTGTTCCGGAGACATCATTTGCCTGCTCGACGCGGATGATACGTTTCTGCCGGGAAAGATCGAAGCGGTGGTGAACGCGTTTTGTGCCCATCCGCAAGCCGGTTTTGCCATCCATCCCGCCTGCATGGTGGATGGTCAAAAGCGAGCCCGCGGCATCTATCCTCTGTTGAGCGCCCTTCCCTCGGGAGACTGCGCCCAGATCACCTATGACAATTCCGGGGTTCTAATGGGTTTGCCGCCCACGACCAACCTCGCGCTTCGCCATGAAGTTGCCGCCCGGATTTTTCCCATACCGGTCGAATACACCGGTTACGCCGAGCAGATGATTCACCGCCTGGCTCCGCTCATGACAGAACTATGTGCCATTGAAGCCCCTATGGCGCGCTGGCAATTGCACGGCCACAATGACCAGAACTCCACTCGTATCACACCCCGCCGCCTCGAGCGGGAACTCAAGTTCATGGATTCACTCTGGCTTGAGCAGAAGCGTTACCTTGAGGACGTTGATCCTTCGCTGGCCCAATCCTTTCCCCCCATGAACCGCAATCCGCTTTATCTCAAAATGAATTACATTCGGCATCGGTTGAACAACGACCCAGCCACCCGTCAGGCACATAACGATTTGTGCCATTATGGCCTGCGAGGGGATTCGAAAGTAGATCGGTTTTGGCGTTACTCCAACCGTCTCCCCCTACCTGTTTTTCAGCGAGCAGTCGATCTGTTACTGACCCAGAGTGTATGGAAGCAAATAGTCACTCGCGCCGTCCGTGGCAAACAGATCCATTGATCTGATCCAGATGAAGATCCTCTCCGTACACAATTCGTACCAGAAGCCTGGCGGCGAGGATCAGGTCTTTGCCCAGGAGGCCGACCTGTTGCGCTCCTATGGGCACGAGGTGCTCCTTTACCAGCGCAGCAACGATCAGTTGGCCGGCAAAAACCCACTCGTCTTGCTGGGCAATACGATTTGGAACCAGCAAAGCTACCGCGAGCTTCGCGCCCTCATGCAGCGCGAAAGACCGGAGATCGTTCACGTTCACAATACTTTCCCGGCAATCTCTCCTGCTATCTACTATGCAGCTAACGAAGAAGGAATTCCGGTCGTCCAAACCCTGCACAACTACCGCTTGCTTTGTCCCGCGGCCACGCTCTTCCGCGATGGGCATGTATGTGAAGACTGTTTAGGGAAGCGAGTGCCCTGGCCCGGGGTCGTGCACGGATGTTATCGCGGCAGCAGGCTGGCTACCGCCGCCGGAGCGGCGATGCTGGCGACACACAACTATAAGCAGACTTGGAGCAAGTCCGTCTCCGCCTATATCGCGCTTACCGATTTCGCCCGGGACAAATTTATCCAGGCTGGTTTTCCGCCGGAAAAATTGTTTGTCAAGCCTAACTATCTGCAAATGGATCCCATGCCCGGCGAGGGCAAAGGAAACTACGCCCTTTTTGTGGGGCGGCTCACCCCGGAGAAGGGCATCGGGACGTTGCTCGAAGCCTGGCGAGATATTGGCCGTGAACTCCCTCTGCAAATTGCGGGTGATGGTCCGCTGGCGCCGGAAGTAGAGAGGGCGAGCGGCGCGATGGAAAGCGTGACCTGGTTGAAGTGGCTACCCCGGGCCGAGATCCTGCAGCGGATGAAAGACGCGTCGGTACTTATATTGCCTTCTACCTGGTATGAAGGCTTTCCGATGATCATCGCCGAAGCTTTCGCTGTGGGTCTGCCTGTCATCGCAAGCAAACTGGGAAGCATGGCGTCCATTGTCGATCATCAACGTACTGGCCTGCACTTCGAGGCCGGCGACGCCATCGGCCTGGCGGAAGCGGTGAGATGGTGGGCTGCCCACCCCGCGGAAGCCGCCCTGATGCGAGCCCAGGCCCGGTCGGATTATGAGACCAAATACACCGCGGAAGTTAACTACGGGCAGATGATCAACATCTACGAATCGGTGCTCCAGCGGAGCGTGAGCAAAGAACTTGCCATTCCGGCTGGCGCATCGAAGCTGTGAAGAAACTGCATTCAGGAATTTCCTCTGTGAGAACCGGGATTTGTGGATTTAGTCCCGAAGGGACGAACTGAACTTAGCCCAGGACGCTAGTCCTGGGTACATCTTGTTTGGGATGTTTCCCTTCAAAAGTCCCACAAAAATTGTCATCCTGAGAGCCTGTGACTTTTCGATCTTCTCGTGTTTCTGCGTAGCTAACCGGATGCTTTTTACCCCCCCACAAAGCCGTCATCCTGAGCGAAGCGCCTCGCAGATCTACCGAATAACAAAGGTTTATTGCGCGAAGTCGAAGGACCCCTAGGGTGCTACTCTTACCCATGCTGTTCGCGCCTTTTCGGCCACCGAAGCCCTAGAATCGGATCTGGTGGGGTACGCACTTGTGAGGCAAGTAAGACAATCAGCATGGGTCTGATCGACTTTACATCTGCTGTATTCCTCATCTCGATTCTGGCCGGGCTGCTCGGCGCGCTCACCGGTCTGGGCGGTGGGGTGGTCATCGTGCCCGCGCTCGCCCTCCTCTTTCATATCGATATTCGCTACGCCATTGGTGCCTCGCTCATTTCCGTGATCGCCACTTCTTCGGGCACTGCTGTCTCGTACGTTCGGGAAGGATTTTCCAATGTGCGGATCGGTATGTTTCTTGAGGTGGCCACTACGCTGGGCGCAGTGGGAGGCGCATACCTTACCGCTCGCATGTCCACCCATGCCATCGGCATTATTTTTGGCATCACGCTGCTTTACTCGGCCTGGAGTGGGCTTCGCCACCAACAGGATCACATCCAGCACGGGCAAGATAAGCTGGCCGAGAGATTGAAGCTAACCGGAGACTACCCGACGGAGAAAGGCCGCCAGGCCTACGTTGCGCAGAACGTCCCGGCCGGCTTTGGCATCATGTTTGTTGCCGGGATCTTGTCCGGTCTTCTTGGCATCGGCTCCGGGGCGGTCAAGGTTCTGGCCATGGATCACGCCATGAAGCTTCCGTTCAAAGTGTCCACCACAACCAGTAACTTCATGATTGGCGTGACCGCTGCCGCCAGCGCTGGTATCTACCTTGGGCGGGGCTATGTCGCACCCGGCTTAGCGGCGCCGGTCATGTTGGGAGTGCTGGCAGGCTCGCTTGCGGGGGCGCGCATACTGGTCAGGTTGCGTGTACCTATCCTCAGAGTGATTTTCGCGGTAGTCATTGTCGCGCTGGGCGTGGAAATGATCTACAGCGGAGCCACGGGAAGGCTGTGATCGGGTGGCATCCGAGACGGATCTGAAAATGGACCTCGCCATCAGCCGGATGCTGCGGGCCGGTGTCAGCCTGGCTGCCTTTGTGGTCCTGGTGGGTTGGATTCTGTATCTGTGGCGGGCGCATGGAGTCAAGCCGGACTATCGGCATTTTCACGGGATTCCCAGTCCTGCCGACCGCTTTGCGCCGGTTTTCGACGGAATTCGTCACCTCGACAGTCGCAGCATCATCCGACTGGGCATTCTGTTTCTGATCGCGACCCCGATCGTGCGCGTCGCTTTCTGCCTGTATAGCTTTGCGGCTCAGAAAGACAAGATTTATGTCGTCGTCAGCGGCATCGTTCTTACCGTGCTGCTCTATAGCTTCTTTCGTCCCTGACTTCCTGTTATCTGTATCCACGAATGTGTCATTGCTCGCGCTCCATCCGGCCTGCGGTAAGGGGATGGTTCAGCACTGTGACATTGCGATGCGCACGGCCAGGCCCTTGACATTCAGTCCATGGGTATAGGTTTTGACCAGCGACCGGCGTACGAAGGGCATGCGCATGGCCCGGATTCCACGGGCAGGATCCGCATAAAATGCCGTCGCCGCCCGGGAAGAAAAACGCAGCGTCTGGCGATAGCGGTCAAGACAGCCGGCGAAGGCCTTCAATGCGGTATCTTCGCCGCGAGTCTCGGAGAGGATGGCGCTTGCGGCCGCTTGACCGCTGAGCAGTGCACCGTAAATGCCTTCCCCCGTAAGGGGATCGACGAAGCCGCCTGCATCTCCCGCCAACAGGACGCGATCGCGCAAATCCGGCTGAACGCATTCGGTGTCACATCTTCCGGCCCCGATCCCCAGGTATTGCCCGGTAACATGATCCAGCGTATCCGTGCCTAGCCTCTCCTTCACGTAGCTGAGTAGCCGGGTCCGGGTCAGGGTGGCCGCGGACGACTGAGTGTAAACCCCTACATTGAGATGGTCTCCCTTGGGAAAAACCCACGCGTAGCCATCAGGGATGGAGCCAAAATCAAACGTAAGATCCGGCTCCTCGTTCGGAATCGCTGTTCGGACCTCAAGCGCAAAGCCTTGAGAGAACCAGGAACCTTGCGTGCATAGGCGTCGTACCTGGCCGCTTGCTCCATCGGCGCCGACCAGAAAACGGGCTTGATAGGTCTCCCCGGCGGTGATCAACTGCACGCTATTTCCGCTGCGCGCAATCTGTCGCAGGCTGCCGATCCTTCGGAAAAGAGCGCCCGCCGCGATCGTTTTCCCCAGGCAGTATTTGTCGAGCTCAGATCGGACCGTCATCACGCAGATGGGCTCGCGGCTCTTCAATGAGGATGTCAAACCTCCACCCTCCAGCCGGACACGTCGAACAGTCTCTCTGACCACCGGCTGAATCGAATATCTCAGCGCCTTCACGGCCTTGATCGTCAGCCCGCCGGCACAGGCTTTGGGTCGCGGGAATTCGCTTTTGTCCACCAATAGTACGGATTGGCCAGCGACGGCGAGATCGTAGGCTGCCGCGCATCCCGCCGGCCCCGCTCCCACTACAATCGCGTCCCATAGTTGAGCGGCAGCATTCATGATCAGGTGGGATTGGTCAGCCACTCGTCTGAGTGTTTTTCCAAAGCAATGCGCACCAATTGGCTGCGCGTGCGTACGCCGGTCTTCTCGAAAAGCTGCTGCAGCACAGCCTTGACGGAACTCTCTGAGATTGCCAGCCGGGCCCCGATCTCCTTATTGGTCAGCCCTTCAAAAACTCCCTTCAGCACTGCCTGCTCGCGCTGTGTCAACCCTTGTGCCCGGCGCGGGGAGGCGGTATTGCCGGTGGCTGCGGCGATAATGGAACGGGTCACCGCGGGATCGAGCCATACCTCTCCCGCGACCACCTTTCTGATGGCCTCGACCAGGCGGCTCGGGGGGCTGTGCTTCAGAAACACTCCATGGGAACCATTCTCCAGGGCACGCAGCATCACTCCATCGCTCATACCGGCGGTCACCATCAAAACGCGCCCGGTAAAACCGCAACTGCCCGCGCGCTCAAGAAACTGCGTGCCCTGCTCATGGCCTAGATCGTAATCCAGCAAAACGACGTCGATGTTCTTGAGCTGCGGCAGGGCCAACGCCTCCGTCGCCGAAGCACAGGTGCCTACGATGTCGAAGTCAGACTCAGTCTCGAGAAGCCGGCTGAGGCTCTCCCGGAATAGGCTGTGATCGTCGATCAGCAACACTTGAGTTTTGCTGCTCATATTCTTCATTCTTGCTTTCTCGCAGAGAGGGTGACAACTGTACCACGAACGTGGAACCTCCGGCCTCCGGTTCGTAGTGCAGGTCGCCCTTGAAACTGCGCATCAGGGCGCGCGATAGGTAGAGACCCAGACCAGTCGATTGGGCCTCTAGTTGAAACGGATGAAAGAGCCGCTCCGGGTGAGCCACCCCACCCCCGGTGTCGCGAAAGCGAATCACGACCACGGTACCTTCACTCCGCGCGCTCACGGTCAGTTCCTTCCGCTCCTGGTCCTCCATGGCGCGCTCGCTATTCTTAGTCAGGTTGAGGAACACCTGCATCAGGCTCTGGCGGTCGGCCCATACCGGCGGGAGATCGTCCTCGACTTCCCACCGGCTCGTAATGCCGCGATCGCGCAGGGAAGACTCAATCACAATGCGCAACTCGTCGAGCAAAGGCTGAACCTCCACTCCCGAGGCTTGGCTCGTATTCTGTCTGAGGTCCATTGCGGCAATGCGTTCGAGCGCCAAAATCAGCGTACCCAGGGCTTCAAAGTCTTTATTTTGTGTTAGTTTTCCGCTTCGGGACAGGTTTTCATGGACCAGGGCGATGGCCCCGCACACATTGCGAACCTCATGCGAAACAGCGGCCACCATGATGCGTGAACTGGCCAGCATCTGGTGAAAACTCGACTCCTCATGGGTTCTCAGGTCTTCGGATGTATCCAGCACCATGGCCGCCAATCGGGGTCCGGCACTGGTTACGTAGGTGGAGAACCAAACGTCGGCCTGAAAGACCTCGCCGTCCGCTCTGCGTCCGCGACACTGCATTGCGGTGCGAAAAGCCTGGCGATTCCTGTCCAGGGCGGGCACATTGATCAGCGACGGCAGGTAATCGCGGATCGGCCGGCCGGGAAGGCTACCTGGTTCGAGCCCGAAAAGACGGTCTGCTGCGTCGTTGGCGAGCAGCACGCGACCGTCGGAACTGGTGGTAATGATGGCGGCGGGGCTGCTGTCCACGAGCACTTTCAATTGCTCCTCTGCGTCCCGTCGCGCCGTCATTTCGGTCTCGAGCTCCCGCATGTGCCGGAAAGAAAGCTTCCGGCTGCGCGTCACCTCGTGCATGAAGAGTCCCATGCAGAAAAAAGCAGCCAGGTAGAGAAGATCGCGTGGCAGGCCGGTGTTGGGTCCCCAGGAAAACGCATCGAACGCCTCCGCCAGCCAGGCGCAGATGCCGGCTACCGCGGCGATTTCCCAACGAGTCAGAGCGGCGCCGACCACGGCCATGGGAACGAGATAGAGAAAGCCCAGTGGGATTTCCGCAGCGGTATGCGCATCGATGACCGCAATTACGCCGATCATCAGGCCGGCTATCAGCAGCGACGTCCGACGTTTTCCCCACATGAACATGGAAAAGAGTGGCATTTCTCGACTTTCCCGTGATGGTTCCAATCCAACTCCTATTCTACGGCCGAGCGTGCGCGGACCCCGGAAATTCAAATGCACGCTTGAAGTCTGAGTCGAGAATCTAATCAAAAACAGGACATAGGCAAGTTACGCGCGGGTCAGTCGGGCGCAAAAATCTATCTCGGTTACGATCGAGGTCTAGCGGAAGTGCGTGCTTATGAATTGCTCACGCTGGTTTGACGTAGCGTTGCAACTTAACAGGTACGCTCTAAATCGAAAGATAACTGGAACTGCCCAATCGTGGCCCCTGGTCTCAAGTAACATCGAGTCTGGTGGTGGCGTCGCCGAACCCCCGTCCAGCGGAATTCGGCGGGCAAGCGTTCCGGCAGGGTGCACTATGTCCTAAGATGTGGTGAAACCCAATTTCCGCCCATGCGGTTTAACAATTGGTGTAAGCCGAAGCAAAGGGCCTTTTCGTGGTTTTCTCCCAAGGAAAACCACTCCTCGCGGCCTTTTGTCGGGCCACAGTATTGTTAAACCGCTAAAGGATGGTCTGGCGATCAGCAACGAGGCTTCGCTGAATGGTGTGTGCCCCGATTCTGCCCTCCGTTCCGTTCAATTGTTACAAACACATTGCAAACAAATTCGGTCAGTTAAAGTTGTTTCGTGAGTGCAGTGCGAAGCGAAAGCCATTTTTGCGGTTTCCGTTGCCGGAAACCACGCCCCGCGACGATTTTTGAGGCACCGCGATGGGCTTTGCTCGGCTGGAGCTTTGCCTCAAAAAGATTGGAATCTTTCATTGGCTGGTGAGGTCTATTCATGAAGTACACCGTGGTCACCGCAACGGCGCTCAGCCTGTGCGTGTTGAGTAGTTGCGGCGGCGCGAAGCATGATCAGGCGGCGCAGGCGCCGCCACCTGTGCAGGTGGAGAAAGAAGGGGGCGTCAGCCTCATCACTGTCGACCACCCAAACCGCTTTCCCGTGGTCACAGCAACCGAATACGCGTCGGCTTCTACCCTCAATGTGACGGGCACGGTCAATCCCGATGTTTCACGCACCATCCCCGTCATCTCCCTGGCCTCCGGCCGAGTGGTGGCAATTCATGCGCAAATTGGAGACTACGTCAAGAAGGGTCAGTTGCTGATGGAGGTGCAGAGCACTGACGTCTCCGGAGCATTCAATCAATACCTGAAGGCGGTCAACGACGAAAGGCTGGCGCATACCCAGGATGAACGCGCAAAAATTCTTTTTGACAAGGGCGCAATTGCCAGAAGCCAGATGGAGATCGCCGATGATGGTGAGCAGGATGCGAGATCTGACCTGCTGGCTGCCGAGCAGCAATTGAGCGTGCTCGGCGTGGACAAGGACCACCCCGCGGCAACGCTCAAGGTGTACTCGCCCGCGACCGGTGTCATCATTACCCAGAATGTCACTGCGGCGGCGGCCGCCGGGGTCACGTTAGCGGGGTCACCCAACGCATTTACCATAGCTGACCTCTCCCACGTCTGGGTCATCTGCGATGTCTATGAGAATGACCTCGCGACCGTTCACGTCGGTCAGAGCGCAGACATCCATTTGAATGCCTACCCGGATCGTCTTATCAAGGGAACGATTGGCGAGATCGACGCCGTGCTCGACCCCTCCATCCGCACTGCCAAGGTGCGCATCCAGGTCAACAACCCTGATCACCTGATGCGTGTGGGGATGTTTGCCACCGCTACTTTTCACGGACGGAGGCTGGAGGGGCACACCTCCGTGCCGGCTTCGGCCATCCTCCATTTGCACGATCGTGACTGGGTTTATGTGCCGGCCGGCGATGGAAAATTCAAACGGGTGGGCGTAGTCGGCGGGGTCATGATCGCCGACGGAAAGCAAGAGGTGACCTCCGGGATCGCGCCTGGCCAACAGGTTGTGACCAATCCCCTCGAGCTGCAGAATTCGGTGGATCAGTAATGATTCGTGGTCTGGTTGATTTTGCGCTGAACAACCGGTTCATGATCCTGGCGATCGCCATCGTGTTGTTTGTCTGGGGCGCCATCTCGTTTCACAACCTGCCCGTCGAAGCCTATCCGGATGTCGCCAACAACTACGTCACCATCATCACCCAATGGCCGGGACGCGCGGCCGAGGAGGTGGAGCAGCAGGTGACGGTGCCGTTGGAAATCGGCATGGCGGGCATCCCTCACATGCAGCATCTCCGCTCCACTTCGCTGGCCGGCCTCTCCAGCCTGACGCTCATTTTCGATGATGATTCCGTCAACGACTGGAACCGGGAAAAGGTTCTCGAACGGCTTTCCCAGGTGACTCTGCCCGCTGGCCTGCAGCCGCAGATGGGCACCGACTGGAGTCCGGTCGGGCAAATCTACTGGTATACGCTGCACAGTACCAATCCCGCGTACGACAACATGGAGCTCAAGTCGATCCAGGACTGGTCGTTGGAGAAGCAATTCAAATCCGTTCCTGGAGTGGTGGATGTCTCGAGTTTCGGTGGCATCACTCGCGAGTATCAGGTGCGGGTCGATCCTGCCAAGCTCATCGCCTATGGTTTGAGCATTGGCCAGGTGGAGCAGCAGCTCACAAACAACAACACCAATGCAGGTGGCAGCTTCATCGAGCAGGGTCAGCAACAAGTCAACGTCCGTGAAGTCGGCCTCTATCGCGATGTGCAGGATATCGAGCGAACCGTTCTCAAGGCTCAGAATGGAACCGCGCTTAAGGTCAGCGATATCGCAACGGTTGTGCAGGGCCCGAAGATTCGCCTGGGCCAGATCGGCAAGGCAATTCACCGTTCTGACGGCAAAGTGCTGGACGACGGCGATGTGGTTGAGGGGATCGTACTGCTGCAGAAGGGCGACGACTCCGATTCAACTCTGGTGGGCATCCATGCCAAGGTCGATGAGCTCAATCATCAGATTCTTCCCACCGGGGTCAAGATCGTTCCTTTTCTGGACCGCAGCGACCTGTTGCATTACACCACCCATACGGTTCTGCACAATCTGACAGAAGGCATCATCCTGGTGGTGATCATTCTCTTTCTTTTCCTGGGGAATGTTCGCGGCGCTTTGATCGTTTCACTCACCATTCCGTTCGCGTTGTTGTTTGCTTCAATTTGTCTGGATCTGCGGCACATTCCGGCTAACCTTTTGTCGCTGGGCGCACTTGATTTTGGCATGGTAGTCGACGGCGCCGTGGTCATGGTGGAAAACATTGTCCGCCATCTCGGCCGCCGCCGCGCCGACAGCAGCAGCCCCGCGGAGCAGATTCGTGAAGCGGCTCACGAGGTGCAGCGCCCGGTTTTCTACGCCATCGGCATCATCGTTACCGCCTATCTGCCTATCTTTACTTTGCAGGCTGTGGAGGGCCGGCTGTTCAAGCCGATGGCCTGGACTGTGGCGTTTGCGCTGTTGGGTGCTCTGATCTATTCCATGCTGATTGCTCCGGTGTTGGCGAGTTTCCTGTTTCGCAAGGGCGCCCGCGAATGGCACAACCCAGTGATGGCATGGATTACGGATCATTATCGCCATACTGCGACCTGGGCCATCGAACATCGTGCCGTGACGGTTTCGGCAGCTGTGGGCGCGCTTGTTTTGGCGGGTTTTCTGGGATTCAGCGGAGTGATTGGCTCCGAGTTTCTGCCCCATCTGGACGAGGGCGCCATCTGGGTGCGCGGCACGCTGGCTCCCAGCACCGGCCCCACGGCCAGTATCGACCTGATGGACCGGGCGCGCGTGGTGCTCGCGTCGTTTCCTGAGGTCACTAAGGTGATCAGCCAGGCGGGAAGGCCCGATGACGGCACAGATACGACCGGTTTCTTCAATACTGAATATTTTGTCGACCTCCTTCCCAAGGAGAAATGGCGCCCTGCGTTCAACCAGAACAAAGAAGAGTTGATTGGCGCCATGGATCGCGAGCTGGAGAAAATGCCCGGGGTGGTATGGAACTTTTCCCAGCCGATCTCAGACAACGTAGAAGAGGCGGTCAGCGGCGTCAAAGGCGAGTTGGCGGTTAAAATCTACGGCGACGATCTGAAACTGCTGGAGTCAAAGAGCGATCAGATCGTTTCCATCATGAGCAAGATTAAGGGGGTGCAGGATCTGGGAGTGTTCCGGGTGATCGGCCAGCCCAACCTCGACTACGTCGTCGACCGTTCCGCTGCTGCCCGGCACGGTATCAATGTAAGTGACGTACAGGATGCCATTCAGACCGCGGTGGGGGGTGGCGCCGTCAGCCAGGTGTTGCAGGGGGAAGCGCGTTACGACCTCGTTGTCCGCTACCAGAAGCCCTATCGCGATACGCAGGAAGCTATCAACGACATTCGGCTGCTTTCGCCTTCTGGTGAGAGGGTCTCGCTGGCCCAACTGACCCAGGTGAAAGTGGAGGACGGAGCCGAGGAGGTCTATCGCGAGGCGAACCAACGCTACGTGGCCATCAAGTACAGCGTCCGTGGACGCGATCTGGGTAGCACGGTAGAAGAAGCGATTGCCAAGGTCGACAAACAAGTCCAGCTTCCACCCGGCTACCGCATCGACTGGGCCGGCGAATACCAGAGCCAGAAGCGCGCCAATAAGCGCCTGATGCTGGTGTTGCCGATTACTATCACCCTCATCTTCGTCATCCTCTACACCATGTTTCGTTCGGTTAAATGGGCGCTGCTCATCTTGTGTAATGTCATCATGGCCCCAGTGGGCGGCTTGCTGGCTTTGTTATTCACCCACACCAACTTCAGTGTGTCGTCGGGGGTTGGCTTTCTTGCCCTGTTTGGCGTCTCGGTGCAAACCGGGGTCATCATGCTGGAGTACATCAACCAGCTACGCGTACGCGGGCACTCTATTGAAGAATCCGCGGTCGAAGGCGCGGTACTGAGACTGCGTCCTATCATGATGACCATGCTGGTGGCTACATTGGGTCTTCTGCCCGCGGCCACATCCCACGGCATCGGTTCCGATTCGCAACGTCCTTTTGCCATCGTCATTGTGGGCGGCTTGATCGCGGCGCTGGTGATGAGCGTCTTTCTGCTGCCAACCCTCTACGTGTGGATCGCGGGCGATCGAGATGTGCTGCCAACGCCGGAAACGGAGTTTGAGAATTGAACTCCATCATGCGAAGCACGGTTGCACTGTTGCTCTGTTTGGCGTTCACGCCGCCGACCTATGCCCAGGCGCCCGTCACCATGCAGCAAGCAGTGGAACAGGTGTTGGCACACAATCCCGTCCTGTTGGCGGCGCAACAGAACTTGCTCTCCATGAAAGGGCAGGAGGTTGAAGCTGGGCTTCGGGCCAACCCAAATCTCTTCCTGGCTGGTAGCGACATTACGCTTTCCGCCGATAACCCCGCCAGTCCCTACGGCTACACCGCTGGAGTGAATCGGTTGTTCGAACGCGGACAAAAGCGGCGCTGGCGCCTGGATAGTGCCAGGGCTACCACGGCGCAGACCGAGGGACAGTACCACGATCAGATCCGCCAGGTCACGTTGCAGGCCAAACAAAGCTTTACCAATTTGCTCCTGGCCAAAGCGACCTTAAAACTGGCTCAGGATAACTTGAGCAGCTACCGGCATGTGCTGCAGATCAACCATGATCGTTACGATGCGGGCGACATTGGCAAGCTGGATTACGAGAGGCTCGATCTGCAACTGGCGCAGTTCGAGTCCGATGAATCGAGCGCAGAGATGAACCTGGTGCAGGCCAGCGACCAGCTGCAGACTCTGATGGGCATCGTGAACCCTACCCGCACGTTTGACATTGCAGGAGATTTAATGCCGCCGGTAGTTTCATCAACCCTGACAGATTTGGAACAGAAGGCGCTGGCGGCCAGGCCCGACTACCAGGCAGCCCAGGCCGCAGTGCGCGTGGCCGATGCGAATGTCAAACTGGCCTACGCCAATGGAACCACCGATCCCACGCTCGAGGGCGACTACAACCGCGCCGCCAGTTACAACTCGGCCGGCTTCAGCGTAAGCATTCCGCTGCGCATCTTTGATCGTAACCAGGGAAACAAAGAAACCAGCAAATACCTGGCGCAGTCCAACCGCTTCAGCGAGATCGCTGCTCAGAATCAAGTCTATTCGGATGTGGACCAGGCCTGGATCGGATACACCACTTCCAAAGTGCTGTCCGATCGATACAACGGCCACTATCTGGACGAGGCGAAGGATGTCTTGTCCATTGCCCAGTTTGCCTATGAGCACGGCGGCCTGGCCCTGGTCGACTACCTGAATGCGCTGCAGGATGACCGGACAACCAGCTTGAACGCTCTGAACTCCTACGCCCAGACCTGGACGGCGATCCATCAATTGAGCGCTGCAGCCGCGACAGAAGTCATTCCCTAGCCGTACCTAACCCTGAAGGGGACGGGCTTTAGAGTCTGCGGTTTCTTTTTAGTTCTCACGCAGACTCCAAAGCGACCTCAGCCACTGAGGGAACGGCGGCCTTCCAGGCAAAGACTTTTTCCGCAGCCTGTTAAGCCGAAGATTCGCTGCCAACGCTCTTGGCTTCGAGTTCAGCCCAGCGTGTGTATAGCTCATCGAGAGCGATCTGTGCCTGCTCCATGGCCAGCAGGGCTGCTTGTAGCCGAACAGAGTCGGTGGCCACCGCGGGGTCTTCCACCACGCTACGCTCCCGGGCGACTTGTTCCTCGGCAGCGGTCACCCGGTCTTCGATGCCCGCAAATTCACGCGCTTCGAGATAAGAGAGCTTCTTTTTGGAGGTCGGATTTCGCTTCTCCTGCGGGGCAGTTTGCTTGACCTCCGGCGGTGGCTCACTCTGCCAGGCGTCCCATTGCGAGTAGTCGGCGAAGCGCTCGGCGCCTCCGCGTCCATCCAGTCCGAGCACGCTGGTGGACACGCGATCCAGCATGTAACGGTCGTGAGTCACCAGCACCAGGGCTCCACGAAATTCCAGCAGGCTCTCTTCCAGGATCTCGAGCGTGGGAATGTCAAGGTCATTGGTGGGCTCATCCAGGAGCAACAAGTCGGCTGGCTCCAGCATCAGTCTCGCGATCAGTACCCTCGCCCGCTCGCCTCCAGATAGCCGCCCGACGGGTTGGTTGAGCTGGTCGCCTGAGAACAGGAATCTCGCCGCCCATGAGGCAACATGAATCACCCGGTCTTGATAAATGACTGAATCACTATCGGGAGCCAAAGCCCGTCGTAGCGTGACGTCTGGTTCAAGAATGCGGTTCTGGTCGAAGTAGACCGTGCGCAGCGCGGTGGCACGTTTAATCGAACCTTCGAGTGGTTCGATCTCACCACGCAGCAGCCGAAGCAGCGTCGTCTTACCGCTGCCATTTGGTCCTACCAGGCCGATGCGTGTTCCTGCAGTGAGCACAAAGTTGAGGCCGGCGAAGAGTGCGCGTCCGTCGAAGCCGTACTTCAAGTCTTCCAGCTCCACCAGCCGCTTGGTCTGGCGGTCCGTGGCAGAAAATTCGATAGCTGCCGTTGCGGTGCGGTTGCGTCCGGAAACTTCAGCCAGCTCACCGATCAGTTCATTGGCTCGATCGATTCTCGCCTTGGACTTGGTGGTGCGCGCTTTCGGCCCGCGGCGTAGCCACTCGATTTCCGTGCGCACCCGATTTTCAAGCGCATCCTGACGCTTGGCTTGCGCTTCGAGAAAGGCTTCTTTCTTTTGCAGAAATGCACTGTAGTTACCATCTACGCGCAGCAGGCCCTCAGGGTAGGCACGGCTTAGCTCTACTGTTACCGTGCACACATTTTCCAGGAAGTATCGGTCGTGGCTGACCACTATGCAGGCGAAGGGTGAGGTATTGAGCAGGCTTTCCAGCCATTCAATCCCATTGAGATCCAAATGGTTAGTTGGCTCATCCAGTAACAGTACGTCGGTTTGCTGCACCAGTGCCTCGGCAATCGCCAGGCGTTTGCGCCATCCGCCGGAAAGGCTCGATGCATCGACGGTGAAATCCTCAAAGCCCGTTCGCCCCAGCGTTTCGCCGATGCGCCCTTCCCACTCCGCCGCCGGCGCTGCGATGCGCTGAAGGGAAGCTTCGAGAACCGCCCGCACCGTAATGCCGGGAGCAAATTCTGATTGCTGCGCAACGTAGGTCAGCCGCGTGCGCTTGCGGGTTGCCACCTCACCGCTGTCCGCTTCGATCTGGCCCGCGAGAATACCCAGCAGAGTCGACTTGCCCGAGCCATTCGGTCCGATGAGTCCAATGCGTGCGCGTTCCTCGACGGTGAAGGCGACGTCGCGCAAGAGGGGATCAGCCCCAAATGATTTCGAGATTCCCTGGGCGTTGAGGATCGGAGGCAATACAGTTCCTTTTTCAACTTCTCAACCGTCAACGAAACCCGAGTCCTTTTGCGTCCGGGAAGTACCCGGTTTAATAGCCTGCGGATAGACTCGGTTTTCGGGTAGGCCGGGGATTTATCCCCGGCGCAAACGCAATGTAATCATCGTGGGCTTTAGGTGTGCGTGAGAATTGCGAATTTGCATGCAGTCCCGCAGGGACGGTTGAGCTTAGCCCAGGACGTAGTCCTGGGTAGGATCGGAAAGGACGAATAGTCCCGGAGGGACGGCTGACATAACCGAGATCTTTCAACCGTACCTGCGGGACTGAGCGCAAATTCGCAGTTCTCACGCACACTCTTTAGCCCCTGGGGCATGCTTTCCTGCCCGATCCGACTCTCTTCGCAGCCTTTTGTAGCAGTGGGCCACCCAAGCTTATCGATAAGGACAGAGGTTAGACCCTACCGCCGCGTCGCTGCGGTAGCCGTCATGTATTCCTCGTATGGACCCTTGAAGTCTTCGATCGCGCCTTGATCGAAGTGCCAGATGCGGGTAGCCACCTCATCGATCAGATCATGATCGTGGGTCACCAGCAACACTGTGCCCTCGTAGCGTTGGATGGCGACGTTCAGCGCATTGATCGCCTCCAGGTCCAGGTGATTGGTCGGTTCGTCGAGGATGAGAATATTCGGCTTCTGCAGCATAAGCCGGCAAAAGATCAGCCGCGCCGCCTCTCCACCGGAAAGCGCTTCCGTCTTCTTCAATCCCTCTTCGCCACTGAACAGCATCTGTCCCAGCAGGCCGCGGATATCTTCCTTGGTCACCCGAGGATCGAATTGATGCAGCCAATCGGACACGGTCATGCCCTTTTCAATGGAGCCCGTATGGTCCTGAGGGAAGTAGCCGATCTGCGCTTCGTGACCCCATTTGACCGTTCCCTGGTCGAGTGT
Organism: uncultured Acidobacteriaceae bacterium; assembly: GCA_963838445.1. Taxonomy (GTDB): domain Bacteria; phylum Acidobacteriota; class Terriglobia; order Terriglobales; family Acidobacteriaceae; genus PALSA-350. The sequence goes on from CAWIRT010000051.1 coordinate 199,632, forward strand.
GAAATCCGGCTCAGCCTGATCCATCTTCACCAGCAGCGATCTCAGCAGCGTGGTTTTGCCCAGGCCGTTGCGGCCCATAAGACAAACCTTCTCGCCGCGCATCACTGCCGCGCCGAAATTATGGATCACCCGCTGCTCGCCGTACGACTTGCTCAGGTGCTCGAACTCCAGGATGTGCTTGCCCGAAGGCCGCAACAGATCGAAGCGAATATAAGGGCGTTGGATATTGGACCGCGCCAACTCGGTCGTCTGCAGCCGCTCCACTTCCTTCTTGCGCGACGTCACCTGGCTGGAACGGGTCCCGGCGGAGAAGCGCGCGATGAACTCGTTGAGTTGTGCGATCTTCTTCTCGCGCTGAGCGTTCTGCGACTCCAGACGAGAGCGGATCTGGGTCTTAGCCAGGACCATATCGTCATATCCGCCACTGTAGGTAATGATCGTCTCGTAATCGATATCGGCAATGTGCGTGCAAACGCTATTGAGAAAGTGCCGGTCGTGGGAGATGGTGATGAGCGTGCCTTCGAACTCCATCAGGAAGTTCTGCAGCCAGTGCACCGAATCAAGATCGAGCGAGTTGGTAGGCTCGTCCAGCAGCAGGGCTTGTGGCTTGCCGAATAGCGCCTGGGCCAGCAGTACGCGCACCTTTTGTCCGCCCTGCAGTTCGCTCATCTTGCGTTCGTGGAACTCGTCCGGTATATCCAGTCCCTGTAGCAGGATGGCGGCATCGCTCTCGGCGGTATAGCCGTCCTCTTCGCCCACGATGCCTTCCAGTTCGCCCAGCCGCATGCCGTCGTCATCGGTCAACTCTGACTTTTCATAGATGGCATCGCGTTCCGCGAGTGCCTTCCATAGCCCTTTGTTGCCCATAATGACGGTATCGATCACCCGGAAGGCATCAAAGGCATATTGATCCTGGCGCAGCACGCCAACCTTTTTGGGCCGCACCACTGTCCCCTTTTGCGGGTCCAGTTCCCCGGACAGGATCTTCATAAAAGTCGATTTGCCTGCACCATTCGGGCCGGTCAAGCCAAAACGGCGCCCAGCAATAAACTGGACCGATACCTCCTCGAACAGGAGCTTGGACCCGTAACGCATAGTGACATCGCTGACAGAAATCATGATTCAGTCTCTTGTTTTCTTAGATTCACTTCTATTTTCGCAGATTTGCTTCGAGCGAAGGACGGGCTAGAGCATTTTCACTTCTGGTGTATACGATGCAATTGCTCCCGACGCGGCTTTTCCTCAAGAAAAGACGCACCTCGCTAAAACCCGCCTGTGCAGAGTAGAAGCGAAAATGCGTTAGAAGATGCGCGACAATATCTGGTTTGCCGCCAACGCTGCCATGTACGCCAGTCCGGTCATGTAGACAAACTGCACCGCCGGCCATTTCCAGCTGTTAGTTTCCCGCCGGACCACGGCCAAAGTCGACGTGCATTGCATTGCGAAGGCAAAGAAGACCACCAGCGCAATGGCGCCCCCGATGGTCATGTCATGCCTCAGCGCTGCCTGCAGCCCGACAGACTGGGTGGCCGGGTCGGCGCCATAGAGCGTTCCCAGGGTGCCAACAATCACTTCGCGCGCAATGACCGAGCTCAGAAGCCCGATGCCGATTTTCCAGTTGAAGCCCAGGGGGTGCAGTACAGGTTCGATAAAATGCCCCAGCCTGCCGATCAGACTTTCAGTCAACGGCGCGACGGTGCCGGCGTGGAAGGGCACTATGCTCAGCAGCCAGAGCACAAACGTAACCGCCAGGATTACGGTGCCGGTTTGCTTTACGAACACCGTGCCCCGGTCCATCAGTCGCAGTCCAATCGATCGCAGCGTTGGCCACCGGTACTGTGGCAATTCCAGGATAAACGGGGCCGCATTGGCCTTCAGGACGGAAGACTTGAGCAACCGTGCCGTTCCCAACGCGGCCAGAAAGCCCAGCAGGTAAAGGCTCAACATGACCGCGGCGCGCAGGCCAAAGAAGTTGCCCAGGATAGGCCGGTTAGGAATAAACGCGGCAATGATGAGCGTATAGATCGGTAGCCGGGCGGCGCAGGTCATGAAGGGCGCGATCAGGATGGTCGCCAGGCGATCACGCTTGTTTTCAATCGTCCGCGTGGCCATAATCGCGGGCACCGCGCAGGCATAGGCGGACAGCAGTGGGATGAAGGCCTTCCCGTTCAAGCCGATCGACCGCATCACCCGATCTGCGATCAGTGCTGCGCGTGCCAGGTAGCCCGAGTCCTCGAGCACACCGATCACCAGGAACAACAGCAGAATTTGGGGCAGGAAGACCAGGACAGCCTGCACTCCATTCCACAAACCATCGCGCAACAGAATTTGCAGCCAGTGCCAGGGCAGGAAGTTGACTGCCGCCGCACCCGCCTTGGTAAAGATCTCGGTGAGCCAATCGCTCAGCGGAAGGCCGGCGGCGAACACCACCTGAAACACACCGATCACCACCGCCAAAAAGATAACCGGTCCCCAGAACTTGTGCAGCAGCACGGCATCGAGTCTGCGTGTCCAACCCGGCGAATTCGGCGCCTTATATTTGGTCCGCGTGCTTACCTGCGTTGCCCACTGATGGCAGGAAGCGGCAGTCTGCAGCACCGGAAGCTGCATGGGTTGCAGGCGCGCTTCCGCGGGCTCGGAGAGGCGGGTGAGAAAACGGTCGATGGCATCGAACCCGGCACCCTTGGTTGCGCTGATCAGGGCCACGGGTGCGCCCAACTCGCGGGCCAGCGCCAGGGGATCAATCTCTCCTCCGCGCGCAGTCATCAGGTCCGACATATTCAACAGCACCAGCGTCGGCAGTCCCATGGCCAGGATGGGAGCGGCGAGCATGAGCTGGCGGTTCAGCTGCAGCGCATCGAGCACCAGCAGGACTGCGTCCGGAGCGGGAGTACCGGGCATGTTGCCTTGCAGAACGTCAATCGCGACCCGGGCGTCTTCCGAGGAGGATTGCAGGCTATAAATGCCGGGCAGGTCGATCAGGGTCAATTCCCGGTGGCCTATACCGCCCATGCGGCCGGAGTGCTGCTCTACCGTCACGCCGGGATAGTTAGCCACTTTTTGGCGCATTCCGGTGAGGCGGTTGAACAAAGTCGATTTGCCCGAGTTCGGCGGACCAATGAGGGCAACGGTACCGATTTTGCCGCCGACTCTGGGAGGGCCGGACTCGACGGCAACGCCGCCTCCGGGACTGCAATGGCTCATTGCTCGGCCTTTCGCACGGCCACACAAACACTATGGACGGATATGAACTGGGCCGTCTCTTTGCGCAGGGCCACTTCGGCACCGTCCACGCAATAAACCGTCGGGTCGCCCGCCGGAGCGCGGCGCAACGCCAGGACACGGCTCTCCGGGACAAACCCGAGATGCATCAGCTGACCCTGGATCTCCTCTGGAAGTTCCAGAGAAGCCAGGGTCGCGCAGGATCCAATGGCGAGCTCGCTCAGAGCTGTTGATGAAAGCGGGCGTGTCATGGCGGTAAAGGGTCGTCCTCGCGATCCGGGGGAGCCAAATGCGACCGTTGAGGTCGCATATCTAACTATACGACCCTGAGCCCCTGCCTGACAATGCCATTCACTGGCCAGGCATGGACAATGTTGAACGGATTCGAGGTCTGCGCATCGGCGTAGAATGCGGCCATGACGATCGAGGAATTTCGTGCGTCTCAGCGCGATGCGATGCCCCCGGCAAGCCTGCCCCCCTTGCTGAAAGCCCTTTGGTGGGATGCCAAGGGCAACTTTGATCGCGCTCACGAGATTGCGCAGGACGAAGCCGGGCAAGAGGCGGCATGGGTCCATGCCTACCTCCACCGTCGGGAGGGGGACCAGGAAAACGCGGGCTATTGGTACAAACGCGCCCATCAGCCCCATCCGGAAACGTCGTCCGATGACGAATGGCGGCAGATCACGACTGTGCTGCTACATCGTCACGGGGCTTGAAAAAGCCCTTGAACCTTTTGGGGTAAGGACGGTATTCTTTACTGTAAGGGTCATGGGTAAAGATGCCACCGAGCAGCACCATCAGCAGCAAAGGCCAAGTGACAGTTCCACTCGAGATTCGTCGCCGGCTGGGCTTGAAAGAAGGCGATCGAGTGGAGTTCGTGGCGGAGGGTGAGCGGACGATCATTCGCCCCGCCCGCCCAGCGAAAAACCCTTTTGAGAAATACGCCGGGGCGCTGCCTGCTTTTCATTCCGAAGGCGAAATCGACGCATGGGTAAGGAGTCTTCGCGATGAGGAACCAACGGACCAGTGAGAACAGCGATTGATACAAATATTCTGTCCGCGTTGTGGTCCAACGGGAATTCACCGGCAAACCTGGCCCAACACTTGGGTGAGCGGAAAAACGACGGGGCTTTATTGATTGCGCCGGTGGTGTACGCTGAACTGCTCGCCCACCCCGGAGCAACCGAATCTTATGTCGACGGTTTTCTTTCCGATACCGGAATAACTGTGGACTTTCAGATAGACGGGGCAGTTTGGCTGGACGCCGGCAGGCGGTTTGCGCATTATGCCGCCCAGCGCCGGAAATCAGGAATCGGCCCCCCCAAACGCTTGTTGGCAGACTTTCTCATCGGCTCTCATGCTCTGTTGCAGGCGGACCGGCTCATGACTCTTGATGCAAACCGATACAGGCAATATTTCCCGGAATTGAAACTGATATAGTTGCCGAGCGGCCGGGCTTAAGAGCCTGCGTGAGATCTGTATTTAGGTTTTGTATCACCTGGATCCGGCGTGAAAAGGGACTGTTTCAGAGGTTGAGAGGGGGGAGTCTATGGATGCTGCGCAGGATGTCATCGGCTAGGACCTGCAGCATGGAGGACTCACGCAGCCGCAGTACGGGACGATTCTGCGGCCTGGTGAGTTCGCCGGGCAGCAGGAAGAGCTTGTAACGCAGCTTGGAAAGAGTGAGACGTTGCCAGGATTCTTGCAAGCAGAGTCGTTGGAAGGCGGTGACCAGATTGTAGGCGAGGCGAATGATTTCCAAGAACAGTGCATTGGCGGCGAAGGAGCGGGTGGGAATTTTGCGTAGCGCGTAATCTTCCAGCAGCTCGCCGATGCGAGGTTCGATGGTCGCGCGTGCATCGTAGAAATGCCAAACGCCGAGAGGGGTGAGGGAGAGATTGGTAACCCAAGCGCGATAGGCGTAACGGCCCAAGGCGAACAACGTAGGTTGCCTTTCGTCGGCGGAAAGCAAACGCCGGGCGACCACGAAACGACGGGTTCTGGACCAACTCTGAGGACGAAGTTGGAGTTCCGCCATCTCCCAATCGCGGTTGACGGGGCTGTAGCGCAGTCCGGTCAGGGAACGTTTCAGCGATGGAGTCATACGAGCGACAACGGCATACTCGGCGGAGTGAGATTCGAGGGCGTCGAAGACGGGATTGAGCCCAAAACCTGCATCGGCTCGTACGCGCACTTCGCGGATATCGGCAGGGACATTGGCAAAGCAGGTGGCGAGCAGTTCGGGGGTGCTGTCCCAGGTTCCAGCGTTGCCGCGACGGAGCTCGGCGTCCCAGAGGTAGGAAGAGTTGGCTTCCATGCACAGCAGTGGGTTATAAGAACGTTTTCCGCGATAGCGCGGGTTGTAGCCAACCTCAGCCCCGTCCTGATGGCCGAAGACGGTCAGGACCGTACTGTCGAGATCAAAGATGAGCCGGGAACGGTGATCGGGCAAATGAATGAAACTCTGCAGCAGTCGATCGTTTATGCGATGCAGCTGTTCCCAGAACCGCTCCGGAGCGTGGAATAGGAAGCGGCGCAAGGTTTGCGGATCAGGAAAGCTGGGCAGCCCGGTCAGATACTGGAAGGTGCCGTTGGAACGTAGGAATGATGCGGTTTCGATGCGGTCTAGCCCCAGTACGATCGGATACATCAGGGCGAAGATCATCTGCGACAAATGATAACGGCTGTTCCGCCGCGGGTAGATAAGATGGCAGGCAAGGAAATGCCGCAGCTGCACCACTCGAAGAAATTCGTGAAAGAAGTACACGCCGCCGAAGTGCGTCAAACCCTTATGATCACAGGCGACTTTAATGTTTTTTGGCGAATATTTCATTCTTACGAATTCCTAACCTACGGTTAGGAATTCGTAAGAGCTCTACAACTTGGGCCGCAAGCCGTCAACCATTGGCTTTTAATGGTTCCCAGAAGGTTCAAATACGCCGGATCTAGGTATCAGGGCACGACTCTAGTCGGGCCATATGGGAACGAAAGAGAATTGGGCTTTAGCCCGGATTTCTCACGAGTGGTGAGTTTTTCGTGGTTGATGTGGTTTGAGGGATCTGCGGGGTATTTTGTGGTCAGGATTTTGGTTGCGGGGCGGTGTTTGTTGCTGAGCTGCCGGTTGGGTTGAGTTTTTGGTCGTATTTTGCGCACGCCGGGGCGGAAGCGAGGCCAGCAACATGTTGGAGAGGGCTAAGACGTGGAGGCCAGCGGGCTTCAACAGCGCAGGGCATAGAAGGCTTGTGCGTAGAGGTCTTTCCAGGGATAGGTGGAACTCATTTCCAAGCGCACGCGGCGCGCGCTGAGCCGCACGAGGGCACCGATTTTGAGCAGTTTCAGGCGGATGGTATCGACCTGGGCTTGAGCCCACTCGGTTCCCTTCAGGGCCAGCCGGCGCAGAGCCTCCATGAGCGTGTAGGCCAGGGCGGAGAAGTACAGCCGTAGCTGGTTGGCTTTCATTTCGTCGCTGGAGAGCCGGTCGGCAAACAGGCACATCTGTTCCTTGATGCGATTCTCCATCTCGCCGCGGGCGCAGTAGAACTTCTCGTATAAATCCTGTGCGGGCCATTGCTGGGCAGCTAGCGAAGTGACTACGAAGCGCGGGTTGTCTCCCTTATCGAGATACTCCGCCTTGGCCACGACGCGGCGGGAGCAGGACCAGCTCTTATGCGTTCGATACAGGAACTCTGTAAACATGCGGCTGGCTTTGCCGGTGGCCTGATGTTGCTTTTTCACCTCCTGCATCGGTTCCCCGATGATGGTTTGCAGGCGCCGATTGCGCTGCAGGCCGAAGACGTATTCCACCCGGTTTTCTTTCTGTTCACACCAGGCCATCAGCGCTTCGCGGCAGAAGCCGGAGTCAGCGCGCAGCACGATGTTGACTTGCGGCCAACGTTGCCGCAGTTGGCCAACGATACGTTTCAGTTCCTCGATCGAGCCGGCGGCTGCGTCCTGGTTGGCAGCTCTGAGCCGCGCACACAGCAACTGGTCTCCGGCAAAGATATACAGGGGCAGATAGCAGTAGCTGTCGTAGTAGCCGTGAAAAAAACGCTCCGGCTGATGGCCGTACAGCGGGATATCGGTGGCATCCAGATCGAGCACGATCTGCTTTGGCATCGCCGTATGGGACTCGATAAACAGATCCACCAGCAGCCGATCGATCGCTTCGACGGAAGGACTGATCTTGTGGTAGCGCTTACTGCGCCCTGACAGCTCCAGCCGGTTGAGCGTGCTCTTGCCGGCCAGCGGCGCTTCCAGTTCGCGCTTGCCGCTCAGCAAACCGAACACGACATCCTTGCGCAACTGCTCGTGGTCGTTCAGATCCTCATAGCCCAGTGCCAGCCCGTAGATACGCTGAGAGAGCATCTCAAAAACCGTGTGCTCGATTCGCTCTGGCCTGCGGCCATCGCTAAAGCAAGCTGCTAGTCGATGCAGAAGATGGATCTTGCCATCCACGGCACGCAACAGCATCGATCCCCCGTCACTGGACACATGCCCAGCGCTGAACCCGGCTTCCACTCGGCGGGAAAAATGACGTGCAAACGAGAAGCTCTCTTGGCTACACTCTGTCATAAGAAAGGCCGCTCTCCGCACGGCATTCACTACGCTTCGACAACGCAGTTATGCCACGAAAAACGGCCTTTCCCAACCCTTTTCCTCGCCACTCCTCTAGCTCAACACCCCCAACCCGTGAGAAATCCGGGCTAAGACGTGGAGGCCAGCGGGCTTCAACAGCGCCGGGCATAGAAGGCTTGTGCGTAGAGGTCTTTCCAGGGATAGGTGGAACTCATTTCCAAGCGCACGCGGCGCGCGCTGAGCCGCACGAGGGCACCGATTTTGAGCAGTTTCAGGCGGATGGTATCGACCTGGGCTTGAGCCCACTCGGTTCCCTTCAGGGCCAGCCGGCGCAGAGCCTCCATGAGCGTGTAGGCCAGGGCGGAGAAGTACAGCCGTAGCTGGTTGGCTTTCATTTCGTCGCTGGAGAGCCGGTCGGCAAACAGGCACATCTGTTCCTTGATGCGATTCTCCATCTCGCCGCGGGCGCAGTAGAACTTCTCGTATAAATCCTGTGCGGGCCATTGCTGGGCAGCTAGCGAAGTGACTACGAAGCGCGGGTTGTCTCCCTTATGGAGATACTCCGCCTTTGCCACGACGCGGCGGGAGCAGGACCAGCTCTTATGCGTTCGATACAGGAACTCTGTAAACATGCGGCTGGCTTTGCCGGTGGCCTGATGTTGCTTTTTCACCTCCTGCATCGGTTCCCCGATGATGGTTTGCAGGCGCCGATTGCGCTGCAGGCCGAAGACGTATTCCACCCGGTTTTCTTTCTGTTCACACCAGGCCATCAGCGCTTCGCGGCAGAAGCCGGAGTCAGCGCGCAGCACGATGTTGACTTGCGGCCAACGTTGCCGCAGTTGGCCAACGATATGTTTCAGTTCCTCGATTGAGCCGGCGGCTGCGTCCTGGTTGGCAGCTCTGAGCCGCGCACACAGCAACTGGTCTCCGGCAAAGATATACAGGGGCAGATAGCAGTAGCTGTCGTAGTAGCCGTGAAAAAAACGCTCCGGCTGATGGCCGAACAGCGGGATATCGGTGGCATCCAGATCGAGCACGATCTGCTTTGGCATCGCCGTATGGGACTCGATAAACAGATCCACCAGCAGCCGATCGATCGCTTCGACGGAAGGACTGATCTTGTGGTAGCGCTTACTGCGCCGACAGCTCCAGCCGGTTGAGCGTGCTCTTGCCGGCCAGCGGCGCTTCCAGTTCGCGCTTGCCGCTCAGCAAACCGAACACGACATCCTTGCGCAACTGCTCGTGGTCGTTCAGATCCTCATAGCCCAGTGCCAGCCCGTAGATACGCTGAGAGAGCATCTCGAAAACCGTGTGCTCGATTTGCTCTGGCCTGCGGCCATCGCTAAAGCAAGCTGCTAGTCGATGCAGAAGATGGATCTTGCCATCCACGGCACGCAACAGCATCGATCCCCCGTCACTGGACACATGCCCAGCGCTGAACCCGGCTTCCACTCGGCGGGAAAAATGACGTGCAAACGAGAAGCTCTCTGGCTACACTCTGTCATAAGAAAGGCCGCTCTCCGCACGGCATTCACTACGCTTCGACAACGCAGTTATGCCACGAAAAACGGCCTTTCCCAACCCTTTTCCTCGCCACTCCTCAAGCTCAACACCCCCAACCCGTGAGAAATCCGG
>CAWIRT010000052.1:0-23549 GCA_963838445.1 uncultured Acidobacteriaceae bacterium
CTTTTGCAGAACACCGAACGATCCATCACCCACCAATAACGCAAATGGTGAAAACAAAGGGTGCCCCTCTACCCCGTTTGTCATCCTGGAGCGAAATCCTCCTATGCACCCTTGAACGGGTTCAGCACCTCGACTCGAAATATCTCGAAATCGCGAACGTTGCGCGTCACCACCACCAGTCCGCGAACCCGCGCTGTCGCCGCAATCATCGCGTCCTCGAGCAGGTGATCCGATTTCCCCGCCATCAGCCGTGCCCATTCCCGAAACATGCTGGCGTCCATGGGGATTACCTCATAGGCCGCGGCAAGCTGGTCGATCCAGGCGTCAATCGCCGCAGCCTTGGTTGGATCTTGCTTCCGCGTGAGTTCCGCGCCGGCCTGCAACTCTCCCACCGTGAGGGCGGACAGGAACAACGCACGATCCGGGACGCGCTTGATCCACTCCAGAACTGCCCCGTGGGGACGCACCTTGCGCAGTTCGGACACGACGTTGGTATCCAGCAGGTACATCTAGGCAGACCCAGTCACTGGCCGGCGACGAAGCTTACCGCGCTCAGGGACTGCGATCGCGAACCGGCTCTCGGGGGAGAGCAGAAGCTCTTTGAGCGTAGGGCGAGCGGCCTGCGTGAGGCGCCGCCATTCTTCGATCGGCACCAGCACAGCGGCCTCCACTCCACGCCGGGTCACCACCTGCGGACCATCGCGGAGGCTAGCATCCAGAAGTTCACTAAATCGCGCCTTTGCATCCTGAACCGGCCATACCATGGAAAGCTCCTTTCCTGACTAGTCATATAACTAGTCAGTTTAACAAAAGAGCCAGGTTTCCTGGAGGAAATGCGAAAGCAGGCCTGAGTGATCCGGCGGTTCTGGATGGAAACGCCATCGCTCAGCGGATAAACTCCGGAACACCCATCGCCCCCTGATGCCTCCCACACCAGCTACGGAACCGCCGCCCGCCGTATCGCAGCCTCGATCACGTCGCTCGCATAGTCGAGCGAATGTAAGCCGCAGATCTCCCGCTACAATCGCTGAGCGTTTTCGCGATAGGCGGGTGTCGATCGAACCCTCACTCGGGTTTGACCCTGGACTGAAAGTCCGGGGCTGGCCCAGCTTAAGGCTCTGCTTTGTAAAATTCGATAAAATTCGATGCTTTTGGACGTTTTGGAGACAGGAACAGCCAATGCGTTGGTTTTCATTTTTTCGGAGAGCTCAGCGGCGGCGGGCAAAGGGGTTCTCTTTTATGGAGAAGGGGGCCCTGGAGTCGGGAGCAAAATAATCGGCCATGGGGACACGAGGCGCCAACGAGGGAGTGGGCGAGGGGTTCAGGGGGGCGCCAAAGAAGCTGGCCTCGCCAGGGTCAGGGGTAGGGTCGGGGGTAGGACCGGAAACGGGGGGCGCGCTATCGGCCCAACCGGAGGCGGATTCGGGATCGGAGGCGGCTACGGGATCGCCTGGCTCCTCGGGCGCGGCTTGGTGCTGCTGTTTGCGGAGCCATTCAGATTCGTAGATTTGTGCCTTGACGGGCGGGGCCGCGGGTTGCGTCCCGGATGGGGAGAAGCGGCGGTCCGGAATGAGGCCTTCGATGGCGATGATCATGGAGAGGGCCTTGACCTGTCCGGTAATGCTGCCGCGGGTCATTTCGGGGCTGAGGTGGGCGAGTTCCCAGAGCCGGGCCAGGACCTCATCGCGGCTCAGGTTCTGCTTGCGGAGCCGATCCGCCTCCTGATCCACGAGCTTTTCCCTGACGGCGGCGCGGTGCTCAAACATGTAGGCGCGAACACGGAGCTTGGATTTGGTGTAGGCGGCGGTTTCGGGATTGAGACCAGCGGCTTCTGCGGCGCGGCGGTCGGTCATGGTTCCGGAAAGAACCAGGTGAGCAAAGGCCATTTCCTGATCGGTGATGGGATCGCTGATGGTGTTTTTGGGCATAGGGAGTCTCGTTCCTCGGTTTGCTGGAAATTGTGGACGGTTTCCCGGCTTCCCCCAGTTACGCAAAAGGGATTGAGAGCCGCGATAGCCAGTCATGGCTGGTGTTGGTGATTTTGTGACAGGGATAGAGTGTGGAACCGGACAGCGGTGAAGCTATCCTTCGCTCGCGCTAAAGGCCGAAACTACAGGCGACTGCCGGACAGGGCGCGGTTGCGTGAGAAGCCGTCGCCTGCCGATATCCTCTACCTGGAACTATGCTATTTCCGGGTTGCAGGTTCGTGGCGAGATGCTTTTTTCGGCGCGGGAGTACTCGCCCAAAAGCCACTCGGGTTCGATATGCGCGTTGGCACCGGGATAGAAATGGGTGGGTAAACCGGAGTTACCACTTGCGTGAATGGATGCTGAAAATTCATTGGTCCTGCTCCGGCCGAAGTTCGGCTGGTCTCAAGATCGTGTGGATGCCGTCATTCGACAGATTGCGGGGTTTGCCGAGCGCGTCGAGCCGAAGCAACGCTGCTTTTGCATGTGATTTTCTTTAGGAAGGGTTCCCTACGGTCTCGCGCGAAGCGGCTCTCGCCGCGCTCGAAGAAGCGAAACACCTTCTGTTCGCGCGATCCTAACTCCTAAATGCGCGTCTTGATCGACGAGTGTATCGACGAGAGATTACGCAATCATTTGCCCGGCCAGGACTGCCCAACTGTCCGCTACGCTGGGTTGACCGGCCTGAAAAATGGCGACCTCCTCACAGCCGAAGAAAGCGCCGAATTCGATGCCTTTCTCCCCCTGGATCAAGGTATCGAATACCAGCAAAATCTGATCGACCGAAAGATCGCCATCGTCGTTTTTCGCGCGAAGCCGAGTCGTCTCAAAGACCTCCTTCCCCTCATCCCCGCTGGACGTCCCCCGTCCGTCGTTCGTTCGGAGAGAACGCCTCAACCTTGTTTTCCGTCCTCATCCATCGCTGTCGTGAATCGGGAGGGAGACCTATGGTCGATCTACTTGTTTTCGCAGGAGACGTGTGTGTTCCAGTCCACGTACCCTCCATGGGGGTTATCCCGCCACGCCCACACGTGCAGCTCAAACAACCCCGGCAGCGCGTACCGGTTCGGCGTGCCTATGTATTGCAGTAGTTGACCCTCGAGCACTGGTGGAGCCTGTTGGTGCGCTGCCAGCCAGGGTTCGGCAATCGCGATAAACTCCACCCCGACCAGCTTCATGGCGTTGCCCACTGGCTCGTAGATCAGCGCTTGCGGTTCCTTGGGATTGAGTTGCCCACCGCTCACCAGGGCGCCGTTAATGTAGTGCACGCCCATGGCGCCCATATCCGGCCCAGTGACGCAGCCAAAGGCTGGTTCATATCCCGCGGCGGTGGCCGCGTTCACGTTAGCGAATTGCGCGGTAGCTTCGCGAACAATCTGCACCAGGTTGGCCTGGGCGGCTTGGTCGTCGCCGGCCGTCGTACCGGCTGCGAGCAGCGGCCCGGCTGCGGCAAGACTGCTCAGCAACCCCAAACGCAGGATGCACATGGTTGATTTGCGGGTAAGAATCATCATTAGTTTCTCCTGGAAAGATCTGCTTTGTGCCTTCGCACACACTTGCGCCATGGAGCCACACGCAATGGCCGCCAAGCAATCCTGGGCGGCTCCATTGCACCCCAAAGTTTCCTCCATCGGTAAACCTCTGAACGGCAAGGCCTTCGCCCCGCAAAACAAAACTTCTCCGCAGCCGCTTGTGATAGGCTTTCGCTAGTTTCGCGGATGTGTTCTATGTCCCGATCGGCTACTCCCGCCGCGCCTGTCCTCCGCTTCGATAATTTCGACCTAGATTTGGGCGCTGGTGAACTGCGTAAGCGTGGGGTAAAGCTTCGCCTTCAGGGCCAGCCTCTGCAGGTGCTGGCGATCCTGCTGCAATCCGCCGGCAACCTGGTCACGCGAGAGGAACTACGCAACCAACTCTGGCCGGCCATACCTTCGTGGATTTCGACCACAGCCTGCACAACGCCATCGCGCGCATCCGCGAAGCGCTGGGGGATTCTCCCCAGACCCCGACCTATATCGAAACCCTGCCGCGGCGGGGATACCGGTTCATTGTGCCGGTCGAAGAAGTGCAGGCTCCCTCCACGCCCGTGGAGAGCAACGGCCACGCCGGAGCATTGGTCCTCCCGCTGCCGACGGCAGCAGCGCGACCCAAACGGAGCCTGGTCCTGGCCCTATGCCTGTGCAGTATCGCTGCCGTTGCCGCCTGGATGGCGTGGCAGCACTTCCGGGCCAGAAGCGCACCGCCGGCGCTTCGCTCCATCGCGGTCATTCCCCTGCAGAACCTCTCCGGAGACCCTGCGCAGGAATTCTTCGCAGATGGCCTCACCGACCAGCTGATCACGGAGATGTCGCAGATCCCCGAGCTGCGGGTCATCTCGCACACTTCGGTGAAGGAGTACAAGGCCACGACTAAACACCTGCCGCAGATCGCGAGCGAGTTAAAGGTGGATGACATTCTGGAAGGCTCGGTGGTCCGGGAGGGTGACCAGGTTCGCGTGACGGTGCAACTGCTCGATGCGCCCGATGACCGGCATCTATGGAGCGAAAATTATCAACGCCCCATGCGCAGCATCCTCACCGTACAGCGGGATATCGCACAGGCCGTCGCGCAGCAGGTTCGGGTAAAGCTCAGCCCCCAGCAGCGGGCTCGGCTCGGCACCGGCGGCGCGGTCGATCCGGCCGCCTACGACGCCTTCCTGCGGGGACGCTATTACCTGATGACCCAGTACTCCCAGCCGCAGGGGCTGGACACAGCACAGCGCTACTACGAAGAGGCCATCCGCCGGGATAGCGGGTTTGCGCCGGCGTACGCAGGGTTAGCGGATACGTGGCTCAGCCAGGGTCTGTCTGGCCATGTATCGTCGCAAGTTGCCTATCGCGCTGCCAAGGACGCGGTGAACAAAGCGCTGGTCTTGGGCGGCAACACCGGCGAGGCCCACATGGTTCTGGCCATGTTGAGTTGGATGTATGACTGGGACCCGGTGACAGCGGAACGGGAGTTTCACTACTCCCTCGCATTGGCGCCGAGTTACGATTGCGGGCACGAGTATTACTCAGGCTATCTTGCCTGGCGCCATCGGCGCGAGGAGTCGCTTGCCGAAATCACCAGGGCCCGCGAGCTGAATCCCAGCTCGAGCCTCGCGTACGCAGAATCGGCATTATATTTTCAGCTTCGCGATTATCCGAGTTTGATCGAAGCCAGTCGCAAGGGAGTGGCTTCCGATCCCACCGAATGGGCGGAGCATTATTTTCTCGGGATGGGCTACGAGGAGACCGGTCGGCGGGCTGAGGCCATTCCGGAGTATCAGAAGGCTGTCGATATGTCCGGTGGCGATGAGGGTCCCACCGCTGCGTTGGCATACGCCTATGCCAGGCAGGGCAGAAAATCGGAAGCAGAGAAAATCCTTTTTGACTTGCAGCACAAGCCCAAAGCGGTTTCCCCTTACTCGCTGGCAGCCATCAACGCCGGGCTGGGCAGGAAGGACGCCGCGTTGGAGTTCATCGGTCAAGCGATCCAGCAGAGAGACTTGGGCCTGGTTTGGTCTCTCCCAGCCGACCCGCGTATGGACAGTCTCCGGTCCGACCCCCGATTCCAGGCGTTTTTACGACAGGTCGGCGTTCCTCTGTGAGTGTATGGCGGGGCGTTTCTGGTCGCGGTGACGGGCGGATGCCATAAATTCCGTCCAGCGAGAAC
Organism: uncultured Acidobacteriaceae bacterium; assembly: GCA_963838445.1. Taxonomy (GTDB): domain Bacteria; phylum Acidobacteriota; class Terriglobia; order Terriglobales; family Acidobacteriaceae; genus PALSA-350. The sequence continues at coordinate 5,661 of CAWIRT010000052.1, forward strand.
GGCTTCACAGGCTGCGGAAAAACTAAATTCTGTGAAGGGGACGGCCTTCAGGCGGTCCGTAACTGATTGTAATTATGTCCGGCTTTAGAGGCTGCAGAAAAACAGATTGGTCTGAAGGGGACGGGCTTTAGCCCGTCCCTGGAGTTTCTACATTTTCAAAACCAGGGAGGCAGGCAGCGGACCCTAGGCACCATAGTTTGTGACAGGCTACAGTATGATCCGTGCCAAGTTGTGCCAGCCCCGGACTTTCAGTCCGGGGAAGCGGGTTTTCAAACCCGCGAGAACGCTTTATCTTGCAACGACCGGGCTTTAGCCCTGGTGAAAATGCCCCAAGCTCCCCAATCAACGCGTACGTTCTTCGTGACCTCGACGACGGTCGGACGTCGCGCGCTTCTCCAATCCGATCGCATGGCTCAGCTTCTAGTGGATGTTCTGGCGGAGAATCGTCGAAAGAAGCGGTTTCTGCTGCATGAATTTGTAATCATGCCCAATCACTTCCATCTGCTGCTGACCCCTGCAGCGGAAGTCCCGCTGGAAAAGGCACTGCAGCTGATCAAGGGCGGTTTCTCATATCGCGCGAAGCGGGAAATACATTTTGGTTTTGAAATATGGCAAGCCAGTTTCGTGAATCACCGTATTCGCGACGCAGAGGACTACAAACACCACCACATTTACATTTGGGAGAATCCCGTCAAAGCGGGATTGAGCGAGAGACCGGAACTGTTTGCGTGGTCATCGGCATCTCTGGGAGTAGAATTGGACGCCCCGCCACCAGGGCTAAAGCCCTGATCTCTATACCGGAGCGTTTACGCGGGTTTGAAAACCCGCTTCCCCGGACTAAAAGTCCGGGGCTGGCACAGCTTAGGCGGTTCGTTGACCGAGTATGGCAAAAATGTCTTCCGCCGACCAATTCGCAACTCCGAAATATGTAGAAACTCCAGGGACGGGCTTTAGCCCGTCCGTAATTACTTTGGAATGAATGTGGCTTGAGCCACTGAGGGACGACTCCGTCCAAGCAGAGACTTTTTCCGCAGCCTCTTTTAGCCGCTGAGGTACGGTCTTTGCTCTCGACTCGCGGAAAGCCTCCGGGCTTGAGAGCGGCGGAAATCAACACATTGGTGTCGATGACAAGACGGAGCGGAAGCATTAGCCCGGATTTCTCACGGGTTGGGGGTGTTGAGCTAGAGGAGTGGCGAGGAAAAGGGTTGGGAAAGGCCGTTTTTCGTGGCATAACTGCGTTGTCGAAGCGTAGTGAATGCCGTGCGGAGAGCGGCCTTTCTTATGACAGAGTGTAGCCAAGAGAGCTTCTCGTTTGCACGTCATTTTTCCCGCCGAGTGGAAGCCGGGTTCAGCGCTGGGCATGTGTCCAGTGACGGGGGATCGATGCTGTTGCGTGCCGTGGATGGCAAGATCCATCTTCTGCATCGACTAGCAGCTTGCTTTAGCGATGGCCGCAGGCCAGAGCGAATCGAGCACACGGTTTTTGAGATGCTCTCTCAGCGTATCTACGGGCTGGCACTGGGCTATGAGGATCTGAACGACCACGAGCAGTTGCGCAAGGATGTCGTGTTCGGTTTGCTGAGCGGCAAGCGCGAACTGGAAGCGCCGCTGGCCGGCAAGAGCACGCTCAACCGGCTGGAGCTGTCAGGGCGCAGTAAGCGCTACCACAAGATCAGTCCTTCCGTCGAAGCGATCGATCGGCTGCTGGTGGATCTGTTTATCGAGTCCCATACGGCGATGCCAAAGCAGATCGTGCTCGATCTGGATGCCACCGATATCCCGCTGTACGGCCATCAGCCGGAGCGTTTTTTTCACGGCTACTACGACAGCTACTGCTATCTGCCCCTGTATATCTTTGCCGGAGACCAGTTGCTGTGTGCGCGGCTCAGAGCTGCCAACCAGGACGCAGCCGCCGGCTCGATCGAGGAACTGAAACGTATCGTTGGCCAACTGCGGCAACGTTGGCCGCAAGTCAACATCGTGCTGCGCGCTGACTCCGGCTTCTGCCGCGAAGCGCTGATGGCCTGGTGTGAACAGAAAGAAAACCGGGTGGAATACGTCTTCGGCCTGCAGCGCAATCGGCGCCTGCAAACCATCATCGGGGAACCGATGCAGGAGGTGAAAAAGCAACATCAGGCCACCGGCAAAGCCAGCCGCATGTTTACAGAGTTCCTGTATCGAACGCATAAGAGCTGGTCCTGCTCCCGCCGCGTCGTGGCCAAGGCGGAGTATCTCGATAAGGGAGACAACCCGCGCTTCGTAGTCACTTCGCTAGCTGCCCAGCAATGGCCCGCACAGGATTTATACGAGAAGTTCTACTGCGCCCGCGGCGAGATGGAGAATCGCATCAAGGAACAGATGTGCCTGTTTGCCGACCGGCTCTCCAGCGACGAAATGAAAGCCAACCAGCTACGGCTGTACTTCTCCGCCCTGGCCTACACGCTCATGGAGGCTCTGCGCCGGCTGGCCCTGAAGGGAACCGAGTGGGCTCAAGCCCAGGTCGATACCATCCGCCTGAAACTGCTCAAAATCGGTGCCCTCGTGCGGCTCAGCGCGCGCCGCGTGCGCTTGGAAATGAGTTCCACCTATCCCTGGAAAGACCTCTACGCACAAGCCTTCTATGCCCTGCGCTGTTGAAGCCCGCTGGCCTCCACGTCTTAGCCCTCTCCAACATGTTGCTGGCCTCGCTTCCGCCCCGGCGTGCGCAAAATACGACCAAAAACTCAACCCAACCGGCAGCTCAGCAACAAACACCGCCCCGCAACCAAAATCCTGACCACAAAATACCCCGCAGATCCCTCAAACCACATCAACCACGAAAAACTCACCACTCGTGAGAAATCCGGGTTAGCGCTTCTTCTTTTGCGCCCTGCTCGTCTTGATTATTTGGTCAATCTGCCGGGGAGTAAGGGCGTTGGTTCCCTTGCGCTCCGATTCCTCACCGAGGATGCGCAACACTTCCGGTTCCGGCGCGGCCAGCTTGACGTAGTCGCGAATGCTCAAGAGCACGGCCTTCGGCGTGCCGCGCTTCTCGATGACCAGCGAGTGACCCCCATCAGAGACGCGATCCAGGAGCTTGCCGAAATTAGCCCGTGCATTCAGCGCTGAAACCACGAGAGTGCCGGTCTTATCGGTCGTCGGGGCGGCCATAAACTCTCCATTCCACAGCTCTGAACTGTACAGTTTGGATGAATCTCAGTCAAAATACCGGTCGCAGTCACGGTTACGTTCCGTCCCCCGGGTTGTTCTGTCCTGAGCGCTACGCTGCGAGAGGAACCAGACCAGACTTCACGATCATCTTGTCATGCGTCAGAAGGCGAATGCCCTCAACAATCGCGGTTGCTCCGATGATTCTGTCCTGCGGATCGTTTGGGTATGATTTTGGGAACTGAACAGAACGGACCGCTATTTCCGGAGTGATCGGGAAAACCTGTACGTAGGAAGCACATTTTTTGACAAAGGAATCGACGCTCACATCGATATCGATCCGCTTGTTCGCTACCAGCCATGCAATTTCCCAAAGGCTGATTGCAGAAAGAGCAAGCGGCCCGGATTTGCGGGCCGCCAGGATTGCCTTCTTTGCTTTTGGTGAAAGGTTTTCAGGGGCGATCAGAAGCCAAACGAGAATATGAGTATCAAGAAGGATCACTCCACTCCCCAATCGCCGGCCGGGACCGTGTTCTCAATATCGCCCTTAATTCTGGCGATGCCTGCCAAGGCTCCGAAGATCTCATCCTCGCTTTCGTTTGCAGGAACCAGTTTCACCACAGGTTTGCCATGCTTGGTAATTACCACGGGGCGACCGCTTTGCGATACCTGATCCATCACAGCGAGGCATTGAGCTTTGAACTGCGCGGCGGCCATCTTTTGCATGACAATGCCCCTGTCGATATGACCAGAATAGTATGACCTGTTTGTGGCGTCAAGCCTGTCGATTTGCGGCTGCATACACGTGGAACGATGGGGACGGACTGGGGGATCCTGGGGACGCATCGGCCGTGACGATACAAAGGCCAAACAACTTCGCATGTTCCCAAACCTCAACATCCGAAGCCTGCAGTAGATTTACTGAAGAAACGTGAACGGTGCCGGGGAACAGGTCCGCAACTTGGCCAATAAGGCGGCGAGACAAATTCTCATCAAGCAACAGCTTCACAAGGCGACACGCCGCCCCACGCGCGCGGCATACTCAAAAACCAACTGAAAATCACCCGGCTCTAGCTCGGGGTAGTCGACGAGAATCTCGTTCTGGCTCTTCCCGGCGGCCAGCCAACCGAGCACATCCCAGACGGTGATCCGAAGGCCGCGGATGCAAGGTTGTCCGGATCGCTTACCAGGCTCGAGCGTGATTTGCATGTCGTTCATTACGACGCCCTCTCATCCCATATTGCCATGATCGCTTGCGGCACATCGAACCGTGATCCTACGGCGAGGCGTTGTAGTCGTAGCAAAGTAGTAATAATAGAAAATATTGCAACGTTCATTGGCCTTCGATACCAGGTTTGTCCCGGACCAGGTTAGCCCTGGTTCTATTTTTCCGGAAAGAGGAGCACAATGGAGCTGTATGTCAAATAGAACTGAGATCCCGCCACTCCCTCCCGAGTTGATGGCTGCGGTCGAGGAAGAGGCGCGCGCACAGGCGCGGCCTGTCGGCGACCTGCTGGCGGATGCCGTCCGGAAATATCTTGAAGACCGAAGCTGGCACAAGACCATTGTTTCCGCGCGCGAGCGCAGCAAATCCATGGGTCTCACCGAGGTTGACGTGGGTCGGCTCATCGCTGAATCGCGATCTGAGCAGAGCGGATAGTGCTGCGCGTTACCTTGGACACAAACGTTTACGTTTCGGGACTCAACTTCAAAGGGAAACCGTATGAGTTGCTTGAATTAAAGCGTGCGGGCCAGTTTGAGGTGACTGTGTCGGAAGCAATATTGTCGGAGCTACGTCGCGTGCTGCACGACAAGTTCGAGTGGCCGGAAAGCGACATCGCCACCGTCGAGAGGCAGATCCGAGGATTTGCGCGTGTAGTGGAGCCGAAGCAGAAATTGGATGTGATGCGCGACGACCCGGCGGATAACCGGATCCTTGAATGCGCAGTGGCAGGCGGCTCAGATTACATAGTTACGGGTGACAACCACCTGCTGAAGCTCGGCCAGTTTGCAGGGACAAGCATCGTTTCGCCGGCTGCTTTCCTCGAAATCCAACTCCAGCAGCGAGGACGTTAGCCCCTGCCCCGACGCAAGCGTTCTTTTGGTGGCGTGATGCGCGTTGGCCTCGCTGCTCGAGGAAATGCGTGTTGATGGATGCGGCTTCCTGTTACCACTTACCGGTTATCGCTTGAGCCTTACATCGAATGGATATGCAATGGCCTCGACGATCCGAAACTCTGCCGCCTGACGATGAGTCGGGTTGAAGAGGCGGTTCATTGTTTCGGGAACGATTGCACTGGGAACGCGAAGCAGCACACTTTCGTTGTTCACAAGCCAGGCGGTTCCCAGGTCGCGCGTCGCCTCCAGCCGTGAACGCCAATCTTCGGGCAAAGCATCGGCGTTGATGGAAGGTACATCGATGTCTGGCCCGTCGACCTTCAGCAAAGTGCATTGGGGGGGCACATCGTTCGCGCTGGTGTGGACGCACACCTCAAGCAGCGCCGCCGCCGGAGTCTCGGCGAGATACACAATTGGGCGGCCAGGGTAGTGCCAACGTCCGCCAGCCTTGAGACCGCCGATTCCGCTCAGGTTCTGGTGGCGGCTGATCCTCCAGAGGACCATCAAACAAACATGCCCTCATCGATCTGCACCAGCAGCTCCTCCACCATACGGCTACCGGTATCGGTCTTTAGCAGGGAGAACGGCACACGGTCGTCCAGTCGGGGAGTAGGTTTCCGCAGCCAGGCAAGCGCCCTTTCGCGGCTGCCGTAGATGGCTTCAGCCAATGACAAGACGCGAATGGCTCGCAGAACGCGGTCGGATTCGTCAACCGTGAGTTTTTCGCGGCGGGACCGGCGATGCTGAAGCGTGCGCTGCGGAATAATGACGGCGTCAATCTCCCCTCGTTCGAGCCCGAGTGAGATGAGCCGTTTGATCACAGCCGGCGTGAGCCGGCGTTCGACAATCCGGAGAATCTCGGCTTCACTTACCGGCGCCTGCACTCCGAGCCAATCTCCGATTTGCGTGTTGGCAGCATCCATAACCTACATTATGCCATAAAAAGAACGGCAAAATGATGCAATCGGTATGCCCAAAAGGATGGGGTTTACTTCGCCCCGAAACTCGAGACCGATCACGGCGACGTCGCCCGCCTCCAGACTGACCCAGAGCAATCGTGACCGTATGGCCGGATTTGCTGCTTGACGTAATATGATCAAATCACGATGCTTACGGTTACTCACGAACAGGGCAGGGGTCACGTCCACTCATGACGTGCGGGGCCATCGGCAGAGACCGCCGGACGCAGGACAACAAGAGAGGCGGCGGCGATGACTATTGAGATTCAAAGACCGGAACTTGAAGCCCTCATTCACGAGCGGATGAAAAGTGGCGCGTTTCAAAACGTCGAGGATGTCCTCATGCAAGCTCTGAAGGCGTCGTCGGCTGCGGATGAGAAGGGTGCTGGACGATCGGACGAGAAATCGTCTGCGACGGGGGCCGAACTGGTCAAGGCGATGCAGGCTTCGCCGTTCAAAGAGATCGGGCTGGGTGATGCGGGACGAAGTAACCCCCAAAAGAAAACCGCGTTCAGGTTGCGGTGATTTTCAGTCTTCGCTTTGGGAGTCGTAAGGGTCACATTTCTCCCCTGGAATCAGGGGTCGAGAATGGAGTTCTCACACGCCCTATCAAGCCCGTACCTACCAGCCCTGATCAACACCGCCAGATGCGGCTGAAGCCGTGCCTTGACACAGAACGTTCTTTCCTCAGCCTGTTCAGCCCGTACACGAGACCCAGCCCCCTCGGTTATCACCTTAAAACCGGCCATACGTTATCAGTTCAAAACCGGCCAACGGGATTGGCCGAAGACGTGATTGTTTTACCTTGCTGCAGCGTGCGTTTGCAAGGATTAGGATTGAGCCCTCGAAGGGGTGTTTGATATTGTGGTGTGGCTCTGCCGGGGTCGCGCCCTGCGGAGCGATCCATGGCCGATGACACGGGGCTGGCTCCGAAGGAATCGGTAATCGAGACCCTCTGCAGTTGGCCCGATGGGCTGGCTGTCGGAGGGTTTCGTGTTTCTACCAGTATTCCTAAGGTGAGGCTCCGGCGTGGGAGGCCCTTGGATCCCGAGTCGCGACGCCGCCGGGCGTTCTTTGCCCGGCATCCTTACCGCTTTTGTTTTTGCCGTTGCTGTTGTGGTTGGTTTTATCATTGGCTTTCTCCCGCACCGCCGGTCTTGGTGCGCCAGCTGCGGGGGCCGCATTTGAGAACGTGCCCGTGGTGCAGAAGACGATCCAGCATGGCGGAGACGGCGGCGCTGTCGCCGAGCAGTTTTCCCCAGTCTTCAACGGGTCTGTTCGAAGTAATCAGCGTGCTGGCTCGCTCGTAGCGTCGCATGATGATTTCCAGCAGTTCCTCCGCTGCGGTCAACGGTAGCTTGCGCATTCCCAGATCGTCGATGATGAGAAGCGGCACCGTGGTAAGCAGTTCCACATGTTGCTTGCGGTTGCCGTCCAGCGTGGCGTCTGCTAACTCTTCCAGCAGGATGTGCGCTTCGCGATACAACACGCGATAGCCCTGCTGGATGACTGCCTGCCCGATGGCCTGGGCGCAGTGACTCTTACCGCTTCCACTAGGACCAAGGAACAGTGCGTCTTCGCGCCGTCCGATCCAAGCGGCCGTGGCCAGGTCGAAGACCAGACTGCGGTTCATCTTTGGGTTGAACTGGAAGTCGAAGTTATCCAGTAGCTTGTGTGGATCACGGAACTCAGCCTGCTTGTGGCGCCGCTCCAGCAACCGCTTGCTGCGACAAGCAAGTTCGTCGGAGACCAGGATGGAGATCAGATCGATGGGAGCCATGGCCTCAGACTGAGCCTGCAGCAGACGCGTCTCCAGCACGGCGGCCATGCCGCTCAGGCGCAGTTGCACCAGAGAGCGCTTGAGTTCTATCGGGTTCATGATTGGGGTTCCTCGAAGTTGATGCGCTGTTGGATCAGGTCGCGATATTGAGTCAGCTCGCGGATCAATGGATCGACTTGCTTCAGGCTGAGAGGAGCCTGCGGATTGCGCTCCAGATAGCGGCGCACGAAGCGATACTCGGCGACGCGCAACTCCAGCGCCGCTGCACAGGCATCGTCGCAAGCTGCGCTGCCGTATTGCTTGACCAGTTGGAGAACGCCTTGGATGCGGCGTATTCCGAGTTCGCCCTGGCGAGCATGGATGGCGTCGCAGACAGCGCCGATGCTGGCTCCCGCTTTGTGCCCACGTGCCAGCAGTTGAAGCAACTGTGGCGGTGTGCGACGCGGACGATCCCCATCGCGGATGCGATGAGCGCCACGCTTGCCGCTCAGATGCTCGCGTAGCAAGGCACCCGTGCGGGGATCAAGCAGACGCACGAACATCGCGTCCCACTGCACCTTGACCTTGCGCCCGATCCAGCCCGGCGGCGCTCCGTAATAAGCCGCTTCCACTTCAACACAACCATCCAGATGAACCGTCCGCTCGCCATACTGGTAGTAGCGGAACGGCTCCAACGGAAGCGGATGCAAGAAGGGCTTCTCTTCGGCGAACATCGCCGCCACCTGCCGTTTGGTACGGCCGTGGATACGTTTATCGGCCCATCGCTCTTCCCAGTGATCCAGGTACGCTTGCGCTTCTTCCAGGCTCTCGAACTTCTTGCCCTTCAACGGCGTCATCTGCGCATGGTTGACGCCACTCTCCACTTTTCCTTTTCGATCCGGATCGCGTACTTTGCACGGCAGCGCCGTCACGCCGTAATGTGCCAGAACGTCGCGATACAACGGGTTCACGCCCGGATCGTAGAAGTCTGGAGACAACACGCCCTCGCGAAGGTTGTCCAGGATCATGACCCGCGGCGAACCGCCAAGCCGGCGAAATGCCTTTTCATGCAGCTCGGCCCACACACGCGCACTCGACCGGAAGGCCAGCAGGCGAACACACTTGCGACTACAACCCAGGGTCATGACAAACAGCCGCGTGCGCCGATACTTGCCACTCTCCGGATCGCGCACCATCGGCCCGGTCCCATAATCAACCTGGGCCTCTTCCCCTGGCCGCGTCTCGATGATCACGCGCGCTTCAGGCGATACTGCTCCGCGCAGCTTGAGTACGAATCGCTGAACACTCTGATAGCTGCTGGTATACCCGTGCTGATCGACTAGATCCTCCCAGATACCCATCGCGTTGCGACCCCGCGACAGCTCCAGCTCGATCAGCTCTCGGTACGCTTCACTGGCTCCGCATGGGCGCTTGCCACACTGCTCCGGCAACCTCGCTTCCGGCAAAAAGCCGGTAATCACTTCGTTGGCCGGTTTTGCATTTTCCGCTTGTCTGGATGGGGAAAAGCCGGTGATCACCTCATTGGCCGGTTTTGAACCGGCAGAGTCGGTCGTCACCGAAGGGGCCGCTGTTGCCGGCGCCTTTCGCCCCCAACTTCCCGGTGTGCGTATCGCTATCCCGGCAGACCTCAAATAGCCGCCAGCCGTCTCGCGACGAACTCCCGTCGCCGCCTCAATCTTGCGTAGGGACCAACCAAGACGCCCCAGCGCGATCACCTGCTCCTGCTTTGTTCTTTCCAAGACATTACCCATGCCAACTGAGGCTAATTTCCCTCGTCGGAGCTAATGTCTTAGGCCGCTTCTCTATGGCCGGTTTTGAAGTGATTATCTATGGCCGGTTTTGGGTGATTGCCGAGGAGCCCAGGCAGCGCTCCGTTCTTAGTACAAATCCCGGAGTCGAACTACCTCGCTCGGCTCTTTACGTGTTTCCGTATGTTAATCCGGCTCAAAAAGACCTTTTGCCTTGGGAGTCGGCGAAGTCTTCCCTGGAGTCAGGCTGATCAAGTTCAAACCAGGCATTTTCTCGAAGTGCTTGCGGTTATTTGAAATCAAAGGAATGGAGTGCCGCAATGCGCAGGCCGCGATCCAAAGGTCGTTGTCCGCAATGACAATGCCCGCTTCCCGCAAGCTGGCCTTGAGCTTTCCGTACTCTCTGCAAACCTCGTGATCAGAAGGAACAACAACCACCGCCTTCAGGCGCTCGAGGAAGGCATTGAGAGTCTGCTTGCCCCACTTCCTTTTCTCAGCGCCGAAGTAAATCTCCCCGACCGTAATAAATGAGATCGCGACTGTCTTTCCCGCGACGTGTGGTCGATACGCATCCCCGCGCGTATCGTGAGATCTCGTGAGATACGAAAAGACATCGGTATCGAGGAGCACGGCGTCCATTCGTGATCTCAGCGAGACGAATAAATTTCCTCAAGAAAGGCGTCCACATCCTCATTCGCTGGCCACGCGCCGGCAAACGCTTTCGGATTCTTCAGCGGCGGAACGCCTTGAACCTTGGCTAGCTCTTCCATAGAACGTTCGGTAAAGAAGTCTCTTCCTCCCTTCAACAGTGGCTCGACGATGCTGATCTTCTCGATGCACAGTTCGTCGATCCTGCCGGTGTTCGGGTTGATTCTGGCCATCCCAGTTGCGCGAACTGGTCTTCTCAGCCATTGGTAGATTTTGTCCTCCTGACCCTCGTCGAAATTACAAACAATGGGCGGTCCAACCGGAGGATGGATTCTGCATTTGCGTTCCTGTTCTTTGAAGTCGGCCATCTCGAGGATACCTTCGACCGATTCGGTTCTCTGCGACGGCGTCTTGATCGCCTTGAGCACACGCCCCCGGACGCGCTTGTCAAATACCGCCTTAGTTACCTTTTCGCCGGGCCGGCCCGGCGCGATCCATTCAATTTTTGAGATTCGCCCCTTTTCCAATACCTCGCCTAAGGCCTTCAAACTGTCGAGGACACCTGGGTCAAACTCAGATCGATTTCGGGCGCCCCCGACCCTCTTGACTGTGGTGACTACGTTCTTGATCACATCGGAGCCAAACGTAGTCGTCCCCGGCAACGCGAGCGATTGCTGAGCCTTAGCAAAGCGAAACGGCAGGATTGTGCTCCCTTTCTCGATGCCGGCTAATTCTAGAGTGCATTCGTCCTGTACTTCGCTCGTCTTCGGCCCGGGCCGGAGAGATACGCCACCACGCATTGCTTCTGCCTGCCGGTTAACGGCATCCTGGGCGGCCTGGCATATCCGCAGCAGGTCGGGGACGGAGATAGTTCCTGAGTGGACGCCAGGACCGTCAATTCTCAACTCAAGCGCGTATTTTGGTCTTTGTGCCACTGTTCGAGTATCCCTTCACCATTATCGGACGGATCAGAGCCATTCCCGATTGGTCGTGACTAGACGAGCAAAAGTGTAACACTCCCTCGCCACTGGCGAGGAAAGTGGGGCCTGCGTTTGATTGTTTCTTTAGGGGTTACTCCGCCTGGTCCCCCTGGTCCCTTAGGGTACGTCCCGTCTGTCACTCTTTTGCCCGAGAGGAACGCCACAGGATTGGATCTTCCCGTTTCCGGAAAAAAGAGAACGCTGGCTGGATTGGGATTGACTTGCCCTCGACGCAACAGAGGGAGTCATGCTCTGGAAGGTGAATGGGTGTATCATGGCACCGCATTTCACCAGCTCAAGCAAAGTTCCAGGCCCGTCTGACCACGAAACCCCTTGAGACCACGAAACCCCTGACCACGAAACCCCTGACCACGAAACCCCTGACCACGAAACCCCTGACCACGAAACCCCTCGTCCGGCTCGCTCCTTCGGCTGGATGCAGAGGAGATTGTTGACACGACTGAAGGCCGACTGGCTTTCTCTTCGATTCCGGAAGCGTTGAGCAAGCCGTTTCGGACGGAAAGAAGATTGCAGACAGGCAAAACGGGGGTGACTGCATTCTTTGCCACGTGGCCTGGCGAGGAGACGGACGACGATCTTTTGACGGCGCTTCGAGAGCTGAGGCATTGAATCAGAGTTACGTCCTGGATACCGGGGTTCTCTTGAACCTGGTTCGAGGCAAGGAACTGGGGAGCCGGATTGACCGCCAGTTTGGATTGAGCCGTAGTATGGGCTGCACACGTGCTTTAGCGAGAGGAATAAATTTCCTCTAGAAATGCGTCCACGTCCTGATCAGCCGGCCACGCGCCTGCAAATGTTTTCGGATTCTTCAGCGGCTTAATGCTTTGAACTTTTGCTAGTTGCTCAATGGAACCTTCGGTAAAGAAGTCTTTTCCTCCTGTCAGCAGCCGCTCGACGCCGTCGATCTTCTCATCGCCCATCTCGTCTCTCCTTACCGCAAATGTTGTTGTGGGTTAATATTCGCTAGTTCGGAGCCTACGGCAGATTTGAACTTCTCCCGCTCATTGAGCAGGTCGAATATGTGAGCGTCAGCCTTTTCCTTTATCCAGTCCACTAGGGCGGCTTCACCATTCAATCCGCTCGGCGATGCAAGGTATCCCACACACGTAACCACTGAAGCAGACCTGGCATTCGCGGCGCGGACCCTGAGCAGTCTGCTGACCAAGGCGTCAGTGTCTGTTTCTGCATTTAAAGATGCCAAGTTCACTGCTTCAACGATCAGCAAGCGATCCGGTGCCGATTTAAAATGGCGAACCGGAACTGGCCGTCCGCGATATCCGGCAACCGCTCCCTTGTCCAACTCCCGGGAAAGCCTCCCGAGAGCCGAACTCAGAACACCATCGATGCGAGCAGATCTCTCCGCTGCTCCCCTCCGAGGCCCCACAACAGCTTCATAGAGGGGTTCGAGTTCGTCTGCCGGATTTTGGCAGTCGATTGGGCGAGGTTCAGACATTCTTAATTTGTGGACCAAGAGTCTGGAGAGATGACGCCACCAATCATCCGATTCCAGTGATTGAGACCGATCTCCGTAGGGCAGCTCCCCTGATTCGACCCATTGATTCAACTGCTTCTGCACTTGCGCGATATAGAAGTAGCTGATCTTGTTTAGTCCCCGAATGCGGTCATCCTCACCTGCGAGTTTGATCCATGCCTTACCCCGCTCTCTTGTCCAGAGGGCCACGCCAACCGGTATTGAAGTTCCTCGCATCTCATCTGTGACGATGCTAAACACGCAATAGCTAGATGATCGGAATTCCTTCATGTTGTCCATAATCAAACGTTCCCCATTTTTCTATATCCAAGAGATTAGGAAGAGCGCGTAGCCGATTCAACAAGACATCTTCTATCTGGTCTGGGCTGATGGACGCCTTCGCCCACCAGACAGCCGGAACCTGATCGAACGCCGAGTCAATCGCCTCCAGTGCTTGCGCGGTGGTCTCAATCGCCCTGCGGATACCGACTTGTCCTCCCGTGGCCGCCACGGCTTCGATCAACAGCGCTGGCCCGATGGCACGCTCCCGTTGCATTCTTGTACGCCAACTACCATCAGCGAAGACACCTGACCCACAAAAGCAGTCCGATTGGTCTGCGGCAATCAGCCGCAACTTCCCAGACCGTCCTACCGGTTTAAGGAGTACGTTTCCCCAAACGTTGCGATCAAGATTGCACACCAAGGCATCGACGACCCATATCAGGACGATGTCGCGCAGGTCGTCTAGACTATCGGCTTCCGAAGCTGGCCCGGCGAGGACATCTTCCAAATAGAGAGTGCCAAAATATTCGCCGGGCTCGATTCGATACGGCATTTCCATTTCGTTCCACGATCGCGCAAAACTTTCTGACGCATTTACGATGACAGCATCTAGCACGAGAATGCCGGCAACCTCGAAGAGTCTCCGACAGACAATCTCCGAAATCATCGCCGCCGCCCCGTTCTTACCTTGACAAAATTTTGCTACATACACTTGGCCCGGCTGCTCAGCGTGATTCGCGTCTGACGTGCAAATTGTCTTCCGGGGCGACCATCGAGTAGGTCCCATGGATCCGTGGTCGCGATAAGCGTAAACGCGTGGCAAGGCCGCCATCAATGCGCAAATAGTTCCAAAAAACAGTCGATTACGTCAACCAAAGGGTAGCGTTCCAGAAGTCTACTACAGTCGCCTGATTTGTCTCATACGCACTTGGAAGGGTTTAAGGGTTCCATAAAATGAGGTAAGTGGCTCGTTTTCAGTGAGTTGCCAACCCAGGTTTTCAGCGTAAACTGTCCTCTCCGGCTGAATCGTTGACTAGCCACCCTCTCAGTTACTTTATATGCCCCAATTGCCTCCTGCGCGAGAAGCCTTATCCATTCCGGCTTGTGTGCTGGTCGAGGGCCACATTAAGGTTGTTTCATACCTAAGGCGGTTCAAAACGGGATAAGCGGGCAAGCAAAATCATGACAAGCCAGGAAATGAAGAAAACCCTCTGGGAGGCGGCAGACAAGCTGCGTGCCCAGATGGACGCGGCGGAGTACAAGCATCTGGTGCTGGGCTTGATCTTCCTCAAGTACGTGTCCGATTCGTTTGAGGAGCGGCGTCGGGAGGTTGCCAGGTTGCTGGCGGACCCTGCTTCGGAGTTGTACTTCTCGGACGACGTCGGCGGAGCAGACTAAGGCCCTGGAGGATCGCGACTATTACGCCTCGGCGAACGTGTTCTGGGTGCCACAAGTGGCGCGATGGGAGACGCTGCGGAATCAGGCAAAGCAGCCGGAGATTGGGCGGCTGCTGGATGATGCGCTGGTCGCCATTGAGGATGCCAATCCTTCCCTCAAGAACATCCTGGACAAGCGATTTGCCCGGACGCAGATTGAGCCTTCCCGGCTGGGGCAGTTGATCGACCTGATCTCAAAGATCGGCTTCACGTCCGAGGACAAGGCGAAGGATGTGCTGGGGGAGGTCTACGAGTATTTCCTGGGGCAGTTTGCCACGGCCGAGGGCAAGAAGGGCGGCCAGTTCTATACGCCCGGCTCGGTGGTGCGGGTGCTGGTGGCGATGCTTTCCCCACACAAGGGGCGCATCTATGACCCGTGCTGCGGGTCTGGTGGCATGTTCGTGCAGTCGGAGAAGTTCATTGAAGCGCACGGTGGACGTTCAGATGACGTTTCGATCTACGGGCAGGAATCGAACCCGACGACGTGGCGACTGGTGGCGATGAATCTGGCCATTCGCGGTTACGGCTTCAACCTTGGTAAGGAGCCCGCTGACACCTTTACGCAGGACCAGCACCCGGACCTCAAGGCCGATTACGTGCTGGCCAATCCGCCGTTCAATGTCTCCGACTGGTGGAGTGCCAAGCTTGAAGGGGATAAGCGATGGGCCTTCGGCACGCCTCCGCAGGGTAACGCCAACTATGCGTGGCTCCAGCACATTCTGTGGCACCTGAAGCCGACTGGTCAGGCCGGGGTGGTGTTGGCGAACGGGTCGATGAGTTCCAACCAGAACAATGAGGGCGAGATTCGGCGCCGGATGGTGGAGGGCGACGTGGATCCGGAGAAGGGTACTATCAAGGTTGTGATGACGGGTTCAGCATCGGACCGCGAGGCGCTACGTCGTCACGTCTATACAGCAAAGGTGAAGAAACGGTTGGAGAAGCGATTCAAGAAAGCAGACGACCCGCTGAGAATCGTGATCGTACGGGATATGTGGCTCACCGGCTTTGACGTGCCCTGTCTGACAACGATGTACGTTGATAAGCCCATGAAAGACCACAATCTGATGCAAGCGATTGCGCGGGTCAATCGGGTCTTCAGGGACAAACCGGGCGGCCTGGTGGTGGACTACATCGGCATTGCGAATGATCTCAAGCGTGCATTGCAGGAATATACGGAGAGCAAGGGCACAGGACGACCCACTATTCCGGCAACAGAGATGCTGCTGAAGCTCCAGGAAGAGATGGAGATTGCGCGTGGGATGCTGCATGGAGTGGACTACAGCGGCTTTCGCGTGAATGCGTTGAAGCCGATGCGGGTGGCGGCGGACCATATTCTCGGCCTGGAGGACGGGAAGAGGCGGTTCGCGGATTGCGTGCTGCGGATGACGCAGGCTTTTGCGCTGTGCTGCACACTACCGGCTGCGGTGGAGTTCCGGGAAGAGATTGCCTTCATGCAAGCCGTTCGTACTGTCCTGATCAAACGGGACCCTATCACGTCTCTGAGTGACGATGCGAAAGAGCACGCTCTGCGGCAGATTCTTTCCCATGCTGTGGTTTCAGCGGAGGTGATGGATATATTCGCAGCGGCAGGATTGGAGCGGCCCAACGTGGGCATCTTGTCAGACGAGTTCCTGGCGGACGTCCGCAAGCTGAAAGAGAGGAATCTAGCGGTTGAAGTGCTGGAGCGGCTTTTGAGGGGTGGTATTAAAAGTCGATTTGGCAGCAACGTGGTCCAGGGCCGTAAGTTCTCTGAACTACTGCAAAACTCACTGACCCGCTACCGCAACCGAGCAATCGAGACGGCCCAGGTGATTGAAGAGCTGATCGCCATGGCAAAGCAGTTTCAAGCTGCTGCGAATCGGGGAGAGGAACTTGGCCTTACTGCCGATGAGATGGCCTTCTATGACGCGCTCGCGACGAATGAAGCATCGGTGCGAGAGCTTGGGGACGAGACATTGCGTAAGATCGCACGGGAGCTCACAGAAAGGCTAAGAGCGAGCAATTCGGTGGATTGGTATGTGCGGGAATCGGTGCGAGCGAAGCTGCGGCTCATGGTTAAGACGATCCTGAAGAAGTACAAGTACCCTCCGGATGGGCAGGAAAGGGCGACGGAGACAGTGCTGGAGCAAGCAAGAGAGCTTTCGGCTGCCTGGGCGGTTCAATAAAAGAGAATACCGCTAATCAGTAGCGGTTACGACTTTACCTGACATGCTCAGACCGAGCACGACGCGCGATAACAAGCACAGCACCAGGGATTAGCCCTTTTCGACCGGGAGAAAACAATCGATGCCCAGTCTTACAAAAGAGTCGGCGAGGTGGTTTGCCGATCAGTTCCGATCCGCCCGTTTGGCGGCGCTCGCCGATGCCGAAGCATTCGATGAGATAATCCATGTTGTTGAACGGCTCGGAAGCTACCTGTCGAAAGAAGCCTGGGGCGACATTGGCAAGCACGGCGATCTCGATAAATATCGTGGTAGGCTTCTTGACCTCGTAAAAACTGCGGGCCTGGCAACGGAAAGTCGTTCGCAGTCCAAGAATCTTCTAATGCCGTTTGACACACTCTACGAATTGGTAAGAGCGGCTAGAAACGACGCGCTCCACCAAGGCGCGTTCGCCAGGCACCTAACAAAACACGCGATCGAACTCGCAATCATTTTGGAGGATGCGTTGACCAACGATATGGACCCCATTGTGGCAGATTTTATGGTTCGCAATCCAGTATGCGGAGAGCCTTGGCAGCTACTCGCCTTTCTTCGCCAGCAAATGTTAGCAAATTCCTACTCATACTTACCAGTCTGCAAAAGTGGCAATCAATGGTTCTTTGTTTCAGACTCCTCGATCGCTACATTCTTAGGGTCTGATCGGAAAGGGCAGATGCGCAGAAAACGCCTCGCAATGACGGTTGAAGAGGCCTCGGCCCTTGAAGAAAGACCGATCTCCCTCACTCCGGTCGAACCTATCGATGACGCAACATCAATTGATCGAGCTTTGGAACTTCTAGGTAAGTCTCCCATTTTGCTTGTCAAGAATCCCTCCGGAGCCGGTCTTCTCGGCATTGTGACGGCATTCGATCTCCTATAGTGGCTCCCCCTCGGGTGGGTAGAGGATAGCATCAGAGACTGCGACATATTCCCGTTTTCCACGGAAGATAAGGGGACATGATTGGACATGATACCTATTCACCGATACGAGCCGGACCAGACTCGATTTGTCTCTGGGACCGAGATGGCAGGGCACCCCGTGCAAACCAAACCACCATCGAATTAGCGACGTCTCAGTGAAGTTGGAACTCCACGGTG
>CAWIRT010000053.1:0-313315 GCA_963838445.1 uncultured Acidobacteriaceae bacterium
GTGAATGAGTACCTGGTCTGGGGGAGCGCTCACCAGCTGGCACGAGACCTCTCCAGCGAGAAGCAGCAGAATCTGGATGCCGCCTGGAAGCAATACCAGAAGCTTTCGTCGCGTTCCCACTTCCCCATTAGCCTGTGGGCCGCGAAAGACGAGTTGCAGAACCACCTGGTCGCCGATGCCGACAGCACCATCGTGAAGTTCCGGTCGCCGGACGCGCCGCCGGTGTCAGAGGCAGACTGGGCGCACGCCCGTGACGACCTGTCTCGCGCCATCGAGCTCGACCCTGGCGACAAGACGCTCCATGGAAAGCTCCGGCTGGTCGATGGTCATCTGGCACGTTTGCGCGGTACCGCCGAACAGGATCCTCGCCTGCTGGAAGACGCACGCCAGGACTTTCTGGCAGCGTCGCTCGCCATGAAGAAATCGCCGGACCCGTGGCTCGGCTTGGCTCCCCTGTACATCTACTCCTTGCACGACCTGGCGCACGGCGAAGCATCCATTCGACAGGCCAGCCGTCTCGGTTATGCAACCGGTAAGCGTGAAACAGCGGAACTCGCAGATCTCTACCGCTACCGGGCTGAGCGCACCATCACTTTGGGAGACCAGGCGAGCACAAAGAGCGAAGCGGCTCACTACTATCGGATCGCCGCTCCTGACCTTACCCGTGCGCGCCACCTCTATGAGAGCATCCTGCCCTGGGACGGCGCAGCCGACAGCCTCAAACGGGTGAATGATTCGATTCACCGCATCTCAGCCATAAGATAGGACAAGGCAACGAATGGCGGTAACTCGCAGTACGTCAGTCGAGCGGGCGCAAAACCCTAGCCAGCCCATAGAGGCGCGCGGGAGGGCGCTGGAGCGCGTTCTCTTACTGCTGACGTCGGCCCTGATTCTTGCGGCGGTGAGCCTCACCGCGGCAGCGAGGCTCGCACGCATGGGTGGCTCAGATAGCGAGCGCCTGAACCTCTCCACCCTGGACCGGCGCGAACAACTCCTCCCCTTCCTGCTGTCGATTTCTTCTCCTGCTGAGCGGCAGTACATCGCGGGGAAGATATTCGAGGGTATCCGCAACGGCCCGGATTCGGTGTCGCACGTAGGAGAGATCGGCCAGATCCGCGTGCCCATTCATGATGTGCTGAGGACGCATGGACTCACCGAATTACAGGCGCGTGCTCATCAGGTGCAATCAGCACACCCCGGGGCGGAGGCTATCCTGCTGCTCAGCTCCACGGATGTAGCGCGGCTGAAGCCATTCTTCGTTGTGCGCGACAGGTCACAGTTTCGCAACCAACTGATCCTGTGGTCTATTCTCTTCTTCTGTTGCTTCTGGTCGGTGCACATCTTTTGGTCGGTCCGGCGGACCGGCGGACCGCAATATGTGTTGCCGTCTGTTGTCCTGCTGAGTGGCGTCGGATTGACGCTGATGGTCACCCTGCGCGATCCGTTGCGCGACACGCTTGCCTTCTCGACCTTTGCCCAGGGTGCGGCCGCCGGCTGTGTGGTGTTGGCTCTTGCCAGCACCCTGGACTATCGCCGCATCAGCGGAAAGCTAAGCTACGTTTTTCTCATCGCCAGCTTCCTGCTCTCGGCCGCTCTCATCCTCTTCGGTTCCGGACCAACCGGCAGTGACGCAAAGGTGAATCTGCTGGGATTTCAACCTGCCGAGGTCATCCGGGTTCTACTCGTCTTCTTTCTGGCTGGATATTTTGCAGAACGATGGGAATTCCTGCGCACATTGCGGGACCAGCGCAAAAGGCTCGAAAAAATCTCGCGCTGGGTAGAGGTGCCAAGGCTCGAATACCTCTTGCCTGTCGTGGGCGGGGTGATGGTCTCACTCGCCTTCTTCTTTCTGCAGAAGGACCTTGGACCGGCGCTCCTGATTGCGTGTCTATTTCTCGCTATGTACGCAGTTGCCCGCGATCGGTATCTGTTTGCGTTCATGGGTCTGGTCTTGATCCTCTGTGGGTTTGCGTCTGGTTACTTCCTCGGCTTTCCGAAGAATGTGGCTGGCCGAGTCTCGATGTGGCTATCCCCTTGGGACAACTCTGTTCGCGG
This sequence comes from uncultured Acidobacteriaceae bacterium, assembly GCA_963838445.1. GTDB lineage: Bacteria > Acidobacteriota > Terriglobia > Terriglobales > Acidobacteriaceae > PALSA-350. The sequence goes on from CAWIRT010000053.1 coordinate 2,056, forward strand.
CGGCGAACAGGTGGCGCATTCGCTTTGGGCGTTCGCCACCGGCGGGGCCTTCGGCACCGGCCTCGGACTGGGCGATCCGCAGTGGATGCCCGCGGCTCATACCGACCTCATCCTGGCTGCGCTTGGCGAGGAATGGGGATTCCTGGGCGTCCTCGCAGTGCTTGCACTCTATGCCGCCCTGGTTTGGTTTGGCATTCGCGTCGCGTTCCGTGCACGCTCCGATTACAACTTCTTCCTCGCGCTCGGACTCACCCTGGCCTTCGCTCTGCAGATCATATTGATTGCGGGTGGAGTGCTCGGTTTGATCCCGCTCTCCGGTGTCGTGGTTCCGTTCCTCAGCTACGGCAGAACCGGCCTCATCACCAACTTCGCGATCATCGGCATTCTGTTCTCCCTTAGCAGGGAAAGTTCCGCAACGCCGGATACGAACACGACCGAGCCTTTTCGCTTCAGCACAAGGGCGCTCTCCTACGTGATTGCCGGGCTCGGCGCCTGCCTGCTGGTGAAGGCGTTTTACATCCAGGTGATCCATGCAGACTCGACTGCAGGGGCCGGTGCTCTCGCGCTGCAGGCGGATGGAGAGCGACGGTACGAATACAACCCTCGTCTGCTCGCAGTCGCCCACTCTATTCCCCGCGGCACGATCTACGACCGCAACGGAATTCCGCTTGCGACCAGCAACTGGAACGAGATTGCGCAGAACCGCGACCGCTATACCGGCATGGGTCTTACCGTGGCTGAGCGGCCCGCTCCTGGGGAAGCCCGCTACTATCCGCTTGGACCAGCGGCATTCCATCTCCTTGGAGATTTGCGGACACGCGTCAACTGGTCCGCGCGCAACAGTTCTTACGCAGAGCGTGATTTCATGCGCAACCTGCAAGGCTATGACGATCGGGCGCGCGTTGTAGAAGTTTTCGATCCCCGTACCAGGACTTCTCAGCACATCCTCCGGTATGACCTTCGCGAGTTGCTGCCGCTGCTGCGCCATCGCTGGCAACCCGACCATCCCGAAGTGAAGAAGATCCTTGAGCGGGATCGCAATCTGCACCTTTCCATCGACGCTCGCCTGCAATTGAAGACCGCGGACCTGCTGCAAAACCAACTGCGTCAGCTTGGCCGCACAAAAGGCGCAGTCGTGGTGCTCGACCCGGCAAATGGTGATTTGCTCGCCTCCGTCAGTTATCCGTGGCCCAACACCTCCCTCTCCGCAGTAGAGCCGGATCCGGATAACGTCCTGCTCGATCGCGCGCGCTATGGGCTGTATCCGCCTGGCTCCTCTTTCAAGATCGTGACTGCCATCGCGGCTCTGCGCAAAGACCCAAAGAACGCTGATCAGGTCTATGAATGCAAGCGCCTTCCAGATGGCCGCACCGGCAACTTCATCGATGGATGGAAGCGCCCGATCCATGACGACGTCAAAGACGCCGCGCCTCACGGAGCCATAGCGATGCGTGCTGCCATCGTCGTCTCCTGCAATGCATATTTCGCCCAACTGGGCACTTACAAAGTTGGTCCAGAAGCGCTACTGGATACCGCCACTCAGCTCGGCATCTCGATAGCAAACCCTTCGAATGTGAAGACTCTGCGGGCAGAGATGCCGCAAACTTCCTACGGCCAGGGCCAGGTGGTGGTCTCTCCCTTTCAAATGGCGCGTGTGGCAGCTACCATTGCCCAGGATGGCTCCATGCCTTTGGGCCGCTGGGTAACAGACCAGGCGAACCCTCGGCAGGACCCGCCACAGGCGATCCTCAGTCCGCAGCTATCCTCACAGGTGGGCGAGTACATGCGCGCTGCTGTCACGTCCGGCACAGGCCGCAGCGCAAATCTGCCGGACATTCCCGTGGCCGGCAAGACAGGTACCGCGGAACTCGAGCATGCTCCGTCTCACGCCTGGTTCGTCGGATTTGCCCCCTATGGCGAATCCCACAAGCTGGCATTTTCCGTTCTGATCGAGAATGGACAATACGGCGGCACTGCTGCCGCTCCGCTGGCTGCGGAAGTCATGAAGGCAGCCAAGGCACTGGGCTACCTGCAAGGAGCGCCATGAGTCGACTGCATGATCTGGAGCGGCGCATCGATGAGACCCTGCGCGGCATGTTGCGCTCCTCGTCACCCGACCAGAAACGTGAACTGCTGGAGATTCATCGAGGCCTGATCGAGAATGTCACTGCTCATGTAGACACGTTGCGGCGCGGTAAGCAGGTGTTCCCGTATGCGCGGCTGGAGGTGCGGATCCTTTTGCCAGACCCCGCGCTTCGGCGCTCCTACGAACTCATCTTCGTCGAAGCCGATGCTCTCTCTCGAGACATCCGGCTTCGCCTCGAGGATCAGCGCGTAGAACTCCCGCCCCATCTGGCGGTGCAGGTGGAACTGGTGCCGGAACTGCCGCCTGATGTCGCGGCTCGCGGCTTTGATGTGCACTACGGCAGCATTCCCGCGCCGCAGCTTTCGGGAGAGGTAATGGAGGTCCGGCTTAGCGTCATCACCGGGTCTGCTGAGCAGCAAGAGCTCTGCCTTAAGAAGAAGCGCATCAACCTGGGACGTCTTGTGGAAGTTATCGACGCGGATGGGCGGCTCACCCGAAAAAATGACGTGGCATTTCTAGACGACGCGCCCGCTCCCAATCCATCTGTTTCGCGGGCTCATGCCCACATTGAGTTCGATCCTGAGAAGGCAGTGTTCCGCCTGTTCGACGATCGAAGCGCCCATGGAACCACCGTCCTCAGGGATGGCTCTGTGATTCCAGTCCCTCAGGGCCCGAGCAAAGGCGTCGCCCTGCGGCACGGAGATGAAATCGCGCTTGGACAGGCGCGCCTCCGCTTCGAAGTGGGCGGTTCCGAATTACCTTCCGGTTAGCGAATCGTTTCCCCTCACTCGGGAAGGCTATCGAGCCATTTACGAAACTCTCAATAGTTTCTCTGTCATCGACCACTTAGACTTTGAAGATTGGTACATACGATCAGGCGTGAGGCGTCCTCTTTTGTCTATGATTCGTGAAGGTGAGGAACCGGACGCATGAATAAAGCAGATGGCCGGAACACGGCAGACCGCCTGTCTGCAATTGTGGTGAACTCGCTTGACACTCAGGCGAAAACGCAAGATCTGGCACGCCAAGCGTACCAAAGCCGCACGCAGTTCCACCGGTTGTTCCGAACAGTAGTCGAAGAAACGCCGGGAGCCATGCGACGACGGCTGTTGCTGGAAAGGGCGGCATTTCAACTGGCTCATACCGGAATGTCAGTCACGGACGTGGCCCTGGACACCAACTACGGGTCGTTGGAGGCGTTCACTCGCGCTTTCCGAAAAGCTTTTCGGATTTCCCCCAGCCTCTATCGGCGCTTGCGTGAACCGCACTTTCACTTGCCAGCGTCCAACAAAATTCACTTTCTTGCCCCTGGTTCCTCAACCAAAGGAGGAAGAGAAATGGATTTATTTGATCGATTTGCAGGCAACGACTCATGGCACACGCGGCGTTTGTTGGAATACGCAGGTAAGTTGACAGAGGAACAACTGGATCGGCCGCTGTCCACGGTCGTAGAGTTGCTGCCCTGGCGGGAGTCGAATAAGACTCTAAGGCAGCTGTTAGAAAACATTATCTTCACTAAGGAAGTCTGGACGGCCGCGCTGTCCGGAACCGATATGAATATGGACGGCCCTCCCAAATCGCAGCGCTCCCCGCAAGCGATGCTGCAGAGGCTCGAAAAGACCGATGCTGAGCTGCACCGTATTTTCCGTGACATCCGAAACCGCTCCGCCTGGGATGATACGTTTGTCGACGCTCTGTGCGAACCGGCGGAGACCTTCACTTTCGGCGGCGTTTTCACCCATATCATCACATTCAACGCGCATCGGCGATTGATGGCCCTGGACGTTCTACGCCAACTCGGGGTCCAAACCGAAGGTTTCGGCGATCCCATGGAGTATGAGGAAAGTGTGGCACCCTGGAACCAGCGGATACCTCTCAAAACGCCATGAGAGCCATTCATCCTTCGGCAAGAACGACTGTTCCAGATGAGGGATTCTTCTGGAGGGACGGTAAGGGTGCAACGTAACAACAGATCTCGGGAGCAGAGGCCTGTAGCGGCGATGAGAACGGAATTGCTGCGATTCAACGGCGCTGTCGAGCGGGATCCTGCCATCGATGCGTGGATGAAAGAGCATGCAAGTGGATTGGGAGCCATCGCGCATCAGTGGTTTGAGGTGATGCGCAAATGTGGGGACGAAGTCCGGGAGCTTTTGCATGACGGCTGTCCCGTTGCATGTTTGGGAGATGCGCCCTTCGGCTACGTCAATGTATTTACGTCGCACGTAAACGTGGGCTTCTTTCAAGGCGCAGCGCTGGCGGATCCGGCCCGCCTGTTGCAAGGCACCGGCAAGTTCATGCGCCATGTGAAGTTGAGCCTGGGAACGGCCACAAACGCCGCAGCACTAAGCAGGCTCATCGATGCGGCGTACTGGGATATGAAGGCGCGCGTCGAAAACGGCTAGTTCAGAGATATGCCTTAGAAGGCCGACGCGGGGATGGGAACCGCCAGATTAGATTCGCCCGTCAGGTTCCCGACAAGCCGACTTTCGGCCATGTGCCAACTTCTGAATTCCCGGCATACCGGGGATAAATTCAAACGATCACTTCAGAAACTGCCAGGTTAACCGGGAACAGCGGTTCATGCTGAAATGGGTCTCTAGCCACTTGACAACATGATACCTTGCAATGCAAGGTATAAAAGATGAAGGGAGCGGACAAGCCCAGTGCAGAGACCGGGGACAAGTGGGAAGTACAGCTTCGCAAAGGCTGCCTGGAGCTGGCGATCCTGGCCGCGCTGTGGGACGGAAAGCTCTATGGTCTTGAGATTCTGCGGCGGTTGGAGAGCAATTCCGATTTGATCGTATCGGAGGGAACAATTTATCCCTTGCTTAGCCGATTAAAGGCGCTCGGACTGGTGCGGAGCGAGTGGGTAGAGTCGGACGCCGGACACCCGCGAAAATACTACGCCCTCACGCCTGCTGGGAATCAGCGGGCGCGCGAGATGGCTACGATCTGGGCGCGCTTTTCGACGAGCATGAGCAAGTTGCTCGCTCCGCTCGGGAGGTTGAAATAGATGGCCACTGTAACCGGCAGTCCACAGCAAAGGGTAGAAGCTTATCTGGTCACGTTGCGCGCGCGGTTGCGCGGCATGAACGATGACGATGTCCGCGAGATCGTCGAAGAACTGCGCGCCCACATCACAGACAAGGCGACCGCGAGCGGAGAGTTCACGGCGGCCACAGTGGACAGCGCACTCGGTGCGCTAGGCAGTCCGGAAGATCTTGCCAGCCAGTACCTGACGGATGCATTACTGTCGCGGGCGGAGATCACGCGGTCGCCGGTACGCATTCTGGAGGGTCTGTTCCGTTGGGCAAGCCTGAGCATTGCCGGTTTTTTTGTGATGCTCGGCTCAATCGCCGGGTATTTTCTCGGGATCGTTTTCTTACTCTGCGCGTTGTTGAAACCATTCCATCCGCAGACCGCAGGATTGTGGACTTCCCGGGACAGCAACAACGATCTTTCATTTTCTATTCGACTCGGATTCGGAAATGTGCCGGTGAACAAACAGGAAGTACTGGGGTGGTGGATTGTACCGATCGGGCTGCTGGTGGGTTGCGGGCTGGTGATGCTGACCACGCGCTTTGCCCTCTGGTGTGCGCGGCGATACCGTCGAGCGCGCGTATTGCCTTAGGGCTGACCCAGGTATGAAAGCATCACTCAACCCAAGCGCAGGGAAATCGCAGTGGCAGCAAAGCAAACGCCTTGCCATCCTTGAGTTTGCGCTCATCGCTGCGGTCTATGTTGCCGATTGGAAGCACCATATTTTCCTCAACAAGGTCCCCTACCTTTTTCTAATCGGATGGCTGTCGTTGCGCCTGCGAGGAATGCGCTGGCGCGACGTTGGTTTCAGCGTGTATGGAAGCTGGGGCAAAACGCTCCTGGCCGGAATACTGGCGGGCGCCGGCATCGAAATGCTGGAGCTGTACTGTACGCAGCCCCTCCTTGCACGGCTCACGGGCCAAATGCCCGATCTATCTGCGTTCGACCGCGTGGCGGGAAACTTGAAATGGTTAGCGATTTCGCTGGTATTTACATGGACACTTTTCGCATTTGGCGAAGAACTTATTTTCCGCGGCTATTTGATGAATCGAATCGCTGGTCTCATCGGCCGTACGCGCGGTGGTTGGGGTGTCGCTTTACTGCTTGCAAGTGTTATGTTCGGGCTCTCTCACTTCAGTCAGGGGATCGCAGGAGTGAGTGAGAATTTTATCGATGGAATGATTCTCGGGGCGCTTTATCTGAAGTTCGGGTGCAACCTGGCGGTGCCGATCATCGCCCATGGAGTTACGGATTCAGTGGACTTCTTGCTGATCTTTTTTCATAGGTATCCTGGTTTGCACTAGATCCGGCACCCTTCGTCGAACCTCCTTGCTAGCGCGGCGAATCTGGACGAAAGCCACTTCTTCCGCCGTAACCCGACGGCCGGCTGTCCACACCATGCCCATTGCGTGTCGAATATGTAATTGCCTCTTGCGAAGCGAGGTTATAGATTCCTTAACATACTCGGCCGGAGACTCATTGCCCATCCCTACCAAACTCGATGAACGGCCTCTCGATGAGGATGCGCCGTCCGCCGCGTATTCGACAGCATGGCTGCCGCCCGGCGTTATGCGTCCGTTCGTGCTCATTACCGGTCTATTTTTTCTCTGGGGCATTCCCAATAACTTGAACGACGTGCTCATCCGGCAGTTCATGAAGTCTTTCGAGATCAGCCGGTTCCAGGCTGGATTGGTGCAGTCGGCCTTCTATCTCGGCTATTTCCTGCTCGCCCTGCCGGCGGGTCTGCTTATGAAACGCCGCGGCTATAAATCGGGGTTCCTGACCGGCTTATTCTTGTTTGCGTCCGGGTGCTTTCTCTTCCTTCCTGCGGCAAACTCTGGAAAATATGCGTTCTTCCTGGCGGCGCTATTTGTCATGGCGAGCGGACTCGCTTTTCTCGAAACAGCCTCTAATCCATTCGTTGCTCAGCTTGGTCCCGCGGCGAGTTCGGAGCAAAGGCTGAACCTGGCGCAAGCCTTCAACCCGCTCGGTTGCATCACCGGTATCCTGGTCGGAACCGCCTTCATTTTTTCCGGCGTCGATCTCTCCCACGCGCAGGTCGCCGCGATGCAGGCCGCCGGAACCTATACCGCTTATCTGCATAGGGAGACCATGCGCGTGGTTGCGCCCTATCTTGTATTAGGCGTCGTCGCGTTGTTGTGGGCAGTCATGATCGGTCTCACGCGCTTCCCTGCTTTTCTTGAAGCGAGAACCCACGCAACTGAGGTCAGCGGAAATTGGCGCGTGTTGCTGCACAAACCCCATTTTCTCTTCGCCGTTGTCGCCCAGTTCCTATACGTGGGCGCATCGGTCTGCACCTGGAGTTACTTTATTCCGTATGCGAAAGAATATGCCCATACGACCGACCGCATCGGTGGAATCCTATTGGCCTGTTCCATCGGTCTCTTCGGCATCGGCCGCTTCATAGCCACCGCTTTGATGCGCCGCTTTTCACCCAGCGGGATCATGACCACCTACGGCCTGCTCAATGTTGTTCTGCTGCTGATTGGAATCTTCTCGCCGAGTTGGATGGGACTCATGGCGATTCTCCTCACCAGCTTCTTCATGTCCCTGATGTTTCCCACCATCTTCGCCATGGGCCTGAAGGACCTCGGCGCCAACACCAACATCGCTGGTTCTTTTCTGGTGATGGCCATCGTTGGCGGAGCGGTGTCGACGCCCCTGATGGGCCTGCTCGCCGAGCTCATTCACAGCACCGCATTGGCCTACCAGATTCCGCTCTACGGAAACCTGGGAATCGCCGCCTACTCACGCTACATGGCGGGCTACGGTAAGAGAAGGCTGGCGGTCTCTCCCGATTAAGAGCAAGAAGGAATCTTCCCTGCCTTGCTTTTTGCGTTGCCGGTTACGGAGAATGGGGCACTATGGCCGGTTTGGTCAATTACGCAAAGGATCCGCACTTGATCGAACTCCGCGACCTCCCGGTTCCAGAAAATTGTCATAGGAGTTCTCCAGCCATGAGCCACCGAGGACAAGTATGCGCCTGAAGAACAAAGTTATCCTGGTGACCGGCTCGACCACCGGGATCGGCGAGGGCATGGTCAGGGTCTTTGCTCGCGAAGGCGCGAAGGTCATGATCCATGGAAGGCGGAAAGAGGCAGCGCAAGCATTGGCTGCTGAACTCGGAGAAGCAGCGTCCTTTTTCTGCATCGGAGCCCTCGATGATCCGCAGGTGCCCGCGAGGCTCATTGCGGAAACGATCGGTCATTTTGGACGAATCGATGGCCTGGTAAATAACGCCGCCGCAATCACCCGGGGAAATATCGAGAAGACCGATGCAGAATTATTCGACCGAACAGTCGCTGTCGACCTCAAGGCGCCCTTTCTTCTCATTCAGGCCGCCCTGCCCCACTTCCGCAAACAGGGCGCAGGCCGCGTGCTGAATATCGGCTCGATCAATGCCTATTGTGGAGAGCGAAATCAATTTATCTACTCCATCTGCAAGGGCGGCTTAATGACCCTGACGCGCAACCTCGCGGACGCACATGGAGCTGAAGGTATCCGGGTCAACCAGTTGAACGTCGGATGGACGCTCACCCCAAATGAATTTGCTTTGAAGATGAAAGAGGGCTTGCCCGAGGATTGGCCCACCCGGGTATCGAGGACCTTCGCTCCCTCAGGCCGGCTGCTCTCGCCGGAGGACATCGCCTGGGCTGCGGTTTATTTTCTTTCCGACGAGGCCGCACTCATCAATGGGGCGGTCCTCGATGTCGAGCAATACCCCGTCATTGGCCGGAATCCGGTAAAGGAAAGCTCTGACGGAACCCTTTCATGAAGCCCGGACTTGCCGCATTCCGGTCCTACATGGAAGAGCTGTGCGTCCATCGCACCATGACTGTGTTCGAATGGATCGACCTTACCGCTCCAGATTCCGCCGGGTAAAATTAACATGTTGACATTCTACCTGTGTACGGTGCACTCTATATGTAGAACGACAACAGGGAGAAACAATGGGGGAGAGCAAATCCGACGTCCTGCAGGGGACGCTGGACCTGATGGTCCTCAAGACGCTCGAGACGATGGGCTCGCTGCACGGATATGCAATTGCGCGGCGCATTGAACAGGTCAGCGACAACTCGCTGATCATGAATCAGGGAACCATCTATCCGGCCTTGCTGCGTCTTCAACAGCGCAAATGGATCAAGGCGGAATGGGGCATCTCCGAGACTGGCCGTCGCGCCAAGTTTTATTCACTGTCCAGGCTTGGCCGGAAACAGATCGAGATGGAGACCGAGAACTGGGAAAGGATTGCCGCCACGATGGCGCGCTTTCTCGCTCCGTCCCATTAGGAGTCTAATATGGAGCCGATACGCATTTTGTTGAGCCGCTGCGCAGCTCTTTTCCGCAGGCGCCATCTGGATCAAGACCTCGACGCTGAGTTGAGTGCACATATAGAATTCGCCGTCGAAGAGAACATGAAACGCGGCATGTCTGCCCAGGAAGCGCGGACCAGGGCGCTCCGTGAGTTCGGCGGTGTCACGCAGACCAAAGAAGCATACCGTGTACAGCAGGGGATTCCGTTTCTAGCCGCAGTCCTCATCGATGTGCGTTACGGGATTCGCCAGTTGCGTAAGTCCCCAGCCTTCGCAGTCACTGCCATATTGACATTGGCGCTGGGAATCGGCGGCGTGACGGCGGTCTTTTCCGTTGTGGAAGCCGTCTTACTGCGGCCTCTGCCCTTCAAAGATTCCGGGCAGTTGCTCAGTTTGCATGAATTTGTTCGGGAAGATCCTCATGAGTTCAATGTGACTGCTCCCGATGTTCTCATCTTCCAGCGCGAAAGCAAGGCCTTCTCGGGTGTGGGTGGGTATATCAGTGCTGACTACGATGTGACCGGTGCGGGCGCGCCATTTCACGCGGCGGCAGAACGAGTCACTGCCTCTCTGTTTCCGGTCCTCGGTACCGGCCCATGGTTGGGCCGCACATTCACCCAGAAAGAAGATGAGAACGCCGCACCGGTCACGGTAATCAGCTATGCGCTTTGGCGGGAACGATTCCAGAGCGATCCCGGCGTATTGGGCAAGACGATTGATCTGGATCGACGCCCGTACACCATCATCGGAGTGATGCCGCGCAATTTCGAGTTCCCCCTGGACGCCGGTCGATTAAGCCGGCGCGATCTTTGGGTTCCCATGAGTTTTACTCCGGTCGAAAAGGATTCTGAAGGTCAGAACTACGACTACGGCCTTGTGGCCCGCCTGAGACCGGGTGTAAGCGCGACCCAGGCACAAATCGACGTGGACCGGGTGATCGCAGGTATTCAACCCGCGTATTCAGTGAAAAGCGGTTTGCACGTGCAGGGGTATTTCAGGACTCTGAAAGAGGAAACGGTGCACAACGCACGCCCGCTCCTGAACCTCCTGCTTGGAGCAGTCAGTCTGATCATGCTGATCGCCTGCGTGAATATCGCCAACCTGCTGCTGGTACGGGCGGCATCACGAAGACGCGAATTCGGAGTCCGTCTGGCGTTAGGCGCCGCTCGGCGCATTGTGCTCAGGCAAGTACTGACAGAAAGTCTTTTGCTGAGCGTGATTGGAGGCGCAATCGGCGTCGCCCTTGCGGTGTTGTTGGTACATGCGGCCGCTCTTCGCTTGCCGGACTCACTGCCACGCTTGGGCGAAATTGCCATTCGATGGCCGCTGTTCGCTGCCGCGTCTGGATTTGCTGCTGTGACCGGCGTGCTCTGCGGAGTAGCGCCGGCGCTTGCCAGTATGCGCACAGATATTCTTGATTCATTGCGTGATGGAAGTCAGGCTGCCGGACAGGGGCGCTCGCAATACACCCTGCAGCAGATGTTGGTAACCCTTGAAATAGCTTTGGCGCTGCTGCTGCTGGTTGCGTCGGGCCTGCTGCTCCGCAGCTTTCGAAACATGCTCGAAACCGATCCTGGATTTCAACCGCAGCACGTTTTGACCGCCTCTCTGTCGCTGCCGAGACACGATTACCCGGCACAGCAGAAAGTGGATGAATTCTACGCAGAATTGCAGCGGACAATAGAAAATCTGCCCGGCGTGAAGACCGTAGGCTTCTCTTCCAACATTCCGATAGTCGGCCAGCACGGTGGACGCCTGATTACGCCGGAAGGCCATGTGCGGTCCGCCGGCGAGGGCTTCCTGATTGCGTCAACCTATCTCGTGCAAGGGAACTATTTCCAGGCGCTGCATATTCCGCTGATCCGTGGCCGTTATCTTGAAGATCGTGATCAGCAGGCTGGCGCTCCCCTGGTGGCCATCATCAGCCAGTCTTTTGCCGAAACTTACTTCCATGGCAAAGATCCGATCGGTATGCGCATGAAAGTGGGCGATCGATTTGACGGCCCGATGCCTGCCATCACCGTCGTGGGCGTCGTCGGGGATGTGAAACAAGGCGCACTCGATCAGCCGACAGTGGAGCAGATGTATGAGCCGGTTTCGCAAGCTGCTGCTGCATTGGGGCCGATGGCAGCGATGTTGGGAGTGGTGGGAAATATGGAGGTGGTAATACGGGCAGAAGACGAATCCAACGCAGCTGGTGCCGAGCCTGGAGAAGATCGTCCATCAACGTGACCCGCTGCTTGTATTATCGCGGCCGCAAACGATGGATGAGATCGTGGCCGCCACAGAGTCTTCGCGCCGATTCAATACAGCGATTCTGACGGCATTCGCGGCAATCGCACTATTGCTGTCTCTACTGGGAATTTATGGGGTGCTTGCGTATGCGGTGGCGCAGCGTACACGCGAGATCGCAATCCGCATGGCATTAGGAGCATCACCGAAAGTTGTTCTGCTGCGAACGTTGCGATTTGCCTTGACTGTCACCGCAACGGGGGTGGTCTGCGGACTGATCGCGTCCATCGGACTTATGCACTTTCTAACCAGTCTGCTGTACGGCGTCAAACCGCTGGACGGCATGACGATTGCAGGCGCGGTACTCGTTCTATTGTGCTGTTCCGCATTGGCGGCCTTGATCCCCGCGCAACGTGCGGCGGCAATCGATCCCATGCGGGCGCTGCGAGCTGAATAACCAGGTATCGCATTTTAGCTCGGGGTTTTCCATTTCTTTTCACCGTTTAAAATAATGCCAGCCGGAACAACGAACCCGGTTGCTCCTTTGGGAAGGTGTACCCGGAATTACAGGGAGAGAGAGAGAGTCGGGTGAGAGTCGCGACGTTCAACATTAACAACATCAATAAGCGGCTTGATAACCTGCTGGCTTGGTTAGCCAAAGCTGAGCCGGACGTGGTGAGTCTCCAGGAGCTAAAGGCGGAGCAGGGGGCCTTTCCCGAGAATGCCCTTAGAAATCTCGGGTACGAAGCAGTCTGGGTAGGGGAAAGGTCCTGGAACGGCGTGGCGATTCTCGCGCGAAACCACGCTCCCGTGTTGACCCGCGCGAGTTTGCCGGGAAATCCTGGCGATCACCAGGCCCGCTACATCGAAGCGGCGGTTCAGGGAGTTCTGATCACTTCCATCTACCTCCCTAATGGGAATCCGCAGCCTGGACCGAAATTCAGCTATAAGTTGGCCTGGTTTGAGCGCCTCATTGCCCATGCCGCCGAACTCATGGCAAGTGGCGTCCCCGTGGTGTTGGCCGGTGATTACAACGTTGTGCCGACACCGCAGGACATCTATCCGACTCGATCGTTGGATGACAACGCGTTGATCCAACCCGAAAGCCGGCAAGCCTTCGCGCGTTTGCTGGCTCAAGGCTGGACCGACGCGATGCGGAGGTTGCATCCGGATGGACCGCTCTGGACATTCTGGGATTACAAATTCGAACGCTGGCCGAAGGACAAAGGCATGCGACTCGATCACTTTCTGCTCTCGCCGAAGGTGGCGGACCGGCTCGTCGACGGTGGCGTGGACCGATGGGCGCGTGGGCAGGTAAACGCCAGTGACCATGCGCCAACATGGATAATGCTCGATCTTTAGTCAGAGCTGCGTAATAACGAATTCCTTAAAAGTAAGCCGCCAGGAACAATCGGCGCTCGGGTGGGTTGCAAATGCACCGTGGCATGCGACGCTGCGGGCTACGGCATCGATCCGCTCAGACCAGACATCTATTCGATATCGGCCGGAAAGTCGGCGCGCTCAATGCTTCGCACTGAGCGCGCATAAAAGGGTCCTCCTGAATTGCTCCACGCAAATGAGTGCAGGCTCGATGGGGAGGATTAGTAGCGGCCCTGCGTAAGCGAGGGAATCATATCTGTGGCCGGTGAACAAAGGAAGCATGGGATTATCTTAACTAACTCAATAAGGCGTCGATTCGTGAGGCCGGTGGTCACGACGTCCGGTCGAGCAGAACTATTCCCGGGAAATTCTGGCTACCGCGACCCTCCAACCCTACAACCCTACATCCAAATAACCCCAAAGCGCTGCCAGGTTATTACGATCGTTCCGCCCTCATCGAACCGGCAGCAGGCCGTAGACATCTACCTCGTGCTTTGTGCCTACATACACATGCCCGTTCACCACTATCGGGATGTTAAAGCGGAGGGAGAGGCCAGCACGGTCACGCCCGGGATTTTGCTCGCTATCGTAGAGTTCGCGAGCGACGTCCGTAGCATCGTAAGCGTACAGAACTGCGGATCTTGCGGATGAGTTCCATCCTTGCCAGCGCACCAGCCAAACAATGGCGTCCTTGGGTCCATTCGCAGATACGGTTGGCGTAGCGGAGACCCGAGGGAATGTATTACCACTGGCCGTCTTGAGCGAGAGCTTTCCGTCTTTCACTTCGAATTGACGAAGCGCGTCGCTGTCGGCAAGCACGTAGATATAGTGGTTCCAATACGACATCGATCCATTCAAGCCATTGGCCACGGCGATCGTCTGCACTGCATGGCTATTGTTTCCACCCTGCCAATGACCCATGTGATCGCGGTCTACCAGATAGAGAATGCCGCCTTTGCCCTCCACAACCGCGAGGTGTGGGTGACCTCCGGATTGGTCAGGCAGCAGCACCGGCCCGCCCGAACCCAGATCGCTGTCTCCGGCGTCTAGTTCGTCCACGTTGTAGGGCGCAAAATAATCGCTCAGTTTTAAACTCGCTCCATCGAGTTTGAGCAAACTATCGCCATAGTCTCGGCCACCTTTGCCTGCATCGAAACGGCCGTTGCCCGTCGCGAGGAATATATTGCCGGCGTTATCCGCCGCGGGCCCTGTATCTCCTTCCCAAATTCCGCTGTCATCCGCATCGGGAGATGCATTGAAGACTGCTTTCTGCTTCAGACTCTGGGCGTCGTAAGCCATAACCCAGCCATGGTATGGGCCGACATCGCAGGCCGAGGCCCAGGCCAGGTAAACCGCACCGCGGTTCAACAACAGCGCGGCGCGCGGATTATCGCGCAACGGATTGAAGTCCAATTTTCCGCCGCTGCTCCCTGTCCCTTTACCGCTCATCCCGGCGTGGATCTCTACCGGGCCGCCAAATTTCTCAACGCCGGTGGTCACCGCGAGCGCATGCAGACGCTGCGCGTAAGTGTTCTTTAAAAAGCCTGATCCGTCTCTGGTGCGGGCCAGGACATAGAGTGTTCCGCTGTCTGGGTCGATGACCGGGGTCGACGTGATGCCAATTTCCGGTGAAATGAAGGGACAATCCGCATCTCGCGCCGGCACCGTGGTTAAACCCTCTTTGAGAAAGCTCGCCTGCCAGAGAGGAGTACTCGGATTGCCATAAGCGTCAAAGGCATAGACGCTGTCGTGCTCGGTGGCGATAAAGAGTACATCGTGGCGGCCTTTCCCTGGAATCTCCACGCCGCCAAGGAAGAGCGGTTGGGCATAGACATCTCCGTCCACATGCAAGGTGGAGATCTTCCCAAAATGCTGAACATTTACATTGCGCGGCGTCAGTTTGGTTTCATTGAGATTCGCGCCAGTGCGCGCGTTGTCGTATTGGGACGTAATCACCCTCTGTGCCCCCGCCGGCGCCGCAAGCGCGACGACGGCCAAGAGGACGACCGCACGATAACAAATCCATTTCCTTCTGCTTTGACGCATTCTGAAAGCCTCTATGAGGACGCGCTCCGATCACGGCGGCATGGACAGAAAAGGGACAACAAAACTGATGCTCTCTTCTGCTTACTCTGCATCGCCCTATGTAGCATACAACATATAGACCAAATTAGCTCTTTTGCTGCTTTGCTTCGCCGGCGCTGCAATGCCAAAGCTTGATAGCTCCTGCGTGAGAGAACCGCAAAAGAGAACGTAGCCGCTCCTTGGGCGCGGAGCCGGCCCGCCATACTGTGCAGCCACAGTACGGATGATGTCTAGTTCGTCCTATACTTTCGTAGGCTCGTCTGGTGCACCAAACGCAAGGCCGGCGAGAGCGAAGCTATTTCAAAGAACACTCTATGAAAGCGATTGTACGTACGCAATACGGATCGCCAGACGAGTTGCGGTTTGCGGAGGTGCCAACGCCCAGCCCCGCCGGCAATGAAGTCCTGATCAAGCTTTGCGCGGCATCGGTAAATCCCGTGGACCTGTTCGTGCTGCAAGGCGCGCCGTGGAACCGCATTCCGGGACTGCGCACCAAGCCCAAACACACGGTCATCGGTTGTGATATCGCCGGCCGAGTGGAGGCAGTTGGCAGGGACGTTAAACAGTTTCAGGCAGGCGACGAGGTCTTCGGGGTAACAGGATTCGAGGGAAAGGGATTTGCCGAGTACGTATGTGCACCTGAAGAAAGGTTGGCGCTGAAGCCAGCCAACCTGTCGTTTGAGGACGCAGCCGCGGTACCCATCGCGGCAATTACGGCGCTCCAGGGTCTTCGCGACTGGGGACGGATTCAGCCGGGCCACAGAGTTCTCATTGAGGGCGCGTCTGGTGGCGTCGGCACATTTGCGGTGCAGATTGCCAAAGAGCTTGGGGCTGAAGTCACTGCCGTATGCAGTACGAGGAATGTGGAGATAGCGAGATCGATAGGCGCAGACCATGTGATCGATTACACCAACGTAGATTTCGCGCGGCTTGGGCAGCGGTACGATCTGATATTGGCGGTGAACGGTCACCATTCGATTCTTCAGTACAGGCGTATGCTGAGCGAGAATGGGATCTATGTCGCAATCGGGAGTCTAGTTCCGATTCTTCAAGCGTTGCTACTGGGGCGGCTCCTTTCAATGCTAGGGCGCAAAAAGATGACTTTCTTTATCGCGAAGGTTCGTCAGAAAGATTTAGTTTTCTTGAAGAGTCTGCTGCAGGCGGGCAAGATTGTACCGGTCATCGACAGACGTTACCCCTTGAGCGACGCAGCGGATGCTCTCCGCTATCTGGCGCAAGGACATGCGCAGGGGAAAATCGTATTGACCATGGTTCGAATGATTTAGCTACGACCGACGCGCTCCGTCCAGCAGCGGGAATGCTATCGCAAACGCGTTCTTCGATGAACTTCGGACGGCTTTCAGCTACACTTCTGTCGGGAGCCGTCCCATGCGATCTCGCCTGCACGCCGTGATAGTCTGCTTCGCTCTTGGTCTAATCTGCGGTTGCTCACGAAAACAAGACGAAATGGCTGTCCTTGCTCCAATACAGGCCATGTTCGATGGCATGGCCCATCGTGATGCGGCCGCGATCAAGGCTCCCTGGTTGCCCGGTGGAGTTCTCGTGCTGGTGCGGGAGGGCGTCCTCAGCCAGATCACCATTGAGAACGTCGCCAATCGCATAGCGACTTCCGGAACCACACACATCGAAGAACGCATCCACAATCCGCACGTCCGCATCGACCACGACCTGGCCGTCGTCTGGGCACCTTTTAACTTCTATATAGACGGCAAGCTCGATCACTGCGGCAGGGATCTCTTCAGTCTCACCGAGAAGAGCGGCAAATGGCAGATCGCCGCGCTCGCTGCCACAACGCGAAGGGACTGCACCGCAAACTAGCCTCATGCCGATGGCCGATTAACCGCAGACTGTGGTGCCTCCCCCGGCTGCATTCTCGACTCTACGATTCGACCGTTTACTGACAGCATGCGAGCGCGTGCCGGCGCTTTCTCCACGAGCCGGCGCCGGGGGATCACCTGTTGCCGCCTGGTGAATGACCGCCGAGTGGCTATATCAAGTCCCGATTGCGTGGATATTGTGCCAGACCGGTTTCAGTACTAACCTCGTATTGCAATAGCGGCGCCAAAGGACGAGCCATGAGAAATCAACCGAGATCCACTGCAGCGGTTTTTGTCTTGTTATTGTTGTCAGCCTTTCTCCCATTGCCCGGCGGCTCTCAGCGCCAGCCTAATCCATCGCCGGCAACCGCGATGCACGAGCAGACGGGAAACAAGGATAATCTCGTTTACGTCTGCGCCTGCCTGAAAACAAAGTCCTGCTCTTGCATGACGGAAGCCAAGACGGAAGGGCCTTGTGCCTGTGGTACTCAAGGCGGCCCACCCCTGAAGGCAGTGCCGCACGATAGCGCCTGGGCGAAAGAAAACCGCGACGCGCTTGCGAAGTAGTTAAGATCAGGAATGACTACCTGGAAGCGAAGGTCCATCATGAAGAATGCAATGCATCTGGTCCAGATGCCGGGGGCTCCTGAATCTCCATGACAACTATAGCCCGGATGGTCGACACCATTGCCAGTGCTGGATCGCTGCTGAGCTTCTCTTCCACCTGAGAAGGCTGACCGCAAACGGTATACACCTTGGCCCCGCAGCTCTCCAGCAGTTTCCTCGCATGGCATAACCGTACATCGTCGTTGGCGATCAGGACGCCCGCATATAAAGTCTGATGCTCAGGACGTGATCCTAGTCAAATCTCCGGCAGGCGGCCTACCCGGCCGCCTTTGTGCTCAGTAGCGGTCTTATATCCGTGATTTTGCCCTTCGATTTTGGTGGGCGCGCGAGCTTTGTTTGACTGGCGTGTTTCACCGGATGCGCCGATAAGTCCCACATAAGGACGCAGACGTCTCTGGCCCGAGTACATCCATGACCAGCAAAGGGTGCCAAACGGCAATACCTATCGTGCAGGCCGCCATTATTCATCCCTTTCGGTCTTGGGCGACACCCTCGGGATCTCCACTCTGGCGGCAGGCGTCCAGACAAAAAGCACCATTCAATCGGCGCGTTACTTTTCCGGCTATTTTGCGCAGGCACTGGAAGGTCCGAGGCCAGAACGAACGACAACCTAAGTTCAAGGGAACAATGGATCGATCCATCCAGCTAAAGCAGAATGTCTCGTTTTGCGACAACCCTGTACGGCGCAAAGAGTAGCCGAGGGCTTCCGATGGACGGATTTCTGTGGGATATGCAGTGATGAGGTCGGGGCCGGGGGCGGCTCGCAGTCTCTTCGTGGCGGCCATGATACTGGTGGCCGCTCACGCGACCCTACTCGTTTTTGATCCGCGTGCGTTGTTCGCGTCTAACCTGTTCCTTCTTGCCTATCCCCTTCTAGGGGTTACGGCCTGCCTGCTTGGCGCTTACAACGAATCTCCAGAGGCCAAGCCATTGTGGCTCTTATTCGGGTGCGGGTTGCTGGTCGCAGCAGTCGGTGAGCTTGGTTTGACTTACAACGACTTCGGGACCCACATACACACTCAGACCCAGGCCCTCAACTCCGACTTCTTCTTTTTTGCGTACGCAATTCCTGTCATGCTGGCTATCTGCTCCCGAAGTACGGACGCCGGCCTAAAGAGCTTCGCATGGCTCGATGGGGCGCAAGCGCTCATCGCAGCGATGCTCGCATACCTGCAGCTTTTCTCCGCATTGCCGTCGCATGCCCATCGTGAGGCGATCTCCGCCACGAATCTCATGTATCTCAACAATGCGGAGAATTTGATTCTGGTCGGGGCTGTGACCTTGCGCTTCTTTTCCAACCCGAGTCCGGCAAGAAGACGCTTTTACCGGACCCTATCCCACTATCTTTGGGTCAATGGGATAGTGGCTGTTATCGTGGGCTACGTCGAGCTGAAGCACGGCTGGCATAGCGGAGTGCAAGACGCCGGGTGGGGGATCCCTTACCTCGCTCTCTTGGGCTCTGTTGCCTTGCAACAAAAGACCCATGTGGACAAGAGTGACCCGAGCAGCGGCCAGCGGACCGCCGGGCTACTGATTGATAATCTCAGCCCGGTATTATTCACCCTGGCTATCACACTTATGGGAGTCGAGATTGCGCGCGGACCACCCATGGTTGGGATTTGTTTCCATTTCGGCGGGGGTTGCGATCTATGGAGTACGAGCAGCGATATTGCAGGTGAGGTACGCCAGGTCGCAAGAGGAATTGACCAAGGCGATGATTGCGGCCGAACAGGCGAGCCGTGCCAAGAGCCAGTTCCTGGCCAACATGAGCCATGAAATACGGACGCCGATGAATGGCATTCTGGGCATGACGGAACTTGCGCTCAGCACAAGTTTGAATGAGGAGCAGCGTGACTTTCTGCTGACGGTAAAGTCCTCGGCCGATCGCCTGCTGACCATCATTAATGAAATCCTCGATTACTCGAAGCTGGAAGCAGGGAAAACGGTTCTGGATTCGGCTGCCTTCCATTTACCCAGCGTGGTTGGCGATGTGTTGAAGAGTCTCGCCTTTCTCGCCCACCAAAAGGGCCTGGAGCTTATCGGGCACATCGCGCCGGATGTGCCCGCTGACCTCATGGGGGACCCGGTCCGTCTTGGTCAGGTCCTGATCAATCTGGTTGGGAACGCGATTAAGTTTACGGAGCACGGAGAAGTCTGCATAGAGGTATCTGTGCAGACGGCTACGAACGATCGCGTTTGTCTGCAATTCTCCGTTCGCGACACCGGGATCGGCATTGCGCTGGACCAGCAGGATGGACTTTTCAGGGAATTTCAGCAAGCGCAAACTTCAGGCAACCGGCTATACGGTGGTACCGGACTGGGACTGGCTGTTTCCAAAAGCATTGTGACTTTGATGGGAGGCACGATCGGTCTCAAGAGCGTACCCGGGGAGGGCACAACGGTCACCTTTCATGTCTACTTTTCTGTGTCGCCTGAATCGCAGCCAACCCCGTCCATCCCGAGCGAAGAAGATTTGCAGGGGATGCACACGCTGATCATTGATGACAATGCTACGAATCGACGGGTTCTGGCTGAACAGACTCGTCAATGGAAGATGAAACCGCACATGTGCGATTCCGGGGAATCTGGGCTTGCAGAACTTTCCAGAGCCGCCTCCGAGGGCCATCCCTATCGCTTGCTTCTGCTCGACGAACAGATGCCCGGGATGGATGGAATGGAAGTGCTCGACCGCATTCGGAGAAATCCGGGGCTCAAAAATGTGGTGATCATGATGTTGACCTCGTGCGACCAGGTCAGGAGCGCAGCACGCTGCCGGCAGATGGGAGTGGAGACCTACCTGATCAAGCCCGTCAGCAATGCCGACCTGCTGGGATCCATTCGTCTTGCGATCGGGGTGCATACGCCGGCAAGCCCGGTCACTCTACCAGAGGCGGGGATTTCCGCTTCGCCACTATCGCTAAGCATCCTGCTGGCCGAAGACAACCTGGTCAATCAACGAGTCGCCATGACTATGCTGGGCAAGATGGGACATCGGACCACGCTGGCAACGAATGGCCGGGAAGCTCTGGAGCAATGGAGACAAAGTGATTTCGATTTGATTCTCATGGATGTTCAGATGCCTGAGATGACCGGCCTGCAGGCCACCATGCAAATACGCCGGGAAGAGGCTGTAGGCGATCACGTACCCATTGTTGCCATGACCGCATCTGCGATGAGCGAAGAACGGGACCGCTGTTTGGCGGCCGGTATGGATGATTTTATTTCCAAACCAGTGAGTTATAAAGTCATCGAAGAGATGATTGCGGCTACATTTTCACATAGAAGATAGAGTTGATTGTTCAAGGGACTCATTGTTCGATCAAAGACTGCGAAGGGCTGTCATAAAGTTTTCGATCTTGCGGGTGGACGAGGTTTTGCCGGATTTGAGATTGCGCTCAATGCATAATCCGGAGAAGAAGGACAGCACCATCTCCGCAATTGCGGAGGGAGCCATCCTGGGTTCTTCCGCCTCGATGTTCATGGCGATAAGGTGCTGCAGTCGTGCTCGATTCTCCGTCACGACGGCATAAGCCTCATCCGGAAGGATAGCGAACTCCCGCATGGAGTTGACGGAAAAACATCCCTGCTGTTCCCCCTATTGAGGGGACCATTCTTGAGAAAAGTCTCGACGTTGTTCCAGCCAAGAGGCTTCTTGGTGAGAAGCCCCCTCTTCTCCTGACTCTCAAGATAGTGCCGAAGGCACGCTACAAAAAGATCTTCCTTGTCCCGGAACTCTGTATAGAGCCCTGACTTGTTGACGCCGGTGGCTCGTTCCAGGTCCTGAAGACTGGTGTCCGAAAATCCATGGGTCCAGAAGACAGGCATCGCCTTCTCCAGCACTTGCTCACGACTAAAGTTCTTCCGGCGCGCCATACACATATTATGCGATAAAGAACTAAATAGTTCACTATCTCTTGCATCCTCGCCACACCTTCATCATCATATAAAACTGAACGGTTCAGAATCGTCAGACAGCCGTCGAGCAAGATCGCAGTCAGTCTGAATCAGTGGAGTAAATTGCTCACAGAGTATTAAAGGAGATAATCCATGACCAAGTTAGCAAAGAAAGTGGCGCTCGTTACCGGCGGTTCCCGGGGTATTGGCGCGGCGATCGCGAAACGTCTGGCCGCGGATGGAGCGAATGTGGCCATCACGTATGCAAAGGACGCGAGTGCGGCTTCTGCCGTGGTTAAAGCGATTGAACGCGATGGCGGAAAGGCTGTCGCAATCCAGGCGGATGCCGCCAACGTCGAAGCAGTCAAGGGTGCGGTCGAAAAGGCGGTTGCGACCTTCGGCCGGCTGGATGTGCTGGTGAACAATGCCGGCACGGCCATTCCGAAAACGTTCGAAGAGACCACTCTCGAGGAGATGGATCGTGTGATCGACATTAACATCCGCGGCGTATTCGCCACGACCCAGGCCGCGCTGAAGCACATGAAGGAGGGTGGCCGCATTATCATAATCGGTTCGGCCGTGGGTGAGCGTGCCGTTGCGCCCGGGCTTGTGCCGTACGCGGCCACGAAGGGCGCCGTCAAGATGTTCACCCAGGCATTGTCCCGGGAGGTTGGAAGCCGGGGCATCACGGTCAACAATGTTCAGCCGGGTCCGATCGACACGGATTTGAATCCCGCCTCGGGTGATTGGGCGGTACCGCAGAAGGCCGCCACAGCGCTCGACCGTTATGGGCAGGTTGAGGAGATCGCCGCAATGGTGGCGTTCGTCGCCGGCCCCGAGTCCTCGTACATTACCGGGGCGAATCTTACCGTGGACGGCGGAATGAATGCCTGAAACAGCGTGCACTAGTCCGAGCAACTAAGAGCAAGTGCAAATGAGGAGAGCTGGATCCAATGATCGAAAATAAGAAGCTGCGCGGGAAAGTAGCAATCATTACCGGTGGCACAACCGGGATAGGGTTGGCTGCGGCAAAGCTCTTCCTAAAAGAAGGTGCCTACGTCTTCAAAACAAAAACGTCCAACGTCGATTTGCTAGACAGGAAGAACCATGAGCAACTTAAATGATGCGGAGAAGAACAAGGCGATCGTACTGAAAGCATTCGATACCCTATTCAACAAGCGCGACTATGCGGCAGCAGAGCGATTCTGGTCTCCCAATTACATTCAACACAGCGCCCATATTGAGCCGGGACGAGACGGGCTCTTCAACCTCGTCAAGGCCGCACCGCCGTCGTTTAAGTATGAGCCCGGCGTGATTCTTGCTGAAGACGACTACGTCATCGTTCATGGCCGGTTCTCGAACATCGGACTGCCGGTGAACTGGATCGCAGCGGACGTGGTTCGCTTGAAGAATGGGATTCTCGTCGAACACTGGGATGTCATTCAGGATGAGGCTACCGAACAACAGTCCAAGAGCGGAAATCCGATGTTCGGCGACTCGTTCCCGAAGTAGACACGAGCGGAACGTCACGCGGCCACGAGTTACAGTAGCAAGGGGAGAACGAATATGCGTGCAATGAGAGCAGAAACCTTCCATGGTTATAAAGATTTGAAGCTGGTCGATCTTCCGAAACCCGCGGTCACGGATGGGAAGATACTGGTGCGAATCACGGCGGCCGGCGTCACGCCCCTCGACCATACGATTCTCTCTGGCAAATTTCCCCCCTCGAAGGCGCCGCTAGTCCTGGGCAACGAAGGAGCGGGTGTGGTGGAGGAGGGAGGCGGAACGGACTTCCCCGTCGGCTCACGTGTGATGTTCACCGGCGCCTATGGCGTTTTTGAGAATGGAACCTACGCTGAGTGGGTTGCCGTTCGGAAGGAAAACCTTTGCCTGATACCTGAAGGTGTCAACGACGTGACTGCCGCAGGTATTCCGATCGCGTATCTCACCGCCCATATGGCCCTCGCCCTCGCTGGTTTTGGGGCAGGCAAAACCGTGCTGGCGCCGGCGATCGGAGGATCGGTCGGCAACGCCGTGACGCAATTGGCGCGGGCCCTGGGAGCAAAACACGCCATCTCGAGCACGACCAACCATGCGAAGGCCGAGCAGGCGAGGGCGCTCGGATTCAATGAAGTCATTGATACCTCCCTGGAGAAGTTGGGTGACGGTGTGCGTCGTATGACGAGTGGTTACGGCGCGGACATTGTCATCGATGGGATCGGCGGTGAAGTCTTGAGCGAGGCGCTCGGAGCCCTCGCGATGGGCGGAAGCCTCACGACTTTGGGCTATTCCGCGAGCCGTAAGGCAACCATTGACGTGACAAATCTCATCTGGCAGCGGGCCAGCATCCGGAGTTTCGTCATGTTCGATCAGCCGCCCGATGCCTGGATTAACGCCTGGAGCGCAATCGTCCCTCTGCTTCAATCCGGCGCGATCAAACCGATCGTGGCTAAGACCTTCCCGCTGAGCGAAGCGGCTGAAGCTCTGCGTTACCTGGTTGAGGACCGCCCTTTCGGCAGGGTCGTCCTCACGATAGGGTAAGCTTATTTCTTCTTGAGCACTGCGCTGCTGTTTTCGTCGGCGTTGATGACGCCCATCAGCTTGCTTACATCTGCTGATTTTTCCGGAGCGAGATCGAGTTGCCGAACAACGTACTCGCGGGAGTAGTGCAGAACGTTTCCATTGGCCTTTACGTCGCTCTTGTAACTGGCAAAGCCCACATCCAGGTCTACCGGGGCGGGCATATCGTCGACCATGTAGTCCGCGGGCAATGCGACGTCGATGCTGTCGCGCCAGGTTCCGGTCTCTCCCAGATCGATGGGATAAGTGCGCGGCTTGTCATTGTAAGGCTGGGCGTTGCGGCCCAGAACCCGGGGACGAATCAGGAGCAGATCTCCGGTGGGTTGGCCATATCCATTTGCGGTGAGCGAGTATTGCAGCACCACGCTCTTGCTCATCTCGCGAGCATTCTTCGCGTCATTCGCCTCGACGGTGAAGCTGGAGAAGTCTCTCTGCAGGCGCCTCTCGATTTCTTCACGTTGTTGCTTCTCACCCTCTTCGTTGTAGAGCCGGCGATAACGGCGAGCCGCTTCGCCGGAACGCGTCTCCGTGACCGTTCCTTTGAGCGTGCCGTCTGCGTTCAGCGCGAACGAGGCGGTGCGATCGAGAGTATCCGCGTCGGGAGGAAGGACGGGCAACTGAATCACCTGGCTGTCGTTACCCGCAACCAGAATTCCGTAGCTGCCCTGCAGATGGAAACCCAAGAGGCCAATGGGCGTGTAAGTGTCAGTGGGATCAAAAATCAAATAATGCTTGCCCGTACGGGCAGTCACAACTGAGCGCAGTTCCGGATCGCTGTAGCCCGCGGGCATCTCGATAGCGGCAATCGCATGATTGCCCTCAATCGAAGGAAGCGCTGGATCGATGAAGCCGCGATGCGTATCAACCAGCACCCACGTCGCACGGACGCCGACCGCGTTCAGCATGGCGATCAGTAGCGTTGCTTTGTCTTTGCAGTCACCATAGCGGTACTTGAAGACGTCGGCAGCCGAATGCGGCTGCAATCCGCCGATGCCGATCTCTATGCCGACGTAGCGAATCTCCCGCTGCATAAAGCCCGCGATACCCTGGATCCTGGTTTTGAAGTCCGCCGCGCTACCCACTTCACGGGACTTGGCAGCAATCTCTTGTGGAGCTTCGGTCCGGCTCGAGGCGAGTGTGTCGTACCAATTGCCGATCTCCGTCCAGCGCTGGTCGCCTGTAGGCAGAGCGGTGGCGGAGTAGTGGACAACCATGCGGGCGGCCAGCGCATAGGGCGAGGGGGCCATGGGCACGTTGGTCAGATCGATGGCGGGAATGTCGTTCAACTCCCAGCGCCAGTGGTTAGGCGCTACCTCGCTGGCGGAGACCGGCGCATGATGCAGCCAGGCTGCATACTGGTTCCAACTCGCGGGCAGATCGACTTCGAGAATCGAGCGCACCCCGGGAAGGTCTCGTTGAAAATCCCAGGTTTGCTCCTCGGCGCCGTAGGTTGCTACATGACGCTCAACCTCGTAGGCGACGATCCCGCCCGGATCGGCTCCTGGCGGTGTAACCGTCCTGGCGCGAAGATCATCGTAGAGAATTCCCCATTGCCCTAGCGCCTCGTCGTGTACCTCCTGATCCTTGACGGTGTATTGGTGACCGTCGGGACCGATGCTCCAGGCATGGAAGAAATCAAGCTTTTCGTCCTTGGAGTAGCCGGCAACAATCTCTGCATACTCGCGACCCCGCGGGCGCAGGATCTTAAGCACCCGCCGTTCCCGCTCCGTCGCCCGGCCATCGGGCGCCACGGTGACCAGCCGGTCATCGAGCAGCACCACCGCCCCGGTATTTGACGGGTAGGCCTGAAGTTTAGTCGCGGCGGCCTGAATTATCCAGTCAGGAAGGGCGTTGGCCGCAAGAGCCGCGTGTGGCATCACGGCGGCCACGCAAAGAAGGAGCAGAGCAAGCGGCGAAAAGCCAGACCGAGGCTTCATTGGGCGTTTCCCGCTGCGGCGCCTCCCGCTCCGGGGGCTGCCTGGACGAACCCCAGCACCGCCGGCTCCTTATCCTTGGCATTGATCTTTTGGTAGAAATCCTTCAGCGCCGGGTACTCCTCTGCTTTGTAAATGACATTGCCCATAGCGAATATGCGCTCGCTTTTCACTACGCCGGGCTCACGAGTAAATTTGGCCTGATAGTAAGCGTTTTGCGAATAGGTGACTTCTGTGTCCTTAGGCAGGCTCTCGATATCGAACGCCGGGGGCAGCTTGATCAACACCATGTCCTTCATGGCCAGGGGATAGTCAAGATCGATCGGCATCGTCCTCTTATCCAGAGCGAAGAGGGGATGGCTGGTCGCCTCAAAAAAGGTAGCGGGCAGGAAGACGCGCTTTGCGGTCGTCGTGCCCATTGACCCGGTGACATTGAGGACGCACAGCAAAGTCTTGTCCCAATCCGTCAGCCCGAGAAAATGATCCATCTTCACCTGGATGCCCGGCGGCATCTCCTGTTGCACCGTTTGTTCAAATTGCTCTTTGAGTGCGTCTTCATCGTTGCGCAGAGCAAACTCACGCCAGCGCAGGGCCCGGTTGCCAGTGAGGCTGACACGAATGGTGCCGCTTACCTTGCCATCGGGGTGGATCTCGAGATACGCATTCCGGAGTTGGCTGGTCGACTGGTAACCGGAAATCGGCGTCGCGAAGACTACCGCACCTTTATCGGTCTGGCGAATTCCCTCGGTCGCCGTGTGCTTCCAGTGCAGCTCGCCATACTCCGCATAACGTTCTCCGGGATCGAAAAACTGTTCCTTGCCATCGACCTGCACGATGGCGATATCGTCATCCAACTGACTCAAGTCAAGATAATCGGCCAGGAAGAGATTACGATCGCGGTTGGTCACGACCCCCACGTACGCTTTGAATCCTGCAGCGCGAGCAAGGCCGACGAAGAGCCGGGTGAGCTCATCCCGATTACCCCGTTTCTGTTCCCAGATATCCGCGGCGGTCTTAACTTTGATGCCTTGTGCCTTGTCTTCTGCTCCGGTGTGCTCGCGGGTAAAGCTGGTATTTTCGAGCTTCATGACTGCGGCATAAATCTTCTGCAGCTTTTGTGCGGGGGTATCTGCCGGGCCGACTATCTGGCTAGCTATGCCGGAAAGTTTGCCGGCGTCGATAAACTTGTCCACATTTTTTGACCAGTATTTGCCCTCGTTACCCCAGTATTCGTCTGGCGACTTGGCAACGGTGTAGTAGAAGAGCGCGCGAAAGGTGTAGTTGTGCATCGGAGGCATGAACTCTTCATCGGGAGATGCCGGGATCTTCTCCACGTCGAGGGTGTAGTATTTCCCGGCGGGCGAGTAGACGATCGAGCCGCCAGCGGGCAGATAGGCCGCATATGCTACGCGACCCTGCATCACACCGCCATGGCCATCCTCCAGAGTCCGGTCGCTGGGGACGAATTGAAAGTGCGCTTTGCGTACATAGAGGGGACCCTGTAAATACCAGCGGGGCGAAACGACTACGTTGCTTTCGTAGCTCAACACGTAGCGGTACTCGAGAATGCTGCCCACTTGAACGTCGGGCAAGGTAAAAACGGTGGCTTTGTACTTCTCCTTCCCGCTTTTTTCGAGCACCTTCTCGTATGGTTTTCCGGTAAATGGAATTACGGTTCCATCGCTGTGAATGGTTCGGCCCTCGACCCCAAAGATCTTGTATTGGCCTCCCTGGTACGAGATCTCCTGGTCAGCGTAATCCTTACCCTTCTCGGTGAGGACCTTGAGACGAACATAGGTTATGTGAACGTGCAGCTTGTCATCTGCCCGTTCGTCACGCAACAGGTAAATCGCGGCCGCACCGGGAGCAGCCGGCTCCGCGGTCATCTGCAGCTCTTCGGGGGTCGGTTTGATCCAGGAATCCGCAAAGGCGTGGGCACTGGTCAGGGCCATGATCGAAGTTATGACCGCAGGCAGAAAACGGCGCAAGGCAATTGACACAAAAAGTCCTCCGGCTCAAAGACCGTAAGTACAGCAGTGATTCACCTGCTGGAGCGGGGGATAAAGTTTCGCTGCCTTCTTGTACGACGAACCGGGGGTACTTTACAAGGGGATTCTTGCCCTGCCCCTCTCCCTAACGTCACTCGTCGCCTAGGCTAGCGTGATCGGCAATCAATGGTTACCGCAGCCGTGAATGTAACCTTCTTTATTTCGTAACATCTGCAAAATGCGGTATGAGTTTCCCCTATGCGGCACCGTTTCCCCACGACACCGGGCGTCAGAGCGAGGGCAATGAGAATGGAGGATGGGTCTTGGCCCCGTGTTGCTTGCGCCCGGCTCGCCGGGTCCCGCCCAGGACGTCAGTCCTGGGTCTCGAGTTTATACATATTTCGGAGCTGCGAAATTCGCCGGCGGAAGAGATTTTGCCGTATTGGATCAAAGAACTGCTTAAGCTGTGCCAGCCCCGGACTTTCAGTCCGGGGAAGCGGGTTTTCAAACCCGCGAGAATGCTCCGGTATAAATTCAGGGCTTTTAGCCCTGGTGGCCGGGCGAGCCGGCTCCGACCGGATTCTCCCCAATGTAAGTGTGGTGGTATGTGTAATCCTCTGCGTCGCCAATGCGGTGATTCACGAAACTTGCTTGCCGTAAAGCCCGCTCATCGCAAGATAAAGCGTTCTCGCGGGTTTGAAAACCCGCTTCCCCGGACTGAAAGTCCGGGGCTGCCACAGTTTAAGCAGTTCTTTGATCCAATACGGCAAAATCTCTTCCGCCGGCGAATTTCGCAGCTCCGAAAGACGTAGAAACTCGAGCGCCTGGCTCCTGGGTCCCCGTCTCTTGACGAAACATTAACACCTGTTTAGTCTATGCCTGTAGCAACCACGCCTTTATTGAGCAAATCCACGGGGCGCGATTTGAGCTAGGGAGGAATCCCTCATGAACTGGCTACCTGGTGTCTTCCGTCGCGGTACAGTCTACGGCGATCTCGCCGAAGAGATGCGTCTTCATCTCGAAGAACGGACAGAGCAGTTTATCCGCGAAGGCCTGAGCCGGAACGAGGCGGAACAAGCGGCCCGGCGCTCCTTCGGAAATGCCACCCTGCTTGAAGAGCGCAGCCGTGAAGTGTGGCGATTGCCCTGGTTGGAATCCATCGGCACGGACTTGAAACTGGTATTCCGGCGCCTGGGAAAATCACCCGGATTCGCCGCCACTGTCATTCTGACCCTGGCGATCGGCATCGGCGCCAACACGGCGGTCTTCAGCGTGCTGAACAGCGTGCTATTCAAGCCTCTGCCCTATCCGAAACCGGATCAATTGGTAGCCGTGCGGCTGATCGCTCCAGGCGCGGCAGGGCTGGCGGACTTCTCCAGTGGCCTCCGCCTCTCGCCCTCCATGTATTTCACCTTCTCCGAGCAGAACCGGACGTTTCAATCGTTCGGCGTGTGGATCGGGGGCACAGCAAATGTCACCGGCCTCGGCCAGCCACACGAGGTCCACATTGCCTCGATCACCGATGGTGTGCTGCAAACGCTCAGTGTGCCGCCTCTCCTGGGCCGTTGGCTCCTGCCGGCCGACCAGAATCCGCATGGTCAGAAAACCGTAGTGCTCAGCTACGGTTACTGGCAGCGCCGCTTCGGTGGAGACCGGTCGGCCATCGGACGCAGCATCCAAATCGATTCTCAACTGCGGGAAATCGTCGGCGTGATGCCGCAAGGCTTCCGGTTGGTTAATGCGGACTTCGATGTGATGGCGCCGCTCGCCTTTGACCGCAATAACCAAAAGCTGGCTGGTTTCGGTTTTCAAGGCATCGCACGGCTCAAGCCCGGAATCCCGATCGCGCAAGCCGATGCCGACATAACGCGAATGTTGCCGATCTGGATGGACTCCTGGTCAAACGGTCCAGGCATCGATTCGCGCCGTTTTTACGAGGCCTGGAGAATCACGCCCGCCCTGCATCCTCTTAAACAGGAAGTTGTTGGCAGCATCGGCAACGTGCTGTGGTTGGTGATGAGTACCATCGGCGTGGTCATGTTGATTGCTTGCACCAATGTGGCCAATTTGTTGCTGGTAAGGGCAGATGCCCGCCGGCAGGAATTGGCGATTCGCTCCGCACTCGGCGCGGGACGAGGACGAATTGCGTGGGAGCTGCTGCTCGAGAGTCTGTCACTCGGACTCATCGGTGGTGTAGTCGGAGTCGGGATCGCCTATGAGGGTCTGCGGCTTCTGGTGGCAATCGGCCCGGCCAATCTGCCGCGCTTGGGTGAAATCTCTCTTGATGCCCAATCGCTCGGGTTCACTTTGGCTCTTTCGCTGTTCTCAGGCTTGTTATTCGGATCCATTCCGACTATGCGATATGCGGGGCTGCGCATGCCACCTGCTCTTCGGGGCGCTGGGCGAACTGCGAGCATAAGCCGGGAACGCCAACACTCTCGCGATCTTCTGGTCGTGGCCCAGGTGGCGATGGCTTTAGTGCTCCTGGTGAGCGCCATGCTGATGATCCGAACACTCCAGGCACTGCGAACTGTCGAGCCTGGGTTCACGCAACCGGAGCATCTGCAGACGATGCGCATCTCTATTCCTGCTTCTCTGGTTTCGGATCCGCAAGTGGTCACGCGCATTCAAAATAGTATTGCTGACCGGCTGGCAGCGATCCCGGGAGTGACTTCCGTAGGGTTCGGGAACGCGATGCCGATGGAAGGAATCGAGGCCAACTGGGACTCGGTCTTTATTGAGGGGCACAGCTTGAGTGAGGTCACGCCTCTCCGGCTGTTCAAATACGTCGCCCCCGGATTTTTCCATGCGGCCGGGACTCGGCTCGTTGCCGGACGCGAGTTCACTTGGACAGAGCTCTACGGTTCAAGACCGGTGGCGATCATTTCCGAGAATCTTGCTCGCGAACTGTGGGGCTCTCCCTCCGCGGCGGTTGGCAAGCGATTGGATGCGTATGGCACGGCGTGGCATGAAGTGGTTGGCGTCGTACAGGATGTTCGTGAGAACGGAGTTCAGGAGAAGGCGCCTGCCATCGTGTATTGGCCCACGATGACGGAGGGTATCTACGGGCCCCATTCCTTTGATGCCGAACGCTCGGTGACGTTCGTTATCCGAAGTGATCGGGCTGGAACTCAGGGATTCCTGGGCGAGATCCAGCAAGCCGTATGGTCGGTGAATTCGAGTCTGCCGTTGGCGGCGATGCGGACGATGCAGGAAATTTACAGCCAATCGCTGGCACGAACTTCGTTCACGCTGATAATGCTAGGCGTTGCCGGTGCAATGGCGCTCGTGCTCGGGATCATCGGCATCTACGGGGTAATTTCTTATGCGGTGTCGCAACGCACGCGCGAGATCGGAATTCGCCTGGCGCTTGGGGCAGAGAAAAGCCGGCTAGGGTGGATGTTCGTTCGCTCCGCGTTAGTGCTGACCGGAATCGGAATGGCAATCGGACTGACCGCGGCAGCCGGATTGACGCGGCTCATGAGCTCGCTGTTGTTTGGGGTCAGTCCGATGGATCCCCTTACCTACGTCTCGGTGCTGATCACTTTAGCGGCGTCCGCGGTGCTCGCCAGCTACCTGCCCGCTCGCCGCGCGGCGGCGGTCGATCCCGTGGAGGCTCTCAGAGCCGAGTGACGCGCTCATCCCCAACGACGGCTCCGCTGATGCGCGGTTGTTCCGTCTGTCAGCCAGAAGTGTTGTAGACGCATCGTCCAATCCGCCCCGATCCACTGCGGGAACTTACAGGCTCCTTATGGTAGCCGTTCGGCTACCATTTCGCCGCCCGGCGACGATGGCGGAGAATGCTAAGTTGTTGCGAATTCAGGAAATCGCGCCACAGCGAACTGAGTCCCGCGTTTGGCCATAAGCATGCAATAGGTAGATGTGTCAGCGCAGTCTCCCAGCTAAGGTGCTGGAAATTGAGAGGCAATTTCAGTTTGGTTGAACCCAACGGCCGACGAGAACCTGCGGAGCCTTGGCTGGGTTCAATCCCTAACGGCGACTCTTCTCACAATTTTTCATCGATTCCCTTCGGGGGGAGGGACTCGATGAAATAGAACGAGGAGAGTCGTCGTTGGTTTTCGGAGAATCGAAATCCTGGAGCGAAAAGCGGGCTAGACGGAAACGGCCCTAATGAAAACGCAAATCTGCTTTGCTTCCATGCTTTTGCTCTCGTGTCAGTGGCGTATCGTCTCATTGCAGCTGGTTCAATTAAAGAGTTGTCAGGCCAGCGTATGCTTTCACCGGCTTGCGGAGGTCGGCCGGCTCATCATCCTCAATGTCTGCGCGATCCCGCTTGCAAACAGATACTCGTAGACCCAGAAGTGCATGGTTCGGGCAAGGATGATGGAACGGTACTGATTCTTCCTTAGCCGCTTCTTGAATACGCCCCCACCCAAGTCGTCCTGCGGTGCAGCTACGTGGCGAAATTGACTAGCCCTATTTGGCTCCCGTGATCCGGTCGACAAACATTCGCACAAACCGATCACTGTCTGAGGCCACACAAACACGAGCATTCGGCTTTAGTTCAACGACGCCTTCGATCTCATAGTGATCGCCGTGCAGGACATTTTTTTCGTCGGATCCACGGCGATTGGCGACGGTCTCCCCGCGAGTGAATTCACCTTTGGTCTCTACGTCCACATGCATGTTCTGAAGCGTGACCAGGGTGGGATCAACCACTACGCCCACAGCAAGCGGGTCGTACATCGCAGCTCCTGCGTACCCACTTTTCTCCGAACGGGTGAGGTAAAAATCAGCGAGCTTGGCGACGAAGTCGCTTTCCGGCCTGTGGTTCGCCTGCAATTGGGTCACATACTTGCGCGTCATTAAGGTGCGTTCCCCGACATCGGAGCCAACCATGGTGACGACCCAGCCAGCATTAAAAACGATTTGTGCAGCCTCCGGATCGTTATAGATATTCGCTTCTGCCGCGCCGTCCACGTTTCCCCCGGTGATTGAGCCCCCCATGATGACAATGTCTTTGACCAGAGATGCGATCCTCGGATCTTTAGAAACGGCCAGCGCTATATTCGTCAGCGGCCCGACGGGAATGAGCGTGAGTTGATGCGGATACTTGTGGACCATCTCGATGATCAAGTCGGGACCAAAGCGCGCATCGGGTTTGCATGTCGGGGCGGGCAAGTCGACCCCGGCAAGACCATTCCTGCCGTGCCAGAACTGCGCCGTGATCAGTTTTTGATTGAGCGGGTGTTGTGCTCCACCCGCCACAGGCACATCGCATCGGCCTGCCAGGGACACAAGCTTCAGGGCGTTTTCCAGACCTTGTGCCGCCTCAACATTACCCGGCACCACGGTCAGCGCTTCGACCTTGAGTTCTGGCGAATTCAAGGCCAGCAGGATGGCCATGGCATCGTCAATGCCCGGATCGGTGTCGATAATTACGCGCTGCGGAACAGTCTGCGCGAAGACGTTCGTCACCATGACAAAAACAGAAAAAATCAGAATGGAAGTGATGCGCGGTCGATTCACTGGGAGAGTTTCTTTCTTTAATGTGCGTTTTGACATTTGTATTTTTCCAGCCATGGCAGTGTAAACCTTGTCTCCTCGATCCTACGGTGTGCCGCTTGCCTCGGGGTTTGTTGGATTCAGAAAACAGGGAGGACACGCAGCCAATCTTTCGATTAAGACGTCATTTGGCAATCCTGTCGGTTTCCAGGTTTTCGAGGAGCCACATGTTTTGGTTCAGCGTTGAACCCTGGATCGCAAGGTGTCGGCCACCGGGAGACTCTACGGCGATAGGTGCGAACTCGCCATCGTTGTGCCAGAGCTTCGAGGCGAGGCCATACAAGTCGACATAAAAAAGGTCCGAACCGCCTTTAACGCCGCAGGTCACATAGAAGCCTTTTGCGCTTTCATTCCAGCGCAGCGATCGTTTGAAGTTCAAGCCTACAGTCACAACCGAGGACATACTGTGATCGCGAAGCGAGATGACGTCAATGGGTCTCGAAGGTCCACCGATAAAAGCGAACCGAGTCCCATCATGGGAGATACTACCGTCCCAGGCGTCATCTGCGCTGACATCCAAGTGAGTGATCTCGGACCCTCGTCCTTTCAATGGATCAAAGAAACTCAGGACGACCTGCCGGCGGCCTGTTGTTCGTTCAGCAAGAATGCACGTGGCTGATGGAGCATGAGCACACGACAAGTGCGCCTCAGGCCCTACTTGAGCGATGAACTGCGGGTCTCCGCCTTGTACAGGGACGCGCATCAACCGGCGAGGCCGCGAGCTATCTTCGATCTGCCAAAGGATCCATTTTCCGTCCGCACTCAGTACCGGATCGGAGAAAGTGCTCGGAGAGGTGATGATGGGTTCAGGCGTATCGTCATGCAAGCCTTGCCGGAAGAGGGCCGGATTGCCATTTCGGGTCGACGAAAACACGAGAGTCTCGCCGTCGGGCGTCCAATCGATAGGGGTAGTTCCCGTTTCATCAAGCGTGAAGTGGGCCGATCTCACGATCTGGTTTTCGGCAGCATTGAGATCCGCCACATATATCGTCCGGGAGTTTGTCCATTTCAAAAAGGCGACCTTTTTGCCGTCGCTTGTTGCGCTGGTCGGATCCATGCAAAAGCCTGTCCAGTTCGTCAACCGATGCAGGCTTTCAACCGGCTTCAGGGTCTGCGGATCAATGGCGGCTATCCAGAAATTGCAGGTACTTTCCACACCGGCTTCGAAAAGAGAGTAGATGGCTTTATGCTCCGGCAGCAGTAAGATACCGGGCATCGCGTCCAATTCAGTCTTCGATGCGTTGGCCACGGGTGAATTTCCCCTAAGATCCATGCTGAATCCAACATCGCCATCTTCGCCTACCTTGACAAAACCCAGGCGCTGGCCATCCGGGGACCACGAGAACGGGCCGATCGCATGCTCCTCGTCTGTGGCATAGAGCATGTGGCTCTTGTCTCCGTCGGCACCCATGAGCCAGACTTCCCGTGGACCGAGCCGTCCGTCGTGCGTTCCGAACGCGATTTGAGATCCGTCCGGTGACACGCCCCACGCGAAGGCGTTCTCACGAAGCTTACGAGGGTTGGCTCCGGTCACGAATATTCTCCAGATGGTCGCGTCGGAAGGTGTGTGCCCTTTGAAGCCGGAGTCGCGTGGAATGGTATTCACCACGAAACTCAGGCTGTCAGGGAACCAGGCGGGATTGTTGTTGTAGGCTTCCGCGGTTTGTCCCGGTAGCGCGACGGGTCTTGTTTCCTCGGTGTCAAGACGTTTCAAATGCAAGCCCTTGAGGTCGGTGTACGCCAGGAACCTTCCGTTTGGCGAGATGGCGCCATTCAAGAGGTGATTTTCAGCGGAATTGCTGGTGAGCTGGCGCAATTTGAATGCGGGTGGGGCTGCTGTCGAGGCGGGAGAAGGGCGCAACGCAAAGTAGACGATACCTGCACCCACGAGGATCACCAGAGCGACGGTGACCTCGACAAGCCTGCTTCTATACCTGACCGGTCCGGTATGCTCTTTGAAGTTCTCCAGGTCCGCGCATATTTCTGCTGCAGTTTGATAACGCTTCTCGGGGTCCGGTTGCAGCGCCTTCGAAAGAATGGCTCCGAATTTTTCTGAGAGTTGGGGGCTCAATTCCTGGGAACAGGTTGACCGCCGGTCGCGAATATTGTTCTGGATCGCACCGTCCATTCCGTCTCGAACGATGCGTTGTCCCGTGGCCATCTCGTAAAGGACGAGACCGAAGGAGTAGAGGTCTGTGCGAGCGTCCAGATTCTGGCCGCTCGTCTGTTCAGGTGACATATATCCGGCAGTGCCAATAGCGATGCCGGTACGACTCAGGGAGAGATCCAATAGCGGGAAATCTGACGCTCGCACTGGCGGGCTAGCAACCGATCGTTTCTCCTCGTCACTGCCAGCCAACTTGGCAAGGCCAAAATCAAGAATCTTGAGCTGACCGTCACCGGTTACAAAGATGTTGGCCGGCTTTATATCGCGATGAATCAAGCCGTGGCGATGTGCCGCATCCAGACCAGCGAGGATCTGGACCGCAAAATCCAGGACCTCGCCTAAATCCAGACCCTGATTTTTTTCGTTCCGCGACGAAATCAACTCCCGGAGTGTATGTCCTTCAAGAAGGGGCATGACGAGGAAGGGCTGTCCCTCATGCTCACCAAATTCGTAGATGGGACAGATATTGGGATGCTCGAGCGCGGACGCAGCCCTGGCCTCGCGCTCAAAGCGATTGCGTGCTAGCGGGTCCCGGGTCGAGTCCTCCGGTAAGAACTTCAGGGCCACAGTGCGACCCAGCTTGATGTCGCGGGCCCGATAGACAACACCCATTCCCCCGCCATCGAGACCATTCAAGATGAGGAAATGAGCGATGGTTTCGCCGGTCAGCGGAAATGCAAAGCTGTCGAGTGCTACTTGAACCACGGACTGCAGACACCCTACCGCTTTCTCGTCCGAAGTGAGTAACGCCTCGACCTCCAGGCGAACCTCGGGATCTCCCTTGCATGCCTCATCGAGGAAACTGCTTCGTTGAGCCGCTTCGTGCTCAGCCGCGCTATGAAAGAGTTCCTCGACCTGAGCCCAGCGTTTCGGATTCAAAGAGCACCTACGCGCGTTGCATCTCTTTATGCAGCCACGCTTCAGCCAACCGCAAGTCACGCCGAACAGTTACAGGAGAGACCTCGATAGCCTGAGCAATCTCTTCCATCGAAAGACCGCCAAAGTAGCGAAGCTCAATGACCCTGCTTTTGCGGGGATCGAATTTCTCGAGAGCGTCCAGCCCCGAATCGAGAGCTAACAGATGATGACTTCTCTCGCTCTGAAAGCTGACCGCTTCATCGAGAGGCACCTTGACTCCGGCACGCTTGCTGGATTTTCGGCGGCGGGCGCTGTCGACCAGGATCTGGCGCATAAGGCGTGCCGCTACTCCGTAGAAATGGGAACGGCTTTCCCAGTCCGGATTCGATTGCTCCACAAGCCGCAAATAAGTTTCGTGCACCAGAGCGGTTGGCTGAAGGGTGTGTCCTCCGCGCTCCTTCCTGAGGTAACTGGCCGCAAGCTGGCGAAGTTCTTTGTAGATCAGGGGCGTGAGCCGGTCGAGAGCTTGAGCGTCGCCCTTTGCCCATAGGGCTAGTAGCCGGGTTACGTCATGATGGGAGACCATAAACCAAACAAAAGAAACACTGTGGGGGGAGTATACACCGTATTTACGTGCACTTAGCCGAGTGGATATCTCGGGATCGAAGAAAAACCTGTAGTTGCATGATCGGTTTGGTAACGGATTTTCGCAGGTATGGATAGAGAACAAATGACGGCGATAACGGCCAAGTAGCCGGATTTTCGGACGTTGAGGTCGCTCAGCGACCAGGATAGGCGGGGGCGATGTCAGCACCTTCAGCAACGGGACCGTGGTTGCCGAAAACAGATCGGCGATCGTTTCTCTGGTCGTTGGCGGCCCTTGGGGTGACTACGAAAGCACGCAAATCCGAGAACCCCAGCGAATCAAAGTACCGCTTTTTGACACCGGAATGCGAAGTACGCATGACTGTTCAGTATTTCGCAAACCCTTCGACCAACAGTTTTCGTTTCCGGGATAAACAGACGAACCAACGCTTTTGTCTTTCTGCAGATGGAGCGAAAGACCAGGCTTGTCTGAACCGGTTTGTAGGTTCAATTGCCATCGCCCATTACGATTTTCGCTCGCGGGCTCACTCTGCGACCCCTCTCAATCTCCGTGAGCGCGTCCTAACCATCGACTATGACAGCCGACTAAGCCCCCGTCCTCCCTTCGAAAGGGTGCTGGCTGTGGAACGAAAGGTCGTGAGCGACATCCAGGCGTTCGGCTACAACCTGGACAGTCCGCAGCAGGAATCTCCCAGCGCCGGTCCTATCGCCGTGTGGCGTCTGCTGCGCCAGGACTTGTATTTCAATGACAAGGCGAGCGCGTTCCTGATAGTTCATTGGAAACACACCCTCGACTTCATAAGCCTCTTAGACGTGATTCCCGGCGACGGAACTGAACTAATTCGGGAAGAGCCATGAAACGTATGCCGCGTGGATGCGGAGCAAGAGAACATTGCCGCCCGGTAATATCCGGAGCTCCACCCAGTTATCGACCGGCATGGGTGTGAGAGCGTAAGTCGTGACGTTGCAAGAGCGGCTGTAGAGGCCGGGACGTTTACGGCGCGCCGAATGGAGTCGGAGTGCTTCCGCGACGGGCTACGGCGGTTTAATGCCCTCCAAAACCGCGTTTGTAGGCGCCGCGGTTACGAACCGGACTAAAATGCCTGCTAAGGTGGATTTGCGAGGGCTTACAGGCTTAAACCCTCTGGAATCTTTGTTGTAGATTATGGCTTGGTGCCGAAGAAGGGACTCGAACCCCCACACCCTTGCGAGTACATGGACCTGAACCATGCGCGTCTGCCAATTCCGCCACTCCGGCACGATAGATCCAGCGCGTCGGCTGGATAGGCAGCAGCGTCTAGTGTACAAAAGCCGGCCCTGATGTACAAACATAGGACCGCGTGCCCTCGGGGGCCAAAGCCCTATTCAGTTTGCGCGTGTACGGGCTGAAAGCCCGTCCCTACCAGCCCGTCCCCCTGCGGACGAAAAAGTCTTTCCGCAGCTGGTGAACCCCTTACCCTTTAAGGCTAAATCACCTTAACGGCTTACGGGCACCTGCACGGCAATCGCTTCCAGCTGCGCCAGGTGATTCAGATCGTGACCGGCCATGGTTTCAATGAGCTGGCGAAAAGTCATTTCGCCGCGCTCCGGATGGAGAACGGGCCTTGACATGGCCTCCGCGGGTATTGACCGCAGCAGCATCAGGTTCCATTGGCGCACGCAGGAGAAGGTCATCATGGCAGCCTGTGGATCGTAACCGGCGTAGTTGGCTGCCCAGGTCTCCTGATCGAAGGGCTGGATGACGTGATGGTCCTGGGCCAAGGTCTGGCGTATGCGGTAGCTAAAAACCAGTTCGCAATCGGCCAGGTGGCAAAGAATTTCGTGCGGGCTCCACTTTCCGGGCGCAGGCGATTCTTCTATACGAGCCGGACCAAGGGCAACGGATAGTTGTTCGAGATGTCTTGCGGTGGTCGCCACTACCTTGAGAGGGTCGCGACCGCCTAGCTGTCGTGCA
This sequence comes from uncultured Acidobacteriaceae bacterium, assembly GCA_963838445.1. Lineage (GTDB taxonomy): Bacteria > Acidobacteriota > Terriglobia > Terriglobales > Acidobacteriaceae > PALSA-350. The sequence goes on from CAWIRT010000053.1 coordinate 41,184, forward strand.
TATGGATTCATTTCATTACAATAACGTCTGCGGACGCCTCTTCTCAACTTACTGGAAGGAGGTTACCGAAGATTCGATGGTCACTGTGTCGCAACGGGACGAGTCTGTGCCCCGAGCAAACCGTCCTTGGAAACGCCAGCATGATTCCGGGACTGCGATTGATTCCCGTTGAGGTCTGAATGACGCCAAATTCCCCCACCATCCCTGCGGAACAGGCCAAAGAAATACGCCGTTTGTCGCACGATTTAAGCAACGCACTGGAAATTATTGTGCAGGCCAATTATCTGCTCGGCGCCATGTCGCATGATGAGTCGGCGAAGCAATGGATTCACCTGCTCGATAATGGAGTGGTCCAGGCCGCCGGCATTAACCGTAATCTTCGCGACTATATTGTTGCCAATAGCTAGGCTTAGCTTTGGCGATCCTGTCCGGGCCTGCGCGGGTCGCGAAAAAAGAATTCAGCCCAGCCCTTCACGGGCTGGGCTGACGTTTTAGCGAGCGGCCCTCCGGGCCTCTAGGCTAGCTTGGCATCCAGAGTGATTTCGGTGTTGTTCTTGAACAGGCGGGAAATCGGACAGTTGGTCTTAGCTTCCTGCGCCGCCTTGTCGAACGCGGCCTTGTCCGCACCTGGCACCTTGGCCGTGGTTGCCAAAAGAATTTTGGTGATGGTTGGGCCGGCATCCGTCTTGTCAAAGGTGACTGTGGCCTTGGTCTCGATTGACTCCGGCGGCAGATTCGCAGTACTGAGCTGGGCGCTCAACGCCATGGTGAAGCAACCTGCGTGCGCGGCTGCAATCAATTCTTCGGGGTTGGTGCCGATACCATTCTCGAACCGGGTACCGAAGGAGTACTGGCTGTCTTTTAACACGCCGCTCTGGGTCGAAATCTTGCCTTTGCCATCTTTCAGGCCACCGTGCCACACTGCGCTTGCTGTGCGATCCATACAAACTCCTCTTGAGGGGAATTGGAAATATCCCGTCTCATTGTATTGATGCTGGTAGCGTACGCGTGTGAAGAAACCTGCCGCTGAAAGTTCCAGGTACAAGAGGAGGGTTAGCCATTAGGACCTTGCCTGGCCATGGGCAACGAAACCATGCGCGCCTGTTGCGTCTGGGTGGCCACGTCATGCATTACCAGCTGGCCCTGCAGCAGATAGTATCCCTGCTGCTCCCGGGTCCGGGCGGTTCCCCGCACGATGGTTCCGTCAAAAGAGAACCACACCCCGTGGACCTGCCTGGTGGTGAACGATAATCGCTGGCCGGCCAGGCGGCTGGTAGCGAAGAAAAAAGTGAGCGGAGTCCCCTCGTCACTCTCGCGGTCGCCCAACCGGGTGATGTAGCCGCTCAACCGGTCAGGCTGCAACTCTACATCGATCATTTCGCCAGAGCCCAGGGTGTATTCCCCTGAGGCCTCCGGCGGAAGTATGGTGCGGCCGGTCGACCGGGTGCCTATATCCAGCTCGTCGACCTCGTTATAGCCGCGCCGATGCAGAACTGGTTCAGGCGCCCTGTTGGCTTGCCCCCACAGCAGCGGCGGCGCCAATGGAGCAAGAACCAGGGCGAGCAGCGCTATGATGTTCCAACGTGAGAATTGCACTTTAACCCTCTAAGGGGCTGTTTGCCCGATGCTCTTCTTTCGGGCAGCCTCAAACTCGTCCCCCGGCTTCCAGGTCACGGGCGCGGATGACAGAGCCTGCCACCCGAGTAAGAACCCGAACTGAGCCAACCTGGCATCGGCGCGAAAATCCATATTTGGCTGGTATTCATCGCTGGGGCGATGGTATCGCTGAGCATCATACTCCGCTTTCTGCTGCTTTCCCCAGCCCTCCGGGTGACCAGCGAAGAGGTCGCCTTCGTCGATGGAAAAGGCCGGCACTCCGACGCGCGCCAGGCTGAAGTGGTCGGAACGATAGTAGATACCGGCCATGGGGGCATTGTCCGGCTGGATCTGAAGATCGAAGGCGGCCGCTGTCTTCTCCACTACTGGATAGAAGCTGGTGCGCTCCGAGCCAGTGACCTGAACAGAGGTGGGTATGCCGATAGGCAGCAGCTCATCGTAGTTGAGGTCCAGGGTGAGGTCGCGAATGGGCTCCGGAGGATGCATACCCAAATATTTCGATCCCAGCAGGCCCTGCTCTTCCGCAGTGACGGAGGCGAAATAGACATTCCGGGGCGGAGGAATTTTGGCGGTTGCATAGGCGCGCGCCATCTCGAGCAATATCCCGCAGCCGGTGCCGTTGTCCACGGCGCCATTGTAGATCTTGTCGCCGGAGCCGGTGGGATCGATTCCGAGGTGATCGTAATGGGCGGTGTAGAGGACGTTGCTGCCTGGGGCTGTGTCTGCTCCCGCCACCATGGCGATGACGTTCGCCGAGTCGTACTTTCGCACCTCGCTGACGATGTGCGCCTTGAGACGCACGGGGAGCTCCACTGCCTTGAATCCGCGCTTGCCGGCCGCTGCGATCATTTGATCTGCGTTCATGCCCGCGGCAGCAAAGAGCTTTTGGGCGACGTCGAGTTGAATCCAACTGGCCGCCTGGAGGATGGAAAGAGGGTCATTGCGCAGGTATGAGGTCTCTGTCGATTCGGAATTACGCACCACTTCCCAGCCGTAGCTGGCGAGGTCGGTCCGGTGAATCACCATCACGCCCGCAGCCCCCCTGCGCGCCGCTTCTTCAAACTTGTATGTCCAACGGCCGTAGTAGGTGAGAGCTTTGTCTTTGGAGAACTGCTCGTCGGTCGATCGCGGCTGGTTAACGATAACCAGCAGGATTTTTCCTTTGACGTCGACGCCGGCGAAATCATTCCATCGATACTCAGGTGCGTTGATTCCATAACCGACAAAGACGATGGGCGCATCGAGGTCGACGATCGGCGCTCCGGTTTGGTCCTTGGTGACGTAGTCTTCTCCGTACTTCAACTGGAGGGGAGAACCCTTGGCGGGAACAAAGGTAAAGGTGGTCTTGTCCGCGTCGGTGTGCACGGCCATCAGGGGAACCGCCTGGAAATAGGTGCCATTCTCGCCTGCGGGCCTGGCTCCGGCGAGAGCGAACTGGGTCGCCATGTATTCGGCTGCGAGCTGGCCCCCTCGCTTGCCCGGGCCGCGGCCTTCGAGCAGATCGCTGGATAGAAAGCGGACATGGGCGCGGATTTTTTCCGGATCGATGCTCGCTGCAGCCTGGCGGGCGGCGGGGGGAACCGTGTCCAGCGCAGGCACTTCGGGCATACTCAAGGCGTGTCCCAGCGATGCCGTGAGCAAAAGCGCAGGGCAAAGAAATTTCTTCATCTGACCTCTTTCAAGAGTTTCACGATTACGTTCCCCCATCTAACCCATGCGATGAGCACATCTATCGTGAAACCTCTTTGGGCATGATTTGCAATCGCTGCAGAACCTTGCGCGCCAGCCCGGTCAGGGGCAAGCTGCTCAGTTCTGAACTCTTCGTCCATTGCCGGGTGGTTTTCCGGTCGGGCCAGCGAAGCCTGGCTTCCTGCTGAGAAAAGCGGAGTACGCGAACCTGGTAGTTGGTCACGGTAATGGCGTGGCGCAGAGTGATTTCCACGCGCTGGTGGTCACTCTCCCTCATTTCCACCTCGGGCAATTCCCACATGCCTGGCATGAGTGAGGCCGATGGAGGACGCTGCTGGAGCAACACCTGCGTGCCGCCTGGACGATTCCTGCGTAGGAGGGCGTAGGCGATTTGCCGGGTGCGCATTTTCCTGGGTGGAGGCGCCTGGTGCTCTCCCCGGGTCTTACAAAATGGCTGGACCGGGCAGTGCAGGCATAGGGGGCGCTGGGGCAGGCAGATCGTGGCTCCCAGTTCCATCATCGATTGGTTGAAATCTCCAGGACGCTGGTGATCGAGAAGGCTGGCAGCGCGGTCACGAAGCCATTTTGCCTGGACCACGGATGTGCCGTTTTGGGGAAAGACACGCAGGAGCACGCGCTCCACGTTGCCGTCAATGACTGCGACCGGCTCGCCAAAGGCGATGCTGGCGATGGCCGAGGAAGTGTACTCTCCTATACCGGGCAGCTTGCGTAGTTCCTCGGCGGTGCGGGGAAAGACTCCCTGGTGTTCGCGGACTAACACCTGTGCGGCCCGGTGCATCATTTTCGCGCGCCGGTAGTAGCCCAGGCCGCTCCAGGCGGCAAGGACCGCCGGTTCATCCGCGTGGGCGAGAGCAGCCACGGAGGGGAACAGGGCCAGAAAGCGAGCGTAGTAGTCGAGGACGGCGGTGACCCTGGTCTGCTGCAGCATGATCTCGGAAACCCAGATGCGGTAGGGGTCGGAGCTTTGCCGCCACGGCAGATCGCGCGCGTGGGAATCGAACCAGGCCAACAGCTCATGCTGAAATTTCCGGATCATTTCCGGAGGGGTAACCACCCTTCGAATGTATCAGAGGGGGAACGCGGGAGAACTGCTCCCATAGACAACGTGCTCAGATCGCAGTGTCCGTGTCATAGCAGTCCCCGGAGGCAATGGACGGGTGCCCCACGTTCGCCTAAGCGTACGTGGGCCGAAATTGATGGGCGCAGCCCAACGATCGATTTTGCTGAATTGGTCACAACACCCCATTGCCATTTCAAATGGATCCCTCGAGGTATCCGGTACTGCTATGACCCACACACTTTGGGGACCTGGCTATTCTAAACAAGAGCGATCCGATCCACCAGGGCTTTGGTCAGTCGTTGAATAAAGCGATCGTTGGGCTGCGCCCATCGTTTTCAGCCCACGTACGCTTTGCCGAACGTGGGGCACCCGTCACTGTGCCATCAAGGTTGGGGTTGCTCGGTGTGCACGGTGAGGATCCAGTTGCCCTGGGCTACTTGTTGCCAGACGCTGATTGCGGTGTAGGTTTGCACGGGGCCGCCGGTAGAGGAAAGCTGCAGGGTGTAGTTGAGGGTCATGTCCGGACCGTTTGGTTTGACGACCATTCCAGTGATCGTGAAATCGGCGAGGTTTAACCCCTGCAGATAGGGAATGACCTGATCTTTGCTGAGTACCTTGCCGCCTACGTTGTACATGACATTGGCGGCAAGCAATCCGGGAAGTTGCTGCCAGTTCTTTGCTTTCACCGTGGACCAAAAGATGCGTTCGTACTGCTCGGCGCTGGTTGTGGTCTTTAGAGTGGGCGGTTTCTTTTCGCCGTAGATGGTGCAGCCGGTAAGACCAACAACCAGGCTGGCCGCAAGCAGACTTGTCATCCAGATGGTGCGCATCGATCTTCATTGGAGCACAGAAAAGGCTGCCGGTTGGCAGCCTTTCTGCACTCTTGTTGCGGCTTGATGTTAGTCACCCATGACTGGTTCTTCGCTGGCTGCCTGCGGAGCCGCCTTGGGCGCCGGAGCAATCAACGAGTCCAGCGGAATGAAGCCCTCTTTCGGCTTCTCTCCCAGGACATGCTCGCGGTAGAGCCGAGCCATCTTGGCGTTTTCCGCATCCGCCTTGATCTTCGTGTCGCGGGCCTTCAGCTTCTCTTCACGGGCGTTCTTGGCAATGCCGAGCTTGTCGAGGGTGTCGTTTGCCGACGCCGTGACGTGGTCCTGGTTGAGGACCAGGTTGTGGCTCGCATTGCCCATGCCGACCTTCTTGCCGCCGGCAAAGATCTCGTGCCGTCCGTGCTCCTCGTACCACTTGGTGAGAGTCGCGGTCATGTGCATCTTCTCGATAATGTTGCGCCAGCCCACGCCGGTGTTGTAAGCGCAGAAGGAGATTTCGCCTTCCTGGGTGGCGTAGGGGATGATGCACTGCTCGGTGCGGCGGAAGTCGTAGTTGAAGAGATCCTGGAACCACATACCGGCAATGAAGAGGAAATTCCAGCGGTCGGCGCGGCGCTGTTCGATGTCCGCCATGGTGCGGTCGCCGGTGACCTTGCCGTAGTTGCGGCCGGTGGCGCCGAAGCACTTGTCGAACTTCTGCAGCAAGTCAAGGATCTTGAAATGGGTGGGCGACTTGGTGGGATCGTAGTTGCGCAGCAGAGCCAGGGTTACGCCGACCACGGAGAGGAACTTGCCCCGGGCCGCATCGTTGATCTTAGCTACGTCTTTGGCCAGCCGATCGGCGTTCAGAAAGGCGGTGACGGGAACGGCTTCCTTGGTTTCCTTGTCGATCATCAGCGCCATGCCGATGCCGCAATTCGGGTGACAGCCGCAGGAGAGCTGACCCCAATCGGCGTTGGGCCCGTGCACCAGATCGGCCCAATCGGAGAAGGTGCTCATGAAGCTGATGGGGAACCAGTCGCGGGTGGGTTCGCCGAGGCCGGTCTGATTCTTCACGTCGTGGGCCATGTGGCTCAGGGTGTAGCGCTGGGCCACGCGGCGCTCGTCGCTCACATCCTCATCGCGGCCGGTAAAGGAGACCGGCTGGAAGCTGACAAAGTTGATTTTCTTAGGATTGTCGAGGGCGAACTGGATGATGCGGCCCACCTGCTCGTTATTGATGCCATTGATGATGGTGGTGACGGGAACGATGTCGACGCCGGCTTCGTGCAGGTTGTGGATGGCTTGCAGCTTGACGTCAAACAGGTTGCCGACCTTGCGATGCGAGTTGGCCGCGTTGCCGATGCCATCGAACTGCAGATAGGCATAGCGAAGGCCTGCTTCGGCGGCTGCGCGGCAGAGCTCCTTGCTCTTGGCAAACTCGATGCCGTTGGTGGCAGCCTGGACCGAGTTGTAGCCCACCTTGCGGGAGTAAGCGATGGCGTCGAGGAAGTAAGGCGACAAAGTGGGCTCACCACCGGAGAACTGCACCGACATCTGGCGGCGGGGCTTGATGGAGATCGCGTTGTCGAGCATGGTCTTGATCTCGTCCCACGTGAGCTCATGGACAAAGCCAACCTGGTTAGCGTCCATGAAGCAGGGGTCGCACATCATGTTGCAGCGGTTGGTCAGATCGATGGTCAACACTGAGCCGCGGCCATGGGTCACGGTCGAGGTGCCGTGGTTGTGCAGCTTGTCGTCGTTGTGCGCCTTGATATCGCGCCCGGGGAAGACCTCTTCCAGATGGCGGAAGAAGGCGGTATCGATGGCCATGACATCTTCAAAGTGGCCATGCGTGGGGCAGTCCTTCACCATCAGAATCTTGCCATCGCGCTCGATGATCTGGGCCTTGATCTCGCCCACCTTTTCGTTCAGGAGCACTTCGTGGGGCAGCTTGCCATCGATAATCTGCTGGCGAATCTCAGGCACGCACTTGGGGCACAGCGAATCGGTGCTGCGGGGCCAGCCCAGCGGGGGCTTCTCTTTCTGGTAGGACTTCAGGAGTGGTTTTTCAGACCATTTGGGGGTGAAAGAAGCATTAGGGCTGATGCGGTTTACCCTCTCAAAAACCGACCACGCGCCTTGCGCAAGGATCGTTACCGCTCTCTCTGAATATTTGACGGCTCTCGACATGAAGTCTCCTGATTACATTGGCGCTGAAGTGCTGGGGCCGAAGGATATGAAGAATCTGATGGTTGGATCCGGTGAGGCCGGTTCAACCCAGTTATAGGTTACGAGCATCGCTGCCCAATCCGAAACGAGTCACGCTGAACTGCGAGAAACCGGAGCCGGACGGCAAATGATTGATTTGAACGGCTCGGGGGCATGCAGCGACGATGTCGATCTGGGTTCCCGTCTACATTCGGGTTATTCCTGGGACGCGCCGCCCTCTGCGATCGCTACCCGGTTGATCACTCTTTGGACAATGACCACCTGGATGTTCACATGCCGCGCCAAGTCGGGGACGAATTCTGTGATGGCATTGCCGATGGGGTCGGTGGCCAGCGAGGTGGAAATGCGGGCGATACTCGCTCCAAAACTATTCTTGCGGCCGGGCACATAGAGATTGCCCATGGAGTTGGTGCAAATGGTGCCAAATACGGTGGCGTAGTTGAACATGGGGACTCCGTCATCGCTCTGCGCGATGACCACCGCGTCAAGGACGTGCAGGATCCGCTGGCGGACGGAGAGGTTGGGCATGCGATGGTAGTGGGGATCCTGGTGGGTTAAGGACGGGAATAGGAACGTCCCGAAAAACTCACCCGTCATATCCTGACTGAGCGATACGCCGGCATTCTTGGAGAAACCCTTGAAGCCAGGTCCGTCCGCGGCATGGGAGTCGGTGGCGACGCTGAACGCGGACACGGCTCCGACCGTGAGCAGATTGAAGGGGTCGCTCACATTCCTCGCGGCGAGGATGAACTTCTGCCTGGGGGTGAGCGCAAGGGGAGTGGCGGAATCAAGGAAGCGGGCGAACATGGGGATGTCCGGCTGGCAACTCATGCGTGTTCTCCGCTGGGCTCGAGGAATCCGGAAGGCATTGCGAGCGAACGCCGAACAAATTGGGACGAGCGGCGGGGGCCACGGGCATTAAGCCGGGAGCGGGCGGGCTGACGGGTGGAAATCCGGGGCGACCGTTCGTCCTTTGCCCTTGGCCGATGACGCCCTCGACCGACCGGCTGCTGGGCCGTGGAGAGGGCTCGTCGAGGGGGACAGAAACCGACGGCTGCGGCGCCTCGGGCAACTTCTCGGGCGGGGTTTGCTGCTGCCCGAAGAGCAGTGGGCGTCCGAGCAGAATGGCCGCCAACAGGAAAGCCCCGTTAAGAACGCTACTGGTCATATTCAACTGTTGCGATGCAGAGAACCCAACGCTCGACTATTCGAGGCGAAGCTTCTGCAGAATCGGGACCTTGCGAACAATGTTGGGCAGGAACTCCAGGACCAGGTTACCGCCCGCGTCGGTAGCAATCGATGTCGCGAAGGTAAGGCCGACAACTTTGGCGGTGACGCTGGGTTCAGGATAATAGGTTACGACTAAAGCCGCGGCAGCGGCACGCCCAGCAATCCCGGAATAGTTGAACTGGTTGGTTCCGTCATCGCTGCGGCGCATGATCGCCTGCCGGGCGGAAAGCAGGCCACGGTGGAAGATGTTGCCTTCGGCGATCCGGTAGTAGCGCGGGTCCTGATGAAAGGCGGCGGCGAGGATTCCGTCAGAGAAAACGCGCACGCTGGCAGAGCGCAGCATGGACGCGCCGAACTTCTCTCCAAAAGCTCCGGCGTCATGACCGTATTTAGGGTCGGTATTGAAAAGCTGTTCATAGCTAGCGGAGTAGAGAGCTGGAAGCAGGGTAATGGGGCGGGCGACCTCAGTGAACGAGAAGACCAGTTTTTCGGGGGCTGTAAACACCTGGACCTGCCGTCCGGGCTCAATCGTCTCCGCATATTTTCGCTCCGAAGGTAGGAGCGCGGTTGGCGTTTGCCGAGTTTCTGACGCAAATGGATGGGCCGCCTGCTGCTGGGGCGCATCCGGCAATGCCGAACTCAACATTGACCCGGAGATTCCGGTAGAGGTCTGCGCCTTACCCGAAGCGACCAGCTACCAGAGAGATGAACAGAATGTAGCCGCACAGTCGTGAGGATTTCGGCAAGGCACCCCTTCAGCTTTAAGTTCCTGTATCCAGTCTATGCGAATCAGGGGAGGAGGGGCGAAGTCGAGGCAGGCCGGGTTCCGTTGCGGTACCCTGTGAAGGATGCACGAGTGAGGGCCTATGGTTAACCAGCCGTTCGAGAGCAAGAGCAGCAGCCGCTTTGAAGATTTCGGCAAAAAGGTGGACGCGCGCTTTAATCAAGCATTACCGCGGGTCGAAGAAGAGGTGAGGAAAGTGATTGTGTACCTCAACGATGAAGTGGTGCCTCACCTGAGGGAGAACTCGTCGCAGGCACTGCGTGCGGCCGCCGATCGGTTGCACAAATTGGCCGAACAGCTCGACGACCGCCCGGGTAGCGGAGCACGCTAGGGTGTCGCCGGCAATGAAGCTGCGCCGGCTGCGCGCGCCGGCGCAATGGATATTGATCAGCATCGGGATTGCCCTGGGCAGCGGATGCAGGCATAAGCCTTCTCCCGTGGCTGATAGCTCCGCCGCCGCCCACGCTGAGCCCGCCAACCACCACGCCCAGCACGCCTGAGTCTTCTCCTCCGCCGGTTCCTGCTCCCAGTGCGCCCGTCTCGCCAGGTTCTGTTGCCGACAACCAGACAGATGCGGATTTCGTCAGCTCGCACCCGGTGATCTATAGCGAGGAGGGGCTGGCCAGTTGGTACGGACCTCCCTACGACAAACGCCGCGGCGCCAACGGCGAGATCTTCGACAAGGATGCACTGACTGCGGCTCATCGAACGCTGCCGATGAATTCCCTGATCAGGGTCACGAACCTGGCGAGTGGACAATCGGTTATCTTGCGGGTGACCGATCGCGGACCTTTCGTTGCCAATCGCCTGCTCGATCTTTCCCTGGCATCGGCCAAAGCGATTGGTGTGTGGAGGCCCGGCGTGGCCCGGGTGCGGGTAGAAGTATTCGCAGCGCCGTCGCCGCTTGATCGCGGCGGCAGATGGTGCGTGCAGATTGGGGCCTTCAAGAGTGAGAAGGGGGCTTATAAGCTGCGCGACCAGCTCACACGGAAATACAGTACTGCGAACGTCATCGAGTTCACTGGGCCGACCGGTCATTGGGTGCGCATCCGGCCGCTGGGCGACGACAAGGGACGGGCGGTCGAAATTGCCCATGGGCTGCAGCCCAGCGAAGGCGAGGCGTATTTGGTTCGCCTTGACTGATGATGGGTTTCCTCCCCGCCGCAGATTGGTTGAGGACAACAGCGAAAGGAAACCGCAGATCTCTGCGGTGTGTTCCTTCTATTCTGTGGAGAGCCGCTGATGATGGTCTTGCTACGATCCGACGCCGCGATCCTTCTTGCCGTTCCTAACCTGGTTTACTCACTTCCGCCAGGGGTGTTGGAGCGGGCCCGTTCGCTCTACCATTGGCGGACTGGGCTTGATTTCGGGTCCACGATTTGGGGCGTCCTTGTTCTGCTGGCTTTTCTGAATTTTCGCTGGGCCGCTGGCCTGGGCTCGTGGGCTGCGTCCATCACGAGCCGGCCCTGGCTACAGGGATTTTGCTTCGCTCCGGTCATTTTGCTGCTGCTTTCGGTGTGCCACCTTCCTCTTGCCATGCTGGGCCACCACATCTCGCTCAGCTACGGTCAATCCATCCAGGGTTGGGGCAGTTGGTTTATCGATTGGAACAAGGCACTGTTGCTTGATCTGATCTCCGGAACCGTAGTTCTTTCTGTACTCTTCGCCCTGATTCGAAAATCGCCCCGCTGGTGGCTGTGGTTGTGGGTTTTGTCTCTACCGGTGCAGCTTCTGGTTGTTTTCGTGCTGCCGCTGGTGGTGGACCCCATGTTCAATCACTTTGAGCCCCTGGCGCAAACGAGTCCGGCACTGGTGCAGCAACTGGAACGCGTGGTGGGCAGGACCGGGGTCTCCATACCGCCCGCACGCATGTTTCTTATGAAGGCCAGCGAAAAGTACACCAGCTCGAACGCCTACGTCACCGGGTTTGGCTCTTCGCAGCGAGTTGTGGTGTGGGATAACACGCTCAAGAGTTCCCCTCCGGATGAGATTTTGCTGGTCTTCGGCCACGAGCTTGGACACTATGTGCTGCACCATATAGAGCGCGGGCTGGCTATGGGAGCCGTGTTGTCTCTTTTCTTCTTGTGGATCGGTTCCCACCTGGCGAGGCTTCTGGTCCGCCGTTACGGGGCGCGCTGGCATATCGCTTCGCTGGAAGATTGGGCGGCGACGGGTGTACTCATGCTGGTACTGGCTATTTTGTCTTTCGTTGCGGAACCAATCGGGAACAGCATCAGCCGGGCGCAGGAACACCAGGCGGACGTGTTCGGGAGCGAGGTAGTCCACGGGATTGTTGCCGACCCACAGAAAGTAAACGCCCAATCGTTCCAGCGCCTGGGCCAGGAATCGCTGGAGTACCCTTACCCATCGCGTTTCGTAGTCTTTTGGACTTATACCCATCCACCGATCGCCGACCGGGAAGCTTTCGCCGCGAGCTACGATCCATGGCAACCGGGCGGCCATCCGCGATACTTCAGCAAGTAGGATGACTACAGAGGGAGCTACCACTTCATGCCTTGTCTATTCTGCAAAATCGTTGCCGGCGAGATTCCTTCGAATAAGGTCTTTGAGGATGATCTGGCCTATGCGTTCCGGGATATCAATCCGCAGGCGCCCACGCATATTCTGATCGTGCCCCGCAAACACATTGCATCGCTGGCGGAGACGGGCGCCAAAGACAAGGACATGCTGGGGTATCTCCACCTGGTCGCAGGGCGGATTGCCAACAGCGAGGGACTGTCGAATGGTTTCCGCACGGTGATCAACACCGGGCCCGATGGCGGCCAGACCGTGGATCACCTTCACGTGCATTTGCTGGGCGGACGGGCCATGCACTGGCCTCCGGGATAACGAGGCGTCAGGAGCTATCGATTCAAGACAAGGTTCTTCATGAACACATTGGCCATGCGCCCGGTTTTTGGATCGTCTCGTGCACAAGGAAAGGTGCCGCGCCTACGGCGCTCATCCTCGTCATGATAGATACCCAGTCCTTCCGGACTGGGCTGACGTTTGGCGGCCGGCCCTCCGGGCCTCGGTGGATCTGGTCGTAAGAGCGTCCGTTCTCAAACACACTCTTTGGCCCCTGGGTTGGAACCGACGCGCGGCTAAGTCCTTTGTTTCAAGCGGCGCTTAAGGTTATGCGTGTATTTCGCCTCCAGGGTGGTGAAAAGTGGCCGACGGAAATGGTGCGTGATATGCGTGGTATGCGTGATAAGTCCCGAATCCAGGTAAGAGGTTGTCCGGGATAATTGGCCCAGTGAGCCGTTCTGGCGGCCCACTTTTCAGGTATCAACCGCGCACTTGGCCGGCAAATGATTTGTAACTGCACAAAGTTATTGGTGGACACACCTTTATATATGCGGATTCGGGTCAGTTTTGCAGCATAAAAGGCGTTTTTCGTACGATTTTTCAGGTTAGTTTCTGACCTGTGAATACCCGAACAGCTGCCAGTTCTGGCCAGTGGTATCCCACATCTCGCGAAAAACGAGCGAGATATGGGGCACCCGGCGTTGGCGGCGGGGAAAAATCTGACGAGGGCTTATTTTGAAGCGTCGAGCACGAGCACCCAGTCGCCATCACCGGCGTGATTGTTTCCCGGGGGAGTAAATTGCTTAGTTCCCTGGTTCGGCAGTGATTGTCCAGCGATGGAGGTGTAGGCTCCGTTGGTGGGATCAAACCACCTGGCATTTGCGCTGCCCTTCAGCCTGGCCATGTTCACGGTGATGGTGCGCGTGGTTGGCATGTAGACAACCACAAACCCACCGTCGGGCGTTTTGGAGGCGGTGGCGTAATCGCTCTGGCTGACCCTGGTTTGCTTGAGGTCACCGAAGGTTCCAAAGCCCGCGGTGAGGACAGAATGGTCCTGGTCGGGGACGAGATCCTGCCAGGGTAACCCAGTAAAGAAGTCTTTCCAGATCGTCACCTGGGCGACCCCGGGCGTATCGATGTTGTTCTGCCATCCAGGCTTGAAGGACCAGGTGTACATGTTGCCGTAGAACTGCCCTTTGGCCCCGGTGAGCATGGCCCAATACTCTTCACGGCGGAGGACGTTGGGCGTACCGAAGTCAGGCGGCGTGCCGACATTCTCCAGTTCATAGTGGGCTTCGATGAGGAAGACCGGCATGATGGGGGTCTGATTGTAGTTCTTGAGGACCTGAATATAGGTGGGTCCGTATACGTAAGCGCCATTGATGGCGATGAGTGCCGCCCACGCTGGATCATCGAGGGAGGAGCCGAAGGGCGGCGGGTTAAACTCGACGGTTTGTATCTGATCCGGATCGACGGACTTGATGCCCTTGGCGACGGCCTGGACCAAGGCGTCGTCGGTGGCTTTTTGCCAACCCATGAAATCGTTGCCGTTGAGCCAAGCCACGTTGGAGAACTTCTTATAGCGGTTTCCGAGATATTCGCCATAGCCGTAAGCGGCCTTCAGGCCGTTGTTGCGCAAAGGCGGCAACCATCCGGCGGTCTCGACGGGATCGATGAAGACAAATATGCCGTGCCTGGCAGCGGATTCAACGATGTGGTCAAGGCGAGTGAAGTAGGCTTCGTTCGGCTTGGAGAGGTCGGAGCGGGTGTAATCAGTCCCTCCCGGAAGCATGGCGAAGGGGCGGAGACCGTCCGGAGTCTCGGCGTGTGTGTTGCTGGGATAGTCTCGTCCAGCGCAAGCAACGTCGATCCATCCCATGGTGTTAAACCCGTGAGCCTGGCGGTCGGCAAAATAGCCGTCTGCTTCTTTCTCGCTGAGCCTGTAGATCAAACCTTGCGGGGTGTCGCCGACGATAAGAAACGGGGTGTTGTTCTGATCGACAAGATAGCGATGATTGGCGCTGACTTTAAGCGGATAGACGGGCGCTATGGGTGAGGACGCCTTCGGCGATTCGGTGGCCGCCGGCGGCGTCTTAGGCCCGCAAGAAATCAGCAGGGGAAACACCATGGACAGGGAGAGTAGTCTTAAGGTTGGACCCAGGATTGTTTTCATTTTGTCCTCTAACTTGAGGCCTCCAACAACAGCACCCAGTCGTTGTCGCCGTCGTGATTTTTTGCGGGAGGCGTAAATTGCCGTGTGCCTGCGTTCGCAAACGGCTGCCCGGAAATGACCGTGTACGACCCGTTTGTCGGGTCAAACCACTTTGCGTTGGCGGGCACCCGCAGGCTTGCCATGTTCACTGTGAGCGTTCGCGCGGTCGGCATATAGGCCACTACAAAGGAACCGTCTGGGGTCCGCGAGGCGGTGGTGAAATCGCTCCTGGTGACCGGGGTTTGCATGTCGCCGTAATCGCCAAGCCCAGCGGTGACGATCGAATGATCTTGATCCGGAACGAGATCCTGCCACGGTAGTGAAGTAAAGAAGTGCTTCCACATCTCCAACTGCTTTACGCCGACCGTGTCGATGTTGCTCTGCCATCCATCCTTGAAGGACCAGGTGTACAGGTTGCCGTAGAACTGTCCCTTACCCCCGCTCAGCATTGTCCAATACTCCTCGCGTCTTAGCACCGATGGCGTCCCGTAATCAGGGGGATTTCCGACCCTCTCCAACTCATAGTGGGCTTCGACCAGGTATGCAGGAGCAACAGGTTTCTGATTGTAGCTATGCAACATCTGAATATAAGTCGGTGAATCTGTGTAGGCACCGTTGATCGCAGACAGCGGAATCCAAACTGGATCATCGAAAGCAGAGCTGGTGTAGATATCTGAGCGCGTCCTCCAGTGAGGTGTATGTTCGGCCTTAAGCAACAGCTCCACAGTCTGGATGTGACCTGGGTCTGTAGCCTTGATGCCATTTGCGACCGCCAGGACCAATGCATCATCGCCATTGGTTCTCCAGGGTGCGAAGTCATTGCCATTCAACCAAGCGATGTTCGGGAAATGTTTATACCGGCTGCCGAGATATTGCCCATAAGCGTAATCGGCGGACTCACCGTTGTTGCGCAACGTAGGAAGCCACCCGATGGTCTCAATTGGATCGATGAAGACAAGTATTCCGTGCTTTGCGGCGAGCTCAACGATGTGATCGAGGCGGGTGAAGTAGGCTTCGTTGGGTTTGCCGAGATCGTAATGCGCGTAGTCAGTGCCCCCGGGAAGAAATCCGGCAAAAGGGCGAATTCCATCCGGTGTTGTGGCGTTGATGTTGGTCCGAAAGTCGTTGCCGGCACAGGCCACGTCAATCCATCCCATGGTGTTAAATCCGTAAGCCTGCCGGTCGGCAAAAAACGCATCCGCCTCCTTCTCGGTCAACCTTGACATGAGGCCTTGCGGACTATCACCGACGATGAGAAACGGGGTATTGTTCTGATCGACCAGGTAGCGACCGTTGGCGCTTACCTTGACCGGATAGGCGGGTGTACCGGCGGCGAGGGGCTTGGGTGATTCCGTAGCCACTGGCGCCGGCGCCTTCGGCCCGCAAGATATAAGGAAAGGAAACGCGATGAGTATTGCGGATAGTTTCAGGGTTGGTTTGTGGAGGATAGAGGTTTTCATTTTGCTTTCGTGAGTTATCCTTCACCGGATTACATCCTGCGAGCCACCTTCGGGTTCTCGCAGGATGCAACCTCAACCAAATTTATCGATGAGCCGGGTTCCAGGAGACAGGATCTAGAATTCCACGCGGAACGTCGCCTGTCCTTGCCGATTACTGATCTGAGAGTTCAAGTTGGTGATCTGCCCAAACGTGGAATCGAGGGAATTCGTATCAGGCGCCTCAAGTTGCGTGCGATTAAATGCGTTGAAATAGTCAAGCCGCAAACTGGCTTGAACGCGCTCTCCAATCCGGAAGTCTTTGATTACGTCGAAGCTCTCGATTCTCAGAGGGGGCGCTCGCATGGCTCCATACGAACGCTGTGAATTGCCAACTTCAAAAGGTCCAGTGTTTTGGAAGGCATTGGTTGTGATTTGCACGGGTTGGACCGCGGTCTTGCCGGTGAAATACGCCTTCGACATGCCATAATTGAAGGTCTTGAATGGAACTCCCTTGATTAGATTCGGACGATCGAAGCTATTCACGAGCAATGGGTTGTAATTGTTGCTGATGGACATTGGAGTGCCACCCTGATAATTCAGGATTGCGCCGATATGCCAACCACCCACCAGCTCCGACACGAGAAGGTTACTGTTACTGAGATATTTCTTGCCCCGGCCGAACGGCAGCTCATAGGTTCCGACCAATTTGACCATATATAGCTGGTCGAGGCCCAAGGAAGGCCCCCACTCCAACTGGGGCGCATATGCATTCATTCCGTTCCCCGAAAACGGGCCAGATCCGACCTGCTGATTCGACACATTCCTGGATAGCGTAAGACTGGCGAGATAGGCTAAACCACCGGCAAAGCGCTTCTCGGCCTGTGCCTGGAATGCATTGTAGAATGCCGTTCCATCCATCTCATTGACAGGAAAGTAGCCGCCGAATTGCGGGTACGGAGTCAACGCCTGTTCCAGGATCGCCGAACTGCCAAACTGCTGCACGAACTCCGGATAGGGAGGCGTGAAACCGGCGGCTACGACATCCGGAGAAAGAATATTTTCCCCCAGAAGGCTTCCGTATTGCAGCACCGACGGGTTGGGCTGGTTGGAAAGCTCCAAGGTAGTCGGCAGATGAATCGCGCGGTTACCAACATACGCCAGCCGTCAAAAACATGTCCCATGGAAGCTCCCTTTGGACCCTGGCATTCCACGCTTGATCATAGGGCGAGGTGCCCACCGGTCCCGAACTAGGCAGGTTGGGGTGAATGTTTCGCTTGTTGTAATTGAAATCGAAAATGACGCCTGCGTTCGCAATCGATGGACTAAAAGGAGTTTGCGTGCGGCAAGGGCAGTACTTGGCTGTCCCAACTTCCATAACCCGGAACACTGCTGCCGGTTGAGGAACGCAGAAACGAGCCGTTCAGCAGCGATCCCATGAAGGAAGCAGTGAAGGCGGTCCCATATTCATAGGCGCCGCCATTCAGAGCGGTGATGTAGAAACCGGCCTGGACCACGGTTTTCGAGTTGAGCTGGTAGGAGAAGCCGATTCTGGGTTGGAAGTTCTTCCAGTGAATGTTCGCGCGAGTGATTCCGGGGCACCCCGTGCAATTGCCAAATTTGGTGGCGGCGCCCGGCAGGCCGCCAGCGCCCGGGTTGGGTTCTGTACGATCCACAAAAATGATATCGTTGTGGGTTTCTGTGAAGGGAACCAGGACGTCATAACGCAGGCCAACATTGAGGGTCAGGCGCTTATTCAACTTGAAGTTGTCCTGGGCATAAAAGGCAAATCGCTTTGTTTCGCAAATTCAGCTCAGAGGACGAAATGCGTTCGCTGGCATCGACTTGCCCGAGAAGGAAACTGGCGAAGGAGCTGCCGTAGCTCCCGAAATTTGGATCGTTGGTGTTTGGAGTGGACGTGGTTCGCTGGCTAAAGTTGAACGTGCCGGCACAAAAATCGCAATCGACAGTGTCCTGGTACGTGCGCCGGAACTGTGCGCCAAAATTGAAGGTATGGCGTCCTTTATTCCACAGCCAGTTGTTGGCCGACCACGATCCCGAGCATGCGGTTGTTGATTACGGTAAGTCCGCCCGCACAGCATTCAAGATAGGCTCCCCCGTTGACTCCCCAGGTAGTAGGCGCGTTTTGACCATCGAAGGTGACCAGCGGAAATGTGGTGCCGCCGGCTACGCCGCCAAAACTGGCGTTCGGATTCGCATTGTGCTGACCGATGACGTTGCCAATCCAATCCGCTCCGGCCGTGACCACGAGATTCGGATTAATGGTCTTAACATAGTTCAGCAGGAATCCTGAACCAAGTTGTGTGTTATTGATCTGACTTTGTAGAGGGTTGCTGGCGGGCACGATCGGAGCCGATGTAAAGGTAGGCGAACTAAATGTGTCGCGCCATTGGCTCCAATGAATGCTTTGCGACGGAAGTCAGATTTTCGTCGATGGTGTAGGCCCACAAGGTCTGTCTGATGGGGATGGAAGAAATCGCTGGAGACTTATTGCTTTGCAGGCCAGATACCAGGCCGGTACGATCCGGATTAGGGATGCTCGGTAACACGGAAACAGCGAGGGGACTGAAACGGGCTTGGGGAATGATGTTGCCGGGAAACGGCTGGCCCGTTTGCGGATCGTAGATCGGGATCAGATTTCCCGCGGCATCCACGAAATTACTGAAGTCGCCGCTCTTCATGGCCTGGGTTGGCACGGTTCCGATGGCGTTCTGAGCCTGATTCTGGTGGAACCAGTCCGCAACTGAAATGGAAAAAGGTGCGGTTCTTGCCGTTGTAGAGTTTGGGCAGGATTACCGGACCGCCAAGGTAAATCCATAGTTGTTCTGCTGGTCGATCGGTGGCGCCGGCTGTTCCGTCGGGCGCAGAAGCGGATGGGGAAGAATCCGTCGGAATCGAATAATTGATTGCGCAGGATCTCGAAGGCATCTCCATGAAGGTCGTTGGTGCCGGATGCCATGTTGAAAGTGACCGCGCCTTGCCCCAGTCCAAATTGCGGGTCAAATGTCGAGCTGTCGACGCGGAACTCGCTTACTGCTTCATAGGGCGGATTGATATACGTTTGATTCCCCTCGAACTGGACAAACGCGACTGGAACACCATTGAATTGAACATCATTTTCAAAACTGACCCCGCCGTCGATGACATGCGAGGTCGCGTTTCCCTGCACGCCGGGAGCAAGGTACATGAAGGAGTCGATCTGCCGTGCCAGGCCATTGATTTCAATGGGAGCGTTCTTGACCAACTCGGGTTCCAGGGTGGTGCCTATCCCCGGCGAGGTGGTGTTCAGGGAAATGTCGGCTTCTTTTACCGAAACGGTTTCCGACGTCGCTCCGGGCGTCATCACCACGCTGACGCTCGATACCTTGGCTACTTCGACAGTCAGTTCTGTCTTGAAGGTTTTGAATCCCGGCGCCTCGACCGTGACGGAGTATTCGCCGGGGATCAGGCCGACAACGGTAAATGCGCCAGCCGAAGAGGCTGCCGCCTTAACAGTCACGCCGGTTTGTGCATTGGCTATGGTAATCTGCGCGCCTTGAATGATAGCTGCGCTCGGATCGGCCACGGTGCCTTCGATGCCAGTTTGCACCTGGGCATTCAACGGGACGCCCGAGAAGAGCACGGCAACGGAAACCATGAGGACGGGTAGAAGCGCACCGGTGGTCAAACCTAGACAACGCATCCGCGAAAAGCCTGATTTCTGTGTCACAGTGTCACCTCCTGAATTTGGCCACACGGTCCCGGCAGTGCCGCAGGGTCTGGGCACCTGGTCACAACTCTGTCGTTGTTAAGCACGTTCAGTTTTGAATAGAGCAAAAATGAAAATGCTTAATCCTCTTGTCTGGTCTTTCTGTTACGGCAACAACGCCGCAGACAGGGCTGTTCGAGCACGAGATTTGCGGGAAATAACGTCGGCTCCAGTGCTCAACCAGACTATGAGTTGTTGTTAATGTTGAGCCGGAGTGCGGGGTGGGTATAGTGAATTTCCACGATTCTTTCTTGCAACCCTATTGCCTGGCTCGCAGCAGTAACGCCCAATGTTGCCGCCGGGAGCACCGGGTGAGGTCCAGACTTTACCTTCCACGGCTGAACAGGCAGCGGAACTTTGCCTGGACCGAGTTGTTCCCGCAGTGGCCAAAGCCGCATTTATTTCGCAGATTGACTACGGACGGGCTTTAAGCGCATCTGTGAGAACTCGGGACTTAGGAATTTAGTCCCGAAGGGACGGCTGAACTTAGCCCAGGACGATATCCTCGGGACTTCAATGGAAAATGTAGACTCCCGCAGGGACGGTTGTAGCGGCCGAGTCGCGACCAATTTTCAGCCGTCCCTGCAGGGACTGAAGCCGTCCTTTCAAATCAACCCAGCACTGGCGTCCTGGGCTAAGTCACCGTCCCTGCCCAGAATCCTAGATCCCTGTTCTCACACATGCCCTGAAAGCTCGCCCTCACGAACGAGTTCTCCGGAGCCTCTGACGGCCTGACCGTCGTCCGAAGTTTTCAGCCTTTGCACTGCTAAAAACACGAAAAAATCGGTCAGAGAAAAAACCTAGTAGAAGTAGGTCTGGCTTATCGCCGGCTTGTCGTGGAGGGCGGCAAGTTGGCGGTTGATTTCGGCCGTGCTTGGCCGGGGCGCTCCGGCTAAAGAGGACTTGGCCGGCCAGACGGGCGGCGTGGAGTTGATGTGCGCCCGGCCGGAGCCATTTTTGGTTCGGAAGCGCCTGCGATAGGCCGCGGGTGTCATGCCGACTAACCTGCGGAACACGGTGCCAAAATAGCTCTGATCACAGAAGCCCATTTCCTGGCTGATGGTGGCCATCGGCTCGTCTGTGTTTACAAGCATTACCTGGGAACGCTCTACGCGATAGTGATTGAGATACTTCATGAATGACAATCCGGTGACCCGCTTGAAAAAGCTCATGAAGTGCGATTCACTCATGCCACAAATCCGCGAGGCTTCTTTTACCTGTATGGCGCTTCCACAATGCTCACCCAGAAAGCGAAAGAGGGGCAATAGGCGGTCGAGGTCACGTTGCTGCCGTTGGAAGGTGTCCACCGTGCCGGCGTAGGAGGCATAACGGTTCACCAGCAACATCAGGATCATCTTCAGGTAGGTTTTGACCGCTAACCTGCCCCGGGGCGACAGCGGCGGCAGCTCAGTGCGGATGCGCAACATCAGTTCCAATACCTGGTTGGGAATTCCTGTCTCCGCCGGCACGATATGGGGGAATTCGGAGTCCTGAAGGAGGAAGGGCGTAAGGTATTCCGCGCTGTCGCTTCCGCCCTCACAGCGAATAAGGTCGGGCTCAAAGAAAAGCGCGGCAATCGTCAGCGGCGTGGAAGACTGACACTCGACGCGGTGATATAGCGTGCTGCCCACAATGGCGAGATCGCCCTCGCGGAAAGGAAGCAGCCGGTCCTGTATATGACAGTTGGCCGAGCCCGAACACAGATACAAGATCTCGAAGTAACCGTGGCGGTTCATTCTGACACTGTGGCGTCCATCCTCGGTGAGAAACAGGACATCTACCGGGCATGACACGTCGAACGGCCAGACGTGCACTCCCTCTGCATTGATTTGCGGCTCGATGACGCTGAAGTGATCTTTGCAAGAACGCTTGGGCACATGAACGCGGCCTGCTCTCAGTTGCCCACGCGGAACCGGCTCGTACTTTTCAATCTCAGTGTTCGATGCGGAAGATCTCTTCAACTTCGCCATGGCGTACTCCATGCAAGAAGGTGTGTAGGTTCATGGTGGCGTCACTATATCTGACCCATAGTTCGATTCTTTGGCCTATTTCGAGCGGGCGCGACAGCTTCTCATCGATCTCAAGCAAGCCATGCTCGGCGTGCAGCGCCTTGAGACGGATACCATCGATATCTTTCACTTGCGACAAACCCCGTTCCGCACTGATCGCTTTCACGCCGCAATCGATGACCGCTTTGTGAGATCCGCGTTTGCTGATGACCGTGGTCAAAACGGTAAGGGACCGTTGAAATCGGGATCCTCGATCGACATAAAGATCGTCCATCAAAAGATAGGAACCCGCTTGAATTTCCGTAATACCCGGATATACACCTGATATACCATACGTTCCCGTTCCGCCCGTAGAAATAATCGTGACCGGAATTCCGACAGAACGAATGCGCTCCGCAGTAGAAACCAGCTGCTCTGCTCCCCTCGCGCGCCAATTGCTCTTGCTGCTCGTTGGCCGGTAAGGCCTGCAGATGACCGTCGTATCCCATGAGCCCGCGAAAGGCCAGCCCTTGCTCGACCACAGAGCGGGTCAAGTCCACGGCTGCGTCACCCGGCGGAACACCGCACCGGTCCAATCCCAGATCGAGGTCTACCACCACTTCCATCTGCACGCCAAGGTTTCTCTGGGCGCGGGCAAGGTCGTTCACACCACTCACGCTATCGACGGCCACGATCACTGACGAATATCGGGATAGCTCGGCAATTTGGCGGGCCTTGGCATCACCGGCAACTTCATTGGCGATGAGGATGCTTTCGACCCCATGGTGGACGAGGATCTCCGCTTCCCGAAGCGTAGCGCAGGTCATCCCAATGGCCCCGGCGCGGATTTGCTTGCGGGCCAGCATGGGGCTCTTGTGGTTCTTGAAATGAGGCCGCAGCTTCGCCGGTGTTTGGGCAAAGAACCCCGCCATACGATGCAGATTGAACTCCATCGCATCAAGGTCGACCAGCAGAGCCGGCGTATTGATTTCTTCTACCTTCACCTAGGGCAAAAACTCCTGGTAGAGCTTGACGGCGAACTCTTCCACTAACTGCGGCCGCACATCGTCAAAAAAATGCTTGATGTAGGGCATCTGGCAATGCTCATCGAAGACCTTCTGGTCTTTCCATTTCTCCACAAAGGTCACCCACCGGTCATCATCCACACGCTGATTCAACTCGTAGCGGATGCAACCCTGTTCCGCGGTGGTGGCTTTGATGAGTGAATGAAGAGCCGCAATGAGCGCGTCGGTCTTGCCTTCGAGCGCGCGAAACTCTGCGACGCAGACTACCTGCACTGTGTTTTTTTTGGTCATAGTCACCTGCCTGCCGGTACGGATTTATGGCTGAGATATAGATCGAAGGCCTTGTCGGGCGTCTCGTCGCCATGGACGACCGCGCGCACCGCCTGAATCATTGCATGGGGAGCATCACACTGAAAGATGTTGCGGCCCATATCGACGCCGGCTGCTCCTTCGTTAACTGCCTGGTAAGCCATCTTCAGGGCATCCAACTCGGGCAGTTTCTTTCCTCCGGCGATCACTAAAGGAACGGGACAACCGGCAGCTACGCGCGAAAAGCCTGTTCTCACAGTAGTAGGTTTTTACGAAGTGTGCTCCCATCTCGGCACAGATCCGAGTAGCAAGCCCAAGGTACTTGGCATCGCGCACCAGGTCTTTGCCTACGCCGGTGACGGCCATCGTGGGGACGCCATAGCGATTGCCGGCGTCGACAACTTTGCATAGATTGCCGATCGACTCATGTTCATGCACACCGCCGATGTAGACCTGCACCGCCATAGCCGATGCATTCAAGCGAAGGGCGTCATCGATATCGACGGCAACCAATTCGTTCGATAGCTCCTTGAGAATGCTTTGGCCACCGCTCGAGCGCAACACAACCGGCCTCGAAATCTCCGCAGGTATGGTGCTGCGCAAAGCTCCACGGGTCACCATCAGAGCGTCGGCGTAGGCGATCAAGGGTACGATGGTGATGTCGATCCGCTCCAGGCCGGTGGTTGGACCCTGAAAGTAACCGTGATCGATCGCGAGCATCACTGTTCTCGAATCGTCTGGATCGAAGATCCGCGCCAGCCGGTTTTTCATCCCCCAATCCAGTGCATTGCTCCCTTTGATTCTGCTGGGGGTGCCCCGCTGGGGAACATCGAGATAGTAGTTTTTGCCGTCCTGCACGTTATCAAGATCCGCCATTGCTCACTCCTTCTCTGAATCCTTTGAAGATGAGGGCGATCGAAGTGGCACCCGCATCGGGATGGCCTCGCGTCCTTTCTCCTAAAGACCTGGCCCGGCCATAGCGGGCGACTAAATCCGTGGTCGACTCGGCTCCCAAACGCGCAGCCAAAGCCGCATCTTCGAGAGCCTCTGGTATGGTTTTGCCTGCCTGGGCGGCTGTACTCGCAGCGGCGACGGCGGGGGTCAATGCATCCATCATCGTCTTGTCTCCGGGCCGCGCCTTGGTATGCCTGGAGACAGCACGCAGACCCGCCTCGAGTGACTTCGCAAGGTCATGACAATTCATCGAATCCCGGGCGAGTTCCACATCTGCCATGCCGGTAAAGAAGGTTCCCAAAAGGCTACTGGATGCGCCTCCATCGACACTCAGAACTCTCCAGCCGGCGGCCTTGAGCAAACCGGTCATGCTTTCGGTACTCGATTTATCCCAAAGTTCCATTTGCTCAGCAGCGCGAAGCATGGTGGTTCCGTGGTCTCCGTCGCCGCCGATAGAGTCTAATTCCGTCAGCCGACGGTGCTCACTACGAACGCAGGCAGCAGCCCGGATGAACATCTTCTCCAACTCCGTTCTTCCAATCGAGGCGCTCATTGCATCACGAAAAATGGAGCGTCCGCCGGCCCATCCCAGAGATCGATCAACTGCTGGTCCATGCGCGCAATCAGTAATTGGAATCCGGCCTGTTCCTGGGTGGTAATGAACTCTCCAACGGCGCTGCGAACCAGCTTGATTTTTTTCTCTGCCAAAACCTGCGCCACCCGGCGGAACACGATGAGCAATTCCATCAGTGTGGTCGCTCCAGCGCCATTCACCAGAACCAGCAGCTCTTCACCACTCTTCACTGCGAGATCCTCCAGCAGCATGTTGAGCATGATCTCGGCCGTCTGGTCCGCGGACTTGAGTTGCATGCGGCCAGTTCCCGCTTCGCCATGCTGGCCCATGCCTATCTCCATTTCGTCGTCTTCCAGGTGGAAGATGGGCTGACCCGTGGAGGGATGAGTCGCGGTGCTCACTGCGACCGCCAGCGAGCGCATGTTTCGTTCCATGCGGTTGGCAATCTCGAGGCATTCCTCGAGCCCGGCGCCACTTTCTGCGGCGGCTCCGGCAACTTTGTAAACCGGGAAGAAACCAACCAGGCCACGGCGATCGTCGGGGTTTGGACCGCCGGCGATATCCTCGTGGGTGAGAACCATCCTGATTTTCAAGCCTTCACGGAGAGCCATCTCCATGGCGATATTGGCGGACAGCACATCGCCAGCGTGGTTTAACACGATCAACAGCGCGCTCTCGCCGTTGGCACAAGCACTGCGAATCGCTTCCATGCAACGCGGTGCGCCGGGGGCTGCGAAAATATCTCCGGCGACGCTGTAGTCGAGCATTCCCCTGCCCACAAATCCGCTCAGGCCGGGCTCGTGCCCGCTTCCTCCTAGAGTGACCAGCCGCACTTTGCCAGGCGTTTTGTTCACCGCGCGGGCCACAATATTGCGGCCGCTCAAGCGAACTTTATCCGGAAAAGCGAGCACCATTCCATCCAGGAGCTCTGCGACCAGGTTTTGCGGATCGTTGATGAACTTTTTCATGCGCATGATTTGGCCTTCTCATTCGTACAACGACGGATCCGACATCACGATCGGACGCTTGAACCAACCCGTTTGGGTGGCCAGGACAAAGAAGCCCACTACTAGCCACAGGGAGCCGGCGATCTTTGCCGGGTTCCCCAGCCCTAGCCAGATGACGGAGCAGAAGGTGAAGCCAAGGACAGGCAGGATGACATCGAACACAAAATTCCTGCCGCCCGCTTCCGCCCTGTGGACCCAGAATCTCCAGACCACCGCTGCATTTACTCCCATGAAGCCGAGAAAGGCACCGAAATTCAATAGTTCCGCGGCCAACTCGTAGCTCATAATCTGTGCCCCGATGAAAGCGATGGCGCCGAGCAGAATGATATTGATGTCGGGAGTGTTGCGGGTGGGATGAAGCCGGGCAAAAAAGCGGGCAGGAATCACGTTCTCCCGTCCCATGCCGAACAGCAATCGTGCGGCTCCTACCTGTGAAGTGAGGCCCGCGCCCACATTCGCGACTACTAACAGGAGGGCCGTCGCCTTCAGCAGCGCCACCCCGCCGACACGGCCGGTGACGTCGATGAATGCGGTATCGATGTTGGTGAAGGTGGTGTAGTTTGGCCACACCAGGTGCCCGAGGTAGACCAGCAGCCCGCCGAACAGCCCGGTAAAGATGCATACCGAAACTGCGGCGAGTAAGACGTTCTTGCGGGGATTTTTTACGTCCTCGGCCATGGTCGTCACCGCATCGAATCCCAGGTAGGTCAAGGCCGCGAAAGAGGTTGCCGAAGCGATGGCGCGCACGTGAAATGTTCCCGGACGATAGAAGGGTTGGGTTGAGAACAAACCAGTAAACCCGTAGCGAACAGCAATATATTTGATCGCCAGCCCGATGAAGCTGAAGAGAACCATACCCATAAAAACCAGCAGCACCTGGTTGGCCCGCGCGGTGGAGCGAATGCCGCGCAGGTTCAAGAGAGTGATCCCGCCGGCGAAAAACAAGGCGCCCACCGGAAACGGCAATACAGGGAGAGCCCGCTGCAGGGAGAGGGTGCCGTAGAGGGTACAAAAGAGCGGTATCAGCATATAGTCGAGCAGCATGGCCCATCCGGCAACAAACCCGAGATAGGGATGGATCCCACGACTGACGTAGGCATAGGCGGAACCCGCGGAGGGATAGAGTGCGGCCATCCGGCCATAGCTGATGGCAGTGAGCACCATGGCGACCATGGCGGCGAGAATCGTAACCACCACGTATCCACCGGATTTGAGTTCGGCCAGACCATAGACTGTGGCCGGCGCGCTCGGAGTGACGGCCACGATCCCATAAAAAATCAAATCCCACAGCGTGAGCACGCGGCGCAGGCGGGGAACTCCACCGCCGGTGACAGGTTCCGCTGCGGGCACGCTCACCTCAAATCTCTGCCGTCTGGCCGCCGTCGACAAACAAGACCGAGCCGGTGACAAATGACGCATCGTCGGAGGCCAGGAATAAAGCGGCACTCGCAATCTCGTCGGGTTGCGCAAGTCGTCCCATAGGAAATGTCTTGGCGAAGGCATCCAGTTCTTCAGTGGTCATGGCATTGCGCAACATTGGCGTATCGGTCGGGCCGGGACAAATCACATTCACGCGAATGCCTTGTTTGGCGTGATCGATGGCCATGGCCCGGCTGAGCATGTTGACGCCTCCCTTTGAGGTTACATAGGCCACCGCGCGAGCGCAGGCATCATGAGCGCCGACGGTCGACGCTATGTTAATGATCGAGCCCCGGCCTCGAAGAACCATGTGCGGGAGGACCGCCCGGCAACAGAGAAAAGTGCCAGTGAGATTGATCGAAAGCATCCGGTTCCAGGCCTGTTCCTCAGTATCGAGGACAGTGCCGTAGAAGAGGATGGCCGCGCCATTGAAAAGAACATCAAGCTGTCCATGTTGCTTGAGTATGGTCTCGACCATGCTGTTTATCTGTTCTGCCTGGGTGACGTCCACCTGGATAAAGCTCGCGCGACCGCCCTCAGCCCCGCCCTCATCCCCGCCCTCAGCCTGGATAAGGGCGACCGTTTCCTGGCCGCCAGTCACGTTCCCATCGGCTACAACGACGATTGCGCCTTCACGGGCGAAACGCTGCGCAGTCGCACGCGCGATGCCCGATGCTGCACCCGTCACCAGCGCAACTCGATCCTTCAATTTCGTAGGAATCCTCCAGCCTGGGATTCGGAGTGCATCCATAGTCCTATGAAGTTACGGGCATGGCTATAAGAATGCTACGAATGAATCTTGTAAAACCCCGGTCGGGCCGGTAGCGGTGGCGGCAATCGTGCTGCTGCAACAAAAAGTTTGCTCGATTATCAGAGACGCGGAGAATGCATCTCGCATACTCTGCATTCGGGCGAACTGGCAGACAGACTCATGAGACTCTCAGGAAAAGTAGCGGTCGTGACGGGATCCGCTGTCGGCTTAGGACGTGCCGTGGCCGGCCGCTTTGCACGGGAAGGGGCGATGGTGGTCGCAGCGGACACCAACGCTACCGCAGGAAAATCCGCAGTCGAGCAGATTCGTAAAGATGGGGGACAGGCGATCTTCGTCCCCGCCGATGTATCGGAAGAGCGCGACGTTATTGCCCTTTTGGAAACGGCATTGGCTGAGTTTGGACGGATCGACGTGCTTTACAACAATGCTGCGGTCCTTTTCCACGACCAGGATGCGCGAGCCCACGAGCTCAGCCTGGAGATCTGGGACAAGGTAATGCGGGTCAATCTGCAGGGAACGTTTCTGTGCTGCAAGCACGTGATTCCGTTCATGCTCAAACAGGGCGGGGGATCGATCATCAACCTTGGCTCGCCGACGGGATTGACTGGTTGCGCGCCCAATCTTACGGCTTACAGTACGAGCAAGGCGGGGATTTTCGGCCTGACCAAGGTAATGGCCGCAGCCTACGCCCGGGACGGAATTCGTGTGAATTCGCTTATCCCTGGGACCATGGACACGCCGATGAACGCGTCCGTGCTGGGTGACGAAGCGGCGCGTGAGCAATATCGGGAGGCTGTGCCCATGGGTCGACTGGGCAGGCCTTGCGACATCGAAGGGATTGCGGTTTTTCTGGCGTCAGAGGATTCTTCTTATTGCACCGGCGGGCTTTATACGTGTGATGGAGGATTGACTGCGGTTTGAGGGTTCGGGGCTCTTTCATTGACAACCAATGACGGGTGCCCCATATCTCGCTCGTTTTTCGCGAGATATGGGATACCACTCCGCTCAATCCGAAAGCATTCGGCTCACTATCAACACTTTAGGTCCAGATCTGGAGTATCCCACATCTCGCGAAAAACGAGCGAGATATGGGGCACGGCGGATTCAGGTTCCAAATGCAACAAAATTAGCATCACGTTGATCCCCAATAAGCGCAATCCGGTGAGTGAGATGGGGTGCGATGCGCTGAAATGGTCTATGGAAAAGCTGGAAAGCAAAGGGCGCTTCCCACTTTGCCACAGACCCGGCTGCTGCTGCTGCCTTCATCTCTTGAGGAGTTACGTTCCCACGATTTGTTGCATTTGGAGTTTGTACCCGCCCACCCGTCATTGGTTGTCAATAAAGAGAGCCGGGGAAGGCTCTTGTTTATGCCTCGACTGCTTCCAGCTCTGCGTCTTGTCCATGACGGCGCAAGAGATTGGGCAGGTTTTGGGAGAAAGCGGAACGTGGCATCACCATGTCACAGCCGGCTTCCATGGCCTTCGCCTTCAGGTCGCCCTGCAGGTGAGAGAGAAAACCAATCACTGAGGTGCCCCGCTTCATCTTGCTCTTGAGCCGCGGAATCAACGTAAGCGGTTTGGCGCTGACATTGTTCAGATCGAAGACGATCAACGAAGGACGGCTCCCCTCGGGCACATCGGCCAGCCGTGACACGATGTCCTTGTCTGCCTTGACGAACGCTACCTTCACGCCTATCTTCCGAGCCGTCTCCTGAATCTTGGCCAGGAAGAACAAGTCTTCGATGAAGCAGTAAATGCGAACGGGAGCATCCTCACGAAGGGGGACGGCGACGGGTTCCTTGGGCGCACTCTCGGCGAAGTGCCCATTCTGGAAATGGCCATTCTGGCCGTTGCCACGGAATTCGGTTGCGGAATAGGGCATGTCGGCCGTATTGCCGTTGACCACGCGGTAGCTGTGGTCCATGGGGCCGACAAATGTCTGCTGCCGACGCTGTTTGCCTTTGCGCCGTCCGCCACCGTTGCCGCCGTTATTCGCGGCTCCGTGAGGGCTGCCATTGCCATTCTTGGCGGTGAAACGGTTTTGGCCGGAGGACTTAGGCTTAGCCGCCTTCTTAGGCGGGTGGGTCTGGCCGGACCCTGGTGCAGGCTCGGCATTGGCGTGACCCTTTGCCTGATTGTTGGTGTATCCCTTACGTCTGCGGCGCCGGCGACGATGCCCTTGCCCTTCACTTTGTCCCGCAGGCTGGGCCTGATTCGGCTGCGCTTGTGGTTGGTTTTGCTCTGTCATGCATGCACATCCCGGTGCGTTGGCAATTCTTGCAGCTTTCTCATGTGCGACCCTCCCCGGACAGGGGAAGGCAGAGATCGGCTGCAACTCATGTTTCCACTTGGTTGATGGCCAGCGGCCACGTCCACGCACTCAAAAGGAACTTTTCCAAAAGATTACGGTTTGGGGGTGGAACCTATGGTTTGATCTCTCAAACAAACTACTGGTGTTGTCTGTACCGCTCTTGATCGACCCAGCGACGAAACATCACAAATTGGGCCAGCAGGTGCGACGCGGCAGAAAAACCCTATTGACTCTCGAGAAATGCGGCGAGCCTGATTCAAATTTGAGATCTGGCTTCAGCCGCTCGATAGGCAAAACCGATAATACACAGATAATCTGCCCGATAGCAAGTGCTATTCGGAGAGCGATGTCCCAGTAGTAAGAATAAACCTGTTACGGGTGGGTGATACGGGATGGAAGTCCGCGGTGCCTAAAATCGAAAAGCCACAGATGAGTGGCTTTTCTGAGTAATGGCCAATCACTGGCCTCCCAAGAGAGTCCCCGTCAGAACGCGTCGTGAAAACGCACCTGCGGGATGTGAAGCTCCGGTTTGCGGCTGGTCCCGGTAGAACCTGGGCTCTGCTCGCCGGATCTGAGGCGCCAGACTCGCTACTTTATCGCGAGCCACGTGCGTCGCTGGCTACCAAACTTGTTGCAGTTGTTGGGCCGTTTATGATGTTACCTGTTATGAGATAGTTAGCTCCGGTCCACGGCTCACGGCTTCCGGTTTATGGAAGCCTGATCAGGCCAAGCATTCTGGAATTCATAGAAAACTAACGCTGGCAGTGGGGGCAATAGTGGGTCCCCCGGCCGGCCACCAGGATGCGCCGGATCGGCGTCCCGCACACCAGGCACGGCTGGCCGGTGCGGAGATAAACCCGGTGCTCCAGCTGGAAGAAGCCTTCTACACCGGCGGCATCCACATAATCGGAAACGGACGAACCGCCCAACGCAATGGCCTCCCTGAGAACGGTCTGCAGGGCGGTGTGCAGGCGGTCAAGTTCCGCCCGTTTCAGATGCCGGGCCATCCTGCGCGGGCGGATGCCGGCGCGGAATAGACTCTCGTCGGCGTAGATGTTGCCTACCCCGTGCAGCAGTTTTTGGTTTAACAGGGCTGCCTTAATGGAAGTGCGGCGCGGCCGGAAGAGGGCGGCGAAGGCGTCCCGCGAAATGTTGAAAGGCTCCTGGCCCGTGCCCGCGAATGGGGTTGTCTTTTTGGTGGGGAGTCCGTGCAGTTCCATGCGCCCAAATCGCCTGGGGTCCACAAAGCGTAGTTCCTTCCCCGAAAGCAGGTTCAGGATGGCATGCGTATGCGGCGGGACCGGCGTCTCAGGATCGGCGACCAGCAGCCGGCCAGTCATGCCCAGATGCACGATCCACTGCAAGCCGGGCGCGGTTCCTCCGGCGAGATCGAAGACAATGTGTTTGCCGACGCGATAGACGCGTTCGATGCGGCGGCCGGGCAACTCTTTTGCCATGAGTTGCGGAGAAGACTTGAAGGGCTCACGCTTTTCGCTGAACCAGGTGGTTTCGATGCGGTCCCCGCGAACCCGCTCATCGACGCCGCGTGCTATGGTTTCAACCTCAGGCAGTTCAGGCATGGCTCATCTTCTGTCATTGTCGCAGGTGCTTGGCCGCTACCCGGTGGCGTTATATCATCAAGAGTCGGGCACCAAGAGTCGCACACAAGCTGCGCCGCCGCGCCCGACGAATCAGCAATATTTCCACTCATAACCTGCGCAGGTTGAAGGGCGTTCGATCAAAAAAGGCCGAGCCGGCAGGGGAAG
Organism: uncultured Acidobacteriaceae bacterium; assembly: GCA_963838445.1. Classification (GTDB taxonomy): domain Bacteria; phylum Acidobacteriota; class Terriglobia; order Terriglobales; family Acidobacteriaceae; genus PALSA-350. The sequence continues at coordinate 72,975 of CAWIRT010000053.1, forward strand.
AGTGCGTCACACGAAATTGATTGGAGTTCATGCGAGCCAAGACTGCGATCGTACTGGGTGCCCAATGGGGCGACGAGGGAAAAGGAAAGATCGTCGACGTTCTTTCCGATAGGTTTGCGGTGGTGGCGCGCTATGCAGGCGGCCACAACGCCGGGCATACGGTCATCATCCGGGGACAGAAATTCGTGCTGCAGTTGGTCCCGTGCGGTGTGTTGCGGCCGGACTGCCGTGCCGTAATCGGCAACGGCGTGGTGCTCGACCCGCTAGCCTTCCTTAAGGAAATCGGCAAGCTGCGCGACCTGGGGGTCAACGTCGATGAGCAGCTGTTTGTATCTAATCGCGCCCAGGTGATCCTGCCCTACCACCGCATGATCGAACTAGCGTCGGAAAATGCTCCGGGACGGCAGAAGATTGGCACCACCAGCCGCGGCATCGGTCCCGCGTACGAAGACAAGATGCATCGCAGCGGCTTGCGGGTGATTGATCTGCTGAACCGCAGCCTGCTCAAAACCCACATTGAAAACGCCTGCAACGAGAAGAATGCCGTTGCCCACGCGCTTTTCGGAACCGACCCGCTCGACCCGATCAAGATGTACGACGAATACGCCGAGGCGGCAGAGCGCGTTCGGCCATTCGTCACCGACACGGCAAAGCTGTTGAACGACGCCATACGCCAGGGCCAGAGCGTGATGTTTGAAGGGGCCCAGGGCACCATGCTGGACATCGATCATGGTACCTATCCGTTTGTGACCTCATCGTCCGCGACTGCTGGGGGCGCGGTCATCGGCACCGGGGTGGGACCGACCATGATCGGCACCGTGGTCGGCGTCACCAAGGCCTATGTCACCCGGGTGGGCGAGGGTCCATTCCCTACCGAAATCCACGGTGAGCCCAGCGATCTGCTGCGTGCCCGCGGACAGGAATACGGGGCGGTGACCGGACGGCCACGCCGTTGCGGCTGGCTCGACCTGCCCTTATTGCGTTATTCCAGCGAGATTAACGGCACCGAATGGCTGGTGGTGACCAAGATGGACGTGCTGGACTGTTTCGCGGAGATCCCGATCTGCACCGGCTACCGTGTGGACGGCCAAAACTGTGACACTATCCCGGCGGACGTAAGCGGGTTCGAGAAGATTGAGCCGGTTTACACCATGCTGGAGGGCTGGCAAACTTCCACCGAGGGCATCACTGAGTTCGACCGGCTTCCCCAAGCGGCGCAGAAGTACCTTCGTTTTCTGGAAGCCGAGTCCGGCGCCCGCATCGGCATGGTGTCCACCGGGCCGGACCGGGAGCAGACCATGATTCTTCCAGGGTTCTCCGCCGCCCTGGACTGGATGCACTCCAGCTGATCGGGTAGAGTTAGAGGCATAATGGTCAGCTTTATCGTACGCATGCGATTTGCCGCAGAAGACCGTGAAAACGTAAGCGATATTCTGCGCCAGCTGGCCCTCGCCTCGCGCCAGGAGCCTGGCTGTGTAAGTTACGTTCCCCATACCGCCGAGGACGACCCAAGCATGGTGGTGATCTACGAGCAATACCGTGACCGCGCCGCGAGCGAGTTCCACCGCACCACTCCTCACTTCAAGAAGTTCGCGGTCGGCGGCCTTTTTCAGTTGATGCGGGAGCGAGAGGTGGAGAATCTTACAGCAGTGGTGTAAAGCAGAACCAGGATACGTATACCCGGCCTGACATGTGAGAGGTTGGATTTTTCCTGAGAAAAAATCCAGTCCGCATTTCTGCCGCTGGGTAAGTTCTCCTGATTCTGCTTGAAGGGATTGCCGTCCAATCCCCGGGGCATTGCGTTCAACCCCGAAAACTGTCACTCTGAAGTTTCATTTTTGACTCACATTCAGACGCGGACTAACATCCGATACGCTTATGCGCGCTCATTCCGAGCATCGTTGGCTGTTTCCCACGGTCGGCAGACTGTCCCTCGTCCTTGTATTGGCCTGGGTGTATACGAGTCAGGCGCACGCTGTTTTTCCTCACCGCGATAGTGCCCACAAAGAGATCGAAGGGCTGGAACTGGACTGGCGTCAAGCCCAGCTTACCAACAATATTTCCGTAGTCGATCGCCTGCTTGCCGATGATTATCTGGGCATCAGCGCCAACGGTACTTTGGAAACCAAGGCGGATGAACTCACCAGCCGCCGCAGCGGGTCTCTGCACATCACCCAACTGGATCTAAGCGATATCAAGGTACGGATTTACGGGGATACCGCGGTGGTCACATCGAAGGCTGAAGTGGTGGGTAAAAGGGGCGACCGCGACATCAGCGGGCGGTTCCGCTATACCCGCGTTTACAGTAATCGGGATGGGCAGTGGAGAATCGTGAGTTTTGAGGCAAGCCGCATCTCCGGCCCTAACGAGGACAAGCACTAGGGCGACGGCAGGGCCGCCTAGCCGAGTGATGAGAAACGCCTTGGTCCAGCAACCACTCTCTATGGAACCATCGTCCTTTCCTTTGTCATGCCGAGAGGTTGTGACTTTTGATTTCTTTCATGGTTTTGGTGGCCGGAAAGCTCTGAAGAGCATCGGTTAACAAGCATCGCCGAGGTCCTTCGACTCCGCGCCATAAGCTCTCCATCATGTGATAGATCCGCGAGGCGCTTCGCTCAGGATGACGGCTTTGTGGGGGGTAAAAAGCATCCGGTTAGCTACGCAGAAAACACGAAAAGATCGAAAAAGTCACAGGCTCTCAGGATGACGGCTCTGAGGAGGGGGCGAAAAACCTTCAACGACGTCCGCCATGTTCTGGAGTTGCTATCGACCGAGCACGCACTTCTCCGCTCACTGGTTAGGGATGGAGGTTGCGGTTTGGGACACAAACTGAGGATGTCCAGATGGGAGGAACTCACTCCCTGTGATTCTGATTAGCCAGATGCCGCGGCCAGGATGGCGTCTGCTATGGCTGCGGCTTCCCGGCTTGGACGCACGTCGTGGACCCTTACCAGGTGCGCGCCCTGCAAAATGGAAGCGGTGACCGCTGCCAGAGAGGCATGGCCCCGCCGATCCACGGGTATGTCTGCTCCCTTGTAGAGGGGGGACAGGGTTCTTCCCAGGAATCCCTTGCGGGAGACGCCCGCGAGCAACGGCTGTCCCAAACCAGCCAGTTCATCAAGGCCGGCCAGCAAGGCGTAGTTCTGGCCGGAGATGATGCCGAACCCGAATCCCGGGTCGAGCACGATTCGATCCCTGTCGATCCCAGACGTCAGGGCATCGAGCAGCCGCTGCTGCAGCCCCTGCCTGACGTGAGGTACAACCTGCTTCGTGTCCAGGGGCGGCAGGGCGTGCCATTCCTCAGGACGGCCGCGGGTATGCATCAAGACGACCCCGCAGCGGGCCGCGGCACAGACTTGGGCCATCGCCCCATCCCACAAGAAACCGCTGACATCGTTCACAATCTCAACTCCGGCCTCCAATGCAGCCGCGGCGGTTTGGGACTTATAGGTATCGATGGAGAGAATTGCGTCGGGGCGATGGCGCAAGATGCCCTTCAACACGGGCATGACGCGGTCGAGCTCTTCGCGGAGGCCCACTGGCTTGTGCTTTCCCGGCCGGGTGGATTCGCCGCCGATATCGACGATGTCCGCCCCATCCTCAAACATGGCCAACCCGTGCTCGATGGCCGCGGCAGGGCTGTCAAACGCGCCGCCATCGGAAAAAGAGTCGGGCGTGGTGTTGAGCACTCCCATGACCACAGTCCGCTCGCCCAGCGGCAGGGAGCGGGTGCGCAGCTTCCATTCGCAGCGAGCACGCGAGGCAAAGGGCATCTTTGCCATTCTAGTGAGGTACACTCCGCGAAGACACATGCAACCGCGCTCTCCCTATCTCAGCCTGTTGCTGCTCGGCGCGCTTTTCTTTCCCCCGGCGAAGCCCAAGCCGGCGCGCAAAGTGCCGCTGCCTCTGGCAGTGGCCCGCATTCTTGCGGATCCTCAAGTGAACCAGGCGCACTGGGGAATCTCTGTGGTGGCGCTCAGTGGGAGCCCCATCTACAAGCTCAATGACGGCGCGTACTTCAACCCAGCTTCAAACGCCAAGCTGTTGACCACCGCGGCCGCCTACGCTCTGTTGCCCAGCGGCCTTACCTTCACCACGCTGGCCTCGAGCAGTGCTCCGGTTGGCAGCGGGGGAGAGGTTCGGGGCGATATCACCATATTTGGGGTGGGTGATGCCAACATCTCTGGCCGCACCATGCCCTTTGGTCTCAAGACGGAGCGCACCGGGCCGCCACTGGCGGCACTCGAAGATATGGCTGACCAGATCGTGAAGCACGGGGTCCGCTCCGTGACCGGCGATATTGTTGGCGACGACACCTGGTTTCTCTTCGAACGCTACGGCACCGGCTGGAGCTGGGACGACCTGCAGTGGGGATATGGCGCGCCGATTTCCGCGCTGACCGTGAACGATAATGAGGTCTACCTCAGTGCCACGCCGGCGGCGCAGGCGGGAGACAACGCCTTGATCTCCTGGGTTCCGGCGACGCCTTACTACTCGGTCGAAAACTCACTCACGACCAGCCCCCACGGCGACCCGGGCAAGCCTGGCGTCGAGCGCGCGCCGGGCTCGATGACGGTGCGGATTTTTGGCCGGACACCCCTCGGTCAACCGGGCCTGCATACTGCCCTGGCTATCGAAGATCCGGCGGAGTACGCGGCGCGATCGCTGCGGGCCATGCTGCTGGCGCGTGGGGTGCAGATCAGCGGCAAAGCTCGCGCGCAACATCGCCTATCGACCGACACCAGCGACTTTCTCCCCGCGCAGGAACAACCGCTCGCGCTTCATCCCATAACCGTGGAAAATATCGAGTCGCCAAGTGCAGGGCAAAATCTGCTGGCATCGCATGTCTCCCCGCCGCTGGGTGATGATCTGGTGGTGACCAACAAGGTCAGCCAGAACCTTCACGCCGAAATTATCCTGAGAACGCTGGGGAAGCTCGAAAGCTCGGATGGATCCTTCCTGGAAGGCACGCGGGTGGTGCGCCAGTTCCTCATCTCCGCCGGGATCGTCCCCACTGACTTCGTCCTTTTTGACGGCTGCGGGCTATCTGTTCAGGACCTGGTCACGCCCCGAGCCTTCACCACCTTGCTCAGCTATGCGGCACGGCAGAGCTGGGGTGAAGCATTTCGGTCTTCACTACCGGTGGGCGGAGTGGATGGTTCGCTCTCCGCCCGTTTCAAGCAGCCGCTGCTGGATGGCAAGGTCTTCGCCAAGACGGGAACGCTGGGCGAAGCGCGCGCTTTGAGCGGTTACCTGGTGGCGGCCAGCGGCCAGACAGTCGCCTTCTCAATCATGTGCACCGATCACAGTCCTTCCTTGCCGGCAGAACGCACGGCCATGGACAAGATCGTGGCAGCGATTGCGGCGGCCAATTGAAAATCGCGGAGTCGAGTTGAAGAAGCTTCTTCTTTCTGTTTTGTTGATAGCTGCCGGGTGCCACCATCTGGCGCCCTCCAAGCCACTGAGCGAGCTCACGCCGCAAGAGGCGGCGGGACACCAGGTTTTTGTGAGCCGATGCTCCAGCTGCCACTACGCCAACACGGAGAAGGGGCTGAACGGTCCCGGGTTGGAGGGTCTGTTCCGTAAGCCTTATCTACCCAGCGGGGGCGCGGCGAAAGACGACCGCGTGAGAGCGGTGATTCTGCGAGGCAGAAACATGATGCCGGCCCTGGGGAACACGCTGTCTGACCAGCAGATGGAAGATCTGATGGCCTATTTGCATACTTTATGACCAACGCCAAACTACCGCTGCCGGGCATGGCAGCCATTTCACTGTGGATGCTGGCACTGGCGGTGATGGGTGTGGTGGGAGTGCTGACCGGCCACTATCCTTCCGCCGCCAGGATTGGCATCCTGATCCTGTGTACGGTCTTTGCCCTCGCCGGCCTGGGACTGATGCGCATGCGGCGATGGGGCTGGGCGCTTAGCCTGGGCGCCGTCTTCTGCTGCGTGTGTTTCGGGTGCTATAACCTTTTCCGCTTTCACCAGGGCCAATGGGTGGTGATGGTCTTGATCAACCTGGTCTTCTTTCTCTACCTGGTGAGATCGGAGGTAATCGGGCGTCTTCGCTAGCCACGATACAATAGGGCAGCGTGCTTGACCTTGTTCAGATCGATGCGAGCCCACGCCGTCCCGCTCCCAAGCCCGCCTGGCTCAAAGCGCGTGCGCCGGTGGGAGAGAACTACCACGAACTGAAGAGTCTTGCCCGGTCGCTCAACCTGCATACTGTATGCGAGTCCGCCCACTGCCCGAATATCGGTGAGTGCTGGAACCAACGCACCGCGACGTTCATGATGCTGGGCAATACCTGTACCCGCCGCTGTGGTTTCTGCGCCGTGCCCAAGGGCCGCCCGGAGCCCATCGACTTCGACGAACCTCGCCGGGTTGCGGAAGCGGTCTCCAGACTGGGACTGAAACATGCCGTGATCACCAGCGTGAATCGCGACGACGATATTCCGGGGGGCGCACGGGCCTTTGCCATGGTGATCGAGGAAATTCGGCGCCAGGCCCCCGGTTGCCAGGTGGAAGTCCTGGTGCCTGACTTTCAGGGTCAGGAAGAAGCGATTCGTATTGTGGTCGAGGCCAAGCCGGAGATGTTGAACCACAACACCGAATCGGTGCCGCGCCTCTATCGCGTGGTGCGGTCGGGTGCTCGTTATCAGCGCACGCTGCGGCTGCTAGAGTATGCCAAGATCGTCGACCCGCGCATGATCACTAAATCTGGCGTCATGGTCGGCCTGGGAGAAGAAATGCACGAGCTGCTGCAGGTCTACCGCGACCTGGCCGCCGTTGGCACGGACGTGTTGACCATTGGGCAGTACCTGCGTCCATCCAAAGATCACCTGCCCATGGCGCGCTATTACACGCCGGAGGAGTTCGCCTATATGCGCGAAGAGGCTCTAGGCATGGGCTTCCGCCACGTGGAGTCGGGACCGCTGGTGCGCTCGTCCTACCATGCGCGCGAGCAGGCGATGTCGATCTAAATTCGGGGGAAGAAGAAAATGGCAGTCTCAGTAATGGGCGGTATTCCCGCCCTCAAAGACATCCAGCAACAGCTCAAGACGCGAATGGAAAAGGCGGTCGACGACTTCCGCGCCAATCTCGCATCCACCCGCACCGGCCGCGCCTCTGTCCATATGCTCGACCAGATCAAGGTTCCGTACTACGGCACCGATACACCGCTCAACCAGGTGGCGCAGGTGACTGCGCCGGATGCCAACCTGATCCTAGTCCAGCCGTGGGATCCGGGCATTATTGTGGATATTGAGAAGGCGCTGCGTACATCCGATTTGGGTTTCAACCCGCAGAATGACGGCAAGGTCATCCGGATTCCCATCCCTCCGATGACCGAAGAACGGCGCAAGGAAGTGGTCAAGCACCTGAACAAGACGCTCGAAGATCATCGCACCGCAGTGCGCAATATTCGCCGCGATGGCAATGACCTGATCAAGAAGTCGGCAAAGGACAAGAAGATCTCAGAGGATGAGGAGAAGAGATCGCTCGAAGAGATACAGAAACTCACCGACGATGAGATCCGGCGCATGGAAGAGATGTGCCGCAATAAGGAAAGGGAAGTGCTGCAGATTTGACCGTGGTCAGTTGGTCCGGTTGCTGTGGTCGAGAATAATTTTCCAGCCCTGCGGGTCTTTCTTCAACAAGAGGGAGAAAATTCCGTCGGCATCGCCTCCGCCGGCTGCGGTTCGTTGCAGATGAAAATTTCCAGTGGCGATGGCGTAGTTGGGGTCCAGTACTCTGATCGCAAGATTGGAAAAGGCCAGCTTGCCCATTCCCTCGGGGGTTGGATAGATCCTCTTGTAGCGATCGCGAATGGTGGCATAGCCGTATTCCACGGTCTTACCCACGAATGTAGTGGTTGGGGCGTCTTCGTAGGCTTTCATGAAGGCGTCCACATCGCCCCGGTTCCAATCGGAAGCCTGTTGATCCATCAAGTGGCGAATGGCAGCCTCCGGGGATGTTTGTGCCCAGGATGGGGTGGAGAGCGCTACGGCTAGAAGCAATGAGAGATGAATTCGAGGCATGGGTTTTTCCGGTTGACCCACAATAAGTCTTGCGGGGAGAAAAGAAAATGCAGATCCCTCCACGGCACGCCGGGACAGGTCGGCTTCGCTCGGAGTCTGTGACTTTTTTAATTTCCCTTGTAGTTTGTGGCCGGAAAGCTCGGAAGAGCATCTGCCAACAAGCATGGCCGGGGTCCTTCGACTCCGCGCCCATAAAACCCTCTGATATGCGATAGGTCTGCGAGGCGCTTCGCTCAGATGACGCCTTTTAGGGGGGGATTGAAAAGCCTACGGCGCTCTGATCCTCTTCGGGATCCGATTTCCCAGCCCTTCCGGGCTGGGCTGACGTTCGGTGGTCGGCCCTCCGGGCCTTGCATGTATGGCGATCTTTGCGCTGTCATTTCTCCCTCAACTTGCCGCAGGCAAGTCCAGCTGCTCGGGATGACAACAGGGGGCAGTGGGGGTTTCCATGCGGGGGCGGTTTTACGGTTTGATTGGTTGGTCTCGGCATTGCTACTACAATGAGTTATGTCCCCAGCGAGAACTGTCTCAGCCGTCTGTTCGCATGACTGTCCGGACTCGTGTGCTGTTCTTGTAACCATTGACGAGTCGGGTAAAGCGACTCGGGTGCAAGGTGACCCGGACCATCCGGTCACGCGTGGTTTTCTCTGCGCCAAAGTCAGCAAATATCTCGACCGGGTTTATTCTCCGTCGCGGGTGCTTTACCCTTTGCGCCGCCGACCCGGAGCAGCGAAAGGGAAACGGCCCTACGGCCGCGAGACCGAAGCCTTCGAGCCCATCGGCTGGGATGAAGCGCTGAACGAGATCGCGGAACGATTGGGTTCGATTGCCCGTGAGCACGGTCCTGAGTCCATCCTGCCCTACTCGTATGCGGGAAATATGGGTGTGCTCGGTTATGGATCCATGGACCGCCGATTCTTTCACCGGCTGGGTGCATCGCGGCTCGATCGCACGATCTGCGCTACCGCCGGCGCGGATGCGCTGATCTCGGTCTACGGAAAAAAGCTGGGTACCGACCCGGAACACTTCCGCCATGCCAGGTACATCATCGCCTGGGCCGCGAATATCCACGGCAATAACGTTCACCTTTGGCCCTTCGTCCAAGAAGCACGCCGCAATGGCGCGCGACTAGTGGTTATCGACCCATATCGAACCCGCACTGCCCAGGCCGCTGACTGGCACATCCCTATCCAGCCGGGCACGGACACGGCGTTGGCACTTGGCCTCATGCGCGTGATCATCGAGGAAGGGCTCTACGACCGCGATTATGTCGCCCAATACACTCACGGTTTTGAAGCGCTGAAAGAACATGTTCTCGCCTACACGCCGGACCATGTTGCCGGCTTGACGGGCATCCCCGCAGCGGATATCGAGCGGCTGGCGCGCGAGTACGCGAGCAGTCCGCCGGCCGTTATCCGCTTGAACTACGGCATACAGCGCTCGCAGAACGGCGGGGCAGCCGCTCGCGCAGTATGTATGCTGCCCGCTCTGATCGGCGCCTGGAAGGATCTGGGCGGCGGGCTGCAGCTCTCCACTGGCGGGGCCTTCGTATTCAACTCCGCAGCTCTCGAGCGGCCTGATCTGATGCTGGCCAGCCCGCTGCAGCGGCCCGCCCGCATCGTGAATATGTCGCGGCTCGGCCATGCGCTCACCGAGCTAGAGTCGCCTGCGGTAAAAGCGCTCTTCGTCTACAACTCGAACCCTGCGGCGATTGCTCCCAATCAGAACGCCGTGGTGCAGGGCCTGATGCGCAGCGACCTTTTCACGGTAGTGCACGAGCAATTCTTTACCGACACTACCGACTACGCCGATATCGTGCTGCCCGCCACCACCTTCCTGGAGCATAAAGACTTTCAGGGAGCTTATGGTCACTACTTTCTGCAGTTATCGCAGCAAGCCATTGCACCGCTGGGCGAAGCGCGTTCGAACGTCTGGCTGTTCGGCCAATTGGCACAGCGCATGGGGTTCACCGAACCCTGTTTCGGCGACAGCGTCGACGATCTGATCGAGCAGGCGCTTGCAGGGCGCGGGGAAGACGGAATCACCCTCCAGGAATTGGAAGCGAAAAAGCGCATACGCGTGGCCTCTCTGCCCTTCGCCAACGGGGTCTTTGCCACGCCGAGCGGCAAGGCTGAGTTTTACTCGAGTGCTCTGGCGGCACAGGGGCTGGAAGCGCTTCCCACCTTTCACCCTCCGGACGAATCGCGTCGAGGCGCAGACGCGCATACGTTTCCGTTGGAATTTTTACCGCGCAAGGCGGACAACTTCATGAACTCGACCTTCGCCAACCTTCCCGGCCACCAAAAGATGGAATCTCCGGGGCTGGCAATGATGCATGCCGACGACGCCGGTGCACGGCATATTCGCGACGCAGACTGGGTGGAAATATTCAACGCCCGGGGCAAAATCCGGCTGCGCGCGCGGATCGATGGCAGCGTGCCGGCCGGAGTGGTTGCCGCCAGCCTCAACTGGAGCAAGCTGTCAACCGGGGGAAACAACGTGAACGCGCTTACTTCAGAGCGGCTGACCGACCTGGGCCGTGGGGCCACGTTTTATTCCACCCTGGTGGAAGTTCGAAAGCTCACCCCCGACGAAGCGCAAAACCTGTTCCCTCCGATAGACTAAGGACACCTGCTCAAGCGTGGGATTGACGATGCCGTTTCCAGCGGGTTTCCAGTGCGCGGGCTGTGGAGAGTGGAATGAGATCGTGGTGGACGAATCTGCCGGTGGACGGCAGCGTTACGTGGAAGACTGCCAGGTCTGTTGCAAGCCAAATCTCCTCTCCGTGTCGTGGGATTCCTCACTGGGCGAGTACTGTGCATTTAGCGAACTGGAGAGTTAATGGCGTTGTGGTGTCACAGCTGAGTGGATCTCCGGGATGGTAGGCTGCGTGAGAAACCAACCCTCGGAGTTGGGGAGTACCCCTTCCGTCACATATAATCGCCTTTTCCTCCAGCAGGATCCGATTTTTAGCAGTGAGGGTGTGCCTATTCTTCGCGTCGTGTCAGGGAGCTTTCGCTCCCGGTTTCATCAGAACCAACCTGCGCGGTTCTTTTTCCGGGTGTGCAGGATTGTGGGCTTGCTTCTATTTTGCGGTTCCAGTCTGAATGCCTGGGCTCAGCAGGACGTCGCCCCAGCGGCCGCCGCCCCGCAAAACGTGGTCACGCAGATCCGAGTGATCGGCAACCGCCGTATCCCTCGAGAGACGGTCCTGGCACGGTTATTCACGCACCCTGGAGATACCTACGATCCAGCGACCATCGAGCGCGACTTCAATTCGCTCTGGAACACCGGATACTTCGAGAATCTGCAGATCGCCCGGGAGGATACGCCCAAAGGCATCATTCTGGATGTAATTGTTAAAGAAAAGCCGACCATTCGCGAAATCAACTACAAGGGCCTGAACTCAGTTTCGACCTCGGATGTTCTCGACCGCTTCAAGAAAGAGCACGTCAGTCTCTCGGTGGAGAGCCCCTATGATCCGACCAAGCTCGCCAAGGCGATTGATGTCATCCGCGCCCTGCTGGCTGAACACGGGCACCAGTTTGCATCCGTAAAGCCCGACATCAAGACCATCCCGCCCTCCTCGGTCGCCATCAACTTCAACATCAAGGAAGGGCCCACGGTTAAGGTGGGCAATATCAGGTTCTCGGGCAACCGCGCGGTGTCTTCGCGCGAACTACGCGCGGCCATGAGGAATTTGCGGCCGATTGGGATTCCGCATTCGATCTTCCTGGAGAACCTCTTCGCCCGCACCTACGATGCCAGCAAATTGGAGGAAGATACCGAGCGGGTTCGGCGCGCACTGCAGGATCGGGGCTATTTCAGGGCCGGGGTTGCCGATCCCATTACCCACATCCGGAATGAAGGCGGCCTGTCCTTCTTCACCTTCCGGCCTCGCCAGGGCAAGCGTATCGATATTCGTATCCCGGTCGAGGAAGGGCAGCGCTACCGGCTGGGCGGCGTCACCTTCACCGGCAACGCCCATGTGCCGAACGTGAAAGCGCTGCGGTCGCAGTTCCCCACCAAGGATGGGGAATGGTTCAATGCCACGGCGGTGGGCAAGGGCCTGGATAACCTCCGCAAAGCCTATGGTTCGCTGGGCTACATCAACTTCACGGCGGTACCGACTCCGCGCATCGATGATGCCAAGCACGAAGTCTTTCTGGACATCGACATCGATGAAGGCAAGCCTTTTACCGTATCGCGCATCGAGTTCCAGGGCAACACCATCACTCGCGATCGCGTGATCCGCCGGGAATTGCTGATCGAAGAAGGCGCGCCCTACAACAGCAACCTGTGGGAGACGAGCATCCTTCGTCTGAACCAGCTGGATTACTTCGACCCACTGAAAGTCGATACGGACACGGAGACGCATCCGGATAACGAGAACGGCACCGTTTCGCTGCTGCTGAAAGTTCACGAAAAGGGCAAGAATTCGATTGGCTTAAACGGCGGCGTGAGCGGTCTTTCGGGTACTTTCCTCGGCCTGAACTACGCCACCAATAATTTTCTCGGTCTGGGCGAGACCTTGAGCGTTCAGGGCAATATCGGCAACCTGTCGCGCAATGTGGTCTTCGCATTCAATGAGCCCTACCTGCGGAATAGACCCATCAGCGTGGGGTTCCAGCTTTTCTCCCGGAAGTCGGACTACAATTCGGCACGGAACTACGCCACGGTGACCGGGCAATCCGCCAATCTGTCAGCCGCCCAGCAATCGCTCACCCAGAATTACAACCAGTCCTCGACCGGCTTGAATTTCTCGGCGCAATATCCTCTCCGCCGGCGTGCGTTCACCCGGGTGGGCTTGACCTACAGCTGGGATAAGTCGACCATCACGACCTTCAGCCAGGCTTCCGCCAACCTTTTCCAGACGCTTGCCTTCCGCAGCGGCCAGATCCAGGGTCCCAACGCACTCGAAGGGATTTACACCAGTTCGGTTTCGTTGAGCTACAGCTATAACAAGGTCGGTCCATCTGTGTTCAGACCTCGTTTTGGAACGGATATTTCCGCCGCCCTCCAGATCGCGGGTTTGTTCGGCAACGTTCGCTATTTCACGCCGGTGGTGCAGTACAAACACTTCATCGCCATGAAGGGCTTTCATCCTAACGCGGAAGGGCGCAATGTCCTGGGCTATCGCATTCAGCTTTCTTACATCCAGGGGTTCAGCGGAGATGTTGCTCCGCCCTTCGCCCGCTTCTATTCCGGCGGCGACAACGAACTGCGTGGCTTTGACGTGCGTGCGGCGACACCCTACGCGTTCATTCCCGTGCGGCAAAACATCACCCTTACCAATCCCGACGGCACGCCGGTTCCGATTCAACCCGGAAACTACACCTTGGGCAACATCACCATTCCCATCCCCATTTACCGTCCCGTTTCTGTGGGCGGCGACATCAAGAGCACATCCACGGTCGAATACCGAATTCCGATCGCCGGCCCGGTCCAGTTCGAAGTGTTCGATGACTTCGATATCACTTCTGTGATTCGCCAATCCCAGTTGCGGCAAAGCGTCGAGGGCGCCGACCAGCTCAATTCGCCTCTTTATGGCTGCACATCCTACTTCAACGGCGCCTGCCAGGGCGGACAGTCGATTCAGTTCATCAACCTGATCCGGCCGATTTCGGGGACCAACGTTGTGCCGCGCATGTCGATCGGCGGGGAAGTCTCAGCGATGTTGCCGATCGTGAACGCACCAATGCGGATCTATTACGCGTATAACGTTCTCCGCCTTTTTGAGAATGTTCAGGGTGAGAGCCTGATCACACGCAGCATGTTTCCCGCCGGCGGTGCAGGCGACTACACCTACAATGAGGCCATTACGGCCTATGACTCGCTGTTGCATTTTCGAGAGCCGAGAAAGACCTTTCGCCTCAGCGTGAGCACCACCTTCTAGAAACGGTCCCGCATCTACGGCGCTCGGGATGATCATCGGGATAACTGTCCCAGCCCTTCCGGGCTGGGCTGACGTTTGGCGGGCGGCCCTCTGGGCCTTGACGAATTACCTGGTCTCATTCGATCGTCACGGCCTTGAAGAATTAAGTGGTCGCATTCGATCGTTAGGTGTTAAACCAAGGCTGCCTCTAGCCGGGAATGGCGCTTCGGTCCTGATCGAATGCTGATGGAACGAACCTCTCTCTGCGTTGACGCTCCTCCGGCCCGCACCTATAATCACTCCTGGCCCTGTGATTGTCTCGGTCCGTGTCTCTTTTTCGCATTTGCTGCCAGATGCGCTGGCCAGGTGACTGCACTGCAAATGCGCATGCGGGAGACCCGCAAGCGAAGGCCCGCTTTCCGCTGAAAGACGCGGGCGATCTGGATTCAAAGATCAAAAGGAGTTCTGTATTCCGATGAAGCGTTCGTTCACCCTTGTTTGCCTGCTCGCGTCCGCCACCGGCGTGGGTATCCTCTCCTCGCCCAGCAGCGCGTTCGCCCAGGCGCCCTCCGCACCAACCCCCGCCCAGTCCGCCGCCGCTGCCGCCGTTCCGGAATTTCCTGCCAACCCCAAGATTGCGATCATCGCTTTCCAGCAGGCGGTCGCAGCAACCAATGAGGGTCAACGTAACTTCGCTCAGCTGCGGACCAAGTTCGAGCCCAAGCAGGCTGCACTCAAAGCCCAAAGCGACGAGATCGATTCACTGAAGAAGCAATTGCAGGACGCCGGGGCCAACCTGAGTGAACCGGAGCGCGAAAGCCGCCTCAGGACCATCGACGAGAAAACAAAGTCTCTCCAGCGGACCGCAGAAGACGCCCAAAACGAAGCCAGCGGCGCGATGAACGACATGTATCAACAACTGGCACAGAAGGTGTATGCAGTATTGGACGCTTATTCCAACCAGAATAAATTCACGATTGTGCTCGATACGAGCGCACAACAGACGCCCGTGCTGTGGGCTAACCAGGGTTCTGACATTACCAAAGCAGTGGTGGACGCCTACAACGCCAAGTCCGGCGTTCCTCCGCAGCCCGCTTCCGGGGCAGCCGCTCCACGCCCAAGCGCACCCACTCCCAGCCACACCGGCACCACGCCACGGCCCAGCACGACCACGCCACGGCCCAGCACGACCAGGCCACCGCAGTAAGCAGTCCTCCCGCACCTCACCCCGGGCATGAATTTCGCTTGCCCGGGGCGCTGGGGACGATCGTAAAATGGCTTGTCCAACCCAATCGGTAAGGCTGTAAAAAACTCTCATTGCGGCCCAAATCAGAGCAAAAATTCATCGATGGTAGGTGCCGTTTGCGCTGTGGAAAAAACTGTGGAAAGTGGGGGAGGCTGTTTCTTTGCGTAATCCTGTGTCGCCGCGAAGGGTAGGGTGCGGCCCAGCCATTGCACCTTAAATAATTTGGAATCAATTGTTTAGGATAGAGTAATCTGACACGGCGCCATTTGACGCCACGGCATTCTGCTGCCTCTCCGATTCACAGCTTTCCACAAAACCGCCTTAAAGCGTGACTAACGTAACCGAAGATTGGCGCTATTTGCTTGAATCCTCGCCTACCTTGAGAACGGCTAGAAATGCCTCCTGCGGGATGTCAACTTTACCGATGCGCTTCATGCGTTTTTTACCTTCTTTTTGCTTCTCCAGAAGTTTGCGTTTACGGCTGATGTCTCCCCCGTAACACTTGGCGAGAACGTTTTTGCGCAATGGGGCGACAGTTTCCCGGGAAACGATTTTGGCTCCAATGGCCGCTTGAATGGCAACCTCAAACATCTGCCGCGGAATGAGCTCGCGCATCTTGGAAACCAGCGCTCGTCCCCGCTCGTAGGCAAAGTCTCGATGCACGATGATCGAGAGCGCATCCACCGGTTCGCCCGAGACTAGAATATCCAGCTTGACCATGGGGGATTCCCACATACCCGCCAGCTGGTAATCGAGAGACGCATACCCGCGGGAGACCGATTTTAGACGGTCGTAAAAGTCCAATACGATTTCGTTGAGCGGCAGCTCATAAGTCAGCATCACGCGAGTGGGGGTCACATATTCGAAGTTTTTCTGCCGGCCGCGTTTCTCCTCAACCAGCTTGAGAATGCCGCCCACGTACTCTTCACTGGTCAGGATGGTAGCGATGATTACCGGCTCCTCAATCTTCGCGATGTCGCTTGGGTCGGGCCACCGGGAAGGGTTCTCCACTTCGATGACCGCCCCATCGGTGAGGGTAATTCTGTAGCGCACACCCGGAGCTGTGGTGATGAGATCGAGATTGAATTCGCGCTCGAGCCGCTCCTGAATAATCTCCATGTGAAGCAGGCCCAGGAAGCCGCAACGAAAACCGAACCCCAGAGCGACGGAGCTTTCGGGCTCGAAGAAAAACGAGGAGTCGTTCAGGCGCAGCTTCTCGAGCGCGTCCCGCAGCAGCGTGTGCTCGTGCGAGTCCACGGTATAGAGCCCGGCAAAAACCATCGATTGAATGTCTTTGAAACCGGGCAGCGGCGCTGCAGCTGGACGCGCATCCTCGGTGACGGTGTCACCGATCTTGGTGTCGGCGACATTCTTGATGGTGGCGGAAAAGAAACCTACCTCGCCGGCTGACAGCTGTTCAATCTCCACCGGCTTTGGCGTAAGCACTCCAACCGCTTCCACATCGAATACGCGGTCGTTGGACATGAGACGGATCCGCGCACCCTTGCGCAGAATGCCATTGATCACGCGGGCCAGGACGATCACGCCACGATAAGGATCAAAATGGCAATCGAAGATCAGGGCCTGCAGCGGTGCTTCCGCGTCTCCGGTTGGCGGCGGCAAGCGCTGCACGATAGCTTCCAGCACATCGGGGACTCCTAGACCCGTTTTGGCACTCACCGGGAGCGCATCGGTCGCGTCCAGTCCTACAGTGGACTCGATCATTTCCTGGGTGCGCAAGACGTCCGCGCTGGGCAGATCAATCTTGTTGATGACGGGAATCATGTCCAACCCGTTATTGATGGCCAAATAGGCATTGGCCAGGGTTTGGGCCTCCACCCCTTGGGAAGCGTCCACCACCAGGAGACAGCCCTCACAGCAGGCCAGCGAACGCGAAACCTCGTAGGAGAAGTCGACGTGACCGGGTGTATCCAGCAGGTTTAACTGATACATTTCCCCGTCGCGGGCAAGGTAGTTCATACGCACGGCATGGGCCTTAATGGTAATACCGCGCTCGCGTTCCAGATCCATCGCATCCAGCACCTGGGCCTGCATCTCGCGCGCCGTCAAGGAGCCGGTCAGTTCGAGCAGCCGGTCGGAAAGCGTGGATTTGCCGTGGTCAATATGGGCAATGATGGCGAAATTGCGGATGTGCTTACTATCCATGGAGGGGTGCCGATCGGCGGGTAGGACTCAATTGGTGAACGAGAGGAAGGTCTCTCCCCCGATCTTATCATTCACAGTGCGGGGGTCCGGGCAATACAATCATGTGAACGACGTGGTGCCAGCAGGCTTTGAACAAAGCGGCCTTTGTGCAGCACGGGCGAAAGGTGCCAGGGCATGTTGGCGTCTCCTCTGCACAGGCGACTGTGTTTGAGTGCGGCTTTCCGGAGCACATGCCGCGCCGGGACCGGCTGCCCGGTGAACATCAGACGTGAAATTGCGGTGGGCATTGTGGCGTGGATTCAGGGAAAGGATTGAATAGTGGAAGGTTGAATATCGCTCCCAGAGTGTTCCTGTTGGTGCTTGCCGCGGCCCCGCTGCTGCTAACCGGGTGTGTGCCGGAGGACGCCGTGACCAAGGGGTCGGCGAAATCGCCCCAGGCGACGGCTCCCGCACTTAAGCCCTCTGAGCCCGCCGGGGGGGCGCATCCCCTCGCAACCCCCGCCGCCACCCCTGCCCGTCCCGAAGTGCAGGCCCTGATCGACGCAGTCGAAGTGGCTTATCAGAGCGGCGTGGCGAACTACCACGCAGGCAAATTGCAGGCCGCCAAGACCGATTTCGACCACGCCGTAGACCTGATGCTGACCAGCAATTCCGACCTGCGGACCGAAGCCCAATTGCGGGCGGAGTTCGACCGCGTGATCGACGCGGTCAATACCCTGGAGATGGAGGCCCTCAAGCAGGGAAATGGATTTGCTCCCAAGCTTGAACCCGCTCCGGTTGACATAGCCAACGACGTCACGTTCCCGGTAGACCCCACGGTCAAGGCTCAGGCAATTGCAGAACTCAAGACCACGCAGTCCGATCTGCCGCTGGTGATCAATGATCCGGTGGCTGGGTACATCAGTTATTTTTCTTCCCGGGGGCGGGGCACGCTGATGCGTTCGCTGGAGCGCGCCGGCCGCTACCACGCCATGATCACGGCGGTGCTGGCCGAGGAGCAAGTTCCCCAGGATCTTATTTACCAGGCGGTGGCCGAATCCGGGTTTCAGCCCCAGGCGGTGAATGGCCGTTCGGGCGCCGGTGGCATGTGGCAGTTTATGCCCTACGGGGTGTATGGTCTCAGCCGGAATGGCTGGTACGATGAGCGCTTCGATCCGGAAAAATCAACTCACGCCTACGCTCGCTACATGAAGTTGCTGTATTCCCAGTTGGGCGATTGGTACCTGGCCATGGCAGCGTATGACTGGGGTCCCGGCAACGTGCAAAAAGCGGTGGAGCGCACGGGCTACGCCGACTTCTGGGAACTCTATCGCCGCAACGCGCTACCCCAGGAAACCAAGAATTACGTCCCGATCATCATTGCCGCCGCCATCATGGCCAAGAATCCGCAGCAGTATGGACTGCAGTCGCTCGCGCCCGATCCACCGCTGGTGACCGACACCGTCACCACGGACTACAGTGTTGACCTCCGCCTTGTTTCCGACCTGGTGGAAGCGCCGGTCCAGGAGATCTCGGACCTCAATCCCAGCCTGTTGCGGATGAGCACACCCTCCGACGCTCCCTTCGAGCTTCATTTACCAGCCGGGAGCAAAGATCTCTACCAGAAGCGCATTGCCGAAATCCCCGCGGACAAGCGAAATCAATGGCGGTTTCACAAAGTGGTGGCTGGAGAAACGCTGGCAACGGTGGCTCACGATTACCATGTGACTACCTCGGAGATCGTCTTTGTGAACCAGTTGGAAGCCGGCGAAGATCTTTCCTCGACGGATTCGCTGATTATTCCGGTGCCCCCCACCTCGTCGAGCAAGTCGCGGCTCACGCTTTACAAGGTGGAGCACGGCGACACGCTGGTGACCGTAGCCGATCGCTTCAACGTAACCGTGCAACAGCTTCGCCGCTGGAATCACATAAGCGCGGCTCGCTTGGTCCCGGGCCGTCGTCTCTATGTGGCCGAGCCAGCCCGTGTGACCCGCGTGAGCCGAACCAGTAGCAAGCATCGGGCAAGTGTGGCGACCAAGCATAAATCTCCAGCGCGGGCGTCGTCGGGAACGCATACAAGCGTGAAGAATGGAAAAGAAACTTAATTCTCACTTGCGTTCATTGGCATCCCGTTGCATGCTGTTGCTATAATCCGCGCCGCAGGCAAGTATGATAGAAAGTGGTTCTCTGCGATCCGAATCCGTAGCAACCAAAGCCTTGGAGGCATAAGAATGCAGGACGAACTTAAACTGTACGCACACGCTGAAAATGAGTTTGAAGCCGAGGCGGACGAGTTCCCGGATGAGCTCGAAGACGGGTTCGATGACGATGAAGAGGAAGAAGAGGTAAGCGTCATCGTCTCGTCCACGCCGATAAGCGGGGAGTTGCTTACGCCGCCCGTGAGCGTGCCGCCGCCCGCACAGGCACCGGCGAAGGCGCCAGCCAAAAAAGCTGCCGCAAAAAAGACCGTTACCCCGCCTTCAGCCACCAAAAAAGCAGTGAAGAAGGCCCCGGCGAAGGCTCCGGCAAAAGCTGCGGCCAAAAAGGCCGCCACAAAATCTGCCGCGAAGAAGAGCACCAAGGGCGCGAAAAGCGGCAGAAAGGCCGCGAAAGCGGTCGGCAACAAGAAGAGCGCCAGCACCAAAAAATCTACCAACAAACGAGGTATTCCTTTGGCAGTGAAGAAGGCAGCAACCAAGAAGTCGGCAGCAAAGAAGGCTCCGGCAAAGAAGGCAGCTAAGAAGTCGTCAGCCAAGAAGGCTCCGGCGAAGAAGACAGCAAAGAAGAAGTCCGCTAAGAAGAAGTAGGAGTAGTACAAACAGGCAAGCAAAAGAGCCCGGCTGCTAGCCGGGCGTCTTTTGCGTCTGCAGGTTTATTTTTCGTGGTGGATCCTCTCGATTGGGTTTAAAAGATGGCTCCAGCCTTGTGAGCCGGGTACGGCGTCACAAAGTAATTCGACATGAACCAATAAAAAGAGGTACCCAGGGGCTAAAGCCCACGATGATTACATTGCATTTGCGCCGGGGATAAATCCCCGGCCTACCCTAAAACACAGTTTTTCCGCAGCCTCTGAAGTCGTGCCCTGATACAAAGCCGCAAGGCGGTGACTCGTCTGCGGTTGTTTTTTCATCGGATTCTCACGCAGGGGGTGAAAGCGTGGACTCCACTCCGCGACGCTCAGGGGAAGTGCTGCCCTCAGGGGCTAAAGCCCATCGTCTTGTTTCCTGTGTGTACGGGCTGAAGCCCGTACCCTTCAGGAGAGAAGATGTGCCTTAGGGGCTAAAGTCCAAATCTTTGTTGGGTCTTCAACGGCCCGACCAAGGAGGCTGCGGAAAACCGCAAATTCCTTGAAGGGGACGGCCTTCAGGCCGTCCAATTGCTTTGTAATGAGTCCGGCTTTAGCCGCTGAGGGAGCGACTTTCGCTCCCTATTGGACCTTTTTCCGCAACCTCTAAAGTCGTGCCCTGATACAGGGCATCGGAACTCGTCTGTTGGTTGCTTTTGCCTGGATTCTACATAGGGGGTGAAGAAGCGTTCGTGAGAGCTGGAAAGAAAGCGTAGACTCCACTCGGTGATGCCCTGAAGAAAGCGTTGCCCTCCGCAAAAAGAGTGTGTGAGAACTCCGGATCTAACGGGTTAGTCCTGCAGGGACGGCTGAAATGCGCCGCGACGCAATCCTCATTCAGCCGTCCCTGCGGGACTCAATCATGTTTCATGATGTACCCAGGACTAGCGTCCTGGGCTAATTTCAGCCGTCCCTGCGGGACTAAATTCGTGAATCCCGTTCTTACACAAACCTGAAGCCCGATCCCTTCGGAGAAAGAAAGACATACTTCAGGGGCCTAAAAGCCCTCGAGCCGAAAAACTGCTTTCAGCCTGTTTGGCCCGCACGACTAGTTCTTCTTTTCGAAGCCGTTCAGCGCGGCGAGGACCTCTCCGCTGTGTTGCTGTGGATTGACGGCGGTCCAGACCTGGACGATCTTGCCCTGGGGATCGATGAGAAACGTATTGCGCTTTGCCATCTTGACGCCCATGTGATCGCCCATGGATCCGTACTGCGCCACGACCGTCTTATCCTGGTCGCTGAGCAGCTTGAAGCTTAGCCCTTCCTTGGCACAGAATTCCTTGTGGCTGTCGGTCGAGTCAACACTTACACCCACCACAACCGCATCCAGTTGCTGGTATTTGGCAATGTCCTGCTGAAAGTTGTGGGCTTCAATGGTACAGCCGGTCGTCATGTCCTTGGGGTAGAAGTAGAGCACGACCCACTTGCCACGAAAGCTGTCGAGACTGATCTTGGAACCATCCTGCGATGGCAGGGTAAAGTTGGGGGCGGTCTGGCCAGCCTGCGGCATGGCTGCATCATCGGCCAGGGCACGGATGCTCAAGGCGGCGCCAGCAAACAGGACCACCAGGATCGCGACTACTGCTACTCTCGTTGTCTTCACCGGAATCTCCGCAAATTGTGGTTGTTGGATTTAGAGCCCCCACGATTAGACCGCTTTTCGCCGCCCCCTGTCCAGCCGCGGTCACACCGCGATGATCGCGATTCCATGGGCTGCGGCCAGCTGCTGAACCTTGTCCAGGTCAAAGATCAGGGTGCGGCCGGATTCGATCGAAAGGCAGGTGGCCCCGGCCAAGCGCATGGTCTCGATGGTGGTGGGCCCGATCACCGGCACATCGAAACGCATATCCTGAGCCGGCTTGGCGACCTTGACGATACTCAACCGCCGCTCGAGGGTGGATGCCAGCGACCCAGCTTCTCCATCGGCCTCCAGAGAGCGCAGGATGGCTCCCGCGCGTTCGATGGTGGCATCGGTACCCTCCATAGCCTCAACCGCGACACAGGCCTGCCCGGCCACCACCACGGTCTGGCCAATGTCATAGCCTGCCAGGGTGGCCGCGACTTCGCGGCCATAGGCCAGATCCTGCTGCTCCTCGTTGGTGGGCGCGCGCGCCGTCAATACCCCAGGCCGCGCCAACAGCGGCTCCAGGTAGGCGGTGGACGAAATCAGCTCAATCCCCTCATCGCCCAAAACCTTGGCCACCGCGCCCAGCAGCATGTCGGTATTCCGGGTACGCAGATTCAACAGCAGCTTGGCCAGCCGCCAGTCCGGGCGAATACTGGAGAAGATTTGCTTATGCTTGACCTGGCCGGCCATCACTGCCTGGGTCACGCCTTCCTGGTGGAAGGTCTCGATCAACCGTGACAGCTCCCCCAGGGAGAGCCAATGCACGCGTACACCGGGGTCGCTCGCCGCCCGGGCATCCATCTCGGGTTCGGTTTCTTCTTTAATGGCGGCCACGACCACTTCGACGCCATGAGCGCGCGCTGCTTCCAGCAGCAGAAACGGAAATCGGCCGTTGCCGGCGATCAGACCCAGCCTGGTGATCGGTTCAGGTTTCACGCTGCTCCTACTTGATCACGCCTCGCTGGGAACGTTCGATAAAGGCGATCAGATAATCCACGCAGCTCTCCAGCTCGCCCTCGCCACGCAAGCGTTCCAGCGCCTGTGAGGTGTTCAGCCTGGCTGCCAGCAGGATGCGATACGCGTGCTGCAGGGCCTTCAACTGGGGCGCACTGAAGCCGGAACGCTCCAGGCCGATGCGATTGAGGCTGTAGGCGTGGGTCTCGCGTTTAGCAGAAGTCAGGGAGAAGGGCAGAACGTCCTGGGTGATGGTGGTGCCTCCGCCCACGTAGGCATGCTTGCCGATGCAGCAGAACTGGTGGACCGGGCAAAGCGCACCGACACTGGCGTGATCTTCCACGGTGACGTGACCGGCCAGGGTAGCTCCGTTAGCCAAAATGCAGTGGCTGCCGATGGTGCTGTCATGGCCGATATGGGTATAGGCCATGATCAGGCAGTGACTGCCGACCCGGGTGGTGCCGCCGCCGCCCTGTGTTCCTCGTGAGATGGTCACGTATTCGCGGATGCTATTGTCGTCACCGATTTCAAGCGCAGTCGCTTCGCCGCGGTATTTGAGGTCCTGCGGGAGCTACACCCAGACAGGCAAAGGAGTAGACGCGGTTGCGTGCACCCATGCGGGTCTTGCCGTCCAATATGACGTGCGAAACCAGTTCACAGTGCTCGCCCAGCTCGACATCAGGACCTATGGTGCAATAGGGCCCTACGTTACAAGATTCTGGAATGGAAGCCGTAGCAGCCACGATGGCTGTTGGGTGAATGCTCACTCGTGACTCACCGGCTCCAGGGAGGGATCGCCGACTGGTTCAGCCACAGGGACGGCTCCTGCTGGAGCGGGGTCAGCATGACTGACGGGCCCCTCACTACCAGTGCGGGATGGCCGGGGCACCACCGCACACATGATGGTGGCCTCGCACACCAGCTTGCTGTCCACGTAGACTTTGCCCTCCAGCCGCGCGGCCAGAGGTCTCCAGTTCAACACATCCACTTCAATGCGCAGCTGATCGCCGGGCACCACCGGCCGCCGGAAGCGAGCCCGGTCGATACCAGAGAAGACCAGCAGCTTGTTTTCATGGTCCGGAACCTCGGGAAGCAGCAGAACCCCACCCGCCTGGGCGATGGCTTCTACCATCAGCACTCCCGGCATGATGGCGTAGTCAGGAAAGTGCCCCTGGAAGAACGGCTCGTTGATGGTCACGTTCTTGATCGCCA
Organism: uncultured Acidobacteriaceae bacterium; assembly: GCA_963838445.1. GTDB lineage: Bacteria > Acidobacteriota > Terriglobia > Terriglobales > Acidobacteriaceae > PALSA-350. The sequence goes on from CAWIRT010000053.1 coordinate 96,918, forward strand.
CAATACGTTTTTTGCGGGCGCTTTCCAATATGCGGTCGATGAGGAGAAAGGGATAGCGGTGGGGCAGAACGGACATGATCTGGCGTATGTCCAACCCGCCTGGCGCTTCCGGCCTGGGATTCTCGTCTTCCATAGTCGCAGGGCATATTGTAGAGCATCCCACCTGGCTATTTCTTGATTTTGCCCGCGGCCTGGTCAGGATTAAACATGTCGGGCGTCAACGGAATATCGTAGGCCGCGCGAGTGAGGAACCGCTGATTGGTCATGTCGCCATTGTGATAGCGGGTGATGGCATAAGCGGTGGGTAAGCCATCCACCATCTCGTAACGGTCGTATTCTTCCGCGTCTGTGTTCTTGTCCTTGTAAACCGGATCGCGCCACTGATAGCTCCGCCGCAGGGGCAAGTGGGTCTCGGCGTCGGTCTGGATGGTGATGCTGTCGTTTTCTGAGTTGATGAGTGTCGTTTGGTCCGCCAGGTGCCGCTGCACCAGGCTTTGGCCGCCATAAATGAGGACTGTCCTGGGATCTTTGAGCCAAACGCGCATGGCTGTCTGTATGGAATGGTCGCGGCGCCGCATGAGTTCCTGAACCTGGTCCGGGGGCAGCTCTTTCTTACCTTTGTAGGTGACTTCCCAAACCTTATCTCCGTCGATGATCTCGATCACGTCGCGTTTCTTTCCCAGCTCGATGCGGGTCTGGTTGGGGAACTTCTGAATCTCGTAGAACTCTGAGGTTGCGCCGGTAGGTTTGCCCTGGTAGAAGCCCGATGTTCGGCCCTGCTGCATGGCGCTGGTGAGTGTGAGCCACCTCTGGCCACCCAGGGCCGTGATCATGGCGTCCAGAGTCTCCCGAGCCTTCTTCTGGTTTGCCGCGCCGTCCTGGTCCTGGGCGCCGGCTGGGTGTAGCAAAGTCGCAATGATCAGCAGGCAGGCAATCCGCAAACCGTGTCGACACGCCCCAGGTTTCATTCAATGTCTCCTAAGGCAATTGTACAAACGGTCCCTGCGGGACTGGATTTAGCGGAACGCTGCCCGGGCCGCCAGCAGCTTTTTTCGATCCTTCAGGAGCTTTCGCTGAGCCGATGGCGGCATTTCCAGCACATCCTTCGTCTTTTTTGGGAGTTTGTCGTAGATCAGACGGCGCCCGTGTTCGAGCAGGTCTTCCAGCTCGCGGCTGCGAAAGACGCCCCAATCCTGTATCGCCACCCAATGGGCTCGCGCCAGATAGGGAGCGGGAAAAACACCTTCCGTTTCCAGCAACTCGGCATACCGGTCTGGCCCGGCCGCAAAGGAAAGTACCGCCTTGTGGTCGTCGTCAAGGTTCAGCACGGCAAACATCTTTCCGCCGATCACCTTATCCCCCACCCAGAAGACGAGGTTTGCACCCCACTGCATGGTTTCGACCACATGGGGCAACCGCAGCAGGTATTCCCGTAGGCATTCCGCATCCATCGTCTACACCTTAACGGCTGAGAGAGCGCAGCGCTTCACACAGTCGTTCGATTTCTGCCTCGGTGTTGTAATAGTGCACCGATGCTCTCACCAGCTCATCGAGACCCCGCTGTTCCATGTCGATGCGGGTAGACGACCGTTCTACTGTTCGCACCGCGATGCCCTGTGCCCGTAGCCTTTGCATCACTTCTCCCGGGGAATGACCGTCGCAGGTAAAGGTGACGATGCCACAGCGAACCCGGCCCAGATCGCGTACCGTCACGCCCTCCACTTCGGCCAGCCGCTCCCGCAGCCGTGCGGCCAGATCCTGAACCCGGCGCTCAATCTTTTTGAGACCCAAGGCCAATGCGTATTCGATGGCCACGCCAAACCCCAGCCGGGTGGCCGCAGCCGATTCCCAGGTCTCAAATTTTTTGGTGTCGTTCCGAACTTCAAACTTGCCTTGTGAGACCCAAGTCGCCGCATGCAGGTCCAGCGAGGGCGGTTCCATGTGCGGCAGCATCGCACTCCGCACATAGAGAAACCCGGTGCCCCGCGGACCCCTGAGATATTTGCGGCCGGTCGCGCAGAGCATATCGCAGCCCAGCACATCCACATCCAGGTGCATCTGCCCGGTCGACTGGCACGCATCGAGCAGAAAGGGAATGCCCGATTCCCGGGCCAGCTCACCCACCCGGGGGGCGGGCTGTACCAGGCCGCCATTGGTGGGCACGTGGGTGAGGGCGATCAACTTGACGCGATCGTCGAGCAACTTCCGCAGAGCCTCCAGGTCCACCTCTCCGGCTGAGTCGCTCTCCACCACGCAAATTTCGGCCCCGGTACGCTGCGCCACCTGCAAAAACGCAATGTAGTTGCTGGCGTATTCGTTGGCCGCGGTCACGATGCGATCGCCGGAGGCAAAGCGAAGGGAATAGAAAGCCATTTCCCAAGCCCGGGTGGAATTCTCGAACAGAGCGACTTCCTGTGGAGCGCAGTGCAACAGACGCGCCACGCTGCCATATACCCCCTGGAGCTCAGGGGCGACACGGTCGGCGGCCTCGTAGCCGCCTACCCGCTCCTCCAGACGGAGGTGCTCGATCACGCGCGCGACTACGGGTCGCGGCTGCAGACTTGCACCGGCATTATTGAAGAAGGCCGACTGCCCACAGCCCGCCGTCTCTTCCCGCAGCCGACCGAGGTCCCAATCCTCTGCCATGGGTCTCTCCCTATGAAACCTTATACTGCTGAAGACATGGACTTTTTGCCAGTTGATGAGCAATTGGACTACTTGCAGAAGGGGGCGGCGGAGATCATCCGCGTCTCCGACCTGCAAGAGCGCCTCAATCTATCCCGGAAAACCGGCCAGCCGATGCGCGTCAAGGCGGGGTTTGACCCCACCGCGCCCGATTTACACCTGGGTCACACGGTACTGATGCGCAAGCTCAAGCACTTTCAGGACCTGGGCCACCAGGTCATCTTTCTCATTGGAGATTTCACCTCGCTGATCGGTGATCCTACCGGGCGCTCGGTGACTCGTAAGCCGCTCACCCGCGAAGAAGTGAACCGGAATGCAAAAACCTATACCGATCAGGTCTTCAAGATCCTCGACCGGGAAAAAACGGAGGTTCGCTTCAACTCGGAATGGCTGTCTACCCTCGGCTTTGAAGGGATTATTCGCCTGGCCGCCCACTTTACCGTCTCACAGATGCTCGAGCGCGAGGAATTCCATCGCCGGTTCAACGACGAGCAGCCGATCTCTCTGCACGAGATGCTCTACCCTCTGGCGCAGGGCTATGACTCCGTGGCCCTGCGCGCGGATGTAGAACTTGGAGGCACTGACCAGAAATTCAACCTGCTCCGCGGACGGGAATTACAACGGCACTACGACCAACCATCCCAAATCGTTCTGATGACGCCGATCATCGAGGGTTTGGATGGAGTCCAGAAGATGTCCAAGTCGCTAAACAACGCGATTGGCATTCACGAGCCGGCCGTAGAGATGTATGGCAAGCTGATGTCCATTTCCGACGAGCTCATGTGGCGGTATTGGATTCTCCTGACCGACCTGCGGCAGAGCGAGATCGACCAGATGCAGCGGGATGTTTCGAGCGGCGCCCTGCACCCCATGGAAGCAAAGAAGAGGCTGGCACGCACCATCGTCGCCGGGTTCCATTCCGAGGCCGCTGCGCGCAAAGCCGATGAGGACTGGGCTTTGCAGTTTCAGCAGAAGAATGTGGAAGGGGTAGCAGAAGAAGTCGCGGTGGAGTTAAGGCAGGTGGCGGTTGCCGCATCCCTGGAGTCTGCCCTCAGCGACCAGAATCTGCCCGTCGACATTTATGTGGCCAAGTTGCTTGTAGCCCTGGGCCTGAAGAGTTCCCGCACGGAAGCAGAGAGACAGGTGACTGCCGGAGTGAATATCGACGGCGTAACCTCGACAGACAAATTGATCCGGCTGGAGAAGCGGCCGGCACGTCTCGCCATCCGCGTAGGCAAGCAGGCCAGGATTGCCGTGATCTGAGAAATTCCCAAAGGCGGAACTGCGGTCGGATCCTAGGGAAGGATATAACCAAGAAGCCCCTGGTTCGACTGGCCTTCGCACTGGGAATCCGTACTTACGAAATGATCGCTGCCGGTGCTGCAGCGGTACACAGCAACCAGGTTAAGACCCCCAACCTGCCTGGCGTAGGCGTAACCATTCATGCCCAGGATGCGAGCACCCTCACAGGCACTATCCAGGGAGACGAAATAATCCATCGACCCCCTCTTGCAGCCATAGAACGCGACACTCGCGCCCTGTTGCGGGCTTTGGTAGACATGACCCAAAGTAGATTGCAGAGAAAACCCACCCTTGGGATCGACCCAGCCCGTCGTGACCTGGTGTACGGTCTGGTTGGAATATCGATTCAGCGTGACTAACGGTTGGTTAGGTGTCCACGCGAAGGAAGATATCTTCCACTTTGCGATGCTCCCCGACATGCCCGCAGCGGCGGGAGACGCACTCCACGGCGGGGGTGGATCCGATATCGATGTGAACATCTGTATCGCCGGACCGGAAATCAGATTGCCATACATGTCGCGCGCAAATCCGGGGAGGAAATTTGATTCGTATCCCGTGAGGTTGGTGTCGACTGTTGTGAGCAGCTCCCAGGGCGTCGTCCCGGTTAAAAGCGATGCGTCAGGGATTCGGTATAGCTCGATGCCGTACTGACCCCGCTCCACCACTCCCCCTGTGGTCGATGGATCGCGGACAGCGGTATTGAAGCCGGCGTACCAGTATCCGTTCTCCGGGTCATACGCCATGTCACCCCAGCTCAGAGCGTTGAGACCCAACCCGTTGGTAGTGAGCGTGCCCTGTGTAACAAAGTGCACTCCATCGCTGGAGAGCGCCTCTATGTGGCGAGGGTAAACGCTATCGTCCTCATAAAAAATCCGGATAGCGGCACGGTGGTCGTTGTTAAAGACCGCCGGCTGGCCCAAGCCGTAACCCTCTTGCGTTTCCGGGGAGATGATCGGATGAGGGTATTTTGTCCAGGAGAGGCCGTCGTTGGAAAAAGCGACGCCTATAGAGTTATCGAATCCTGAGAGAGAGCCGGTTCCGACGTAGTACATGGCATACGTAAAGCTTTGGCCATTGCCCAGCGGATTGGCGAAAGAGCCCCTGATGACCTTAGGGTTGCAGGTGTATACGGAATCCCACCCGCCCTGGGTTTCGGCCAGTACGGGCAACGGCCCTCGACGAGCCTGGGTCGACAGGTCAATCGACTCATACTGGATACTGTCTGAGAACTGCGTCGTGTCAGTCGGATTGTAGCCGGAGCCACACCACCAGATCTGCTGCAAATTCCCGGATTGAATGACTGACGGAGAATAATCATAGCTCTCTACTCTCCCTGCAACCGAGCCGGCAGGCAAAGGAGCAAAGCTGACGCCACAACCGGCCAAGCCTAGTCCTAGTCCGATCGCGAGCGCGGTTCCCCGCCATACTTCTATTCGAGCCATGGCTTGCTGAATCCTGCCCTGAGGGCGCAGCAGGCGCAGTTCCTGGTGCGCCCATGGGCAAGGTCTGTAGTGGAATTCAGGCGTAAGTGTAGCACTCTCCGGCTACCCTTAACCCCAGCCGGGTGGCCGCAGCGGACCGATTAGGGCCGCTTTAGTATCATGTCCTTCAACATACTGGCCAGGCCCGAAGCATGGATTCGGTACTGCCCATACCGGTTGAGAGCCGGGCCGAGGCGAGCCATCCTTCCGGCCGGCAAGTTAGACCGGAAGCAGAGAAATTGCAGGTGCCGACGATAGGCCGGCAGCACTCCTCGCTCTTGCTCCGGATGCATAGCCGACAAGGCGTCACATATTTCCCTGAGTTCCCTGGCTGACTCTGCCACCCGCGCCCAATGCCTCTCGCCACGAGTCTTTCCCTGGGCCCGCTGTTCGAGTTTGTTCACGAACCCGACCTGCTGGGAACCATGAATGCGATAACGGATCAACGGCTGGTCGATCGGTCTGAGGTCGGCAAAAGCGGCGACGATCATAGCGATCCATTCATCGTGAATCCAACCCGCTCCTATGGGTAAACAGCGATCGCGCAAGTTTGCGCGAAAGATGACCGTAGCGCCGGTCACAAACCGATGCTTCGCCAAAACGACATATTGGCCGGCCAATAAGTCGCGCTTACACCTGCCAATAAACCCCAGCCGCTGCCATAGGGTCTGACCGGTTAGCCGATCGTGCTCGTCCACAAGATCAGCGTCTGAGAAGACGAGCCCGGCACGCGCATGAGCAATGAACTCCTGCTCGGAAATCTCAAGACGATGGGGATACCAGATATCGTCCTGGTCGCTGAGCGCAATCAGGTCTCCATTGCAAAGGCGAATTGCGCGTTCGAAATTAGCAGCGAAGCCGAGGTTGCGTTCATTTTCGAAAAGCCGGACGGGATAGGAAGCTGCGGCCGCGAACTCCTGAACGAGGGCCACGGTCCGGTCCGTCGAGTGGTCATCGCAGATGACCACTTCGTCCGGCAACCTGGTCTGTTTCGCGATACTGGCCAGTTGTTGGGGAAGAAATTGCTCTCCGTTGTAGGTGCAGAGTGCGACCGAAATCCGGTGTTGCCTGGAGGGGGACATCCGCTAGCCAGCTTCGCTCATCGGTCTGACGATTTTATCGCAAAGCGCCGTGCTCCCTTTAGAGACCCGCAACTGCTATAAAGATCGCAGTTTGCCGAGCAGATTCTATGATTGCAGTTAAGGTGCGAGGATGAGTCTGCCTGAAGTTGAAATTTTGCTCGCCACCTACAACGGGGAGCGCTTCTTGCGCGAACAGATCGACTCCCTTCTGGCGCAGGACTATGAAAATATCCGCATACTGGCCAGGGACGACGGGTCGAGCGATGGAACGGTCGAAATCCTGCAACACTATGCAGAACGGGTTCCAGACCGTTTTCAACTGATGCCCGCGAGCCCCGCAACCGGGAGCGCGAAGCAAAATTTTCTGCTCCTCATGAAGGCCTCGAGCGCAGATTACCTCTGCTTTTCTGATCAGGACGACGTGTGGCTACCGGACAAGGTGAGCCGAACAAAACTGGCGATGGATCAGCTCGAATCCCAGTGGGGAAGGAAGGGTCCGCTGCTTGTTTTTTCTGATCTGCATCTGGTCGACGAGCAGCGCAAGGTGCTTTACGAGTCTTTCTGGACGCACATGAACATTGACCCAGATCGCATCCACCGGACCCCTGAGTTGATGGTCCAGAGTGTGGTGACAGGATGCACCGCAATGCTGAACCGGCCGATGCTTAACCTCGCAGTGCGCATGCCTGAAGAAGTCTTCATGCATGACCGGTGGATTGGTTTGCTGGCATCTTTCATGGGGAGGTCCGGTATCGTGAGGGCGCAGACTGTTCTCTACCGTCAACATGAACACAACGTCCTGGGTACAGGCCGCAAGGTCACTGGAACGGCGGTGACGCAGCGATCGAGATCTTTGCTGGAGCGTATGGGAGGGCCTGATACCGCAGCAGCGCACGTTCGCCTGTGGAATATCAGTCAGCAAGACGCCAGGGCTTTTCTGACAGAACATGGGCCGGAGTTAACGGCCTCGAAGCGGGGCCTGCTCGAGGCCTTTCTGTGCTGCCAAACAAGCAGAAGCCGCTTCATCCGAATCGTCACTTTCATCCGCTACGGCTTCTATTACCCTGGACTGAGGCTCAATCTGTCCATGGCTCTTCATTTATGGAAAATGAAGGCTGTCGATGGCTATTGAATGCTGCAAAGGTAATGTCCTCCTCGCAGGTTGAAGTGCCGAACGCTGCTGAAACCGAACTGAGAGGGGAATAGCGCCGCAGGGGCAAGCCCTCGTCTTACTCACCCCCTTTTGGCCCGACTTTAAGCCATGCCCTGATACAAAGCACTTTTCGAAATTGGCTCGAAACAGACTGACCTGGACATTAGTTTTGCAGTCATCAATAACCGGCCGCGAATGCCCTTCTGCTGGTAGCCTAGTAGAGATGACATCGCATGATTCCCGGGCCGCCTGTTGCCACGCGGTGGCGCTCGCGCAGTCTCAAAATTGATATCGCATGCTCGATCGATCCCCCGAGGTATTTCCGCCAGAATTCGGCCGACGTCTCGTCTTGTCAGGAGTTCCTGTTCACCTTTCTATGCTTCGGAAAAAGGTAGTGACCGCTTATAGGCTTCTCCACGACGGAGGAGTGAAGAACTTCTACGATCACTCGTGGCTAATGTGGCAAATCAAGACAAAGGGGAATAAGGCCGAAGTACGCCTCGATCGATGCATATTTAACCTGGACCGGATTACCGACTTTCCCACCAAGGTCGAGCTCATCATGAACAAATATGAGGCGCCGGAACGGCGTGCCGTCGGTCGATATGTCCGGCAGGACTTGCCGGTAGTCGAATTGGGCGGTTCCATGGGAGTGGTGGCATGCGTGACCAACAGGCTCCTGAAGAATCCTAAGGCTCACGTGGTGGTTGAAGCGAATCCACTGGTAATTCCGCAGCTCGAAATCAACCGGGCATTGAATCGCTGTCAGTTCGAAATCGTGAATCGAGCCATTGCTTATGAAATGGCGTCTGTTACTTTTCGTCCCTCTTCGAATGTTTGCGTAAGTTCCATCACGGCGGCGGGGGATCAATCGCCCGTCACGGTGCAAACGACTCAGCTGAGCGAGATCGTAGGCGATCGTGGCTTCGCCCGATTCAATCTCATATGCGACATCGAGGGTCTGGAGTACGACATGATTTTCCGTGAGATGGACGTCCTGAAGAACGCCGACACAATCATCCTGGAGACGCATGCCCGGTTCATCGGAGAGGACAAGTGCCGGCTTATGATGTCCAAGCTCGAACACATTGGTTTCAAAATTGTTAAGGAGATCGGATTTGTAGTCGTTCTGCGGCAATAGCCTCATCGCGTTAAAAGGTACACTCGCTCCGTACCTGAACTTCACCAAATAGCGTTACAAAGGCAGGGTGGGGACCCGCCTGTTGAAGATGGCAAATGTCGCATAAGCGCAAGGTACTGCAGGGCTCCGCTTCCAACCTGGTGCGGGTGCTGCTCTCGATGCTGGTCTCCATGGTGCTACCGCCTTTCCTGGTGCATCGCATGCCGCCGGCCGAGTACAGCGCATGGGTACTGATTCTGCAACTGAGTGCCTACGTTGGTTTACTGGATTTCGGTCTGCAGGCAGCCATTGGCAAATACGTTGCGGAATATGATGCAAGCGGCGAACGTGAAGCCAGCCATCATCTCGTAAGCACATCGTTTACGATTCTCGCATTAGCTGCGGGCATCGCCTGTATAGCCATCTGCGCGCTGGTGTGGGGCGTCCCTCGGCTCTTTCACCAGATGCCGGCGACGCTCGTGCCTGAAGTGCGTATCGCCCTTCTCGCCGTCGGCCTGTCCACAGCGATTGCACTGCCCTTCGGCACATTTAACGCCACCTTCACTGGTTTACAGGAATATTTTTTCCCCACGATCATAGCCACCATCAGCCGCGTCGGATCCGCCGCCCTACTCATCGTGCTGCTGCTTCTGCATTGCAGCCTGGTCCAATTGGCGCTGGTGATGGCGGGGGCCAATTTGGCCACGGCGGCGACGCAGTTTTTTGGCTGGCGAAGATTTCTCAGGGAGCGCGTCAATTTTTCATTTCTCGCGTTCCACCGCCGATCCGCAACACAACTGGCAAAGTACGGCAGCGTCATATCCATCTGGTCGTTGGCCATGTTCTTTGTCAGCGGCCTGGATACCGTTATCGTCGGCCATTACCAGTACAAAGATACCGGCTTTTACGCGATTGCCAGCGGAGCTGCAAATTTCATGCTGACGGTGGTTGCCAGCATATTTGGCCCGCTGGTTCCGGCCGTATCTTCGATGCAATCCGGCTCAACGCCAGACCGGATTGGCGATCTCTGTACCAAGATTGCCCGCTATTGTACGTTGCTTCTTTGCCTTCTCGGTCTGCCACTGGTATTCGGAGCGTACCCTTTGCTGAGTTTATGGGTGGGGAAAAAATATGCCACCCAGAGCGCTCTCTATCTCGAGGTGCTGGTTCTGGGCAATGTCGTTCGCCAGCTTGTTTTGCCCTACATCCTTGTTGTGGTCGCCACCGGCAAGCAACATCTGGCCACGGTAGCCGCGATCGCTGAGGCATGCGTCAATATTGTGCTGAGTATCTGGCTGGTGCAAAAAATTGGTGCCGTCGGTGTGGCGATCGGCACCCTGGTGGGCGCCTTCGTCAGCGTTGGCCTGCATCTTCTGGTAAGCATGCCGCTCACCCAGGCCGCGATCCGCCTGCGACGCTCGCGCTTCCTGATGCAGGGAATGCTGCGCCCTCTTCTGATCATCGCGCCTTCGCTTCTCTTCTATCCCTTCTGGAGAAGGCTGAATATGCTTCCGGCTGAGCCTGCTGTGCTTGCGATTTGGATAGTGGTGACCGCGGCTATGGCATGGTGGGTTGTATTGACCGTAGAAGATCGACGAGAACTGGGAGCTACCCTGCTTAGGGCGTTCTCCTGGCGAACGGCGCGGACCTAGCTCACCGGCGGTCCTGCTGCCTTGCTACGGCGAGCCACTTCCAGCCTTTCGCTCCTACGCTGTGGCCCGGAAGCGAGACAAGGAACGTAACCCAGGGCCTAAAAAGAATGTGAGAGAACTCGGGAGTAGGAATTTAGTCCCGCAGGGACGGCTGGAAGGAGGATCGCGTAGCGGCCCATTTTCAGCCGTCCCTGCGGGACTGGGTCGTCCTTTCAAATCCAACCCAGGACTAACGTCCTGGGCTAAGTTCAGCCGTCCCTGCGGGACTAAATTCTTCTATCAAGATATGCGTTGCCAAATGGACATCATTCCAAAGGTTTGAATAGGCCGGTATTTGCTGCGGATGTATTCATCCAAAAGCGTCACTCCGGTGCTCCTGGAGCTGTCATTCGCTTCACGGACCTGGTCAAACTCGGAATTGAGCACAATATAGGGCGGAGGATTCGCCGCAAGCTCGTGCACCATGTCTGTCTGGATTTCGTAGGTATTTTGCAAGCCAGGATCGAAGTGGGACCACTTGGTAGCCGGCAAACGCTGACTCCCGAAATAGATCAGGTTGTCGTTCGCAAATATTCTGTCGTGCCTCGTCGACCCGACATAGAGCTTTTGATCGGGCGTAGTATGGCTATCAATAAACTCCACGGTTTGAAGGCGATCGGCCTCAGGTACGAAGCAAAATCCCCTGGTGAGCGGATTTTTTTCTTTGCACCACGTGGTCTCAGCTTCCTGAATGGTTCCTCTGGCGGACGAATACCAGGCTTCCGGCACGGAGGAATGGCGTATTTGGAGGAGTCTTACCTCGTGGAGTGCAGACCATGTGGCTGCTACAACAGAAAGCCCTACGAGACCTAGAACGGAAAATCGGAGCAGACGGGGAAACGATAGCCTGTGTTGGAAAAGCACGGCAATCAACAGCAACGACGGAATGATGCAAAGATTAAGCTGGTAAACGCTGACTCGCACAAAAGCCTTTAAGTACATCACCAGAGCGAGAAGAGCAAACATAAGCAGGAAACCGTGCCACCTTCGCTCCTCTGGCGCGCTTTGTAAGCTGGCGCGTGCTCCGAAACGACCCGCCAATGCGACATAAAACGAAATGGCGATCGCCACTACGGGGAGATACACTTCCAGGTTTTCCAGTCCTTTGAGGTCGATACCCGGGAATGGCAGATTGCGCCCGCCATGGTAGTACCTGGATGGATAGATAAGCATGTCGAAGGCGAAGTCATGAAAAGGCGCGACCAACAGATAGTAAAGCGCGGGCAGCCCTATCGTCAGCGCAGCTCCAAGCAAGTAGGGCCAAAGAGTAGACGCAATGATCGGCAACCTGCTGGATGTGTTTTTAAAGTAGATGGCGATGATCACGACGCAAGCATGGATCCCAACGAGCGCGAGACCAGTGTCATAACGAAATAGGGTTGCGATTCCGACCAGGACACCGGCGGCAAACATACGCCGCGCTGAGACCCTGCTGAGAAAAACAGGAAGTATTAAGGTAGAGCTAACCAGATTTAACAGTGACGCCGGAACATTCGCAGTGCCAGACAGGTTAGGCAGCCCGAAGAACCAGAGCACGGTGACAATGGATGTCCAGACTGCAACGGTTCGGCGGCAATAAGACGAAGTGAGCGCGTAGATCCACGTTACGAGAGCCGCTTTGATGAAGAGGTCGAAGAGCCGCTCGACCAGAAGGGATTCTCCGAATATTTTGAACAGGCCGGCAAGAACGTAGAACTGTCCCGGGCCGTAGTTGGCGTAAAAATCCCGATGCGGTATCTGTCCCGCCGCAACGCGCATTGCTCCCGTCAGCGCGAGCCCTTCATCATAAACATTCGAGCGCCGGGACATCCCGAGAAACAAAAGGAGACATGTGGCCAGGAAAACCACAGCCAACTCGGTGAAACGCGCCGGTAGAGTTTTGCTTCGCCAATCGACAGTGTCGTTGCTGTCTTGCAGGCTTGCGTTCCTGGTCCTCAAAGATCCTCGCGCTCGGTTCTCGTTTTGGCGGCTTTCGGCCATTTGGTTCGATTTGTCGATTGCGGCCCCTGTTCGTGCGCAAGGCTCAGTTGCCACTGAATTCCGGCCGACAATCAAGAATAACCCAGAGGGGTTCCGGGACAAGTTGTGCGGTGAGCGCTACCCCACACATGCATGGGTTTGTTGACCTCGATTTCCCCTCCCTTTTCACTCCAGAGCTGGGCCCATTGGCAACCGCAGAGCCTGCCAACCCTCGACCCATTTCGCCACCTATTTCTCGTTAAACGGCGGTTGTAGAGGGTCCTGGCCACCGAGGGGCGGCGGGAAACCAAGACTTTATCCGGCTGGTATACTGAACAGTGAGGCAAAGCTAGTCCACTCCGTTCCTCTGCCGTCCGCTTTGAAATGCCAGCGACTCAAACTTCTCATCCACTCTCATCGATACTGGCCGTCGCGGTTGTGTACAAATGCGAGTTTTCCCAAAGTCAATCCGTTTCCTCGCTGTTCCAGATCCTGAATGAAGATCCTGAGTTGGCAAAGTGCTTCTCGGTGGTTCTCTATGACAATTCGCCGGAACCGCAAGAGCTTGCCATACCGGCGATTTTCCTTACCCATTATGTCCACGATCCCTCCAATGGAGGATTAGCGTCCGCTTACAACTTCGCTTTGGCACGCGCCGAAGCAGAGCAGCGCGAATGGCTGCTGCTGCTTGACCAGGACACTTCACCGACGCGTGAATTTCTGATCGAGCTGTTGGAGACCGCTACCGCCTTGCAAGCCACACCCGAGGTGGCAGCGATCGTCCCTAAGCTGGTGGTGAACGGCGTCATTCACTCTCCGGCCACACAGTTCATTGATCAAATGCGCCATCAATTCCAGCCGGCCAAAGAGCCCATAGGGCAGAACGTTGTCGGCATTCAGCAACAATCCCTGAGCGCTTATAACTCAGGATCCACACTTAGAGTGTCGGCGCTGCGATCGATCGGCGGCTTCCCTCAGGAGTTCTGGCTGGATTTCCTCGATCACGCTGTCTTTCACGCGCTCCATGTGAAGGGCTATCGACTGTACGTAATGCTTGCTGTACTGGTGCACGATGCATCCCACTCCGATATCGGCAGCGTGCCGGTTTGGCGCCTGCACAATGTCCTGATGGCGCAGACGCTCCATGTCAAGCACAGTGGAAACTTTCTAGACCGGCTGCTCTACCGGATCTGGCTTTTGCGGAACAGCAGGAATCTTCGACACGGATGCAAAGATCCCAGAATGTGGAAAGAGACGGTACTGCAAGCCTTTTTATTGCGGGTTCCCAAAGAGCCAAGGCCCGGTCTTCCGTCTCCGTTGGCCCCTCCGTAGCCTATCGGAAGCGAAATATAAGCGTTTGTTAACTTGAATTTCCTGATCTGCGCTCCTAAGCTGTGGGCCATGCGCATAGGGACTCGATTGAAGAACTTGCTGTCCGGTGCGTGCCGCATCCCAGCCTTGCTGAGATCGGTTGCGGGCATCGCACCTATCTTGCTGCTTTGGCTGCTTGTGGGAGGTTCTCCCCTTGCCGCGGTACCCAAACCGCATACCGTATTTCTAGGATCGGGAAAGGTTGTTCCCTACTCCATTGTTGGCGACCCGGCTGGTGCACTGCCAGATGAAAAGCAACTTCGTGTGCGCCCACTACTGGTTGACGGCAAGGTGAAGGAATGGACAAACGGCGAAGCACACGCTATTACGGATCGCACCTTCGTTATTCGTCGCGCCTTACGCCTCAATGACTCGCTTCCGGGCGACAAGGCTGAACACTGGATCTGGCAACGTGGACCCTGGATCATGATTGATCGCGTCAAAGGCAGCGTTACCGCCCTGCACTTACCGGATTATGACCCTGCTATCTCGAGTCTCGTCTGGTTTCGCGATTATGCTGCCTACTGCGGCCTGACTGCCAGCGGTAAGCAGCTGTATGCTGTCGTCGCGCAAATCGCGGCACGCAAGCCAGTGATGGCGAAGAAGCTTTCCACCTGGTCGCCGGGAGAAAGCCATCCCCCGGCTTGTGCCGCTGCGGTGTGGCAGCGGGATCCGCTCCGCGTGACCTTCCAGCCGACGGACGCCGCCGCGGTAAGCTACAGCCTGGTTGGCCTCTCCGCTGTCCTGGTGGAAGAAGGCGATGGGAACGATGAACCTTCTCCGGGACCAGCCAATTAGCCTCGTGCGAATATCACTCCGGCAATGGGGCAATTTTGCAAACGCTATAATTCTGCAATGCAGACAACGTTGAAGCGCCTGGTGCCACCTCCAGTACGCAGAGTCCTGAGAAATTCTCAAGGGGCAATTCTGGACCTCATCGATTCCGCCCGCGGCCTCGATCTTCCGCCGCATCGGCTCCGGGGCTTTGTAGGTGACGGGGATTTTACCTCCACCGGAGAAGAGCATCTCCGCTATTTCGTCGAATACGGAAAGCTGCGTCCCGACCAAAAGGTGCTTGACGTTGGGTGCGGTGTGGGAAGAATGGCGTTGCCGCTTACCCGCTATTTATCATCCCAGGGTGAATACTACGGCTTTGACCCTACTGCTGATGGCGTCGCGTGGTGTACAGAACACATTACCAGCCGTTATCCCAACTTTCACTTTGAAGTCGCTGACCTGCACAATGAGTTTTACAACCCGAAGGGCAAATATAGTCCGGAAAACTTTCGCTTTCCTTATCCGGACGAGTCTTTCGATTTCATCTTTCTCACTTCTGTTTTTACTCATCTCTTTCCCGATGCGCTGAGTAATTATTTTTCCGAAATCACCCGGGTTCTGCGCCAAGGCGGCCGAAGCTTCATCACATACCTTCTGATGAACGCAGACTCGATCGCGCTGATCAAGGACGGCCGCAGCAAGCTGAACTTCACCCATGCATTAAAGGGTTGCTGGACCGCCTTTCCGGACAATCCGGAGGCTGGACTCGCGTTTGACGAAGCCGTAATTCGCAGCCTTTACCAGGCCGGACCGATGAAGATTGAAGATGTAAACTACGGCGGATGGTGCGGCCGGGAAAGCTCATACGGGGGTTACCAGGATTTAATCGTCGGGCTCAAACAATAGCTCTTCGGGGACTCCGGAGGCTGTGGACACACACAAAGCGGTAAAGTAGGAGAAGATCATGCGCGAAACCATGCCAAGTCTCGAAGGTCTTCTCGAAGAAGCCAAAGTCGCTCATGGACATCTCTGCGCCGGTCAAATCCTGGGAGTTCGCTTAGCAATGCTGGGATGTGCCCGCCTGGGCATCGAGGACCCGCGCGGGCGAGACCGCAAGCGACTGGTTACTTTCGTCGAAATCGACCGCTGCGCCACCGATGCCATCGGCGTTGTCACCGGTTGCCGGCTTGGCAAACGCGCACTGAAATTTCGCGACTGGGGCAAGATGGCAGCAACCTTTGTCGATCTCGAAACCCAGCGCGCGATTCGCATCGCCGCCAAAGAATCGTCCAAGACTCTGGCTCGGGAGTTGCACCCGGAAATAGAGAACAAGAACCTGCAGCAAATGGCTGCGTACCGCGAGATGAGCGACCACGACCTCTTTGACGAGCAGTGGGTACGGGTAACCCTCGACGCCAGGGAATTCCCCGGATACAAGGGAGAGCGCGTGGCTTGTGCTCAATGTGGAGAAGGCATCAACTACGACCGCTTCCTGGTGCGGGATGGACAAACCCTCTGCCTCTCCTGCGCCGCGCCGGAGCAGCGATACTACCAGGCCCTCTAACCGTGGTTTGTGGCCCATAAGCGCTAACTTGTTTGGGATGTTTTTTCTTCAAAGCTCCCACAAAATCGTCATCCTTGAGCGGAGCGCCTCACACAGATTTATCGCGTGACACAGCGTTCGGGCGCGGAGTCGAAGGACCTCGAGGCCGCTTATCCTACCCATGCCGTTCGCACCCTTTCAACCACCGAAGCCCGCAGCTGGCGGACCCGCCACGGCCTTTCCCCGGGGCCGAGAACAAGAACCGGTAGCATTTTGCTCTGTCCGAAAGCCACATCTACATTCTCGGCAACCATACAGGCACGCTTTACATTGGCGTCACCAGCAAACTGTATCTGCGCCTCATGCAACATAAGGAGGGCACGTTTGAAGGTTTCACTGCGGACTATGGCTGCAAGCGCCTGCTCTCCTTCGAGGGCTAGGAAGACATTCGCACAGCCATCGCTGGGGAAAAACAACGCAAAGGCTGGCGGCGCGAAAAGAAGCTCAACCTCATTGGCACGATCAATCCCGAGATCAAAGACCTTGCACACACCTGGGGTGGAAGATGATTTCGGTGCATGAAAAGATGTACCCGCGACCATCCGGTGCGTACCGCGGGAAGAATGCTGTACGCGGGCTTCGGTGGTTGAAAAGCTCAGAACGGCATAGGCAAGATAAGCATCCTCGGGGTCCTTCGACTCCGCGCCATCAAGCGCTGTGTCACGCGATAGATCTGTGAGGCGCTTCGCTCAGAGGCTGTGACTTTTTTAATTTCCCTTGTAGTCTGTGGCCGGAAAGCTCCGAAGAGCATCTGCCAACAAGCATCGCCGGGGTCCTTCGACTCCGCGCAATAAACCTTTCGTTATTCGGTAGATCTGCGAGGCGCTTCGCTCAGGATGACGATTTTTGGGGAGGTTTGAAGAAAAACACCGAAAACAAGTTAGCGCTTATAGGTTTGTGGCTTGCTCGACTGCAAGCGCGGCGCGCAGGACCGTCGCTTCATCGAAGTGCTTGCCCAAAATCTGCGCGCCAATGGGCAAACCCTGCGACGACTTCCCGCAGGGCACGGAGATTCCGCAAATTCCCGCAAGACTGGCCGTCACGGTGTAGATGTCGGCAAGGTACATGGCGAGCGGGTCGTCTGTCTTCTCGCCCAGCTTGAATGCCGGGGTCGGGGCAGTGGGTGTCACCAACACGTCCACCTGCTGAAATGCGGCAAGAAAATCCCGCGTGAGCAGCGTGCGCACCTGCTGCGCTTTCTTGTAGTAGGCGTCATAATAGCCCGCGCTCAGAGCATAGGTTCCCAGCAAAATGCGTCGCTTCACTTCGGCGCCAAAGCCGATGTCACGCGACCGGCGATACATCGCGGTCAGGGTATTCGCATCTTTGGCTCGGAAGCCGTAGCGCACTCCGTCAAACCTGGCCAGGTTTGCGCTGGCTTCGGCGGTTGCCAGGAGGTAGTAGGTCGGGATCGCATACCTGCTGTGCGGCAGCGAGACGGGATGAATCGAACAACCAGCTTCACGCAATCGTTCGATCGCGGAATCTACTGCGGTACGCACCTCGGCATCCAGGCCATCGGCAAAATATTCGGCCGGAACACCCACGCGCAAACCCTTTACCGGCCGTTCGAGAGCCTGTGCGTAATCCGGCACCGCCACTTCCGCAGAAGTGGCGTCCAGCGGATCATATCCCGCGATCACACCGAGCAGAATGGCGGCATCCTGCACGGTGCGGGTAACCGGACCAACCCGGTCGAGAGAGGAGGCAAAGGCGATCAAGCCATAGCGGGATACACGTCCGTACGTCGGAAGCACGCCAACGACGCCACAAAAGGATGCCGGCTGACGAACCGATCCGCCGGTGTCGGTACCGAGGGCGGCAACCGCCATGCCTGCGGCCACCGCTGCAGCCGACCCACCGCTCGAGCCGCCAGGGACACGATCCAAGGCGACCGGGTTGCGAACTGGTCCATACCCAGAATTTTCCGTCGACGACCCCATCGCGAACTCATCGCAGTTCAGCTTTCCTACTAACACCGCACCCGCAGCCTCAAGACGCTTGACCACGGTAGCGTCATAGGGAGGCCGATAGCCTTCGAGGATGCGGGAGCCCGCAGTAGCTGGGGAGCCCTTCATCACCAACACGTCTTTGATACCAATGGGAACGCCGGCCAGCGGGGGCAGCGGACTCCCCTGGGCGGCGAGCTGGTCGATGGCCGCAGCTGCGTGAAGCGCGCGCTCGCGACTCAGCGCAAGATAAGCATTGATGACCGAATTCTGCGCCTCAATCTCCGCAAAACAAAGCTCCGCCAACTCGGTTGCGCTGGGGTTTGCAAGGCGCACCGCTGTTTGAACCTCGGCAATACAAGTCTGCTTCCAATTCATAATTCCATTATCGTTCCTGGGGAAGGTTCCGGGAACCAGTTTTGCTTAGCCGCCAACCTGCGCCCCTGATTTTTTTGGGCTTATATAATTTGGCGATACCGCACATACTCGTTGCCAAGGCTGACTCCTGGAGGAATTGATTTGCATGCCGCACCCAGCTGTGTTTGAAAGCAAGTTGCGTGCGGAATCTCTAACAGAGTTTCTTGACCGCCATCCCGCTCTGCCGATCGTTCTGCTGATTTTATTTCCGTTTGCCGTGCAGGCGCCGTTTTGGCTGCTGGGGCTGAGCACCGATCCCATCTGGTTCTATTCGAGCATTGTCACTGGCACACATGGTGTCCCAGGTTCACCTTTTCTGGATCCAAATCCCGGATTCACGTCGGAGGCTCTGGGCCATCTTGCAGCATGGGACTGGGTGCACGGAGTGATCCCCTGGTGGAATCCCTACACTGGCATTGGAGTGCCCCTGGCGGGAGAGTTGCAGCCAGGTGCATTCTTCCTGCCGTTCAATTTATTGCTCCTGCTCAAGGAGGGCGTGCTCTGGCAACGGATCTCCATGCAGATCATTGCGGGACTTGCGACCTATGCGCTCCTGCGTGAGCTCGGACTCAGCCGGCTTGCGGCATTTCTGGGTGGCGCCCTCTTTGCGGTAAACGGTGTGATTGCCTGGACACCCGGACCTGCGGCCGTGTACTGCTCGTCGCCTTTTCTTCCGTGCTTGTTATGGGGCATTGAACGCGCGCGAAAACCGCGACAAGGCGCTCAAAGTATCCTTGCCATCGGGGTGGCGATTGCATGGTCGATTCTTTGCGGCTTCCCCGAGCCAGCTTATATCAGTGGGTTACTCGCTCTCGCCTGGGGAATCTACCGCCTGACTTCCGCACCAGCGCGCTGGGTTTTTGCACGGCGTGCGCTGAGTGGCTTCGCACTTGGGTTGCTGCTTACCACACCGCTACTGATCGCTTTTTTAGATTACCTGCTGCAATCAGACTCCTTTGACGTCCACAAAAAGGTTGGGCTGTCGATGCCATGGGCATCACTCCCAGAGACCGTGATTCCCTATGTCTATGGACCTTTGAACGTGCTGGTCGACACATGGGGAAGTTTCGGAGGCTACACAGGAGCTCTCGTCCTGGTGGTGGCGCTGGTCGGGGTCATGCGCAAGTCAGCGGATCGTGGGCTCAGGCTTCTGCTGCTTATATGGGTTCTGTTGTGTTGGGCTCGAAACTTTGGTGTGCAACCGATCACAGTGATCATCGATCACCTGCCGCTACTGAACCGGGCCATCTTCTTCCGATATGTGGGTGCATCCTGGATACTGGCGTTGACCATTCTCGCGGCGTATGGTCTCGATGAGTTTCTCCACACCACGCCACGACGCCGCTACACCTTTGCAATAATCATGACCCTGCTCCTGGTTTGCGTTGCCCTGGCTTGGCCACAAAGGGCGTTCTGGGGATGGTCCCACAGCAAAGCGCTCGTCATGTTCGCGTTCCTGGGGGTCGCGCTTTTCTGGGTATGCGCGGCACTGACCGCACTCGCGCTGGCATGGAGGATTTCGCACCCGGAGACGCGCCGGACCACCATCGCAGGGCTGATAATTTTCGATGCCGCCGTTATGTTCATGGCGGCGCAGGTCAGCGCCAGACGAAATAACCAGGTGGACGTGCAAGCGATGCAGTTCCTGCACGATCATCAAGGGCTGTCTCGCAATTACACGCTGGGCCCGCTTGCGCCCAATTACAGCGCTTATTTTCAGGTAGCCAGCATCAATCACAATATTCTTCCGGTTCCGAAGTTATGGGCGCAATATGTCGATCGTCATCTACTGCCTGGCTTTCAGAGGGATACCGGGGTCACTTTCTTCTGGCCGGCGTGGGGTGACACCAGCGACGCCGGGGCGCGGACATTCAGCAGGAACCTGGCGAACTTTCGCGATGTCGGAGTCAAGTATGTCCTACTAAAGCCTGGCCAGAGCGCTCTTCCAACGATCTACCTCGATGCGGCCGATTCGAATCTGCCACTTGAGGGTGAAAGTAAAACGCGAGTTGGGGAACCGAGAGTTCTTGCGTGGCTCCAATCAGTAGCCGACAATCCGGCAAAGCCGGCAACCGAGCGTTTTGTTTTCAGGGCCGTTGCCCATTCACTCAGGCGAGTGGTGCCGGTTGTTAAGGATCAACCAATCGTTACAAATGGAAAGAATGAACCCCCGACGAGCCAGGATGAGAACTCGGCAGCACTGCAGTCGAATCATCTAGTTCTCTGGCCCGGTCAGGCCGCGGAGACAGTCGTTCCCATGCCGGCGGCCTTCGCTCAATCTGCGATCGATGGAGTCGGAGTGCTTATCGCGAATAACGACGTCCCCGCAGATGGTGAGCTTGAGGTCAGGATTTGCGCCGAGCAAGTGTGCCGGTCGAACCTGCAATCCCTTTCCAAATCTGGCAACAGTCCGTTCAGTCCGTTCTTTGAGGTACATCTCGATAAGCCGCTTGCCGCGCCCCCAGGAACCCCGTTGCATTTGACCTTCACCCACCAGGGCGGATCCAGGCCGGTCGCGCTGGCAGTTTCGGCTGCAGCGAACCAGGAACTCCAGGGACCAGGCGGTGCGGTCCCCGATCGACGATTGCGTGTCACTTTTAAGGATTCCATGCTTATGCACGGCTTCCGTAAGGCCTACGGGGATTCCGTGATGGACATCTGGGAGGTCCCTGAACCTGCGCCTTACTACGAGGTGATGCAGGGTGGTCCCTGTACCCTTGCGGCGGAGCAGCGGGAGGACGTCACAGCCGTGTGCTCGTCTCCTGCCAAATTGCGGCGCAGGGAACTCTATATGCCTGGGTGGAACGTGAGGAACAATCGCGGAGCCATCGAAACGCTCCAGCAGGATGGCATCTTCCAGGCGACCACTCTTCCGGCGGGAGTTAGTAAGGTTCACTATAGCTTCACGCCTCCTCACATGGAGATTGGCTGGATAGCGTGCCTGGCGGGCGTGGTGGGGCTGTTTTGGCAACTACTCCGGATCGCACGCGACAGAAGAGACGGGACGGGCATCACGTCAGAGGAGTGAACCCTGTGCGATCGCCTTGCTACAAGCTGCTAAGATCAAGTGGCACAACCCGATAAGGTAAGTCCAGCCTCTACCGTCTGATGGAAATCGAAGGATGAAAAGCCGTGTTATTTCGATCGTTGTGCCTTGCTATAACGAATCGAAAACCCTGGAAACAATTATCGCAAGGGTGCTCGTCGCCGATGTCTCTGGGTTGGAGCGAGAGATCATAATTGTTGATGACGGATCTCAAGACGACTCCGTGAACATCGCAAAGGCTCTTGCCGAACAACACCCGAACATACGCGTACTCGAGCACAGGATAAACCAGGGCAAAGGTGCTGCCCTCCGGACGGGATTTCAATCCGCCGCCGGAGAGATAATCCTGGTTCAGGATGCCGATCTCGAGTACAGCCCCAGCGACTACCCGCGGTTGCTTGCGCCCATACTCGATGATCGTGCCGACGTAGTTTACGGCTCCCGCTTTCGCAGCGGCTCTGAGATGCGCGTGCTTTTCTTTTGGCACAACGTCGGCAACAGTCTTTTGACCCTGATGTCCAACATGATGACCAACCTGAATCTCACCGACATGGAGACTTGCTATAAGGTCTTTCGTCGCGAAGTGATTCAGGCTGTCACTATCCAGGAGGACCGTTTCGGCTTCGAAGTCGAAATCACTGCAAAAATTGCGCGGTTGCCCGTAAGGCCTCGCATTTACGAGGTAGGTATCAGCTACAGCGGCCGAACATACAGTGAAGGAAAGAAAATTACCTGGAAAGACGGGGTTCGCGCAGTTTGGTGCATCCTGCGTTACAACATCTAAAGGCTGGTCGATTGGTTTCGCCACGCGTAGCGACAACCTTGTTTGAGCCTGAAGCACCTTTCCCGGAACCTTTTCTGGGGCAAGGCACTGCGGAAAGATTAGGCCGTAGACCACAGGCGTGACGAACGATCTATCGTTCGATCACCTTAGGTACTCTGAAGAAGACCCCGTCCGTATCCGGAGCACAAGCCATCACCTGCTCCCGGTTCAAAGATGGTGCAATTTCGTCTGGCCGCAAGTGAAGCGCGCACTGTCTCCAGCGCTCCACCCTCTGTTACCTGTTCGGCAACCTGCGCCATGGGCGGCACAGAGGATGTGTCCAATTCGTTGAGCTGGGCGAAATAGTCGAGAACGGAATTCAGATCGCGCAACATCCGCGACTTCTCGGTCGTCGTTAGTTCCAGATTCGCAAGTTCGGCGACACGATCGACATCCTGCTCGGAAACACTCATAACTATGCAGACTTGGAAAAATCAATCGCCCAGGAATTGCCGCGGCTGGAGAAGCAGCAGAAGGCTGTCTCGTACAGCAGTGAGAAATCACTTACCAAAGTTGCCTCACGCATGTAATCCCAGTCGATTTTGGCTTTCAGCGGCTTGATCAAGCGGCAGTAGTAGGCTTCAAGTTCATCATCCGGAATTTCCTGCAGCATTTCTTCTTCA
Organism: uncultured Acidobacteriaceae bacterium; assembly: GCA_963838445.1. Classification (GTDB taxonomy): domain Bacteria; phylum Acidobacteriota; class Terriglobia; order Terriglobales; family Acidobacteriaceae; genus PALSA-350. The sequence continues at coordinate 120,000 of CAWIRT010000053.1, forward strand.
CAACGGAATGCGAGCGTTGCCGCTCCGGTGAGGCCTGGCCGAAACGGCATATGCATCACTTCCAGGTGAGGCAGCTTGGGACGGGGGCCAACGAGGCTCATGTCGCCACGCAACACGTTGATCAGCTGGGGAAGCTCGTCCAGTTTGTACTTACGCAGGAACCCCCCGAATCGCGTCACCCGCGGATCGCCTCGTTTAGTCAGAGACGGACCGTCTTCCTGGGCGTCGATCGCCATGGTCCTGAACTTGAACACGGTAAAGAGGACCCCATCCCGTCCAACCCGCTTCTGGCGGAAGATCACCGGACCCGGAGACTTATAACGGACAAGCAGGGCAGCCAGCAGGAGTAGAGGCCAGAAGAGCAGGAGCGCCACCACGGCAAAAAACAGATCGATGCAGCGCTTGATTGCGGAAACGCTCCACGCGCTGGGCTCAGCGTAATAAGCTGTGGGGTCTTGGGGAACGGCACAAAATGGAGGGAACAAAGTCGTCGAATGACTATTTCCCTCAGAGACCACATCGTTCCAAAGCAGAGCCGCACTGGGCTGCGGGGGAGCAAAGCTAGTGTCCATGCGTTTTTTAAGACCTGTTCTAAAATTTTGGAGCGCTTGCCGAATTCTCGTTCAGGGTCTTGTTGATCAAGTTTTGTTGCTAAACCGATGCCTTACGGCCTGCTGCAATTCTTTATCGTAGACACTTGCTTCTCTGACCGAGGTGGCGAATACCTAGCCAACTGCGGAACAACTGGGTCCAGATCATCGTTCAAAAGCGACCTGGCGGCGAGGGCATCAACTACCGATGCCTGTTATGTACACGGATGAACCCGTGGCCAAAAAGGATGTTGCGTGCGGGCCGAACTTTTCTCGATTCAGCCCTTTAACCAAAATACCAGTATTTGGGCTCCGGCGGTACCCCGCCACTCATGACGGGCAAGGTTCCTGGCGGAGGAAACCAACACCAGCTTATTCTAAGGTTTACACCAGACGAACATACTTAATTCGTTTTTAATTGATAAAAGAGCCGTTGCTCAAGGGCGGAGGGGCGCCTAATCGGCCCCGGTCCGTACATCCTCTTGCTGCATGACCGTCCGGTCAATGGCGTTGAGCCGGGGCGCTCCGGGCCCTTTAATGACCCGCTTATCGCGACTCAGGTAGAATTCGGCGATTTTCAGCAGGCAACGGGCCGCGACTGCTCCCCGCACCAGAAATTTTAGCAACCGGCTTTTCCCGAAATAGTCATAATGCTCGTTGAAGTCCACCATCGCCTTGTGCTGTTCGATGATCTTCTTCCTGGGCATCTGGTTGATGCTTTGGCTACCGTAGTGAATCACCTCGGCACTTGGGGTGTAATAGATCTTGCACCCATTTCGCTTCAGCATCAGGTTGTATGCCAAATCGACCTGGAAATGAGGCAGGCGCTCATCGAGCATGCCGTAGGTCTCCCAGGTTTTTCGCCGTAGTACGTAGGCAGTCGTGCCCAGGCTCTCAACCTGCTGTTCTCGCGCATAGTCGAAAGAGCAAGCATAGTACTCCCTGGAAACCTGGCCATAGGGAAAGAATTTGTGCCAATTCAGACCCTGGAGAATCATGGTCCCAAGGCCGGCAAAGCTCCGCACGCACGATTGCGTCGTTCCATCGGGATTCAACAGCCGCGGGCCGCACGCCGCAGCCTCGGGATGGGCATCCATAAATGCCACCAGCACCTTGAAAACATTGCCCAGGAGTTTGGTGTCACTGTTTAGCAAGCAGGCATACCGGGCGCGAGACATTTTCATGCCCAGGTTATTGTTTTTGGAATAAAGCAGGGGCTTTTTGTTGCGCACCAGGTTAACTTCTGGAAAGGCCGACTCGACCATTTCGGGGCTTCCATCTGACGACCCATCATCGATGCAGATGACCTCGAACTGGATGCCCGTGGTATAGCGGTAAATGGAAGCCAGGCACTGCCGCAACAATGCGTTGGTGTTGTAGTTGGGAATGATGATGGTCAGGTCGAGCAACGAATTCATCAATCTTTCGAAACCTCAGGCACTTCTATTCAGATGGGTGAACTTCGCGCGCGGGAATCCCGGCAACGGTTGCATTCGCGGACACGGACCGCAGCAAAACGGAATTCGCGCCCACCTTCACATTATCGCCTAAGCATATCCCTCCGAGCACCTTTGCACCGGCTCCAACCACCACATAGTCACCAAGTTCAGGCCTGAGAGACAAGTCATAGCTCATATCGATTTGGCGTGCCCCCAGAGTGACACCCTGGAAAATGGTCACACAACTGCCTATTTTTGATGCGCCAACCACGGTTCCTGAAGTATGGGGAAAGAATATACCGGGACCTATAGCGCATCTGGGTGAGATCTCTATCCCAAAGATAATTTGATTCAAGTAAGACAATAGATGCGCAAGCGCGGGTATGCCGCCTAGCAGGGCGGCCCGGCTAAAGCGGTAGAGGACAATGGGCAAAAACCTGGGATGGGGGAATCTGCACAAAAGTCGAAACAAGGAAGCTTTGGTATCGGGCCGGCCACTCAGCTCCAGTTGGCGCTCCAAATCTGCGTAGAGCAGCGACTTAAGCATTTGTTTCAGGCCTTCATCAGGCCGCGTTCGATCAACTCCCGATTGGCGCGGTCCAAACCGTCTTCTGCGCCGTTTTGGGCAATGGGTTGCGTTTTCACCCAGCGAACGAAGCGCGCCATACCTTCTTCAAGCGGCACTTTTGGCGAAAAGGCTAGTAATTGCCCTATGGCTGACATGTCCGCGTAGTTGTGCCGAATATCGCCCAAGCGATATTGCCCGGATACGACTACGGGTGCATCGGCATCATGGAATTCCCGCTTGAGGCTTTGAGCGATTGTTTGCACACTCATCTGTGCGCCCGATCCGACGTTCAGAGTCAGGCCATCCCCCCCGGTAGAGGACAAGCCCAGCGCCATTGCCTCAGCAACGTCGGACACATGGACAAAATCGCGGCTTTCCTGGCCATCCTCGAACAAAAGGATCTCTTTGCCCTGCCGGATTCGATTGGAGAAGATGGATAGGATGCCGGTGTACGGGTTATTCAGTGACTGGCCTTCTCCATAAACGTTCTGCAGCCGGAAGATCAAAAAAGGAATTCCAAGTGCGTTGGCCGCGATCCGTACCAGGTCTTCCTGGGCCAGTTTGGTGGCCGCGTAAACCGATCCTGGGCTGGTCCGGGCGGTCTCAGGTGTGGCGACCGGGTAAATAACGCCGTGGCACCGGGGGCAGGGCGGCTCCCATTGACCCGCCTGCAGACTGTCCAGGCTGCGCATCAAGGGATAGACCGGGCCGCAGCGAGTACATCGATAGGCGCCTTCACCATAAACTGAGCGGGAAGAGGCCAATATCAATTTCGTGACGCCGTGGCGATCGTTAGCCAGCACGTCGAGAAGCAACGCAGTTCCCAGCACATTTGTGCTGGTGTAGTCGCCAATCCTATACATGGATTGGCCGGTTCCGGTTTCCGCTGCCAGATGGACCACCGAAGTGATGTCCCGCAAGGCCTGAACCCAATCTCGGCGTTGGCAAACGTCGCCCCGCATTACCTCAACGTCGTGCTTCCCCAGCAGCGCACCCAACTCGGGCTGCGGATCAACACCGTGGACTTGCGGGTTCAGGTTGTCCATCAGGCGCACTTTCATACCGCGCCTGACCAATGTTCGCGCGAGGGCCAACCCGATGAACCCGAGCCCCCCGGTAATCAGGACCTTTTGGGCCATCCTTTGATCTTAACCTGTTTGCTATCAATACACCGGCATCTATCCGGTTAGTTTGAGATTAATGCCGCCGAGGGGAATCGTCTAATACGCTGCGATACACATCGAAAGTACTGAATGCGCTTCGGTTCCAGTCATATAGCCTCACTCGCTGCTCACCCAGCCTGCGCTTCAATGCCAGCCCCTGTTCGTCCGCCAGGGTAGTAGTGAGGCTTTGGGAGAGTTCGTCCACATCGAAGGAGTCGAAGTAAAACGCAGCGTCTCCGCAGATCTCGGGTAAGGATGACGTTCGGTTGACGAGAACCGGACAACCCATGCTCATCGCTTCCAAGGGAGGGAACCCGAACCCCTCGTACAAACTGGGATAAATAAACAGGGCAGCCTCCCGGTAGGCGCGCGCCAGTGTCGCATCCTCTGCCCTGGGAACGACGCTGACCAAACCAGTGAGACGGAGCTCCGCGATGCGTTTGTGTTCCGCTGCGGTGAACTCCCCGCCGCCAACCACCAGCAGGCGGTAGCTTGCAGCTAAGCCGCTGCGGAAGAAGGCCTCGAGCAGGAGCCCGAAATTCTTGTAGCAGGCGCGCGAGCCTACGTAGAGCAGGTACGGTTCAATTTTGCCGCCCCCGTCACCCGGCGCCGGCGGCAGGGGAGAGAAGCCGTGATAGACGACGTGTGTCTTCTTCTCGGAAACATCATAAAAACGATGCAGATCACTTCGGCTGGAGTTGGAAACACATACGATCGCATCGGCTTGGGCAAACAGTCTGCGCTTACTTTCTATGATGGCAGCGGCGTTCTCGAATAGATGGGGAAACCGCTCATGTATGCAGTCGTGGTGGGTGACCACCACGCGCCGCCTTCGCACCCAGGGAAGGGCCCGGTAAAGAGTGGGGTGGTAGATGTCTACGCGTCCACGAAGCGGCGCGATGATCGCGGACAAAACCTCATTGGTTGCGTAGCGGGCCATTCCCGGCTTCAGGGCCGTGCGGGGGCCGAATACTCTGGTGCGCGGCTGCTGGAGGGCAGCAAAAGGCATAACCGAGCCGTTCAGCCCCATGAGCATCTCAATCGCGACCTCATCCGACTGTTGCAGATTGCGGGCCAGCTCAAAATGGTAGCGAGAGGCGCCCCCGGCATCCTGCAGGGAAAAGACCTGATGGTCGTAAAGGATGCGCATGAATTCTTTGAGCTTCCAAACCCCTCGTACATGCTATCTCGATGCCAGCATGGCCGCGAAGACCATGATCGCTCCTGGCATTTAATGAGAAGCGAAAAGCGCTATATGAGCGATAAGCGTTTTAAGTATGGAAGCGGACTCATTCAAAAGTGATTACGGACAGGCTAAAGCCCATCGTTTTGTTTCGATATATGTACGGGCTGAAGCCCGTACCCTTCAGAGCGAAAACGCACGCCAGGGGCTAAAGCCCAATTCTCTTTCCTTCCGTTACGGCCCGACTAAAGAGGCTGCGGAAAAATGAACGGTTTCTGCTGAAACGAGATAAAGGGCGTACCCCAGGGCCTAAAGGCCGGGTGATTTTGCTGCGTTTATGTACGGGCTGAAGCCCGTACATACCCTCCCGTACCTTCTGCGGTGAGTTTTTCCGCAGCCTGTGAAGTCGTGCCCTGATACAAAACCTAAATGCAGATCTCACGCAGACTCTAAAGCCCGTCCCCTGCAGACGAACACGAGGAATCGGTCGCGGCGAGGGCCACCGCGCAACCTGCCAGGCTCACGGCCGTCGTTTTATGAAGCCCTATAATGGTCTTTTGGCAATGAAGGTCACCCTCACCATTCCGTCGGTGCAGCTCCCACAAGCGCCGTCCATTACTTTATTCCGTCATGCTCCAACGTTCCGAGTTCCCTTTCTTTCCATGCTGCTGCAACCGCGGCCGCTGAAAAAGTGGATGCTGATTTGGGCTCTGTGCCTTTATCTCGTTTTCTGTATGTGGTGTTTTTTCGAGTTTGAGCAGCCCCGGCTTGACAAAGAAACGTATATAAGATTTGGTGCGGATTCACCAACCTACTGGGAGGCAGTGAATTACCGGAGTGAGCACGCGGAAAATGACAGTCTTATTTCGTTCACCGGAAACTTGCTGGGCCCGGTAATGATCGGCAAGGTATTGCAGACCGGGCTCGCGGTAGCCTTCTTCAATATTTTTCTATTCTTCGTCGCAGTCGAGATAGCCTGCACGATTCCTGGGACAGACCGGTACCTTCTTGTCTTTCTCCTGGCTGTTTGTTCGGAAACGGCCCCTGCTCTAGTGACACTGAACAAAGAGATCCTGGTACTCCTCTCTACCATTCTCTTTGTTAAATATATCTACTCGGAGAGACGTTCGTGGCTACTCCTCGGCGTGATCCTAGTGATCTCACTTTTTGCGCGATGGGAGCAAATCGGTGTCATCCTGGTCTTTCTTTTTCTGCGCCGAAAGGGCTCATTGTTTGCCCGTAATCCTAAGCTCGCTATCGCCAGTGTCATCGCCATGCTCACTGTCACCTATGCGTTGATCGCCAAGTTGCCGGGTTCCGGAATCGGAGCATTCACGCAATACACCAAAGGCGCCCACACCATCGTCCGGCTCAATGCGATCCAGGCAAATTTCGGTTTTCCGCTCGTTCTGGCTCCCAAGATACTCATGGACCTGATGGGTGAATTGCTGAGACCGTGGACATTCCTGGCGGAGTTTGGCTATCTCGGCTGGGGCGACATACATTCCATGATCATCATCCCGCTTTTCTCCATTGCACTCGTAACCCTGCTTGTGATTGCTTACCGCAGGGGCAAACTGAACCCTAAACGCCCCTTAGCTTTCTTGATGATTATTTACATGATTATGACCGCGGTGACACCGTTCGTTCAGCCGCGCTATAACTACTTTGTGTATGTCCTACTTTGCCTGGAATTGGCCAGGAAAGACGATTCCGAACAGGACAAAGTAAGCTCATCTGCGACAGCGATGGCCTGAGGAGTCTCGACCGTCCCTTCGGGACTGATTCGATATGGCTTCGTGGCTTTTGTTTTCGAGTATGCTATAAAGGCAATCCCAGCGGCTAAAGTTGTGAAGTATGCAGGCCCATTTACGGCGGGGCTGAGCCGTGCCCTTCGCTCTATAGTCTTCTACGACCTACGAATGCCAGAGAATGCTTCGTGTGGTGTCGGATTCTCAGCTGTCGCTGCGGGACTGAGCTGTCGCCCCTGAGTGGCGACTCCCCGGAACCAGTGCCACCTTAGCCAACGGTGTGGCCGTCAGAAATGGCTGGAATATCTCGTTTCCTGAGTTGTGACCGCCAGCGCTTCAGCCGGCCCGCTCTGCTGAGGAACAGCCTCTGCAAAAAATACTCCCACGCTATTCGGGAAAAAACCTTATTTTCGTAGCGGCGATATTGCCTTAGAGTGCGCATAAAAAGACGGAAAAGCTGGGCAGATCGCTCCACCGGCGGCAAGAACAAGTCGATATATGCGCTCTCAGCCGCCAAAAAGTTCCGATAGCGCTCGGGGCTCATCTCCCTATCGAAATCCATGCTCGCGATCGAGTGATCCACGTGAAGCTCGGCCGCGACGTACATGAATTTACCTTTGCGGTAGAGTTCCTGAAAGACGTACACGTCGGAGAGATCGAGCCAGAACTCTTCACTATATCCGCCAACGTCACGCAACGCGGTTACGCGCATCAACGTTGCACTGTTCACGGCATAAGCCTTGTCTTTGCAGAGCCCGCTGAAGGTAACTGGGATGGGTTGCACGCGGTTGAAGCTGAGCAGCCGCCGCGGAGAGACCAGGGTGCCATGAGAAAAGATAAACGGCACGACGGTCGCAATGTCTGGTCTATCGGCAAACCGTTCGCTATATTCGACCATCGCGCCCAGGAACTCTTCCGAAACGGTGGTGTCCTGATCCAGCAACAGAAGCCATGGACATCCGAGAGATTCGGCCAGGCCCAACGCATGGTTGTATGCCCCAGACGTGCCTAGGTTACGCCCCGCATGGCTCAGGTCGCACGGAAAAGGGAGGGAGACCTGTGTTGCCGGCGTCGGGCTGTTATCCCACACGAGAACGCGAGCCACGGCGTTCAAGCTGGGATTGCGCTGGAATGCCTGAATCAGGCTCTGGATGGTCTGCGAATCTTCCGGTGATCGCTTGTAGAGTACGACGACAATGAGGATCCGCATCGTCGCTCCTGTTAGCTGGAGCGAAACCGGAGGGCACGACGAAATTGGGCCAATCGCTGAGCACTTCCCTCGTCAGCCATGACGCGAGAGTGAACGTAATACGCGACCACGCGCGTACACCCGAAAAGGAAACCCAGAACGGCGCCGGCTATGGTCCACAAGGCCCGGAACGGTCCCGATTTTCGATCCGGCGGCTCGGCAGGGTCGAGTACCTGGATGAGCGGAGATGCCTTCGCCTCGTCCAATCTTGCTGCCTCAAACTGGCGGGCGATCAGGTCGAATATAAGGGTGTGGTATTGCACCTCTCTTTGCCTGCGAAGGATGGCGACCTGATCCTGAGGAAGTGACCTGCTGGTAAGCGAAATATCCCCCGGCTTCCGCCCTTTTTGCACGCTTTCCAACGCGCGCAACTGATTCCGTAGCCCTTGTATCTCACTGTTGATACGAATCACTTCCGGATTTTGATCGGTGGAGGACGTACGCAGCGCATCAAGCTGCACTTCGCGAGAGATGATTTGTGAGTTCAGTGCCGCTACCTGTCCGATGACCACTCCCGTCTGGCCGACGGGGGAAATAGCGCCGGTTGTCTCCTCCGTCTGCTGAAGGGCGATTTCCGCGTCGGTCAGGCGGTCTTTCTCGAGTGCCAGTTGCTGGGAAAAGAAATTTCTTCTCAAAGACGCCTCACCGATGATGAGACGGCTATTAATGTTATGCAGCTCGTCGACGTAAGCATTGGCGATCTGGGCGGCTCGATGTGGGTCGCCGTCCTTGACCGTGATGCTGATCATGCCGCCCTTTTCGCTGACGAACTTGGAACTCCCGGCGAGCATCCGACGCGCATCGCTCAACTTCTTGACTTTATAAGCGGCCATGAGGTCGAGGCGCTTGATCAGCCCATCCTGAACCGTGTTGCTTTGCAGAACTCCGAGGTACAGGTCATTCGGATCCTTCACCGCGCCGGAACTGCCCAGCCCGGTCAGGGCTGCCAGACTGCCCAGCTGGCTCACCAGGGCTGCGCTCGACTGCCCTTGCTGAGGAGGCAGGACGACCGCCTTTGCGGTAAAGGTGGGATGCATCAGAAGCACCAGCCCGGTGAACAGAAACATACCGATCACGGTCGCCAGGATGATCGTGTTCTTCCGTTCCGCCATAACCAGCAACAGATCGAGAAGATCAAATTCGATCCCCGACTGGGCCGCGAGTGGCGGACTGTATTCTCTGGTGGGCGGCATTATGGCCATGGGCGAGGTTCCCGGTAATCCCCTTAATCTTACTGCAGCACGGCGATCGCTGCCGCACCCAACGCTAGTTGAGAGAAAATCTGCGTATAGCTGATAAAGTTCCTCAGCCCTGAAGGCCGGGGCACTTTTTCCGGAATGACGACGGTATCGCCCGCGTTTAAATGCATGCTGGCAAAGGTATTCCCGAAGACGCCACTCCGCGAATGCCGGCTGACCACCGAACCATCGGCCCGGATGATGAACGAGTCCCTGCCGTCGGCACTCTTGGTTGGTCCCCCTGCCAACCGCAGGTAGCTGCCCACCGCCTGGCTGTTCCGGTAAAGGAACGAGTTCTGGTCATATACGGCGCCGACCACATTTACCGTGCTGGGCTTGGAAGGAACCACGAAGCGGTCACCATCTTCGAGCTGGATGTTGGGCAGGGCGTCGATTCCCGATGCGTTCTGGGAAATATCGAGAACCACGCGACCAGTAGCGCGAATGGTGCGGAATCTGGCAACTAAACTACGCGAGGCGGCGGTCGCCGCCGGATCCACGTTGCCGACGCTGGCGGAGGCGGCGATGGTGGATCGGTCAATCTCCAGTTCCAGGTTCTGCAGGTAGTCATTCAAACGCAATTGCTGCAGGATGCGGGTCGACTCGCGGGTAAAGTTCGATCCAAACAGGTAAGCATCCGGTGTGAATCCCCCGGCCCGAGCTACAAGCTGGGGTAGTGTCTCGCCGGGAAGGACGCTATAGATTCCGGCCTGCTTGAACTCGCCCTCGAGACGGACGAACTTGGTGCGCTGGGCCTGGGGGACTTTGATATCGGCCTGGGAGAAGATCGTGACGACATCCCCTGGTTCAAGCGCCAGATTTTGCGCAGCGTCGTGGTTCAGGACAAGCTGCCCAGGATTAAAGGGCACCAGCGAAGTGGTAAGTGTTTGCGGGTCCATCCGCTCGATCACTGCGTAGGACCAATCGATCTCCGGCACGGGCAGGGCGACCGTCAGAGCCGGCCGGGGAAGATTTCCAGAGGACGCCTGGGTTTCGTCGGCCAGCGATCGGCTGCCCGGAGTTGTGCACGGTTCCCCGTTCTGGGAGTTGGTCCCCTGGGTACTCGATCCAGGGGTCTGGCCGTACTGATTTTGCTGCGAAATACTACTCGCATCGGGAATGCAGTTCGGATCGTTATTTTGCCCGGAAGCCGGATTCACGGTCTGGTTGTTGTTTTGCGCCCCGTTTGGGCTGGTGGTCCGGGTGCCATTGGCTTGTTGGCCCTGGCTGACATTCGGTGCGGACTGTCCGTTATAGATAGGAACCCCGTTTACATCGTATTGCGCGGAGCCGGTCTGATAGCCATTGAGATCTCGAGTGTAATGATCCGGATTATTGGCATATTCCGGTTTGAACTCCGGGCCCGGTACGCCCAGTTGGTTCCTTCGTTCCCAATAATCCCGGGTAATGAGCGATTGGCTGTCTGGGATGATGTCGCTTAGCCGCATGCCCGGATGCCAGGAAAATCGCCCTGTTTCTGCAACATTGCCACGCAAGGTAACGGTGTTTTTAAACTGCGGCGAGATGGGAAGCACGCGCAGGATGTCGGCTTGCTGTACTGGAGTCGCCAGGCCCGCGCCCTGGAGTGCGATGTCCAGTACGGTGCGGTTTTTCTCCGCACTCAGTCGCTCCAGCGATGCCCGCAGCAGCGATGCAGTGGCGGAGAGCCCTCCCGCAAAGCGAAGAGCCTGCTCCACCGTCGTGTCGCCTCTGAGCTCGTAGATGGCGGGAGTGTGGACGTCGCCGGCAACAGCCACTTGTGGCCCCACAGGTGGTATGTAAATTACGTCGCCGGGAAGCAGTGGTGAGTCCTTGGTCATATCGCCAAGTATCAGCAAATCGTACAGATCAAAATGACTGATGGTTTGCCCATTGCGCCGGAGCTGAATGTCACGGAGAGACCCTTGAACGGAAGGCCCACCAGTGGCAAACAACGCGGTGACCAGCGTGCTGAGGGAGCTCAGTGTGTAGGTTCCAGGGCGGCGCGCCTGACCCACGACGAATACCTGGATCGAGCGCAGCTGTCCCATTTCCACATCGAGATCGAAGCTCTTGTAGATGTGGCCGACAGCATCGTGAATATGTTCCCTGACCTGGGCAAACGGCAGGCCGGCAACGTGGATCTCGCCTACCTGGGGAAGGTACACCGAGCCGGAACGGTCGACGGTGAGTTGGGCATTGAAATTGACTTGCCCCCAAATGCGAATTACCAGCTGGTCACCCGGGCCGAGGACGTAGTCCGGAGTAACATTCACCTCCCGCAGCGGTGCGAAGGATGAAGGCACCAAGCGAAAGAGGTTGTCTCCATAAACAGGAAGGAGAGTTCCCAGCGAGCTGCGGACTAATAGCTGAAAGTCTGTAGGTGCGGAAGGGGCTCTGATCGCAAGAAGCCGAGATTCCTCAAGAGCCGCTAATTGCGATTGCCCGCTGCTCAGGCCACCCTGGTCGAGAATGCTCTGCACCCTGCTATTCATTCCCGAGGATTGGAGCCCCGGGTATTGACTGGATAACGCGCCCGCTCCGCCGCTCGTCCCATATCCACCATTTGTAGAGGAACCGCCTTGACCGACGCCGAGCTGGCCCAGACCCTGGGTCGGCGCCTCCTCCTCACTCACACAACTTCCATCGACCGAGGAAATTACGCCGGATGGACAGTCGAACGTATCGGAACCAGAAGAGGACTGAGCAGCAGCAATTGGCAGTGTTACCTGCACTACGCCCGCGACCAGCAAGATCGCGAGGAAAAGACCTGAACGCTTACCCATAATTTGTAAAGCCGAAGACTCGGCACACAGCCGGTGTCTCCCGCCAAGCTTTACTCCTTTACCATTGCGCCGGTGCAGCCCCATCCATCCGGGACGAACTTGCCCAACGCCTCCTTTAGTTTAGGGCCTCGGGAGGGAAGTGCAAATTCTTTTCCCTGGGAACGCAGGAAACAAACCTGATTCGGCTTCGAAAACCGGCGTAACCGAGAAGCTCCTGCTCGGCATGCGAGAACCGAGAGGCGCCATGTATACTCGTCGCGTCCTCCCCCGACAACCCTTAGAAATGCCCAGGCGGAAGCCCGGCCTGGTGGTTGAAGGTGAGGTTTCTTGCGCCACTTGATCATTTTTCCTGCCCTGCTCTTATCCCTTTCTGCCATCGGCGTGGCTTCCGGGCAAAACGGAGCCACAACGACCGTGACGGCGAACCCGGCCACGATCACCGTGGGTGGGGCCGTAGGGTTTACGGCAACTGTCCAGCCAAACAACGTCTCTATCAGTCCGGGCCACGCCTTCACCAAACCGACCGGCACGATCACTTTCCAGGATGGAAGTACACCGCTGGGGAATACGCCGATTGCGCTGGTGCCGAACACTTTCGCCAGCGCGACCTTTCAACAGGAGTTCGGGACGCCCGACGCAACGTTCACAGCGCCGACCATATTCGTCCCAGCAGAAATCACGGGCGATCTGAACGGTGACGGTACACCCGACCTGCTTGTCTACAGCTTTGCCTCGCCGACGCAAACCCTTTCTGCGCAGGCTTTTATCAGTAACAGCAAAGGCGGCTACACCCCAGCCGCACTGCAAACGTTGAGCTTTCTGAATCCCGGCAATAACTATCCCGGAGTCACGAATGTTCCCGTACTCATCGATTTGAATGGCGATGGTAAGTTAGACCTGCTATTCGGCATTCAGGCCGCCTATGGAAACGGCGATGGGACCTTCGCTGCAGCAGTCCCGGTATCTTTTTTGTCTAACGGTTTCGCGACCGCCTATGCAGCCGATCTGAATGGAGATGGCAAAACAGACATTCTGGCCGTGAATACAACTTCGTGGCCGGCTCTTCAGTTCTCAGTCACTGTCTTTCTCAATGGTGGGGGAGGGTCGTTCACCTCTGCCGGAACAGTTCCGATTGGCTCTGGGGGCATGGAGAACATTTTTGTTTACCAGCCGACTTTTGTCGATCTCAATGGCGACGGCAAACTTGATCTGATTTTGCAGTGGAACGTCGTGCTTGCGGGGGCGCCACAGGTCAGCGTGCTTCTCAACAACGGCAACGGCACCTTTGCGAGCCCGACGCTGCTCAACGTGCCATATCCGCCAAATATCGGTGAATCGAGCCTAAATTACGACACAGGCTACGGGGACCTGAATGGGGACGGTAAGCAGGATCTCATCCTGGCTCTTTCTGACCACTCCGGTAACTCCGACGCGATCATATTGCTGGGGAACGGAGACGGCACTTTTGAAAGCCCAACGTTTTTTGCTTTGCCTACACCGCCCAATGTGATTATTCCGATTCTTGCCAACTTCATAGTCCAGGACGTCAACCTGGACGGAAAGCTTGACCTGGTGTTCGGCAGCGGGCCACTGGTACTGGGCAACGGCGACGGTACTTTCACTTTGGGAACGCCATTATTTCCGGCCCCCGCAAATTCTCCCTTTGCTTATCCTCTCGTACAGATGGCCCTCCCTGGAAACCCTGTGCCGTCTCTCGTCTTTCTCCCGCTTTCCGTTACGCCGCCCCCCGCAGCCGTCTTTACGCCGCAGACCAGCAGCTCCGCCTCCCTGTCGCTTACAACGCTGGCCGTTGGAACGCACACCATCAGCGCGCGCTACTCGGGGGACGCAAACTATTCTGCTTATACCTCCGCGGGTGTCGTAGTTACCGTGAACCAGGCTGCTTCCGCCACCGCTGCCACATCCGCGGTGAATCCGAGTATTGCCGGGCAGAGTGTGACGCTGACCGCCAACGTGACCAGTGCTGGGCCCACACCCACTGGCAACGTAACCTTCACCTCCGGGTCAACGACGCTCGCGTCTGTCGCGCTGAAGCGGAGGATCGGCCTCCTACACCACCTCTTCTTTCACCGCCGTCGGCACGCAGACGATCACGGTTTCTTATGCCGGAGACGCCAACACCCAGGCCTCCTCCACATCGCTCAGTCAAGTGGTGAACGCAGCGTTTAGTACGGCGCCGGGAGGTAGCGGGAGCACCACGTTAACCGTCAAGGCCGGTCAGATGGTGAGCGCGCCTATCAACGTTACCGGCGCGGCTGGCTTCTCAGGACCAGTCACGTTTGCGTGCTCGGATCTGCCTGCAAATTCCAGTTGCAGCTTTAGCCCAGCAACCCTCACGGTGTCTGGAGCGACTGTTGTATCTACTCTGCTTTCTGTCAATACGACCGCGACTACGATGGCCAGCCAGCTGAGACCGGGACTTGGCGCGTATGGACTTGCATTCGCTGGGCTGCTTTTGTTCTGGCCGGCCCGGCGCAGCCGGCATTGCCTTTGGACACCCCTACTCTGTGCCATCGCGTTCGCTACGTTGGGGCTAAATGGGTGCAGCAACGGCAGCGGTCCAGCCCTGGTTGCGCAAACCGCGGCAGGCACCTATAACTTTACCGTCACGGCGAACTCAGGAAGCCTTCAGGCGCAAACCGCCTTTACCCTCGTGGTCCAATAGCCGTCCTTCCTCGCATCCTATTTGTCCGTATGCCTGGTGGTATGGTTGGACCAGCGAGGTTAGGAGGCATGTGTGATGGCGAGCACTCGCATTCGAGTGATGGCATTACTTCTGTTGGCGAGTGTGTACCCGAGCAGTTCGCAGACGCATGCGCCGTCTTCGCCCCAGGCGCCCGTGGCAGCGACCAGCGCCGCCGGCATCGATATCGGCGACCGCGTTAACCATGCACTGAAGTCGTGTGCGTTGCAGTGCACTGTTTATATACCCGCCGGGAATTACTCCTTTGCAACTACAATCCGCCTGGAGCTGAACGCCTTTGGCAAGTACAAGCTGAGTGGCGATCCCGGAGCGGTGATCACCTATACCGGATCCGGCGATGCTATCAACACACATGCGAACAACATGCAGGGGTCATCCCAACTGTTGATCGAAGGTTTTCAGCTCAAAGGCAACCCACATGCCAAGGCCGGAATCCACACCATGCCGACCAACCGCATTAGCATCCGCAATATGGTCATCACCGGATTCACCGCGGGCGACGGAATCCTGGTGGAGGGGACAAACGATTCGAACATTTACGACAACCTGATAGCCAGTAACAAGAACGGTATACGCCTGATTCCCACACTATGCGGCGGCGAGCCTCTTCAGTGCGGACCGTCGGTAGATGGTCCCCCATTCGCCGCCAACGCGATGCACGTCACATACAACCAGATCACGGGCAATTCCCAATGGGCCATTTTTGAGGACACGACCATCGTCGGCCACGGGCTTGCGGGGGCGTTGAACAATCTTTACATGGGCAATGACTTCGAACTGAACGGCGGGGGTATCTACCTGACTCGGTCCCGTGGAACCGTCATCGACGCAAATTATTTCGAACAATCGCCCCGGCAGGTAGTGCTTGGCATCGCTAACGCGGGAAGCGGATACCGCGCCTACGGCCCAGTGGTGCGCGACAATTATTTCACGACCACGACTGGAACTTTGTACAACATTGAAATTGAGAATGCCGATAGCGCGACGATTGAAGGCAACAGCGAGCTCGTCGCATCGATTAATCCAAAGAACTGTTTCGTCAACATGGTGGGATCGACCCGCACCTGGATTTCGAAGAACGCGATCTACCAGAAGAATGCGTATTGCTACAACGGGGCTCCTGGAACCCCTCCCTCAGGCGATGGTTCCTTCTTCTTCGACCAGAAATAGGTGGAAGGCGTACTTACTGGTCCCAGTCCTGTGTTGGGCCAATGAGAGACGGTTATCGCAGCTTCTTCCCGAACGCCATCAGGGTTGGCCTAATGAATGAGGGAGAGAACGTTTGATGTAGAAAGCCAATAGCATATGCTATTTTGGAAAATCTGAGATATCCCGGGCCGCCATCATGTCCAAAGACGGCCGCATGAAAGCCATGACGCTCCATCTCTCGACGAACAGCGAAGACGGTGTTGCAGCGGTACACAGTTGGGAACACATCTTTTTCTTCCCGTGACAATTGGGTTCGAGAAAGTACCGCAGAGTGCAGCTTGTTTGGTATCAGTTTCGCAGCAAGACCTACATAGCTCAATAGGTTTGTCGTAACGATACACAGGACACCGCCGCGAACCAGGACCCTACCAGCCTCGCGAAACAGATATCCCGGATCGGCCAAATGCTCAAGGACGCAGTCACAGAGCACGAAATCGATCGATTCGTCGTCGATCGGCCAGCTTTGTCCAAGGGTCAGGCTGCGGAATTCATCGATTGTTGGGTTGGATCGCGCGGCACCGTCAACGTCTAACCCAATAACTTTCGCTGCTTTACCTCTTAGGCATCGTAGATCTCGACGCAATACGACAGGGTCTTCGGTATGTGAGCCTCTACCGCAACCAAAATCCACTACAACCGACTTAGACGTGATCATCGAGTTGAGCCTGGTATAGAACTCAATTACGCCGTCGTAGCGCGGAATGCCACCGAACGCAAGCTCCGGGTAGAAGCTCACGTCGTATTTGTGGAACTCGACTTGCTTTTCTGAAGAATCTGTCGGGGAGGTCACAGGCGAAACCATGGTAAATCCCTATTTGTGCCCTTTACGCCGGAGTGACGTGCCTGCTTACGCAGCTGCTATTAGCAGAGATACCACAGTTGAAATGATGATCGCCACTAAAAATAGAAAGGAGTTGCCAAATCAATGGATGAAGGACCCGACCCAACCCCCATTGCCTAACGAATAGGGTCACGCTGTGGGAGGTAACTTCTCAGGATATGCGTCGGTTCCAATCCAAGAGAGGGGGCATCCGAATCAGGAAACCGAGCCCCAGGTCTTCTCGTCCCGCGTTTATAGATGCGATATTCTTCGGAGAACACCGGTCCAGTTCAGCACCTCACGATTTTGTCCGAGACCTGGCCGCGAGTGGCGTTTCTCGAATCCACCACAAGCCGGGCTTCCTCCACGATGCGGGCATAGTCGTAGGAAGTATGATCGGTGACAATCAAAACACAATCGTAACCGTCAAGGTGATCAAGCGGCTGGGACTCCATGTTCAGGTTGTATTTCCGGCCCCTTCCCACAGTGGGAAAGAACGGATCGTTATAACTGACCGCCGCCCCCTGCTGCTGCAACATCTCAATGATCGACAGCGAAGGGGATTCGCGAAGGTCATCCACGTCCCTCTTATACGCCAGGCCCAGCACCAGAATCCGCGAGCCCTTCAGCGGCTTGCCGCGCTGATTCAGCGCGGAGGAGACCGCCGCCACCACGTGATACGGCATAGCTTCATTTACTTCGCCCGCCAGTTCTATGAACCGGGTGCTGAAGTCGAATTCCTTCGCCTTCCAACTCAGATAAAAGGGATCGATCGGGATGCAGTGGCCACCAAGCCCGGGGCCGGGATAAAAGGGTTGAAAGCCGAACGGCTTGGTCGCGGCCGCCGCGATCACCTCCCAAATATCGATACCCATACGGAGGCAGAGCAGTTTCAGCTCGTTGACCAAGGCTATGTTCACGCAGCGGTAAATATTCTCGAGCAGCTTGGTCATTTCCGCCGCAGCCGGGCTGGATACCCGGATCACCCGACGGAATGCGACCCGATAGAGCGCTTCGGCGGCCTCGGCCGCAAAGTTCCCCAGCCCCCCAACTACCTTGGGAATTTCGCGGCGGTCGATGCTGGTGTTGCCAGGGTCTTCACGTTCAGGCGAATACGCAACCAGAACTCCGTCGGGAACCATGGCCTGGCGAATCACCTTGACCCGGCCAGCGCGCTCAATTGCCGGCGCAATCAATTCCTCTGTCGTGCCGGGGTACGTCGTGCTCTCGAGAACCACCAGCTGGCCGGGCCGCAGATGGTCCACGATTGAGTCCATGGTCGCTGCGATGTAACTCATATCCGGCGTATGGTGGTCGCTGAGCGGAGTGGGCACGCAAATTAAAATTGCATCGACTTCCCCAATCTCGGAAAAATCAGCAGTCGCGCGAAACCCCTTATCCTGGGCGCTCTTTATCTGCTGGGGATCGATACGATGAATGTAGGATCCGCCTGCGTTGAGCCGATCCACCTTGGCGGCATCGATATCGAAGCCGGTAACGCGAAATCCCTCCTGGCTAAACAGCAACACCAGGGGTAGCCCGACGTAGCCAAGCCCTATAATCCCAACCCGCAGCCGGCGCTTCTCGACCAGAGACAACCACGGTGTCAAATCTAGTTCGTCGACTGGCTGAGTCATCGAGTTTTCGCAACCGGCAGCTTGAGCATCTCGCGATACCATTCCACCGTCCGCTGCAAACCTTCTTCCACTCCGATCAGTGGGCGATAACCGAAGGCTTCGGCGGCTGCGGAAATGTCGGCCTGCGAATTCAGTATGTCACCGGTCCGCGACTCTGCATAAAGAGGCGGCAGCTCAAACCCGATCATCTTAGCCAGCAACCGATAAATATGTTTTAGCGTGTGTTGGCCACCGCAGGCGGTATTGAAAACTCTACCGGCAACCTTCTCCGCCGGCGCGGCGCAGGCCAGCAAGTTGGCGGAAATAATGTTGTCGATATAGGTAAAGTCCCGTCCCTGCTCGCCGGTGCCGAAGATGGTTGGCCGCGTCCCCTCCAGCATTTGCTGGATAAATTTCGCCAGCACGCCGCTATACGGTGAATCTGCTCCCTGGCGCGGCCCAAAGACGTTAAAGTAGCGCAAGCTCACCGTCTCCAATCCATACACTTGCCAGTAGCTGCTCATGTAATATTCGCCCACGAGTTTTTGCACTGCATACGGAGAAATCGGCATGGGGCGCATGGATTCCTTGCTGGGCAGGATTGGTTGATTCCCATACGCGGAAGACGAGGCCGCATAAATGATTCTTTTCACCCCCGCGGCGCGGGCACCTTCGAGCACATGAAATGTTCCCTCCACATTGCATTGGTGGCTGGGCGCGGGATGCGCGACCGACAGGGGAACAGAAGGCAACGCTCCTATATGCAGGATGTAGTCAATTTCTTCACAGGCTGTGCGTATCCCAGCGGCATCGCGCAGGTCCACTTCGCGAAAGTCGATGCGGTCGTAATATCCCACCAGGTTGGCTGCTTTGCCGGTCAGGTAGTTATCTACACCACGAACATCTTCCCCGCGTTCCACCAGGGCTCTCGCCAGGGACGATCCTATAAATCCGGCAATTCCAGTGATCAGGTATTTCGCCATCGACGGTCAGAGGCCAACCTTGAAAATAGCACACCGATTCGCTAAGCCACTATTCCTCGGCCCAGAAGCCTGACTGAGCGAAATCTTCTGACATTTTCTGTATGTATTTCCTGGAATTAAACTTTTTGCCGGTGGACTGGCCCGACATGTAGCGGATAGTGCCAAAGATGGGGCGGTCGAACCATGGGCGATCGAACTTGCCCACAATCGACCACGCAATTCCGGCGTACCCGTTCGGGTCTCTGCCATCGAGAAAGTAGCGGTCGTTGAGTGTGACGCAGGTATCGAATGCTTTGGCGGGATCCGGAGACCACTCCAGGATCTTTTTCGCCCAGTACATGCGCATATAGTTGTGCATCCATCCGAATTTGACCATTTGGTTTTGAGCCGCATTCCACAGCTCATCCCGAGTCTCGGAATGTTCCAGCTGCTCCATCGAGTAGAGGTGCTCTCTGCGGTCACGCGCATGTTCCATCAGGGTCTTGCGGGCCCAGGGTTCGGCACAATCGAAGGAATCGTAGTTCTCGGTGAACTTGACAAAGTTCACCGCCAGTTCTCGCCAGCCGATCAATTCACTGATATACGAGTCGCGGGCTGCCTGGGGAACTTTACCCTGCTTGAACGCTTTCTCGACTGCCAGGGCGATGGTGATGGGGCCGATGTGCCCAAAGTGCAGGTAAGGGGAGAGACGGCTGGTGCCATCCACTTCGGGATGGTTTCGTTTCTGGTCGTAGGTGGCAAGATCCTTAGTGACAAAATCCTGCAAGCGCTTGACCGCCGCGTGCGTGCCCCCGGTAAAGCTTCCAACGGGTCCGATGGAACGGTCAAGTGTCTTCCAACCCTGGGTAAGATCTTCCCGCACGGGAAATGACTCGAGCGAATGGGCCGGTTTCCATTCTCGATGAGGCTTCAGTATGGGCTGCTCAACCAGAAAATTCGGCAGCTCGGCGTAGAGCTTTGGCCGAAAGATATGCAGGGCGTACATGCGTTTTTGGAACAAGCCGGAGGGTACCACTACATCCGCGTCGACCGTCCAGTAGGGAATGCGCAGACGGCCGGCTAATACCTTCCGCCAGCGCTCAGGTTCCCGGCAGGGATTTTCGTCGCCCACGACCATGGCCGCGTTTACTTCCGCCAGCAGGGTCTGCAGGGAGTTGTTGGGCGGCCGGCGTACGATAAATCCGATCTGCCGCTGTTGCAGATCCTCTTCGATATCCGCGAGCCCTTGATTGAGGAATACATAGTGCCGCAGGTTGGCATGGGGGAAGTTGGAGATGGCGGAAAAGTAGACCAATACCGGAAGGTCCAGGGCGTTGGCAATTTCCACCGCAACATCGAGGGCAGGATTATCGAGCGCCCTTTGTGCTCGTTGCATCCAGTAGACGATGCATTTTCCATCCGGCACTGGAGCTCCGCCGCGCCGGACCAAAATCCTGGGATTGGCGGCGATTTTGCGCAGCGCCTCGGGGATTTCATCGTGATCTGTTGGTTTGGATTTCATCAGGGAGAAGAATTAGTTCTGTTGACTTTTTATCGTACCGCGACTGACGGGTGCCCCACATCCCCGATTTCCTGTACGCTGCTTGTGGGTTCCGGACACTTCATACGCCTTTCCTTAAAGAAAGGCGCACACGCCGCCTTTTCTAGTGGAGCGTACAGGAAATTCGGGTATCTCGCTGGTTTTTCGCGAGATGTGGGATACCACGAATTTAATCCTTTGCCTTTGTGGGGGGCTGAACAGCTGCAGGTTTAGCTTATTGGTATCCCACATCTCGCGAAAAACTAGCGAGATGTGGGGCACTCCGTCAGTCGCGACGGGGACAGGTTCCAAAAGAGTTGTGGAACACCCAACCTTTGTGGCAAGGATAGGGGTTACCAAAGACCCCAGTTGCGGCTGATGTAATCGGACAGGGTCATCGTAATCAACACCAGGAAAGTGAAAAAGCCCGCACCGACGGTGAGCATCATCACCCTGGAGCTGTAACGAATATGCATGAAAAAAAGAATGACCAGCACAGCCTTCAGGCAGGCGATACCAAGCGCGACAATGGGGCTGAAGATGCCCATGTTGATAAAAGCAGCGCCAGTGGTGGTGGCGGTGAGGATCATCAACGCGAGCAGGATGAGTCCGTAGGTCTTCGGTCCGACGACGTGGTGTTCGTGTTCAGTAGGAGCGGACATGAGTACTCTCCCTTATTTCAAAGGATGGCGGCTGATGAGATACAGCAGCGGGAAAAGGAAGATCCAGACAATATCGACGAAATGCCAATACAGTCCGAAATTATCGATGGTTGAGGTATGCCCGTTGACGTAAGCACCGTGCCAAGCCTGGTAGAGGAGAATAAACAAAATACTGATGCCGATGATCATGTGCAGGGCATGCATGCCAGTCATGGCAAAGTACAGGAAGAAGAAGAGCTGTGCATGCTGCGCCATATCTGGCGCCAGGGGAACATCCCTCTTGTCGGTCGGGTGGACAAAGTCTTCTACGCTGAAGTTTGCGCCGGGAATGTGGTGCTCGGTGTATTTATCGTGGTATTCAATCGTCTTGATGCCCAGGAAGACCAGCCCTAAACAAATTGTCAGGCTCAGCGAAGTGAGCAGCCCCTTGCGGTTGCGCGTCTCCGCCGAGTAGACCCCCATGGCCATGGTGAAACTGGACAGGATAAGAACCGCGGTATTGGTGGTTCCGAGGCCGATGCCAAGCGTGTTGCTGCTGGCTACAAAAGCGTCGTAATACCAGTTGCGGTAGAGCAGGTAGGCCATGAAAAGGCCGCCGAAGAACATGATTTCAGTTAGCAGAAAGAGCCACATGCCGAAGCTGGCCGTCTCCCGCTGCTGACCCACCGTGACGAAGTGGTGGCGCAGGTATTCAGGATGCGCTTCATCATGTAGTTCGTGCGGTTCCGCGTGGCCGCCGGCGATCGCTTGGCTATCCAACAGTCGTTACCTCGTGTTCGGTCTTGTAAGCCAACCAGTCATAGTCGTAGGCTTCGTGATCCATGACCGGTATTTCGATAAAGTTCTCCGTCAGCGGCGGAGATTGAGTCTGCCACTCCAGGCCTGTCGCCTGCCACGGGTTGCTGCCCGCGATCTTACCGTACTTGAGCGACCAGGGCATATAGAGCATGGGCAGCAGATAGCCAATGCCCAGAACTGAGGCACCCGCCGTGGACAGGACATTCAAGACCTGGAACTCCGGCGGGTAGGCATGATACCTGCGTGGCATACCCAGGTAGCCGACGATAAATTGGGGGAAGAATGTCAGGATGAATCCGATAAAGGTGGTTACCGCGGCTAGCTGCGACATGGATTCGGGATACATTCTGCCCGTCATCTTCGGCCACCAGAAGTGGACCCCCGAAAGGTAAGCCATCAACATGCCGCCAACCATCACAAAATGGAAGTGGGCGACGATGAAGTAGGTCTCGGTGAGGTGAATGTCCATGCCCAGCGAACCCAGAAACACTCCGGTGAGACCGCCAATGGTGAACAGGCCCATGAAGCCGAAGGCATACAGCATCGGTGTCTCAAACGTGATGGATCCCTTATAGAGAGTCGCCGCCCAGTTGAAGATCTTGATCGCGGAAGGCACGGCGACGAGCATGGTAAGCAACGAAAAGACCAGCGCCGAATAATTAGAGACGCCCATGATGAACATGTGATGGGCCCAGACAAAGAAGCCAAAGACGGCGATCGCGACCGAGGAGAAGGCCACGGCGGTATAGCCGAATACCCGCTTGCGGGAGAAGGTGCTGATCACCTCGGAGATCACTCCCATGCCGGGCAGAATCATGATGTACACGGCGGGATGAGAATAAAACCAGAAGAGGTGCTGGAAGAGCAGCGGATCACCACCCTTGGTGGGATCGAAGACGCCGATGCCGACGGCCCGCTCAAGCATGACCAGAACCAGGGTGATGGCAAGTACCGGCGTCCCCAGAACCATCAATAGCGAGGCGGCGTAGTGCGACCAGCAGAACAACGGCAGCCGGAACCAGGTCATGCCCGGGCAGCGCATGCGATGGATGGTCACAATGAAGTTCAGGCCGGTGAAGATGGAGCTGAACCCGGCGATGAAGACGCCCATTGCGGCGGTGATCACGTGGGTATTGAGATAATGAGTGCTTAGCGGCGTGGTAAAGGTCCAGCCGGTATCGACACCACCGTTAAACAATGCGTAGAGCAAGAAGCAGGCGCCGGCAACATATAGATACCAGCTCAGCAGGTTGATCTTGGGAAAAGCCAGGTCCTTGGCCCCGACCATGATGGGAATGACAAAATTTCCTACGGTTGCCGGAACCGACGGCACCAGGAAGAGGAAGACCATGATCACGCCGTGCATGGTAAAGAGCTTGTTGTAGGTATCGGACGCAACCAGGTCAGGCAGGGGTGTCAGCAGTTCCAGACGAATCAGCCCGGCAAAGGCTCCCCCGATGAAAAAGAAGAAGGTGATTGAAATGAGGTACAGCATGGCGATGCGTTTATGATCGCCGGTAAGCAGCCAGCTCTTAAGCCCATACTCGTTGTTGAGATAGTTCAGCTTTGGTAGCTGTGCCTCCTCCTGGTTTGGAAGCCTGATAATGGTACTACTCATTGGGTCACCGTCCGGGGCACACTAGGTGCCGTCCTACCCGCCTTTGCGGGTCCGTTCATTGCGGGCGAGCTGGGTCCAGAACTGGTCGCGCCTGCTTGCCCAGGGGAGAGTTGACTCGCGGTCAACGTCTGCTGGATACGATAGTTCGAATTCAGGTTCTTGATGTATTCCACCAGGTCGATGAGACCTTCTTCGCTGACCTGCCCTTGATAGGTAGGCATGATGGGTGCATAACCCGAGGTCACGCGGGTAGACGGGTTTAGGATGGCCTCGCGAAGAAAAGCGTCATTGGCCGTGACAAACGATCCGTCGGTCAGCTGCAGCCTGGAACCATAAACCTGGGCCAGGTTGGGGCCACGTGCGCTGGCCGCGCCCGAGTGACAGGAATTGCAGCCTAAGCTGGCGAAGAGACGTTCTCCGTTTTGCGCCAGCGATGCTCCGCTGGTGCTGCCCGAAGCCCATTTTTGGTAATCATCGGGGGTCATGGCGACGATCTCTCCGACCATCGCGGAATGATTGGTACCGCAATATTGGGTGCAGAACAGATGATAGGTTCCCGTAGCCGTGGCTTCAAACCACACGGTGGAATATCTGCCAGGAATGACTTCTCGCTTAATCCGAAATGCCGGAATAGAGAAGCTATGGAATACGTCCTGCGAGATCATCGTCAACTGCACCTGCCGGTTGATGGGAACATGCAGGGAATCGATTTCGTGTTGTCCGCCTGGATGTTCGGCCTTCCACATCCACTGCTTGCCCACGATGTAGATGTTCATTGCGTTGGTGGGTGGGTTGTAGATGCGGAAATAGAGCAGCGCTCCCCAGACAAAACAGATCATGAACAAGGCCAACGGAATAATTGTCCAGGTAGCCTCGAGCAGGGTCGAACCTTCGATCTGTGTGGCGACGGGATTCTTCTCCTTGCGATACATGATGGAGAAGCCGAAAACCAGGATGATGACCGCGATCATGCCCACCGTCGAGATCGCAATCAGAAAGAAGTAGAAAGCGTCCATGTAGGGCGAAATCGCCGAAGCCTCCGGCGGAAAGAGGGCAGAATTCGTCAGCCAATGTACGAGAAACTGCCACAGCACTGGACTTATATGCATCGTTACCCTTTACTCTTAAAATCGCGCCGGAAATTTACCAGCATGAAGCTGCCCAGGCCCAAAAAAGTCAGCAGGCAGCCTGCTTGCACGATCCGTGCGATGACCAGGCTGTGCCGGTTTAGCTTCGGATCATACCGATAGCAGTAGGTCAAAATGTTGTCGACCGGGGTGCCGATCGTGTTGTGTGAGGCTTCCACCAATCCCAGCTGCAGATCCTTGGGCGAATACTCGACTCCCAGGTAGTACTGCGCCATCCGGCCTTCCGGCGTAACCACTTCGATCGAGCTGGCATGCGCGAACAGCGGAGGTTTGCCGGTGGGACCCGGGAGGCGTACATAGCCGAAACCGACCGCCTGGGCCAAGGCCTTGATTGCGGGCTGTTCGCCGGTCAGGAAGTGCCAGCCGGATGCCGTGTCCATCCGGCCATAGCGCTTCACGTACATAGCCTTTTTGGCCGAGGCAATCGCCGGCGTTTCGGCTGGATCGATACTCACGATGACGATCTGGAAGTCTTTGCCGGGTGTCAGGTTGACCATCTCCAGCGCACTCACCAGTCCGTTCAGATCTTCCATGCATAAGATCTGACACTGGTAATAGACCAGGGACAGGATCACCGGTTTCTTGCCGAAGTAGTCCCCCAGCTTGACCGCCTTGCCTGTCTCGTCGCGAAACGGCGTATCGAGTGGTAGCTGTTGACCCAACCGCTGGTCGATCTTGACGGTGGTCAGAATATCGGGCAGGTGGTCCTGGGCTGGCTCGCCCATGCTCTTTTCGCCGTAGGGCGCCACCTGGGCCAGCCCGGGGGCTGCCGCAGCCAATAACGTGGCCACCGCCAATGCCAACCGGATTGTGCCCTTCATCTTCATGGCTCTACCTTTATGTTATCGCTGCCTCAGCGTCCTTTGCGACTACCACAAATCTCGATCGACCCTTAGCGCGGCGCCACTAGTGGCCAGCCCCCAGAGCTGCCCGTTCGCCCGGCTTTTCCCCTCGCATCCTCTGCTGCTCCAAGGTCTCCTGGTATTGCTGCTCGTAACCTGTACGGGCGAAGCCATCGGTGAGCGGCACGGTCACCACCGGAACCTTATCGCCGGCCATCAATGGTTCCGTTTGCTCCGCGGGAGCGACCGGGAGACCGCCCTTAGCAATGATCTCCATCGCGCGGGCGATCGGGATGCGTACCTTGCCGCTCGAGCGATCAATCCAGCTGTAGTGGTCAAGCAACAGATCTTCCCGCGCATGCATTTCCGCTATGTCCTGGTCACCGTCGTCAATTTGCAGGCGAGGAGTTGGAAAACGCTGCACCATCTGATTGAGCTGGTTCTGCTCCATCACCGCATTGGATGTAAGGTCCTGGCGCTTGCCACTCGGCTGAGCGCCGATCTGATTCCATTTATTTGGCGGCCCATCGCTCTTTATGATGGCGGTGTTGATGACCTTGCCCATAACGAAACAAACCACGAAGAAAACCCCTACAAAAGCGGCCAAAGACGCCAGAAAAACAGCGATGCCGTTGACTTCGACGTCGGTGACCTCATAACCGGGAGAGTCCCCTCCCGGCCTGTGCGGATCCATCGGATCATGTCCGGGGGACTCATGCGTGGGCATGCTCGGCCTCCAAAATCTCTTCCAGGTGCGGATCGTTGGTCTGGATCAACGGCCGCTTCTCCAGCTGCCCGAAATAGAACCACATCCACACGCTGATCACGACCACCGGCACAGTCATGTACTCCAGAATCCCGAAGCTGAAATGCAGGTTGCGGCGGGCATCGGCAAAATTCGGTTCAATGAGCCAGAACATATCCCAGCAGCGGGCAAAGATCATGATCTTGCAAACCAGGATGAGCCGCTCCTTATTGCGTTTAAGGTCGCGCGAGAGCAGCAGAGTGAAGGGGATGAACCAGTGAAACACGAAATCCAGCGAGCCGATCCAGCCCCAGCCGCCGCGAATGCGATCCAGATACCAAGGTATTTCCTCGGGAAGGTTTCCCGACCAGATGATGAGGAACTGTGAAAATGCGAGATAGATATTCAGCATGACGAAGGCGAAGGCCAGCTTGCCCAGGTCGTGTTGCTCGGTTTTGCGCAACACTGTCTTGATCGGCTCCGCTTGCGAAAGCCGAAGCACAGTGATGATGGAGAGGGCCAGAACCCCGTAGCCCTGGCCAACCAGGAACATGAGCCCGTAGACAGACGAGTACCAGGTTGGATCGAGTGACATGACCCAGTAGAGCGCACCCAGCGACATGGTGATGGAATAGACCACGACCCCGAAGCCGCTGAGGTTCTCAAGCCTCACCTGCCAGAAGCGGACGTTTGGATGCGGGTCGGCATCGCGCTGGAGCCCCCACTTGTTAAGAAAATGCATGAAGACAAACCAGATCGCAAACAGGACCGCGGACTGAATCCACACCGCGGGAACATTGAGCATGGGATGCTTGTAAGCGATTGCGTGCGCCTGGTCGTGGCTGATCAGATGTTGGCGGAAAGCTTCCGCGGGGTTGCTGTACTGCGCCCAAAGGTACAGCTTCTTCATGAACAATCCGATGGGGAGAAACATTACGATGACCAGGGGGAGGCAGCGCGACATCGCCTCCAGCGGGCGGCGAATCAATAAGCCCCATTTGCCGCCGCTCAGGTACTGAACCATGAGCAGTGCCAGGCCACCGACGGTGAAGCCCCAGGAAATGATGTAGCCAAGCAAATAGGAGCGCAGCAGGTGATTGATTCCGTCGTGATCGACGGTGGCAGCCAGCACTGCCAGAACGATTGACAAAACAGCAAATATGGCGCCGACCACCATCGCCCGGCGCCGCCATTGATTCAGCAGCAGCGGAGCATTCAACTGGGAGGGTAGCGCCTTTGCGTGGTGTTCGTGAGCCATGTGTTTTTCCTGAATACCTATTTCGCGCCCTTCGGCGCCACTACCTTGCCACCGGTGGCCGCGCCGCCGCTGGGTTGACTCAACGAGGGCACCGGACTGTCTGCCGTAGCCGGCGCCATCCCCGGCGTCCCCTGGCTCGCGTCGGGTGGCAGGGCGGAGACCGCGGTTTCAGGCAGGGACCACGGTTCAGCAAAGGAGTCGGGTAATCCCTCCTGCTCGGCGATATCCTTCAGGTTTTGTACCTGGACACCCGGAGGAACTTCCGATTCCCTGGCGTTTTGGCTGATCTGCAGGGCCCGGATATAAGCTGCGACTGCCCAGCGATCGGCGGGTGTGAGTTGGGCCGAGTAGTCCGGCATGGCCCCATACCCGTTGGTCATCACATAGAAGTAGTGGCCCAACGGCTCGGCCAGAATGCGCGCGGAGTGGAAGTTGCCTGCCGGCTTAAAGCCGCGCTGCACGATCATTCCCGCCCCGTTGCCCACCCGGGAATGGCAGGGGGTGCAATAGATGTTAAAGCGCTCCTGGCCCCGCGCCAACACCTCCATGGAAACCGGGAACGGCATCAAGTCCGCTTCCTTCCCTTCAATCAAGCCGGTGTAGAAAAAGCCGTCCTCATCCAGCTGTCCCCGAGCGACGGTGCGGGCAACCTGGGGCCGGACCGAGCGACCATCGGTGAAGAAAGTGGTGCTGCGCTGCGGCACGAATTTCGGCTGGTCCTGCATATCCTGGCGGCAGCCGGCGCACGCGAGGGCAACGACAGCGACGGCCAGGGGCCGCGAAGCGATAGCATAACGGATTCGCTTCATTGGATTAATACTCCACCTCCACAACCGAAACCGGCTCGAAGCTTTCCAGAAAGCTGCGTGATTCCGCCAGCTCGAACTTAGGATCGTTCGCCTCCAAACAAAGAAAGAATTTGTCTGTGGTTGCCCCGGTGCGGAAATTTGGAGCGTTGAAAAGCGGGTGATAGGGCGAGGGTAAACCACACATGGCCAGCATGCCGAAAGCGGCAGAAAGGCCCGCCCAGAGAATGGTCCACTCATAAGCCGGGATGACGAAGGCGGGCCAGGAGAACAGGGGCCTGCCGGCAATGTTCAACGGGTAAGCGAAGACCGCGACCCAAGTCTCCATCAGGAACATAGCTGCCAGCCCCATCAAGCCGCCAACCAGGCAAATAAGGGGCACATAGTTGCGATGGAAGCCGATGGCTTCGGCCGCCTCTTCCAGAGGATAGGGAGTGTAACAGTCGAGCCGCCGCCATCCGGAGTCATAAGCAGTCCTGGCAGCCGTAACCAATTCGCCGGCGGTGTCAAACTCCGCCAGCAGTCCGTAGATTCCTTCGCGCACAGGCATTAGTCACCCGCCTCCAGCGGTTCCGGTTCCGGCCTTACTTTGGCTTGAGGCAGCAGCATGCGTATCTCCGACATTGGAATCATGGGGAGGAACCGGATGAAGAGGAAGAAGAGTGCCGAGAACAGGCCCAGGGTTCCGATAAAGACGGCATAGTCCCACCGCGTCGCCTTGTAGGTTCCCCAGGAAGAGGGCAGGAAGTCCCGATAAAGACTGGTGACGATAATGACAAAACGCTCGAACCACATGCCCGAATTGATGATGAGGGACATAACGAACATCTTGCCCGGACTCAGACGAACGCTGCGCAGCCACAACAATTGAGGGAGCGCGATGTTACAGGTGATGAGCACCCAATAGGCCCAACCTATGGGTCCAAACATGCGGTTCCACATCATGAAGAATTCCCAGTGGCTGGCGGAGTACCACGCCATGAAGACTTCCGTGCCATAGCCGTAAGCGACGATCCAGCCGGTGGCCAGCATCACCTTGCCCATGTTGTCGATGTGGCGGATGGTGATGAGGCCTTCGAGGTGATAGAGCGATCGGATCGGTATGGCGAGGGTGATCACCATGGCGAAACCGGAGTAGATGGCGCCGGCGACGAAATAGGGCGGGAAGATGGTTGTGTGCCAACCCGGCAGAACGGCGACTGCGAAATCAAAGCTGATGACGGTATGCACTGACAAAACCAAGGGGGTCGCCAGACCGGCCAAAAGCAGAGAAGCGGTCTCATAGCGCATCCAGTGCCTCACCGAGCCGCGCCAGCCGAGAGAAATGATGCCAAAAAAATACTGGGCCAGCTTGGTCTTGGCGTTGTCGCGCATGGTCCCCAAGTCAGGGATCATGCCTATGTACCAAAACACTACGGAGATGGTGGCATACGTCGAAACCGCGAAGACGTCCCATAACAGCGGGGAACGGAACTGCGGCCACACGTTCATGGAATTGGGGTAAGGAAAGAGCCAGTAACCCAGCCAGGGTCGCCCGACGTGGATCAGGGGGAACATGCCGGCGCAGATCACGGCAAAGATGGTCATCGCCTCAGCGAAGCGGCTGATGGAGTTCCGCCACTGTTGCTTAAAGAGCAGCAGGATCGCGGAAATAAGCGTGCCGGCGTGGCCGATACCGATCCACCAGACGAAATTGATGATGGCGAATCCCCAGCCTACCGGGATGTCGAGGCCCCAGATACCGACGCCCTTAAGAAACAGCCAGGTCACTGCCGTAAACAGCATGACGCAGATGCTCCCGGCTATCGTGAACCCTAAGAACCAAAACCAGGGCGTGTGGGGGGTGAGCACGATGCGCGAAATGACGCTCGTAATCGACTTGAAAGTGTACCCGGGCGCAATGACCCGGAATTCACCTGTCTTCGGATCCAGCTGCGGGTCGTTTACCGGTAATTCTGGTTTGGTCGCCATGCTGCGCTAACCTTTCAACTTTTTTCGGGCGCGTGCTCAGTGCGCGCCTCGGCCAAATCCGGATTGAGGTTGAAGACTTCCGCAATATAAGTAGTGCGGGGACGAACGTTCAGGTCCGCCAGCACGCCGTAACTGCGCTGCTGCGCCTTCAACTTGGCCACTTTGCTGGCCCGATCGTTGACGTTCCCGAAAACGATGGCGCCGGTGGGGCAAGCCTGCTGGCATGCGGTCACCACCTCACCATCGCGGATATCGCGATTTTCCTTGTCTGCGGCAATTTTGGCGGCGCTGATCCTCTGCAAACAGTAAGTGCATTTTTCCATTACGCCGCGGCTGCGCACGGTCACGTCGGGGTTGCGCATCAGCTTCAGACTCTCCGTCTCGAAATCGGAAAAGAGCAGGAAGTTGAAGCGGCGCACCTTGTAAGGGCAGTTGTTGGAGCAGTAGCGGACGCCCACGCAGCGGTTGTAAATCATGACGTTCAGGCCTTCTGGAGAGTGCACTGTGGCCCCGACGGGGCAAACCTGCTCGCAGGGTGCATTCTCGCAATGCTGGCAGGCCATGGGCTGAAAATGCGCCCTGGGCGTGTCGAGATCGCCCTCAAAGTAGGTATCGATGCGCAGCCACTGCATGATGCGGCCGGTCTTGGTATTGTGCTTGCCCACGACCGCGATATTGTTCTCCGCATAACAACTCACAATGCAGGCGTTACAGCCGACACAGGAGTTCATATCGATCGCCATGCCCCAGGCATTCTTGTCGTAGCGCCAGTTGCTGAACATGCTTTCGTCCGGCTCTGGATCGTCCGAAAGCTGTTCCTCATCGTGGGCGAAATTGGGGTTTTGTTTGAACTCGTCCAGCGTGGCGTAGCGGATGATGCCGCGCGTCATGGCCTCGTTTCCTTCGAGCGAATGGTCGCCCGAACCGTCTCCGCCCGCGGCGATCGAACGATGATCGGTGTAGTGGCTCTTGGTCACTGGAAATTCATAGGTCTGCCCGGTTTTCTTCATGGTCGCCCCGGAGGCAAATAACAACGCGCCGGAACTTCGGATCGCGTACGCGTTGAAACCCAATCCTCCGGCGACCCGCCCACCGTTGCGACGGCCATAACCCAAGGACAGCGTGACCGAACCATCGGGGTGGCCGGGCACCGCAAAGACCGGGGCCATCACCGTGTTGCCGTTCGATTCGATGGCTACGACATCGGACTCCGCCAACCCAAATTTCCCCAGGGTGCGATAGCTCATCAGCGCTGCGTTGTCCCATGAAATGCTGGTTACCGGCTTCGGTACTTCCTGCAGCCAGCCGACATTCGCATAGCGCCCGTCGTAGATGTTGGGATCCGCGCGGAAGATAACCTCGACCGTTCCATCCGGGTTGTTTGCAGCGGCCGCGGGCAGATCGCCAATTTTGGCGGAAACCGTCTTCGGCTGGTAAGCCGTTCCCCCCAGCATTCCGTCGTGGAGTACCTTGCGCCAGGCGTGTTCCACATCGCCGGTTCCCAGGTTTGCCTGCCAGGTTTTCCGCACCGCCTCGTAGGCAGACAGGTCGGGATTATCCAGCATGGACTGAACCACCTCATGTGCCGACTTGCCGCCGTACAGCGGGTCGATCATGGGCTGGATCACAGTTGCGGTGCCGTCATACGCGCGCGTGTCCGACCAGTTCTCCAGGAAGTGAGTTCCGTTGATATGCCATTCCGTAACCACCGCGGTTTCGTTAAAATGCGAACCCAGGTGCACGGTCATCTTCACTTTGTTCAGTGCCTGTTCAAAATGCAGGTCTACTGGCGCGGTGTATACCGGGTTGGCATTCAGGATCAGCAGCCACTCGACCTTGCCGGCATTCATGTCATTCACCAGGGCGACCATATCCTGTCGCTGGATTGACGGCATGGGATTCACTGTTTCGGTGTAAACAACCGTCTTGCCCACATTCCCCAGCGCCTGATTGATGGCAATGGCAGCCAGATGTACCTGGGGCGGCTGCTGCTCGCCGGGAATCACTACGCACTTGCCTGCGTTTGCCTTCAGATCAGCTGCAGCGGCGGAGAGAAATTTTCCCGCGGGTCCGGAGGGTGCCTGCGCACTGGACCCACCCGCTCCCACGGCAGCAGCCAACGCCGCCGCAAAAGCCGCTACTTCACCGGCCCTGAGCGCCAGGCGATGTTCGGCCTTGAAGCCGGTCGTGCTGGGAGCGCTTTCGACCGCGTACAGCCGGTTCATGGTGTCGCTTGCTTCCGTCAGCTTACGTCGACTGGCGTAGTCGGCGGCCAGGCGGAGAAATCCGGGATGGGTGATGCCGGAGAGAAAGTCTGCGTCGAGAGAGACGATCACGTCGGCGCCCTGCAGGCGATACTGGGCGTCGTAGTAGTCGCCGAAAGCAGTCTTCGAGGCTGCGTAGGCCGAATCGCGGTTGATCGGATCCCACTGCAACCACTTGGCGTTCGGATAGGCCTGTTGGGCAGCCTTCCATTGCGCCGCCAGCGTGGGAGAGGTCACGGTGTCGCTGAGGATGTAGAGCCCCGCGCCCCCATCGGCCTTCTTGTCCGCGAGCATGGCTCGGAATGCAGCCAGGAAAGCCGCAAACTGGCGAACTTCACCCCGACACACCACCCTTTGGGACCGGTCAGGATCGTAAAGATCGAGTAGCGATCCCTGGGTCAGCGGATCCGAAGTGCCGCGGTTGACCGGGTGATCAGGATTACCGTCCAGCTTGATGGGCCGATAGGCGTCGCTCTTGACCAGCAGAGGCACCGCGCCCGTATTGAAGGGCATTGCGGTGGCAAAATACACCGGACGCCCCAGAACCAAGTCTTCCGGTTCCTTCACGTATGGGTAGATCGGCTCATCCGGCTGTTTGGTGCAGCCGGAAAGGCCAGCCAGCGCCAGCGAGGCGCTCATTACTTTGAGGAAACCGCGCCGCGATACCGGGTCGGTCCACTCGGCAGCCTGAGTAGGAAATTCACGCTGCACCATCTCGCGAAACTCGGGTGTGTCGGCCAACTCGTCAACGCTGCGCCAGTACTTCTTTCCCGTCTGGCCGGCAAGCTTCGCCCTGGCGGCTTCCAGCGTCAATTCCTGTTTATTACGCTTCGTCTCGCTCGGCTTCATCTCGGTCGGCTTCATCTCAGTCATCGGTGGCATGTCTCGCAACTGCTCAATTCCTGGGGCGTGCGGATGTGATACTGCTGGGTCAAGTATTTGCCCAGCGATTCCTGGTCGGTGAGCTTCACATACTGCACGGTCGCTGGAATCGTTTCCCCCGGCCCGTCACTGGTTGCCTGACCGTGCAATCCGGCCGGCAACATGTTCAGTGAGGCCACTTGGGCGCCCGCCTCGCTGGGATCGACCGTGGTGCAGCTTACCGTCTGCGCCGTAGGAACCCCATCCTTGGGGCCCGTACTGCCGCACCACACCGGCTTCTGACTCGTGGGCTCCTCCCATGCCATGTTGTAAATCTGACTGGTGGGGCGAAGGTTCTTGCCCGGGTTGCGATGGCAGTTCAGGCACCACTCCATCTGCAACGAGTTCTGCTGGTACATCAACGGCATTAGATCCACACGCCCATGACAAGAGGAGCAACCGATGCCTTTGTTCACGTGGATTTCGTGATTGAAATAAACAAAGTCAGGTAGATCGTGGACTTTGATCCACGGTATCGAATCGCCCGTAGCCCAACTGGTTCTGACCGGCTGCAGCAGGCCAGCGTTGGTCCAGATCTGCGCATGGCAGTTCATGCACGTCCTGGTTGGGGGGATGCCCGCGTAGCTCGACTTCTCGACCGAGGTGTGGCAGTACTGGCACTGGAGTCCCAGTCCCATGACGTGATGTTTATGGCTGAACGGCACCGGTTGTTCGGCACGTTGCCCCTGCTTGGTCACCCACGGTGAGTACTGTATTTGATCGAGGGTGACTCCCAGGGCGATGACAATCAACCCCGCCAAGACCAGGCTCGCGCGGGCTAACGCGTTCGCACTCCGGTCAAAAATCTGCGCCATTGGATGAGTCCCTGCTTCCTGAGATTCCGTGGTGTAAAAAGAAAGGCTCGGCTACGGCTCTTTGCGAATTGATCCCAGACGCTGATCCGGACCCACCTGTCCGTATCACGCTCGGAAAGTTGAATATACCAGTAAACCGGAGGGGGTAGGCAACTCCAGCGGGCGCAAAGCGGAATCTGTGGCCGCAGCAAAAGAACCATTTTGGAAAAGAAGTCGTGCACAACTGGCGAGACTAGCGATGATCGGCCTGTTTGCATCTCCGGTACGCGGTCTGAAGTTAAAATGCTTTCATGGACGATGGCCTCCGCCCGGTGCGCTATGACGTTACACTTGCGCTCCAGCAATTAGCCAAGGCGGACGCCAAGCTGGGCGCGTTGATCGAACGTACCGGTCCGTTTGCTTTACGGGTAAAGAGTACCCACTCGCCCTTTGAGGCGCTGCTCGAAGCTATTTTGTACCAGCAACTGCACGCCAACGCCGCCAGGGCCATCCTGGGACGGTTGCTGGCTTTATTCGGCGATTTGCATCCGCAGCCGGAGCAGCTACTTGCCGTGCCGGACGAGATGCTTCGTGCCGCCGGCCTGTCGCAGGGCAAACTTCTCTCTCTGCGCGACCTCGCCGCCAAGGCCCTGGACGGCACCGTGCCCACGCTTGGTGCAATTCGCCGCTTGAGTGACCAGGAGATTATCGAGCGGCTGGGCCGGGTGCGCGGCATCGGCACCTGGACCGCGGAGATGTTGCTTATCTTTCGCCTGGGAAGGCCAGACGTCTTTCCCGGCACGGACTATGGAATCCGCAAGGGCTATCTCTTAACGTTCGGCAGAGTCAAGGCGGGCAACCCGATCACCGCCGACATGCTGCCCAAGCCGGAGCAGATGCAACGGCGGGCGGCGCGCTGGAAGCCCTGGCGCTCGGTTGCGAGCTGGTATTTGTGGCGAGCCTGTGAACTACCGCCCGGAACGCTGGGTAAAATCTGATTGAATCGATGGGAAGCCCCTCGAGCGGCTTCCCGATCTGGTGTTCCATTGGGTTCAGCCGGCCGGTTCAGGGCCCTCAGCAGCTATCATTATTTCTATGTCCGATCAGTCGACCGCCGCGGAACACTACATCTGCATTCATGGCCATTTTTATCAGCCGCCGCGAGAAAACCCCTGGCTCGAAACGGTCGAGACCGAGGATTCGGCCGCTCCCTACCACGATTGGAACGAACGGATCACCGCGGAATGTTATGCCCCCAACGGCGCGTCGCGCATCGTCAATGGCGAAAACCAGATCATCCGCATCATGAACAACTATTCGCGGATCAGCTTCAATTTCGGCCCAACCCTGCTCTCATGGCTGGAAGAGAACGCGCCCCGCACCTACCGCATGATCCGCGATGCCGACCGCCAAAGCATGCTGCGCTATGAAGGGCATGGGTCGGCAATGGCCCAGGTTTACAACCACGTCATCATGCCGCTGGCCATCACTCGCGACCGGATAACCCAGATTCGCTGGGGCATCGCCGATTTCCGGCACCGCTTCGGGCGCGCGCCGGAAGGCATGTGGCTTTCGGAAACCGCGGTGGATAACGAAACCCTGGACTTGCTGGCGCAAAATGGCATCCTCTTCACCGTTCTTGCGCCCCACCAGTGTGCCCGTGTTCGCGAGCGCGCGGAAACCACGATGCAGCCAGTTCTCGACCGGTTGGATGGGGCCGTCGCCCGGTGGACCGAGACTCCCAACGCCTCAGTAAATCCCAACCATCCCTATCTGGTTCGACTGAAGGAAGGCCGAAGCATTGCGGTGTTCTTTTACAATGGACCCCAATCGCGCGCTATCGCCTTCGAAGGCCTTCTCTATAACGGCGAAAATTTTGCGTGGCGGCTGGCTCGCGGCTTTGACCCCAGCGACCCCACGCCGCAGATTTCGCATGTGGCTACCGATGGTGAGAGTTACGGCCATCACCATCGGCATGGCGAGATGGCTCTCTCCTATGCCTCGCGCTTCATCGAGGACAAGAAGCTCGGGCGGCTGATCAATTACGGCCAATTTCTGGCTCAGTTTCCGCCCATATGGGAGGCGGAGATTGTAGAGGACACCTCTTGGAGCTGCGCCCACGGGGTCGAGCGGTGGCGTTCGGACTGCGGGTGCAATGGTGGCCGCCAGGGCTGGAACCAACGCTGGCGCGCACCGCTTCGCGCCGCCCTCGACTGGCTCCGCGATACCGTCGCCCCCCTGAGCGAAAGCATGGCCAGCGGCATGCTCCACGATGTCTGGGCCGCACGCGACGCATACATCTCAGTCATTCTCGCCGCTGGGACAACTGGGGCGGAAGAGGCAATCAACCAGTTCTTCGCCACCCAGGCGCAGCGCGTACTCTCGCCGGACGAACGAACGCTGATTCTCAAGCTCATGGAGATGCAGCGGCACACCCAACTGATGTACACCAGTTGCGGCTGGTTCTTTGACGATATCTCGGGCATCGAGACGGTTCAGATCATGGCTTATGCGGCACGTGCGCTCCGCCTGGCCGCGGACATCTTCGGCCTCAATTGCGCTCTGCTCGAATGGCAATTTGTGGAGCGCCTGCGCCAGGCCAAATGTAACAGCCCGCAATGGAAAGACGGCGGCGATATTTACAAGCGCCTGGTTAAGCCAATGGAGGTTAACCTGGAGCAGGTGGCCGCGCATTACGCCATCTCCTCTGTTTTTGGCAGCTATCCCGACGAAACGATCCTTTTTTGCTACACCATTCGCCGTCTCGACTACGAGAACGTCACCTCGGGACGTGCACGCCTCGCTATTGGCCGTTGCCGCATCAGCTCTAATCTCACCGAAGAGGCAGAGGAGGTGTCCTTTGCCGCCCTTCATTTCGGCGATCACAATGTGACTGCCGCAGTCGAACGCTCGACTCCGCAGGACCTCACCGCGTTCGAGGACCTCAAGCAGAAATGCAGCGCCGCTGTCACCCAGGCAAACCTGCCCGAAGTGGTGCGCCTTATCGATAGCTTCTTTGGCGGCAGTCCCTATTCTCTCGCTTCCCTTTTCAAGGACGATCAGCGGCGTATTCTGCGTTTCATCCTAAATGCCACGCTCAGCGAGGTCGAAGACAGCCTGGTCAAAATCTACGAGGAGCATGCCTCGCTACTACATTTTCTGAACGCGTCCGGTCTTCCCAAGCCACCGGCGCTCACCATGGCTGCCGGATTCGCGATCAATGCGGGCTTGCGGCGAGCCCTGGAAGAAGAGCCCATTAATCTCCCCCGGGTCCGTTCCCTGATTTCTCTGGCCAAGTCAGACGGGGTGGTGCTGGAGAGCCACGCCCTCCGCTACCTGACCGATCAACACATGAAGCGATCCATGGTTCATCTTCAGGGGAAGCCGCTGGAAACTGACAGTCTCGATCACGCGCTCACCCTGGCTCGTACTCTGCGCGAACTTCCGTTCGAGCTCAACTTATGGCAGGCGCAAAACATCTGGTATGACATCCTGATCAAATCCAACCGCTTCCTCATGGGGACGGAAGCCAAGTCCGCAGAGCATTGGAGGGAGAACTTTCTCGAGCTGGGGCGCCAGCTGTCGATCGCAGTCGAACAATTAGTGGTGGAGGAAGGGTCGCTGATCGGACGGGGGATGACGACCTCTCTGGACCCTGCGCCGCTTGCGGTCAAGGCCATGGCTCCTTAACTGCTAAGCGAACGGCGGGCGCTAGGGTTGCGAGTCTGAGAGCAGTGGTATCCCACATCTCGCGAAAAACCAGCGAGATGTGGGGCACCCGTCGTCATTGGCGAGGAAAGAGTTTAGAAGGTCGCTTAGCTAACTCCGCCATCGGAGGGTCACGGGGCCGTCGATTGGATGCTGCATCGCCCGGCCGCTCTCCTCGGCCTCAAGCCGCGCCCGCTTCAAGGCGAAATACCACTTCGCCGGACGATCGGCATCGTCAATCAACATCAGGCCGGGGTTGAACTTGAGGCCCTCGGCCTGCTGCACCATCGTGATCTGATCCTGGCGCACAAATCGCTCCCCAAAAAATTTGGCCACCGCGGTCACGAAGGGTACGCCGTAGAAAACATTCCAGGCGGCAAACACATCGATGCGGGAATTGCCGGGAGTAGTGGGGGTTACCGTAGTCAGGCTGGCGAACCACTTATTCCCGCAGCGCAGGGTCTCAAAGCGCCGGTTGGGTAGCACAAAATCAATCGTGGTCACGATCGGCTCGCCATAGACGCCAAGCAACTTGTAGGGCGCGCTGTTGGCTGAGGGCGCGTGGGCCGACATGCGAAAGCCCTGCGGGATGGGCTCGAAGTGTTTTTCTTTTTCGTGGATACTGTGCCGCGACCGCCACCACCATGCCTGATGCACAAACGGCCCATGCGCCGGATCCATCAATCCAATGATGCCGTGGTCGACATTGCAGGGCAGCTCAGCGGTCAGATGGGCGCTGCGATGCCGCTCGCTGAACCTGGGCAATTCGGGCACTGACGGAAGAGTGTCCCTGGTTTCCATTCGTATCCGGCCGCTGCCCGTTTTGGGGACGTAGACCCAGGCATATCCGTCCCGCTCGCGGCAGGGAAATGCAGTCGCATAGATGCGGCGAGGGTAGGAATCCTGGCTGGTCAGTGAAGGGATCTCCATGCATTGGCCGGACTCCGGCTCGAAAACCCATCCATGATACTTGCAGGTGACCGCACTGCCATCGAACCAGCCGCAAGACAGTGGAATGCCGCGGTGGGGACAACTATCGCGCATGGCGAAGATGCTGCCGTCCTCTTTGCGTCCCAACACCAGCGGGATTCCCAGGAGCATGGCGGTCGCCATTTTCTTTCCCCGAAGAGTGCCGCTACGCATGGCCGGGTACCAGTCGTTGTAGATAAGAGATGTGTCCGGTCCCAGCAAATCGCTCGCCGGAACAACCGCTGGTCCTCTTCCCGCTGCTGTGTCAGGTGCCATCGCTCGCGATCCCGGAAACCCTGCATTTACTATAGCGCCACGGCAAGGTGGGAGTGATCGCATAGAGAAGATCTGCGGAAGGTCTTCTACCATCGTTGCTTTTGGAGTCCGCTATCGTAGTAAATGTGACGCAGCGATCGAGGAAAATCATCCTCACCCTTACCGGTCTGTGGCTGCTTCTCTACGCAAGCTTTACGCTTTTCCGTCCGCCTTTGCTGGACGATGCCGACTCGGTGCATGCCGAAGTTGCGCGGGAAATGGTTGTGCGGCATGACTGGATTACCCTCTACGCCAACGGTATTCGCTACCTCGAAAAGGCTCCGCTGCTGTACTGGAGCATGGCAGCCAGCTTCACTCTCTTTGGGCCCGAGGATTGGGCCGCCCGGCTGCCTCTCGCGATCTATGCGCTTGGCCTTTTCCTGACGGTGTATATCACCGGACGCCGCTTGTTCGCCTCCGATATGGCCGGCTTCTATGCCGCCCTGATACTTGTGACCTCCTTCGGCATTTTCATTTACACCCACATCATTCTTCCTGATGTGATCGTCTGCTTGTGGCTTAGCGTCGCCATGCTGATGTTCTGGATCTCTCTCCATCAGCCCCGGCCTTCACGCGCAACCGCCTGGGGCTTTGCCGCAGCTTGTGCCCTCAATGTGCTCACCAAGGGGTTCATTGGAATCGTCTTCCCACTGGGTATTGTCTTCGTCTTCCTGTTGCTGAATCGGAATATGGGCCATCTGCGGCGCTGGCATCCCTTGTCCAGCCTGCTGGTCTTCCTGGTCATTGCGGTGCCCTGGCATATTGCGGCAGGGATTGCCAACCCATCGCAGGGCCAGGTACGCGGGTTCTTCTGGTTTTACTTTGTCAACGAGCAGGTACTCCGCTATCTCAACCGGAGAGTTCCGCGAGACTACGATACTGTCCCATTTCTGCTCTTCTGGGGCTTGCTGGGGGTCTGGCTGATACCGTGGATTGCCTTTGTGTTCAAGGCGATCGTGCCGGTCCGGGTGCGGTCGTCGCTCCGCCGCCTCCCGATGCCGCGTTACGACCAGGCCTGGAACCTGCTTGGCATATGGGCCGCATTCGTGATGGTCTTCTTCAGCTTCTCCACCCGGCAGGAATATTATTCGCTGCCGGCATTGCCGCCCCTCGCCCTGATGATCGGCGGCTGGCTGAATCGAGAAGAGAAATGCCACGCCCGCGACCCGCGCCGCATCGCGGGCCGCCGCATCGCCATCGTTCTGTTTTTGCTAGGATCGGTGGGTTCCGCGATGGCCGCATACCTGGCTATCCGCGGCCGTCCTCCTGCCCCGGGCACGGATCTTTCTACCTTGCTTACACAGAATCCAGGAGACTACGCACTTTCGCTGGGCCACTTTCTCGACCTCAGCACGCGGGCCATGGGCGCCTTCCGCTTGCCGCTAATTTTGGTAGCGGTTGCGTTCGCCGCAGGAACGTTTGCCAACATGATCCTGCGCTCCATCAACCTGATCCGGATTGGAAACTACGCACTTGTCACCATGATGGTGGTCTTTCTGATCGCCGTCCACATTGCGCTCGTCACCTTCTCCCCTGTGCTCTCCTCGAAAGCTCTGGCGGACGCGATTCGTCCCCATCTGCAGGCCGGCGATGTAGTGGAGATCAATGGGGAATATGAAGCCGGCTCGACCCTTGGCTTCTACCTGAGACGCCAGGTCCGCATTTTGCATGGCCGCTCTTCCGATCTTTGGTATGGGTCGTTCTTCAACGATGCTCCACACC
Source organism: uncultured Acidobacteriaceae bacterium (assembly GCA_963838445.1). GTDB lineage: Bacteria > Acidobacteriota > Terriglobia > Terriglobales > Acidobacteriaceae > PALSA-350. The sequence goes on from CAWIRT010000053.1 coordinate 161,359, forward strand.
TCTTTGATGACCAGGCTTCGTTCCGGCAATCGTGGGGGGGATCGCGGCGAATTTTTCTCTGGACCCCAGTGGACCAGGTTCCCCCGCTCCCGGGACGTTCGTACACCATCGCTACGAGCGGCGGTAAGGAAATCCTCAGCAATCAGCCTTAGTGTGGGTACAGCAGGTCTACTCCGCTGCGCTCTAGTCTCCGGCGAGTCAGGACAAGCGAGAAGGCAATTCAGTTTGGACTTTTTTGATTTGGCCTGTAGTTTGTGGCTGGAAAGCTGGGAAGAGCATCTGCCAACAAGCATCGCCGGGGTCCTTCGACTGCGCGCCATGGCCGTCCGTTATGCGATAGATCCGCGCGGCGCTTCGCTCAGAGGCTGTGACTTTTTTGATTTTTCGCGCCCTTGGAAGCACCTAACCTTTTTGTTTTCAGCGTCGATTTTTTCGCAAAACTAATAAAGTCACAGACTCTCAGGATGACGGCTTTGTGGGGGGTGAAAAGCATTCGGTTAGCTAAGCAGAAAACACGAAAAGATCGAAAAAGTCACAGGCTCTTGATGACAAAGGGGAGGGCGGGGTTTCCATTCGGGTTCGGTCCACGGCCCGCCGGGACAGGTTGCGGGGATCCCAGGTCAAAAGCGAGACTCCAGGGCACGCCGGGCAGGCTGGGGCACCCTTCGCGTGTTACCGACTCCCCTAGCTCGACGGATCCACTTTCGGATGACAAAGGGCGGGACTTCAGACTGCGGTGAGGCGGCTCATTTTGCCGTCTTTCAGGGAGAAATGCTGGCCTCGCCAGGCCACGGTATTCCCGGCGAAGCTCCATATCCAGATACCCAGGGCCACTACGTCGCGCGCCGGCAGCAGCCACAGATCACGCAGCACCTGGCGATCATCCAACACGCCCACGCCGACCGCCAAGGCCAGCGCCACCCGTGCCAACAAGGTCAGACTGAGCAGGGCAATGCTGGTGAGGCTGGCGCCTGAGGCGATCAGGTTACATAGCGCCCAAGGCAATCCGTAGGTAAAGACCATGCCGGTGTAGCCAAGTTTTCTTGAATAGCGAGTGCTGCGGCTCCATCGAATCTGGTGGGCCAGAAACTGAGCGAAGCGATACTCCGGCAAGAAAGTCTCAACCACCTCGCCGCTTAGGACCACTTCAAAGCCCATTCGCCAAACCCGGGCCCCGAGCTCGTAATCGTCCGCCAGGTAGTCGACCAGCGGCTCCAGTCCGCCAATCGCTTCCAATGCCTTGCGAGACACGGCCAGGGTCGAGCCCAGGCCAAAGCGAATGCCGTCTTCGATCTGGCGTGCGGTCAGCACTCCAGCGATGAAGTCGGTGGCAATCCCCAACGCCTCCATGCGAGAGCCAATGCTGCTGTGCGCCTGGCCCCGGTAGAGCGCCGTCACTAGGCCTACGCGACCGCCACGCCGCTTGGGGAGAAGGAAACAGCCCATGATGCGCCGCAGGTAGTGGGGAGAAACCTTAATGTCGCTGTCGTTGATCAGAATGTAGTCGTACTGCGCACTGCTCAGCATCTGCACCAGGTTACTCACCTTGCCATTGGCGCCAAGCAATTGCGGGCATAACACCAGCCGAATCGTCCGCTGGGGAAATTCTGCCTGAAGCTTTTCAATGGCGGTCACGGCTGGATCGGTCATACTGCTGACCCCAAACAGAATTTCGTAGGGCCCCTGATACTGCTGCAGACAATGGCTGGCAAAGCTGGCATACATTTCGGGGTCGAGACCCTTTACCGGCTTAAGGATGCTCACCCCCGGCTGGAAATCGGGGGGTGACTTGCGTAATTGATGCTGAAAGGCGCGCGCACTCCACAGCGCAAGCAGGTAGTAACCCAAGCCGGCAAGGCTGAGAATGGAGGTGACGGTAGCGACAACGATCGGCAACATTGTGAACGACTCTTAGTTTAAGCGGTTTCACAATTCCGTGGCCTAGTGGGTTCGCGAAGTATCCCGGCCCGCGGGGGCCACGCCAAATCGTGTTCTGCTGGGGTGAGACCGCTGGCGACTGCCAACCTACTCGTATCGCAGAGCAACAATGGGGTCCAGTGATGCTGCTTTCCAGGCCGGATAAATGCCGAAGAGAAGTCCGATCGCGCAGGAAACGACAAAAGCGGTCGTGGACCAAGCCACCGACATGCGGGCAGGCAGCACGGAACCCAGGATCAGCTCGAGCACGAAGGTAAGCAAACCGCCAACGAGGATGCCGATTACTCCGCCCACAGCGCACAAGGCAACCGCTTCGAGCGTGAATTGAAACATGATGTTTTTTCGGGTCGCGCCCAGCGCCTTACGGACGCCTATCTCCCGCGTTCGTTCGGTCACGCTCACCAGCATGATGTTCATCACCCCGACACCACCGACCATTAGCCCCACACTGGCCACCCCCACCAGAAAGATGAACAGCCCCCCGGTGAGCTGGTTCCACAACTGCAGCAGGGCGTCGGAGCTGAAGATGGCGAAGTTGTCCGGTTGGTCGGAACGAACCTTACGCCGGCGTCGAAGAAGCTCACGAATTTCGTCTTCGACGGCAATCTTGTTCTTGACATCGTCGTACTTCACGCTGATCCAGTGGTCGAGAATTTCGGGATGAATTTTGTGAAAGGTGAAGGTCGGAAAATGGGCGGAGTTGTCTTCCGGATTCTTACCCCCGCCGAAGGCCTGTTTCTGCGGCGCAAAGACGCCTACCACGGTGAACACGTCTCCGCTGATCTGCACCTCTTTCCCTACCGCAGGATCATCGCCGAACAGTTCATCCGCCGTGTCTGATCCCAGAACCACCACGTTGGCCCCGCGCTGGGACTCTTGCGGGGTAAAGTAGCGTCCCTGCGACAGATCGAGATCATAGACATTCGGTTCGTCCTCCCCCTCGCCTTGCAGGACGGTGTTCTGCACCTTATGGCTCCCGTACTTGACCGAAAAACTGCCCTGCGACCCTTGGGGCGAGCGATATTGCTGCGATGCATCGACCGCGACGACGTGGGGCAGCACCTTCATGGCCTCGCCATCCTCATAGGTCAACTGTTTCCTGGCCAGCATCTCCGCAGTCGGTCGTGAGCCGAAAACGGGAAAACGAAAGACCCAGTAGACGTTGGATCCCAGCGATTTGATCAGGCCATTGACGTTGCCGGACAGGCCGTTGATAACCGACGAGATGAGGATGACGGTGGTGACTCCAATCATGATGCCAAGCATGGTGAGGCCGGAACGCAGCTTGTTAGTGCGCAGCGTATCCATGGCCATCCGGATAGCTTCATTGGTGTCAGCGAGCCTCATTGCGTATTCCTTCTACAACTCCGAGCGCAAGGCAACGATGGGATCGAGCAGGGCAGCTTTGCGCGCCGGGTAGACTCCGAAAAAAATGCCAACCGCCGTGGCGACAAAGAGGCCCAGGGCTACCGACCAGAGCTCAATATCGGAAGGGAAGCCAATGATCAGGGTGATGGCTTTGGCAAAGATCACCCCGGCGAGGACACCGATAAGTCCGCCGACCAGCGACATGGTCGCGGATTCGATAAGGAATTGCAACATGACATCGCCGCGCCGCGCGCCCAATGCCTTGCGCACCCCAATCTCCCGCGTCCGCTCGGTCACGCTCACCAGCATGATGTTCATGATCACGATGCCGCCCACCACCAGCGAAATGGCGGCAAGCGAGACAAAAACCGCGGAGAAACTGGAGCTGATACTCTGCCAGATGCCCACGAACGTACTGTTGGTATCGGTCGAGAAGCTGTCTTCGGCTCCCGGCAGATCGTGGCGATGGGAACGCAGAATCGTGCGTACCTCGCCCACCGCCAGTTCCAGCGGGTCGCCTACTCCATGGGCGCGGGCATAAATAGTCAGGCTGCGATTCGATCCATAAGCGTTGAGGAAGGTAGTCAAGGGGATAGCCACCCAGTCGTCCTGGCTCTGCCCCAGCGTCTTTCCCTTGCGCTCGCCAACACCGATTACCGTGTACTGGCCGCCGTCGACCCGGATCTCTTTGCCGATGGGGTCGATCGAGCCCATCTGATTGTCAACGATGTCAGGACCGATGATGGCGACCCTGCTGTTGTGCTCCTCATCGATGGGCACAAAGCCGCGGCCACGATCGATGTTCATGTTGTAGATGGGAGGCATCGTCCAGGTCCAGCCGCGGACACTGGTGTCGGTGCTGGAGTGGCTGTTGTACACCACCTTGCCAGTGGTGCTGGCCATGGCTCCGGAACTGGCGCAATCTCTACACTTCGCGGCGACCTCGCGGTAGTCATCAATCTTGAGGTCTTTGCGTTTTTGGTATTTGTTGAACTCCGCGTCGCTGAAGACGACCGAAGGCTGCTTGGACGCAGTAAAGACATCCGCACCATAACCGTAGACCTTGGTGGCGACAAATTTGTTGGCGCCATTGACCAGGGTAATCACCATGATGACGGCTGCCACGCCGATCATCACTCCCATCAGGGTAAGGATGGAGCGTAGCTTGTTCGCCCACAGCGACTGCAGCGCGATTTTGATGGCTTCGGTGAATTCCATGCAGAATCAGATAGTGATACGAGTTTAGACGTTTTCCCGTTCCCAATCCGGTCAAAAAGCAGGGGTGGAGCGTGTGGCGGCTGCGCGGGGAAAGTGTGCGCCTTATGCGATGGAAAACGACCCAAAGCAGACCTCAGGGCCTAAAGGCCGGATGATGTTGGTGGTTGATGTACGGGCTAAAGCCCGTACCCTTCCAAAAAGCAGACCTCAGAGCCTAAAGAGGGTGTGTGAGAACCGAAAAGAGACCGCAGATCTCTCCGCTCCGGTCGAAAGACATTTCCAGGAAAGGTCCGCAGAACTGCAGATCCCTCCGCTACGCTTCGCTCCGGTCGGGATGACAAGGGGAGGGTGACGGTTTCATAAAGAGTGGTTGCTGGACCGAGGCGTTTTTCATCACCGTCGGTGGGCCGCAGGCCTATGGCTACTCTGGTGAGATCTGAGGTTTCTTTTCAGTACTCACACCGCCTTGCTCCTTTGCGGCCTGAAAAGCGGAGGCCCCGCATCTCGGTCGGAGCTGCGGGGCCGCGTTTGCAAGTGAGCCTGTAAGCCGAATTCTGTCGAGGACGATCATTCCTCTAGGCGGCGTATTGCTACGCCGCTCAAGCGACCTACCCGGAGGTTTCCCACCGTCCTGGCGAACCAGGATCGGGACCCGGGTGAGCGCGCCGGGCCGGCACGCATCCGCGGCCCGGGTCTGGCCGTCGGATTCCCTCCCTATTTGGTCTTGCTCCGTGTGGGGTTTACCCTGCCACCGCCTTTACAGACGGCGCGGTGCGCTCTTACCGCACCTTTTCACCCTTACCCCGGGCGATGAAGCCCACGGCGGTATGTTCTCTGTGGCACTAGCCGTCTTTGAGCCTTGACGCTCAAATCCCGGACGTTATCCGGCACACTGCCCTGCGGAGTTCGGACTTTCCTCTCCCGAAGCCACAAGCGTGCCGAAACACGCAAGCTGCTCCGGCAGCGACCGCCCGGCACACCTGCAACTTCATGTTAGTCCATCCCTGCCGGGTTTTGCCGAGATGTCCGGATCTAGGTCTTAGGAGCAGTGACGACGAGGGCTATCTGTGGTTGCGTCGGTGGGAAGGTGGTCTCGGAACCAGCCGAGGATGACGCCTGGACGGTCACGGTATAACTGCCGAGTGGCGTTCCCTGGTTATTGGGCGGCCCGTGATTGAGATAGTTGTACCGCTCGGAGCAGGCCGCCATCCCCAAAGCTCCGGCAAGTGCCAATATCCCGATGGCCAAATTACGCCAGTTTCGGCGCTTACCGACGCCCAGACCTGCCAAGCCGAATAACACCGGGAAGACGAAAGCATAACGCCCCATCCCTTCATCGCTGTTTCGCGCATTTGGAAGGGGCGACGGCGTCTGGGTCTGAATCTGCATCACACTGGTCCCGGGAGCGCAGGTCTGAGCTCCACTCGCACCGGTGGTACAGGCTGCCAGCACATTCACGGGGGTAAAGGTGCAAGTTGTGTTGATGGGCAGCCCGGTACAAGAAAGGCTGACATACGCATTGAAGCCGTTAACCGGCGTTACCGTCACGTTACTGCTTACAAAGCCCCCAACGGCCGTCGATAACGAAGTGGGAGTGGCCGCCACTGTGAATCCCGCCGCGGTCGAAACATTCGCCTGCACCAGCTCAGGCCTGGAGATCGAGGTCAGATATGTGGTCTGGCCGGTGTAGACGGCGATGACCTGGTGGCTCCCCTGGGGAAGGAGGTCTGTCTCCAGTGTGGCGTTTCCCTCACCATCCAAGAAAGCTGATCCAAGGTCTGTATTCCCAGAGCGAAAATTTACCGCTCCCGAGGGGGGGCACTTAGATCGCCGCTCACATGAGCAGTTAGAGTCGCCCGGGTGCGGGGACCTGAGTTATCTGTAACAACCGTCAGTGTGGTTTGGGTCGCTGCCGCATTTTCTGCGACAGCGGCGCCGGCTACCATGCTCAGAAACAACATGCACCAACCGATGGTGCGCATCCCTTGTCCTACGTTCCACACCCTGCCCACGCTCAACCGCACATCCTTCGGAATCCTTCAGATCTCTGACTTTGACTCATTGTATCCGGGGAGAGCACATCGCGTTACGATTTTGCCTGGCCGACCAGGCGCTCCGCCTCGGCGTATACCGAGGGATCGTTGCCAAAACCGTTGAGCCAACAAACATCGGGCTCCCGACGGAACCAGGTGAGCTGACGCTTGGCATAGTTGCGGTGCCCCCGGCTGGTGGCGGCGATGGCCTGCTCAAGGGTGAGGCTGCCGGCAAGATATTCGGCCGCCTGGCGATAGCCCAACGAAGCAAGCGCGGATGTTTGGCCGTAGCGCGCAAGCAGCTCTCGCGTCTCTTCAATCAGGCCTTGGGCAAACATAGCGCTAGCCCGCGCATTGATGCGCTCGTAAAGTTGTTGGCGTTGGGGATCGAGACCAAGTCGCAGTACGCGATAACCGGTCATGGCTTCCCCCCTTCTTTCCAGGCTTCGGACATGGGCCGGGAAGCGGTCAGCGTAACCTCAATGGCCCGGATAACCTTGGCCACGTCGTTGGCATGGATGCGTGCGGCCGATGCTGGATCCAGACGCTCGAGGATCCGGTGGAGCCTGACGGGGCCGCGGGTTTCTGCCTTACGGGCCAGGCGATCCCGCAGGGCCGCAGAGCGTTGAGGGCCGGGAAACAAGCCGTTTAGTAGAGCGCGAAGGTACAGGCCGGTACCCCCGGTGACGATGGGTAGCTTGCCCCGGCCGGCGATGGCGGTGATGGCAGCGCGTGCATGCCGTCCGTAATCTCCCGCAGTGTAACAGGCTTCCGGAGTGATGACGTCGAGCAGGTGATGCGGTACCTGCTCACGTTGACCGGCGGAAGGTTTAGCGGATCCGATCTCCAGACCGCGGTAGACCGCCACTGAGTCGCAACTGACAATCTCGCCGTCGAACTGCTGCCCCAGAGCGACGGCGAGAGAGGTTTTACCGCTACCGGTCGGACCCAAGATAACCACGAGCAACGGCAGCGGGGTTATCGGACTTACCAAACTCGCCACCATCCAGGTGGAAAAAGATCGTGCATCGAGGAACGGCCGAGCCCCGCGAGCAAAAGAAGGACCGCGACCACCAACAAGCCGTAAATCTGGCGTCTGCGGAACTCAGGATCGATAGGCATGGGGCGAGTCTTTCCATCAGCAAAAGCGATAACGCACTCAGTGAATCTTATCCGGGTCGGTGTTGTAGAAGAAACCGAAGCGTAACTCCAGGTAAGACCCTTTGAAGTCCTTGGGCAGCGGCGGGTAGGAAGCGAACTTGATGCCACCCCAGGCGGCCTTGTCCAGGGATACATCGCCGGAGGGGGACTCAAGGATCATCTCTTTCACGCTGCCGTCCGGAGCGATTTTGAAACGAATTCCGACGCGACCCGTTTTGTCGAGGGGCGGCCGTGCGGACTCGGGAATCAGGGGTATCCAACTGCGATAGGTGTCGGCGATCAACCGGCGCAAATAAGGACCAAAATCGACTCCCATGGTGTCGCTAAGAATTTCGGGACCGACCCCCATGGCCGGATGCTGGGAGGGCGCATTCTGCCCGTAATCGCCTGAGGGCAAACTGGGGTTCTGGGCTGCATTCCGTTCTGCCTGGCGAATCGCGTCTCCGGCGTTCTGGGGGCCGGTGTCAAAGCTGGGGCGGTTGGGCGCAACGGGGGCCGGCTTGGGCTCGTTAAGCAGTGACTGCTGGGACGGCGGTGGTGGCGGCGTTGCTGGGGCCGCCTGTGCCTGTTGCTGCTGTTGTGGGGCAGGAGCCGGCGGAGCAGGCCGCTGTGGTGCCGCCGGCGGGGCAGTGGGAATGGGTGGTCCGGCCTTGCGCATAGCCTCCAGTTGCTGCAAGGTTTTTTTGTCGAGCGTGGGGTGAGGCGATTGGGCGAGGCGGCTCTTGTCAGAAGGAAGCGCCTGCTTCGGGGGCTTGACCCGCTGCGCGTCTGGCGGCAGATTCAGGAAGGTCAGGTCCTTCTGTTTGATGTTGTCGTTGGGGTTGACCACGTGGGGTTGATGACTGCGAAACTTCGGCCCATAAAACAGGAACCAGAAGAGGATCATATGAGCGATAAAGGAGATCCATATTCCTTCACGGCGCAAGGCGCGGGAACGCTCATCTTCGAGCCTGTCAATCAGGTGTAAGAGTTCATCAGGGTCCAGCTCCTCGTAGCGCACGCGCTTACGTCTGGAGAATGACTCCGGTGGTCGACCGGGAGGGCTGGTTGGAACTTCGGTTGAGGGCATTGGCCGGCAGTTAAGGGTGCAATCCTCGCCGGGACGAACAACCGGCGTTAGACTCCGCACATCCTGTCATTCTCTCATTGTTTCGAATCGTCCCGAAAACAGCCTTTCACAAAGAACCCTTACAATCGTTTGATGCGTGCCGCCGTCATCACCGTGAGCGACTCCTGCTTCCGGGGGCAACGGGTGGATGTGTCGGGCCCGCTAGTTGCGGACCTGCTGCGGGCAAATGCCTTCCAGGTAATCAGCCATCTGGTGGTGCCCGACGAGCAGGCGGAAATTGAAGATGTCCTGCGGCAGCAATGCGAGGTGGCAAACCTGGTGATTACAACGGGGGGCACCGGGATTGCGCCCCGCGACGTAACCCCCGAAGCCACCAGGGCGGTCTGCACCCGGTTGCTGGATGGATTTGCGGAGCTCATGCGCGCCGAAGGGAGAAAGCAGACGCAGTTTGCCACTTTGAGCCGCTCCCTCTCGGGCACGCTGGGCCGCTCTCTGATTGTGAACCTGCCGGGCAGCCCAGGCGGCGCCAGGAGCTCACTCGAAGCCGTACTGCCGCTCATTCCGCACGCTTTAACCCTGCTCGAGGGAATAACCGCCCACGATGACGAATACCTAACCGGCGGGTCAGATATTGAAGAAAATTCTTCATCTCTTTCTTAAGTACAAGATCTGGCTGCTGGGGATCCTGAAGCCGCTCGGCTTCTGGGGTGCGGGCGGTATCTCTTTGCTGGACGCTGCGGCCATCCCGGTGCCGATGGACCTGATCATTGCGGGGTATGTGTGGGCAGACAAGAAGCATTTCTACTTGTACGTCGTCGTCGCCGCGATTGGCTCGGCACTGGGCGGCCTGGTTCTTTTCCTGCTGGGGCGGGCAGGCGGCGAGTTGTTCCTAATGAAACGAATCAACCGCGCTCGCTATGAGCAACTGCGGGACCGCTTTGAAAAACAGGAATTTATGGCCATGATGGTCCCTTCGATCCTGCCCCCGCCTACCCCGTGGAAGCTGTTCGTCATCGCGGCCGGGGTGTTCGAGATGAAGATCAGCACTTTTATGCTGTCGGTCTTCGCTGGCCGGGTGATCCGTTACATGATCACGGCGATCCTGACTATCGAGTACGGGCCGGAAATTGTGAACATCGCCGCCCGATTGGCTACCCGGCACCGGATTGCCCTGTCAGTTGGCCTGATCGCATTGCTGGGCCTGTTGGTTTATTGGATCTGGCGGACTATTTGGAAAAAGCGGGGCAAGAAGGAAGGCCCTGGTATGGATGCGGAGTTGGCGAGCATTCCGAAGTGATCAGCTGGGAAGGTCGAATTTCCCGGCGTTGAGGGTTGGTTCGATGGGCAGAATCCAGACAAAGGCTGACGTGCCCGTCTCTTCTACGCCACAGAGTGGTCGAGGAACGCTTGGGGTGCCGCGCCCCCTGGCGCTCAAGTGATGGGGATTACAAACCCAGCCCTTCCGGGCTGGGCTGACGTTTAGCGGTCGGCCCTCCGGGCCTCGATGGGATTTAGGCAGGCTACGCTCGGTCGAAAAACATTTCCAGGAGGGGCCTGCGGAACTGCAGATCCCTCGGCTTCGCTCGCGATGAAAAAGGAGGGGGCGACGGTTCCATAAAGAGTGGTTGCTAGACCGAAGCGTTTTTCATCACTTGGGTGGGCCGCAGGCCCATGGCTACTCTGTCGAAAAAACAATTTTCACGAAAGGTCCGCGGAACTGCTTGAGTGGCCCGAGTCTGTGCGGCGGAGAGAGTTGGATGACGGAGATATTTTCGGGTTGTTTTTATTTTTGCAGGCGGCCGTTCATGACCATGGCGTCGATTGCCCCGTCCGGGTTGACGTAGACCCAGGCGTTCAGTGTCGCGGAGGCCGAGTTGTTGCCGCGGGATAGGAAAGAGTAGGCAAACCTCAGGTCCCGGAACTCCACCGCTGTGTCCAGAGGCTGGGGCGCGAGTTCGTCGGAAGCGACGAGGTTGGCGCGTCCCCGGTCGGTCACCAACGGAAACCTCGCCCAATCCAGATACACGCGGCCTATCCAGGAGCGCTTTGCGGCCGCAGTCGCGGCCGTGACCGGCGGCTTGAAGATGGTGTCATCCTGCTCGCTGGTATCGACCGTTTCTGCCCGGGTGTTGACCGACCCGGTCTGGTAGTAGTTGACGGTCTCAACCACCGCGAACCAGTGGAATGGGTTCACGGGGTAAGGCTCGGCTCCAGTGCGCAGGACGGACTGGTCGCCGAATCGGGTGTTGCTTATCAAGTGCAGTGCCCGATGATGCTCAACCGCGCGCACGCCCAAGTCGATCCCGGCCAGGACCATCGCGGCGATAGCCCAACCGCGGCCTCGGAACAACGGCTTACGTGCGCCTATCTCACGATCTGCCAGTCCCAGGATCGCGGGTATGACCAGGCCGAGCAGCAAAGCGGCAAAGACGACAGGCTCGAGAATGAAGGCGATATCGAGCGCGTACCAGCGCGGGTTAAAGGGAAAAAATGGGCGAACCCCATAGTTGTTGGTCCAGTCGAGGAATATATGACTGAAGACCGCCAGCAGAGACAGGAGCCATATCAAAGCCCAGCGCGGCGCAACCGTGGGCGGCCGTTTCCGGCTGCGATGCCAGAGCCAAACCAGAATCGTAACGGCCAGCGCGACCAAGGGCGCACCCAGAAAAGTGTGGGTCACGCCGCGGTGATGCTGAAAGCCCGCTACCGGCCCGCGGAAGCCCCACAAGACATCGATATCCGGCGCCTCTGCGGCGAGGGTCATGGCCAGCGTGGCGTAGGCCGTCCTGCGATTAAAGCCGGTGCGGCCGAGGCATGCGCCGGTAAGGAAATGCGTGACGGGTTCCATAAATTGGACATCCTATCGATACACGTTGAGTTTCTATAATGCACGCTATGTCCGAAACCCGATCCAGCAGTGCAGCCAGCTCTCTGGAGCAAGCCGCAAAGAGAATCGACGAGCTGCGCGACGAACTCCGCCACCACGAATATCAATATCATGTGCTCGATTCCCCGGAGATCTCTGACGCAGAGTACGACGCAAAAATGCGCGAGCTGCGCGAGGTCGAAGGCCGGCATCCAGAGCTCATCACACCGGACTCACCCAGCCAGCGCGTGGGTGGCAAGCCCAAAGAGGGCTTCGCGAAGGTAGAGCATTCGCGGCCGATGCTTTCGCTCGACAACGTGAACAGCGAACAGGAGCTGGGGGATTGGGAACGGCGGGTGCGATCGATCGTGGGCACGGCCGAAGTCAGCTTCGTGTGTGAATTGAAGATGGATGGGGTTTCGCTGGCGCTGCAATATGAGGCCGGCCCTGCAGGCACTGCCCTGTTGCAGACTGCCTTGACCCGCGGCGATGGAGTGACGGGCGAGGACGTGACCAGCAACGTGCGCACCATTCGATCGGTGCCACTCTCGGTTTCCAAGGAGCGATTGCATCGCGCGAGACTGCCGCAAAAATTCGAAGTGCGGGGAGAAGTAATCCTGCCCGACGAGGCTTTTTTAAAGTTGAACCAGGAACGTGAAGCGCAAGGGCTCCCACCGGCAGTCAACCCGCGAAATGCCGCTGCGGGAACAATTCGCACGCTCGAGCCCAACATCGTGGCCCAGCGAAGGTTGGCCTTCTACGCCTACTTTGCGCTGGAAAAAGGAGAGAGTGCTTTTGCTGAACAGTGGGCGGCCCTGGAAGCACTCAGCAACGCAGGATTTCGTGTCAACCGCCAGCGTAAACCTTTGCGGACGATGGACGAGCTGATGGCCTTTGTCACCTGGGCGGAAGGACAGCGCCACACTTTGGGTTACGAGATTGACGGCGTGGTGATCAAGGTCAATGAGACAGCGCTGCAGCGGCGTCTCGGATATACCGGGCGCGCGCCACGCTGGGCGGTGGCTTACAAGTTCACAGCCCGTTCCGGCATCACGCAGATTGAAGACATTAGCGTACAGGTGGGGCGCACGGGCAAGTTGACGCCGGTAGCCGTACTGCGTCCGGTATTCATCGGCGGCACAACCGTAAGCCGCGCGACGCTGCACAACGCCGATGAGATCGAGAGGTTGGGGGTGAAGATCGGCGACTACGTCACGGTGGAGCGGGGCGGAGATGTGATTCCGAAGATCGTGGGGGTAGTTGACGATGCGCAGCACCCGCGCGGAGAGAAAACATTCGTTTTCCCCGCGGCCTGCCCGGTGTGCGGCAGTGAGGTGGTGCGGGATGAAGGCGAAGCGGACTACCGATGCATCAATGTGGATTGCCCTGCGCGGCTGAAAGAAAGCGTGCTGCACTTTGCTTCGCGCAAAGTGATGAATATCGAGGGGCTGGGTGAAGCGTTGGTTATGCAACTGCTGGAGCGACAATTACTCACCAGTGTCGCGGGAATTTATTCTCTCAGCGAAGCGCAGCTGCTGGAACTGGAACGCATCGGGAAAAAATCCGCGCAGTCTCTATTGGCGGAGATTGAGAACTCGAAGAAACTGCCGCTAAACCGGGTGCTATTTGCCCTGGGCATTCGCTTCGTGGGCGAACGCACCGCCCAGCTGCTGGCCGAGGCATTCGGGTCCATGGACGCGTTGATGGCAGCAAGCATCGAAGAACTTGAAGCCGTAGACGAAGTGGGGCCGCGTGTGGCCCAGGCTATTCAGGAATTTTTTGCTGAAGAGAAAAACCGTCAGCTGGTGGAAAAATTGCGCCAGGCCGGCTTGACCTTCACGGGAGAGAAGAAGCGAAAGTCGTCACAACTGGAAGGCCTGACGTTTGTGCTGACGGGCACGATGGCGGATCTGACGCGGGAAGAGGCGAAGTCCCGGATTGAAGCCGCTGGGGGGAGAGTGTCCGGTTCGGTCAGCAAGAAAACCAGCTATCTGGTGGCCGGAGAAGACGCGGGATCGAAGCTCGACAAAGCTAAAGAATTGAAAGTGCCGGTGATTGAACAGGCACAACTTCTGGAAATGCTTGGATGAGATGGCGAAGATCTGGCGCATATAATTGCGCGACGGAGAAAACGATGCGATTTGGTTCCTTGCCGGCAACGGTGCTTCTTTCCTGCTCAATTCTGTGCAATGGGTTTTCTGCCCTGGCCCAGAATCGACAATATAACAACAGCCATTTTTACGATGGAGCAAGACGCGGTGCCCAGGGAGGAAATTATGGTCAGGGGAACTATCACGGAGGCAACCATCACTATGACGATCGCTACGATAATCGCAACCAGGGCGGCATTGGCCCGGGTAAAGGTGCGCTGATCGGGGGAGCCGCGGGGGCCGTGCTGGGTGCAGCGTTCGGCGGTGGGGTCAAAGGTTCTTTGATTACCGGCGCTGCAGGCGCAGGGATCGGCGCCATCATCGGCCAATCTGCGCAGAACAATCGAGACAGCAACAACTACTACCGCCACTAGGAGAAATCTCTATGAAGACGAGATATGCTGCGGTTCTGTTGATCGCCACGCTTCTGCCCTCTACTGCCATCCCGTTGAGTGGCCAACAGGCGCCTTCGGCGGCTGAACCCGCACCAACGTGGACCATCGATCAGGCGGTGACGTGCTCCGTCCACGACGCATGGGAACTGGGCGGCAAGACCGAGCCGGGATTTTTCGCCATCGTGAAAGCCCTGGCGGAGCTTTCCGCGCAAAAACGGGGGCTTGTGCTGCCGGATAAGGAGACGGTTGGCCGTGAGTTTGGCCAATACATCAAGATGCAGGCTAAAGCCGATCACGATCAGTTACTGTATGCGATTGTGGACCGGGCGGTGCGGAAGTACGGAACCAAACCTGCTGCGGGCGGGCAGTAAGCAGGTAGGAAGTGGCTTGGTACGGCGTTGGTTTGGGGTGGAGGGAAACTCAGATCCCTCCACGGCAGGCCGGGACAGGTCGGCTTCGACGGGATGACAAAGGGGAGAGGGGCGCTCCCATTTCAAATTGGTTGGTGGTCGACAGAACACCAGGTTGCCGATGCAGCGAGAGGTGGATCAGGACTTGGGGGCGAAATAGCCCTTCTTGGCACGCACCATGTAGCGGCGGTCTAGCGCCACCAGGTAGATGGAACGGAATCCTCCATCAAGCTTGAAGTCCGCAGGCCGGTAGGCCAGCGAATATTGGCTGCGCAGTTCCTCTTCGATGTCGTGAAAGCTGCTGCTCATCTCTTCAATGCGCTTGGGGAAAAAGGGGACTCCTCCGGTAGCTTCGGCTATTTTTTTCAGAACGTCATCGCCCCGGTCGCGGCTGGGGCTGACATTGGTGCTGATGGTGTAGACGATGGTTTCCGCACGCTGGCACATTTTGATGGCGTCGTCCGGGTAGGCGCGGCTCTGGTTATCGTCTCCGTCGGAGATCACGATCAGCGCCTTGCGGACAGAACCCTGCTTCGAGGGCGGCGCTTTTATCAGCTGATCGCGGCAGGCCGTGTAGACAGCGTCGAACAGAGCGGTGCCGCCGCCGGGCCGTAGCTTGGTAATGCCGGCCTCCAGCTTATCCTGATCATTAGTGTAGTTCTGGGTGACGTAGGGCGTGACGTCAAACCCCATGACGAAGGCGAGATCGGTCTGCGGCCGAACCACCTGCTGCAAAAACTGGACTGCGGCGTTTTGCTCGAATTCAAAGCGTTGCCGGATCGAGGTGCTGGCGTCGATCATGATGCCTACCCGCAAGGGCAGATTGGTCTGCTGGGTGAAATTGAAAACCTGGGCCGGAGCTTTCTGGTTGTCCAGCAAAGCAAAATCTCTTTGTTGCAGGTTCTGGATGAACCGGCCATGTTTGTCGGTGACGGTGAAGATCAGGTTCACTTCGTTGACGTTGGTGCGGATGGTGAAATTCCCATCGTTCTGCCCACTGGTGGTCTGACCGCTATTCGTGGCCTGGGGTACGGAGCCAAGCGCGCCTGCCGGGGCGGGAGTCGCGGATGGGGTGGGAGTCGTCGGGGATGGGGCGGAAGCCGGGTGAGGCGGAGCCGGAGCCGGAGTTTGCGCAAGGGCGGCAGAAGGTGACAGCAGCACGAGCGAGAAGAACGCGTTCGCGAGCAGAGAGCCAGCCGGGCGCAGGCAACCATTCATTGAGGTCATAGGAACCCTTTTTATTCTAGAGCATTCCTCTCAAATCGCCGGAGCCGGCGCCAATTGGGCCATGAATTGCTTGAGATCGGGGGGCAGATTGGAGACCAGGGTGAGGCGCTCACCGCTGCCGGGATGGGCGAACTCCAATTCCGCAGCATGCAGGAAGTTGCGTGGTAAGACGAGCCTCGGGAGCCTGGTTGTCCCTGCCGCCACCGGGGCGATGGCGGAAGAGGCCCCGTAAAGCGTGTCACCGACCACGGGGTGGCCCAGCGAAGCCATATGGACGCGGATTTGGTGGGTGCGCCCGGTCTCAATCCGAACCGAGACCAGGGTGAAGCTGCCATAGGGACCACGAATACGCCGGAGCACCTGATAATGCGAGACAGCGGCACGGCCTCCTTCGCGGCGCGTGGTCATCCGCGTCCGGCGGATGGCGTCGCGGCTGATGGCCGCATTGACCGTGCCCCTATCCTGCGCGAGCTCCCCTTGTAATAAGGCGAGATAGAGTTTGCGTACCTGGCGGCGGGAGAACATCGACGACAGCCTGGCGTGAGTCACGTCATTCTTCGCCACCACGATGAGGCCGCTGGTCTGCTTGTCGAGACGGTGCACGATGCCGGGACGGAGCGGGCCGCTGCTAGAGGACAGCTCGCGCAGATGGTGTAACAGGGCATTCACCAAAGTTCCCCGGTTGCGTGCATCCTCCGTTGCGCCCGAACCGGCGTGGACCATCATGCCGGCGGGTTTGTTCACAACCGCAAGGTCGGTGTCTTCATAAACAATCTCCAGCGGAATAGCCTCGGCGATGGCGCGCAAGGGAGGCGGTTGCGGATCGCCGAGGATGGAAATGCTCTCGCCGCTGCGCACCTTGTGCGACGCCTTGGCCAGCTTGCCTTCGATTAACACGCTGCCCTGCTGCAAAAGCAATTGGACCCGCGAGCGGCTGACCTCATTTAATTGCTGGGCCAGAAAGAGATCCAAACGCTGGCCATTGGCTCCTTCGGGAACACTCAGCCGGCGTAAGCGCGGTTCGTCATCCGCCATGGGAAACCTGGGGGCGGCGCAGCCACAGCAGGCCGCCGGCGAATACCATTGCCACGCCGGCCAGCTGGGTGGCGATGATGCTGTCTCCGCGCAGAAGCGTCAATAGAAAGCCGGAGAGACCGCCGAGGAAAAGCCAGGCACCCAGGATTTCTCCATCCTGATGAGGGCGATGCAGTAGCCATAGCAATAAGACGAAAAGAACCCACTGAACCAGGCTCGCGTAAAGCTGCGTAGGGTGGAGGGCTACACCCAGCGGGGTTCCGGGCACGGCATACGGATCGTTGAAGACAACGGCCCAGGGAAGGTGCGTCGGCGTTCCATAGTCACATCCAGCTTCCAGGCAGCCAATGGCGATCACCGCACTCCCCAGAGCCAGGCTGGGGGCAAAGGCGTCCGCGGTTCGCCGGACGGGAAGGCCGAGACGCCTGGCATAGATCGTTGCGGCGACTGCTGCGAGCACCACCCCGCCGAACCCGACGCTGAGAGCTCGCGGCCAATGCAACAAGGTCAGGAGAATCCTTCCCGCCAGAGCGGTGACAATTGCCAGCAGAGCCACACTCCATATTTTGTCAGTATCCAGTGACAGCAGGCGGGCGGTGCGAACAGAGACCAGAAGTGAAAGGATGGTGCCCAAGGCAACCAGGAATCCATAGGTCGGCAAGATGAGACGGCCGAACTGGAAGAGATGCGGGTGCACTAAGCGGAATTCCTATTTCGAAGCCGCAACAAAAGTTGTTTCGAACGTCTTTTCTTGACGGAAAAGCCGCGTCAACATCGGCGGCTCCGTGTAGATCAATAGGAAATCCGCCGAGGCAGATAAGAAATGCCGAAACCGACCCACTGGGCCGTGCAGCAGTGCGCCGGTGAACCCGTCCTAAGACGTTGGGACTCTCCGCAGCTCTTTAGGCATTCCGGACTGGCGGACACTGCACACGGAGCCGATTGTTCGAGTCGAGTCCCGGTTCGATGAATGTTGGTTCAACCAGCGTTAACTGCCGCACCTGCTTTGCAGGCCGGTCTCTGAATGGATGCTAACGTCAGCGAAGCTGATTGGCAAGTGACGACCCGGTATTGACGCCCGCCCCAACTGGAACCGAACTGTGATAGCGGTTTTCGGGGTCAAGTACAGAATCGAGCAGACCGGTGAGACTGATGGCGCGAGAACGGAGCGTGGTCTGGTTCTCGCTCGCGCTTCCTCGAAGCATGCGGTTGTGCTCCTGCAGGCGCAGGAGCTCATCGGCGATGTTCAGCGCGGCAAGCACGGCAACCCGTAGAGAGTCGACGGTGCTTCCGTTGGCAGAGACAGCACGCATCTTGCCGTCGACCATAGCTGCGAGCTTTTGGATGTACTCCGGATCGGAGGCACGCAGGTTATAGGTCTGGTCGTAGATTTCTACGCTGACGGAAGTGGCGGCACGTCGCACTTCAAGACTTTCTGCCATGTGTCTCCGATCACTCGCCTAGTTCGTCGATTTGCTTGAGCAGCCGCTCGATGCGCTGGCGCACCGCGTCCCGCTCCTTCTGCAGGCCGGAGAGCTGCTCTTCTAATTGAGCGACGTGCGCGGCCTGTTCTTCGATGCGATGCGTGAGACGCGAAGCATGTTGCTCGACGGAAAATCGAAGCTCGCGTTCGCCTTTCAGTAATTCTACAGTGCGCAGTACGCGTTCTTCGAGCGCCTGAAAATCGTCTGCAGCCATGGTCATCTCGGGTGGGTGTTCTGCGAGTGTGGACATCAAGACCTCATTACACAAAAGCGGGATTGCGTTCTGAGGAAAGTATAGACCGCAAACTCTCGAGCTCAATAGGAAAGAAGCGGGTGCGTTACCTTAGATTGTTCCTCCCGTTATTAAAAGTTACACAGGAGAACCGCGCTGCTCGCAGGAAAGAAAATAGTTACGCGCGTTGCCGGCCGCCCAGCGACTCCAATGCAGCGGTCACTGCCTGTGAATAACTTTGCAGCTCTTCCTCGCGGAGAGTCCGCTCCAGAGCCTGAAAGGTGACGCGGATAAGAATGGAGTAGTGACCTGCGGGCAAGCTTTGATTGGCGCGAAAGATTTCTCGCGGCGCGAAACGAGTAAGCTCAGCGATGCGCAAATTGTGCAACGCGTCTGCGATCGACTGCCAGCGCACTGCATCCGCGAAGACAAAAGAGAAGTCGCGCTCGACCGGCTGGAAGCGCGAGAGCTCGGGCGCAATCGGCTGACGGAGAGGCAAGCGGTAGAGACGGTCGAGATAGATTTCTCCAATAAAGACGCTCTGGCGGAGCTTACGCTGTTGCGCCTCGGCAGGACTGAGTTGACCGAACCAGGCAACGGTCAAGCCGTCGGCTACAGCCCTCGCCGAGCGTCCGGGATGGAGCCACGCCGGGATTATTCCTGCGCCGGCGTCGAAGGTGTCGAAATAGAAAGAGCGAGTAGCAAACCTTTCTACTATTTCTTCGATCGTTCCCTTGAGGTCATAAAAGTCGATCGCGTGGGCCGGGAGCTCAGGCCCGCTCCACACCAACCCGGAGGCGCCGAGGGAGAGAGCGGGACGCTCGTCGACTCGCTCCGGGCTACCGCTGAAAACAGTGCCGTTTTCGAAGAGCTGGACATCACTGACGTTGCGGTTGAGGTTGTGGGCCAGCATGGTGAGCATGCCAGGTAATAGTGACGGACGTAACATACCGGCTTCTTCGTTCAGCGGATTGCCGATGGCTACGGCAACGCCCGGCTGCGGGCGAAAATGTAACCGATTCCGTAGCAGAACAGAAAGTGCTGGATAGAGCCTCGTTCCAGCCCAGGGCGAGGAGCCTTTGGCGAACCACCGCCTCTTTGCGGGCGTCCGGTTGTTCGACCACCATTCCGGAGAAACCGGGAAGCGTGTTGGCGAAGCGGTTGTAGCCATAGACGCGAGCGATCTCTTCGATCAAGTCGATCTCGCGTTCGAGATCCAGGCGCCAGCTCGGCAACGTCACCTGGTAGTCGCCTTCCGCGACCTTGTGCAAGTTGCAGCCCAGAGCCTGCAGTACTGTTTCTGTCGTATCCTGCTCCACACCGCGGCCGTCTTCGGTTGCACCGAGGATGCGCCGCACCTCGCGATGGCTGAGCCCGATGGCCGGGCGCTGTGCAGTGCGCGCAGGCGGCTGCGGGAACGGCTACGTCGACCATCTCCCCGTCAACATGGCCGCCGGCTTCGAGAATGAGCTGGCAGACCAAGGCAGAGGCTACGGGCGGCGCGTTAAAGTCCGCACCGCGCTCGAAGCGATGCGAGGCATCGGTGTGCAGGCCGTGCCGCTTGCTGCTGCGGCGCACGGTTGCCGGATCAAACCAGGCTGCTTCCACCAAAATATTTTTGGTCTCGGCGGTGATCATCGTATCCCAACCGCCCATGACGCCGGCCAGCCCGATCGCCTTCTTTTCATCGGCGATTACCAGGTCTTCGGAGTCGAGGACACGTTCGATGCCATCTAACGTTTTGAGTTTTTCTCCGCTGCGCGCGCGGCGCACAATGATGCCGCCTTCCAGCTTGTCGCGGTCGAAAGCGTGGGTGGGATGGCCCATGGCGAGGGTGACGTAGTTGGTTGCATCCACCGCATTCGAAATGAGTTTTTGCTGCAGCAGAGCGAAGCGCTCCGCGACCACGCCGGTGGAGGGCTGAAGACGCACCTGGCTGAGAGCCCGCGCGGTGAAACGCCCACAGAGCTCAGGAGCCTCGATTGAAACTTTAACTGGAACCGTTGACTGATGGTGATGGCGGCAATGCGTGATTGAGAGGCGCCAATGGGTGACCACCGATGGCGGCCGCTTCGCGCGCGATGCCGTAGTGGTTCATGGCATCGACGCGGTTGGTGGTGATGTCCATCTCAAACAGCGAACCATTCTCCGGGCCAAGCTCGTAGATACCCTCGACGGCAATGCCGCGCAAGGTCAGCGCCTCGGCCAGCTCACGGTCGGGCAAGGTGAGACCGGGCACGTAGGAACGAATCCATTGGGAGAGAATGTTCACTTATCTGAATTGCTCCAGAAATCGCATATCGCCGGAGTAGAGCTGGCCAATTTCGCCGATACCGTACTTCATCATGGCAATGCGCTCTACGCCCATGCCAAAGGCAAAGCCGCTGATCTTCTTTGCGTCATAAGCGGGCTGCTGGCGGGCGGCAAATGCGAACACCGCGGGATCCACCATGCCGCAACCGAGAAGCTCGATCCAGCCGGACTGCTTACATTTGCGGCATCCCCGGCCGCCACAGAAGATGCAACTGATCTGCACGTCGGCAGAGGGCTCGGTGAAGGGAAAGAACGAAGGGAAAAACCGGGTCTTGACGCTGGCCCCGAAGAACGCCTTCATGGCGTGATCGAGCGTGCCCTTGAGGTCGGAGAAGGTGATGTTGGTATCGACACAGAGCCCCTCGACCTGGTGGAAGATGGGGGAATGGGTGGCGTCGGCAGCATCATTGCGGTGCACTTTGCCGGGGATCACAATACGCAACGGCGGCGGTTGCTGTTCCATGGTGTGTATCTGGACCGGCGAAGTATGGGTGCGCATCAACAGGCGCTCGCGCAGAGGTTTGCGCTCCTGGCCGGCAATGACCAGCGTGTCCTGGGTGTCGCGCGCGGGGTGGCCGGGAGGAAAGTTCAAGGACTCGAAATTGTAGTAGTCGGTCTCCACCTCGGGTCCCAGCCAACGGAATACCCCATGGCGGCAAAGACGGTGACAATCTCATTCATCGTCCGGATCAGTGGGTGCTCTGCGCCGAGAGCGCGGCGCGTGCCGGGGAGGGTGATATCGATCGCGTCGGTGACAGGAGCGGTTGCCTTTAGCTGCTCCGGATCGCAACGCGGTTCGATGGCGGATTTGAGGGCGTTGAATCGTTTGCCGACTTCCCGGCGTGCCTCGGCCGGAGCGCCCTTCAGCACCTCGCTGATGCGCACCAACAATCCCTGCTTGCGGCCGATCCAGCGGATGCGCAGTTGCTCTAGCGCCTCGACTGAAGTGGCAGCAGCGGCATCCTGATCGAATTGCGCCAGAATCCCGCGCGAAGAAGCTATCGAGGGCTGCCGGGCGAATAATCCTTTAGTTCGGGAATCTCATGGGTGGCATGTGCAAGGTCGATTCTGAACATAGGCACAGCAGCCCGATCAGGTGCGACCGGGCTCGAGCGGAACGCTGCTTACGGCAAGGGTTATGCGGCGGCGGTTTTGTTGAGTGCGCTCTTGGCCTGATCGGTTAACGCGGTAAAGCCAGCCGGGTCATGGACGGCGAGTTCGGCCAGGATCTTTGCGGTCGAGCTCAATATCGGCCAGCTTGAGGCCGTGGATAAGTTGCGAGTAGCTGATTCCATTCAGCTTGGCGGCCGCGCCGATGCGGACAATCCAAAGCGAGCGAAACTGGCGCTTTTTCTGCTTACGGCCGATGTAGGCAAACTTGAGACCGCGTTCCACGGCTTCTTGCGCTGCCTGGTAGAGCTTGGACTTGGTGAGGAAGTAACCGCTGGCTCGTTTGAGAATCTTCTTGCGGCGGTCATTGCGTTTCGTGCCACGTTTTACGCGGGGCATGGGTAGTTCTCCTTTAGGTACTTCGTTATGCGGCTGGAGGTAGGAAGTACCTCTTCACTCGCTGATTAAAGCTGATCGTCTTGTCTTACGAAGACAGGGGCCAATGGCCCAAACCCGTAAGGGCCGATCAGGCGTAGGGAATCATTCGCGCTACCTTGCGCTTGTCACCATCAGAAACCAGAACGAGGCCACTCAACTTTTTCTTAACCTTCTTGCTCTTGGAGGTCAGAATGTGGCGCTTCTTGGTTTGACCGCGGAGGATTTTCCCCGTACCGGTCTTCTTAAAGCGCTTGGCCGCGCCCTTGTGGGTCTTTAATTTGGGCATGGTTTTCCTGCTTGTTTCGCGTGTATATAACTTTCGTGATTATACGGGAGTGCGGGCGGAGACGCCACTCCTGGGACCTTGGTGTGGAGAGGAAAACTGCAGATCCTCCGGCTTCCCGGATTTCCTGTCGAGGGTTGCGGCTTCGGTCAACTGCATGTGGTTCTCTCGATGAGGGGATGACAAAGGAGAGGGCGAAGCTTCCATGGAGAGCGGTTGCTGGACAGAGGGAGTTTTCATCAGCTTGGGTGGCCGCAGGCCATTGCACTCTGTCGAAAAACATCTTTCCTGAGGGACGGAAGAGGAGCGAAAAGCGATCCCTCAGTGGCTAAAGCCGGACAGATTTGTAATCACTTATGGACGGCCTGAAGGCCGTCCCCTTCACGCTGATTTTCATCGGCTTGGGGTGGGCTACAGGCCCGTGACTCCTCCGGTCGGAATGACAAAGGGAAGGTTGGCGTTTCCAGTCGAGATCGGTTGCACGGATCCCAGGTCTCAGAAGCGAGACCCCAAGGCACGCCGGGGCAGGCTGGGTCACCCTTCGATTAGTGCCGGGAGACTGATGGTGGGCAGGGCAACCCGCTACGATTGGGCGGATTGGGGGTGTTGCTGGCCTACCAGGCCTGGTGCCGGCGGTTTAGGCGCGGCGGGCTTCTTGGGTGGTTCGGCTTTCTTGCCCGGGGCGAGAATGGCGTGGAGCGTGGTGCCTTCCATGCGGGGCATGAACTCGACGATGCCGGCATCCCCCATATCCTGAATGAGCCGGTTGATGATGGCGTAACCCAGCTCGCGGTGCGCCATCTGGCGCCCTTTGAAACGCAACGAGGCCTTCACTTTGTCGCCTTCCCCCAGGAAGCGAACAGCCTGATTCTTCTTGGTCTGGTAGTCATGCTCATCGACGGTCACGGAAAACTTGACTTCCTTGACGACGATGACCTTCTGCTTCTTGCGTGCCGCGCGATCGCTCTTGTCCTTCTCGTAGAGGAACTTGCCGTAATCCTGAATGCGGCAGACCGGCGGTTGCGCGGTGGGCGAAACCTCCACCAAGTCCAGGCCACGTTCGCGGGCTATTTTGAGAGCTTCGAAGGGAGGCAGAATTCCGAGCTGTTCACCGTTTTCGTCGATGACGCGGATTTCACGCGCGCGAATTCTGTCGTTAATGCGGATAAAAGACTTGGCCGAACGCTTATCGATGGTTCTCCTCCGGAAACGAGAGACGCAAGGCCCCTCAAATAAAGCATAGCATTTCACGACACCGACCGGAAGAACTCTCTCAACCTTCGGTCACACCGATACGCAACCGGTCAAACCGCCGTGCTCGAAGCCGCTGATCAGCAAGCGAACACTTTGGTTGGCGGGTAAATGGGCATTCAGCCGCACCTCAAGAAAATTGTCGGTCAGCGCTTTGGTCATGTCCCCTGGCGGAGTGTGCAAAGTGACCGCCGGCAATTCGCGGCCCAGGAAACTTTGCCGGAAAACAAGATTCCTGGCGGCAATGAGCTGTCGCAGGCGCTCACTGCGCTCCGTCACCGCCCGCGGCGAGACCGGATATTGTTGCGCCAGCTGCCACGCCCGGGTTCCGGGACGAGCAGAAAAAGGAAACAGGTGCAGGTACGTAAAAGGCTGGGCGGCGATAAAGGCGAAGCTCTCCTCAAACAAGGCTTCGCTCTCTCCGGGAAAGCCGACCATCACGTCTGCTCCGATGGCGGCGTCGGGCATGTTCTCGCGAATCAGGCGTAGTTTCTCCGCGTAGTGCCAGGGGCGATAGCGGCGATGCATGGCGCGCAGAATGGCATCGGATCCCGATTGCAGCGGCAGATGAGCGTGGCGCGCGAGGCGGCTGCCGGATTGGCCGCGGAACAACGCCAGCAACTGCGGCGTCCAGTCCATCGGCTCGATGGAGCTGAGACGCAGCCGCGGCAGGGTGGTTCGGTGCAGGATTTCCGTGACCAGTTCTTCCAATGTGCGCTCCGGCCTGAGATCCCTGCCCCAACGCCCCAGATTGATGCCGGAGAGGACCAACTCAGTACCGCCGGCGTCCGCGAAAGCGCGCACGTTTTCCAGGCAAGCCTCCAGCGACAAAGAACGGCTGTGGCCTCGAGTGGTCGGGATAATGCAGAAGGAGCAGCGGTTCCCGCAACCGTCCTGCACTTTGAGATTGGGCCGCGTCTGCACCCCACCGTCCGGCCACCAACCACCCTGGGGCATCGACAGCTCCGAATGAGCAAATGCGTCATCCACATGGGGGGCTAGCGTCGCCAGGGGAACAAAGCCTGCCACCTGCTGAGCTATCTCTGGTACCAAAGCCTTATGGCTATTGCCGATCACGGCATGAACGCCGGGCAGCGCGGCGACCTCCTGCGGCGCCCGCTGAGCGTAGCATCCGGTGACCAGGATGCGGGCGGCGGGATTTTCCCGGTGCACTCTGCGCAGGAAGGCGCGGGCGGTGCGATCGGCCTGGGCGGTCACGCTGCAGGTGTTGGCGACGATCACATCGGCCCGGCCGGCGCTTAAAGCCGGGGTCAGGCCGCGATGGCGCAACTGGGCGCTGATGATTTCGCCGTCCGCCCGGCTGGCTCGACATCCGAAGTTCTCAACGTGGTATTCTGCCACGTTGCCAGTCTAATCAATGAACAGGTACCGCTCAAAGGAAGCTGTTTTCAGGTAGGATCCGATCAGGCGACAAGTTCTCTCCGCAGAACTATAGCTACTGCAGTCTGGAGTTTTTCCCCATGAAACGTCGCATTCTTTTGGTAGATGACGAGCTCGCAATTTTACTGACCCTCAAAGCTGTGTTGGAAATGAATGACTTCGAGGTGGAAACCGCCGCTTCCGCGCGAGAGGCTCGCTCCAAGCTGAGGGCCAGCACCTTCCACATGGTGATAACCGACATGCGGATGGAGAACGAGTCGGCCGGGCTCGAGGTAGTTCGGGCAGCAAAGCAAGTATCTTATCAACCGGCTGTTGCCATGCTGACGGCGTTCCCTGTTCCGGGCTCCGAGTGGCGAGACGAGGGCATGGACGAGATGCTGGTCAAGCCGATGAACATCATGAATCTCTTGCGCCAGATCGAGGCGTTGCTTGTCACCCATGAAGACAAGAAGCAAAAGGCGCTGGCACAGAAAATGAGTGCGCCCGCAAGCACGCCTGCGAAAGTGGCCGGGCGAACCGCATCGCGGAAGCCTGCCGCTGCAAACTAGACACGCCGATCAGCTCTCCAGCAAACGCAGGTTCACTGGAGAGCTCCTACCTTGGGCGCATTTCTTCGAATTCAGGAAGCTGCGCTGGCTGCCACTGTGGATGGAACCGGGGGTCGCCGCTGCTGGAAGCATGACCTGCAGAGCACTGGACGACCTTGTGTGGGCTTAAAAGGAACGGTGGTTTCGGTGGCGCACTCCGAACAAACTGTCCGGGTCTCCGTGCGCACGCCGTTGCCGGTTCCGGCCACACGCTTGATCTTGCACTGTTTGCACCGCTTTGGATCGTTCTTGAACTGCTTATCGTGGAAGAACAGTTGTTCGCCGGCGGTAAAGACAAAGTCGTTACCGCAATCAGAACATTTCAGTATCTTGTCGATGAAGTCCATTACGCGTCCCCCCGAGCATGCCTTGGAAATTATCAGTGTTTCGTCGACCAAGCGCCGGATTGGCATCGTCTCACCAACCAGCTATTTGGTCTGCAATTCTACATCGTCCTCGCATTCGCCAAATCCGGGAATGAGAGGGGAAATGTTGCCAAACCTCGTTTTCACAAATTCTTGAAGAGTGTGGGATTGCCGGCCTATCGTATATTGCACAACACGTTAGACCGGCATTGCAGGGTTAGTCCTGCTCTTTTCTTGCTTTCTTACGATTCCGCTTGCGCGCCAACGCTTCCTTTACTCGACGGCGCTCGCCAGGTTTCAGGTAAAACGAGTGACGCTTCACTTCCTTAATAATGTCTTCCTGTTGAACCTTGCGCTTAAACCGGCGCAATGCATTTTCAAGCGGCTCGCCTTCCTGCACGCGAACCTCTGCCAAATGAACCACACCTCCAAACATCCCAATTGGGTTCTATAAGATTACGTTACCTTTGAGGTGTGGAGTCAAGCTTAATCATCGTTCCCTTCAAGGAATTTCCTCATGGTCCGCTCTTATCTTGGTCATAGCCCGATCATTCCCGGCACCTGCTACGTCGATGTTTCTGCACAAATTGTGGGGCAGGTGGAGTTGGGCGAACACTCCAGCGTCTGGATGAATGCAGTTTTACGCGGGGATGTGCACTTTATTCGCCTGGGCGCGAACAGCAACGTTCAGGATTGCGCGGTGTTGCACGGTATGCGCTACAAACACCCGGTCGAAGTTGGCGATTGGGTGACGATCGGACACAATGCTACGGTTCACGGTTGCGTGGTTGAAGATGCCTGCCTCATTGGCATGGGCGCGACCATCCTCAACAACGCGAGAATCGGCGAAGGGTCGATTATTGCGGCTGGAGCGGTTGTCCCGGAGAACACGGTGGTGCCGGCAAATACGCTTTGGGCGGGTGTGCCGGCCAAAGAGCGGCGGCGGTTGGATCCTAAAGAGCGCGAGGTGATCCTGCAATATGCGCGGAATTACGTGGATTACACGGCGACGTATCTGAAGGAACGAGAAAAGTTCGGTGGGAAATGATCCTCGGGGATTTCTCCATCCAAATGGACCCTGGGATTTAGGAATTGAGTCCCGAAGGGACGGCTGAAGGAGGATTGCGTCGTGGCCGATTTCAGCCGTCCCTGCGGGACTGGGTCGTCCTTTCAAATCCAGCCCAGGACTAGCGTCCTGGGCTAAGTTCAGCCGTCCCTTCGGGACTCAATCTCCAAATCTCTTCTCACACATGCTTAATGCCGGGGGCACCCGGGGTTGATGGCCGGGACAGAGGTTGCGATGGGCTCCAGTGGAACTGATCGGGGCTCGCCTGTATTCTGGTAAATGGTTGGATACTTCAGCACTTATGAGCATTTTGCAAGCTGTTCGCGGTACCCGGGATTTGCTGCCGCCGGAAACCGCACTCTGGAATCACATCGACGCTACGGCGCGGCGCGTATTCGAGCGCTACTCTTTTGGCGAAATTCGCACGCCTATTCTTGAAGAAACTCAGCTGTTCTCCCGCAGCGTTGGAGAAGACACGGATATCGTTTCCAAGGAGATGTACACCCTTACTCCGGATACCGAATCCGGCCAATCGCTAACCCTGCGGCCGGAAAATACCGCCGGCGTGGTCCGTGCCTACATTGAACATCAACTGGGCGAGACCGGCCAATTGCAGAAGCTGTATTACATTGGGCCCCAGTTCCGCCGGGAACGACCGCAAAAGGGCCGGTACCGTCAGTTTTTTCAGATCGGCGCCGAGGTGATTGGACCACCCAGCGCGGGCAGCGAGTCGCCTCTGCGGGATGCCGAAGTGCTGGAGATGCTGGCCACCCTGCTGAGTGAGCTGGGCATTACGGGCTGGAAGCTGCTGCTCAACTCGGTTGGCTCGGCCACCGACCGGCCACGATACGTGCAGACTCTGCGCGGGGCGCTGGAACCCGTGGTTGCGCGGATGTGCCAGGATTGCCAACGCCGCGCGGTCACCAACCCGCTGCGGGTGCTCGATTGCAAGCATCCCGAAGACCAGCCCATCATCGCCACGCTGCCTCGCATCTGGGACTCGCTCGATGAAGGGTCCAAGGAACACTTCGCCGCCGTTTGCACCGCGCTCGACGCCTGTGGCGTGCCCTACGAGCACGACCATCGCCTGGTCCGCGGACTCGATTACTACACGCGGACGACCTTCGAGTTCGTCTCCGGCGACCTGGGGGCACAGAATGCCCTGCTCGGCGGGGGTCGCTACGACGGGCTATCCGAGGCTATCGGTGGTCCCAAGGCTCCGGGCATCGGGTTTGCCATGGGTGAAGACCGTCTGGTGCTAGCGCTCCAGGCGCAAGCCGGGCACACGCCCCAGTTGGCGGCCGCCTATATCGCGCCCCTGGGTGACCGGATGAACCCGGCTGCGCTGGTGATGGCGCGGGACTTGCGGGCCGGCGGCCTGCGGGTTGAACTGGGCGATGGATCGTTTCGATTGAAGAAATCGTTTGAGGCAGCAAACAAAGTCGCGAACGCCATCGTTATTCTCGGCGAAGACGAAGTCGCCTCCGGTATCTTGACGGTAAAGCACTTCGCCTCTGGTGAGCAGTTCAAGGTTCCCCGAGGGCAACTCGGCCAGAAGCTCACTGCTCTTCTCGCCCCCAATCCCACTGCAACTTCAAATTAGGACATCCGCATTGCTCGACTTTCTTGGCACTCTTCAGCGCACGCACACTTGTGGACAGCTCCGCGCGCAGCACGCCGGCGAACAGGTCACCCTCATGGGATGGGTGAACCGGCGCCGCGACCACGGTAACCTGATCTTCCTGGACCTGCGTGACCGCACCGGGATCGCGCAGATTGTGCTGGACAAAGATCTCACCCCGGAAGGCCACGCCAAGGCCGAACAGGTGAGGCCCGAATACGTGGTGGCCGTGGTGGGCAAGGTTCGCCTGCGTGGCCGCGATGTGATCAACCCCAAAATGGTAACGGGAGAAATTGAAGTCGCCGCCGAGCAGCTGCTGGTATTGAACGACTCCAGGGTGCCACCGTTTTCTCCGGCGGAAGAGGCCATCGCCAACGAAGAGTTACGCCTGAAGTATCGCTACATCGATCTGCGCCGGCAACAGATGCAACGGAATTTTGAACTCCGCCATAAGATCGCCCGGGCGATACGGGAGAGCCTGTCGAACCAGGGTTTTCTTGAAATCGAGACCCCGTTCATGACTCGATCGACCCCGGAAGGCGCCCGCGATTACCTGGTCCCCAGCCGGGTGCATGGCGGCCACTTTTATGCTCTGCCGCAATCGCCGCAATTATTCAAGCAAATCCTCATGATTTCGGGCTTCGATCGCTATTTCCAAATCGTTCGCTGCTTCCGGGATGAGGACCTGCGCGCCGACCGGCAGCCGGAGTTCACCCAGGTCGATCTGGAGATGTCTTTCGTGCGTCAGGAAGATGTTTTCGAGGTGGTCGAGGCCTTCTTGAAGGAGGCCTTCGCGGCGGTGGGCGTGGTGCTGACCACTCCCTTTCCCCGCATCACCTACGACGACGCCATGCGCCGTTATGGAATCGACAAGCCGGACCTGCGCATGCCCGGGCTGACGGACGTTCGCTCCGCTTTCCGGGATGAGGATTTGCAGGCGCTGGCCATCGATCCGAACCAGCCGGTGGTGGCGGTGTGCATCCCCAAAGTGGGAGAGCTATCCCGCAAGGAGCGCGACGACAACCGGCCGTTCTTCGACGCCACCAAGGGTGCAAAATTGATCGACGACTGGAAGCGCTTGGAAAAGAGCTTCCCCGAGGCGGTCGCGAAGATACGCGAATTGGTTCCGGCGAGGGCGGAAGGCGACGCGGAACATCTCCTGGTTTTGGTGGCAGGGGATGCAGCCTCCCACGTAAAAGCGAGTGATACCAAGACCCAGGGGCACCTTTCCGAGCGCGAAATCTGCGTGTACTCGGCCGCCGGCAATCTTCGCGTGGAGCTGGCCCGTCGTTACGCAGAGCGGCACGGGGTATCGGCGATCACCGACCAGGTGGTCGAATCACCTGAGCGCTATCTGGGCCAGCAGGTGGCAGGGGATACGGCTTTCCGGCCCATTTGGGTGACGGATTTCCCCATGTTCGAATTCGATACGGAGTCGCAACGCTGGCTGCCCGCCCACCACCCTTTCACTTCGCCCCATGAAGAGGACATGGAGAGGCTGGTCTCCGATCCTGCATCGGTACGCGCGCGATACTACGATCTGGCGATGAATGGCCTGGAACTCGGTTCTGGTTCCATCCGTATCCACCGCCAGGATGTGCAGCAGGAGATATTTCGTGCATTAGGGATGAGTGAAGAGGAGGCGCGGTCGCGGTTCGGGTTTTTCCTGGAAGCACTTACGTACGGCACCCCGCCCCATGGGGGCATCGCTTTGGGGCTGGACCGCATTGCGATGATTCTGGCTGGGGCGCAGAGCTTACGGGAAGTTATTGCTTTTCCCAAAACGGCTAAGGCGATCGACCTGATGGTCGATGCGCCCACCCCGGTGAGTGCTCAACAGCTGAGGGAGCTGCACATTCGCACTACGGGGTAAGCTTTTTGGGGTGGGTCTGCTAGTGGTACAGCCAAAGCGATTGTTGGGCTGCGCCCATCTTTTTCGGCCTACGTACACTGGGGCGAACGTGGAGCACCCGTCCGATTCCCTCAGCCTCGAATTTGGGAACGAACTCCTGCTTGGGCCATGAGGTCTAAGGTTTCCTCGCCTAGGGGCGTTAGTTCATCCACTTGCGGTCGTTGGGATCGCGTTTTTCGTCGGGATCGATGTAGCGGCCCTCGTTGTCGAAGCGGACGTCGCGGTTCTGCTTACGCATGTAAACCTCGAACTTGCGTGCAACCCGCCGGCGCTTCCAACGATAGTAGTTGTTGCGTAAGTTGAAAAAACCTTCGCTGAAGGCCATGCTCATACCCCGCCGCGGAGCGCGCCGGGCGAAAAGAAAGCCCAGCAAAGCACCACTGAGGATCACGAAATAGGCAAGCGGCGGGCCGCCGGAGAGCAGCAGCGCTACCTCAATGAGCATGTAGACGATCACCAGATACTTGGCTTTGATCGCCACCGGCAGAGGAAACATGTACATTTCCAGGTCGCCAAAGAGCACGGCGAAGGCCGCCAACAGACCGAACAGCGCCGCGTCGGCGCTGCTGGTAGTGGAAACGGGGCTGGAATGAAAAATCTGGGTAAAGCTCAGGGCGCTGCCGATCAAACCGCCGCCAATCGCGCAGAGGAAGTAGACTTCGAGCAGCCAACGGCTTCCTTTGGACGTCTCAAGAAATGAGCCGATGAACCAGAGCGTAAGCATGTTGAAGGCCACATGCAGCACGCCGGCATTCAGGAAGCTGTAGGTTGCCAGTTGCCACACAAAGCCGTGGAGCAGCAGCGCCGGGGTGAGCGAGAAATAGGTAACAATGATCAGCGCGACGTGAGGCGCCGCGTATTGCATGAGCAGCAACACAAAGAACACGACCACGTTGGCCAGCACCAGTTGGCTGGTAACCCCGCGAAAGCTCGGGAACGAAAGGGTGGAGAGACCGGTGCGGGGAAAGCGTGGCATGACTTCTTTTGTAAGACTAACGCGTTTTCATGATTGCTGGGATCCCCCTGCATGAAAACGCTTTAACGTTTGGTCTCGGTTCGCGGTAGGATTTGGTGTCTGGCAGGAGTTCCTTGACGTCCGGCGCGTTCTCCCGGAAACTAGCCAAGCCGCCTCTGCGTTGCGGTCACCGTCAACATTTCAATACTCCGAGAAAGGAGCGCTGTATGCCAGTTTGTCAGGAATGCGAGAGTGTTCTCGATTTCGATCCCGACGAAGTTGAAGAAGGCGACATCGTGGTCTGCGATGAGTGCGGCACCGAGTTCGAAGTGGTCGCAACCGAACCCCTCGAACTTTCTCAGGTGGACGAGGAAGGCTACGAAGATGAGGATGAGGAAGTGGTAGACGAGGAAGAAGAATGAGGCTGTCGCGGATTCTCTTGCTGCTGCTGGCATGCGCAGCAATCCAGCCCCTGAGCTTCCCGCAAAGCCTGGCGCAATCGGTGCGAGTGGTGCAAGGTATGGTGCAGAATTCCGACGGGCAGCCGCAAGCAAACGCCGTGGTCTACCTGCAGGATCAGAAGAGCCTGGAAGTCAGAACCTTCATTACTGAAGCGGATGGACATTACCGCTTTGGGCAGCTCAGCTCAGACGTGGATTATCAACTCTGGGCAGAGTACAAAGGTCATAAATCAAAGACCAAAGCCATCAGCTCCTTCGACAGCAAGAAGCAGTTCAACTTTGATTTGAAGATCGAGAAGTAGGCGAAAGCGCCCTGGAACAACTCACTCGTGAGCTTTACTCATGAGCTTCACTCGTGTTCCAGGCGCTTCCAGTTGACCAGATCTCCCAGCGTAGTGGTGGAGCTTGAAACCGGCTGTTTGTAGGCTTCCACATCTGCGCGGCTGGCTTCTTCGCCCACGGCTCGCAAGCTGAGGCCTACCTTCTTCTCATCCTGATTCATCTTGATGATCTTGAAGTCGTGTTCCTGGCCTGCTTCGAGCTTGATCGGCGTGCCCATGGCATCGGCGGCCTCGGAAACATGGCAGAGGCCTTCCACGCCTTCGGCGATTTCGATAAACGCTCCGAATTGCGCGGTGCGCAGCACTTTGCCTTTCACCACGTCACCGACGCGATGCTGAGCAAAGAACGTTTCCCAAACGTCGGGCTGAAGCTGCTTGATGCCGAGTGACAGGCGACGATTCTCCGCTTCCACTCCGAGTACCACGGCGCGAACTTTCTCGCCCTTCTTGAGAATCTCAGAAGGATGCTTGACGCGTTTAGTCCAGCTTAAGTTGCTCACGTGGACCAGACCGTCGATACCGTCTTCGATTTCAATGAAGGCGCCAAAGTCGGTGAGATTACGCACCCGGCCTTCCACGATGGTGCCCGCGGGATAACGTTCAGAAAGATGCTCCCATGGGTTCTCAAGCAATTGCTTCATGCCCAACGAAATGCGGCGGTCGTTGGGGTTGACGCTGAGGACAACAGTTTCTACCTCGTCGCCAGGCTTGACCAGTTTCGACGGGTGCTTCATCCGCTTGGACCAGGTCATCTCGGAGACGTGCACCAGTCCTTCGATGCCCTGCTCCAGCTCGACAAAGGAGCCGTAGTCGGTCACGCTGAGGACCCGTCCACGTACCCGGGCGCCGATCGGATAACGCTCGACTGCATCGAGCCAGGGATCGGGTGTGAGCTGCTTGAAGCCGAGAGAAACACGCTGCTTCTCACGATCGAACTTAAGTACCTTGACCTGGATCTCGTCGCCGACATTCACCAGATCGCGAGGATGGGTAAGCCGGCCCCAAGACATATCCGTGATATGTAAGAGACCATCAATGCCGCCCAAATCGACAAAAGCGCCGTAGTCGGTCAGGTTCTTCACTGTGCCGGTGAGGATCGCGCCCTCTTCGAGATGTTCGAGCGTCAGGCTGCGCTTGTTGGTCTGCTCCTCTTCCAGCAGCTCCTTGCGCGAGACCACGACATTGCCCCGTTTCTTGTTCAGCTTGATGACACGGACTTCGATCTGCTGGCCAATGTAGCCGTCAAGATTACGGACTGGCCGGATTTCCAGTTGGGAGCCGGGCAGGAAAGCCTTGATGCCGATATCGACGGTGAGACCGCCTTTGACGCGCCCCAAAACCGTGCCGATGACTGGAGTCTTCTCGTTGGCTGCACGTTCGATTGCATCCCACACCCGGTGCCGCTGGGCTTTGTCATAGCTGAGCAGGAAGCCACCTTCGGCTTCTTCGCGCTCTACCACCACCTCAACTGTGTCGCCGGACTTCAGCCTGGGCTGGCCGGTGTGATCCAGCACCTGCTCCAGAGGAATGAGGCCTTCGGACTTTAGCCCAACATCGACCACTACATGCTTATCCGTCAGCTTAATGACGGTACCGGTCACGACGTTGTCGTCGTAGGCCTGCGCAGCGGCTTCAGCGGCTTGTTCGCGGTCGAAGGATTCCAGCGCGGCAGCAAAATCCTCCATGCCGGTCAGTTCTGTTTCTTCCGAACCGGAATGGGTAGTGACGGGCTTGGGGTCGACGACGCGGTGCGGCACGGTGGGGGATTCAGCGTGCGGGTTGGCGGTGTGGTTCTCTGACGGGTCAAAATGATCCGCCGGTGCATCAAGCGTTGGGGTTTGCAATTCGGTGTTCAGGTGTGCGCTCTCGGTTCGTTCAGGATTTAGGACGTCTGCCATGAATGCCAGCTCCGGATTCTCGATCGGTAACGCCCGATCCGTCCATCACTACAGGTATTCGATGAATCACGCACGCCGAGGTCTCACAACATTGATCAAGGCTTAGGTGACTCTATCCCGCAGCTTGCTTCGCGGACTCATTGCAGACTTGGCCGGCGAAGTAGGGCACCGTAAGCTTACTCTCCACCAGCAAACGTTCGGAGGGAGACTGTTAGTGTGGCCGCACTGAATGGCTTGGCACTTAATCAATCTCCGGTAGGAGCATCCGGGAGGGGGGTAAAGCAAGAGCGGCGATGGATGTCTACGCCGAATCCTCTACGTAGACCCTTCATACACAACTATAGCAATCGCCGGGAAAGCATGTCAACGAACTCGTGGGTGATTCCACACTCGAAAAAGCGTATCAAAATTGCAGGAAATACCTATTTTTACTGCGTTGTAATCCGGTGGTGAAGACAGGCTCGCCAGGTTATGTAGTGGCCGTGAAAGCCTGCCAGACACTCCGTATACTTGAACCGCATGGACTACTTGTGGACGCCCTGGCGCTACGCTTACCTGGTCGATGCCGACCCAAGCTCTCCGAAGGGTGGGCGCAAAGGCGTGCCCCAGGCGTTGGCTGCGTGGCCAGGTGACTGTGACTGCGTCTTTTGTAACCTGATCGGCGCCACGCGGTTCGCGATCGAACATGGCATGCCCGCGAAGGACGCGGAGCGGGCGAGTCATATTGTGCTTCGGGCAAAGCATTGCTTTATTTGTCTGAATGCCTTCCCTTACACATCCGGTCACGTCATGATCGTGCCCTATGCCCACCAGGAGACGCTGGCTTCGCTGGACCAGGCCGCCGCGCTCGAAATGATGAAGCTGGCACAAAGAACCGACACGGTTTTGCGCCAGGTGTACGCGCCCCAGGGGATCAACATGGGATTGAACCTTGGCCAAGCCGCGGGCGCCGGGATTGCTGCACACCTGCACATGCATGCCCTGCCGCGGTGGCTGGGCGATTCGAACTTCATGACCGTGATTGGAGAGACGCGGGTGCTTCCGGAGACGCTGGATGGCTCATGGGAACGATTGTGGGCAGGGTTTGCAGGGGTTGAGCCGGCGATGCCGGAGCCGGCCCCGCCTGGGACGGTGTAAAGAAACAAAGATCATGGTTTCAGGGACTAAAGAGGGTTGTGAGAACCGGAATTTAAGTCCCGCAGGGACGTCTGAGCTAGCCAGGACGTCAGTCCTGGGTTGGATTTGAGAGGACGACCCAGTCCCGGAGGGACGGCTGAAAATGGGCCGCGACGCTATCCTCCTTCAGCCGTCCCTCCGGGAATCAATCATGTTTCTTGATATACCCAGGACTAGCGTCCTGGGCCAAATTCAGCCGTCCCTTCGGGACTAAGTTGGTAAATCCCCGGCTCTCACACACCCTCTTTAGCCCACGATGATTACATTGTGTTTGCGCCGGGGATAAATCCCCGGCCTACCTGAAAACCGAGCCCTCCGGCCTCGATGGATCCTGGGTGGCCCAGATCTGGTCCAGGATCTGGTCTGGGCTGTGGACCCTACGGGAACTCCGGCTGTTCTCCCAGCTCGAGGGTTTCCTGTTGCGCTAACTCGATTAAACCTTGTGGAATCTGCTTGGTCGGCTTCACTCCGAGCGCCTTCAACAATTCCGCCTGACGGATCACATTTCCCGGGCCGGTGTGCAGTTTGCCCAACGCACCGGCATAGCTGGCCTGAGCCTGCTCCAGACGCTTCCCCATATCGGTAAAGTCGGCCACAAAGCCGGCGAGCTTGTTGTAGAGTTCCGCTCCCCGCCGGGCAATCTCCTCCACGTTGTGTTTCTGCTGCTCCTGCCGCCAGAGGGAAGCGACCGTCCGCAAGACAAAAAGCAGCGTGCTGGGGCTAACCAGCAAAACGTTTCGCTGCCACGCCTGCTCCCAGAGCTTGTCATCCCGGGAGATAGCCAGCATAAAGGCCGACTCGAAGGGAAGGAACATGATCACAAAGTCAATGGAATTGAGGCCGTAAAGCGTCTGGTAGTTCTTCTCCGCGAGCCCACGAATGTGGGTGCGTACCGAACTGCAATGACTGTCGGCGGCCAGTGCTCGAGCCGCGTCGTTTTCCGCGGTGTTGTAGGCCCCATGGTGCACCAGGGAAACCTTGGAATCGATGATCAGATGCCGGTCGCCGGGAAGATGGATGACCACATCCGGCTGGGCTCGGGTGCCATTTTCAGCAGCGTAGCTTTCCTGGGCGTCGTATTCGTGTCCCGGACGCAGGCCAGCGGCTTCTAAAGTTCGCTCCAGGATCAACTCTCCCCATGCTCCCTGGGCCTTGCTCGACCCGCGCAGCGCGATGGCGAGGTTATTCGCCTGGTCGCTGATCCTGGTGTTTGATTCGAACAGCTTATCGATATGCGCGCTCAGCTTCTCTCCGCCCCTGACCTGTTCCATGCGCGCGGCTTCAATTTTGGTCTGAAAATCCTCCAGCCTGGTCTTGAGTGGCTCCAGAACCTGGCCCAGACTGGTCTGGTTCTGCTCCACAAAACGCCTGGACTTCTCTTCCAGAACTTCGTTGGCTAGAGATTTGAAGGTCTCAGGAAGGTTGACCCGCATCTGCTCCACCACCCGTTCCGTCGCCGCGTGGCGTTCCTCGAGCCGGGCAATCGTGGCCTGGTGGACAGCGTCGTCGTTTCGCGCCTGGTCAAGACGGGTCCGGGTGTCAGCGAGCTGGTCAAGCAAAGTCTTCGAGGATTTCTCGAAGCTCGCACGCTCGGCGGCGGTGCGGTTGCGTTCAAAATAGGTGGCCGCCACGATGCCGGCGACAAAGGCGGCGACGGCCGCAACAAGGAGGGTGCTCATACCGGGAAACATTGCCATCTTCTTTTTTGACTTTACTCGCCTGTGACGGCAAAGATGCTGTGTAAAGCGCAGCAGAGCGATCGGGGTGCTCCGCTTTACACCACATAAAGCGCTCAGTAGACTGAGAACTTTGGGGCCGTGAACTGCGCGGGTTGCGGGCTAGGCCGTTTTTCCTGTTGCTGTCTCCTGCCAGGCATTGGCTTCCGGCGCAGAGGGTCCCCAGGGGTCCATTTGCAAAGCCAGATCCATTCTTGTGACAGGTGGCGCCTGGAGGAAAACCGGAACGACCGCCGCACCGCCTTCCCGGACCGTTCGCCCAACCTTGCAGGGTTTTGACCCTGTAGAGCGGTTTCACGATTTACTGTGCCCAATCCGGCCTGAGCGAGGCGGGACTTTTTAAGCCCTGTGAGACGCATCTTCACCGGATAGACCCATCGTGAAAACGCGATAACGAGTTGTTTTTATAGACAGGAGAACGGCATGGCAGCAGCAGCAGTGGAAGAAAAGGTAAAACAGATAATCGTCGAGCAGCTTCAGGTCGATGAAGCTGAAGTGACCCCCAGCGCGTCATTTCAGGAAGATCTGGGAGCAGACTCTCTCGACGTAGTCGAACTGGTTATGCAGTTCGAGGAAGCCTTTGACCTGGAAATTCCGGACGAAGATGCGGAAAAGATTAAAACAGTGAAGGACGCGACCGAATACATCGAGAAGAACGCGAAAGGTAGTAAGTGAGTTGGCAAGATGGCAAGAAGGGTGGTCGTTACAGGCATCGGGCTGCTGTGTGGAATAGGTAGAACCGCGCCCGAAGTCTGGACCAACCTGCTTGCCGGCAAGAGCGGAATGGCTCCCATCGCCAGCTTCGATACGACGGGCTTCCCCGTTACCTTCGCAGCCGAGGTGAAAGGGTTTGATCCACTGGACTTTATGGAGAAGAAGGAAGCGCGCAAGATGGGGCGCTTCATCCATTTCGCGCTTGCCGCCGCCCACGAAGCGCTCATACATTCAGGCCTGAAGATCGGCCCTTCGAACGCTGAGCGCGTGGGCGTACATATCGGGTCGGGCATCGGCGGATTCGACGTGATCGAGCGCGAGCATAGCGCCATGCTCCACGGCGGCCCGCGCAAGATTTCACCATTTTTTATTCCCGGCACCATTGCCAACCTGGCGGCCGGCCAGGTGAGCATCCGCTATGGTGCGCTGGGCCCGAACGAGGCAACATCGACGGCCTGCACCACGAGTGCGCATTCGGTAGGCAACGCCTTCCGTACCATCGAGCGAGACGATGCGGACGTGATCATTGCGGGCGGTGCTGAGGCAGCCATCACACCCATGGGCGTGGGCGGCTTCGCCGCCATGAGAGCGCTCTCCACCCGCAACGCCGACCCGGAACATGCTTGCCGCCCGTTCGACAAAGACCGCGATGGTTTTGTCGTCGGCGAAGGCGCTGGCATCCTCATCCTCGAGGAACTGGAACACGCCCGCGCCCGCGAAGCCAAGATCCTGGCGGAGATCATTGGTTATGGAATGAGCGCGGACGCCTACCACATCACCAGCATGGCGCCCCACGGTGAAGGATGCCTACGGGCGATGAAGAATGCCCTGCGCAGCGCGAAGCTGGAGCCCGCCGACGTGGATTATGTAAACGCCCACGCCACCTCTACTCCGTTGGGCGACGCGCTGGAGACAGCGGCGATCAAGTCTCTCTTCAACGAACATGCGACCAGCGGCAAACTTCTGGTTAGCTCGACCAAGTCGATGACGGGTCATCTGCTGGGTGGCGCGGGCGGGTTGGAGGCAGGCATCACCATCATGTCCCTGCAACGCCAGATTGTTCCTCCCACCACCAATCTCGACGATCCCGATCCAGCCTGCGACCTGAACTACATTGCCAATGAACCACAAGCCGCGAAGCTGGAGGTTGCGTTATCCAACTCCTTTGGATTCGGCGGCACCAATGGGGCGCTCATCTTCCGCCGCTGGCGGGAATAGCCGCAAACCACTCTCTTGAACTGCTACATCCGTGTTATGAGGCTGCCACCACGGTGCAGTCCGGCGATGACACTTTTGTGTAATACGGGATGAATCTCTTGGTTCGGGAGCGGTTTAACGCGAGGAATGCCGCTTCAATCGTGGGATCATTAGCTAGTTGAACGCTTGCAGGAAGCGAGGCCAATTGAAGCGAATCGCCACAGGAATAGTTTGCCTTTTTTTCGCGGCGGCTTCATTTGCAGCCTGCACAAACACCATTCCGGTCTCCAAAGAGATGAAGGAATCGCAGGTTGTGATCATCGGCACCGTGATGTCGTCGCGCCAGGTGCCGCAATCCTGGGATACGCTGGATGGCACCGAGTATGTCATTCACATTGACCAGAAGGTCAAAGGCAAGCAATCGGGCGAAATCAGCATTTTCAGCGAGCACCGGGACGACGCCGTCGCCCTGGAGTCCGGCAAGCAGTACCTGCTGTTCCTCACCAACAATAATGCGCACTGGATGGTGAATACGTGCGGGAACTCCGGGCCGATGGATGAGGCGAGCAAGGTGATCCGGCAGATGGTGCACGTGGCCGGGAACGACTGATCTCGGAATCCCCGGCACTGCATCTTGGGACAGCCGTTGCTTCGGAGTGTGGGTCATAACAGGAAGCAAGAGGTGCCGCACCTACGGCGCTCCCACGGCACGCCCCACGGCACAGCGGAGCAGGCTGGAGCATCATCCATCGATGCCCCAGCCCTACCGGGCTGGGCTGACGTTTGGCGGGCTGGCCCTCCGGAGCGGCTGGGTTCTCTTCTGCGGTTCTCTCACGCAGGAGCTAATCAAGCTTTGGCCAGGAAATCCGGGTACGCTCCGGTCGAGATGACAATTCTATTTGAGCATCGTATTCCGCGTTTCCAGTAGTGGTCCGCGGAACTGCAGATCCCTCGGCTTCGACGGGATGACAAAGGAAAGGTTCGATTCGCAGGGAAAGTGGTTGCTGGTGATAAGGCGTTTTTCGAATCTAATTTGGACACGTTTGGTTTTCAACCGTCCCTTCGGGACTGGTCCCGTTACACCATCATGAGTCGTCTCTTTTCAGCGAGTGCTGTCCAGTTCGGCCGATTAAAAAGCTAATTTTGACAAGTCTGAAGTTCAGACGTCCCTGCGGGACTGGAATCTAGAAATCCAGTTCTTAGACCCCTCTAAAGGCCATGAGGTACGTCTCTTGCCTCGCAGGATCGCATCCTGCATCCGTCAATGGCACTGTGACGGTTTCCTAAAAGGCCTTCTAGTACCCTGGTGCACACTCAGGTACCTGCCTGCTCTATCTTTCTACGCTGTATGCAGCGATTTATATCTGCCACGTTCTTTGTGGCAGATATTGCAAACAAGAGCCTTATCGGGCTTGCCTGCCGGCTTTCATTACCATCGGTCCACATCCTCCCTCCGAAGTAAGGGCGTTCCAAAACAATACAATTGCCATCCCCCGTTGGACACGGCAATCTACCACTTAAGCAGTACACATACAACTTACGTGGTACCGCAAATAACGATTCGTAACCCTAGGAGGGTTTGTGAAAAACTTTGCCATTGCCTTAATTCTCTGCCTGAGTGCCGCTAGTGGTTTCTCCCAGTGCAAAACAGATCGTGTCAGCGCCCGCAAGGAGATGCATATGGCATCGTCCGTGTTCGTGGGTACGGTGACGGCAGCCCAACCAGTACCGGAAACGTGGGATTTTCTGGATGGCGTGAACTATACGGTTCGCGTTGATTCAAAGATTCACGGCAAGGCGCGCCCCAACACCGAGGTCACGGTTTTCAGCGAAAACAGCCCTCGCTTCTTCGCCATGTATGTGGGCCAGCAGTATGTCCTTTACGTGCAGCCCCAGTACGGGCGCAACCAGGTCGACAACTGCGGCAATTCGCACGCCACGACCAACGACTCTGCCTCGACCAAACAGCCGAAGCAGAACACTGTTAGGGGTTTCTAAGCTTGCAGGACTGTCCAATCTGCCTTGAAAAGGGGTACCGCGACCGCGGTACCCCTTCTACTTTTACTGCAGAAGCGTTCCGTTTTCCGGTTCACTCTTAGCTTCTTCCGGCGGAATCACGACCGCGGCCGCGACCTTGTCTTCATCCTCAAGATGCAACAGCCGGACACCCTGCGTCGATCGGCCAGCGGCGCGGATGGTTTTGGTGTCAATCCGAATAATCTTGCCGTACTGGCTGATGACCATGAGCTCCGAGCTGTCGTCGACCAGGAGGATTGCGGTCACCTTGCCATTGCGGGCAGTGGTCTTCACATTGATTACTCCCCTGCCGCCCCGAGTCTGCAGACGATATTCGTCAACATCCGTGCGTTTGCCATAGCCTTGTTCGGTGATGGAGAGAATCAACGAGGGAGAGTGTCCCCCATCGCCATTCTTTTTTCGTTCAAGCGGGGTGGCGGCAAGGCCGACCAGGTAGTCGCCCTTCATCAGATCGATGCCGCGGACGCCATAAGCAGGCCGGCCCATGGAGCGCACATCGTTCTCGCCAAAGCGAATCGCCATACCCAAATGCGTTGCCAGGAAAATGATCTGATTGCCGTCGGTACGGCAGGCGCCAATCAGCTCGTCATCGTCGTCGATGCCGATGGCGATAATGCCGCGCGCCATGACGTTGGAAAAGTCCTTGAGCGGAGTCTTCTTGACGGTGCCCTTGCGGGTAGCAAAGAAGATGAACTTGCCCTCCTCTTCCAGATTGCGCACGGGCAGGATAGTGCGCACATTCTCTCCCGGCTGCAAGTTGAGCAGGCTGGCCATGGACTTGCCTTTGCCGGCAGCACCGATATCGGGAATCTCATACACCTTGAGCCAATAGACACGGCCGGTATTGGTGAAGCAAAGCAGATACGCATGGGTGGAGTCGACGATGAGCTGGGAGACAAAGTCTTCTTCCCGCGTCTTCATACCCAGCCGGCCGGTGCCGCCGCGCCGCTGCTGGCGGTAGATGGAAATGGGAGTGCGCTTGAGATAACCGGAATGAGAAACAGTGACGGCGACCTGTTCGTCGGCAATCAGGTCTTCCAGCTGCAACTCAGCGGTCTCGTCGAGAATCTGGGTCCGGCGCTCGTCGCCGAACTCTTTACGCGCCGCTTCGAGCTCCTTAACGATCAAGGCCCGCAGCTTCGGCTCGGAGGCCAGAATGGCCTCGTACTCGGCAATGCGCTCACGCACTTCGATCAATTCTTTGAGGATTTCATCGGTAGAAAGCTGGGTGAGGCGATAGAGCTGCAGTTCGAGGATGGCGTCGATCTGCCGATAGCTCAGCCCGGGTTCGCGCTCCGGCCCGGTTACGATGCCGGTATCGAGCTTGAGAACAATATCCTTGGATAGCGAGAAGCGGCGCAGGTTTTCCCGT
The DNA here is from genome assembly GCA_963838445.1 of uncultured Acidobacteriaceae bacterium. GTDB lineage: Bacteria > Acidobacteriota > Terriglobia > Terriglobales > Acidobacteriaceae > PALSA-350. The sequence continues at coordinate 204,179 of CAWIRT010000053.1, forward strand.
GCTTCGGCACGCGATCCCGAGGCACGAATGATGCGGATCACCTGGTCGATATTGTCCAGGGCAATCTTGTAGCCCTCGAGAATATGTTCGCGTTCGCGAGCTTTCTTGAGCAGGAATGCCGTACGCCTGCGAACCACATCTACGCGGTGGTTGATGAAATGCCGGATCGCGTCATGCAAAGCGAGCTCGCGCGGCTGGCCATTCACCACGGCAAGAAAGATCATGGAAAAGCTCTCTTGCATCTGGGTGTGCTTGTAGAGCTGGTTGAGGACGATCTGCGCCTCTGCGCCGCGCTTGAGGCCAATGACGATGCGCATTCCATCGCGATCACTTTCATCGCGGAAGTCGTCTTCCGAAATGTCGGTGATGACTTTTTCGTTGACCAACTCGGCAATGCGCTCGATCAGTTTGGACTTGTTCACCTGGTAGGGAATCTCGGTGACGATGATCGCCTGGCGTCCGCCTTTTAGCTGCTCGATGGCCGCCTTGGCGCGCATCAGGAAACGTCCACGGCCGGTCTTGTAGGCCTGCGCAATCCCGCTGCGGCCATAAATGAAACCGCCGGTGGGAAAGTCCGGCCCCTGCACGTGCTGTAAAACCTCAGCCAACCCGGCTTGGGGATTTTTCACCAGCTCAATGGTCGCGCTGATCACTTCGTTCAAGTTGTGCGGCGGAATATTGGTGGCCATACCCACCGCGATTCCATTCGATCCGTTCACGATCAGGTTGGGAACGCGGGTTGGCAGCACCGTAGGTTCCATGGTGCTTTCGTCATAGTTGGGAACAAAGTCGACCGTATCCTGATCGATGTCGGCCAGCATTTGGCCGGCAATGCGGGTCATGCGGCATTCGGTGTAGCGCATGGCCGCGGGTGGGTCGCCGTCTACGGAGCCGAAGTTCCCCTGGCCGTCGACCATGGGGTAGCGCATGCTGAAGGGCTGCGCCAACCTCACCATGGTGTCGTAAATCGCGGAGTCGCCGTGGGGGTGATACACACCCATGGCTTGACCGACCACTTTGGCGCATTTGGCGTACTTTTTGTTGTACTCCAAACCCATTTCATGGAGAGTGTAGAGAATTCTGCGGTGCACCGGCTTGAAGCCATCTCGAATATCGGGGAGAGCGCGCCCGATGATCACCGACATCGAGTAGTCAAGATAGGAACGCTTCATCTCATCTTCAATGTTGATGGGGATGAGGCGGGTTCCTGGTCCGTCTGGCGGGTTGCCGTCGCTGCCGTTTGGACCTAGAGGAAGGAGGGGATTCGAATCATCTGCCATAAGAAAGGTGGGCCTTGGACGGGGAATAAATCTGCGGTCAAGGGTTATTTAGATGATACGTCTTTTGGGCCCTCCCAGCAAGGCGATGGAGCCACTCTAAGTCTTTTTATTTGAACCATTTGTCTGGAGCTAAGGGAGGGAGAGCAGGCTCAGAGCCGCCTGGAGAACAAGCAGGCAGCCGGCCATAGCCAGAAAGGTACGCCGATAGCGGGTTTCGAGAAAATCGGCAAACACTCCGGCGATGAATGTGCACAGAAAAGGGAGCGCCCACAGGGTGGGCTCGCTGGAAATTCCGGGAGTGACGAGCAAGAAGAACAGGAGCGCGAGAAACAAGGGGACGGTATTGCCAAAATACCGTGACCGGCGGGTGGGCAGATAAAGCAGGAGTGCGGTGACAGCAGCAAGGGTCACGGCCGAATTGGGAAGACTAAGAAACCAATGGCGCGCGGGCGCTAGTGAAAACCAGATCCGCCCTGCACCGCTGCGAAAGAAGTAGCTGAATGCATCCAGGCGGAAGTCATAGGAAGCGAACAACAGCAGCAAGGTCCCTAGGATGGCCGCCATCATGATGGGGACGATGTAGGCGCGACGGCCGACAGCCAGGTAGACCATGAAGCCGATAGATAAAAGGATCGCGAGCAGAAAGGCGGCCACGTGCGATGCCGCGGTAAAGGCCAGAGTCAGGGTGAGCAACACAATGCGCGAGCGCCATTTACGAGGGGGACCTTGCATGGCATGGGCTACTCCCATGGCGGTGTAAAGACAGGCGAATAGGCCAAATGCGGTCAGAATTTCATTATTGGGATAGGTACAGGCGTGGATGACCGGAGGAGAGAAGCAATACAGGGCCAGCGCGATAAAGCCGCCGGGGTTGCCATACAGGCGCCGGGTAACCCACCACAGCGCGCCCCCAAGGAAAATTCCGGTGAGCAGGAAACCGCTATGTAACAACAGCAGAACGAAACCGAGTTCGTGGCGCATCTCCCAGGTGGAGGTGCCGGCATCCTGCCTGGCGAGAACACGCTGCAAGGTCAGTGGGAGGCCGGCGACACGGTAGCCGAGCGTGCCATCGGGGATGTTGCCACAGGTAGTAAAGTATCCGGCCAGCGGGTCCGGTTTTTCCCACATCTCGCGGCCACAGCGGGCGAAGTCATAGTCTCGCGAAGTGAGCGTTTGGCGATGAAATACCCACAAGCACTGTGCTATCAGCAGCAACAGCAGCAGGGCTGCGAGCTGTTGCGGGCGATTGAACTGGAAGCCAGAGACCTTGGGCATGAGTTTTGCGTTTTTGCTAGAGCCGGGGGAAACTGAAATGAGTGTGCGGCAGGTACTGGTGGGCGTTGGGAAAGCCGAAGACCCGTCCGTAGGCGGTGTACCCAGTCTCGCTGAACCAGAACCAGACCTTCTTCCAAAGCGGGTAATCAGGCGGCCAGGGCGCTACGTCCATTCGCCAGGCAAGAGGGTAGTGTTGAAAGATGAGGCTGGCGCGGCGCACGTGGGTGGGTGAAGTAACCACCAGCGCTGATGTCCACCCCATTGCCTGCATAATCCGGTACGAGTAATAGGCATTCTGAATGGTGTTGTGCGATTCATATTCCGAATAGAGTGCCGAGTCGGGAACTCCTTGCGACAGCGCAAAGCGACGCATGACCTGGGACTCGATGAACTTGTTCCGGACGGCGCCCCCAGTCATCATGATTCGCGGCGCGACACCCGCGCGATACTGCCGTATTGCTTCCAGCACCCGCGATTGGGCGAGCGGAGCGATGGAGCCATTGTCCGCAGCCGGATTACCCAGCACCAGAATGACATCGAATTGCGTGCGCTGAGTGTCATTCATGGGGATGGAAAAGTAGAGGACGGAAATGCAGGCGATTGCCGTCGCCAGCAAGATGCTGGAAATGCGTACGATCTTGGATCCCTGCTGAAGCAACGCTGTTGAAACCATAGATGATGATTCTAGCGAGTCTCCCGGTTTAAAGGTTCGGGTGAGAAATTCTGAGGGCCGGTTTTTTCCCACACCTTGCTGCTAATCTGATGCCAATGTCCGCTGGTAGAAGTGAGTCTGAGCGGCTGGTCTCCGCCGACCGCGCCGAAGATGACAATTCGTTTGAACTGAAGCTGCGACCGAAGTGGCTGGGCGAGTTCATCGGCCAGGAGAAGGCCAAGGAACAGCTGCGCATCGCGCTCACCGCGGCGAAGTCGCGCGGCGAGGCCCTGGATCATGTGCTGCTGTTCGGGCCGCCAGGCCTGGGCAAGACGACGCTGGCGACGATTATCGCCAACGAACTGGACGTCGGTTTCCAGCAAACATCGGGCCCGGCGCTTCAGATCCAGGGAGATTTGACCGCAATCCTGACCAATCTGCGGGATCGTCAGGTGCTGTTTTTGGACGAGATCCACCGCCTGCAACCGGTGCTCGAAGAAAAGCTGTATACCGCCCTTGAAGATTACAAGCTGGACATCATCATCGGGCAGGGACCAGCGGCCCGGACCCACGTGATGGAAATCAAGCCGTTTACCTTTATCGCGGCCACGACACGGCCGGGGCTGCTCTCCTCGCCTTTGCGATCACGTTTTGGGATTTTGCTGCGGCTGGAGTTTTACACAGAAGATGAACTGCGCTTCATCGTGGAGCGGTCAGCGGAAGTGCTCCATGTGCCGATTGATGGGGACGGCGCCGCGGAGATCGCATTGCGTTCGCGGGGAACGCCCCGCATTGCCAACCGGCTGCTGCGCCGGGTGCGTGACTACGCCCAGGTGCGGGGTACGGGCAGCATCGACCGGGCAACGGCCGAGGCAGCCTTGAAATTGCACGGGGTCGACGCGCACGGCTTCGACGATCTGGATCGACGGCTGCTGCTCACGATTATTGAGAAATACGACGGAGGCCCGGTCGGGCTGAATACACTGGCCGCCAGCCTGGCGGAAGAAGAGGATGCCCTGGAGGAGGTCTACGAGCCCTTCCTGATCCAGATCGGCTTTCTGGATCGCACCCCTCGAGGACGCGTGGCCACTCGACTGGCCTATGAACATTTCGGGCGTCCATTGCCTGGCCGGCAGACACCACTTTTCTGAGGTGAGCATGCTACTGCAGGCAACCGAATTGAGACTCAGAATTGCGGGGATAGGCCAGTGGTATCCCAGATCTCGCCAAAACCAGCGAGATGTGGGGCACCCGTCATTTGGGGTTGGGACAGGAAATTTTCTACTGCGCTCCGTTTTTGAAGATCTGTTCCGCCAGATGGTTTTCTACGTGGGTTTGATTACGCATCATTTCAATGTAGGCGGCGCGCAGCAGTTGGGAGCGGTTGTCGCGGAGTTGCTGGCGGATGTCCTGCTGTACGCGGGGGTCATTCAGCTCACGCTGGCCGGCTGGTTCCTTTTCGATGAGCTTGTAGATCGCATAGCCGAGAGGAGCTTTTGCGCCCGGCGCGAGCAATGGGATGACGTCTGTTATTTGCCCCGGCTGCAACCTGGAGATGGCAGCGAAGATAGGCGGGGGTTGACTGCGCAGGCTCGACTCCGGGACAAAGCCCATGTTTCCGCCGTTGCTGGCGTCGTTGGTGTTCTCAGACAGCTTGGACGCCAAGATAGCAAAGTCTTCGCCGCTTTCCAGGCGGTTGTGGATCATATCGATTTTTCGGCGCGCCTCGAGATCGTTGCCGGCTTTGCTGTTCTCTAAATTGGCTCCTTGCTGCATCCGTGTGGGTTGCGAAGTCACAACAATGTCAGCGATGTTGTATTTTGGTTCGATAAAGTTGAATTGGGCCTTGTTCGAGTTATAGAAATTGGTGACGTCCGCATCTGTGATGTTGACGCGGGAGTTCACTTCCTTGTTCATCAGTTTTTCAGCGGTGAGATTTTTGCGGATCTGCACCCTTAGGTCGGCCAATGACAGGCCGGCAGCCTGCAGGCGCTTGTCCCATTCCTCCTGGGTGTAGGGCGCCTTCATCTCAGCCTGCTTGGCATCCACCTCTTCATCGCTGGCCACCAGGTTCATCTTCTTGGCGGCCTGTTGCAGGATTTCCTCGTCGATCAATTGCTTCAGGATGCCCAGCTTCGTGGCCTCGGCCTGTTCCTTGGTGGGTTCATCCTTGTTGTTGCCCAGGTTGTCGTGGTAGAGCTTTTCAACCTCGCTCCGCTGGATCGGTTGCCCATTCACGGTGGCGAGAACATCTGGCCCGTAACTGGGCTTGCACCCGAGAGCGCCGCTCAGCAGCATAAGGCTTAACGAGGCGCATGCCCCGGCTGCACGCCCGCGAGGCGCACGTCGCGGCACGGCGGAATTGCAGGGTAGGGCGCGCTCTAACAATGGTTCCAACGGTCTTTCTCCTAGGGATCGCATGGTTTCTATTTGGGGGGCTGCGGAGTTGGCGGCTTTACCGCTTCCGCTACCCGGGGCGGCGGTTGCACACCGGCCTCGCGCAAAGCCCGGTCGATGGCGGTCCAAAGCTCGGGTTGCGGTAACGCGCCGGAGATACGCTCGCCGTTGATAAACAAGGTCGGCGTTCCATTCACGCCCAGACTGTCTCCCTGCTTCATGGAAGCGCGCACCACAGACTCGTCCTGTTTGACGATGCAGGCATCGAGCCTGGCCTGATCCAACGTGGAACGCTGGCCCTCCTCACGCGCAAGCTTATCCAACGTCTTCTCTGCCTCATGAACATCTTTCGCGGGTCCGGTGATGTCTGACCCGTGCGAATGCACATAGTCCACAAACTTCCAGTAGGCTTCCGGACTCTGGTCCGCGAGACAGTTCGCATTTACGGCCGCGTGCATGGCCCAGGGATGGATTTCGACGAGCGGGTAGTCCTTGTAGAAGAATTTGACCAGCCCTTTGTAGCGGTCGAACGTGGCGGGGAAGAGCTGTTCGTGCATCCGCGCGCAGTAAGGGCACTCCAGGTCGTCGAAATTCACGATCGTCACTTTGGCCTCGGGCGTTCCGCGTAAGGGACGGTTCTGAAGCGAAATCATGTCCGCCGGGCTATGGCTGATGTCAAACCTTTCCAGGCGGGCAACCGTGTTGCCGTCGCTGGAGAGAAGAAAATTCACCACCGTCTGCTTGCCATTGCTGGAAAAAGTAATGGGAAGGTTCTCAAACCCTGGGAATTCGCTCTTGCTGGTTGCCCCAATGGCGACGTCGACATTGGGAGGCACCTCAAATTGCGAGCGCACCAGCACTTCGATTCTCCGGTTGAGCTGAGGGGTGGGAACGGGAGACGTGTTATTCGATGCAGTACTGGGAGGACTCTGCGCCTTGCAGCCTGCAGAAAGAGAGATAAGCAGGCACCAAACCAGGGTACGGCGTACAGACAAGACAACCACCTTTCCATACCATCTTTTCATTAGAACGGTTTTGCCACTCAGGTGTCCAGCGGCAGCGGCGAAGGCAGGTTAAAAGATTCGCTCCGAATGTTTCAGGTTCCCGGCAGCGCCCACGCCGGCGAGGGTGAAATTGAAGCTGTATTGATTCTCATTGCGCACCGATCCCAGGGCCAGGCGGCGATATTCGACACTCAGCCCACAACAGTCCCAGTTGTAGGAGGACTGGATGCCCCCATACTGCAGAGCGTTCTGGATAAAGTCGTAACCGGCGTTGACAGCGGCGCTCATCCCGCGCTTGGTCGGGTTCCCATACCCCAGCAGCAAACGCAGCAGGTTGTACTTGGTTACCTGGCCGGCAAGACTGGAGGTGAAGGATGCATTCAGCGCTTGAAGACTGGAATACCCCAAGCTGCCGAAGATGTTGTCTCGCCGGTAGTCGGCGAACACATTGCTGGCGTCCATCCGGCCGGTCTTGAAGTCGTAATCCGCATCCCATTCCAGGTCCATATTTTCGCTGGTGCTGACCTTGAAGCGCGATATGAGCGGAGAAGTGTTGCGCGGCCCGTTGAGAAAGGCCACCCCCGTGAGGTCGAGCGTGGAGGTCAGCACGTTGCGCCGGAAGGGAGACGCGGCACCGCCGAAGTACGGCTCAAAGAAGTATTTTGCAGCCAGTTTCCAGGTAATCCACGCATCCGTATCACCACCACATTCGGCATAGGTAGGGGGCACGTTGATGATCCCATTCGTAGGCGCAGGCAGATCGCCGCTGCTGCAGGCCCTGGGATGCAAATGCTTGAAGAAGAGCTTCTGGGTGAGTGAGTATTCCACTTCATTGGTATCGCTCTCAACATCAGTGGTGTCGAAGCGGGGGATGGAAGAAAAATTGTTGACCCCGGCAACGTAGCGGTACTGAATCTCCGGCTCGATGGTGTGGCGCAGGTCGCTGCCGAAGAGCCGTTCCAGGGCGGGCGTTTTGAAATCCCGAACCAACGCCGGCGGCCGCAGCTCGAAGCTGGCTTCGAGATCGGAGCGATTGACGCTGGCGTTGCCCGGAATCGGCGTTGTGCTGCTGGGAATCTGGCTCTGGGTGTAGAAGGTCTCACGAGCGCCTACTTCCGGCCGTAGTGTCCAGCCGTCCAGGTGCAGGGGCATGGAGAGGTGGGGATAGAGATCAAAGCGGCCCACGTCTCCCGTTTTGTAGCCTGGCTCACTGCGGCTCAATCCGGCAGCGGAACCATCCACGTTCCAGCGCACCGGCGTTCCCTGGAGCGAGCGGTCAACCGTGTCGAAATCGAGGCTGGGCACGTGCAGGATGCGGATCTGCGGTGTGTTGTAGGTGTTGCCCACCTGGGTGATGCCTTCAAAATTCTGATAGCGGTCGAAGCGAATGCTCGCTGAGCGTCCGGCGTCATTGTGGGTAATGAACGCCGAAGAGGTGACTTGAGAGGCAACGGCAAGCGAAAAGGATTCGGCAAATGCCTCGCGATAGACAAACGAGCTGAGGTACTCGCCGGTCGCCACGGCGCGGGTATGCTCATCCAGGTCAAAATCGCGGCGGCCGCTGAAGAAGATGTCCTGTCCACCCTGGTCGAGATAATCAGGCGCCAATCCCCGGTCGAACAGTGCGGTGAAACGGGCATTGACAAAATCTTCTCCGCGACCGCGATAGCGAAAATCACCGCTGGGCGACCAGCCTCGTTTGGAAAAGTATTGAGTACCAACCGTGGCGTCCATGCTGCGGTTGATGGCCAGGTAGATTGAGTCGCCGACGATGGTTCCCTTGGTCGAAGACGTGCCGACGACGGGGAGCAGCAGACCGCTTTGCCTGCTGCCGGCGTCGACCGGATGGGTGACGTAAGGCAAATACAGGATAGGCACGCCAAGCAGGGTGAAATAGCTATTCTTTGCTTTGGCCTGGCCGTAGTTCAAGTGGATCAGGGAGGAATGAATCTGCCAGTCCGGGTCAGGCAGAAGGCAGGACGTCATCGTGCCCTGGATGACCTGGTAGCGCTCGGGTCCTTCCTTGATGAGCACACGGCCGGTAAAGAGGAACGGGTTGGCCGTGGTGTAGACCAACTTCTTTTTGCTGGCGGAGGGCTGGCGGCCGATACTTCCGGTCACATTTTCAAAACGGCCGGTCTCCAGCTCAAAGTTGAGCTTGCCGTGATCCGCCAGGATGAGTTCGTTGTTTCGCCCACCCTGAAGCCGTACATGACCGTCAGCCTCGGCGTCGCCGGTGTCCCGATCGTAGGAAACTTTGTCTGCGGTGAGAACGTAGTCCTTATATTCGATTTTGACATCACCGATGAGGGAATAGACCTCCCCATGTTTCTCCTGCTGCCTGGATTCGAAGCGTACGGGGACACCCGCGGCAGGGGCGGTAACCACTTCAGCAATCGGATAATCGGGCGCGTCGGGGAGTGACGATGGCCCAGAAGCCGAGGGAAACTGCTTGGTCAACGCCTGCGGCAAAAGCTGCGGATGACACAGCATTAACGCTGTGATAAACAAAAAGGTGCGGGCTCTCATTACCAGGGGCGAGGCTAGGATAGCAAATGGCCCACACCCAAAGTACCTGATTGCGCCGCCGCTCTGGTAAATTCAGGCTCGTTCTCTCGCCTTCATTGCGCTTGCCAATGAAGAAAGAAGCGTGTTTCTGTCGCCTCCGCTCCCATATCGCTAAATAAGGAACACACGCGTGCGTGTGTTCATCTCCACTTGTTTTACGGGGCCACGAAACAGGCAACACCTAAGAGGAGAACAGATTGAGCCCTTCTTCGCCGAACGTCGGAGAACACCTTTCCCATGCAGATACAGAACTTGTGCCGGCATGGAAGAAGGAACTGAACGAGCGCCTGGCCGCGACACGCACGCGCCGGCTGCGCAACAAGGAGGAGCAAATTGCTCTCCCGGGCCTGGAACACGTGGAGCGCAAGGTTGACTCGCGCGCATCCCTGCTCGCCGCAAAGGTAGCTCGGCGATATGCAAATGCTCCCTCTTATAGCGAGGTGTTGGCAGCCGAGACTCGCGCCCGGGCAGAGGCGGTACCCGTCGCGGCACCCGCGAGCGAAGAAACCAGTGTCTCTCCGCAACCCACATCCGAAGGATGTGATCTTTCCCTAAGCACTGAGGAAGTGGAAGAGTTTCGCTACCCCGAGGTGCTGGAGGAAGAACCGGCGTTTGCAAAGGTGGAGCCGTTAGCGGTAAATCTGGTCGACTTTCCGCGGGAGCTGGTCGCAGCACGGAAAGTTCGCCCTCGCCTGGCGGAAGGTCCGCTGCGCGATAGCTCGAAAGAGGAGAAAGATCAGCTCAAGATTTTCGAAGTTGCACCGGACAGCATCTCGAAGACCGTGAGTATCGGGCCAGCCCCAGCGGATTGGTCTCCTATCCGGCTGGATAACCATTCAAATACCGCGGTGGAGGGTGGTGTGTTGTCAGTCTCGCAGCAAGTCCCTCTCAAAACCGCGGCGTTGGAAGACCGGATGATGGCCGGGATTTTTGATCTCGCGCTAATCGTGGCCGCTTTCGCAATTTTCTCGCTGGTATTCGTGGCCTGTACGGCGCATCCGCCCTCGGGTAAACCAGCGCTGCTGGGCGCCGGGTTAGTGCTGGGAGGGTTCTGCCTGCTGTATCAGTACTTGTTCTTCAAGTACGCCGACGGCACACCAGGAATGCGCTACGCGAAGATCGCGTTGTGCACATTCGAGGACGAGAACCCGACCCGGAAGGCGATGTGCAAACGAGTTTTGTTTGTGCTGCTTTCAGCGGCTCCGCTAGGCTTGGGCTTCGCCTGGGCGTGGTTCGACCCGGATCGCCTGACATGGCATGACCGGCTATCGCGGATCTATCAGCGGAGCTATTCCTAGCAACGGGCGGCGGTAAAGGAAAAGAGGTACCTCAGGGGCTAAAGAGGGTGTGCGGGAACCTGGGATTTACGAATTGAGTCCCTACGGGGCTCAATCATCTTCATGATTTACCCAGGACTAGCGTCCTGGGCTAAGTTCAACCGTCCCTGCGGGACTTAGTTTTCTTCCCTTTAAGGGGTGGGAGCCAATAGCGCGGAGGCAGCCGCACCGATGACCGCTACGTCTGGACTATCGGGCACGACTTCCAATGAGTAGCTTTGCAGCGGGCTCATTTTGACCATTTGCCACAGATACTCCTTGAGCAGATTGAGATCGAGAAAGCGCACGTTGAGGCCGGTGTAGTAGAAACGGCCCGGTCCACCTAGATGGATGGAGGTGGCCGTCGCAGCACCCAGACCGCGGTGCCAGAGACGCACGAAGTCCATGCAACGAGCGTCCCCTTTCTTGGCAGCGGCGAAAACTTCCTCCGGCTCCATGTCGAGGAAGCGCAGACGCATCGCGCGGTAACCCATGATTCCTTCCAGGTGTCCCCTTCCGCCGCAGCCGCAATACGTCTCCTTGGGGTCGAGGGTTACCACCATGTGGCCACCTTCCCACACGCCTTCGGTGTAGGGATATCGGCCGAATCCGATACCGTTACCAATGGTCCAAACCCGGACCAGGCGATCGGTGCGGCGCTGGGTAACGGCCAACCCAGCCGCGACGGCATCAGCATCATTCATCGTCTTCAGTGGCGCAACGATCCCTTTCGATTGGAAGATGGCAGCCAACGATTCGGCAACATTTGCGCCCTTTAATTGAGCCAGGTTCGGAGAGTCCTCACAAATTCCGTTGCGGATGATGCCGGGAATGGCGACACCGATGGCATCGAACGTGCCCTCCGGATGAAGTGCCAGGACCTGATCGCTGATCAAATGACAAAGGTTTTCGAAGGGGTACTCCAGCAAGGCTTCGTGATCGTCCGGATTCTCCGGAAAACTGCGCAACGATCCAACCAGTTTGTGATCTTCAATGAGCCCCGCGACAATCCTCGAGGACACGACAACGCCAATGGTCCTGCCCATGCGCCCTCTCTCTCTAGTCCGCCGCCCGGGCAAGCCGGTTGATGCCGTTGAACGCGGCAGCTTTGTAGCACTCGGCAAGGGTGGGGTAATTGAACACCGTATCAATAAAGTAGTCCAGTGTACCGCCGAGAGACATGACAGCCTGTCCGATGTGCAGCAGTTCGCTGGCGCCCTCGCCGATGATGTGCACACCCAGTAAGTGTCGTGTCTCGCGATGGAAAACGATCTTCAGGCGTCCGGTAGTATCGCCGCGGATCTGCCCCCGGGCGATCTCGCGATAATAAGCCACGCCTACTTCGTAGGGCACATCTTCATCGGTAAGCTGCTCTTCCGTCTTGCCGATAAACGAAATCTCCGGGATCGTATAAATCCCATAGGGGTAGTAGCTTGGGTTGGACTCCAGGGTGTCATTGCCGAACGCCCGGGCTACCGCGATACGGCCCTGCTCCATCGACACTGAGGCCAGGCTGGGAAAACCAATCACGTCACCCACCGCGAAGATGTTTGGCACCCTGGTGCGGAAATTCTTATCCACGGGGATGCGGCCACGCGAATCCGGCTCGATGCCAACCGCTCCTAAATTGAGTTGGTCGACATTGCCGGAGCGGCCGACCGCATACAGCAAAGCACCGCCGGATATTCTTTTTTTGCTTTCCAGGTTGGCGACCACACTACAATCGGGCAGCTCCTCCACGCTTTCTACTTCCTCGTGCAGGCGCATGGTCACGCGACTGTCGCGCAGGTGATAGCTAAGGGCTTCTACGATTTCCTGGTCAGCAAACTCGAGCAGTTTGGGCCGCTTTTCGATCAGGGTGACGCGCACGCCGAGCGCGGCGAACATGCAGGTGTACTCCACACCGATGACGCCGCCACCGACCACGATCAGTGACTTGGGAAGGTTGGGCAGGTCGAGAATCTGATCACTGTTGACGATCGAGCGCCCGTTGATGGGTACCCTGGGGGAGTCCGCCGGCTTGGTGCCGGTGGCGATGATGATGCTCTTTGCCTCGTACGTCTGGGTGCCACCCTCATTAGTCACCTTCACGTGGGTCGTGTCTTCAAAGCTGGCGACTCCGGGAAGCACATCAATGCCATTGCGCGAAAGCTGCGCCTCGGTCACATCGATCTCGGTCTTGATCACGTGCTGGACGCGGAAGGCAAGATCCGCCATTGTGATCTTTTCCTTGACCTTGTAATTCATGCCGTAGATGGAGCGATAGTTATAGCCGGAGAGATGCAGCACGGCTTCGCGCATGGTCTTGCTGGGAATGGTGCCGGTATTTACGGAAACCCCACCGATGGTTCGCATACGCTCGACCACGGCGGCGCGCTTGCCGAGCTTATTTGCGTAGATAGCGGCGCGCTGCCCCGCGGGGCCGGATCCAATGATGAGTAGATCGTAGGTAATCATGCCTTGTTGGAAGGGTACCGGAAGAACGAATGGAAGAGATTAATTTCCCATATCTGAAGCTGGAAAAAGCCCGAATTGAAACAGCATGACTTGTCTCTAGCATACGCCCGCACCTCGCCGGCGTGCAGCGAACTGCAGCCTGGCCGATCCCGACACCCCAAGACCTGCTTTTTTACGGTGCACGAATCATGCCCCGGATTAGACTCCACTTTATGCAACTCTGTGCCATTACCGACCGCAGAGAGGCCACCCAACCCCTTGTCAGCCTGGTGGAAAGCTGGTCAAACGGGGGCGTACATTTCATCCAATTGCGGGAGAAAGATCTAAGCGCGGACGCCCTGGAATCGCTTGCCCGGGAGATTATGGGAAAAATCGACCGCAGCCGTTCGAAGCTGCTGGTAAATGTCTCTACCCTCCAATCAGCCGCACGGGCGGTGGCAGCCGGCGCCGACGGAGTTCATCTTGCCGGTAAGCCTCGGCCTGGTTTGGTGGACAAAGTGCGTCAGAGCTTCCGGTCCATAACCCCGATCACCGGAACCCCGATCATCAGTGTGCCTTGCCACAGCCTGGAAGATATCGATGTGGCCGTTGAAGAAGAAGTAGATCTGATGCTCTTCTCGCCGGTTTTTGAGAAGGTGTCGGGGGAGAAGCTTTCAGTGCAACCGCAGGGTCTGGAAGGACTCCGTCGTGCTTGCGCGGCGGCGCGAGCGAAACCGGTGTTCGCCCTGGGCGGCGCGACGGCCGACAATGCATCGGATTGCGTAGCGGCAGGCGCCGCTGGAATTGCCGGCATCCGACTCTTCGCGGGAGAGGATTGGCGCAGGCTCCAGAACGGCCAACCGCGCCTGGGGAACCATATATAGTGGGATTAAGACTCAACCATGCAGAGTGTCAGTTTGAAAAAGTCCTTAACCCTTCCTCGATCGGCCCGGAGCCGGCGGTTTCCAAACTTCTTAAGCGCATTACTGGTGGCGGTGAGCCTGCTCCCCTGGGCTATTCCCTGTCATGCGCAGGACACGCAAACCATGCAGACGGCGCCAGTCAGCAAAGAGAGATTTGATGTCGGCGTGGGCGGCTTTTACCAGGTTACCCATGCCTCCAATGGCAACTTTATTCGCGACGATACGACCGAGTCGGGCGGAGCCCTGATCAGTTTCCGCCAACCCTGGCGGCCGTGGATGGGTTATGAAGCGAACGTTGGCTACACCAAATTCTACGAGTCTTACAACAAGAACACGGTCAAGGTGGAAAGCAACGTTACCGACGTCAGCTTCTCCTATCTGTTTCAATCGCCTGCTTATTATGGGGTTCAGGCCTATCTGAGCCTGGGCGGCGGGATCATCGTCTTTTCTCCCATTGCGGGGACAATCACCAACCTGAACGGGCCGGCAACGGGCACTCTGACGTCGCAGCTGCTGCCCGAGTTCACCTATAGCCTGGGCCTCAACTACCCTTTGTTTAAGAGATTCGGGGTACGGGGCGGACTTCGTGGTTTAAAGTACAAAACGCCTGATTTTCACCAGTTCTCGATCGACACCAAGACGCTGCGAACTACCCTGGAACCAAACCTTGGTGTCTATTACCGCTTTTGAGCCGGAGGATGCTATGGCCATACTGATTACGGTGCTCGACCTTGAACGGGAGCCGCTTGAATTCAGTGAGACGATCCCGGCCGGCGCCATTGATTATGGCTCTGGCATTCGTCAAATTAACGGCATGCCAGTGAGTGGCCGCGCCGATCTCATTACGGAGCACCGGGGCGCCCACAATCAGATCCAGGACATCCGTTTGCGAGCCGGCTACGAGGGTAATTTCGAAATGCCCTGTGCCCGCTGCCTCGATCCTGTAGCACAACGGCTGGTGGAACAGTTTGACCTGCTTTTTCGTCCCGCCGGTGTCGACGCGGACGCTTCGGAGCACGCTATCTCGACCTCTGACACGGAAATCGGGTACTATGAAGGAGGCCGTCTTGCGGTGGAGGACGTATTGCGCGAGCAGGTGTTGCTCTCCCTGCCGGCGAGAGCGCTTTGCCAGCAGGAATGCAAGGGACTCTGCCCTCGTTGTGGACGGAATCGCAATAACGAAGTCTGCGCTTGCGATACAAGCCAGGTCGATGCGCGGTGGACAGCGCTGGCCGACCTCCGCAGCAGGATGAAATCGTAAAGTTGAGAGCGATCTCGGGCTGCAGCCGCAAAGCCGGGGAGAACGCCTGAAAGGAATCTGCAATGCCGAATCCAAAGCGGCGCCACTCCAAGCGCCGCACTGCCATCCGCCGATCGCACGACGCGCTCACTCCTATTACCACATCGGAGTGTCCTAACTGCCACGAGCGCAAACTACCACATAGGGCTTGCCCCAAATGCGGCATATACAAAGGTCGCGAAGTGCTCGAAGCCAAGGAAGCCTAATCCCCTCCGTGCCTACGCTCACGGATATTGCTCTCGATTCCATGGGGTCAGACAAAGCTCCTGACCCAGAGATCAAGGGCGCAATCCAGGCCTGCCGTCAGCTTCCGGTCCGGGTTCACCTGGTGGGTCCGGAGGACCGTCTGCGCACTGCGTTGCGGGATGCAACCGGTGGCGAAGAATTGCCTATTGTGATCGTTCCCGCAGCGGAATGGATCACCATGGACGAGAAGGCTGCGACCGCCATCCGCAAGAAGCCCGGCAGCACCATGCGTGTCGGCCTTCGCCTGGTCAAGGACAAAAAAGTAGCCGGCTTCCTCACCGCGGGCAACACCGGGGCGGCGATGGCCCTGGCCAAGATGGTGCTGGGACCTTTGCCGGGAGTCGACCGGCCCTCGCTGAGCGCGCTCTTGCCCACCTCGACGGGTTCGCGTTGCGTGCTGCTCGATGTGGGCGCCAATGTCGACTGCAAGCCGCACAACCTGGAGCAGTTCGCGGTGATGGGCGAAATGTACGCGCGGAGCGTGCTCAAGATTCCACGTCCTCGCGTTGGGCTGCTGTCGATCGGCGAAGAGGAAGGCAAGGGCAATGATCTTACCCGCGAGTCTTTTTCGCTGCTTAAGCAGCTTTCCTTCAACTTCATCGGCAACGTGGAAGGCCGCGACATTTACAACGGCCGTGCCGACGTTGTGGTGTGCGATGGGTTTGTCGGCAACGTCGCCCTAAAAACGTCAGAGGGACTGGCCCGCCTGGTTCGTGATCTGCTGCGCCAGTCGCTGAATTCCACCGTCACGGCGCAGGTGGGTGCACTGCTTTCGCGGAAGGCGTTCAACGACTTCAAGAAACGGCTGGACTATTCCGAGTATGGGGGTGCGCCCCTGCTGGGAATCCGCGGGGTTTGCATCGTGAACCACGGCTCTTCCAATGACCGCGCCATCTATAACGGTATCCGGGTGACGGCTGAGTTCGCCCAGGCTGGTGTGAACCAGCAGCTGGAGCAAGAGTTTGCCTGCCGCCGGCCGGCGGATGGGCCGCCGGAGCCAGGTCTTGGCGAGCCCATCCAACCTCTTTACTGAGGCCGTTTTACTAAAGTAGCGAAGGGATCTGCGGTTTTCTTTTTTCAACCTCCCCAAAAACGACATGAGCAAGACAGCTTTTCTATTCCCTGGGCAAGGTTCGCAAAGCGTCGGCATGGGCCGTGACCTCGCCTCAGCCTTTCCTGTCGCGCGCCAAACGTTCCAGGAAGCAAACGACGCACTTGGCTTCGACCTGGGCGAGCTCTGTTTTCATGGGCCGGAAGAGCAGCTCCGTTTGACCGAGTTCACCCAGCCGGCGATCTTTACTGTATCCGTGGCGGCACTGCGGGTCCTGGCTGAGGCCGGAGTGACCGCGGATTATCTCGCCGGGCACTCACTGGGCGAGTACTCCGCCGACGTCGCTGCAGGAGCGATCGAGTTCGCGGCAGCAGCGCGTACGGTTCGCCGGCGCGGGCAGTTGATGCAGGAAGCTGTACCCGCCGGTCAGGGATCCATGGCTGCCGTTCTTGGCATGCAAGCGGAGGCAGTGGCCGCCCTCTGCCAGGATGCGTCGAAGGAGACGGGCATGCCCGTCGAGCCGGCTAACCTTAACAGTCCAGAACAAATCGTCATCTCTGGCGCCACCGGGGCAGTTGAACGGGCCATCGCGCTGGCCAAAGAGCGCGGGGCCAGGCGAGCCGTCTTGCTGCAAGTCTCCGCCCCTTTCCATTGCAGTCTCATGCGGCCGGCCCAGGATGCCCTTGCCCCAATCCTTCAGGAAATACCATTTGCTTTCGCAAATGTACCGGTGGTGGTCAACGTGGATGCCACCCTGGTCACGGACCGTGCGGCATTGCGCGACGCGCTAATCCGGCAGGTCACGGGCGCGGTTCGCTGGACGGAGTCGATGCAATTGCTGATCGCGGAGGGAGTCACGACCTTTATTGAGGTCGGTCCGGGTAAGGTGCTCGGCGGGCTGTTGCGACAAATTGATCGCAGTCAGAAGTGCGCGCAGGTGGAGGATCCGGCGAGCCTGGAAAAGCTACTCGCCATGCTCAGCGCCTAATCCGTGGAAAGCTGCACGGGCGAGAAGCCCAGCGTCTTGTTACTGCGCTGCACCCAGAGAAAGACGGGCTTCTTTTGCCCGTTCACTTCGACTCCCACCACTACCCCGGAACCGACTGTTTTTGACATTGTGATCTTGTGCGTTTTGATGTCACCCCAGTCGCTGTTGTGGCCCCAATCTACTTCGAAGCGGCCGTAGGGGTAGGGCGTATATTGCTGCGGGTGCTTTTGCCAGTCCGGGTCGTGGTTCCAAATGCCGAAGGCCCTGGGCAAGTCGTTGGCTTCGATGGCGGCGAAGAATTGATTGACGCGATGCTCCTGCGGCCAGTCCCAGAAGTACCACAGGAAGCCTGCGAGCAGCAGGCAGGCAACCAAGCCGGCGATCAACAGATTTTTGCGCGTGCGCGCCTTGGCAGGATCGTATGTAGGTGCATCGAGCAGGGTCATGGGCACTCCTTGCTTATAGGAAGTTTACCGCTCCGACGAAAAACATTTCCAGGAAAGGTCCGCGGAAATGCAGATCCCTCCGGGCACGCCCCACGGCAGGCCGGGGCAGGCGGGATGAAAAGGGGGAGGGCGAAGCTTCCTTGGAAAGCGGTTGCTGGACAGAGGGCGCTTTTCATCACCTTGGGTGGGCCACACACCTACCCAAGCCTAACTTGTTTGGAATGTTTTTTTCAAAACTCCCACAAAATCGTCATCCTGACGGCTTGACGGCTTTGGCGGGAGCTTGGAATACAGCTTGGATCGGGAGAAAACACGAAAAGATCGAAAAAGTCACCGGCTCTCAGGATGACGATTTCGTGGGAGTTTGAAGAAAAACATTCCAAACAAGTTAGCGCTTTATGGGACTGCGTCCTGGGCTCACGCGCACACTCTAGCCCCCGAGGTACGTCTTTTTCGAAGGTTCATTGTCGAACGGCTCGTGCAGGAACTTCTCCGCTGAACAGCCGTCCCTATGCATCGAGATGCTTGGTCACCAACTCATTCAGCAACGCCGGATTCGCCTGCCCCTTCGATAAGCGCATCACCTGCCCCACAAAAAATGCAGCGACCGTCTTCTTCCCCGCGCGATACTGTTCCAGCTGCTTGGGATTGGCCGCCATCGTTTCCTGAATCAGCTTCTCCAGCGCGGCGGGGTCGCTGATCTGCTGTGGCTTCTCGCGTTCATACACAGGACCAAAATCTTCGCCATTTTCAAATGCCGTGTCGAAGAGCCCCTTGAGCTGCTTGCTGGAAAGCTCTCCAGACTCCGCGAGATCCGCTGCCTGCACCAACCCCTGCAAGGTGACCGGAGAGTCCTCCAGATCTAGACTCTTAGCCTTGAGACGGCCCATCAGTTCGCTCTGGATCAAGTTAGCCACCCGGCGCGGGCTGCGCGCCTGCCTGGCCGCTGTCTCGAACTGATCAGCATACTCGCGCGTGGCCGTCAGCGTTTGGGCATCCTGCATCGTGATTTGATACTCGGCAATCATGCGCTTGCGGCGTGCCTCGGGTAACTCAGGCATGCGCTCGGCAAGGATTGTCTTCCACGCCCCTGAGACCAATAGAGGCGGCAAATCCGGCTCGGGAAAATAGCGGTAGTCATGGGCCTGTTCCTTGGAGCGCATGGAATACGTGCGGCCCTCGTTCGCGTTCCATAGCCGCGTCTCTTGTGCCACGCGGCCGCCGCTCTCGATTAACTCCACCTGGCGTTCAATCTCATACTCCAGCGCAGAACGGATAAAGCGGAAGCTGTTCACATTCTTCACCTCGGCTTTGGTCCCAAATTTCGTCTGCCCGCGCGGTCGTACGCTCACATTGGCATCGCAGCGTAACGACCCCTCCTCCATATTGCAATCACTTACCCCGGTGTACAGGAGTATCTCTTTGAGGCGCGTGAGATATTCGTATGCTTCATCTGGCGTTCGCAGATCGGGCTCACTCACGATCTCGATCAGCGGCGTTCCGCACCGGTTCAGATCCACGTAGGTCTTGGTCGCGGAGTCAGGAAAGCCGTCGTGGAGACTCTTGCCCGCATCCTCTTCCATGTGCAGCCGCGTAATCCCAATGCGCTTAGTCACACTGTGGCCGGAGCCATCGCGTGTGGGAACATCGATCCAGCCATGCTCCGCCAGTGGCTTGTCGAACTGCGAAATCTGGTAGCCCTTGGTCAAGTCGGGATAAAAGTAGTTCTTGCGCGCGAACACCGAATGCTCGCGAACTTCGCAGTTGATGGCCGTCGCGGCGAGCACCGCGTATTCGACTGCGCGCTTGTTCAACACCGGTAACGCGCCCGGCAAGCCAAGGCAGGTGGGGCAAATATGAGTATTCGGTTCGCCGCCGAATCGATTTGCGCAGCCACAAAAGGCCTTGGTATTTGTGAGCAGTTGTACGTGAACCTCGAGCCCGATCACTGGCTCATACCGGTCCAGCACTTCAGGCGAAAGGCTTGCAGTGACCGTCATTACCTTCGATTCTAGCAACGCTCCGGGGTCAAACGGCAACGTTTTGCCAAACGATTTTTTGTCCGCCGGCCAGCTCCTGGACTGCTGAGTACTGGAAAGGGTAGTAAGATTCTGAGGCAAGCCGTGACCCCTGGAGAAAACTGAGTGATCGACATCCGTCAGGAAATAACAGCGGTCATTGAGGCCACCGTGCTGGTCGTGGCCGCTCTCTTCCCAATCGTCAATCCATTGGGGAGCGCCGCGATTTTCGTCAATTTGGTCGGGCCGGTTGCAACCTCCACCCAACGCCTACTCTCACAGAAAATCGCCATTTATAGCTTTTTTCTGCTCCTCTGTTCCTTATTGTGGGGAGTGCATGTCCTCTCATTTTTCGGGATCTCTATCTATGCGGTACAGATTGCGGGAGGCCTGGTTGTTGCCGCTACCGGATGGACTCTGCTCAACCAGGACACCGGACAAGCAAAGACCGAGCCAACTGCGGACGACCAGATCCTTGAAAACGCTTTCTATCCTTTTACTCTACCCATCACCGTGGGTCCAGGTTCTATCTCGGTTGCCATTACACTCGGAGCGCATCTGCCTCCTGAGCTGCAGGAGCATTCTTTGTTTTCGCCCCGTGTCCTGATTGCTGCCATCAGCGGCATCACGTTGATCTGCGTCATCATCTACGTCTGTTATCTCTACGCTAGAAAGGCCGAGCAATTACTGGGCCGATCAGGAACGTCGATGGTGATGCGCCTATCCTCATTTATCCTACTCTGCATCGGCGTGCAGATCATCTCCACGGGCCTCAAGGCATATCTTCAAGCACTAGGTAAATTCTAGGTGGGTTTGTGTACAAATTACGGGCGTGCAGAAATCATCAGGGACTGAGAAAACAGTGATCATTGCTGGGTGCGCTTCACCCTGCGCTGACGCTTTCGGCGGCAGGGCCAACGTCTCAGCGACGCTACTGTCGTTTCTGGAAAGATAGCGTTTGCTTGACCTCCCATATTGCTCGGCGCCGAAGCACTTCTTGTGGCGATGATCGAATCTGAAGCAGTGGCCTTTTGTGCTGTGGGCTGGTCGAGGTTGCCATCACACAACAATTCATTCAGACGCTCTTCCTTCGAGTCTTTGACCGTGGGCATTCACGCCACCGACGTAGACGGTTCGACCACAGACCGTGCATGTTTTCCACGCCCGGCCGAATTTCGATAGAAAAGCTATAGAAAACCTCCTAAAGAGGAATATTCGAGCGAGACAACGAAAGCGCTCCCATTACTCCTTGCCGCGGGCCCAAACCCTGACGAAACCTGGCAGTTCATACTTAATAGCAACAACCAGACCGGAGAGGCCTTTTCTTGATCAGGAGAGTCACAGCGCTGTTCTTCCTCTTCGCGTTGCCCCTCCTCAGCCAGAGCAATCGTGGTGAACTGCGTTTACGTGTCACTGACCCATCCGGCCGTGGCGTTAAAACAGCCGTTCATCTATTAAGCGCTGCGAATCAATATCAGACCCTTTTGCAAACCGACGAACAGGGTAGCCTGGAGGTTCAGCACCTGCCCTATGGCAAATATGAGCTCAACGTGGATCCGCCCGGCTTTGCTCCGGTAAGCGAATCGCTCGTGATTGGCTCCTCACTGCCACTCAAACACGTGATTGAATTGAAGCTGCCAACCGTCAATCAATCCGTGACCGTGAATGCGGCCGATACCCTGATCGACGCCGAACAGGCCGGCTCCGTCAGCCAGATAGGCTCTGATTTTCTTCAGCACCGGCTCGGCTCCATACCGGGTCGCTCCCTGCAGGATCTGGTCAACTCCCAACCGGGATGGCTCTATGAAGGAAATGCTGTTCTGCATCCACGTGGATCGGAGTATCAGACGCAATTTGTGATGGATGGCATTCCCCTCACCGATAATCGCTCACCCAGTTTCGGTCCCGAGATTGAGGCGGACGACCTGCAATCGATGAGCATCTATACCGCGGGCATCCCTGCGGAATATGGACGAAAGATGGGAGGCGTGGTCGAAGTAAATACGGTGCAGGACGCACAGCCCGGTCTGCATGGCGAATTGGTTTTGTCCGGCGGCAGCTTCGACACCGCAGGCGCGTTCGCGAAAGCACAATACGGCTGGGGCAAGAACGCACTCGGCGGCAGCGCCAGCGGCAGCATGACGGATCACTATCTCAATCCCGTGGTTCCGCAAAATTTCTCCAATACCGGAACCCTGGGGGACTTCTCAGGCCGCTATCAGCGAGAGCTAACGGAAAACGACCGGCTGAGTTGGACCGTCCGCCATGCGCTCTCGCGTTACGACCTCCCCAACGAACAGGTGCAACAAGCAGCAGGTCAGCGCCAAACGGCAGACAACATCGAGACCATGGGGATCGCTTCCTACGAGCACATTTTTTCTTCCCATACCCTGGCCGATATTCGAGGCATGGTTCGTGACAATGCGAAGGATTTCACCTCCAATGCGTTGTCGACTCCGATCGAAGTATTTCAGAACAACCGGTTTCGCGAGGGATATTTCAAAGCAAACGTAACCGCGAATCGCGGTCGCCAGGAGTGGAAGTTCGGGGTTGAATCGGACAACGCCTTCCTGCACGAAAACTTCAGCTACATCATTACCGACCCAAGCCAATTTGACCCCGACACGCCCGGCACCTTCAGCTTCGCCGCCACCCGTCCAGACCTGGAGCAAGCCGTCTTTGTGCAGGATATGATCCGTCTGGGCTACTGGACCATCAACGCCGGACTTCGCTGGGACCACTACCAACTCCTCCTGAATAAGCAGGCAGTCGAACCGCGCCTTTCCATTTCACGCTATTTCCCTTCCGCAGAGCTGGTCACGCATTTCTCCTACGACCGGGTTTTTCAGACCCCCTCGTCGGAGAACATCCTCCTTTCCAGTTCAAATGCGATTGAGTCTCTGGATCCAACTAATTTTCTCCGGCTGCCCGTGCAACCTTCCCGGGGCGACTACTACGAGGCCGGCATTACAAAGGGATTCTTTGGAAAGCTCAGGCTCGACACGAACTACTTCCGCAGACTCGTCGGCAATTATGCGGACGACGATCAAATTGCTAATACAACGATCAGCTTTCCTATCGCGTTTCGCAAATCCATCATCTACGGTGCGGAAGGCAAACTCGAGGTTCCTGACTGGCATCGTTTCTCAGGTTTCCTAAGCTACTCCTATATCGTGGGCAACGCCTGGTTTCCCGTGACCGGGGGCTTGTTTTTGGGAGACGACGCTGGAAACGCGGAAGCCCAACTCAGCGGGCATTTCCCTGATTCGCAGGACCAGCGCAACACGGTTCGCGGGCGAGTTCGCTATCAGATACAACCACGGTTCTGGGTCGCAGGCGGCATTCAATATGACAGTGGACTTCCCTTCGAGTTTGATGGGGACCCGGCCACCGTGCTCGCGCAGTATGGACAACAGGTATTGAATCGCATTAATTTTGATCGAGGCCGGATCTACCCGTCCTTTTTGGTAAGTGCCTCAGCAGGAGCGGATGTTTACAAAACGGATCACGTGAACATGCGTATTCAGGTAGACGGACAGAACCTTACCAACACTCTTAACGTGATCGATTTTGGTGGTCTTTTCTCCGGAAACGCCATCGGCCCATCGCGAAGTGTTGCTCTCCGTTTCACAACCAACTTCTAGTTTGCCGCGGAAAGCTGATGGTTGCAGGAGAAATGAAATGAAGAGCATATCCCAGGGCCCGAAGGGTGTGCGTGAAAACTCGGGATTTAGAAATTTAGTCCCGCAGGGACGGTTGAACTTAGCCCAGGACGCCAGTCCTGGGTTGGATTCAAAAGGAGGACTCAGTCCCGCGATCACGTATCATGATGTACCCAGGACTAGCGTCCTGGGCTAAGTTCAACCGTCCCTGCGGGACTAAATTTCTAAATCCCGGGTTCTCACGCAAGCTCTAAAGGCCAGATGAGTTTGCTGGGTTCTTGTACGGGCTGAAACCCGTACCTTTCAGGGGGGAACGTAGCTGATGGGGCTATTATAAAGCCCAATTCTCTTTCCTTTCTTTACGGTCCGACTAAAGAGGTTGCGGAAAAAGCCGGATCGAGCAAGAAAGCATGCCCCAGGGGCTAATGCCCACGATGATTACATTGCATTTGCGCCGGGGGATAAATCCCCGGCATACCCTAAAACATAGGTTGTTGCCTAAAGTTAAGACGAATTGATCGAAAATCTATAAAACGTTCGTCTTACCATGCCCGAGTTGCTAAGTCCTCACAAGATGCGGGGCGCCTTTACGGTTTTTAATGCCCACTTAACAAGGAAGATGACCAGCCAAGGACATAGCAGACTCCGGTTAACCATATCGTTCGTACCATCTAAGATGGACGAACATTCACTTGCGTAAATAATTGTCAAATGTCTAGAATGGCGGCGCACTCACCAGAACCTATGAGTGAGTGGAGAAATCCCTCGCGCGAAACCGGGGGGAAGAGCAGTTATGGTCCAACGAACTGCGGTACTTTGCTTTATGCTGCTTGGTTTTTCGCTCACCCTGACCTTGATAGGTTGTGGTTACAGTAGCTCTATTCCTAACTCTGCTGAGACAAACGTTTCATCCACAGCGAACATCCAACACATCGTGGTGATCTTCCAGGAGAATGTCTCCTTCGATCATTACTTCGGCACTTATCCGAACGCGCTCAACTTGCCCGGCGAGACACCGTTCGTCCCCCTCCCCGGAACTCCGGCGGTGGACGGCCTCTCCCAAAGTCTTCTGGTGCATAACCCCAACTCCACGAATGCCAGAAACGGTCGTGGGGCGAGCAATCCATTTCGGCTGTCGCCGGCTAGCGCCGGTACGGCTGATCAGGATCACAGCTACACCCAGGAACAACTCGCCTTCGATGGCGGCGCCATGGATCTATTCCCCCGCTCAGTGGGAGCGGCTGATAGCCCGGGGCTCGGAAGCGGTATCGCGGCGACTACCGGGCTCACGATGGCCTATTACGACGGCAATACGGTCACTGCGATTTGGAATTATGCTCAGCACTATGCGATGAGCGATCGCTTCTTCGGGACCACGTTTGGCCCCTCGACACTTGGCGCCATCAATCTTATCTCCGGCCAGACCAACGGCGTTGTGAACGATGGCAATGCCGGGGGCAACATGGTTTCCGATGGGAACGGTGGCTTTACCCTGATCCGGAATGCAGCCCCTGTGAATGACATTTGCTCTGCCACCAGCGGCGCCTTGATTCACATGACGGGAAAGAATGTTGGTGATTTGCTGAATGCCGCGGGAGTGACCTGGGGTTTCTTTCATGAAGGGTTCGATACTTCAGTGATCAACAGCAATGGCACTACAGGATGCCGCAGAAGCAACAAATCCGAAGTCACCCGGCAAACACCATTGGACTATTCGCCACTCGAGAATCCATTTCAGTTTTATGCCTCGACCGCAAATCCTCTCCATGCGCGGCCCATTTCTCCGCAGACGATTGGATACTCAATTGATGGGATGACCAACCATCAGTACGACATGCATGACTTTTTCGAAGCGTTAAAGGCCGGTAACTTTCCTTCGGTAAGCTTTCTCAAGTCCGCAGCGTACCGTGACGGCCACGCCGGCTATTCCGATCCTCTTGATGAGCAGGCCTTCCTGACACACGTAATCAACGCCATTGAGCAGGCGCCACAGTGGAAGAATACGGTTGTGATCCTTGCCTACGATGACTCCGATGGCTGGTATGACCACGTGACCAACGTGGTAAATGCCAGCGAAACCCTGAAGGATGGTTTCTCGGGGCCGGGAAAGTGTGCCGACGGAACGACCGCGCTTCCCGGTGTGGACCCCGGCACGTTGCATGCACAGGGCAGGTGCGGCTACGGTCCACGTCTGCCGCTGTTGGTCATCTCGCCGTGGGCTAAACCGAACTACGTTTCCCACACTGTGACTGACCAGACTTCTATCCTGCGTTTCATTGAAGACACTTTTTTGAACCAGCAGCGAATCGGTCAGGGGTCATACGACGAAATCGCCGGCTCCATCGGCGACATGCTTGACTTCAGTGGGACAGCTCCCCAGAATGGGGCGGTGATCCTGCTGGATGCCATGACTGGCCAGATCAAGAGACCTTAAGCGGTGAATCGCCGCGATCTTATAAAACGGGCGGCATTCTCCGCCCTGATATTGCGCGCGCCGCTTGGCAGCGGAATCAACCAGCACGCGGCCCCTTCTGGATTGTCTCGAGCCATCAATGCTCTTCAGCTGCAGCCCTTCGTCGATCCATTGCCTCTTCCCCAGCTTTGCCCGCAGCAGGGCGGGCGTTGCCATATCACCATGCGCGAGGTTCGCGTGAAGATGCACCGTGACCTTCCGCCGACGAGGCTTTGGAGCTACGGGCCAGAGGCCATCGGTCCCTTGCTCGAGGCTCACAGTCACGAAGGGCTGGCGGTCGAGTGGCACAATCATTTGCCACCGCGGCATTTCCTCCCCATCGACTACAGTCTCCACGGCTCTGGCCGGGAGCTGCCCGAGTCGCGCGCCGTCGTCCATCTGCATGGTGGCCGTACCCCAGCGGCAGACGACGGCTATCCGGAACATTGGTACCCCCGCGGGGAATCGCGCGTCTGCCATTACCCCAACCGGCAGGACGCCACCATGCTCTGGTACCACGACCATGCGATGGGCACCAGCCGGCTGAACCTGTACGCCGGACTGATGGGCGTGTATTTGCTTCGTGATGAACAGGAAGCACGCCTCAAACTGCCTGCCGGGCGTTTTGAGCTGCCACTGGTGCTCTATGACCGGATCTTCGATCACGAAGGGCAGTTGTACTATCCCGTTTCTCCCGATCCAGAACATCCCTGGACGGACGAGGTAGCCGGCGACGCAATGGTGGTGAACGGCCGGGTCCAGCCTTTTTGCGAAGTAGAACCGCGCCGCTATCGCCTGCGAGTACTGAACGCGGCCAACGCTCGCTTTTTCCGCCTCGGCTTGTCCGATGGCTCCCAGTTCCTGCAAATCGGCGCGGACCAGGGGCTGCTCCCTGGCCCGGTTCGATTGACCAGTCTTCTGCTTGCCCCGGGGGAACGGGCCGATCTGATCGTCGATTTCGCGGCCAGGCGCGGGGAGCGCATCCTACTGACCAATGGAGCGTTCCAGATGATGCAGTTTCGCGTTGGGTCCACCCCCATGCCCGACAGCAGCCAGGTCCCCGGCACGCTGCGGCCCCTTGTCAGCCTGCCCGAGACAGCCGCGGTACGAAGGCGAGTGATGACTCTGAACGAGTTCAAGGAGCCTGCCGGCAACCCAATGGTCATGTTGCTCAACCGGACGCCATGGCACATGCCGGTGACCGAGACGTCGAAGCTCGGCTCCTCCGAGATCTGGTCCCTGGTCAATCTCACCGACGATACCCACCCCATTCATCTCCACCACGTACGCTTCCAGGTAATGGATCGCCGGTCATTCGATCGCGACGTCTACCTGCTGCAAAACGCTACGCTGCGCTTTGCCGGGGATGTTCTTGGGCCGAATCCCAATGAAACCGGGTGGAAGGACGTAGTGCAATGTCCGCCCACTATGGTCACGCGCATCCACATCTCGTTTGATGGATTTGCCGGCCGCTATCTCTGGCATTGTCACGTGCAGGAACATGAGGCCAACAACATGATGCGCCCTTACGACATCGTGGGCTAACGGCAAAGCTATAATAATGTTGAGCTTGAAAGTACCGAGTCGACAACTCGTTCTTATCGCCGGGTTCCTGGTCCTCACTGTTAGCGTTGGATGTAGAGCTCCTGGTCACGACAAGCCAATCGGTGAGGTTGTGGCTATCAAAGCACCGCTCGGTTTGCCGCCGGTTCCCATCCCCGCGGACAATCCTCCCACCCTGGCAACGATCGCCCTGGGGCGAAAGCTTTTCTACGACCCCAGATTGTCAAAAGACAACACAATTTCCTGTGCTTCCTGCCATAACCCAAACATCGGCTTTACCGATGGTCGAGCGATTGCCCAGGGTGTCGGCGGCTCGACCGGCAAACGCAATGCTCCAACCCTGTTGAATGCCGCGTATTCACCTTTCCAATTCTGGGATGGCCGCGCTCCCACCCTTGAGGCGCAGTCAGGCTTCCCGATTGCGGACCCCCTGGAGATGAATCAGGCTCACGATGTTTTTGTGGCCAAGATCCGTCATGATCCAGCGTATAAGGCGGAGTTTGCCCAGGCGTTTGGACCTGGAACCATCACCCTCGGCCTCATTGAGAAGTCGTTGGCGAGCTTCGAACGCACTCTGCTCAGCGGCAACTCGCCGTTTGATCAATACCAGTATGGCGGCAATAAGCAGGCACTCACGCCTGCGGCAATTCGCGGCCTGGCGATCTTTAAAGACCCTAACAGGGGCAATTGTGCCGTCTGCCATACCGTCAACGACCACTACGCCCTGTTTACCGACGGAAAGTTCCACAACACCGGCGCGGGGGTGAATGGAGAGGGTGAGTTCACCGACCTCGGCCGCTTTGGGGAAACAAAAGTACAAGCGGACAAGGGAGAGTTCAAGACACCCACCCTGCGCAACGTCGCCCTGAGCGCCCCGTACATGCATGACGGCAGCTTGAAAACCCTCCATGACGTGGTTGATTTCTACGCTGGAGGCGGCAACTCCAATCCATATCTTGACAAGGACATGAAGCCGCTCCACCTTTCCGCACAGGACCGCGCAGATCTGATTGCGTTCCTCGAGGCTCTTACTGGCGAAATGCCCCGGAATGCGGGACCACCTGGGAAAGAATAGGTGAAGATAGAACAATGAGACATATTCCTATTCTCAGTCTCTGTTGTGCGGCCGCACTCCTTGCCGGTTGTTCAGCAAAGGTCGAGACCGGCCAGCCGAGCGCCGCAAAGTCCGAGCCCTCGCCCGTCTACTTCAAAGTGGACCCGGGGACGGCCGGCACGGTGACCGGACGGATCCTTTTCAAAGGCAAGAGGCCGGCTCCCAAAGTGATTGACATGAGCGAGGAACCCGCCTGTGTTGAGGCGCACCACGGAAAGGCGTACGACGAATCGCTGGTCGTGAACAGGAAAGGGGCGATGGCAAATGCTTTCGTCTACATAAAGAGCGGTTTGGAAGGAAAGACTTTTGAAATTCCTGCCAACCCGGTCACCATCGATCAGAATGGTTGCTGGTTTCATCCCCGGGTGTTTGGCATTCAGGTGGGGCAGGTACTGAAGGTCGTCAACTCAGATCCGGTGACCCACAATATTCACCCGATGGCGCAAGTCAACCGGGAATGGAACCATAGCCAGGGAGCCGACGATCCTCCCCTCGCGCGAAAATTCACCAGGCCCGAAATCATGATCGCGGTGAAATGTAACATTCACAGTTGGATGCACGCCTTTATCGGAGTCCTGGATCATCCTTATTTTGCGGTTTCCGGTGACGACGGAACGTTTGAAATTAAAAATCTGCCGCCAGGCACATATACCCTCGCAGTCTGGACGGAAACACTCGGGACGCAAGAGCGCCAGTTAACCATTGATCCCCATGGCAAAGCTGAGGCCAACTTCACCTTCAAGGAAAAATAAATATGCGCAGGATCGGATACATTCTTTTTGCCGTTGGCCTCTCCATGATTGCGGCAGGCTGCAATTCCGCCAAAGCTCCCAACTCGGCTTCCGAGCAGCCCGCGCCCGCCCGGCCCGCCGAGACTTCAGCACCGCGGATTTACGTCACCAATGAGGTCGGGGGAGATCTAAGCATCATCGATTCCGGCAACTACAACGTCCTTGCCACGGTCCCGCTGGGCAAGCGTCCGAGAGGTATCCATGCCAGCCCTGATCACAAGACAATTTATGTCGCCCTCAGCGGCTCGCCGATTGCCGGGCCCGATGTCGATGAAAGCACTCTTCCCCCGCCCGACAAGACGGCCGACGGGATAGGCGTCTTTGATGTTGCGCAAAATAAGGTCGTACGCACTATCCATGGCGGCTCTGATCCGGAAAACTTCGACATCAGCCAGGATGGCACGCAGCTCTACACATCGAACGAAGACCAGGCAGCCGTCAGCATCATCGACATCGCCTCTGGCAACGTAGCCAAGACCATCAACGTCGGCGCTCAGCCGGAAGGCGTCAAGGTAACGCCGGATGGAAAGCACGTCTGGATCACTTCCGAGGAGACTGGAACCATTTCCGTCCTGGATCCTGTGGCGGGCAAGATCATCAAGACGTTCAAAGTAGGCCACCGTCCGCGCAACATTGCTTTTTTCCCCGATGGTTCGCGTGCTTACGTCAACGCTGAGAATGACGGAACGGTCGTGCTGGTGGATGCCAAGAAGTATAAGATGATCAAAACCATTCCGCTTGGCAAACCGGGCATCATCAAGCCGATGAATGTCCTGCTCTCCCCGGATGCGACAAGACTTTACGTAAGCACCGGCCGAGGCCACCAGGTATTCGCCGTCGATACAGCCACCAACAAGGTTCTGGGGTCGGTCGAAGTGGGAGCCAGGCCCTGGGGCATCGCGCTCTCGCTAGACGCCAAGACCCTCTATTCTGCCAACGGACCATCGAACGACGTCTCAGTCGTCGATCTGGCCACAAACACCGTGACCAAGAAAATAAAAGCCGGCAAAGGCCCCTGGGGCCTGGTCGTTCTAGCGAGATAGCAGTTCATCCCGACCAGTTGCGTCGGTAACACTCGTTGTGGGTAAAACTGCAGATCCCTCGGCTTCGCTCCTAATGACAACCGACAGAGTTGAACGTCAGGTATCGTGGTATCCCACATCTCGCGAAAAACGAGCGAGATGTGGGGCACCCGATCTTTGTTGCCGGTACAGGAAGCTGGGATCCCAGGTCTCAAACGCGAGACCTTGGGCACCCTTCGATTGTTACCGACAACGCCAACTCGCTCGACCGAACGTTCCGGTCTTCTACGCGCGATCTAGCGAGGAACTCCGAGGCTCATTTCCCCCCAATTCAGTTACCCGCCAACTGCCGCAACACATACTGCAGGATGCCACCATTCTCGTAGTAAAGAATCTCCTGCGGAGTATCTATCCGCACGGTTGCGTTGAAATCCTTTTTAACCCCCGCGCTATCCGTAGTGTTCACCTTCAACGTGCGGCCGTGGGCAAACTTATGCTCCAGCATCAAACGAATTCCCTCCAGATCAAACACTTCCTCACCGCTGAGCCCGAGCGACTCGGCACTCTGGCCATTCTCAAACTGCAACGGCAGAATGCCCATCCCTACCAAATTGGAACGATGAATGCGCTCATAGCTCTGCGCGATGACTGCCCGCACACCGAGTAAGCGTGGTCCCTTAGCCGCCCAGTCACGGGAAGACCCAGACCCATATTCCTTGCCCGCAAGAATCACCAGCGGAGTACCGCGTTCCGCGTACTTCACCGAGGCATCGAAGATGCTCATCCCCTCGCCCTCAGGAAGCAGACGAGTGACGCCGCCCTCTGTTCCTGGAGCCAGCTTGTTCCGCAGCCGCACATTGGCAAACGTGCCCCGCACCATTACCTCGTGATTGCCGCGCCGCGACCCGTACGAATTAAAGTCCGTGGGTTTCACCCCATGCTCAACCAGGTATTTGCCCGCGGGTCCGTTTAGTTTGATAGAGCCGGCTGGAGAAATGTGGTCCGTGGTGACACTATCTCCCAGGACCGCCAGCACCCGGGCGCCCTTGATATCTCGGACCGGCGCCGGCTTGGCAGGCATGCCGTCGAAATAAGGCGCTTTGCGGATGTAGGTCGAATCGGGCTCCCACTGATAAGTATCCCCGGTAGGGAACTTGAGGTTCTGCCAATTCTGATCACCATCCGTGACAGTTGCATATTCTTTGCTGAAGATCTCACTATCAATCGCCGACGCGATGGTGCTGTTAACTTCTTCCTGCGTGGGCCAAATATCCTTCAGGTAAACCGGCTTCCCGTTTGTATCCTTGCCCATCGGTTCGGCTTCGAAATTATGGCCAATGTTTCCCACCAGCGCGTAAGCCACCACCAGCGGCGGCGACATGAGGTAGTTCGCCCGCACTTCCGAATTGATACGGCCCTCGAAGTTTCGGTTTCCGCTCAACACCGACACCGCGACCAGTCCGTGGTCATCAATGGATTTGGAGACGTCTGTCGGCAGAGGGCCGGAGTTGCCGATGCAAGTAGTGCAGCCATAACCGACCACCTGGAAGCGCAGCTTATCCAGCGCGTCGAGCAGTCCGGCCTTCCGGTAGTAATCCGTCACCACGCGCGAGCCGGGCGCCAGCGAAGTCTTGACCCAAGGCGGCACCCTCAATCCCTTTTCTGATGCCTTCTTGGCCAGCAGCCCGGCGGCAATCATAACCGACGGATTGGAGGTGTTGGTGCAACTGGTAATCGCCGCAAT
Source organism: uncultured Acidobacteriaceae bacterium (assembly GCA_963838445.1). Classification (GTDB taxonomy): domain Bacteria; phylum Acidobacteriota; class Terriglobia; order Terriglobales; family Acidobacteriaceae; genus PALSA-350. The sequence goes on from CAWIRT010000053.1 coordinate 236,427, forward strand.
CACGATGGATCCATGGTCCAGATAGGGATCTACATCCACGCCGAAGCGCTCCTTGACCGTGGTTGCGGGTCCCTTCTCGGGGGTAGACTTTTCGCTTCCATTGGACCAGGTATGACCGCCCTCGCCTTCCCACCGGATGGTCTGCCGTTCCTTGCGGTCCGCTCCGCCCGGCCCCAGTAGCCCGGGCAGCTGCTGCTGAAAGCTGGGGCCAGTCTGAGAAAGCGGCACCCGATCTTGCGGCCGCCGCGGTCCGGCAACGCTGGGCTCGACCGTCGAAAGGTCGAGATGGGTAGTCTGCGTATACTCCGCCTCCGCCGAGTGAGGAGTGTGAAACCATCCCTGTTCTTTGGCGTACGCCTCCACCAGCTTGATCTGCTCCACGCTCCGACCGGTCAATCGCAAATAACGCAGGGTCTCCGCATCGATGGGGAAGATTCCGCACGTCGCGCCATACTCCGGCGCCATGTTGCCGATCGTGGCCCGGTCCGCGAGGCTCAGTTCGCTCACCCCGGAGCCATAAAACTCGACGAACTTGCCCACCACGCCCAGCTTGCGCAGCATCTCGGTCACGGTCAGCACCAGGTCGGTGGCCGTAGCTCCCTCGCGCAGCTTGCCCGTCAGCTTGAAACCAACCACCTGCGGCACCAGCATGGAAACCGGCTGGCCTAACATGGCGGCTTCGGCTTCAATGCCCCCAACGCCCCATCCCAACACCCCCAATCCGTTGATCATGGTGGTATGAGAGTCGGTGCCTACCAGTGTGTCGGGATAGGCTCGAACCACACCGCCCGTGGTAGTCGTGATAAAAACCACCCGGGCCAGGTACTCCAGGTTGACCTGGTGGCAGATGCCCATGCCCGGCGGCACGGTCGAGAAGTTGCGAAACGCAGTCTGGCCCCATTTGAGAAAGGCATACCGCTCCCGGTTGCGTTGAAACTCGAGCGCGGCGTTGATGGAATACGCATTCGAAGTACCGAATTCGTCCACCTGCACCGAGTGGTCAATCACCAGCTCCGCCGGCTGCAGGGGATTGATTTTCTCCGGATCGCCGCCCAGCAGCTTCATGGCGTCGCGCATCGCTGCCAAGTCGACGATGGCGGGTACTCCGGTAAAGTCCTGCATCAGCACGCGCGCCGGCATGAACGCGATCTCGCGCGCCGGTTCAGCCTTGGCTTGCCACCTGGCCAAAAATTCGATGTCGTTTGCCGTTACGCTCTTGCCGTCTTCCTGCCGGAGCAGGTTCTCCAGCAGTACCCGCAGGCTGTAAGGAAGACGGCCGAGAGAGAGGCCTTTGGCCTCAAGCGCTTTAAGACGGAAGATTTCGTAACTCTTGTTTCCAACCTTCAGGATGGATTGGCTGCCGAAGCTGTTCATGATTATTTCCTCTCTGATGTGGCGCAAAATTGCGCAGGCGCACGAGCCTGATCAAAAGCTGGTTGCCAGGGTCTGGCTGACGATAAGTTAGGAGGAAAGGCTCCGTCCACGGTCAGGCTTGCCGTGACGGAAACGCTTGTGCAGGAAGTCGCGAAGTCTGCTTCGGGCGTTCATGTTCCGCTATTCAGTTTAAACCCTTTTTCTGTGGCTAGACGCGTTTCGCAATCAGTCTATAGCGGAGCGAGGGGCCTCTACGTGGTTTTCTCTAAGGAAAACCCTCGCGATCTGTATCAGACCACATTGATGCGAAACCGTCCTAGACGCTCAATCCCAGCAGGACCACGTTGAGAGCCAGGATCAGCCCGACCGTTAGCCAGCCCAGAAAGTTGATGACCGGGCCATTGGTGAATCCGCCCATCAATTTATGGCGGCTGCAAAGGATGAGCAGCGGGACCAGGGCAAACGGCAGGGTAAAGCTGAGCACGACCTGGGATAGGACCAGGATGCGGAGCGGATCCAGGCCCAGGCCGATGACGATCATGGCCGGAAGCAAAGTCAAGAGCCGTCGCAGAAAAATGCTGAACCGTACCTTTAGAAACCCCTCGAGGATCATCTGCCCGGCCAGGGTGCCCACGGTCGAGGAGGAAAGGCCGGAACACAGGAGCGCAATCGCGAAGATCGTGGCAGAAGCCGGACCGAGGAGCGGCCCCAGCGTTTGGTGAGCCTCCTCGATCGACATATCGCTGCGGCCGGTTCCGGCAAAAGCGGCGGCAGCCACAATCACCATCGCGGAATTCACCAGCCATGCCCCGTTCATCGCCGCAAAAACATCCAGCGCCTCCAGACGGAGGTGGCGCAACCGTGAGAGGTAGCGGTCCTCGGATGGCACCAGATGCCGTTCCTGCTCCTTTAGCCGCGGCTGCACCAGGCCGGAATGCAGGTAGACGACGTGGGGCATCACCGTTGCTCCCAGCATGCTGACCGCCACGTAGATGCTCCGCCGATCCAGCCACGGAACCGCGGTGTGGTAGGCGATCTGCCGCCAGTCGGGATGCACCAGGAAGATCTCCACCAGGTAACAGAGCCCGATCACCAAAACAAACACCATGATGCCAATCTCGAGCGTCCGAAAACCCCGTAGCTCGAGCGCCAGGATAGCGAAGACACAGACTGCGGAAACGACCGCGGCGATAAACATCACCGTTGTTTTCGCCAGGCCCAGATGAAGAAAGTAGCCGCCGAAAAGCAGATAAAAGCCGAGTGCGGCGCCAAGAAACTCGGCCAGGTCGGTGGCCAGCGCCGACAATTCGGCAGCTACCCATAGGCCAATCGCCGTACGCCGAGAGAAGTGCTCACGGCAGTTCTGCGGCAGGGTGGCTCCGGTTGCAATGCCCAACTTGGCGGAGAGATATTGGATGAGGATGGCCATCAGGTTCGACCACAACAACACCCACAGCAGCTTGTAGCCGAACCCCGTCCCGGCGAGTAAATTTGTTCCGAAATTCCCCGGATCGATATAGGCGATACTGGCCACGAACGCCGGCCCGAACCACGACAGAACCTGGCGGCTCTTTAGATTGGCAAGCAGCGCAGCGGGCGCGGACGATGAGACTGGAAGCGAGGGCGGAGATGCGGGTGCCATGGGCGATCCTCGGTTTCAGTAGCTGCACGGACAGTATAGCCTGCATTTCCATTTTTTGGTTAACTATAGTTAACCCCCTCTTCGCAGTCCAACGCGGCTGCGGTAGTCTTGCCAGGAGGCTGGCGGAAAGCAAATGAAAGTGTTGGTGATTGGTGCGGGAGGCCGGGAACACGCGCTGGCGTGGTCCATCAGCCGGTCTAACCGCGTTTCCGAGCTGGTTTGTGCGCCTGGCAATGCCGGCATTGCCCAGTTGGCGCGCTGTGTTCCCGCCAGTCAGAAAGATATGGACGACCTGTTACGGGTCACGGCCGCGGAAAGTCCGGACCTGGTGGTGGTTGGCCCTGAGCTTCCCTTGTCACTGGGACTGGTGGACGAGTTGCAACGCCGCAGCATCCCCGTCTTTGGCCCCACCCGGGAGGCCGCCCAATTGGAAAGCAGCAAAGCCTTCGCCAAGCGCTTTATGCAAAGGCACCATATTCCAACCGCAGCCTACGCGGTCGCCACCACCGAGCACCAGGCTATGGAGTCGATCGACCTCTTCCACCTCCCGGTCGTAATCAAAGCGGATGGTCTGGCGTCAGGCAAGGGCGTGATCATGTGCGAGACGCGGCGCGAAGCAACGGAGGCCATCTCTGGCCTGCTGGGCGGAAAGCTGCTCGGAGGCGCGCAATCCTCCATTGTGATCGAGGAGTTTCTAACCGGCGAAGAAGTCTCCTTTCTGACCCTTACCGATGGAAAGCATGTAGTGCCTCTGGTGCCTGCCCAGGACCATAAGCGCATTGGGGAGGGCGATAAGGGGCCGAACACCGGAGGTATGGGCGCCTACTCCAGCGACGGCATGGTGGACGACCAGATGCGCGACTGGATCCTGCACCACATTGCCGTGCCGGCGGTGAACGGCATGGCGGCGGAAGAAGCTCCCTTCGTGGGCGTGCTGTATATCGGGTTGATGATGACCGCGCGGGGCCCGATGGTACTGGAGTTCAATGCGCGCTTTGGTGATCCCGAGACCCAGGCCATCCTGACCCGGCTGGACAGCGATCTTCTGGACGCGCTCGAAGCATGCGTCGAAGGCCGTGTCGGCGGGACCGAACTGCGGTGGAAACCGGGAGCCTCCGCTTGTGTGATCGCGGCCTCGTCCGGATATCCAGGGAGTTATGTGACCGGGCGCAAGATTAGCGGCCTCGAGGACGCCGCCAATGTGCCGGGAGTTGAGATCTTTCACTCAGGCACCGGTCTGGTAGAGGGGAATTACGTCACCGAGGGAGGACGGGTGCTGGGCGTGACCGCTACGGCCGCCACCCTGGAGCAATCTCTATCACGGGTCTATCAGGCGCTTGGCCGAATCCAATTCGAGGGCATGTACTACCGGAGAGACATCGGTAGCCGGTCCTTGAAGAGCGCTTAACCTGCAAGATCGTCCTTGCAGCAGGATCATGGGCATTTCCTTGCAGAAGGATCCTGGGTGCCCCATATCTCTCTTGGGCCCGATTTCCTACCACGCAGCGCCTGTTGTGGCTACGGGTGCGGCTTTCTCTTAAGAGCAGCCGGTCTCGACAGGAAATCCGGGATTTTCGCGAGATGTGGGATACCACCAACTTTGACGTCCGTGGCCAATGGCCCGCTGAAAGCCGGCGGTTGGCCGCGGAATTCTCCTCACCCAAGAAGTGACATGGAACTGCTTGCATGGATGGGTGGGTGAATCTTCCGAACTGCTCAGTGCTCTAAACAGGAGGCAGGTGAGCGCATGGCACACGTTGAGCTGGCAGAGATCGATCCGGTATGCGGCATGAAAGTTCTACCGGAAAAAGCCGCTGCGTCCGTTCAGCATGCGGGCCGCACCTGGTACTTCTGCTCCAAGGGTTGCGGGACAAAGTTCGAAGCAGACCCAGGCAAATACGACAGCTCGCAAGCTGTTCCTTCGGTATCCGTCGCCCCCACGACCCCGGCGTCTGCGCAATACACCTGTCCCATGCATCCGGAGGTGCTCGCTACGAAGCTGGGGCCCTGCCCTAAATGCGGGATGGCGCTCGAGCCAATCGACCCCTCCTCAGCAACGGAGCACACCCAATACACCTGCCCCATGCATCCGCAAATCGTGCGCGACAAGCCGGGCACATGTCCTATTTGCGGCATGGCGCTTGAGCCCCGCACTGTAACCACCAACGCGGCCAATCCAGAATTGGCCAGCATGACGCGTCGCCTGTGGGTAGGGGCGGCGTTGACGCTCCCCCTGCTCGCGGTCATGGTCTCCGATGTTTTGCCCGGCCGTCCCCTGCAACATCTGATAACAGGCCGGCTGTTGGGGTGGGTGGAACTAGCCTTGGCAACACCCATCGTGCTCTGGGGCGGATGGCCGTTCTTTGAGCGTGGCTGGGCTTCGATTGTTCATCGCAGCCTGAATATGTTCACACTCATTGCGATTGGCAGCGGCGCTGCCTATCTTTACAGCGTCGCAGCCGTGGTCGCGCCCGGCCTCTTTCCGTCTACGTTTCGCGATGCTTCCGGAAACCTCGGCCTTTACTTTGAGGCGGCCGCAGTCATCACCGTTCTGGTCTTGCTGGGCCAGGTGCTGGAGTTGCGGGCCCGCAGCCAAACCAGTGGCGCGATCCAGGCACTACTCGGCCTCGCCCCTAAAACGGCGCGCCGCATTTCCTCCGAAGGGAGCGAGGCCGATGTCGCGGTCAGCGAGCTTGCCATGGGTGACCTTCTGCGTATCCGCCCAGGCGAAAAAGTGCCCGTCGACGGGCTGGTATTGGATGGCCGTAGCTCGGTCGATGAGTCGATGGTCAGCGGCGAACCCATCCCCGTAGAAAAGACCGCCGGAGACAAAGTAGTGGGCGGAACGATCAACGGAACCGGCAGCCTGGTGATGAAAGCCGAGCGCGTTGGCGCAGCCACCCTGCTGGCGCAGATTGTAAAAATGGTCAGCGAAGCACAAAGGACACGCGCCCCCATTCAACATCTCGCCGATAAGGTCGCCTCGTACTTCGTCCCCGCGGTACTGGCTGCGGCCGCGATCACCTTTGTGGTCTGGGCAGTCTTTGGTCCGTCGCCTCGATACGCCCACGCCCTGGTGAACGCAGTGGCGGTGCTCATCATTGCCTGCCCTTGCGCGTTGGGCCTGGCGACGCCCATGTCCATCATGGTGGGAACTGGCCGCGGCGCTGGAGAGGGGATCCTCGTCCGCAATGCAGAAGCACTCGAGATGATGGAAAAAGTGAATACGCTGATTGTGGATAAAACGGGAACTCTTACCGAGGGTAAGCCAAAGGTCAGCACCATCATCGCCGCGCAAGACATCGACCAGGCGCGGCTTCTGCAAACGCTTGCCAGCCTGGAACGGAAGAGTGAACACCCTCTGGCCGCAGCGATTCTAGCCGCCGCGCAAGAGAAAAAGATCGAATTGTTGCCGGTAACCCAATTTGACTCAATGACCGGGAAGGGTATTTCGGGAACCATACAGGGCGCTCGCGTTGCTGCCGGAAACGCTGCGCTGATGCGCGACCTCGGAGCATCTTCGCAGGCATTGGAGCAGCAAGCTGAGGACTTGCGCCAGGCCGGGCAGACGGTGATGTTTGTCGCCTGGGATGGCCGTTTGGCTGGCTTGGTCGGGGTCGCCGACCCCGTCAGGGAATCCACCCCGCAGGCGATCGAAGAGTTAAAGCGGGAAGGCATCAGGGTAGTGATGATCACCGGCGATAACCGCACTACGGCTGCAGGCCTGGCCAGGAAGTTGGGGATAGAGTTCGAGGCCGAAGTGTTGCCGGCGGAAAAAGCCGAGGTAGTCAAGAAACTGCAATCCCAGGGAGCGGTAGTGGCAGTGGCTGGAGATGGGGTCAACGACGCTCCGGCACTGGCACAGGCGCAAGTGGGAATCGCCATGGGCACGGGAACGGACGTGGCTATGGAGTCCGGCGGCATCGTCCTGGTAAAGGGCGACCTGCGTGGCATCCTCAAGGCGCGCCGCTTGAGCCAGCGGACCATGGGCAACATTCGTCAGAATCTTTTCTTTGCCTTTTTCTACAATGCTTTGGGCGTGCCGCTGGCAGCAGGCGTGCTCTTTCCAGTCTTCGGATTGCTCCTCAATCCGATGATTGCCGCCGCAGCCATGAGCTTCAGCTCTGTCTCCGTAATCACCAACGCCCTGCGCCTGCGCACCGCTCGGCTGTAATCCTTTCACAAACGCCGGGTGCCCCATATCTCGCTTGTTTTTGGCGAGATGTGGGATACCACGAATCTTGATGTTTTGCCTCCCGGGTCTCAAAAGCCGAGGTTGAGCGCGACCGATGGCGCATAAGGCGCACGCTTTCCGCACGCCGCAGGCAACCACACATCCCCTTTTCTACCTCTCCTTCATATCCATCTGTGCACGCCGGAAAGCATAGTCACTTACGTGGACTGACCCCTGGAACGGGCGATTGATATCGGCAATCGCGACCAGCACCAACGAGATGAGCAAGGCAAACGCGCCCACCTGAATGACGTGCAGCGCACCATTGGAGGCGCCGAACATGCAGGTAGATGCAACCGTGACCGCTCCTCCAATCAGCAGAACAAACCACAGCACAGCGGGAAGACGGGATGCGCTCTGGACCAGGCGGATGCGTCGATATCCCGCCAGAGCACTGAGCTCATAGAGCGCATGGTCTTCCGCAGTGATCTCCGCGGGTGAGGCCCCTTTCGTCGTCATTAGGGTCAGCCACATTTGCCGCGCGATCTCGCGGCTTTCTGCCGGCATGGTGTTAACCGCCATCTCTCCCCATTCATGGTCGACAACCGCGTCCCCATAAGCCCGCGCCAGGGACTTGAGCCTGTCGCCTTGTTGCGCAGGAAGGCCATCGGATAACCGGTAGACATTTACCAGCGAATTGGCCTCCGCATCCGTATTCAGGTCAGCCGTTCCGAAGTTGATCCAAACCGTGTAGAGCATAAACCCGACGATGACCGCATACGTCGTACCCAAAACGGAGAGTTGCCAGCCAATTAGATCGTTATGTGCGCGTCTTTGCTCAGGAGGCCAGTAATGGTTCACCGCCTCCATAAAGGCCAGGGCGCTCGCCAGGGCAATAATCACAATCAGAAAATTTTGTGGCGTATCCAACATTGCGCCCCGCTCAAAGAGAAAATTTCTCCACAAGTGTATCCCGTAAATCGAGCCCGGCCGTCGCGCGCGCTTTCGATGTAACGTTAAAGTAAAAAAAGAGCAGGTGCCGTCCAAGCTATCGTTACAATTCCGGCCGTTCAACGATCCACGAATCGAGCAAACTATGGATTATCGGATTAAAGGAAAATACGCCTTCGTCAATGCCGGCGCGCACGGAATAGGGGAAGCCACCGCAGATTTGCTCACCCAGGAAGGCGCAAGCGTGATTGTGGCCGATCGGGACGAAGCCACGTTGCAGCAAAAATCTCGTCGGTGGACTGGTGTGGTGGCTGCAGATCTGGCAACTGCGGATGGCGTCGAGCAAGCTACCTCGTACGTTCTCGCTACCTTTGGCCGAGCTCCGGATATTCTGGTCAACAATCTCGGCGTGGGGAACTCCGGATCTTTCGAAGAACTATCCGATGAGCGATGGGCGCGAAGCTTCGAAGTCAACCTGATGGGGTGTATCCGAACCTGTCGCAAGCTCCTTCCCAGGATGGCGGAGCTGGGCAACGCTTCGGTTGTAAACACCGGGTCGGATTTGGCTAAACAGCCGGAGCCCACACTGATGGACTACGGCACCTGTAAAGCGGGGCTACTTTACTTCACCAAGGCTCTCGCCGTGCAATATGCACCGCGGGTTCGGGTGAACGCCGTGCTGCCGGGACCCATCTGGACGCAGATGTGGACCCGCCCCGGGGGAATCGTCGATCAACTCGTGGAAAGCTATGGTGTGGACAAAGACGCCGCCCTGAAGCGTTTTCTGGAGGACCGGTACATGCCTCTCGGCATCGGACAACCCGAGGACGTTGCCCAAGCCATCGCCTTTCTCGCTTCGCCGCTCGCCAAGTACATTACCGGGGCGACCCTGGACATTGGCGGAACCCTGCGCGGCTTGATCTGATCAGGAGAGACAAACGTGCGTGTAGCCATCATCGGTGGAACCGGCCATATCGGCAGCTATCTAACACCGCGACTGTTTGAGGCAGGACACAAAGTCATCTGCATCACCCGGGGCTTGAAAGCTCCTTACCGCGAACACCCGGCATGGCAAGCCATCGAGCCGGTGGAACTTGACCGCGTGGCGGAAGAGGCTGCCGGGAGCTTTGGTGAGCGCATTGCTCAGCTGGATGCAGAGGTGGTCATTGATCTTACCTGCTACCGGCTGGAGAGCATGCAACAGCTCGTCGAATCGTTGTGCGGACGTGTTCAGCACTTTCTTCACTGTGGGACTATCTGGGTACACGGCCCCAGTGTCGAGGTGCCCACTACGGAAGCAGCTCCACGGACCGCCTTCGGCGACTACGGCCTGAGAAAAGCCGCGATCGAGACTTATCTTCTAAACCAGGCAAGAGACTTTCCCGTGACCATTCTGCACCCTGGCCACCTTGTCGGCCCTGGCTGGGCCCCGGTCAATCCCGCCGGCAACTTCAACCCGGAGGTCTTTTCGAGGTTGCGGCAGGGCAGGCAGATCCAACTTCCGAACATTGGGATGGAAACGGTACATCACGTCCATGCCGACGACGTCGCACAATGCTTTGTCAAAGCGATCGAGCGGCGCAGGGCCGCACTGGGTGAGGCCTTCCACGTGGTGTCTGCCGCGGCGCTCACGTTGCGAGGATATGCCGAACGCGTAAGTGAGTGGTTCGGGCATCCGGCCCAACTGCAGTTCCTGCCTTGGGAAAAGTGGCGGCAGGGAGTTACGGAAAGGGACGCTGCAGTGACCTGGGATCACATAGCCCACTCGCCCAACTGCAGCATTGCCAAAGCGCGAACCCGGTTGGGATACGAACCGCGCTATAGCTCGCTCGCAGCGGTGCGTGAATCGCTCGACTGGCTCATCGACCACAGAGTTGTCGGACGATGAAGAATTTATCGGGCGTCGTTCCAATGGACCATCGGCAGTCCCGGCGCGGGTGCGCGGAAGTAGGGAATTCTTTTACCCTTCAGCGAGCCAATATAAATTGTCTGTAGATCCGGGCCGCCAAAAGTCACACTCGCCATCCATGGCGCGATGCCCTGGCCAGTGGTGAACAGGACTTGCTCATTCACGGTGTTCTCGAAGAAGGCCTTCTCCAGGGCGTCAACTTTTTTCGGGTCACCCTCGTCCAGCAGCAGGCGAAAATCACCCTGGGGAGTGAGCACAAAGAGCTTGTCGGAATACACCATCGTGCCCCACAGGTTTCCCAGGCTATCGAAGGCAATGCCGTCAGGCCATGCGCCTTTTCCTAAGCTCGTTGGTCCGACAATCTCGCGGTTGCTCAAGCTCCCGTCTTTGCCCACCCGTAATCGGCTCACGCACCCGCCGGTGGTCTCGACCACGTACAGAAACTCCTCCCGGGCATCCATCCGGATTTCGTTGGTGAAGTGAAAACCATCGGCGACGATGCGAAATTTTCCGTCGATGTACCGCGCAATGTAGCCATCCGGCAGATCGGTGCGCAGAGCGTGCATCCAGTTCTTGATACGCGTGGAGACCGTGATCCAGACGCGATCCTGGGAGTCGCGTAAGACAAAGTTCACTTTACCGATTGGCTCGCCATCAATGCTGTCGGCAAGCACTTTGGTCGCACCGTCCCGGGTCATCAACTCCAGGCAGTCGGTGCCAAAATTCGAAATCAGAATGTCGCCATTGCGGGCAAAGGCCAGTCCATTGGGCAGCGTACCTTCGAGATACCGGCTCGCTTCGCTGCTCACACCCTGAAAGTGACCTGACCTCTGTTGGGTAATGATCTGCTGCTTGCCGTCGGGCGAAATCCTTACGACGCCGCCACGCGCATCGGCGGACCACAGCGTGCCATCCCGTTCCGCCAAAATACATTCCGGGCGTTGCAGATCGCTGCCAATGTATTGAATTGCCGGCTTCTCAAGAGCAAAATGCAGGACCGGATTATCTGTCATGCAAATTCGGCTACCGTTTTGTCCGATTCCGCATCGGCATTCTGGTCTGCGTTGCTGAGCAGAAGACCGATTGCCTGCGCCACCTTGCATACCTGCTGCGCTGAGATGCGAAAGCGTTCCTTGGAAAAACGGGTGAGGGGCGCGGAAACTCCAATTGATCCAACGATGACATCGTTATCGACCCGAATCGGGGCGGCGACACAGCGCAGATCTTCCGCGTATTCCGCCTCGTCCGTGGCAAAACCTCTCTTCTTGATCAGGGCGCAATCTTTGCTCAGCTCCTGAATCGAGGTCATGCTGTTCTTGGTGTATCTGCGCATTGGGCCTGAACCGAAGAGAGCGCGCAGCTCGCGTTCATCCGCATCCGCTAATAAGGCTTTGCCATGTGCGGTGCAATAAAGAGGCACTAGCTCGCCCACTTGCCCCGCCACCGCGATTACATTGCTGGCTGCCGCGTGGTCGATAAACAGGGCGTACTTGCCCTCGCGGATAGCAAGATGCGCAGTTTCGTTGATCTGCGCGGCCAGCAGCTTCAGCTGCTTATTCGCCACCCGGATCAGCATGTTGCCCCAGTCGTAGCGGTGGGAGAGACGCCACATGGAAGAGCCGAGGATGTAATCTTTCCGGCCCGCGGGGCAGGCAAGAAACCCGCGGCGCCGAAGCGTGTTCGCTAGCCGGAATGCGCTGCTGCGATCGATCCCCAGCAACTCGGTCAATTCCCCGAGCGAGACAGGTTGTTTCGACAGCGCGACCGCTTGCAAAATAGTGAGGCCGCGATCAAGACTTTGTATGAAGGGAATCTGACGAACTTTTTCCTCGGGCATAAAGAAGGGTCCGGTTCTAGGCTCGAAACGTTATTCCCAGCGTTTCAAGGTATAACTTGCTGGTTTTAACCAGTCCCACAGGGGCAGTGGGTGACGGGTTTTTGGGATCATTGTCGAGTTCACCCATAACCATACCATGAATTTTTCGCCCCGCCATCAAGTCCAAAATGCCGGGAATGTTCACCTTGCCCTGCCCTAAAGGGCAGTAGCCAAGAAGGTGAGGGTCTACTCCGTTGTAGTCTTTCAAATGCATGTGTTGGACCAGCGGGAGATAATCCTTCACCACCTGCACGGCGTCCGATCCTCCCTTGGTGAGTTGGCCGATATCCGGCCCGAACTTTACATACTTCGTATCCACCGTGTCCAAAACCGCATAGGTTTCGTCCCGCGACTCGACACAGGTCCCGGTGTGCTGGTGCAGCACCACCGTCAGGCCCTGATCGGTCACTGCTTTCGCGGCATCGTTCAGCGTGCTGACAATATTCGCCTTGTTGGCCGCGAAGTCATACTGGTCTCGTTTGACCTGGTTAGGGCCCAGCACAAAGATGCGCCCGTTATATTTCTTGATAAGTTTCGCCCAGGCGACTGCCTTATCCATCTCATCTTTCCGCTTGGTCGAGTCAGTCAGGTCCAACGTGCAGTAGCCGGAGATGAGCGGTAAGTCATGCTGCTCGAGAGCCGCCTGTAGGCCCCCTTGCGATTCCCATTTGGTGAGGACATCACCGAACGTTTCAAAGCCGCAAAAACCCAAATTTCCTGTGTCGGTGATGGCCTGCATCACATCGTTCGGCCAGGTGATGCCGGTATGACCTACCTCGAGGTTCCGTTTTGTTTTTGCGAGTGCGGGCAGTGCCCCGGTAGCCGCGCCCAGGGCGGCCAACTTCATCAAGCCGCGACGACTGATGGTTCGTTTCGACAAGCGGATAAACCCGATAAGAGACTACTGTGGCAGGTCGCAATTGTCTAGTAGTTTTGCATAATACGCACAACGAATCTCTCCGCCTGCCTGACGAAGGAGCGTTGGAATGATTTATGATTTTAATAGCTGGATGAATACAGGAGGCGTTAGAGAAATGGTTATAGGCCGTAGGCTTTTGGCAGTCTGCATCCTGGCTTCGGCCGGTGCGATGGGTATCACGAATGTGATCGGTCTTGCCGACACGGCGAAGCCGGTCATGAATGCCAAGGCCAAACGCGGTGCCGCAATCTTCCAACAAAATTGCGTAAGCTGCCATAACAAGCAGCCCAATGACAGCACCCCCTTCGGCCCGCCCAACCTGCACGGCATCTTCAGCAGCAAGCCAATGGTGATCCCTCCGGTTACACCCGCGCAGGCGACCGACGTCATCAAAAACGGCAAGGCCCCGATGCCCGCCTTTGGCTCAACCCTGACCGAAGCGCAAATCAACGATCTGATTGCGTACTTAAAGGCGCAGTAAGCCGCAAGTTTGCACTCTGTCCCCGCAAACAAACCCCGGGTGCCCCATATCTCGCTCGTTTTTCGCGAGATATGGGATACCACGAACGTCGACCACTCGCCTTTGGAGAGTGAATCGAAAGCTTAAGGGTGTCTAGAGGGTCAAAAGTCGCGAAGGTAGGGCGGTGGTATCCCACATCTCGCGAAAAACGAGCGAGATATGGGGCACCCGGGGTTTGTTTGCGGGGATAGGGTGCAAATTCGCAATCTACCTAAAACAAATTTGTCATCTCGACCGGAGCGAAGCGTAGTGGAGAGATCTGCGGTTTCTTTTTAGTGCTCACGCGGATTCTTTACCCCGCTTTTTCTCTGCCCGCGAACTCGCCTTAGCTCGACAGCTCTCCGCACCCTACTCCGGAAACTCCACATCCTCGAAGAACTTATAGTTGTCCAGACTCGTTGCGGGCGCGAAAAAACAAACAACCTTCATATCCTCGGTTCCCGTATTCCGCAACATATGTATTTTCCCCTGCGGAAATAAGACCGCGCTCCCCGCTTTCACCGGTTCCACTACACCCTCGATCATCACCTTGCCCGATCCCCGCACGATGTAAATGATCTCCTCCCCGTTGGGGTGCGAATGCGCGGGTCTGACAGTCTCTCCGGGAGCCACCTGGATCATGCACATCGAGCAATGCCGCGCGTCGACATTTTCCTGGGTCATCAACCAGCGAAGCTGGCGCCCGGGGAGATCGAGCGCCGGGATCGAATTTTCGTCCACAATCGGTAGCTTCATGGTTTCTCCTTGGCGAGTCTTTCAATGGTGCGAGCAATCGCGTCAGGGGTCAAATGAAAGGCCGCGATCAACTCCTCATAGGTTCCGGAATGAATGAACTGCGGCTGTCCGTCGCTCCTGAGCGTGTTGATGGTGATGATCCTGTTCCAGCCGTCCGCTTTCACTTTCTCTCGATTCCGATAGAGAACCTTCAGCAAATTCTGCCAGATGTATCCATTGTTCTGCTCGGCAAGAACCAACCACTGGCCGGAATTGTAAAGCTCCAGCAACAGTCCCTGGTCGATCGATGGCATATCCACCACGCCTATGGGAATGCCCGCAGCCGCGCACTTTTCAGCGGCAGCCATCGCCTCATGCACACCGCGTCCGCTGCTGATAATGGTCGCCCGGTCCGCCGGGCTGCCGCGCAGACGGTGGCCGGTCGCAAAAGCAAATACATAGTCGCTGCCGTAAAGCACTGCGGAGCTCGTGCGCATGACGCGCACATAAACCAGGCCGCGGTTCCCCTCCATGATCCATCGCATGATGGCCAGCATTTGCTGAGGGCAGGAAACATCGATGATCTTCAACTGGCCGACCGCGTCGAAGGTCGTGCTGTCATCGTTGCCCATGTGCGTGGCGCCGTTGGTGCGGGTTTCGAAATTTGCCGCCGTGGCCAGGAAGGTGAGATCGAGCCCGTGGCCTTCACTCAACCAGCCGTCGGGCGCTTCGATAGCTTCCTGCCGTTCCTGGGCGCCGACGGCAATGCGGCGCAATACTTTCCAATCGAAGAAAGGGCAGAACGTGCTCACCCAGGTGTTGCAACCGAGAGCCGCAAACGCCTCGCCGATCAACATCATGTTTGCCTCGGCCACGCCCACGTTCAACGCCCGTTTCTGATCCACAGCGGCAATGCCCGCTTCGAGGCCGCTGGTAGAGGCAAGATCCGCATCGATCGAAACCACGGCCGCGTCTTTGGCGAAAACTTTCATCGCGCCGGCCACGATGTCAGAGGCCGCATACTCTTTCTTGCGATCAATCTGCGGCAATAACGTGGCGTCGTAAGCGACGCGCTTATTGCGAGGAGGAACACGCCGGGTAAGTACCGGCCCAACTATGGTGGTTACCGTGCTTCCGCTCGAGTCGATCTCGAGATGCATGCCACGGGCCGCGTCCAGCAGGTTGTCGCGGGTCGCCTCTCCTTCGGTGCTGCCCGCCAGCCGCTCGCAGTACAGAGCAAATTCATCAACCCGTGCCTGCCGCTGCTCCGACTGCAGAGCGTGTTCCTGTGCAATCAAAGCATCCGGCATGGTGACTTTATGCTTGTTCAGAAAATCCGAGAAGGAACCAAAGCCTTTTCTGCTGTTGCAGATGATGGCTGTGGGCATTCCATTGCGAGGGCCAAAGCGGAACTTTTCCAGCGCCGCAACCACGCCGTCGTATTGGGTCGCATCCACGGTGTAGGCCACCCACCCAAAGGAGCGAAAGACCGTCTCCAAATCAGGCATGGGAAAAATCATGCGGGTGTGAAGGTCAAGCTGTCCGTTGTTGCGATCGACCAGCACGCACAGGTTGTCGAGATGGTTTTGCCCGGCATACATCACCGCTTCCCAGATAGGACCTTCCTGCAGCTCCCCGTCGCCGGTCATGCAGTAAGAATCGAATCGCGGGCTGCTGTGGCCTGCGATGGCAAACCCCTGCGCGACACCAAATCCCTGACCCATCGGTCCAGTCGCGATGTGCACTCCGGGTAAAATCGGCCCCGGGTGCCCGTTCAGGATGCTGGCAAACGAACGCGAGTTCTTGAGCGTCTCGCGGTCGAAGTAGCCCAGTTCGGCATAGATGGAGGCCAGGGCCGCGACTGCATGCCCTTTGCTCAGAGTAAAAATGTCCTGTCCCCGGCGCGTCGGATCTTCTATATCCAGGTGCAGGAAGCCACCATAGAAGAGTGCGACCAATGGGATGATGGAGGAAAAAGCGCCGCCCGCGTGCAGACCCTTGTCGACCGCATCGCGGCATTGCTCCAGGGTGAGCAGGCGAATGTCGGAATCCTTGATGGCCAGCAGTTTCAGGATGCCCTGGCGCAAGGCGTAGTCTTCATTGCGGAAGAATTCCCGGCTCAATCGTTCACGCCGGGCGGCAGTGTATGCAGGAGTTTTCATCCGATCCTTATTCGTTGGCTACTTACCAACCCAGCCGCCATCGACATACAGCGATTGGCCGGTTACGTATTTCGCCTCGTCTGAGGCAAAAAACGCAGCCACGGTTCCAATCTCCTGTGGTTGGCCTGCGCGGCCTAACGAGATCTGCGCCACCACCCCGGCCAGGATGCTCGGGTCGGGATGTTTCAGAACCCAATCGACCATCGGGGTCTCGATCAAACCCGGGTGAATACAATTCACGCGGATTCCCAACGCTCCCATTTCCGCGGATACATTGCGCGTGAGCGCCTCGATCGCCAGCTTGGCCGGCGCGTAGTGAGTACGTCCAGGCAATACCTTGCCCGCCTGGATGGAACCAATATTCACGATGGAACCCGCGCGCCCCGCCGCTACGGCCTGGCGGCAGAAAACCTGGGAGCAGAGCCACTCTCCCCACAAATTGGTGTTGACCAGATCGCCCCACTGCCGATCAGTCAGTTCCAGAAAAGGAACAATCGTTTCGACGCCGGCGTTGTTCACCAACACGTCCACCTGCCCCAGTTCTCTCTCCGCTCGCTCGAACATGGCCTCGACCTGCGAGCGCTCTCTCACGTCTGTCTCGACTACCAGGGCCCGACGGCCTTTACTCCTGGCCCATTCCGCGACCGCGCACGCCTTGTCACATGACCCGATATGGTTGATGACGAGGTCGGCGCCTTCCTCGGCGAACACTTCGGCGATGCCTTTGCCGATCCCCTGGCTCGCTCCGGTAATGAGCGCTACTTTATTGCGGAGCTTCATGGTCACCTCTTACCTCAGTGGATCGTCCAGCCACCATCGACCATCAGTACGTGTCCGACCACCATATCGGAAAGCGGGCTGGAGAGAAACAGTACAGCGCCTACCAGGTCCTCGGGCTGATTCCATCGTCCGCGTGGAATCATTTCCTTGGTGGCCCATTCTTTATAGCCGGGGCGTTCCAGGATATTTTTTCGTGACTCGGTCTCCGTGATACAAGGCGCAACTACGTTTACCAGCACTCCGTCTTTCGCCCATTCGAGCGAAAGCGCGCGCGACAAGTGGTGGACCCCCGCTTTGGCTGCGGCATAGACCGATCGCCCCTTGAAGGCAATCTCTCCGAAGTTGGAGCCGATATTGATGATTCTGCCCCCGCCCTGAGGAATCATCACCCGGGCGGCGGCTTGAGAGGCAAAAAACACGCTCTTCAAAGAGCCCGCCATGGTGCGGTCGTATTCCTCTTCGCTCACATCCAGGGCTGGCGTGGTCCCCGTCCAGCCGGCATTGTTAACCAGAATGTCGATGCGTCCGAAAGTCGAATGAGCCTGGTCGATCAATGCTCGAACCTGATCGACCTGAGCGACATCGGTCTGCACGATGAGGGCCTTGCGCCCCAGCGCCTCAATCTCTGCCTTGACCGCCTTAATCTCGTCCTGGCGCTTATCAGGGTATTTCGCCAGCACGACATGAGCCCCGGCTTGGGCCAGTCCAAGAGCGATCGCACGACCGATCCCCTGAGAGGCTCCGGTGACGATGGCTACCTTATCCCGCAGCCCGAAGCTTGCATAATCCATGGATGTGAACCTAACCTTGTATAGTAAGCGACAATGTTTGCAGAATATCCAACGTAGCCTACCAGCTAAGTTATCGATGGTCAACCACCAGGCGCATACTTAACCTTACCTGTGCGCCGGCCTACCCGATAAAGGTTTTAGGGGATGTGCGAGAAGTAAAAGTAACCGCAGATCTCTCCACTACGCTACCCCGGTCGAGACGACAAATTTGTGACGGGAAGAGATTCCGCGTTTCCACGAGACATCCGCGCGGAACTTTCGTGGAAATGTTTTTAGACCGCGCGCAGCGGAGTGGAGAGCCACGCAATTAGAACGTGACCCTTCCGGCCACCTGCAGTAACCGTGGAGTATTCAAATCGGTCGTGATATTCCCGAATTGCGCATTTCCGACAACCGTGATCGGGCTTCCGAATTGGACACGATTAAACAGGTTGAACGCCTCGACCCGGAACTGGAAAGTAATATTCTCGTGGATCGGGGTGTCCTTATAGAGAGCAAAGTCATAGTTCGCGACGCCAGGAGTGCGCAGTTGATTGTCCGTCCTGGATTCGTTGCCGTAGGTGAAGAGTGGCACTGGCACCGTGTTGAAGCAAGCCAGGTTGAAATAGTTATTCGCAGCCCCTTCCACTTTGCCCAGGCGATTAAAGATGTTGCCGCCAATCGCTTTTTGGCATCCAGAAGTGATGTTCGGCCTGGTGTTACTGCCAAACGCATACGTGGAGATGTTATTGGTCGCGTTGGTAAAGCCCAATGGATAACCGTCCTGAAACGTGGTCACACCATTGACGCCCCATCCGGCAGCTACGGCATTGGCAACTCTCGACAGGTTGGTTAAGAACATCCTCCCTTTCCCGATGGGAAGTTCATACACATAACTGACGACCAGGCGCTGCCTGGAATCAAAGCTCGAAAGTGAGTACTCGCCCTGAAGATTGTTGACGTCCTGGAAGCCAGCGGTCGTGGTTGAATCCAGCCAGCTTGTAAGGTACTCCGCATTGGTCATCAACTTCGAGAAAGTGTACGAACCCAATAGAGTGCCGCCTGCCGCGAAACGCTTTTCCAGTTTCATTTGCAGCGAGTCGTAATTGCTCACGCCCACATAATTTCCTGAATTTGAAATGCTTCCGTACTGCGGGAACGGCCTGGCCAGCTGGTTTGCAGGAACAGTCGCATTTTGCAGCACGCTTTGCGAAATCTTGCCGTAGAACGGGTTGGACACCGTTTCGGTAAAGAAGCAGTGCTTCAGATCGCCACTGGCACAGGTTGGATCCTGGTGCGCTTGATTGAGAGTATTGTCAGGTACCTGGTTGATGGTGTGGCTGATGGGAAGATTCGCGCCATGAAGTCCGGCATACGCCACCTCGAGAGCGATACCCATGGGAAGCTGACGCTGCACGGCGAAGTTCCATTGATAGGTCGCGCCGTTGGGTTCATTGGCAAGCAGAGCTTGTGGGTTTCCGCCAAGCAGGATTTGCTGGTAATTCGGATTGCGGTGCGGTGGTCCGACCAGGCCGTTGGGATAAGGGTTGTCCAGAGTATTGGCCGGCGTCTGGTTGCTGTTGGTGGATTGCACCATCAGGTTGTTGATGAAGTTAATCCCTGCCTGCAGCGGCGCTTCGGGAAATTGCAGATCCGACGGTATCACAAATTTGCCCCATCCCAGCCGCAGCACCGTGGCATCATTCAAGCGGTACGCCAGGCCCAGGCGAGGCGACCAGTTGTCGAAGTTCTCGTTCCTGACCCCGCTTGCCGGGTGCTGCGGAGTATTCACTAAATCGAATGCGCCGGGGATGCCGACGATCGGGTTGATCTCCGTCGGATTAAACGTATCGGCGTAGCCGTGCCGCGCGACGTAAACGCCGGGAATTTCGTAACGCAAACCCAGAGTGAGTGTCAGTTTGTTATTCGCCTGCCACGTGTCCTGAGCGTAATAACCCTGGTAGTAAATCGTCTGCAGAGTCGGCGGCGCAATCTGAACCGTCTGCGAAGACGAACTGCTCACATATCCCAGCAGGAAAGAGGCGAACGGATTACCCGTCGATCCCGGACTTGTCGCATTCTGGCCAGTGAAGACATTGTCAAAGGTGAACACACCACCGGGCGCATTATTTTGAAAGTAAGCCATCTCCAGCCGGCGCAGGTCGGCTCCGGCTTTCAGGGTGTGACGTCCGATGATCTTGGTAAACGTCGGCGCGATCACGTAATTGTTGTTGATAGAGAAAATCAAACCAGTGCCAACCGCGTTATAGGTCGGATTTGACATGGAAATCGACGGTACTGTTGTCGAGGGAGAGAACCCGTTGTATTGTGCGATCTCCGAAAAATACCCCGGAAACCCCAACTTGGTTTCATCGTAGCCCAGGGTCCCAGGCGTTCTCTTGTAGTTCCAGCGAAGGAAGGAAAGATGAAGATCTGCGATGGTCGACGGGTTAAAGATATAAGTATCGGCGATTACTGCCTGTTGGGTCGTAAACGCTTCGGGTGAGATGGGGTCACCGCTGATCAAGCCGTTGTTGTAGGGTTCCGCTCCGTGGTTTTTTGATCTCCACCATGTATAGCGTTCAAACAAACTCTGCTTTGAGCTAAGCGTCTGGTCTCCGCGGATTGTGTATTGGTCGTTGATACCGCCCGCATTGCCGAACCTGGAGAAGTTGTTGATACCTGTGCCAGACTGGGAGCTCACCGTCGGCGCCGCCCAGTAGGGAAAAGCAATGAGATTCTTGGCAACCGTGCTGAAGCGGGTTTCGGGAATGATGTTGTGTCGACGGCAAGCACGTCGGATCCGGCGCCGGAGCGATTGTGTATCAATTGCGGGATCAGTTCCGCGCCCCCTGGGGCCTTCGGATTGCGAACTGTCTTGAACCAGTAAAGAACTGCGGGACCATAGGGATCCGAATCGAAATAGTCGTCGAGATGCGACCAGAATCGCTTGCCGACAATAAAGTCGGGGATGCCGTCCCCATCCACATCGGCAATGGCTGTGCCGTGCAATTCCGAGAAGGCAACGCCGCCGGCATTCTTCGTGTTGTAGTTGTCCATCACCATATGTTTCACGAAGCTAATTTCGCCGTTCTTATCCCGCTTCTGCTCAAACCAGGCTAGTCCCCAACCATGCGCCTGCAGGCTGGTCACCACGTCGTTGAGTCCGTCTCCGTTGACGTCATAAACGCCAATCTCGCTACCCCCGGGAGACGCCCGCTCCCAACTGCCGAATGCCACGGGATGATACTTCCACAACTGATCGCCGCTCCCCGCAGGGGGTTGTTCCCACCAGCCATCCGCGCCCACGATATCCACCCGCCCGTCACCGTTGATATCGCCCGCACCAATGCCGTGGGCAGGCCACGGACCCTTCTCTGAAATGGTGTGGATGGTCCAGGTTCCCGTGGGATTGGCGGGATCGGGCTTGGCGTAGCGCATATACCCTTCCGCCTCATACACCAGCTCCGGCTTGCCATCGCCATCCACGTCCTTGATCACCGTCTCTTCGCTCTGAATGACAGGCACGACTTTATATTTATCCCAGCGGCGGGCCTCGCCCTTTGGATTTACGTACAAGACGGCGCCGCCTTTACCGCCTCCAGCGTGGCTGGTTGTCAACACGTCGGGCCAGCCGTCTCCCGTAAAGTCGTACGCATGTTCCACCCAGTCGTTCATGGAGTATTGCGTCGAAGCGTTATAAGCTTCCGCCGGGTAAATCTCTCGCGAGGTCAGGAAGTCGGGGCCAAAATAGATGAACGGCCCGGAAACGATATCCATCTTCCCGTCATGATTGAAGTCTGCAGCGGCCGCCGACCAGCCGTAGTAAAACGGGCTCAGGCGTTGCATGCGGAAGCGGCTCCCAACTTCCTCCGCAAGATCTTTCTTGATGGCGAGATCCTTGTAAGCAATATTCTTGAATCGGATTTCACAGCCTTTGCCGACATAGAGCGCGATCGGGCCGTACCCGTTCATCTCTTCCGTAGCGACACTTGCCTGCCCTCCGCCATTGTTCATGAAGGCACGCAGGATATCGGCGTCGAGCAACAACTCGATCTCGTTCCACTCCCCTTCACGGATGCCCTGCTGCGGCCGGCTGATCGGGATCGTTACCCCGGCAGGAGCACTCGGCAGCGCTGGAAAGCGCAGGGGGCGTGGAGGAGCAGAGGGATCGGGCGGAGGCGGCGCGAACCGGATCTGTCCTCCGGCGGCTCGCAATTCCTTCTGCTGGATTGGGTTTCCGCGATTGTCGAGGGTGAGGTGGTAACCCTTGAGATCGTTATCTTTGATCGCCAAGTACGTTCCCTGCAGGCCTTCCGCCGTAGGGCGCAGCTGCAGCAAAACACCGGTATCGCAGGGACCAGCACACTCAAACGCTGCGTAGACGCCGGTATCCTGAAACGAGCGATCGAGCACCAGCCAGCCGGCGCCGGCCGTTCCCTTGCCAATGAGTTCGCCGTGATCTGCGTGCCAGTCAGCTTGTCCCAGGGTGTGCCACCCGGCCAGGGTTGCTCCGCCGCCATCGGGCAAAAAGCTAGGACCGCTCAACGTGGGTGCCGGCTCCTGGCCTCGACTTTTGCCCATGGGGACCGCGATCAGAGAGAGAGCGATCACAGAGACCGGCCAAATCCGCGTTGCGTAACCCGGAAACGGTTTGGTCCCACGACGGCTTGCTTGCTTCACATTATGCAATGGCAATTTCATTAGACCGCGAAAAAACTATCACGCCCACAGAAACGCAGTCAAACAGCGTCCGCTGGATTCGCTTGTGTGTATGGCGGAGGGCGGCTGTATACCGGGGCCCCATCTGGAGCATCCAACTTGCCGGCCCTGTCTGGCAGGTCCTTCTCACGACCTGCCAGCGCCTCCAGGAAATGAAATGACGAATGGTGCTGTTCTACTTGCTCGTGAAGGTACCGGTGAAACGCTGAAGGGCTTCGTCCGGGTGCGCGGCGCGCGGGAACACAATCTCAAGAGCATCGATCTTGATATTCCTCGCGATGCCCTGGTGGTGTTCACCGGAGTCTCCGGTTCGGGCAAGTCATCTCTCGCATTTGGCACGCTCTATGCGGAAGCGCAGCGCCGCTATCTGGAATCTGTATCGCCTTACGCCAGGCGCCTCTTTCATCAGATGGCTATTCCGGAAGTGGACAGCATCGATGGCCTCCCTCCCGCTGTAGCCCTACAGCAACAGCGCGGATCACCGACTACCCGCTCTTCGGTCGGCAGCGTCACCACCCTCTCGAATCTGTTCCGCATGCTGTATTCACGCGCTGGCGAATATCCGCCGCATCAGCCGATTCTCTATGCTGAGTCCTTCTCCACCAACACCCCTCAGGGCGCATGCCCCAGGTGCCACGGACTCGGCAGAATTTATGAAGTGACCGAACGCTCCATGGTTCCGGATGATTCGCTCACCATTCGCGAGCGGGCCATTGCCGCCTGGCCGACCGCATGGCAGGGCCAGAACCAACGGGACATCCTGACCTCGCTTGGCTATGACGTCGACCGTCCGTGGCGCGAGCTTCCGAAGAAGGATCGCGACTGGATCCTCTTTACCGATGAGCAACCGGTTGTCCCGGTCTACGCCGGCTTCACGCCCAAAGAAACCCGGGCTGCGCTCAAACGCAAGATGGAGCCTAGCTACCAGGGCACTTTCACCAGCGCCAAACGTCATGTGCTGCATACCTTCGCCACCACTCACAGCCCATTGATGAAGAAGCGAGTCTCCCAATACATGCTCAGCCAGGAATGTCCGCTCTGCCATGGCAAGCGGCTACGGGTTGAGTCGCTTTCGGTGAAATTTGCCGGGTTGGATATCGCCGATCTTTCCCGTCTGCCCCTGAAGCGGCTCACCGCCATCCTGCGCCCGTTCGCCGAGGGCAAAGTACTCAATGACAAAAAAGCAGGGCATCCCGAAAAAGTAATCGTGACCCAACGGATCGCTGAAGACCTGGTGGGACGGCTCGAAGTGCTCCTCGATCTCGGCCTTGGATATCTGACCCTGGAACGAAGCACTCCCACGCTTTCGCCGGGTGAGTTGCAACGGCTGCGGCTTGCTACCCAGGTACGCTCCAATCTGTTCGGAGTGGTGTATGTGCTCGATGAACCTTCCGCAGGACTGCACCCGGCCGACACTGAGGCCTTACTGGTAGCTTTTGAACGATTGCGCTCTGCCGGCAATTCCTTGTTCGTCGTGGAGCACGATCTTGACGTGATGCGGCACGCGGACTGGATTGTCGATGTGGGGCCAGGCGCCGGCGAGCAGGGTGGCCACGTACTCTACAGCGGTCCACCTGCCGGCCTGGAGACAATCGAAGCATCGCAAACTCGGCGCTACCTTTTTGGCAACCAACAACTTCCCAGCCAGAAGCAGCGCCAGCCCCAGGGATGGCTGCGACTGGAAGGGGTGACACGCAATAACCTGAACCACCTGGACGTTGCCTTTCCCTTGGGAGTATTCACCACCGTGACCGGCGTTTCTGGTTCGGGCAAGTCGAGTCTCGTGAGTCAGGCTCTCGTCGAGTTGGTGGCTGAGCAACTCGGCCATCCGCTCCCAATCGAAGAGGACGAAGTAGAGGGCCCGGAATTGGAGGTTGCTCCGCAGGCTCCGGCCAGCGGCAAAATTGCATCTGGCCTGGAAGCTGTCAAGCGATTGGTCATGGTCGATCAAACCCCCATCGGCCGCACTCCGCGTTCCAACCTCGCCACCTATACCGGGCTGTTCGATCACGTTCGCAAGCTATTTGCCGCGACCAGGACTGCCCGCGCTCGTCACTATGACGCCGGACGCTTTTCCTTCAACGTGGCTAAAGGTCGTTGCGAAACCTGCCAGGGTGAGGGCTTTGTTTGTGTCGAGCTGTTGTTCCTGCCCAGCGTGTATGCGCCATGTCCAACCTGCCATGGAGCGCGATATAACGCCAAAACCCTGGAAGTAAAATATCGCAGAAAACCATCGCCGATGTGTTGGGCTTAACCGTCGATGCGGCCTGGGAGTTTTTTGCCGACGATCCGCCATTGCGCCGTTCGATGGATGTTTTACGCCAGGTTGGCCTGGGCTATCTGCGGCTTGGTCAACCGGCCACCGAACTCTCTGGCGGCGAGGCTCAGCGCATCAAGCTTGCTACTGAGCTGCAACGGCCGCAGCGCGGCGCCACTCTCTATATTCTCGATGAGCCCACCACCGGCCTCCATGCAGCCGACGTAGACAAGCTAATGGCACAGCTCGACGCACTGGTCACCGCGGGCAACACCGTCATCGTGGTGGAGCATGACATGCGCGTCGTCGCAGCCAGCGACTGGGTGATGGATATTGGTCCTGGCGCCGGCGAAGAAGGCGGCCAGGTGGTCGCCGCCGGAATACCCGCCGAGGTAGCCCAAATGTCCGCCAGCCGAACGGCTGCTTATCTGGCGCCGTTGTTAGCGTCAGATGGAACGGAAAAAGAAATGCCGTAGTGTTCCGGAATGACCAGACACAGTAGCAAACATCTCACCCCTATTTGCCCCGGTATTCATACCACTTGAGAGAGTTCGAGCCTCGGGTATCGATGCAGACGATATCGTTGTTTCGCCCATTGCCTTTTAGATCCGTTGTCACGCAACTCTGGGCAGACATGTCATTGTCCATCAGCATCCTCTGCCATTTCTGGCCATTGGGGTCGCTAGCCCGATAGAAGAATAAGCCGGCCCTGGTCCCGCTGCCTGAGGCAACGATCTCTGGAATGCCGTCACCGTCAACATCAACCAAGGTGAGGGTGTGACCGTTCACCAGGCTGTCATCGATCACGTTGCGCTGGTAGTGGCCTCGAACGTCCACTGTGTACACGACGACCATGTTGCCGTGGAACGGTTCAATGGTGACGAAGAACTGTTTGTCCTTCATTTTCCCAACAGCAATCTCGCCCGCGCCGCCATTGGGCCAAACGGCCGGATTGCCGGCGGCAATCTCAAGGTGTTTCCATTGCCCATCTTTGCCGAAGCTGTGTACAAACACACCGCTATACCCGGCCGTCAATATGTCCTGCCGTCCGTCGCCAAACCAATCGAACGCCAGCAATCCGTGGACGACTCCCTTGTTTTCCTGCGGAATGAGTTCGCGTTTCCAATCTCCCGGGCGGTACATCAGCAGTGGAGTGGCTAAGTGATCAGGATCGGGGAACCCCTTTGCCTCCGCGTTGAGAACCGGAGCGACGACCAGCACCTTTTGGCCCTTCCCGGTAATGTCCGCGAAGCGAACGCGATGCGCCGCCGGCATCCGATCGATTTCTTTGAGGGTCCATGGACCCCTGGGGTCTCCATTACTATGCAGGATCGCGATGTTGCCCGTGCTCCTGGCCGGGTTTGAGTTAAATCCATAGGCGAGGGCGATCTCCGGAATTCCGTCATTGTCCAGGTCGGCAGCGGCTGCATTGATCATGTGCGCCGCGGAAACCAGGACATGGGGTGTCCATGAGGGGTTCTCGTACCACATCAGCGAATCGGCTCCGCTGCCTAGCCCGATCAGGTCCACTTTGCCGTCATGGTTGATGTCGGCCGCCACCACCTGGTAGCCGCCCCGAATGCCGGTTGCGACCGTATGTGCCGTAAAAGGTGCAGTAATCGGCGGCGGAACCGCCGGGCCAGCGGGTGGAACCGCAGACGGTGCGGCCTGAGTTGCCCCTCCCGCAATCGCGGTGATGAATCCAAGGCTCAAAGAAAAAAGCCCCCTTAGTATGCATTGAGCCGCCCATCTCATAATGGCCAGATGCTAGAGCATTTCTCCTGGAACTGTCTCTACCGGAAGCGTATGATCCGACTCTTCTTTGCGGTAGGCTTGCATGCGGATACTCTGGGCTGGCCAGAATCCTGATAGGAGAAGGGAGCACTATGGCAAAATTTTGCGGCAACTGCGGAAGCCCGTTGATCGAGACGGCGGCATTTTGCGGCGCTTGTGGCGCCAGGGTAGCGCAAGCCGATGTGCCCCTTTCCTCCGCTCCGGTTCCCCCATCGCCGGGTGTTCCCTGGGCTCCTGTTTCACCGTTGCCGCCCGCTTCGCCCCTGCCTGTGCGCCAGGGAACCAGCCCCGTCCTCAAGATCATCCTGGTCGTGCTGGTAATCCTTTTTATCGGTGGTGCGCTCGCGACCGTTGGCATCTTCTACGCACTCCATCTGGCGAGCCGCAAGGCTCACGAGTTCTCCAGGCGAGTGCGCGCCGAGAGCGGAATCATGTCTTCCCTGAACACTGACAGTGGGAACGGGAACACAGCCGCCGCGGGGACTTCTGGTCCGGGAGCTTGTC
The DNA here is from genome assembly GCA_963838445.1 of uncultured Acidobacteriaceae bacterium. Lineage (GTDB taxonomy): Bacteria > Acidobacteriota > Terriglobia > Terriglobales > Acidobacteriaceae > PALSA-350. The sequence continues at coordinate 263,495 of CAWIRT010000053.1, forward strand.
GCCTCCTCAGCAAGGAAGACGTGAGCCGTTTCATTGGAGTAACCATCGTGGCCACCAGGACGACCCCTACAGGTTGCGAATACCTCGCCAAAGGTACTTCAGCCGAGATGACGGCCAAGCACATCGCCGCCATGATGGCGGCTAGAGGCGCCAGTGCTCAGCAACAACAGATGTTTCAAAGCATCTCCAAGGGGCTCCTCGGCAGCAAGAGCGAGACCGGCGAAAGCGATCAGAGTGCGGATGTCAATGCCGTAGTGCTCGCGTTCACCATCGATCCGAACTCCTCCAGGAGCGAAATGGCACTCAATCAAAATGTGCTGGGGGGAATGGGTCCAGGTGGAAAACCTCTTGCAGGGATTGGCGATGAAGCCTTCGACACTGCCGGCGCCGTCATGCTGATCCGAAAGGGAGACAAGTTGATTCGCATTGTTTACTCGACCTGCCCTTGCGCATTGACTGCGATTAAGCCTCTTGCCCAGCAGCTCGCCGCGGCAATGTAACAAGCACACGTCCCCGGTATAGGTCTTCAGCAGGTCAAGGGCGAGTTTGGAACGCGCGCCTTCGGCTTCGCTCCTAATGACACAGTGAGAGCGGACGATCGGGTTTAGTGCCGCGCCTACGGCGCTCTGGTCCTCTTCGGGATCGATTTCCCAGCCCTTCCGGGCTGGGCTGACGTTCGGCCGTCGGCCCTCCGGGCCTTGCATCTATGGCGATCTTTGCGCTGTCATTTCTCCCTCAACTTGCCGCAGGCAAGTCCAGCTGCTCCCACGGCAGGCCGGGGCAGGCGAAGCCGAGGGATCTGCAGTTTCCTTTCGGTTCTCACAAACCCTCTTTAGCCCTGAGCTACGTCTTCTCTCCCTGAAGGGTTCGGGCTTCAGCCCGTACATACATGAAACAAAACGATGGGCTTTATAGCCCCTGAGGTACGTCATTCTTTCCTGAATATAATCAGCTTTGGATGTCCCTGAGGGCACTGATTTTCAATCCAGTCCTGCAGGGATGTCTGAAGATTACCCCACGGCCTGAGTCCTGGGTACGATTGATAGCATGATCCCTGCATGTCCCGGCGTGCCGTAGGTCCTGCAGCGACGGCTGAAATCAACCAGGGACGTTAGTCCTCACTACCCATCGATCCGCGTACGGCACGCTCAGCCGCAAAGAGGAGATATGCCAGACAAAGTCGAACTTTACGACGGCGAGTATGGTAACTATGATTCCGACATTTACCGGCAGGTACGAATCGAGACTTATGGCGTAGATTTCGGTCAGACTAGTTGGGTCACAAATGAAGAGTCAGAGCAGATCCCGAGCCTGCTGAAACTCACCCAAAACTCATCGGTGTTGGAAATCGGCTGTGGCTCCGGGGTATACGCCTTGCACGTCGCGCAAACCATCGGTTGCAGCGTCACAGGTCTAGACATAAATACTCTGGGTATTGGCAACGCGAATCAATTGGCCTTGAACAGCGGCCTGGCGCAACAGGTACGGTTTGCCGTATGCGACGTTTCCCAGCCCCTGCCATTTGCCGATGAAACCTTCGACGCAGTCTTCTCAAACGATGTGCTGTGCCATATTCCGGGAAGAGCCTCTGTGCTTGCCGAGATGTACCGCGTGCTGAAGCCGGGCGGGCCGATGTTATTCAGTGACGCCCTGATCATCGGAGGCCTGATTTCGCAGGAGGAAATCGCCACCCGCAGCTCGATCGGATTTTATTTGTTTAGTCCTCCCGGAGAAAACGAGCGCTTGATCCTGCAGGCCGGATTTACTGCTCTCAAAGTATCGGATACGACGGATCAGGCAGCCGGCATCGCAGGCAGGTGGCGCCAGGCGCGGCAGAAATACAAAGAACGCCTGCTCGCCGTCGAAGGTGAGCAGACCTGGGCAGGGCTACAACGATTCCTTTCCTCCGTGCAGGCACTGACCCAGGAAAGACGTCTGCTCAGGCTTCTCTACCAGGCACAGAAAGCGTGAGGCCCCGAATCAATGCTCGAAAAGCAGCATCACGTAGGCGAGAAAAAGTAAGCAGTGCACCGCACCCATCAGCACGTTGGTTCGAACGCTGGTAAAGGTAAGGCCTGATACCGCCAGGGTGAGCACCAGCAAAACAGAATTCGCCGGATCGAGTCCCAGGACTACGGTCTTTCCCGTTATCAGCCCAATCGTCAAGACCGCGGGAATGGTCAACCCGATCGACGCCAGCACAGAACCCAGCAGGATATTGATCGAGCGCTGAAGATCGTTGGCCAGCGCCGCGCGGGTTGCGCTCAGCGATTCGGGAGACAGGATAAGCGCCGCTACCAGGAAACCTCCCAGGGCGGCCGGCGCATGGAGAACTTCGATCCCGTGGTCGATGGGAACCGCGATTTCCTCCGCCAGCACCACGATGGGCAACAGGTACATCACCAGCAATATCCCGTGATAGGTAAGGGAATTGGTTTCGCCGTGGGCTATCGCCCCCGCCGCCGCGATCGTCTCGCCCGCTGGCCTGACGAAATAGTCGCGATGCCTCCAGTTCTGGATAATGAGAAAGAGAACATAGATGGCGATCGACATCACTACCAGGAAGACGGACTGAAACGCAGAAAACGTTGGTCCTGGAGAGGCCTCGGTGAAGTTCGGGAGCACCAGGCCGAGCACGGTCAACGACACAATCAGAGACAGGAAAGAGTTAGCTCCCCGCAGGTTGTATTCCTGTTCGCGGTGGCGAAGGCCCCCCAGCAGTAACGCGACCCCGATCATGCCATTGAGCACAATCATCACCACGCCGAACATGGCGTCACGTGCCAGGGCGGGTTTGCCCTCGCCGGTCAGCATGACCGCCGAGATCATCATCACTTCGATGCCGATGACGGAAAGCGTAAGCACCAATGTGCCCAAAGGCTCGCCCAACCGAGTGGCCAGGCTCTCTGCGTGATGCACCACGGCGAAGGCCGCTCCCATGATTACGGCGAAGAGCCAAACCAGCATCAAGGTGAACCAGAGCGGATTCGACAGATCGGCGAGCCACCCTTTGCCAAACAGCAGAAACAAAGCCGTCGTGACGAAGGCCACCGCCAGCAGCCATTCCCGCCGCAGATCCGAAAACCAGACAGAACTCATGCAGTAGTCCTACCAGAAAAGAGAAGTCTTCGGTGCGCATTCCCTGGCAACGAACCTTTAACAGAATCTTCCTCTTTAACACGGCTTGAAAGGCTACGGAAAAACTCAATGCTGAAGGTACGGGAGGGATAAATCTTTCTTCTTAACCAGAAGCACAGGAAAAACGCGAAGGGTGCCCCAGGTCTCGCTTTGAGACCTGGGATCCGCGCAACCAATGCTTCATGGACACTCGTGACGTAACCACAGGGTAGCGTGTTCCGTCCCCATCTGGGGAAATGAAGGCCGGGTTGCCGATACGCTGGGACGCAAGCGACTCAGACACACCTCCGGCTCGTCACCGGTGGAGCGCTGGCGACGCCGGGGTTTCCATCGCAGATCAGGAGATGCCGGCGATAATCTTCCGATATTCATCCTCGGTAAAGGCGCGGAGCGTTTCCGTGTGAACGCTTCCTTTCGAAGCCAGGGCGAGGCACAGGCGGGCGATGGTTGCGTCATCGGGAGCTTCGGACACAATCGCCATATCGTATTGCCCCATGAGCGCGAAGAAACTGATGATCTTGCACCCGGCAGCCTCAAAGGCTTTCTTCCCGGCATCCAGGCGGGCAGGACTGTCCTTGATCTTTTCCACGCCTTCTTTTGTCCAATGTACTAAGGAAAGGTATGTCGCCATCGTTGAAACCTCGGCGCGAATTATAGACCCCGAGCTCCGTCTCTGGCTGGGGAAGTAAACTGTGGCGAATGGTACTTACATGACCTGGCTGATCTGGGCCGTCCTCTCTGCTCTGTTCGCTGCCGCAACCGCCTTGCTTGCCAAGGTCGGTGTCGCCCATGTGGATCCGAACCTGGCCACCGCCATTCGAACCTCGGTGGTCGTAGTCTTCGCCTGGACCATCGCTCTCAGTCTGGGTTCGCACGCCGGTTTCCTTCACGTGGGCCGCCGCAGTTGGCTCTTTCTCATCGCCTCGGGTCTGGCAACCGGCTTATCCTGGATTTGTTATTTTCATGCGCTCTCCATCGGAGAGGCATCGAAAGTGGCCCCCATCGACAAGTTGAGCGTGGTCTTTGTTGTGCTCTTAGCCTGGCCCCTGCTGGGCGAAACCATTTCGTTGGCTAAGGCTGCTGGGGTGCTATTGATCGCCGCTGGCGCCATCGTCCTCGCCTGGGCCTGACGTCCAACAGAATTATCATCCCGACCCACGGACTCATGGGCCGAGGAATCTGCAGTTCTTTCACCAGCCACCATTGCTGCAGCTTGAAGATGAATTGTCATCCCGCCTGCCCCGGCGTGCCGTGGACCGAAGCGAAGCGAAGTCGAGTTCTGTTTCTCTTCCGAGTTCTCACACACCCCCTTCAGCCCCTGGAGTACGTTTTCTTTCCTTGAAGGGACGGGCTTCAGCCGGTACATCAACAAACCAGGGACGATGGGCTTTTAGCCCCTGAGGGCAGCGCTTTCCCCGCAGCGTCGCGGAGTGGAGTTCCCGTTCTCACGAACGCTCTTTAACTCCTGGGCACGGTTTTTCCCCGCCGCCTCTTAACCTGCCGCCGGTCGCGTGCTCTCCGCTATCTGTTTGAACCGCTCGACAATAGGCCGCGAGTCTCCCGCGAGCCAGGCGAGTTCAATGTGGCTCACCGCCTTTGCGCCGCGAAGTGGAAGGCAAACGACCTCCGCCGAGGCGATACGGCGAACACACGCTGGGGCGATCGAAACTCCCTGCCCGGCGGCAATCAACTGCAGGATAGTGAGCCAGTGAGAGGCTTCCTGAACAATTTGCGGACGGAATCCGTGCTCCTCACACAGCGTCAACGGTTTCTCATAGGCCCGCGCGCCCGCGCTGCGGGGGTAGTAAACGAACGGATCGTCACGCAGCGAGGCAACAGAGATAGTCTTCTGCTTCGCGCAAGGATGGGTTGCCGGCAGAACAGCGACGAACGGTTCGGAGAGGATCGTGGTTACCTGCAAACCCTCGAAGGGATCTCCGTCGCGCAGAATTCCCGCGTCGAGAGTCCCGTTCTCCAGTCCCTCGGTAACCAGAGACGTGAAGGATTCATGCAAATGCAGCCTCACCCGCGGATACGCCTCCCGGTAGGAGCGGAAGATGCCGGGTAGCGTTGTCAGCATGGCGGATCCGATGAAGCCGATATGCAGCGAGCCAACGTCGCCCCGCCCAATGCTGCGGGTCTCGTCGATATCACGCTGAACATTGCGCAGCGTGCGCTGCGCGCGCTGCAGTAAAGCATGGCCGGCAGTGGTTAAGCTGACGGAACGGGAAGTGCGGGTGAAGAGTGGATATCCCAGCAACTCTTCAAGCTTGCGAATTTGTTGGGAAAGCGGCGGTTGGGCAAGATGGAGTCGGTCCGCCGCGCGTCCAAAGTGCAATTCCTCGGCAACCGCGACAAAGTAACGCAAATGTCTCAACTCAATTTCTCTATCCATATACAGAAGATCTTAATCCAGCAAAACAAGATATTGGACGTAATCGATACGCCGATGCAGACTGCTGTTAGGGGAGAGCAAAATGCATAACGACGGGACTCAAGTGATGAGCGGTGAGCATGCGGCCAGTCCTCCGCAAGTTGAAATTCGACCATTGAAATCGGGAGAGGATGCGACTGCCTTCAGGACCCTGAACGAAGAGTGGATCACTCGCTACTTCACCCTGGAGAAAATGGATCGCGAAACTCTGGGCGACCCGGAGGGCAAGATCCTCAAAAAGGGCGGCTGTATTCTGATGGCTTATCTCGGCCGGCAAGCCATTGGCTGTGTCGCTCTAATTCCCATGGGCAACGGTGTGTATGAACTGTCGAAGATGGCGGTTTCGCCACAAATGCGTGGGCTGGGGATCGGCCGCAGGTTGCTGGAGCACGCCATTGCGCAGGCGAAGCGAATGGGGGCCAGGTCGTTGTTCCTGGGCAGCAATTCCAGGCTCGAAAATGCGGTACATCTATATGAGTCGATCGGTTTTCGGCATGTGCCTCCGGAACGTATTCCAGAAATGCCGTATGCGCGCGCGAATGTCTTTATGGAGCTGTCACTCTGAAAAACGAAGGGCGATGCCTTGGGCTGATTGGCGGACTTGGGGTCGGCGCCACCGTTCACTACTATCAGGAGCTGGTTAAAGCTCATCTGGCCCGCGGTCGTGTCGCGAATCTGCTGATCCTGCATGCGGATGTGGATCGAGTGTTGAAATATGCCGCTGCGGGCGAAACCGCCCAGATGGCAGAGTATTTCTTGACCCTGATTCCCCGCCTGTCCGCAGCGGGGGCACAGGTCATAGCGATCCCTTCGGCGACCCCACACGTATGCGCACCCGAACTCATTCAGCGTTCTCCTATTCCGTTGGTGAGCCTGGTGGACGAGATTGTTCGCGAACTTCGCGAGAGAAAGCTCAAGCGAGTGGCCTTGTTCGGCACCCGCTTCACCATGGAAACGGCACTCTTCGGCCGGCTACAGGAATTCGAGGTGGTGAAGCCGAGGCCGGCTGAGATCGATTTCATTCACCAGACCTATCTGCAACTCGTGGATGTGGGCAGCGGGACCGAACCCCAATATCTAGCGCTTCGCCAGCTTGCCCATACGCTGATCAAACGCGACCACGTCGAGTCCATCATCCTGGCAGGGACCGAGTTGTCGCTGGTTTTCAACCCGTCCAACCTGGATTTTCCTCACCTGGACGGGGCGCGTCTTCACCTGGACGCGATCATGAGGGACCTTCTAAGCAGCTCTTCACAATAAACAAAGTGGCTCCCGTGGCTCACGGTGCCAAACGGGAGTAGTCATGGGCCTGTGGCACCCAAGCCGATGAAAATCAGCTGTGGCGGTGACGGGCTTCCGGCCGTCCATAAGCAACCGCTCTCCCCTTTGTCATCCCGCCTCCCCCGGCTTGCCGTGGGACCGGAGCGTAGCGTAGCGGAGGGATCTGCAGTGCCGCGGACCCTTCCTGGAAATGTTTTTCGACAGTATGTAAGTTCAATCATAGTAACCGCGCCGGTCAGGCATTCCAGAGTCGCACTCGACCACAAATCGGGGACAATAGAAATGACCTATGCGAAAACCTCTGCTTGCGCTGGCCGTTTCCGCTTTTGGCATCGGTACATCGGAATTCATCATCATGGGGCTGCTGCCGGATCTTGCTCACAGCTTCCGCGTCAGTATTCCAAAGACTGGGATCCTGGTCTCCGGCTATGCGCTCAGCGTCACTCTGGGATCACCGCTGGTGGCCCTCGCCCTGTCGCGCATGGATCGCAAACGCGCGCTCCTGATTTTGATGGGCATGTTTCTCGTCGGCAATGCGCTTTGCGCCCTGGCTCCAACCTTTCTGCTTCTTCTCCTCGCACGTATTCTCACCGCGCTTTGCCATGGAGCTTTCTTTGGCATAGGCAGCATCGTGGCGTCGCATCTGGTGCCGCGCTCGGAACGGGCCCAGGCAATCGCCCTCATGTTCAGTGGCCTGACGCTGGCGAATGTGCTGGGCGTTCCCGCCGGAACTGCTTTAGGCCAGGCGTTTGGATGGCGCTTCGCGTTTTGGGCTCTGGTTCCCATTTGCCTGATCGCCGGTCTCGGACTGCTTCGCCTGGTGCCGCACCTACCGGCAGAGAAGATGCACCTCAAGCATGAGTTTCACGCTGCCTTGCGGCCCCAGGTGCAACTGGTGCTTGCGCTCAGCACGCTTTCTTCCGTTTCCTTGTTCTGCGTATTTACTTACATCGCGCCGATTCTCGAGCAGGTAACGCATTTGTCGCCGGCCGCCGTGACCAGGGTTCTGGTGGTCTTCGGTGTGGGCATAACCGTGGGTAATCTGCTCGGCGGCAGGCTGGCAGACTGGAAGCAAATGCCCGTTCTCCTGGTCGGCATCATGCTGCTGATCCTGATGTTTCTGGCCATGCCCTTCCTGGAACTCACCGTGGTGCCGGCGGTGATCATGGTTCTGGTGTGGGGCTGCATCCACTTTGCTGCCGGGGCTCCCTTGCAGTCGCGGATTGTCGATCAGGCGAAAGGAGCGCCGAATCTAGCCTCGACCCTGAATCAGGGGGCCTTCAATCTGGGGAATGCGTTGGGCGCAAGCCTGGGCGGTATCATGCTGACCGAAGGTATCGGCTATCGCTATCTGTCCTTGGGGAGCGCTGCCGTCGCCAGCGTCGCGCTGGTGGTAGCCCTCGTCGCCTTGCGGGTCGAGCAAAAGGAAAATGGGCCCGCGGAAAAAAATGAGATGGTGTCGGTCTAAGAAGGAATAAGCGCCGTTTAGCCGCTCTCTCCTGGCTTGCAAACCCGCCTGCACCAGAAGCGACAACGTATCTTCACCGCCACCACCCATAAAATCAGAAGGGCATGAAGAAACTTCGGGTTGGCGTACTCTTTGGCGGTCGCAGCGGCGAGCATGAAGTCTCGCTCCTGTCGGCCGCCTCTGTCCTCAAGGCAATCGATCGCACTCGTTATGAGGTGGTGCCGATCGGCATTACCAAGCAGGGCCGTTGGCTCGTCTCCGGCGATGCCGAACGCTTGTTATCCGGTGATTTTCCCGACACTGGGACCCTGCGCGCGGGCGATCCGCAACACACCGCCCCGGCCGCGCTGCTCGCCAAGGGGCAAGGCGTCATCGTGCCCCCCATGCCGGCCGCGGAAGGTGGCCACGGCGGCACCCTCGTGCCCTTCGAGCGTGAGGCCTCGTCTATCTCCCCGGCGCACGACGTGTTGCAGTTGGATGTCGTCTTTCCAGTGCTCCACGGTACGTTTGGCGAAGATGGCACCATGCAGGGCCTGTTCGAGCTCGCCGGGCTAGCCTACGTTGGGTCCGGTGTGCTGGGCTCGGCAACCGGAATGGACAAAGAAGTCATGAAGCGCCTATTCCTTGCCGCCGGCTTGCCCATCACCAAACACGTAACCTTCCTCCGCCACGAATGGAAGCAGGGTCCGAAAAAGGTCATCGCTAAACTGGAGGCCGCGCTCAAATATCCTCTCTTCGTCAAGCCCGCAAACCTCGGCTCCTCGGTCGGCATCAGCAAAGCGCACGACCGCAAGGAGCTTGGCCCGGCTATCGACCTGGCAGCGGGCTTCGATCGCAAGATCGTGGTGGAGCAGGCCGTAGGCGGCCGCGGCAACCGAAGCAAAATGGGCAAGGCACGCGAGCTGGAAGTCGCCGTGCTGGGCAACGATGAGCCCAAAGCCTCAGTCGTCGGCGAGATCGTGCCGGGCAAAGAGTTTTATGACTATGAGGCCAAGTATCTCAGCGAAGGCTCACAGGCCATCATCCCCGCCAAGCTGACAAAAAACAGAGCCAGCAAGTGCAAGGCATGGCGCTAGACGCCTTCCGTGCCTGTGACTGCGCCGGCTTGGCACGCGTGGACTTTCTGCTCGAGTCGGGCGACTCCGGACGGCTCTACCTGAACGAGATCAACACCATGCCGGGATTTACTTCCATCAGCATGTATCCCAAGCTGTGGCAGACATCCGGGATGAAATATCGCGACTTGATTTCGAGGTTGATTGAGCTGGCCCTGGAACGGAAAGCCGAACAGGAACAAATCTCCTACTCGCGGTGATATCGTCAGGAGTGCTTATGGGCCTGCGGCCCATAAGCACTAATTTTTTTGGAATGTTTTTCTTCAAAACCCCACGAAATCGTCATCCTGAAGAGCCTCTGACTTTTTCGATCTTTTGGTGCTTTTGCGTAGCTAACCGGATGCTTTTTACCCCCCCACAAAGCCGTCATCCTGAGAGTCTGTGACTTTATTGGTTTTGCGAAAAAATCGACGCTGAAAACAAAAAGGTTAGGTGCTTCCAAGGGCGCGAAAAATCAAAAAAGTCACAGCCTCTGAGCGAAGCGCCGCGCGGATCTATAGCATAGCGGACGGCTTATGGCGCGCAGTCGAAGGACCACAGCGATGCTTGTTGGCAGATCTCTTCCGAGCTTTCCAGCCACAAACTACAGGCCAAATCAAAAAAGTCACACGCTCTGAGCGAAGCGCCTCATCGATTTATCGGGTGACACAGCGCTTGATGGCGCGGAGTCGAAGAGCCTGTCCTGAGCGTAGCCGAAGGAACCCCGACGGTGCTTATCGTGCCCATGCTGCTCGGAGCTTTTCGACCACCCAAGCCCGAGACACAGGCTCTTCGACTCCGCGCCATCAGGTGCGGGGTCACCCGATCAGTCCGCGAGCGCTTCGCTCAGAGCGTGTGACTTTTTTGATTTGGCCTGTAGTTTGTGGCTGGAAAGCTCGGAAGATATCTGCCAACAAGCATCGCGGGGGTCCTTCGACTGCGCGCCATAAGCCGTCCGCTATGCGATAGATCCGCGCGGCGCTTCGCTCAGCGCTTGTGACTTTTTAGATTTGGCCTGTAGTTTGTGGCTGGAAAGCTGGGAAGAGCATCTGCTAACAAGCATCGCCGGGGTCCTTCGACTGCGCGCCATAAGCCGTCCGCTATGATAGATCCGCGCGGCGCTTCGCTCAGGATGACGGCTTTGTGGGGGGAAAAAGCATCCGGTTAGCTACGCAGAAAACACGAAAAGATCGAAAAAGTCACAGGCTCTCAGGATGACGATTTTGTGGGAGCTTTGAAGAAAAAACATTCCAGACGAGTTCGCGATTATGGGACTGCGTCCTGAGCTGAGTTCAGCAAAGTTCAACCGTCCCTCCGCACGGCATGCAAATTTGCGGTTTTCACGCAGACTCTTTAGCCCTGATCATTTCGGGTTCTCTGCGGCACGACTAACGTCTTGCCTTTGTAGTTTCTACTATCGCGGCTCTGTAATTCGCTGTAGCTTGTCCGCAGGCACGTGTTTGAGTATCTGCACGACTCCAGAGGGCCAGCGGATTTCAATCTCATCCACGATACTGGCCGCCGCCAAGCCAAAATGAATAGGGCCCGCGCTCGACGATGCATAACCGGCTGTTGTGCTCACGTGATTAAATTGCGTCAGCCCACCTGCCGTCAGTTTTATCTTTGCGCCAATTCCGTCACGGTTGCTCTTAGTGCCCTGAAGCGCCAGGTCTATCCAGTGATTTGCGTTCTGTGTGTCATTCATCCAAACTTCCGCAGGCGAGCCAAGGGCAGTCACCACTACATCCGGCTTACCGTCGTGATTAAAGTCTCCGATGGCTGCCCCTCGATGACGCCTTGGTGGCTGAGAGAGAAAACCGGCCTCGGCAGTCAAGGCGGACCAACCGCCGTGTTGTGAATTCCTGAAGACGGTGTTGGGCTGCTCAATCTGCCGAGTGCCCGCCATGGCCAGAGATTGCACGTCTCCGCGGCTCACAAAGATATCTTTCCAGCCATCGTTATCAAAGTCGGCCACATTCACGCTATAACCCGACATGGGCTTGCTTAACAGGGACATCCCGCTTCGATTGGTGACTTCGGTGAATTGTCCCTTTCGATCGTTCTGGAAAATGGGAAACGTCTCATCCTGCAACGCAGTAAACACAATGTCTGCGAAACCGTCGTTGTTGAGATCGCGAGCCTCAACACCCATACCGGAAATGGGGTCACCGTACTCAGCCAGCATGACCCCCTTGGCAAATGCCACTTCCTGAAACTGGTTTGCTCCCAGGTTACGAAACAAGTAATTGAACATTTTGTCATTGGCCACAAAGAGGTCAGGCCGGCCGTCTCCATCGAAATCGGCCATGCCTACTCCCATACCTTTGCCGGGATGAGCACGGATGCCGGACTTGGCTGAGATATCCGTGAACGTGCCGTCTCCATTGTTCAGGAATAGTTGATTAGGAAGCCCGGCAAAGAATTTCGGATGACAGTATTCTGGTTTTCCGTTGAATAGGCAGCTGGGTTCTTTATTCACGTCCCAGGCCAGGTAATTCACCACGAACAAATCCAACAACCCGTCGTTATTGACGTCGAGCCAGACCGCTCCCACCGACCAAAGTGGACCGTAGCGCTGGTCAGGCTTATTCAGTCCGGACCTCTGGGTGACGTCGGTAAAGGCTCCATGGCCATCATTGTGATAAAGCGTGTTCCCATGTACGCCGGCTACGAACATGTCTTCGTAACCGTCATTGTCATAATCTGCGACCGCTACCCCGATGTCATATCCCTTTCCCGCGAGGCCTGCTTTGTCAGTCACATCTTCAAACGTGCCGTTGCCGTTATTTCGGAAGAGGCGATTGCGGTATTTCGACGATGTTTTTTGCAGGCTAACGATGTCGGCGCCATTGGCAAAGAATATGTCCGGATTTCCATCGTTGTCGTAATCGAACACAGCGGTGCCGCCGGCCATGGTCTCGGGCGCGTGCTTCTCGGGCGTCTCGCAACTATCCAGAATGAATGGAATTGACTGGAACTGGAAATGAATTGAGGGAAACTTGTCCTCGCTCGCGGCTTTACCGCCAACAAGGAAGACCGGGCACATCCATGAAAGATTGAACGCTATCCACAGAATGAGTGCCCGGCGTGTTTGAGTCGCCTTCATTTGAGAGGGGTTGTATCACAGAATGCGGCACCTCAGAAATTTTCAAAGCCAGGTGTCCTCTTCCACGTATGGTCATTTTGAGTCAGAGGGCTTGGTAGAAGGCGAAGGATGCCTTCGGAACTGAGAAACGCGGGCGTCAGACCGAGGGCGCGCCGTGGCGTGTTATGATCCGGTCGCGCCATGTTGCAGAAGCCACATCAAAGATGGCTAACCCTGGGGGCTTCGTGGTCGAGACGGCAGGCGCCGAGGGCGCATCCTAATCGATAACGTAGGAAGGGTGGGGACATGCAGAATCCGAATCAGTTGGAGCGGCTGGTCTGGAGCGAGGATCAGACCGGCAATGGGCGCGATTATCAATTCGTTTCAGCGCCGCGCCCGCTCGGCGTAAATCCGATAGAGATTACGGTGGATGGCAAGCCGGTGCCGGCCGAGGGCGGCGAATGGCTCATTGATTCGATTTTGCGCATCGAGGAATTACCGCATGTCTGCTACCACCCACAGATGGGCCCGATACAGAGCTGCGATACCTGCATGGTGGAGGTGGACGGCGAGCTGATGCGCGCGTGCGGTACTAAAGCCGCCGCAGGACAGACGGTGGTGACACGGAGCGCGCGAGCGCAGGCGTCGCAGAAGGAAGGCTTCGACCGGTTGTTGGGCAATCACCTGCTCTACTGCACGGTGTGCGACAACAACAACGGCAACTGCGAGGTGCACAATACCACGGCGCTGCTCAAGGTCGAGCACCAGACGTATCCGTATAAACCGAAACCCTACGCATGCGATTTTACGAATCCGTTTTACCGTTATGACCCGGATCAGTGCATTCTGTGCGGGCGCTGTGTCGAAGCGTGTCAAACCGTGCAGGTGAACGAGACGCTCTCGATCGAGTGGGAATCGGCTCATCCGCGGGTGTTGTGGGATGGCGGGCATGAGATTGGCGGATCGAGCTGCGTAAGCTGCGGCCACTGCATTACGGTGTGCCCATGCAATGCGTTGATGGAGCGCTCCATGCTTGGCGAAGCCGGCTATATGACAAAATGGCCCAAGCAGGCACTCGACAAGATGATCGACATCGTAAAGGATGTCGAACCGGAAATCGGCTACGGACCGATCCTGGCGGTCTCGGAGACCGAGGCCGCGATGCGCCTGGCCGACCGCATCAAGAAGACGAAGACCGTCTGCACCTATTGCGGTGTCGGCTGCACCTTCGAGATATGGACGAAAGAACGGCACATCCTGAAGGTGGAACCGACGCATGGGCCGGCGAACGGAATCTCCACCTGCGTGAAGGGTAAGTTCGGCTGGGACTATGTCAACCATCCTGACCGGCTGAAGAAGCCGCTGATTCGCGACGGCGAAGATTTTCGCGAGGCGAGTTGGGACGAAGCCTTGAGCCTGGTGGCGCGGCGGCTGGGCGAGATCAAGGCCGCGAACGGGCCGGACTCGATCGGCGTGATTGCATCGTCGAAGTGCACCAATGAGGACGGCTTCCTCATGCAGAAATTTGCTCGGGCCGTCGTGGGCACGAACAATACCGATAATTGCTCGCGCTATTGCCAGTCACCCGCCACGGCGGGACTGTGGCGCACGGTGGGCTATGGCGGCGACTCCGGCTCGATCGCCGATATCGAGAAGGCCGAACTGGTCATCATCATCGGGAGCAATACCGCGGAATCGCACCCGGTGCTGGCGACGCGCGTGAAACGCGCTCACAAGCTGCGCGGCCAGAAGCTGATCGTGTGCGATCTGCGCGAAAACGAGATGGCTCGGCGCGCGGATATACATATCCGTCCGGCGCCGAGCTCGGACCTGGTCTGGCTTTCTGCGATCAGCCGTTATCTGCTGGACAACGGGCTGGCACAGACCGAGTTTCTCAACACCTGGGTCAACGATCTGGACAAATATCGCGCTAGTCTCGAGCCTTTCACGATGGAGTTTGCGGCGGAGCGTACCGGGGTTCCCATCGAAACGCTGAAGACGATCGCGCATGAGATCGCCAGGTCGAAGGCCACCTGCATTCTGTGGGCTATGGGCATTACGCAGCATTGCAATGGATCGGATAACTCGACGGCCATTTCGAACCTGCTGCTGGTAAGTGGCAACTACATGCGGCCGGGAACAGGTGCGTATCCGCTGCGCGGCCATAACAACGTCCAGGGCACCAGCGATATGGGAGCGATGCCGCCCTATCTCGCGGGCTACGACAAGGTGAACGATGACCCGACGCGTGAACGCTATGAAAAGGCCTGGGGCGTCAAGTTATCCACGACCAAAGGCCTCGACAACCACGAGATGGTGGATGCAGTCTACGACGGCAAGCTCAAGGCGATCTATCTAGCCGGCGAAGATATGGTGAGCGCGGATGCCGATGCGAATCGTGTCGCCGGCGCATTCGAACGGCTCGAGTTCTTTGTCGTGCAGGACATCTTCTTCTCCGAGACCTGCCGTTATGCCGATGTCGTTTTTCCGGCGGCGCCGTCGCTGGAAAAGGAAGGCACCTTCACCAGCACGGAACGTCGCGTGCAGCGCCTCTATAAAGTCTTCGAGCCGATGGGCGAAAGCAAGGCGGACTGGCAGATCACAATGGAGCTTGCGAACCGCATGGGCGCCCACTGGACCTACGCACATCCCGCGGACATCATGGCCGAGGTGGCGTCGCTCTCAGAGCTGTTTGCAGGTGTCACCTATGACAGGCTTGCCGGCTTCCAGTCGCTGCAATGGCCGGTGGCGGCCGATGGAACAGATCAACCGCTGCTCTATACCAAGGGCTTCCATTTCCCTGATGGCAAGGCGCGCTTGTATCCGTTGGAGTGGAACGAGCCCTGCGAGAAACAGGACGATGAATATGACGTCCACCTGAACAACGGGCGCCTGCTGGAGCATTTCCACGAAGGCAACATGACCTATCGGGTAAAGGGCATAAAGGAAGAAACGCCGGAGCGCTTCCTGGAAGTCTCGCCCGAACTGGCAAAGGAGCAAGGGATCCAGAGCGGGACCTGGGTCGATGTCACATCACGAACGGGCACGATTCGCGTGAAGGCGCTGGTGACTGATCGGGTGAATGGGAAGCAGGTGTACCTGCCGCTGACCTCATCCGAAGGGCCGGTGAATGTACTGACCGGCAGCATGGTCGATAAGGACGTGCACACGCCGGCCTATAAGGAAACGGCAGTGAGGCTGAAGGTGCTGGATTTCGTGCCGATCGAGAATCCACTGCGTCCGCTGAACTTCCGCTACTCCGGCAAACCAACACCGCAGCTTGGCGTGGAGGTGGAGCGCAAGTGGAAACGGGCTGACTATCACATGCCAGGCGAACGTCCTGCGCTGGTGCAAATCACCAGCAATGGTAGCCATTTACCCAAAGGCGACGGCGCACCCGCCGAAAACGGCAACAGCAATCACACCCGATAGGAGAAAAGCA
This sequence comes from uncultured Acidobacteriaceae bacterium, assembly GCA_963838445.1. Lineage (GTDB taxonomy): Bacteria > Acidobacteriota > Terriglobia > Terriglobales > Acidobacteriaceae > PALSA-350. The sequence goes on from CAWIRT010000053.1 coordinate 279,437, forward strand.
CATGGCCAAGCCAGTCGCATATCGAGTCTTCACCCCGCCCGATACTCGCGAGGAGCTGAAGCGCAGGATCGATGCAGCGCCTGCAGAACATGCTGATGCCATATTGAGCGCCTATCAACTGCTGGAAGAGGCGCATGAGAGTGGAACGCTGGAATTGCTGCGCGGCGCCCTGGCAGCGCAGGATTCAATCATCAACCACGTAATAGGGATAGTGAGCCAGCCGGAGATGGTCAATGGGCTGCGCAACCTGATTGTTCTCGGGAAGGTGCTGGGCAACATCAATCAGACGTTCGAGACGGTAAGCCCCGACGATGACAAGATGAAGAGAAGGCGCGGGCCACCGTCGCTCTTCACGCTGGTCAGCCGGATGAATACTCCGGACGCGCGACGCGGCATCGAGGTGGCGGCGGGCTTGTTGGCGGCGCTGGGGGCGGCGGCTCGTCCGCTGAAGAAGTAACCTGAGTCAGGCGATACTGACTAACTTTTTTGACTCCCCAAAGTTCGCTTGGGGCGCACAAATCGTTTTTGGCCTATCAAGGGTAGATGCGGTTCAGCGTGCGCGCGAAAGGAATCGTCTCCCGTACATGATCCAGGCTGCATATCCAGGCCACAGCGCGTTCGATGCCCATGCCGAAGCCGGCGTGGGGAACGGAGCCGTAGCGGCGGAGATCGAGGTACCAGGAAAAGGCTTCAAGGGGCAGGTGGTGCTCCTCGATCCGTTTTTTCAGCAGATCATACGAAGCAATGCGCTGGGAACCACCGATGATTTCTCCATAGCCTTCCGGCGCCAAGTACGTCGACACATAGCGCGAGGTTCGGGTTCTGGGGATCGGGCTCCATGTAGAACGCCTTTACCGCGGCGGGGTAGCGATGCACCATGACCGGACGATCGAATTGGGAGGAAAGGTAGGTCTCGTCGGGTGAACCAAAGTCGTTCCCGTACTCGAATTTTTGTTCGAGCAAGCCGCGCGAAAAAGCATCGTTCAGCATACTGACGGCCTGGTCGTAGGTGATGCGGGGAAAGGGCGGCTTCACGGCCTCCAGCTTGGCTGTGTCGCGAGCCAGCACTTTTAAGTCCAGGGCTCTCCGGGTAAGCACCCGCTGCACCAGGAAGCTCAGAAATTCTTCCGCCAACACCATCAGATCGTCGATGGTGGCATAGGCCAACTCCGGCTCAACCATCCAGAACTCGGTCAGGTGGCGACGGGTCTTCGACTTCTCGGCACGGAAGGTGGGACCGAAAGAATAGACCTTACCCAACGCCATCGCCGTGCTTTCGATATATAGCTGGCCGCTCTGGGTGAGAAAGGCTTCATCGCCGAAGTAGTCGACTGGAAACAGGGTGCTGGTTCCTTCGCAGGCTGCCGGCGTAAGGATGGGCGGGTCGGTCAGGACAAAACCGTTGTCATCGAGATAATCGCGCGCTGCCTTGATGATTTCGGCGCGGATGCGCAGGATAGCCGACTGCCGCGGAGTACGAATCCACAGGTGCCGGTGCTCCATCAGAAATTCGACGCCGTGCTCCTTCAGCGTAATGGGAAAGGGTTCTTCCTCGCTCACACGCTGCAGCACTTCGACGTTATCGACATCCAGTTCATAGCCGCCGGGGGCGCGCTTATCGGCTCTCACCCTGCCGGTCACGATTACGCTGGATTCCTGAGTCAGGCCACGAATCCGCTCAAAAACCTCCGGCGCCACAGCGGCCTTGGGAACAATGCCCTGCACCGTGCCGGTCCCATCGCGAAAGATGGGGAAGAGGAGCTTGCCGCTCTCGCGCAGGTTGTAGAGCCATCCTCTGAGGGTTACCGGCTTTCCTTCGTGTTGGTTCAGGGTTGCGATGGTGGCCAGCGGGGCGGCCACTCCTTCGTTCTTAGTCTCTTCTGCCATTTCCACCTACAGCTCGAGCATCTTGAATGTTTCTGCAGCCCGGGTGGCGACGTGTTCCGGCGAATCCTCGGGCAGGTAATTGATCTCCAGAACTGCGGCGGACAACTGCGGCGCCGTTCGCAACTCCTGCATCGTCTCCGCCCAGGGAATGGTTCCGTCTCCAGGCCAGAGATGCTCGTCCTTTTGCCCGTGATTGTCATGTATATGAGCGGATCGGATGAGGGGTTTCAACTCGCCGATGGCCGCAGCAATGCCACCGCCCAGGTGTGCGTGACCCATATCGAGGCACACACCCACATCTTTGAAGTGGCCGATGCGCACGATCTCCAGCAGGTTGACCGATTCGGTCACTTCGTTCTGAATATTTTCGAGCAGAATTTTTACGCCCAGGGGCCGGGCAAAGGCCTGCAGGTGCTCGATGGCGGTCATGGCATGCTCCAGGGTCCTCGGGCTCCAGCGGTCTTCGCGCTCTCCCAGGTGCAGAATCAAGTGGCGCAGAGGCATCTCTTCCGCGGTTTCGAGCGCTCGTTTCACCTCGTCCATAGCGTCGATCCGCCGTGACTTCTCGGGATGAACGACATTGACCGCCGGCGCGCCGCTGCGTCCCATCTCTGCATCCCCAAACATCGGCATGTGCATGGAAAACGGCTCGACGGGGTTGGCCGCGAACCACACCGCGATTTCCTTCACGTGGGTTTTGGAGGTGTAGTCGAAATGCTGACGCGCGGCAAAGATTTCGATTCCCTCCGCGCCGCCTTTCGTTAGAGTCTCCAGCAGGCCGGGATGCAGCCGCTGGCGCAGGAATATGTGGGTCGAAATGGTTCTCAGCATTGCGCCGTTTCCACGGAACTCCTTGGCTCCGTTTGTTCTCTAACCTATCTTCTCACCGCACACGTGCATGTGATGGGCCTATGAATCAGGAGAAACACTCTCGGGAAGGTGTTGTCGAGTTGGATTTGTATCAGGGCACGAGTTTAGTCGAGCCGTTGAGGCCTAGCAATCGTCTGGGCTTTGAGGCCTGTGTGATAACAGGATTTCCAAAATCAAGTCCCGCAGGGACGTCTGAGCTTAGCCCAGGACGTTAGTCCGGCGTAGGATTTGAAAACACGAAAGAGTCCCGCAGGGACGGCTGAAAGCAAAACCGCAGGATACAGTCTGGGGATTCTCGTCCATCCTCCCGAATCCAGCAAGCCCAGGGCCGCGCCTTGGGCAACTTTCAGCCGTTCCTGTCGGGACTACTCCGACCAAGTCGAGTGGACCCAGGACTAACGTCCTGGGCTAAGCTCAAACGTCCCTGCGGGACTCGAGTTTGGAAATCGAGTTCTTAGAAGGAGCATCTGGTGGAGGGGCGAACAGGCTGCGGAACAATGAATGGCTTCTGCGGAAATGAAATAAAGAACGTACCCCAGGGCCTAAAGGCCAGATGAACTTGTTGGGTTTATGTACGGGCTGAAGCCCGTACCTACCAGCCCGAGGCCCTCACTAGCGGGAATGAGGGTCGCTGAAGAGGGAGATGGGAGTCATCTCGTCCTTGAGTGAGTAATAGGGAACCGACTGCCATCGCAGGAGGCAATCCAGCACGGCGTTGGAGTCATAAGCGATATCGGCGACGACCAACTGCTTTCCCCCGTCTCCATGGATCACGACCCCGCGATCGCAGCGGATGCGGTAGGCGCGGACATGCTTGAGCTCTTGCCAGCGGATGCGGCTGGAGGCACTGCGGCCTTCGAGCAAACCCTGCCCGTCCAAAATCAGGGGTTCCGGCCAATCAGCCAGGGCCAGCGGAACCAGCAAAAAGCCGAAACCGAAGCCTATCCACGCTAGCCAGTTGTAGGTGCCGGAGACAAGGAGGTACTTCGCGCTGAAACCGACCGAAGCCATTCCACCACCTAAAGCCAGGTAGTAAAGCAGAAGACAGGTTGGTTTCACGGGAAAGCGCCAGCCGTCTACGGTCGGCTTTGGCTTCAAGCCGAAGTTAGGCGCGATCAGGATCAGCAGGCCAATTACTGCTAAGAAGCCTACTAAGACCAAGCCGATTTCGATCATTCGTTCGGGGAAGGGGTGCATCGAGAAAGAGTTTCGTCTTTCGGACTAGTAATTGGCAATAGCCAATTCGCATATGTTTTGCCAGAAAGTAATGTTAGTGGGCGGTGCAGACTAAAATCGATGGGATGCCCACCCGCGTTCGATCGCATACCAAGGTCAATTTGGGCCTGGCTATTGGCCCACTGCGTCCGGATGGGTTCCACCAACTCACCACCGTGTACCAAACGCTGGCGCTGCACGAGTGGGTGACGGTGACGGCCCGGCCGGCCGCCGCGACAAGCCTGTCACTTAGCAGCAGTCATCCAGGCGTACCCACCGATGCCGGCAATACGGCGTGGCGCATGGTGGAACGCTGCCTGGAGTCACTTGATCTGCGGGCCGAGGTCCACATCCAGATTGACAAGCAATTGCCGGTGCAAGGCGGCCTGGGCGCCGGATCAGCCAACGCCGTGGCTGCGCTCATAGGGCTGGAGCACGAGCTCGATCAACGGCTCCCGCCACCGGAACGCTTGCGCATCGCCGCACAGATCGGTTCCGATGTGCCGCTATTTGTTTTGGGAGGGGCAGTGATTGGGGTCGGGCGCGGGGAGGAAGTCTATCCTCTGCCCGACATTCCTTCTCTTCCCTGCGTGCTCGCGTTACCGGCGACGGGGGTATCCACGCCACAAGCCTATCGTGACTGGGACAGCCTGCATTCTGCGCCCGCGTTGACCATGAGACCCCCCTCAGCTACAATCACAGAGTTGAGTCGGTCGATCGCTGCTGCATTTGGCGAACCGCACTCCTCCGGTGTCTTCTCCAGGAGGGAAGACCGGGCCGAGGATCCACTTCTCGCGCTTGTCCGAACCGGGATCGAAAACGACTTCGAACAGGTCGTCTTTCCTCAGCATCCCTTTCTCGGTGAAATCAAGCGCATTCTTGTGGGCGGCGGCTCCAACACGGAGGACGCGGCTGTCTACGCAGGCCTCTCCGGGTCCGGATCAGCCCTTTTCGGGCTTTACCGTACCCCGGGCGCGGCACAGGCGGCACTGGTTCGGCTGGAACGGCACGGTGTAACTGGCTTGGTCACCAGCACGTTGCCTCGCAGCGATTACTGGCGCACTATGATGGTGGCAGACGAGGCTTAGAGCTTCCTGGCCGCACCCAGTTGGGCGATCGACTAATGGTAGGTCAAGTGCCTTTGGAGCACTTTGTCTAGGTTCGACTCCTAGTCGCCCAGCCAAGCTTTCGATGCAGGAAATGTGGTTCCTGTCACGGCGGAGCACTCCGTGGCGCGACAATCAGGCGGAACAACCAAAGCAAACCAGCTTGGGAGGTTCGTGTGAAGGGAGAATCCACTGTTCTGACGGTTCCCACCTCGCAACAAGAGGTCGAGAGCATGACCCAGGAGTTGGCGGCCCCGGGTAAGGTGAAACCGGAGCGCAAGCGCGCTGGGCGTTTGAGCGAAGACAAGCGGTTCAAGATCTTCGCCGGTTCTGCCAACCGCAAACTGGCTGAGGGCATTTGTGCGCACGTCGGAGTGCAGCTGGGCGAAAGCAAGCTGCAGCGTTTCGCCGATGGAGAGATTTACTTTCAGTTGCTGGAGAACGTCCGGGGTGTGGATGTTTTTATCGTGCAGCCAACTTGTTTTCCGGTGGATCAGCACCTGGTCGAACTGCTGATCATGATTGACGCGCTGAAGCGCGCTTCGGCCGGACGGATCACGGTGGTAGTGCCGTATTACGGGTACGCGCGGCAGGATCGTAAGGATCGTCCGCGCGTGGCTATCTCGTCCAAGCTGGTGGCGGATCTGTTGACCACCGCGGGAGCCAACCGCGCATTGTTCATGGATCTGCACGCGGCGCAGATTCAGGGGTTCTTCAATATCCCGGTAGATCACATGTTCGCCAGCCCGGTGATGGTGAGCTACTTCCGGGAGTTGAACCTGCCCGATCTTACGGTGGTTTCGCCGGACGCGGGCGGGGTGGAACGGGCGCGGTTTTTCGCGACCAAGATGCAGGCTCCGTTGGCCATTGTGGACAAGCGGCGCACGGATCTGAACGTGACTGAGGTGATGAACGTGATCGGCGATGTGCAGGGAAGAACGTGCCTGATCATCGACGACATCATCGACACTGCGGGCACGCTGGTCAAGACGGCGCAAGCTCTGCTCGATGCGGGAGCAGTCAAGGTGTACGCGGCAGCTTCGCATCCGGTATTGTCAGGGCCGGCCATCGAGCGCATCAGCAGCTCACGGCTGGAGGAAGTGATTGTCACTGACTCGATCCCGCTGCGCGAAGAGGCGCAGAAGCTGGAGCGGTTGGGAAAGATTAAAGTGCTCTCGGTCGCCGGCCTGTTGGGCGCGACGATCGAGAGTATTCACATGGAGACCAGCGTCAGCTCGTTGTTCAGTTAGTCGTTAATCTGGGCGGCGCGGCGCGGAAGAGTTACAGGAGAGAAGTATGGCTGAGCAGGAAGTGGTCGCAGCAAAGGCCCGGGAGGGCAAGTTCAACAAGAACGCGGCACGCCGGGTGCGCGTCGCGGGTATGATTCCGGGCGTGGTTTACGGGGCCAAGGAACCAGCCATCGCGGTGGAACTCGATCCCAAGCAGATTACCCGTATCCTTCATTCGGATTCCGGTCACAACACGATTTTTGATCTGGAGATCGGTGCCGGCAAGACCAAGGCCATGATCGTCGACTGGCAGTACGAGCCGATCAAGGGCAAGCTCATGCACATCGACCTCAAACGTATCGCCATGGACAAAGCGATGCGGGTGAAGGTTCCGATATTGCTCGAGGGAATTCCGGTTGGGGTCAAAATGCAAGGCGGCATTCTCGACCAGGTGTTGCGCGAAGTTGAGATCGAGTGCCTGCCGGGTGATATCCCCAGCCATATCGACCTGAATGTCACCGGTCTGGGACTGAATAATTCCATCCGCGTGGCTGATTTGCCTCACGATGGCAAGCTCAAGTTCATTACGGATGAGAGTGCCACGATCGCCCACGTGGTGGCGATTAAGGAAGAGGTTGCGGCGGTGGTCGATGCGGTGGTTGCGGCGACTCCGGCAGAGCCGGAAGTGGCCAAGAAGGGCAAGGTCGAGACTCCGGATCCGGCTGCGGAAAAGGGCGGGAAGAAGTGACCTGGCTCTGAGCTTGGCTGCCGAGGTGGATGGGGAAAGAAAGGGTCCGGCCCTGGTGGTCGGCCTGGGAAACCCGGGCATCGAGTATCAGTTCACGCCCCACAATGCGGGCTTTCTGGCTATCGACCGGCTGGCGGAGCAAGGTGGGGTGGCCGTAACCAATCGCCGCTGCCGGGCATTGACAGCCACGACTCGAATCGCCGGCAGAGACGTGGTTTTGGCTAAGCCGGAAACGTTCATGAACCTGAGCGGCATCTCGGTTCAGGCGTTGGTGAAAGAGTTTGATGCCGATGCGACGCGCGATCTGATTGTGATCTATGACGAGATTGCGCTTAGCCTGGGTTCGCTGCGCATACGGGAACGAGGCAGTGCAGGCGGCCATAACGGGGTCAGGTCAGTCTCCGGGGCGCTGGGCAGCGAAGAGTGGTTGAGGATTCGTATCGGGGTGGCTCCCCCGGGGGATGAAGCGGCAGAACGTGCACGGAGGGGACGCAAGGATTATGTGCTCACCCCCATGCGCAAAGCCTCAACTGGCGATCCTCGATGAGGTGCTGGATCGCACGGCGAAGGCAGTAGAAATGGTGCTGGCCAAGGGAGCCGGGCCGGCAATGAATGAGTTCAATCGCCGCGAAAATGGCGGCGAACAGGAATGAATTGGAGAATAGCCATGCAACGCACGTACGAAATCATGTTTATTGTTCGTCCGGACATTCTGGACGAGGATCTCGACAAGCTGATCGCCGGCCTGGAGGGGAACATCACCCAGGGTGGCGGCAGTATCAAGTCGATGGAGAAGCTTGGCCGGCGCAAGTTGGCCTATATGGTCAAGAAGTTCAACGACGGCAACTATGTGCTGCTGACGATCAACGCCGACGGATCGCTGGTGGGCGAGATCGAGCGCCGTTTGCGCGTCTCCGAACCGGTGATCAAGTTCATCTCCGTCCGCATGGATGAAGAGGAGAAGCGAGTGGCCAAGATCAAGGCCATCCGCGCCACGCGCAAGAAGCTCAGCGCTCAGCCGGCAGCGACTGCCCCGACTCCCGTGGAGCCTACCGCCGCGCCGGTGCCGGCTACAGAAGCGGCCAGCGCTTAAGCAATTTTTGAAAGGAACAGGAAAATTATGGCTGACGAAACCAGCACGCCAAGCGCACCAAGCACATCCCGGCCCGAGGGCTCCGGACCCGGGTCTTCCGGTCCTGGCGGACGCCCGCCTGGCGGACGCCCCAGCGGCCCGGGCGGCGGCGGACGCAAGTTCTTTCGCCGCAAGAAGGTTTGCAAATTCTGTGTCGAGAAGATCGATGCCATCCACTATCGCGATGTACGCCTGCTGCAGCAGTTTGTCGCCGAGCGGGGCAAGATTGTGCCCCGGCGCCTCACCGGCGTCTGCACCACCCATCAGCGTGGGTTGGCGCGTGCCATCAAGCAGGCCCGCAATATCGCTTTGCTGCCCTTTGCAGCCCGCTACTAGGTAGGAGATTGGTCATGGAAGTCATTCTGAAAGAAGATGTCAACAAGCTCGGCCAACGTGGCGATGTGGTGAAGGTCGCCGACGGTTACGGGCGCAACTTTCTGCTGCCTAAAAAGCTCGCAATGGAAGCAACGGCCGCTAATAAAGTGGTCATCGATCAGATGAAGCAATCCGCGGTGCGGCGTTCCGCGAAGGAAAAATCCGAGGCGGAATTACTGGTCACACAGCTCAACCAGGTGGAGCTGGTCTTCGAGCGCAAAGTGGGCGAGAACGATCACTTGTTTGGCTCCGTCACCTCCGCTGAGATCGCGCATCAACTGGAGCAGAAGGGTTACACCATCGATCGCCGCAAGCTGCAACTGGAAGAGCCGCTACGGCAGCTGGGCGAGTTCCATGTGCCGATCAAGCTGCATCGTGAAGTGACGGCGCACGTCAAGGTCACGGTCAAGGCTGAGGACAGCGAAGCTTAGGCAGTGGTGAAAATGGGCTGAAGGGTACGGGCTTTAGCCCGTACATAGTCCAACTGGAATTATTTGGGCTTTAGCCCCTGGGAATGCTTTTCAGTCTGGTCCGACGAAAGCTGCCCTCAGGGGCTAAAGCCCGTTGCATTTGCTTCCTGTATGTACGGGCTGAAGCCCGTACCCTTCACGATTCCTATCTGGTTCGCTGATACTGTGCGGAATCGAGACGGTTGAAATGTATCCGCTTCAGCGTCCGAAGCCCAGGCGCATGGCTAACTGGTCGGGGAGCCCGGCGCGCAGGATTCGCATTTGCGCCAGCCGGAAGTCATAGGGCTACGCGGCGGAATTCGACCACCATCCGCTCATCGTCGTACAGCGCGAACGCTGCTCGGCGATCATTGTCCCTGGGTTGCCCCACAGAACCGGGATTGATCAAATAGCGCGCCCCCGGAATCAAAACCAGCTCCGACACATCGGGCTCATCATCACTGGAGTAAACCGGGTCCAACTTGAACCAGTCCTCGCCGTGAGCGGCAAAGCCACCCTGCAGATGCGTATGGCCGAAGAAATTAATGCGGGTTTCCGCCTGCTTCAACGGCAGTCTGGCGTCGCGCACGGAGAGCAGATATTCATCCTCATCAAGATAGGATCCGTGCATGCAACTCACCTGGGGACCATCCGGGGTGATCGGTCCGCGAACCATATGCTGTAGCCAGTCGATATGCTCCGGGGTGAGCACCTGGCGCGTCCAGCGAGCGGCGCGGCCGGCCACCGGGTTGAAATCCTCCAGCGAAAGCTGCCCGCTGCAAGCCCGGTCGTGATTGCCCCGGACAAAGGTATCGCCCAGACCACGCACCCGCTCGATCACTTCGTTGGGCGCCGCCCCGTAGCCCACCACGTCGCCCAGATTCCAGACAACATCGTGTTCCGGGGCAACCCCAAGGACAGCCTCGAGGGCATCGATATTGGCGTGAATATCGGAAATGAGTAAAGCGCGCATAGTGCCAGTGCCCTGTGACGGCGCACTTTTCAGGGGCATTGCGCCATCCGAAAACAGCCGCAACGCTCAGAATATCAGACCGGCTGGATGGAGCGTACCCAGTGGCCAGGAGCCTGCTCGACAAGAGTTCCGGTCGTGCTGTCGGCGGCGGCCAGCGTAGCCAAAGGCTGGTCGCGGTCGGTGGTAAGGGTTGGCACCGCCCCCAGCAGGCTTTTTGTGTAGGCATGCCCAGGGTGAAGAAACACCTGGTCGCGCGTGCCGGTCTCCAGCAGCATGCCCCGGCGCATCACGGCAACGCGATCTGCGATCTGCGCCACCACGGCCAGATCATGGGAGATGAACAGCATGCCCAAGCCGTTACGTTGTTGCAGGGCTTTGAGCAGAAGCAGAATCTGCGCCTGCACGGTGACGTCCAGGGCGGTGGTAGGCTCATCCGCAATCAGTAGCGAAGGCCGGTTCACCAACGCCATCGCGATCAGCAGGCGTTGTCGCTGACCGCCGGAAAACTGGTGAGGATAGTCACGCAGGCGGCGCTCCGGCTCGTCAATCGCCACTGCGGTCATGGCCTCCACAACGGCGTCTCGCACCTGCTTGCGGCCAAGCTCCGGCTGGTGGGTTTCGATGGCTTCGGCGATCTGCCGGCCCACCGGCATGACGGGATTGAGAGCCGTCATGGGCTCCTGGAAGATCATGGCAATCTTACGCCCACGATAGTGGCGCATCTGGTCCGGCTTCAAAGTCAAGAGGTCCTGGCCCTCGAAGCGGATCGCGCCTTCGACCCGCGCCGCGGCATCAAGCAGCCGCAAGATGGAGAGCGAGGTCAGCGACTTTCCCGATCCTGACTCGCCCACCAGGCCCAGCACCTCGCCCTGCCCAACGGAGAAACTCAGGTCGCGGACCACTGCCTGATCGCGAAAATAGATGGATAGATGGTCAACTTCCAGCAGGGTAGCCACGGGCCAAGATTACAACATGATGGAACGGAGAGGGCGGCTCCCGCGCGTTGATCGCGGCCTTCAGCCTGGGCATCGGCTTGTAGCGGTGACAGTTGCATAAACAACCAACCCCTGGCCGGAGCCAGGGGTTGGTGAACAGTTCTCGATCGCTACTACTTGCCGGTGTTGTCCATGGTAATGCCGCCCGGCGTTTGTTGATTCTTTTTCTCTTCGTTCGCTTTGCGGGTCGCCATGGTCTTGTCGCGCCATTGATCGAACATAGCCAAGTCCGCCTTGTGTCCGGCTTCATCGCCGCAATCAAGATCGGCCTTGCGCCGGTAGAGCAAGCTCAAATAGGACATCGCGTCATCGTACCCAGGACGCAGATTGATAGCCTGCTGCAATTCCTTGATGCCCTCTTCGACAAAGGGTGTGTTCTGTTCAGCCAGCTTCTGGCATGCGGCCTTGTCTTTAATCATGTCGCCGTTGTCCTGCATTCCCAGGCCATTACGAACCTGGATCGCGTTCCTGTAGGCAACGCGCCAATCGATGACCCCAATGGTGTAATGCGCGACCGCGGATCATTGGCATCGACGGTTGTGACCTTTCTCTGCCACTGCTTGGCCTCATCGGTCTTGCCCGTATTCAGATAGACCGCGGCGATTCCTCTCAGGGCAGTCAGGTCGTTCGGGTCCTTGGCCAAAACCTTCTGATAGGCATCCACCGCCAGCTGCGCATTCTTCGTGTTCTCAGGGGTGTTTGCGTCCGGAACTACCTGTTGAGCGTACGCCGTGGCGAGATACAGAGGAGCGTTTTGCAGGGTCGGGTCGAGCCGTTCCGCGTTTTGGAAGTGGTCGATTGCCTCTTCAAATTTGGCGTTCTTGTACGCCTGCACACCCTTAATCAATTGATCGCGAGCCTGCAGCTTGCTGCACCCGGTTACCATGGTCAGCAGCGACAGGGTGGCGACCGCCAGCACCGGAATATATGCGCTTCGCTTCATTCTGGTTTAAATCTCCTTATGATCGCCAGGCTCTGCCTGATCTCCTACAAGCTTACCCGGCCAGCAACTCGAGGGGAAAAATCTCCGCGCAGTGATTGTAATTGGTTTGCGCCTGCTGGCAAGTCCCGCCAAAAAAACAGAGCCCGCGGCTGCTCAAGAAGCAACCGCGGACCTTTTGCAAAGCGCGCTAAACCGTCGAACTGGTGCTTGTTTATCGTTGCTCATGCAGCAGGTCAGGCAACCTTTCCTTCAATTCCAGTGCGGCGAAATCAGCAGCTTTCTGGATACCAGGGCCCGGCCTGCAAAAACATTACAGCTTTACTGCCCAGCTGCGACTTTCGGCGTGATGAGGCCAATGTGATCCACGCCCGCCTCATGGCCGATGTCGAGCACATCCGCCACCGCTGAGAAATCCAGTTCCGGATCCCCTTTGACGAACATGACCTTCTCGGCCCGGGTGGCAAAGATTCCTTCCAGCTTATTCAATAGATCTCCGTGGGAAATGTCCAGCTCATTGATCTTGTACCCCGGGACACCCCCGCCTGCCCGATGCGTGATCTGGACCACGATGGTGCGGTCATTATCCTGCTGTTTTTGCGGCTCTTTCGGCGGCTGCGGCACCAGGGCATCGAGCCCTTTCGGAGTCACCGGCGTGATGACCATGAACACGATCAGCAACACCAGCAAAACATCGATCATCGGGGTCACGTTGATGCGTTGAATTGAGCCCACCGCCGTCCACCTGTACCAAATGCCATGTTCGTTCCCTCGTTTCCTGAATTCTGTACTACGTTAGGTTGCGGTCCGAGCTCACTGCCCGGCGGGTGGGGTAACAGCAGGTGGCGGCGTCGTCTGGTCCTGGCGGCGATCGGTCAGCAAACCTACCTGATCTACGCCGGCGGTGCGCACGTCATCAATAGCATCCATGACCGTGCCGTACTGCGCCCGGGCGTCTGCACGCATAAAGATCTGCTTCTCGGTCTTGTTCTGCAGCAGATCGGCCACCTTGGCGCCAAGATCCGCCATCGAGACCTGGTTTTGTCCCAGGTACACCTTGTTATCCCGCGTGATCGCCACTACCACCGCGTCTTCTTTGTCGGCATCGGGCATGGAGGTCGGGTCGGTGACTTTGGCCAGCTCGATATTCACCTTGTTCTGAAGCATGGGGGTAATGACCATGAAAACGATGAGCAGCACCAGCATCACGTCCACCATGGGAGTGACGTTGATGTTCGAATTTACCTTGGCGCCTTCGTTTCTAACTACGATTGCCATTGTTTTGCTCCGTGGGTTGAGCGGCTATAGCGTTTTCAGAGTGGGTGCGGTTGTGCTTTGACTGGCTGGCCTGCACCAACTATGAAAACGCTCCAGGCTTGCCCACCTTCAAGATGACTTTCTGTGAGTCCGGTGAAAACCACCAGGTTGGAACGGATTTTCTTGATCCGTTCCAACCGGTGCAGGATTCCCGCTGTTGAGTGCTTGAGGCCCACGCGCCGTTTAGCGGCGGTGGCTCTGCTTGATAAAGTAATCGATCAATTCGCTAGAGGAATTGTCCATCTCCACGTCAAAGGCTTCCACCTTGCCGGTGAAGTAGTTGAAGGTCATAACGGCTGGGATCGCCACCAGGAGACCGAAAGCCGTGGTGACCAGGGCTTCAGAGATACCGCCGGCGACTGCGCCGATACCGGAGGTCTTCTGGGTTGCGATCTGTTGGAAGGCGTTCAAGATACCGACCACCGTTCCGAAGAGCCCGATGAAAGGCGCCGTGGAACCAATGGTTGCCAGACCGCCCAAGCCCCTCTTCAACTTGGCGTGGACAATCGCTTCCGAGCGCTCGAGTGCGCGCCGGCTGGACTCGATCTGCTCGTCGGTGACCGCACCGCCACTGCCGTAGTTGCGGAACTCCTGCAGCCCGGCGGTGACCACTTCGGCCAGATGGGACTTCTTATTGCGGTCAGCAACTTTCACTGCTTCGTCCAGTTTGCCTTCCTTGAGGGCGCCGGCAACGCGTGGCGCAAACTCGCGGGACTGCTTACGAGCCGCACTGAAGTAGAGGGCGCGATCAATGATCACAGCCAGGGACCAGATGGACATGACGAAAAGCACGGCGACGACGGCCTTAGCCGCGTTGCCCATGTTATGCCAAAGGTCCATGGGAGAGAAGCCAACGGTTTGTCCGTTATCCTGGAAAAGGTACATACCGAGAGCTGCCTGATGGGCGAGGTGAGCGAGAATCACTGAATCTTTCCTCCTACGGAATGACTTTGGTTATAGCTCTGAAACATCCAGATGCTAGCACTGGGCTGCTTCGTTCCGAAATGACCCGAAGTGGCCACAAGGGGGATTGCCGGCTACCACCTTTTGGACAAGGTGGCGCCGCGCACATCGGGTTAACCGCCGAGATTGAAGACCACGTTGACAGTAGTCTCCACTTCGACTGGATCTCCATTAAGAAGATAGGGTTTGTAGCGCCAGGAGCGGACAGCATCCAAGGCCGCTTGCTGCAGCATGGGAGGACCGCTGATGACTCTGAGGTTCTGGATCGAACCGGTCTTGGAAATAGTGGCTTGCAAAACCACGGTTCCCTGAATACGGGCCGCTTTCGCGATTGCGGGGTACTGGGGCGTGACCTTATCCAGCAGGTTGCCGGCCATGACACCGGACGAAATACTCAGCTTCTTGGGGGGCGCCGCTTTGACGATAGGCGGGCCCGTTCCGATGCCGCCGAGGATACCTCCCATGACGCCACCAGGGGTGCCGCCGCCCATGCCTTCCATGCCGGAAACACCAGCCATGGCCGGCGGGGCTGCCGACTCCTTAATCTGCTTAATATCTTTCGGGATCTTGCTTGGGCGCCTGCAATTGATTGTTCAGCATCTCAGACTTGATTTTGACCTGTACGGGAGCCTGAGGTGGTGGTGGCGGGGGAGGAGGCGGTGGGGGCGGCGGGGCGACCAGCAGCGTGGCCATCATCTGCGTGGGCAGGGCCTCAGGGATGCAACAGCGGCCAGATGATAAGTCCAGCCAGGATTGCGCCGTTGATGCCCAGGGTAAGGATTGACCAATACTTACTTTTGGTTTTGAGCTTGCCACCAGACTCCATTAAAGAATCTTCAAACATCGCCTTACCTCGGATATTCGAACTTGTACCTGTTTAGACACCGGCACTCGTTTTTTTGATCCCAAAGGGCTATTGGCATGCCATAACACTCTGTGCGACAGCCGGTGGACCGCAGGGGACAGCCAGTGTACCCGGCTTTCTCCTGTCTTGCTCAGAGTGCGAATGAAGGGTATTGAGTTGGCTGTTATTTTTTTCCGGCGGAAGGGCAACTCAGACCCTGGCTTTCTTACTCGCAGGCAGAAGCCGCCTTCTTGCCCCGTTTAGCTCGCCACTCCTGGTAGGCCACCAGCATGGGTGCGGCGACTGCAATCGACGAATAGGTGCCAATGAGGATGCCGATCACCAGGGCGAAGGAAAAGCCATGCAGGACTTCGCCGCCAAAGACGTAAAGGGACAGGACGGTGAGGAACGTCAGGCCCGAAGTCAGAACCGTCCGGCTCAGCGTCTGGTTGATACTGCGATTCACCACGCTGGTCAGGTTTTCGCGGCGAGAGATGCGCAAATTCTCGCGGATGCGATCGAAAACCACGATGGTGTCGTTCATGGAGTAGCCGATCAGGGTAAGGATGGCGGCGATGACCGTCAGGGTGATTTCCTGGTTGGATAAGCTGAAGGCGCCCACCGTGATCAGGGTGTCGTGGAAGACCGCCACCACCGCGGCCACTCCGTAAATCAGCTCGAACCGGAACCAGAGATAGATAAGCATGCCGGCGAGCGAGTAGAGGGTAGCCAGCAGGGCCTGCTTGCGCAAGGCCGCGCCTACCTGAGGTCCGATAATATCGGCCGCGAACACATGAAAGCCGGAGAGATAGGCGCCCTGCTTCAACTGGTTGACCACCGCCGGATCCGCCACCCCGTTCAACTGGTCGATACTGCTAAAGATACCGCTAAGGTCCTTGTCGCGGTGGTTCAGAATCGCCGCGGCCTGCTGGGCATATTTCTCCGACGCAGCCTCCTGTGCTCGCCAGGTGCTCAGGGTCGTTCTGTTGCAGAAACTGGGCCAGGGTTCCCTGGCTGGCATTGTCCAGATCCAGCTTGCCCTGATTGTCGGGCCCATTCGTGGAGTAGTTAGCATTCAGAGCCCCCACGATGGTCTCCCGCCCCACATCGAGCGCCGACTCCTTGGTTTCATTTTGTGCCAACGAAATGGCTACCTGTCGCTGCGACGACGTTCCGTAGGTCTGGATGCGAGCGTCGTGGATACCGACGTGGTCGATGGCCTGACGAATTCGATCGATGTTAGGCTGCTGCTCGAATTGGACGTAAACCAGCGTGCCGCCGCGAAAGTCGATGCCTCTGCGGGATGCCATGCCAGAAAAGCATCGACAAGACTCCCGCTACGCTGAAGACCAGCGAAAAGGCGAGGAAGTACCACTTTTTCCCCAGCCAATCAACGTTAATGCCACGAAACAGTTCCACTTGAAACTCCGCCTTACTCGTACACAACCACTATCCGATGGAAAGTGCCTCTCCGCGCTGCTTACGCCTGAGAATCGAATCGAAGATGTGGCGTGAGACAAAAACCGCAGTGAACAGGTTCGCGAACAACCCAAAACTCAGCGTCACGGCAAAACCCTTGACCGGTCCGGTGCCGAAAAGAAACAGGATGATCGCCGAGACAATCGTCGTCACGTGGGTATCGACAATCGTCACCCAGGCATGGGCAAATCCCTGGTCCACAGCCGCAGCGGGCGCCTTGCCGGCACGCAATTCTTCCCGGATGCGCTCGAAGATCAGCACGTTCGAATCGACGCCCATGCCGATGGTCAGGATCACACCGGCGATTCCGGGCAAGGTCAACGTGGCCTTGGAGAAGCCCATAAAGCCCAGCAGGATCACCAGGTTCAGCATCAGGGCCAGGTCCGCATTGATACCCGCGCCGTGATAGTAGACGAGCATGAAGATCATGACCGCCAGCATGCCGACGATCGAGGCGAGCACGCCCTTGCGGATGGAGTCCGCGCCCAGCGACGGTCCGACCACACTCTCCTGCAGGTAGTGAATCGAGGCCGGCAGGGCGCCGGTGCGCAACATCAGGGAGAGATTCTGCGCCTTCTCCTTGCCCAGGCCGGTGATCCGGCCCTGGTCGCGGATGGCCTGTTGGATATTGGCCGCTTCCTGTACCCGGTTGTCGAGCACCACTGCCAGCGACTTGCCGATATTGGTACTGGTGAACTGGTAAAAGCGGTCACCGGCGTTGCGGGTGAGAATGAAGGTCGCATCGGGCCGGCCATTTTCATCGACCGAGGGCTGAGCATCGCGAAAGTCGTCGCCGGCCACGATGGGGACTCGTTGCAAAACGTAGTACTGACCCAATAATTCCGGCTCCGTACCGCCATAAGCCATAACCACATCTTCCGGTGGTACGGTTCCCCCGACGCTCTGCGCCGCAGCCTGCTCGGTGGGGAATGGCCCACCTACGACCAAGTGGATCTCCAGCCGGGCCGTCGACTGGATAATGTCGCGCACCTGGCTAAGGTCGTCCACGCCGGGCAGCTCGACCAGGATCTGGTTGGTGCCCAGGTTGTATTCCTGGATGGTGGGTTCCCTGACTCCCAGGGCATTGATCCGGGTGCCGATGGTATCGATCGACTGCTGCATCGCATGCTGCTCGATCGTCTGCACCTCGGTCCCCTTCATGGTGAGGGTCCAGCTATTGTTGGGCTCGGAAGCCACAATGTACTGGGCTCCATAGCGGGAGTCGAGCAGGTTGCGCACATCGCCGATACGGTCCGGGGGCGTTCCTTGAACCTGGATCAGCTCCGGCTTCTTAGGATCCGGCTTGAACACGTGGGCGGAAAGGCCGGCCTGCTGCAAGTCGGCTTGCACCCGGGCCACCGCATTATCCGTTTCCGCGCCCACCGCTTCATTCACCATCACCTGCAACACCAGGTGGATGCCGCCCTTGAGATCAAGACCAAGGTGGATGCGGTCAGTCAGCGCCGTCTTCCAGGCAGACGGGCCAATGCCCTTCGGAATGCCGAAGATGCCAAAGACGAACACGAGAAGAACTGCAACGATCAGGAGGGTTTTACGCATGGGAGTCGCAATCAGGTTTTCCGCCAGGCTTATTGTCTGCCCGCGAAATACGGTTTATTTAGCTTCCTCTTGGTTAGTCGTCACGGAAGCGATGGCGCTCTTGATGACCTCTAATTTAATGCCGTCGGGAGGAACGCGCAGCTGCACCGCGTCCTCCTTAAGGGAAATGATAGTTCCGCGCATGCCGCCGGTGGTAGTGATGCGATCGCCGGGTTTCAGGCTTGACAGCATCTCTTGCCACTGTTTCTGCTTCTTCTGGTTGGGCCGAACCAGCATCAGATAGAAAACCGCAATGATCAGCAGGAACGGGAGAAAGGTCACCAGGCCAGGCGGAATAACAGGAGCCAGCAACAAGGGGGTGAAGGTCAACGTACCATCCTCTTAATTTCTTATCCAACCTTCTACTACAGCCTATCTGGCCCGGTTTGTCTACTGGAGTGGGTGATGGCTGGAAAGGTGCCGCGACGAGGCCTTCATCCCGCACCGACGCGATCCGCTTGCGCGCGTACGCGGGCCAGCAGGACGGGAAGAGTATCCGTGGCAATAGCATTTCGTACCGATCGCATCGTGTCAAGGTAGTAGGCCAGATTGTGCAGGGTGTTGAGGACCCCGCGAGCGGTTCCTGGGCGGCCATCAGGTGGCGCAGGTACGCCCGGCTGTAGCGGCCGCACACCATGCAGCCGCAGTGCGGATCGGGCGGCTCCGGGTCTTCCGCGAAGCGGCGATTTCTGATGTTGAGCCTGCCCCCGGAGGTAAAAAGCAGGCCATGCCGGGCGGCGCGAGTGGGAATGGTGCAATCCATCATGTCCACCCCCATCGCGGCGTACTCCACAATCTCATCGGGATAGCCCACGCCCATGACGTATCTGGGTTTGCCCGGGGGCAGCAGCGGCAGGGTGCTTTCGATGATCTCCCGGGTCAACGCGCGCGGCTCGCCCACGCTTAACCCCCCAATGGCATAGCCCGGGAAGTCCATGGCGACCAGCTGCTCGGCCGACTCGCGGCGCAGATCGGGATACATGCCGCCCTGCACGATGCCAAACAAAGACTGGCCTCCGTTGGCATTGGCGTTGAAATGCTGCTGGCTGCGCCTGGCCCAGCGCAGGGTTAGTTCGAGGGATTGCAGGGCTCGGACCCGGTCGGCTGGGTATTCCGTGCACTCGTCAAAGGCCATGACGATGTCGGCGCCCAACGCCATTTGCACGTCCATGGAGTGCTCAGGGGAGAAGAAATGGGAGGATCCGTCCAGGTGGGAGCGAAACTTGACGCCTTCTTCGCTTATTTTGCGCAACTGGTTGAGGCTGAAGACCTGAAACCCGCCGGAGTCAGTAAGCATGGGCCGGGGCCAGGCGATGAAGCGGTGCAGTCCCCCGAACCGGCGAATCAGCTCGTGTCCGGGCCGCAGGTACAGGTGATAGGTATTGGCGAGAATGATCTGCGCGTCCAGCTCTTCGAGCAGATGCTGGGGAATGGCCTTGACGGAACCGGCGGTGCCTACTGGCATGAACGCTGGAGTCTGGACTAACCCATGGGGCAGGGTCATGGTGGCCCGCCGTGCCTGCCCACTGGTGGCTTCTATCTGAAAAGTGAGAGACACGTAGCTGATTCTAGCCTGCGCCTCCTAAGAGCACTGGTTTGGGCTGCCTGCCGTGCAAACGAATCTTGGGTGCCCCACATCTCGCTCGTTTTTCGCGAGATGTGGGATACCGCGACTTCAACTCTCACCATTGAAGGGATTTATGGAGACTCAAGGCATCAACAGATCCGACAGTGGCAAGGGTAACGCTGTGGTATCCCACATCTCGCGAAAAACGAGCGAGATGTGGCACCCATCGTCGTTTAGAGGAATGTCGGATAGGTTCCTCTTACCATTGCTGCTCGAGCCGGCGAACTGCGGAAACGCGATTTTCGCCCTCGTCGGGCAGAAGGGCCAGTAGCTCCGCCATGGTCTGGTTGCGCTGCGGGTGCCGAAGGTGGGGTGCGATCTCTGCCAGGGGCGCCAGCACAAAGCGGCGTTGGGCCAGAGCCGGGTGGGGCAGTGTCAGCTCATCTCCGGTAACGACGGTATCTCCCATGAGCAGTAGATCGAGATCGAGTGTGCGAGGGCCGTTGAGGACAGCATGGCTGCGATCGCGCCCCAACTCCCGCTCGATGGCCAACAAAGCATGCAGCAGGGGTAGCGGCTCCAATTTCGTTTCCAGAGCAACGACAGCATTCAAGAAGGCCGGCTGATCGCGATATCCGACGGGTTCGGTTTCATAAAGGGAGGAGCGCGCCACAACGCGACCCAGCCTGCCCAGGCGATTCGCTCGCGGCGGTTAGCATTTCCGCGCGGTTGCCGTGCTTGAGTCGAGATTGGACCCGAGCGCAATGTAGGCAGTAGGCATCGAAGTGGCCCTAGGATACAGCGGGCACGATACGATGCCCTATGCGCATCGCCTTCTTCGGGGGCACCTTTGATCCGCCACATTGTGGTCACCTCGCGATCGCTCGCGCGGCCGTTACGCGTCTGGCGCTGGACCAGGTGCTGGTCGCACCCGTAGGGACGCAGCCGCTCAAGGGCGGCTCTGCCCAGTCCAGTTTTGAGGACCGGCTGGCTATGGTCCGGCTTGGCGGTGCACGGGGTACCGGGGCTCACGGCGAGCAGCATAGATGCGCCTCTGCCAGACGGGCAGCCCAACTATACCTTCGATACCCTGCAACGATCTGCGCCACCAGCTTCAGCCTGCGGATACGCTCTTCTGCCTGCTGGGTGCTGATTCCTTCCTCACTTTGAGATCGTGGCATCGATGCAGCGAGCTGCTGGTTTTTTGCGACTTTATCGTGGCCGGGAGGCCCGGATTCTCGCTTGAACAGATCAACGGAGCACTTCCCAGGGGAGTGGTGAACATGGGCGAGCATCGTGAAGCCGGGATCACTCGCTTCGCGCTGGCCGGGCCTTCAGGGCAAAGTGCGGGGCTTTTCGTGCTGCCCGATCTGGACCAGGATATCTCCGCGACGGAGATTCGCGCCGCGCTGGCCGAAGGGTCGGAGCCACAAACCGTGCTGCCCCGCGCAGTTGCGGAATACATTCGCTCCCACGGACTCTACCGCCCGGTAGAGATACCATAGGAACCAGGAGATACGACCCGACCGAATGGCAACTACGGAAACGCGCCGCATGGTTTTGGCCGCTGCGCAGGCCTGCGAAGACAAGAAAGCCGAAGATACCCGTATCCTGGAGCTCGATGCGGTGGATGCCGGCTTCACCGATTTTTTTCTCATTTCGAGTGGATCAAACGAACGCCAGACGCAAGCGATCGCCGACGAGATTGAGATTCGCCTGAAAAAGGATTTTCAAACCTATCCCAACTCCGTTGAAGGCCGGCGGCAGGGCGAATGGATATTGATGGACTATGTGGATTTTGTCGTCCACATTTTTCTCACCGAAAAGCGGGCGTACTACGACATTGAACGGCTAAGAAAATCGGCACGCACCGTGGACCTGAAGCAATTGAAGGCCATGTTGGTGGAAAAGACGGTAGTTGCCCGAGCCAAGCCGGGGAAAAAAGCCGCAAAAAAGGCCGTGGCCAAAAAGACCGCTACGAAGTCCGCGCCCAAGGCGGACGTCGCCCGCCGCAAACCTGTGCGTAGTAAGACGGATAAAAGTTGAAGTCTATTCCGGTTTCGATCGCAAACGGAAGATTCGCCGGTTGAGCGCGGTGTTTTTCACGTTCGGCCCGGATTCGTTGCAGGATCCAGGTTCTCAGATGCGCATCGGCATGATCACGTAGCGATACTTGAAGTCATCAGCCGAATCTTCCGGGCGCATCTGACCGGCGGATTGAGCGTCCTTGAATTCGAGCCGCACCTCGCCGCTTGACCCGACAGCCCTAAGAAAATCTATGAGATAGGTTGAATTAAAACCAACCACAATGGGGTCGAAGCTATAGGGAGACTCGATCGTGTCTTCCGACTCGCCCGATTCGGTCGAGGAGGAAGAGATCTTCATCTCATTTTGTTCCAGCCGGATCTTGATGGCCCCGGAACGTTCGTCGGCGAATTGCGCAACGCGTTGAATCGAACCCATCAGTTCTTCGCTGCGAACCACCACAAATTTGTTGTTATCCCGCGGCAACACCGCTTCGTAATTGGGAAATTGACCGGTGAGCTTGCGCGTCGTGAGCACTCGATGTCCGAGACGGAAGAACAGAGTGTGCTCGTCGTCGTAAAAATCAAGCGACTCCTCACTGGTATCGGAAAGAAGCGATTGCAGTTCAGCCAACGCCTTGCGCGGGATTAAGGTTTTCTTCTCCCCACTGATGTTCTTGAGCGATTCGCCTGTTTTTTCAATGTGCGCCAGCCGGTGACCATCGGTGGCAACCATGGAGAGCGACTCCGCCTTCAAGATGAGCAAAGCGCCGTTAAGCGTGTACCGCGACTCTTCATTGGATATAGCGAAGATGGTCTTCGAGATCATGCCCTTGATCGAGGCCGCAGCCAGCTGGGTCAGGCCGCTCTCGGGAAACTCCGGCACCTGGGGAAAATTGGCCCGCGCCATGCCTACCATCTTGGTGTTTGAGCGGCCGGAACGAATCTGCACCCAGTGGTTTTCCATGAGTTTGATGGAGATGTCACCATCGGGCAGCAACTTGACGTAATCAAAAAGTTTGCGAGCAGGGATGGTGCATGCCCCTGGTTTTTTAACTTTGGCGGCACAGGATGTACGAATGCTCTGGTCCAGGTCAGTGGCCGTAATCGTGAGGCGATCGGTCGCGTCCCCTTCTCCCTGGCCTGCTTCGAGGAGAAAATTAGAGAGGATAGGGATTGTGGTCTTCCGCTCGACGACGCTCTGCGTCGCACTCAGCTCCCGCAGCAAGTCCTGACGGCTGACGCTGATTTCCATGGTTGCGGCTCCCTGTACGACTGGTCTCTCCTGCTCAACCCCCGCGCTAAGCATGGTGTGTTTGCCCCCTTGTCGGTTTGACTCACTCTACACCACAGCGAAGGCGCGTGAGAATCTCAACTGCGCTTCTGCCTGTGGATTCCCGGGGCCAAAATAGGTCGGCAGGAGCAAGGGAGGACTAGAAAATTTCTACTACGACGAAAAGCAAAAATAATCCATTCCCTCTTAGTAGTAGTAGCCGTTGATGACGGAAAAGTGGAAAGACCAGGCGGAAACCAAGCGCACGGCGTGGATGAGACGCCTCCCTGTTTTAGAAAACCAGGCTCCCACAAAATGAAAAGCAGGAAGAGTCGCGGATAACGTCGAGTTGGGTCCCGTCTTCCCCACGGTCTGCACAGACGGCTGAAAAAAGGCTGTGGAAAGCGGCAGCGCCGAGTGCAAAGCACGTTCCCAGGCAGTGCTGATGCGGCTCTGCGAAAGGCCTGCTTTGCACAATGCGGTGAAACGAATCTAAGGTGTTTTTTCCGGCGCCTTTTCCCACAATTCCTGGTGGCGGTCGTCGGAGAATAGCAGCCCGGTGACACGGCCATCGGGAGCCTTCTCGAACGTGAGACGGGTGCTGCTGCCGCTGGGATAGAAAAATCGATTGGGTTGCTCGGGGAGCAACTCGGTCTGGTCGCCGGTGCGGTTCCTGGACATCAATCGGTTGCCCTGGCGAAAGACGGTTACCTGGGTCACGCCGGCGTCGACGTACTCTCCTTGATAAGCGTCATAAATGTTGGGATCGACGCGAATGGGCGGAGGATGGATGGGGATGACGCGCTTTTCTGCGTAGGGTTTGCTGGTAGCGATATCGGAGAGGCGATGGGCCAGAAACCACTCCGGCAATTGCGGATCGACGTATGCCCTGTCCCAGGCATTGTGATGATAGTTGGCATACTCCCAGAAGCGCACGTTGCCGCCCGCGGCACTGAGGGCCGCATACATGATCTGCGATTGAGCGGGAGAAACCACGGGGTCGTCCGCACCATGGAAAATCCAGACGGGGGTGCGGCCGATGGCTTTGACATACTCCGGGACCAACTCTGGCTGATGCCAGCGTCCGGGGGCGTAGGACCAATAGATGCCCCCGCACACAGGAGCTATGGCGGCAAAATGTCCGGGATAGTCTTTGGCAATCTCCCACACGCCGTAGCCGCCAAGAGACATGCCAGTGAGATAGAGGCGCTGAGGATCGCCGTGGAATTCTTTTACCTCGGCATTCAAAGCAGCCATAGCCATGGCCATAATGTCCGAGTCAGTCCAGTGATGGTGGTTGTAGGGGACCTGAGGCATGACCACGACAAATGGCCAGCGCTCATAGTGGGAACGCAGCGCGTTGGGCAGGCCTACCTGGGTTTCGTCGAGTCCATCCGAGCCGCGTTCTCCGGATCCGTGCAGAAAGAGGATGACCGGCCATTTTTGCCTGGGGGACCAGTCCATCGGGAGATAGACGACATAGTGATAAAGGGTTCCATTGAGGGTGATGCTGCGGTTAAGAAAGCCGGTGTCCTGCTGGCGGGCGTGAGCGCGCGGCCCCATGACGGGGATTACACCGAGAAGCAAACCGGTGATCAAGTAGCCAGCCAACGAAGCCAGGCGGCACCGCATCCCGAAACGAAACATAGACAACTTGAGCATACCGGGAGCGGCGCGAACCTGAAAAGACTCGGAGTTCCCGGGAGGACCTGCTGTTCTCTTTCCTGCCGGGACGCGTAAAGCCTTCTGACTCAGCTCAGCCGTTGAGGGTCTCGAGGAGCTTATTGATGGTGCGGTTGAGATCTTTGTCGGCACGGCGCTGTTCATCGATTTTGGCAATGGAATGCATCACGGTGGTGTGATGCTTGCCGCCGAATTGCCGTCCGATCTCGGGCAGGGACGCTTCAGTCATCTGCTTGGCCAGATACATGGCGATCTGGCGGGGGACGACCACGGAGCGCGAATTATTTTTTTGCTTCAGCTCGGCTATGCGCATGCCGAACTGCTCAGAGACAGCACGCTGAATCGCTTCGATGGTGATCTTGCGTACCTGGGTATCGATGAACTGCTTCAGGCATAGTTGGGTGGTAGCCAGGGTAAGCTCCGCGCCATTCAGGCGGCACCAGGCTAATAGCCGTACCATTGCGCCTTCGAGTTCGCGCACATTGGTGCGGACGTTCGACGCGATGAAGAGCGCGATATCGGTGGGCAGCAGAACATGCTCGCTCTCGGCCTTCTTCTGCAGGATAGCGACCTTGGTCTCCAGGTCAGGGGGCTGAATATCGGCAATCAGTCCCCATTCGAACCGGCTGCGCAGACGGTCCTCGATCTCCGGCAGTTCCTTGGGTGGACGATCGGAGGCGATAACAATCTGCCGCATGCTCTCGTGGAGCGCGTTGAAGGTGTGGAAGAACTCTTCCTGAGTACGCTCCTTTTGCGCCAGGAACTGGATGTCGTCGATGAGGAGCAGATCGACGGAGCGAAACTTATCGCGAAAGCTGGTCATTTTGTCATAGCGCAGCGAGTTGATCATTTCGTTGGTAAATTTCTCGCTGGAGACATAGCAGACGGAGCATTGCGGTTGGCGCTTCTTCACCTCGTGGCCGATGGCATGCATCAAGTGGGTCTTGCCCATGCCCACACCGCCGTAGATAAAGAGCGGGTTGTAGGCTTTGGAGGGGCGTTCGGCAACTGCTTCAGAGGCTGCGCGGGCGAACTGGTTGCCGTTGCCGATGACGAAGGCATCGAAGGTGTAGCGGGGGTTGAGCTGCGCGGCAGTGGCCCAGTCGAACTTGGCCTGCTGCGGCGCCTGCGGTATGGCGACGCCGCGGTTGGCAGCACGTTGAGCGCCGGCGGAATGAGAAGGGACGGGTGCGAACCCACCATCCTCGCGCACCCGGACGGCCGCCGGGTCTTCCTGCGGGATGACGAAGGATACGTCATCGAATTCCAGGTGGAACGCATCAATGGCTTCCTGAATCAGGTCGCCGTAGCGGTCGCCGATGTGTTGAAACTCGGGCGTGGGAACTCGCACGAAAAGCATCCGGCCAGTGATGTGGCTGAACCGCGTGGGTTTCAGCCAGGTGTCAAAAGATTGCCGGTTGACTTTCTTCTCGAGAGCTCCCAGTATCCGGGCCCAGGGATTGGGCACGGTGGGGGCGGTGGCGACAAAAGACATACGCTTCCTTCGTTCAACGCCGACTGCCTGATACCTTCTGCAAAGTGCAAAGGAGCAAGCCGCATCGGCATTTACCGTGCGTGCCATTGTAGCTCCTGTGCTTAGGAACTGCTTTGGGGGAACAAGCCCCTTCGCGAAAGTATCCAGATCGAAAGATCAGGTAGTGTGGACGTGCAGAAAATCAATCTTGATCGGAGCCGATACTAGCACAGTTACAAGGTGGTGCAACGGCTCATTCCGGCCAAAAAAATCTTTCTTTCCCGAGTTGCACCATGCGCAGTGAAAGCATGGGCTTCGGCGGCCCGAGACTTCAGCCTGCTTGGCCCTTTCGGCTGAATCCGTTATACTTAAAGCTTGCCTTCAGGCACAAATTTTTGAGTGAGATCAGGAGCGCAGCGTTATGCCCAAGCGCACATTCCAACCGAACCGCCGCCATCGTGCAAAGACACACGGCTTTTTGACCCGGATGAAGACCAAGGCCGGCGCAGCAGTGCTTTCCCGCCGTCGCGCCAAGGGGCGCAAACGCGTTTCCGTGAGTGCCGGCTACCGCGACTAGATCAATACGCGCAATGCAGGGAATTCTCAGTTGAGGCTTCTGACCCAAAGCGATGCTCGGCTACGAAAACATGCTGACTATCAACGTGTTTATCAAAGAAGCCGCAAACACTTCTCGCCTTCGATGACATATTTCTTCGCCGAGCGACCAGCAGGTGCGAATCCCGTTTCGGGCCTTAATCGGATCCTTGGTCCGCGAGTGGGCCTGACCGCGGGGCGTGTCCTCGGCAAAGCAGTGGAGCGCAACCGCATCAAGCGGCGCATGCGCGAAGCCGTACGTCTCAACCTGGAGTTGCTGACGCGAGACGTCGATGTGGTGCTGCACCCTCGGCGAACGGTGCTGACCGCTGAATTCACGCGATTGCAGGGTGAAGTATGCAAAATTTTTGCGGTCATTGAAAAGACCTCGCATGCCTGAGCTCTATCGGCGCTGGATTTCCCCGTTGGTGCATTCCATCAGCGGGTTCTCTGGTGCATGCCGCTTTCAGCCCACATGTTCTGAATACGCAATGGCCGCCGTCGCCCGCCACGGAGTGTTTTATGGCGCCGCGCTCGCGCTGTGGCGATTGCTACGCTGTAATCCCTTCGGCCGGGGAGGCTTCGATCCGGTTCCAGGCACTTACCCGGCACCCCTCCCGCCGTCGCTTCCGCACAGATGACCCCCGCCATTTACCATAAGATCGTACGATCGACAGGAAATCTCTTTGGCCGAAATACGCAATCCTAATCAGCCGGGTGGCGGTGGGCAAGACTCACGCACGCTTCTCATCTTCTCCATCGTCTTCGTTCTCATCTTCCTCGGCCTGCAGTACTTCGCGCCGAAGAAAAAGACGCAACCGGAGACTCCGGCCGAGGTGGCTTCGAGTTCGCCGTCAAAGGCGGCACTGGCTCCTTCCCCTTCCCCTTCCCCTTCCCCTGCCTCTGCGGTGACGGCAGGCTCCGGTTCCGCCAAGACAGCCACCGAATCCGTAGTCGCGGCTGCTGAGGCGACCACGGTGGTCGAGAACGAGTTGTACCGGATTACGTTTTCCAATCGCGGTGGACAGGTCATCTCCTGGATTCTGAAGAAGTACAAAGACGACGCCGGTAAGCCGCTGGACCTGGTCAACGCGAAGGCGGCGGCGAAGGTTGGGTACCCGCTGTCGCTCTGGACCTATGACGCGAACCTGCGAAACCAGCTGGTGAAGGCGCTGTATGTGCCGTCGGCCTCGGGGACGTTGAATGCTCCTGCCACGCTCGCGTTTACCTACTCGGAAAACGGGCTCGAGGTAAAGAAGGTTTTCAGCTTCGACTCCACATATGTTCTGCATGTGGACGTGACAGCCACCGATCATGGAAGCCCGGTAACGGTGCTCGTCGCCTGGCCGGGTGGATTTGGCGACCAGGATACGCTGCCGGATTATGCGCAGTCGCAGTTCGACACCATGCAGGGGGGCAAGAACGAGAACCAGGCGGCAAAAAAGATTGCCGGAGGAGGCACGATCCCTGGGCCGTTTGAATGGGCCGGGGTGAGCGACTTGTCCTTTGCGGCGATTTTCCTTCCCGACGAGCCGTCGCAAACGCTGTTGGTAGGCCTGCACGATTCGATCGGCCTACCCCGTCACGGCAAAGCGGACCAGACGGACCAGGCATCTGTGCTCGGGGCCGCGATGGGCGCCACTTCGGGCCATACCAGCATGCGGCTATTCGCTGGACCCAAGGTTCTGGACGTGCTCGCTTCTGTGCGCGCGACGTCGAACGGGGGCCAGACGGGCCCGAGTCTGGAACCGGTGGTGGATTTCGGTTATTCGGGCATCATCGCCAAACCGTTGTTCCTGGCCCTGCGCTGGGTGCACGAGCATATCGTCTCCAACTGGGGATGGGCCATTCTGGTTCTGACCCTGGTGATCAACCTGGCGATGCTGCCGACGCGCATCCAGATGATGAAGTCCGCGCTGAAAATGCAACGCATTCAGCCGGAGATGAACGCAATCAAGGAGAAATTCAAGAAGTACAAGGCCACAGATCCCCGCCGCGCGGAGATGAACAAGGAGATGTTCGATCTGCAGAAACGCGAGGGCGTGAACATGTTTGGCGGTTGCCTGCCGATGCTGGTGCAGTGGCCGTTGCTTTTCGCGTTTTACCGCATGTTGCTGCACACCATCGAACTGCGCCAGGCGCCCTGGTTGTGGATCCATAATCTGGCGGCTCCTGATCCACTGCACATTCTGCCCATCTTTTTCATTGTGACCATGTTCCTGGTGCAGTACCTGACCCCATCGCCGGGCATGGACCCGGCGCAGCAGAAAATGATGGCCTTCACGATGCCGGTCTTTTTCGGTTTCATGACCTGGAACCTGAGTTCCGGTCTAGCCCTTTATTGGGCTTTCGGCAATGTGATCAACGTGATTCAGCAGGCGGTGATGAACCGCACGGGCATTGGTAAGCAGATGCGCGAAGTCGCGGCGAAGCGGGCGGCGAAGCGAAGCGGCGGCAGTGGCCGGCAAGCAAATCGCAAACCTGGACTGGAGCCGCGCAGGCGTCCGGAAACGGGCGGTTAAGCGAAGCATAATTCGGGGCCGAGTTCTGCTGTTCGGGCATACTGCGGTAAGACTGGTCCCTCCAGAACGTATACCGTCGAGAATTTGCAAAGCGGGGTGCTCGACTCGCGCAGGTTACCAGACGTAGGAATTGGTTTCCTGGTTGGCTGACTTCCCTGCACCCAAAGTGCGATACTAAACCGATGCCGATAGTCGACCACGCGGCTGCAGCCCAGAAGATTGCAGCATTTCTCAAGACTCTTACTACCACTGGCGGCCTGCGATTGAAGTATCGGATCATCGCGGGCGCAGGAGCCCGTGATCCTGACGGTCTCGAGGCCCGCGAGATTTATGTCGAGATGTCGGGTCCGGATGCTGTGCTTCTGACCCAGCGCGGGGGCGAATTACTGCGAGCCCTGGAACACATCGCAGCCAAGATCGTGCGCCTCGAAGCGGAAGAGCACGACATCATCTCTTTCGACGCCAACAACTTTAAGGCCCTCCGTGCACGGGAATTAAAGCTGGCCGCAGAGACGGCGGCGGAGCGGGTCCGGGGCACCTCCCAGCCCTACAGCTTTGCTCCCATGAGTTCGCGCGAGCGCCGTATGCTGCACCTGGCCTTCCGGGACTATGCGGATCTGGAAACGGAAAGCAGCGGAGAGGGATTGCGCCGCTTCGTAGTCGTCTATCCCAAAGGTGCGGCGCGAATTCGGCCACGGGCTTCTGAAGTCAGCAGCGCACGCCCTTCGCGGCGCAACTCTCCCTACTAAGTAATCGGGAGGCTTCATGCAGCCCGATCCCCACGTGGTTTATCAGAACGAGACCATCGTTGCCATCGCGACGCCGCCCGGGCGCGGGGGCATTGGGATCGTGCGCCTTTCAGGGCCTGAGGCGGCCCGGATTGTCGAACCGATGCTACGCCTGCGCAATCCGCTGGCCCATGCGCAGGCCCGCTTTGCGGATCTGCTGGACTTGGACACCCAGGAGAAACTGGACGAGGCAGTGGTCACCTTCTTCGCCGCGCCCCACTCCTATACCGGCGAAGACGTGGTAGAAGTGGCCGCTCATGGTTCACCGGTAATTCTGGAGACGCTGGTGCGGCAGGCGCTGGAGGGCGGGGCGCATTTGGCAGCCCCGGGCGAGTTTACCCAGCGGGCGTTTCTTTCCGGCCGCATCGATCTGACCCAGGCCGAAGCGGTGCACGACCTGATTGAAGCGCAGACGCTCTACCAGGCACGGGTTGCGGCGCAGCAACTGCATGGCGCGCTTTCCCGCCGCATCAAGCCCATGAAAGAGGGCCTGGTCGCGCTGATTGCTTTGCTCGAAGCCGGCATCGATTTCGCGGAAGACGATGTCGACGTGCTGCCTGGAGGCGAGATCGTGGGCCGGATCGATGAGATTCGCGCCCTGCTGCAGCCGGTAGCGAACAGCTTCGCCCGCGGACGCATTGTGCATGCGGGGTTGATGCTGGCGATTGTGGGACGGCCGAACGCGGGCAAATCTTCTCTCTTCAATCGAATTGTGCAACGGGAACGCGCGATTGTTACTGCGGCGCCGGGGACCACCCGTGACCTGGTGACGGAGCGCGTTTCGCTGGGCGGAATTCCCGTGGAGCTGGTGGATACGGCGGGCATGCGTGAGGCCAGCGACGAGGCCGAGCAGATTGGCATTCGCAAATCGCGCGAGGCGCTGGCGGATGCAGACATGGTGCTGATGGTGCTGGATGCGACCGCGGTGCCGGACCAGGAAGAGCTGGAGCTTCTGGCGACGCTGGCGCAGCGCAGGGCGCTGGTGGTGGTGAACAAGAGTGACTTGGCCCGCCCATCGGCTGCAATGGAGGACGCCCTGAACGGGCTGGGCCTGCCGCTGGTGCATACCTCCGCACTCAGCGGAGAAGGCGTGGGTGAGCTGAAGGAGAAGATGTTGACCATGGTGGGCGACCGCACGGTAGAGACGGAGGGTGGCATGCTGACCAGCATGCGCCAATACCAGGCGGTAACGGCAACGCTGGAAGGCCTTGCGGCCGCAAGTGCTGCGGCGGGGCAAAACATTCCCCACGAGATGGTGCTGCTGGATCTATACGGATGCCCTTCGTCATCTCGACTCACTCACGGGCGAGACCACCAGCGACGACATCCTGAACCTGATCTTCTCTACCTTCTGCATCGGGAAATAAAAGTGGACTTTTCTTCCAGGAACAACCGCTCTATGCCGAAGCGCGGGCTCATCATTTTGAGGACATCGCGGAAGCGAGCTACTGGCAGCGCTCGCGCCTGAAGGTTCCCAGTAGCATCGACCAGGAACGCGATGCACTTCAATAGAACACAGTAGGTGTAATCGCATCGAAGCGCATCTCACCGGCCTGGAAACGGTCTGACTGACTAAGGCTGCTCCGCTACTGCCGCCGGTGGCCGTATCAGGAGAAACACGCAGATGGTGGCGACAAGCGGCATAAGGCCCGCAACCAGGAACGCGGGCGTATAGGAAAATCGATCCACCAGGATGCCCACGGCGAAGGTAAAAGCGGTGCTTACCAGGCCCGCGGCCAATCCACTCATTCCAGTTACGGTTGCCACTACATCGTGGGGAAGCAGGTCCGAAGGCAGCGTTAAGCCCATGGTGGACCAACTGGCATATCCCCACAAGGCAATGCAAATGAGCGCCAGCGCAAGCGAAACACTGTGGACACGCGCGGCGGGAATGCCGGCCAGGATCGGCAGACAACTGAAGGCGCAGACCCAGGTGCGCGCACGCAACACCGAAATGCCGCGGCGAACCAGGTAGCCGGAGATAAAGCCACCAGTAAAGTTACCAATATCGGCGGCGACGAAAGGCATCCAGGCAAATAATGCGATACGTTTCAAGCTGAAGCCGCGCGCATCGCTCAGGTATTGCGGCAGCCAGAAGACGTAAAACCACCAGATAGGATCAGTCAGCGCTCGGCCCAGGACGATGCCCCATACATTGCGGTTCCTGGCCAGGTCAAGATAGCGCCGCAGGCCGCGCGTCGAAGAGGTGCGAGGCATATCCTGCCCGGCGCGGATCAGCGCCACTTCTTCCACCGTCACGCGCGGATGATCGTCCAGGGGATGGTAGACACGCAGCCACATGGCCAACCAGATGAAGCCGAGCAGTCCGGAAAAAACAAAGGACCACCGCCAGCCAAACCTTAGTGCAATCAAGGGAATGACGATTGCTGCCAAAGCGCCACCCACACTCGAGCCGCTGTCGAAGATGGCAACCGCAATGCTGCGCTCCTGGCCAGGAAACCACTCGGCTACCGTCTTACTGGCTGCCGGCCAGTTAAATCCTTCGCCGATACCCAACAAAAAACGGAAGGACGCGAAGCTAAAGACAGAGCCGGCAAACCCCGTCAGGAGATTGACCACAGACCAGAAGACGACAGCGATCGCCAGGCCCAGCCGTGTTCCGACAGCATCAAGGAATATGCCGCCAAGCAGCCAGGTAACCGCATAGGAAATTTGGAAAGCGCCGAGAATTTTGGCCAGATCGGTATGGCTCAGATGGTATTGCGCGGAGATCATCGGGGACAGAACAGAGAATGTCTGGCGGCTGATGTAATTCGTAACCGTAGAAAAAAACAGCGTCCAGACAATCCACCATCGCACCCCTCCGACCTTGCGAGGTTTCGCAGTCAGTCCTGTCATTCGTGGTTCTACGGGCGGTGTGGAGTTTGGTCGATTCATCGCGTCTCAGTTCTTGCCCGCATCGTCTCCACCTTAATCGATATTCCCGTATTTTGATAAGGCTGCGAATCAGAAAGCATTATCCCAACGATCGCTCCATGATCAAGTTCCAGGTGAGCGCGAAAGGTAGCTGGAAGTGACGGGAGACTGGAACCGGGCCGTTATTCTGAGGGAATGCGGCCAGAGGGGCGGGGGTGGTTGGTCCGGACTGCCCGGCAGGATTGGCAGGAGTTTTCAAAAGGTTTGGCGGCCTGCAAACCTCCGAAGAAGTCGAGCCGCAGCAACCCTCACCGGTGTAGCTGCCCCAGATCGACAACAAGTCCCCGTCAGTTTTAACAAACCTCAAGTATCTTTTTGTTTGTGCGCGACTTATTGCCGAGGCTCCGCATCTTGAGAATGAAGTTGTGAGCCTTCTGACTGCGGCTTTAAGCCGATGCGCAACTTGAGGAGCAAACCCATGCCGCTGCCTGCCGACGAAAAGATTCTTGCCCTAAGCAACGCGATACTGCAGAAATTCGAAGCCCTGTTTGGGGCTCACCCGGGCTTTCGGCCGGCGCACGCGAAAGGGATCATGTTGAATGGATCGTTCACGCCG
The DNA here is from genome assembly GCA_963838445.1 of uncultured Acidobacteriaceae bacterium. GTDB lineage: Bacteria > Acidobacteriota > Terriglobia > Terriglobales > Acidobacteriaceae > PALSA-350. Next base: position 312,976 of record CAWIRT010000053.1, read on the forward strand.
ACGGCGGAAGCGGCAAAGCTCAGCAGGGCACCTCACTTGAACCGGCCGTCCACGCCGGCGACGGTGCGTTTCTCCAATTCCACAGGCATTCCCGTCATACCAGACAATGATCCAAATGCCGATCCCCGCGGCTGTGCGGTCCGGTTCCATCTGGCCGATCGCGTGCACACCGACATCGTGGCCCATTCGACCAATGGTTTTCCTTCGCGAACGGGGGAGGACTTCCTGGAGTTTCTGACCGCCATCACCGCGACTGACCTGGCACACATTCCCGGGTCGCCGCTGGAAAAATACCTGGGAACGCACCCAGCGGCGCTGGCATTTGTGCAAGCGCCAAAGC
>CAWIRT010000054.1:0-479539 GCA_963838445.1 uncultured Acidobacteriaceae bacterium
CTCGCCTCCTGGCGCTGGAACTTTACCGAGAAGATAAGGTGTCGCTTGGACGCGCAGCCGAACTATGCCAGACACCGTTCGCGTTTTTCATGGATTTTGCGGCGAAGCAAGGTGTCCCCCCGCTAAGGTATAGCTTTGAGGACCTCGAAGAAGAACGACGAACAGCTGACCGCCTCAAAGCGTGAACGTCGTATCAGATTCGTCGCCATTGATTATTCTGACCAAGCTTGGCCGGTTCGACACCTCCAACTGCTTTTTCCATATTTCACAGCTCCCCAGAATTACACCGCGAAGTTGTCATTTCTGGCGCTGGCCTGCCCGGAGCAAAGGAGGTGTCGAAGGCCGAATGGATGGCAGTGAACGCGGTTCAGAATCCAGCCGCCCTATATTCGGCCCAGCGAAAACATGGATTTGGTCCGGGGGAGATGAGCACGATCATCCTGGCGAAAGAGCTCGGTGCCAATCTCGTGCTGCTCGACGATTACAAGGCGCGCAAGTTGGCGAAGTCGGAAGGCCTCGAAATTCTAGGAAGCGTCGGTTTGCTTGAGATCTTTTACTTGCGGCATTATTTCACCGATATTCGCAGCGTGTTTCGGCAATTGCTGATGCACAACGTTTATATCGACCGGCGACTGTTGGATCGCCGTTTGCAGACTTTGGGGTTTCCGCCACTCTGATGATCGGGTGGTCGCACCATACGCGACGCCGCATCTCTCCTGATATCTTCGTAACGTCATCCGAACCCGCAAATCGCCCGTAGCATCCAAGTAGTGGTACAGTCGAGTAAAGCCACATGGACCGGCGCAGATTCATTTCGATTGCTGGAGGCGCAGGGCTGGGGATTCTCTTGCCCTATGCCGTGTACCGTTCGCTGTCGTACGGATTTGGCGCGGGTCACGTCAACGTCAAGGGCTACGAACATTTGGGCCGGAGGCGGCGCTGCGCGCGATTGCGCCGGTGGACCAGTTTTACGTCACATCGTCTCACGGCGAGCCTGCGGTGGACGTGAATAAATGGTCGTTGACGATCGACGGGCTGGTCACGGACCCGCTGCACTTCGATTATGACGATATTCGAAAGCTTGCGCCGTATGAGACCACGCTGACGCTCGAATGCATTTCGAATGAAATTGCGGGCGGGCTGATCGATACGGCCGACTGGCGCGGGACGCTGCTGCGTCCTTTGCTGGAACGCGCCGGGCCGAAGCCGAACGCCAAATACGCGATTCTTTACGCCGCGGAAGGCTACACAACAGGCCATACGATTGAACGCTTGCAGCGCGGCGCGAATTTTCTGGCCTACGATATGGACGGCGAGCCGCTGACGCGCATTCACGGTTTTCCCGCTGCGCGTGCTCATGCCCGGTATTTACGGGATGAAGACGCCGAAATGGCTTACGCGCATCGAGCTTGTCGATAAAAGTCATCTGGGCTACTGGGAATGGATGGGATGGTCGGACACGGGCGAGCGGCAATTGCAATCCGTGATCGACGATCCACACGACGCGGCGCAGATTGCGGGGCAGAGCTTCGTGGTCACGGGATGGGCGGTCACGAATTCCGTGGGCGTTGCGAAAGTGGAAATTTCGACGGACGGCGGCGGCACATGGAATCCTTGCCAGATTTTCAGCAATCCGATGCCGTCGCAGGTGTGGGCGTTCTGGCGTTACGTGTGGGCGAACCCGCCGAGCGGCAAGCACGAGATTCAAGTGCGCGCTACGGACGCGAACGGCAAATTGCAGACGTCTTCGCATTCAGGCGAATGGCCGGACGGCGCGACCGGCTATCACACGGTGACGGTAAATGTGGCGTGAAGGCGTGATCCGCGATGGGTGTGAATGTGTAGCGTGATTCATGGTTGCCGGGTGCCGTAGGCCGGGCACACGGTGCGTTCCCCGCTTGCAAAAATTTGCTAACCCAAATTCCGCGCGAAATTCGTTGGGCGTTTGGATATCCAAATAAATGGAGGTGTCGCGATGAAATTACAAGGGATTGGGGTTGCCGCCGTCGTCTGCCTGGTGGCGCACCCGCGTTCGCGAACAGCTGGTCGGGATTTTTGGTCGATTCCCGGTGTTACGCGTCCGAGGAACGCAGCGTAAATCCAAACTACACATACAATCATGCCTATAGAGACACGGACGAGGAAATCCGAATTTGCTCCCCAAACGCAAAAACGAAATCGTTCTCGATCGTGGGGCATGAGGGTTTCGGGCACGCGCTGGACCCTGTCGGGAACGAAAAAGCGGCCGAAATTGTCCAGCAATAGGGTAAAAAACATCGCTTAAAAGTGGCCGTGACCGGCGAAAAGAGCAAAAGCGCAATCGAAGTGGGTTCGCTCGCTATTGCCAAAGTAGCTGCAAAAAGATCCGATGCTGTTGCGTTCCTGGTTCGGAGCGTTTCCGGCTTGTTACTGCGCGTTGAACGTGAGGCTATTCACTGTCTTTGGCGATTACATTTTCCTGGACCTGGATCAGATCTGAATCCGCCCAAGTCATTCCCAGCAGCGTGTAGGCGTCGTTCCCGTTGAGAAAGGTTAAAAGGGTCACGGACCAATCGCGACCGTCGGCGGTTCCGCGCGAGCGCTGCTCGATTGCGGGAAAACCGGCGACAGTCAAGCGGCGGCTGGAAATCAGGCGATAATTTTCGTAGGCGTCCCCCAGCGCTTTCGCCGTAGTGGCGGCGTGAGCATCGAGAGAATCTTTGGCGTGCTCGCGGCCGATCACGAGCAGCGTGGTCTGATCGTACGTTCCCATCGCGGCGACGGCGTCGGGCAGGGCCTTCGCGCGCCGCGGGATCAGGTCCCAACTCGGCGGCTTATACATTTGGAATCCGTAGGTAAGATTCACGTACTGATTGCCGCGAATTTCGTCGCGAATCACGACCGGCGCGGGAGCCGGTGGCGGCGCGGGAGGCGCGGTGGCAGCTGGGCACAGCTGCCACGCTCTTTATTTTCGGCGCAACGGTCTCTGTTCTTCGCGGCATTGGCGGAAGCGCCGGATCGTGCTCGGGGGGCGGCATCGGCGCGGAGCGCGATTCCTTCGGGCGGCGACAGGGAGTGGGCTCCTTCGCTACCGCTGGGACTACGCTCTGCGTCGCGGCGGCCGGGGACGACGCGGGCGCGGCTGCCTTGGGTTTCGCGTCGGATTCTTTTTTCGGTCGCGGTAATATTGATGTCCGCGACTTTGTCTTTTTGGATCAGGGCGAATCCGAAAGAGGTTTCAACGCGGAACGAATCGTTTTCAAAGCCCACGATCGTGCCGATGATTTTGGTGCCGTCCTTCAGACGAATTTCGTCGGCGCGCGCTGCGCCCGCTGCAACAGAAAGGAAAGGACGGCCAGGGCGAGAATAACTTGCCACGCATGGTATTCAGTATGACAAAGCCGGGAATCGATCGGCAAGCTTCGGCCGCGGGGAAGTTTCCGCGTGCGTCACGGGCCGTGCGGAAAATTTCAAATTTGTCGGCGACCTGAACATTGCAACTCTACAACATCGGGTAACGAGGGCTTAATACCGAGGCTCAGTACGCGGTCCAAACGCCGGCGGCGAATTTCTTCACGGTGTTAAATCCGAGTTTCTCGTACAGGCGCACGGCGCGCTCGTTGCCCGAAGTTACGGTGAGCGAAACCGCCGTGAAGTGGCGCACGCGAAGCGCTTGCAAGGACGCTTCCATCAGGCGGCGTCCGAGGCCGCGGCCCTGGTATCCGGGCATGGCGCAGATTTGCGTGGTGTGGCCGACGCCTTCGGAGACGCGCGAATTCAGGACCACGCCGACCAGGTGGTTTTCATGCGGCGCGCGCAATACAAAAGAAGCCTCAGGCTGAAATTGGCCGCAGCCGGGCAGGATGATAATGTTTTTCAGGAAACGCAGAGCGCCGGATTCGCTGCGGTATTGATCGTTGATTTCGCCATCGACATGGTTCGCATAGGCAAGCTGGATCAGTCGCGCGCAAGGCTCGAAATAGCGGTGATCCCAACGCTCCAGGATCAATCCCGCTCCGGGCCCTTCGCGGATCAGTCCCGGAAGAACGTCGAGCGCCTCTCCGGCATGTGCAGCGAGCGGCGCGATCATGAACTGCCTCATGTACAGGCGGAAACCGTATTCGGTCAGAACGGGATCGAGTTGATATCCAAACGGGATGAGTTGCGCCTCGACGCGTTCGAGCTTCGGGATGCCGCTCAGCGTGGTGAGCGTATCGGTCAGAAGCCGCTGGCTCAAATCCTGCTGCGAGAAGCGGGGCAGAGACGAACAGCCCGCCAACCAATCCCTTATGTTCTTCGAGCACATAGAATGCGTACCCGACCGGGCGGCCGTTTTCCAGAATGGCGGAGCCGGTAAGTGAGCGCGCGTCGACGAATTTTTTGATCAGTTCCGTCGAGGCGCGATAATCCCAGCGCAGATCTTCCCGCCATTGCTGCGCCTCTTCGGCCAGCAATGGATCGAGCTGCCAGGAAGACAACTGCCGCAGATCGACAATCTGCATGGAACCGGTACCCAGCCTTTGGCTCGCAGCGTGCATAATCATTTTTATCATATTATTCAATGGGGGGACCGGATGTACTTCGGAAACATCCAGCGGATCGCTTGTCCGTGGCACGCCGCCATCTGTGCTACCATGCGCTTGCCGAGCGAAACGTAGCGTCGTCTCTCCGGCGGATCGAGCCGGCTGGGCGGAACTTCGCTCTCAGGCCACGAATCCGAGCGCATGGGTTTCATTTCCGAACTTCGACATCCGACCACGTGGTACACAAGCTCGCCATTGCCTTTCTGGCTCTGGCTCTTTTTGCGTTTCTTGCCGCGGGCAGCGTTTCCGGATATTTGGTCTACCGCATGATTTCGCCCGCGCGAAGCCATTCGGAGATCGACCTGCAAAATTTCCCCGGCCATCCCGAAACGCTCAATTTCACGGTGAAGGGCGAAGGGCCGCGCGACGGCTGGTTTTTTCCCGGCTTGAAATCCGCGCCGACCATCGTTTTGTGCCCGGCCTACGAATCCAGCCGCGGAGAACTTCTCACGCTGGCCTCGGCCTTGCAGGATCAGCAGTACAACGTACTGATTTTTGATTTTTCGGCACACGGAACGTCCGGAGGGCGCTCCACGCTGGGATTTCAGGAGGTCGCGGAGCTGCGGGCCGCCATGGATGCGGTCGCCAATCGCGGCGATGTGGACGCAAACCGGTTTGGATTATGGGGCGTGAACCTGGGGGCTTATGTAGCGCTCGCGGAAGCCACGAACGACCACCGCGTTCGCGCCATTGCCGCGGAATCTCCCTACGACACCCGAACGAAATGGTCGCGCTGCAGGTCAGCCGAGCCGGGCTGGGATCCGCTTCCGCGATCACCAGAATGTCGCAGCTGATTTTTGGCTGGCTCAATCGGCAATTCCGAAATGTGCCGCCGTTGAATGCGCGCATCGCAAAACTTTCGGGAGTCGCCCAGCTTTATCTCGAATCGCCTGACGATCCCATGCTGGCCGCATCGACCTCCGAACTGTTCCGGGTCTCCCCGCCTCCGCACGAACTGGTGATCCTGCAGCACGGAAATTACGCCGGAATGCTGGACGACGAAAAGCGCAATTATGAAAACCGCATCGTGAGTTTCTTTCTTGCGAATATGCCGCCGGCGGGTCAGCAGAGGCCGCAAGAGAACTCGATCAAGACCTTTCATTTTTCTCGGGTCGCCGGCGAAAGACGACAAATATTTTGCCGTCTGCTGTGGCCGGGATTTCGGACTTTCCGCAGTCCGTTGAAGGGCGGAATTGATCCAGTGCGCAAGCGACTCCCGCGTGGCAAATAAATAATCCTGGCGTCGTGCTTTCCGCCGTCCATTCCGGCAGGTCGGTTCCAAAGTAATAATCCAAGCCATATTCATAGGCGCGCGGTAATCGGTATACAGAAGGTCGTCCGGCGGAGCCGTAACTGGAAAGGCCGAAACGGCCGCGGGCCTTGCGGAAATCACGGTGTCGAACTCCGGAAGAATGAGACGGTTTGCCAGCAGCATGAGAACTCCTGCCGTGCAAGCGATGCCGCAGATCGCCACTCCAGATGACGACGAATTGAAAATCCGGCAATCAAGCAAGACCACCGGCCATTGCCGCGCCGAGAGCGACTTCGAAGCCACGAATGTGATCGTTCGCATGCAACGTGGTCCGAGACTGCGAGCATTGGGTCCTTCCGCAAGCGACGATCCCCGCCAAGGAGGAAATCAACAATTCCGAGCTGACAAGAACGATAGCAGCCGATTCTTTCGTGCATTCCGCACGGATCTGCCGAACGGAAACTACCGGCAACAAAAGAACCGCGGGGATTGCGGGCAGGATATAGCCCGGCAATTTGGATTGCGAAAGGCTGAAAAACAGCAATGTGAATAGTGCCCAGCCAGCCACGAACAACGCGGGAGAATTTTTCGCTCTCTCGAACGAAATTGCGTGCCCGCGTCCGAAGCAACGGTGAATAACACCGGCAGCCACGGAAGAATCGCCAGAAAGAATATCGGGCCAAAAAACCAAAATGGCTGGCGGTGCTCGAAAACCGGGGTGAGATAGCGCTCGAAATTGTGCTGCCAGATAAATATGCGCAGAAAATCGGGATTGCGCATCGCGCAGAGGACGTACCAGGGAAGCGCCGTGGCGCAAAAGACCACGAGGATCAGAGGATGCAGAAACCGAAATGGCGCCCGCCATTGCCGGGACAGCGCGGCCCATAGCAGCGTCGCGCCGCCCGCAAGAATTACGGCGGCCGGGCCTTTTGCCAGCACCGCGGCGCCGAGAAAAAATCCGAACGCGATGCGCAGAATCGGCCCCGGCCGGGGCGTCTGCAACATTTCGCAGGCCACGGCCATCGCGGCGGTAAGAGTCCCGCGAAGAGCATGTCCGGACTTGCCGCGCGCGAGAAGCCAATCATGGCGACTGACGTTGGCAGCATCAAAAGCGAATACCAGGCCGCGCTCACGCCGTAGGAACGCAGCGCCGTCCACGTTATCGCCACGACCGCAAGCAACGCGGCGAGAGCCGAGGGCAGTCGGGCGGCGAATTCGCTGACGCCGAAAATGCGCATGGCGATTCCGGCAGTCCAGTAATAAAGCACCGGTTTTTCAAACCAGGGCGTGCCCCACAGCCGCGGCGTGACCCAATCGTGCGTTTCGGCCATGGCGCGGGCGATCGCGGCGTAGCGCGGTTCGTCCGGACCAACGAGACCAAGCGCGCCCAATCCGCTGAACAGGCACACATAGAGCAGCACAAAATAAGCGGAATGCCCCAGAGCGGAATCTGAAAGTTGCCTTCTTCAGCGGCGCGCGAGCGGATTGGAGGCGGCGGAATTCAAGCGGTTGAGTCTAGCATTGCCGCGCTGGTTTTCAGTAGGACAGCCGCGAGCGGTTCTGTCATGCGAAGCGAGGTCTGCTCTTTTAATTTTTTATGCTAATCGCCTCGCTTGCTCAGAGACGGCAAAAGTACATTTTCCGCAGCTGTGAAGCCTGTCCTACTATAATCCCCGGGTGCGAGAATGCCTGGAATATGCAGCGGTGTGGCTGTTGCTCAAGACGATCGGCGCGTTGCCGCGTCCGCTGGCAAGATTCGTGGGCGCGCGCACGGCGGCGTTCTGTTTTGGATGCGGCCGGGCTTGCGTACCGCCGCGGCGGAAAATTTGACGCTGGCGTTTCCCGGATGGAGCAAGAAACAGCGTCGCGCCGCGATTCGCGGCATGGTCAGGCAACTGGGATGGATGGCGGCGGAATTCGCGCACTTTCCGAGCTACACAAAAAACAACATCGAGCGCATCGTGCTGCTCGACGGATTTGAGAATTTCGCGACGGCGCAAGCGCAGGCAAAGGAGTCCTGTTTCTCACCGGGCATATGAGCGCCTGGGAACTCGCTCCCTTCGCCCAGGCGCTATTCGGCAATCCACTGCATTTTTTGGTCCGGCCCATCGACAATCCGCGCGTGGATGCGCTGGTCACGAAATATCGGTGCTTGAGCGGGAATCGACCGATCGACAAAAATCAGTCGGCGCGCGCGGTGTTGAAAGTTTTAGCGGCGAATGGCACGGTGGGGATTTTGGCCGACCAGAACACGCAGTGGACCGAGGGTGTGTTCGTCGATTTTTTCGGCATTCCGGCGTGCACAACGGCAGGCCTGGCGCGTTTCGCGCTGCATACGGATGCCGCCGTCGTGCCGGGATTTCTGCATTGGGACGATGCCCTTCGCAAATACCGGCTCTGTTTTGAGCCTCAGGTCGAACTTGTCCGCACGGGTGACGACGCCGCCGACATCCGTGAAAACACGCAGCGATTCACGCGCGTAATTGAAAATTATGTGCGGCGCCATCCGGACCAATGGCTATGGGTGCATCGCCGGTGGAAAACGCGCCCGCCAGGCGACCCGCCGATTTACAAATAAACAGGCTGCCACGACAAAGAGGGTCCAATACTCCGCAGCTGGAACCGCAGGAAGGGGAAACCGTTCATGACACGCACGATGAAGGAACTGGCAGATTTCCTGGGTGCACGCTCGAGGGTGACGGCTCCGCGATCGTCTCCGGTGTCGCATCCCCCGCGTCGGCCCGCGCCGAAGATCTGATCTACGTGGATTCGCCGCGCCATCTGGATCGAGGCGGCGGCTTCCGCAGCGCGAGGGCGTGATCATTGCGGCCGGGCTGTCCCTGCCGGGAAAGACTTTGCTGCGCGCAGCGAATCCGAAACTGGCATTCGCGCGCGCCGCGGCATGGTTGCTCTCCCCGATACAATCGCTCGGGCATCCACCCCACTGCCGTAATTGCGCCATCGGCTCAAATTGCTGCGGGGGCCGCCGTGGGCCCATACGCGGTCATCGAGGACGATGTGCAGATCGGCGCGGGCACCGAAATTGGCGCATTCTGTTACCTTGGGCGTGGCGCACGGCTCGGTAAAGGATGCCGCCTCTATCCTCGAGTGACATTGTATTCCGGAGTGCGTCTTGCAAACGGCGTGATTCTGCATTCCGGCGCCGTTATAGGATCGGACGGTTTCGGTTATGTCGCTGAAGGTGCCAAGCGCAGGAAATTTCCACAGGTGGGCGGCGTCGAGATTCACGATGACGTGGAAATCGGCGCAAATACGACCATCGATCGCGGATCGCTTGACCGTACGGAAATCGGTGCTGGCACGAAACTGGACAATCTGGTGCACATCGCGCACAACGTCAGCATTGGGGAAAATACGGTGATCGCGGCGCAGACGGGGATATCGGGGTCGTTCGTCATCGGAAAGAATGTTGCCATTGGCGGCCAAGTCGGGGTTGCAGATCATTGCGGAATCGAGGAAGGCGCGGTGATTGGTGCGCAAGCGGGCATTCCTCGGGCAAAATCATACGAAGCGGGCAGATCGTTTGGGGGACTCCCGCGCGGCCGCTCGATAAATTCAAGAAACAATTCGCCTGGTTGAGCCGCCTGCCGGAGCTGGCCGAACGCATAAAGAGGCTGGAGAGCCGCCTCGACGAAACACGAATAAGTCGCTGGGTCACTGAAAGCAAAGGGGCTATCGTCGCTAACAGGAATTGCAATCCCTGTTGACCCACGTCTCAAGAGCGAAGATAATATGAGTGGGGAAATTCCAGGTACTGGTGCTTGGGGGACCGGGCTGGTATGCATTCGGGGTGGTCCGGAGAAGATCCCAAGACATTTCTGACAAACTGAGGGCCTACGGTTTGGTGTATTCGATTGAACCATCTCCAATAATATTGCATCAAAGAATCTGTGAGGTTTGGGCATAATCGATGGCTCTAGGAACACGAGTTCAATTTGAGCAGTCCGGCGCCTCCCGGCCCGCGGGAGTGCTCGCGGCGCTGTCGGAGCGCCTTTCGGATACGATCGACCGAGGAGTGAATTATCTCCTTTCCTTGCAGGCGTCTGAAGGATATTGGATGGGAGAGCTCGAGGCCGATACGACCCTCGAATCCGATTACATTTTTTATCTGCAAGTCATCAACAAGGCCAATCCGGAGCGCATCGCCAAGCTTGCAAATTACGTTCGCCGGCGGCAATTAGCCGATGGCGGCTGGAACATTTATTACGGCGGACCATCCGAGCTGAATGCCACGATCAAAGCTTACGTTGCGTTGCGGCTCGCGGGAGACGCTCCGGACTGCGAGCACCTTCGGCGGGCAGCCAGCCGGGTGCACGAGCTTGGAGGGCTGGAATCAGCGAATTCCTACACGCGGCTTTATTTGGCGCTCGTTGGGGCGGTCGGTTGGGACATGGTTCCCGCTATTCCTCCGGAGCTGATGCTGCTGCCGAATTGGTTTGCGATCAATATTTATGAGATGTCCTCCTGGACGCGCGGAATTGTGATTCCACTGACGATTTTGTATGCGCATAAGCCGCGCTTCAGCGTGCCCGGCGGAATTTGTGTGGATGAGCTGTATTGCGATCCGTCACGCAAAGCCCTCGGCCTGGGTTGGGATAAAGAGCTCTTCAGCTGGCGGAACTTATCCGTCGCCTTGGATCGCGGCCTGAAATTTACGAGCGCGCGCCTTGGAAGCCCTTACGCGAGCGGGCGCTGCGGCAGGCGCAAGAAGGGATGTTTGAGCACCTGGAGCGCAGCGAAGGCCTGGCGGCGATTTATCCGGCCATGATGAACGCCATTTTCGCCCTCGTCACCCTTGGCCATTCGCCGGATGATCCACTGACCGCCCGGGAAATCGACGAATTTTCACGGTTTGAGATTGAGGAGGGCGAACTATCCGCGTGGCGCCCTGCGTTTCGCCCGTGTGGGACACCGCGATAGCGATGGTCGCCCTGGAAGAAGCAGGATTGCCGCCAATCATCCGGCACTCGTCGAGGCTGCCGGCTGGCTACTCAAGCGCCAGATTTGCGGTTCCGGCGACTGGATGCTAAAAACCCCGGGGTATTGCCGGGGGGATAGCACAGCCAACCGAGTCGAAGCGAACGGCACCGCCATCGTCATCGAGTCGCCGTCAGCACCCTGGTCCTTCGGCGCGGACACCAGCCTGGTGTCCCGTACACCGCCGCCGCGGTGGTCGGCCTGCAGGGCGCGGGCGTGGCCGCGTGCACCAAGCACTTCCCCGGGCACGGCCGCACCGGCACCGACACCCACCAGGCCATCGCCACCATCGAGGGCGGGCTGGACGACCTGCGGCGGCGCGACCTGCCGCCGTTCGAGGCCGCGATCAAGGCGGGCACCCTCGCCATCATGCCCAGCCACTCGCGGGTACCCTGCGCTCACCGGCGACCTGCCCGCCACCGTGTCCGGCGCCGCGCTCACCGGGCTGCCGCGCGGCGAGCTCCGGTTCACCGGGGTGATCGTCTCCGACGCGCTGGAGATGCGGGCGACCAGGGAAATGTTCGGCATCCCCCGGGCGGCGGTGCTGGCCGTGGCGGCGGGCACCGAGCTGCCGTGCCTGGGCCGGGACGGCAGCGAGGAGGACTATCTCGCGGTCCGCGAGGCGCTGGTCGCCGCGGTCCGCGACGGCACGCTCGGCGGGGCGCGACTGGAAGAGGCCGCCGACCGGGTCGCGCGCCTGCGCGGGGGCCTGGCGCGCACCCGGCCGCACCTGGACGACGGCGGCGTCCCCGCCGACGGCCTGGTCAGCGTGGCCGCGGACCAGGTCAGGATCGGGCTGGCCGCGGCCCGGCGCGCGGTGCGGTCTCGGGGCCGCAGCGGATGCTCAGCCACCGGTCATCATCGAGGTCGAGCCGCAGGAGAACATCGCCGCGGGACGGTTCGGGTGGGGGCTGAGCCCGTGGGTGCCTGTTGGGAGCATCCTCGACTCGACCAGGCTCCTCGCAAGCCAGCACTTCAGGGTGCGACCAGGTGTTGATCCATCCATGCGAGAATCTCTCGCCGCATCTCCGGTAACTCCTCGTGGGCGCAATCGAAGAGTTCGATCTTACAGTCTTCGGCTTTTCCATAAGTTCGGTAAAGAGGCAGCAGCTTTTCGCGGACCTGCTCGACGCCTGCCGGCGGAGTGAGGTCGTCCCGTCGCCCGTTCACGCTCAGGTGTGCGCGCGGCACGATCAGTTGGTTAATTTGAAATGTGTCGAAGTGCTTCAACAACGCAGGAACAAAATAGTAGACACCGTGCTTGCTCAGGCCGCCTGCGTCAATCAGCGATTGATAATTCGTCAGGCAGCAAACGTCCATAGCGACCCGGACGCGCGGATCGAGGCCGGCCAGCCACCACGCCTTCGTGGCCCCCATAGACATCCCAAACGCTCCCAGCCGCGCCGGATCCACTTCCGGACGGCTCGCCAGATAACTGAGCGCGCGTAACTCATCAAACATCATCATTCCCCACAGCACCTGACCTCGCCATAGCATCAGCTTGAAGGTGTCTTCTTCGCCCTGGCGTCCAATCTCTTCCCGCTTCCGTTCGCCGAAGCACCAGCAATCAATGGCGAGCGTCACCAGGCCTTTTTCCGCGCAGACCGGCGCGTATGCCGGTTGCACGCTTGTGCCACGCAGCAATTGTTCTTTCCCCAGGTCGTACTGGCCGGCGTGCCAATGCATAAAGAGCAGCCCGGGCGCCCGCTCCTGCCGGCGGTCCGGAATCAGCAGCACCGCCGGAACGGGTTCGATCCCATTCAGGTCAAGCATCAACCGCTCGAGTGTGTACCCATCATGTTTCTCGGTGCGCACCAGGCGCGGGGGTGTGGGTTTGTGGTCCCAGGGCAAATCGCCCAGCAGGCTCCAGAGTTCCCATCGACGGCGTTGCTGATAAATGTCGAACTCGGCTCTGGCTCCCGAGGAAGCAAACTGATGCGTGTCCGCCTGCATTGGTAACGTCGCTCCCACAGCAGCCAAAGCTGCCGACCCGGTCAGAAACTCACGCCGGCTTACATAAGACACTGATTTTTCCATATCTGCCCCGAGGTTTGATATTGAAATTCGTGGACATCAGGGTAATTGCTGTCGGGAATGGGCTCGCTGTGAATCCAGCCTCGGAAAGAGAACTGCTGCAAAGGTATCGGACTTATCTTCCGGGCGGATTTTCTTAGGAGCCCAGGTCAGCGCGGCGATCTCTTTGCCGCCTCCGAATGGCCGCCACGTTTTTCGTCTCAATCCCTCAAGGCTGATCCCGATCCGGTTCACTCCGCCCCGCAATGGCTGTTCCTTCCCCCGCCAAACGAACACCCCCTCCAGCCCCGGCGGCAAAGTAACACTCCCCGTCAGCGCATCGCCGCTGCGCTCGAAGTGCACCTTGATCATTCCCTGCGGATGAGGAAAGTCCGCCGACAGATCGCGTAGATCTCCCAGGTGCGGCGCAATCCGTACTGTGGCGAAGCCCGGTGATGCCGGCTCGATCCCGGCCACCAGCGTTAGCAGATCGTAGATGGGATGCGCGCTCCAGGCATGCGAATCGGACCTCGTCTTTCCCGGCGTCTCCGGCCAGGTGCTGAAATGGAGTGGCAGTAGATCGCGCCAGGGCTTCAGGGTGGCGAGATATTCGTCCGCCATCCCCGCGTGCTCCAGTGCGCGCGCCAGATAGAAGCGAAAGTAATACGAGCCGCTCAGAATTCCGCCGGGCGCCGTCCCTGGAGCGATGTCCATCAACCGCCGCAAAACATCCTGTTGCTGCCCGCGTGGGATCACGTCGAAGAGCACCCCCAACGTATTCGATTGCTGGCTGAAGGCAGTGTGGTCCGGGTTGTCGGCTAGCAGCTTGCGCCCCGCATCCCAGCATTTTTCGTATAGCCCGCTGCGCACATGCTGCGCCTGCTGGTCCTCTCGCGTGGCGCGATCCTTGTCTCCCATCGCCCGCTCCAGCTCCGCCGCATCCGTTAACGCTCCCAGATAATCGAGCGTGGTGGTGCAGGATTCCCCTTGCTGACTGTAGGTGGGCAGCTCACCGGTGGAAACCCAGTCGATAAAACTCCACCACGGTAGCTTGCGCAGCAATCCATCCGGTTGTTCGTACTGCGAGAACCACGTGAGCACGGTGCGCGTGCCCGGCAACGCAGCCTTCACCGGCGAAGGATCGGGACGGTACAGCCAATAGTCGTGCAGCATGCCGATCCACAGCAGCGAGAAGGTCGGAATGATCTGCGGCTGCGATGTGGGATAGCGGCTCTGCGTCAATCCCTCCGGTATGCGCGAGTCATCAAAATTCTGGATCGCCTGCTTCGCCAGCCGGTCGTCCCCGGTCACCGCATAGGAAATCAACGCCTGGATGCGGGTGTCGCCCACATACTGTAACTGTTCCCAATAAGGAGTATCCATATACGTCTCGTGCGCATCGAGTTGTGCCGTGCGCCAGCTGATGTTCCATATCTGCTTGAGATCGGGATCCCTGCTGTCGAACGAAGCTCGCTCCTCAAAGGGATAAGCCGTGTATTCCCCCCGCATCGACTCGAGCGTCAGCGGCTCACTGCCGGTCTGAATGTCGAGGTCCAGATAACGCCACACCCTCCACCACAGAGGCTCAAAGGTGCGATGCTCGCCGCCGTCGGGAAGAAAGCGGTCGTGCACTCCCATGGCCTGGCGGTTGCCCACATCATTACGATCCCCCTTCTGCTGGTCCCGGTCATAGAGCGCCTCCGCGTAGGTCAACCGGATACTTGCTCCCTTTCCCCCGGAAACCGTCAATTGAGGGTAGGCGGTGGTCAGCGTCTTGCGATCCAGCAGCACATGCACGTGGCGATTGGCCGGGATAGCGATAGGCTTGGCAGGAAACGCTTCGGCGCCCGGCTGATCCGAACGCACCACTTCTCCCGCCTCGGTCGGGGTGTACGTCATCGGCGGCAGCTCATCGGGCACCAATTGCCAGTAGTTGTCGACCTGCTCCCCCTGAAGACCGGCGCGCGCCGCCGAGGGATAGATGTTTTCCCGCATGGGATCGCCGGCAGCCACCCATGCGCCGCCTGGGTCACCAGGAGCATTCCACTGCCAGTCGTAGGCCGCGGCATTCAATTCTTCTCCGGGACCATTGGCCATGTAGCCGTCAACGCCACCCGGTTCTCGCGGGACGCCGATCCGCCCCGGCTCAATGGCCACCATCCAGCCTTTTGGCGTGCTCACATCGGCCTCCAGCGCTCCGTCGCCCTGCAGCAGAAAAGCCGTGCGGTCGGTGATTTGCGCCGTGGGCGCGTAGATACCGAAATTCCATACTGTGGCAGTTACGAGATTGGCGCCTGCCGTGAGGTACGGAGCGAGATCGAAGGTCTCGTAGCGCCAGTGCGCCAGGTCCCCGCGCGCCGGCCCGTCGCCCACTCGATGACCATTTACGTAGAGGATGAACCGGTTGTCGGCGCTCACATGGACGACATAGCGCGCAGGCTTGCTCTCCAGCTGCAGGGAGCGGCGAAAATGCAGGACAATCGGCTCCCGCAGGGGAGCCGTGGGATGGGTAATCCAGCTTGCTTTCCACTGCGGCTCCGCGGCCAGCACTCCTATGGGCAGCGCTGCAGCGAACATAAACAGGACCAGAGTGAATGCGGATACTTTGCTTCTCATGTGGGTTGCACCGGGCGTCGATCGCGCGACCACCATGCTATCAGCGCTCGCTGTCAAGAATTGTCACGGGGTGCCGCGCCTATGGCGTTCGCCGTTGGTGTTTGAGCAGTGCGACGCCGCAGCAGACGAACAGGGCCGCTAGCCAGCGCCGGCGATCGACATTCTTGTGCAGCACCCATCTCGCGGCCAGGGCGTTGGTCACAAAGGTCAGGGAACCTGCTGCTGGGGCGATGAGGCTTACGTCCGCGCGGCTGAGGGAAAATAGCAGAGAGAAGAAACTGAGAGCCATAAAGACCACGCCGGCCAGAAAGGGGCCCTCGCTGATGACGGCCCAGATCGCGCCCGGTAAGCCTCGGGCTGCCTTGATCTGGTCCAGGTCGCCGACGGCGCGCATGGCGGAAGCGAGCAATACATCGGCGGCAGGCGGTCAGGACGATGGCGCCAATCATCATGCGATCCAGGCGTTTGAATCCATTGATCTTCTCGGTATCGCCCAGCTTGGCTGCATCGGGGAAATCAGGACAAACGGTGAATTGAGGGGTGGGGTAAACGCTCCGTTTGTCACGCACAGTCTTTCCTGTAGAAATGTGCGAACTAAGCGAACTAAGCGAACTAAGTCCCCGGATGCGGTGGAGTCTCTCTCCGTAAAGGGCGTAATGGGTGGGGTGGGTCTCTTTTTTGAAGAGACGCAGGGATTAGGTCGGCCTATCTCGTCCGGGTGCAGCCTGTTCAACTATTTGTAAAATTTGATATTTTTGGGTCCTTTTTGAGGTTTGGCGACTCAGCGGGGGGGTCGTGCCAAATAAGTCCTTTGTTTCACGAAGATGATCAAGATGATCAAGATGATCAAATTAATTAATTGATCATCTTGCCTGGGTGGTGGCAAAGGCGCGTATGCGCGCTCATTCTACGGAGACGGCGCCCAGGGGATGGTTTGCCAAATTTTAAGTGCGCTAGAAGCGCTATAAGCGCGATAAGTGCTGAGGGATGGAAAGAGAAGCGTGCCTCAGGGCCGGTGGCTCCAGGGGATGGATGTCCGGGCTGAAGCTCGCTGCGGCCAGGAAGCCCGGACCTACCCAGCATCGGAGTTCTCCATATACAGGCTTTAGCTCCGCTGTGGGGTGCTGTTTCCCAAGTTGTCAAAACTGCTCAATCAAGAGGACGCACTGAGCGCACCCTGCTCTCCGCGGGCGCCCTCGCGGGGCGCTCCACGGCTGGCCCCACGGCAAGCCGGGGCGCAGCGGGACAGGCGGAATGCTGCGGACAGGCTATGATCCGTCACTTCTGATGTCACATTACTGTTTGCTACACCCAACTCATCACGCCGACAAGCGCTGATGAGTTGCCGGTGGTTGGCGGCAGTTGCACGGGTGGAGCGCACCGATGCAAGGCCAAGCAGGGCCGTCGTGAAGACGGCGCTGACGTGTGGATGCTTGCTTCCAAAGTAGTACGGTTTTGGGGCTGTGTCCAGAGCCTAGAAAAAATAATTTTGGTAACCATGGCGCGCTCCGTTAGCTCATCATCGCGCAAAGGAAGTGATCGCCGATGTGGCCGGTTTACTCTCGCTCGATCTTCGTGGACGGAGCGTGGGCATCGTGCCGGCGGATGGATGCCTGAGCCAAGCGAGATTGATATCGATAGCTGGTAATGCCCAATATTTTGGTGCAGGCGAAGTTACTCCGTGAGGCTCAGTGGGCGAACGAGGTTACGTTGTATGTGCAGACACGAACGGTTTGGTTCCGTGTAGAAACCGGGGGGACCGGACGGAACGATACCTCTACTGAGACGTAACTGGCTGGGGTGAACGTCCCGCAGTGTGTCGGAGAAATCGTTTTTTGCGTCCAGGAACCGCAATATGCAGCCCAAGATCCATCGTTCAGCTCAACATATAGTGTGCAAAATTCTATCTCCGACACACTGCCCGTCTGTCAACCTTTTTCTGTCTACTCCGCCCGGAGCGCCCGCGCTGGATCCACCGAAGCCGCGCGCCGCGCCGGAATCATCCCCGCGACGCACGCTGCAACCGCCAGCGTGCCCAGCACCCCGGCGATCACCCCGGCGTCGTGCCCAGCCACCTCATAGAGCTGAGACTGGATCGATTTGATAAAGCGCACACATAACATCAGCCACAGGGATCCCAATCATCAGCCCTGCCACGGTCTGCAGCATAGCTCCGCGCAACACCATGCCGACAACACCGCCGCGCGACGAACCTAACGCCATGCGTATGCCAATCTCCTGCGTCTGCCGCTGCACGTTATACGCGGTAACGCCATATAGCCCCACAGCCGCCAGCACCAGCGCCAGCAGCCCAAAAAGCAGAGTCAGCTGAGCGATCATTCTTTCTCCACTCAGGTTCGCTTCGATCTGCTCCTCGAACGTCTGATAGTGGTCGACAGACAGATTCGGATCGATACTCGCCAGCGTCTTCCGCACCTGCTGCTCCAAACCCGGTGTCAACGCCTTCATCTGCAGCACAAACTGTCCCGCATACAGCGACGCATCCAGGTCATTCGCCGGCTCTTAGGGGACTCCTGCAACATCGGCGTGAAGTACATCGGATCTGGCAGGTCGCGCGTGCTCTGATACTTCGTGTCCTCCACCACGCCCACAATCTCAAAGTCGCCCGCGTTCTTGATATCGTTAGCGCCAAAATGCTGTCCGATCGGGTCCTCGCCCGGCTTGAAGAACTTCTTCACGAACGCCTCGTTCACCACCGCAACTCCCGGTGACGTCGCCGTGTCGGCAACAGTAAAGGCGCGCCCGCGAATCCACACGCTGCCCAATCGCCTTAAAGTAGTCCGGGCTGGCGCGGTCAAACAAAGAAGCAATCTCCTTTCCCGGCTCCGGAGGGGGCTTTCCCTGCACAAAGACATACCAGTTCCAGTTATTTCCATTCAGTGGCGTGTACAGCGTCAGCCCTACATGTTCCACTCCTGGCATCGCATGAAACGTGTCTTCAATCTGCTGATACAGTCCCTGCAACTGCTCCGGCTTATAGCCAGCCTTCAGCGGATTCATATCGACGATCACGCGGTTATCCGTCGCCAGACCTAAGTTCTGATGCTGCAGCTTGTCCAGACTCTTGCCTAACAATCCGGCGCCAATCAGCAACACCACCGACAAAGCCGCCTGCAGGACTACCAGCGACCGCTGTAACAAAGAAGATCCATCTGGAGTCGAACGGTTCGTGCCCCGCATCGCATTCGCTGGCTGTTCCTTTGATCCCATCCACGCCGGCACCACGCCAAAGATCAAGCCCGTCACCACCGACAAGCCAAACGCAAACCCAAGCACAGGCAGCGACGGCCCGCATCACCGGCATCTCAGTCGCCTGCGAAAACATCAGCCCTAACAGCAACTTCGTCCCCACATACGCCAGCAGCAGCGCCTGCCATGCCTCCCAGGCACGCCAGGACCACACTCTCCGTCACCATTTGCCGCGCAACTCTCGCCCGCCCAGCACCCAGCGCCATGCGAATCGACACCTCCCCCCGCCTCGCCAGGCCCCGCACCAGCATCAGGTTGGCGATATTCGCACAGGCAATCAGCAGCACCATCCCCGCAAGTCCCATCAGCAGATAGAGACTGCTCGCAGCATGGTGCTGCATGTTCGCAACCCCCGCCGCCGGGAGTCAGCACCACATGCGCCTTCGCCAACAGCTGCTTCCCATCCACCGTTTGAAAATCCTTCAACTGTCCCAGCGACTGCCGCAGCAGCCCGCTCAGCTTCTCCTGCAGTGCCCCCTGCTCGACCCCCGGCTTCACCCGCCCAATCAGAAACAGCCAACCCACATGCGGGTTGTTGCGAGCCGAATAGAAACCAAGCGTAGGCTCCTGCGAGATCGGAAGGTATAGATCCGGCGGTGTCTCCCGTCATCTGGTCGCCATAGAATCCCTGCGGCGTTATCCCCACAATCGTCACCGGATGCGTATTGAGAAAAAGCTGCTGCCAACCACAGAAGGATCACTCGCATAGTCCCGCTGCCATGCCAGCGTAGCTCAACATCGCCACCGGCGCTGCTCCATCCCATCATCGGCAGGCATCAGGGCGCGCCCAGCAACGGCTTCACTCCAAACGTCTCAAAGTAGTTGCCGGAGACAAACTCCCCGAAAGACGAGTGCGAGGTTGCATCGCCCGTGGCGCGCCGCGCAGACAGGTCTGCTCATACCGCCCTCCATCGCCGCCAGCTGTTCAAACTCCGGAGTGTGGTCGCGCAGATACTTATAAGTCTCATACGGAAAGATGGAGTAGCTGTCATCCTGTGACGACGACACTTCATTCAGAATAGCAGCAGTCCTCATGGTTGCCCACGCGCACCAGCGCCTTTGGGTTCACCACTGGCAGGTTCTTCAGCAGAATCGCATGAACCAGCGTGAAGATTGCCGTGTTCGCCCCAATCCCCAGCGCCAGCGTCAGCACCGCCGTCAGCGTAAACCCCGGCGTCTTCCACAGCTGCCGCAGCGCGAAGCGCACATCCTGCACCAGGCTCTCCATGCGCAGCCATCCCCACCGCTCGCGGGTCACGTCCGCAACCAAAGGCACATTCCCAAACTCACGCATCGCTTCTCTCCTCGCATCTTCAGGTGTCGCGCCCGCAGCGACGCGGTCCGCCGTCGCCATCCGCAGATGGCTCTCAATCTCGTCCTTCAATTCTTTCTTGCGTCCGTCGAACAGGCTCACAGCGCACTCTCCTTCGCGCTCATAATCGCCTCAATTGTTGCGACCATCTTTCCCCAGCGCTCATAGTCGTTGGCAAGCTGCTTTTTCCCCAGCGCCGTGATCCTGTAAAACTTCGCCCGCTGGTTCGCATCGCTTTTTTTCCACTCCGCCGAGACCCAGCCTGCACGTTCGAGCCGATGCAGAGCCGGATACAGCGAACCCGTCTCCACCTGCAGCACCTCATTCGAGCTCGCACGAATCGCCTGGCTGATCCCATACCCATGCTGCTCGCCCCACTGCAGCGTCTTCAACACCAGCATGTCCAGCGTTCCCTGCACTAACTCAATCCGGTTTTGATATCCACTCTTCGCCATAGGCTGTAGACCCTCTACATGAAGATGTAGACACTCTACATCCATTCACCGAAGAGTGCAAGCCAATCATGAGAATGTCAGGACAGATTCCTGAGAAACGGCTTTCCGGCAGCTTGCTCGAAGGTCGCAGTCAATGCGGCCTCGGTTGGTGACAAATCTCTAGTGCAAATCGCCAATGCACTCAATCCCAAGCGATGAGTAACGATGAGCGTCTCATGGCGAGTGCGGCACATTGCACTTGGTGGCGGCATATCGGTTTATCCAGCATTTGTCGCGCGAAAAGCAGGCCATGGAAATGACAGAGTGTGGAAAGAATGGAAAGCCATGAAGCCGGCTTCCCACCCTTTCCGCACTCTTTGGAAATCCCTTCGGGATTCCCACATTCCCACGGCCTCGACGACTGGATATATGTCTTCTCGTGCCCCCTCAACTCGAATCATCGCCACCGCAAGGGGCTTGTAACGGATGTCTCAGGTCCACAACGTAACGCATGTCCCGGTACACTCAGAGGAGGATAAAGCGGGAACGCAACTCGTAGTGGTCGTGAACCGGAAGCTGGCAGAGCAATCCTGGCCCGGGCAGGACCCGGTCGGCAAACGGCTTCGCGCGGGGACGGAGTCGACGCAGACGCCCTGGGCGACTGTGGTGGGCGAGGTTGCAAAAGGGAAGATAAGGGACATGATACCTATCCCTGGTTTCGACATTCGTGTTAATTTTCCCCATGGCACGATTGGCGCGCACGGTGATTGCCGGCCTTCCCCACCACGTTACGCAGCGCGGTAATCGTCGGGAAGCGATCTTTTTTGAGGAGGGGGATCAGGAGGTTTACCGGGATTTGCTCGCTGGGCAAACGCGCAAGGCCGGAGTCGACGTGTGGGCGTACTGCCTCATGCCCAATCATGTTCACCTCATCCTGACCCCGATGCGGGCGGATGGTCTAGGGCTGGCTGTCGGAGAGGCGCATCGGCGCTACACCAATTTCATCAATGCCCGAGGACGCTGGACGGGGCATCTGTTTCAGAGCCGGTTTGCTTCGGTTGCGATGGACGAGTTGCATCTGCTGGCGGCGGTATCCTACGTCAGCCTGAACCCTGTGCGAGCCGGCCTCGCGGAGCATGCGGCGGATTGGGCGTGGTCTAGCGTACGAGCCCACCTGGCCGGGAAGGATGATGTGCTGGTGACCGTCCGTCCAGTGCTCGATCGCGTGTCCTGCTTCGCGGACTTGCTCCTGGAGGATAGAGATGAGGCCTTTGCTGCCCTTCGGCGTGCCGAAAATACCGGGCGCCCGGTCGGCACTGCGGAGTTTGTCACTGGGCTTGAACGCATACTCGGTCGGCGGATTGCACGCCGTGCTCCAGGACCCATGCCGGCAGCTAAGGTTAACGACAAGCAGTTAAAGTTATTGCAATAGGCCTACGGTCCGTGATTTCCATCGCTATCTCTCCTGACAGGATTTCGAGAAAGCTGAAGGGGATAGGTATCATGTCCCCTTATCTCCCGACGAAAACCTCGATCGGCTTCCAGCGAGTTTCATACTTTGTTCCCAGTAAAGCTCGGTATCGTAGGATTCTCATCCACTGGAGCTCGATGAGGCGAGGGCTGCGATACGTTCCGTGTCCGATCAAATAGCCAGCCACCCCGGCTTCAGCATTGGCGTCTTGCATGACACTCAGTATAGAGCCCTTCCCTCGCGAATTCGGGCCAAAGGGTGCCTGAGTCATGCCGCCTGATGAGCAAACCGTTCGTTCTTAAGGCTCTATCGTCACCATAGCGTCACCTATCTTTTGCGCCTGGTTAGACGCGCAAGGTTCCCAGGTGTTTTCACCCGGGTATCAGACGCGATTGTTTGGCAGCGAGGTCAAGGTCAAGCTAGGATAACGCACCGGAATGAGGCGGTTTGGGTGATGGAAAGTAGGAGTAAATGTGACCGCCGGTCATTACATCGCGCTGGTAAACGTGATTGTAGCCCTTGCATAACAGCTTATCCCGCTGGAGGTTGTAAAGCTTCCATGCATCGGTTTCAGGGAGCGGCTTATCGCCGTTTTCAACGACCACCCGAGCCCGTCGACTCTCTTTTGAGCCGTCATCCCACCACCCTTGATATCGCTCCACAGTAAACAATCCCGATGGGTCTGCTCTCAACAGCAACTCCTCATATGCGTGCTGTTCGTGCTCGCCTTCGGGAACCTGAGTCCTGTAGAACGTTTCGTCCGTCCCCAAAACTTCCCGCCTGCGTTGATAGGTAGGGTATGATCCGGTCGCATGGGTGACTACGATTTTTCTCAGGATCCTGTCGAGGCAGCGGCGCGCAAGTTCGGTGCGTTTTGGGAGCATCTGAAGCAAACCTACTTCGACGCGACCAGAGGTGAGCGCCTGACGGTGTGGACCAACCTGTTACTGGTAATCGTCGGGGTCACCGCCGCGGTTATCTATTTTTTCCAGCTCCAGGCCACACGAAGCCAACTGACTGTCATGCAGAACCAGTTGGAATCAGCGGATCGCCCATGGCTGAAGATCACGGGAGCGATGCCAGCCGCCCCGCTCTTTTATCACGTTCCCTATGTGTTGACTCCCGGGCTGGGTTTCGTCAATACCGGGATCAAAGTCACGGTCGAAAACGTCGGTCACTCAGTCGCGCTCGATGTCACAACCCGCGCCCAGATGGTGCTGGTCAAACCATTGAACGGGGCCGAGAACGATTACTTCGGCTATCCGTTGCGGATGCAGGAAAAGCTATGCTCTGAGGCGGCGCCCCCCGGGCTGCCGATCAACTTGTTTCCGGGAGAAAACAACAATGATCAAAACGGGGATGATGAAGATTTCCCCATTGCTGGCAAAACCTTCACGCTACTTAACGACCCGTCGGGGCCCAAGATCGACCTTATTTTTGTGGGGTGCGTCGACTACAGAATCAGTGTTTCCGGAAAGATGCACCACTCCAATTTCATCTATGAGCTGAAGGTGAATGATCCTGGTCAGCGTGACGACCACGGCATCCTGACTGTCGGCAAGATCGTCCCGGTCACCGATCTAAGGCTGGAGAAGTGGTCCTTCGGCGGCTTCGACGCCAACTAAACGAGGAATCTAATCCGGGGAATCGGCGTCAAAATTAGATGGACATGATTGGGCATAAGACCAATAGGCCCACACCTCCACCCTGAGCTTGCGCAACTGCTCAAGTACTAGCCACCCACATCTGTCCGGGTTAGCCTATAGACAGGATGGCAGACGAGGAACAGGAAGAAGCGGAAATCTCCGTAGAAGAGGCGATACAGGAGGCGGTCAGGCGGCTGGTCAAACTGACGCGCACGCTCGCCAAGACCACGGTGCCCGATGAACGCGGCTGGTTCAGAAATATGCTGGTCGGTATCCTGATCTCGACGCACGCCAACTACCAAGCGGTGAAAGCTGGCATGCCGAAAGGGCCTGCGCTGACGTGCTGGGGCGCGCGGAATCTGCTAGAGCTTCGGGTCATCACGACGTACGTTCTGCGCTCAGCGGATAACGCGACGGATTTCATGGATGATCTTCCGGCCGACAACAGAGAATTCTACGAGAACCTGCAAAAGAGCGAGGAGTTCACGCATAAGGAACTGATCGCGGAAATGCGGGTTTATGCGGAGGGCGAGGCTGAACCTCTTAAATCCATATTGGTACGCAAGACGGATGAAAGGGAGAGGGCTGGCCCTGCGGTACAAAGTATGGCGGAGGAAGCCGAGAATACGCGGAAAATGATGACGGCGTTCGGTGTTGATCCCGCGCGCAAACCCAAGCATGGATGGAAAATTGCTGAGATGGTGGAGGAAAGCGAGCGATACGGCCCGCGTTTCAAGATGCTCTCCAAGGTGGTTCACCCGACGTCGTTCTCGATTGCCGCGACCATGATTCGCGGCAGCTTCGATGGACTGCTCCCGCTCATCGAATCGCAGGCGCAATCCGACTTGCTCGCGATCTACTCGACGATCAAGCAGCATATCGAGAAGAATGGCATCGACTGGGCAACCCTAGCTTGGAGGTTTTTTCTTCAGTAGCAAGGAATGAAGGAATGGGGACAGCCTGAGAGTGTGTCGGAGATAGATTTGTCGCCTTTTAGAGTCAGTAACTTACAGCATCTATTGTTTTAGGTAAGTTGCTGATACTATGTAACTTATATAATTACAAATTCTTTTTCCCGACACACTCCTGACCTGCGTGATTTATTTGCCTTGAGGGTAGAGGAAAATCGCGCAGATCAGGCTGTCCATTTCCCCAAGGTGGCACCTCGTACGTGCACGAAACCTCTTCCGGATGCTCCCATCGAGATTGGTCTGCTACGATTGCCAGCATGTGGGCGGCGCACCATCCAATTCAATTTCTCCTCTTATACAAGGATCTGTTCGGCCTCTTGATCCAAATCTTTTTGTTGTTAGCGACCGTCGCCTTGATACGGGTCGGAATGAAGCAGGCAATCGCTGCCAACGCCCAGGCGGCGGCGGCAATACAGCAGGTCCGCGCAGCAGACGCGCAGGCGACGGCAGCGCAGATGCAGGTGGAGGTTGCGCGGGGACAACTCGAGGCGGTTGAAGCCCAGCTTGAGACCGCGAGATCCCAGTTTGGCGAACAGGTTCGGCAAGGATTAACCGCCAGCCGCCCAAACTTTAAATTTAGAGATGGTGAACCTGGCTTTACCAACAGTCCGGTAATAATTCGAAATGTCGGCCCAGGTGTCGCACATAGGACTACTTGGAGTTTTGTTGTCCCGAAGAATCTCGATTTACAGAACAAGGTGTACGAAATTGGGACCCTTGGAGTAGACCAAGAAATGCCGATTCCGTGGCCCTTTGACGCAACATATCCTAGGCTGCAGACTCGTATGATGATGGATCACGAGATCCGCATCGAGTGCATGGACGATGCCGGAAGGCTTTCTTTCACGATTGCAAGGATGAATGAACAAGGCGACTTCATAACGCACAGTGAGCGGATGAATCCCCAAGTGTAGAAACAAGGAAACAAGCATCCGTGGTTGAGTTCAACGGCGTACTGGCGACGCTACATGATGGGCGGTTCCTATGAGCGGTCTGCTCGTTTCAAGTTTCAAGTATTCTCACGGACTACGGGTGCGTTCCGAGTCTGGGCATTGCCCCCTCCATTGTGTACCTCACGAATTGCGTTCCTAGCTCTGTCAGCTCGTAAGCTTTCCCATCGTCGAACGCGGAAGTCAGTGTGGTGGATTGAGCGCCGGCTCGCCTTCTAGGAGGCTCCTTGATAAAGTTTCCATAGTAGTCGGTTGCACGATGTTGTCGGACTATATGTCCCGTGCTTAAGTCGAAGATTAGCAATTTGAACAAATCCGCCTCTGAGGAGTCCTCCCTCGCCTTCTCACCACCAATATCTCGCCAAATCTCAGACCGGGTGCAACCCGGATTCTTGTAGACAAAGCGGAGCACCTTAAAATGTTGCTCGGAATACGTTTCGATCCACTTTACGAACATCCGAACAACATCATCGCTACAAAGCCTTGATGACGCAGCGCTAACGAGCAAGTTGCGGATCAGGATTCGCTTCTGTTCGCTCTCAGCCGCTGACCAATCACGAAAACACTTCTTTATGATCTGAAGATATTCCGGACTCTCCAGACGGTTGCGCACTTCCTCGTCGTTGATATCAAGGCGTGACATCACCTCCATGATTGTGGTGCCGATCTCCCTAAGCTAGTCTTCCTGCATTTTGAGCCAAGCAGCGAACACCTTGTTGAAGTGATTTTGCTCGGCCTCCGACCATGCCCCGGCAGCTCCTGCGATAGCGCCGCCTAGAATCGGGGCCGCTCCGAGACAAGCCAACGCATATCGGGCCGTTTTGGGCCCCATCCCCTTGCCCAGAGCCTCATCCAATTCTTCACGAAGTTCGTCATTTGTCGGGCCATCGGTCATATTGTGCTTAGGACACCTTCGATTAGCGGCCTTGGTAATTGTTCGCATTCACTCCGGTTGATTTTACGACAGATGCTGCGAGGCATTAGAAGGTTCGCATGCACAGCTCTTCAACTGCGCCCGTTTCCGAGTATGTTTTCTCCAGACAAGTTTCGGGGGATATTTTCGGGACTGGGTTGCAAATACCGTCCACCGGTTGGCCCTTCCAAGGCTCCGCACCGGCCACCACGAAAACCTGGAAAACCTGGTGACTGGAAGGTGTGAAGAAATTGACAACAGCAAGGGGCTATTTTTGAGGCCGTAACGCCGCTAGACTACAAGCGTGAGCGCATCTTCAGGTTCCCCTCGCCCTCGTCCGCGCCTTTCCTCGATAGACCGTTCCCAGCTTGTCCTTCGTACCGTGGATGTAGAGAGAATGATCGACGACGACCACAGCGCACGGTCGATCTGGGAGACGATCGGCCGGCTGAATCTAAGTTTGTATGATGCCAAGATAGCAGCTGTGGAAGGGCGAGCTGGCCGAGACCACACAGCTCCGCAGTTGCTCATAAGCCTATGGTTGTACGCGTACAGCCGAGGGATCAGCTCAGCGCGTGAGATTGCGCGGCGTTGTGAGTTTGAACCCGCGTTCCAGTGGCTGTGCGGTTTGCAGCCTATTAGTCATCGCACTCTGTCCGGATTCCGTTCTGATAACAAGGAAGCACTCGGCAGCGTGTTCGTGCAGGTGGTGGGGGTGCTGAGTGTCGAAGGGCTGATCACCATGGAACGAGTGACGCTGGATGGCACCAAGATCAAAGCTAACGCCAGCGGCAACACATTTCGGCGTAAAGAGAAGATCGAAGCGCACCTGGCTGCGGCGCAAACGCAACTGGAGAAGATGAACGAACAAGCCGCAGAGGAAGAGAAAGTGGCCAAGCGTCAAGCGGCTGCGAAACAACGGGCGGCGCAAGAACGCGTAACCCGGCTGGAAAGCGCGCTTCGTGAAGTGGAGCGTCTGCAGAAGAAAAAGAAGGAGGATAAGAAGAAATTTGTAGCGCGGGCTTCCACCACCGATGCCGAGGCTCATGTGATGCGTAACGGCGAAGGTGGCACTGTGCCCAGCTACAACGTGCAATTGGTGACCGACACCACTCACGGCTTCGTGGTGAACGTAGAGGCAACCACCGACGCCATCGACTATCGTCAACTGGAGCCAGCTCTTGACCGCTGTAAAGCCACGCTGGGAAGTCTGCCAAAGCAGTTGATTGCAGATGGAGACTATACCAACCATGCGGCCGTGCAGGCTGCTGCAAAGTCTGGCGTCGACTTCTACGGCTCGTGGCAAGATAGCTGGAAACCGACAGAGTCGGATGCTCAGGGACGCTGCGGGGCCTTTATCAGCAGTGCTTTTCCTTATGATGCGAAGAACGACGTTTACCTCTGCCCTGCCGGACAGCAACTAGTGCACAAGATGGTCCTCGATCGTGGACACGGGGTGCGCACGCATGTGTACAAGGCGCCAAAGGCAGCCTGCTCTTCCTGCGTTTATCGCGCTCAGTGCGCCTCGAAGAAGCCGACACCACAGTGGAGACGCTCCATCACACGTATCGAGGAGTCTGCGCAAACAAGCGCATTCAAAGCCAAGATGCAGACTGAGGCGGCACAGAAAATCTACCACCAGCGCTCGCAGATCGCCGAGTTCCCGCACGCTTGGATTAAAGAGCGATGTGGGCTCCGGCAATTTCGCTGCCGAGGGCAACAAAAAGCAGGAATGGAGGCCACATGGACCTGCATTAGTTACAACCTCATCCGGTTATTCAGCGTACGCCGCAAGCTTGCTACGCCGACTGTCGCTGCCGCCTAAGAAAAGACCCTGATGGTTTGCTTCTCGACACATTGAAAGACTAAGAGCCCCTACTCCTGACATGCACTGTTGAATCCCAGGTTTCAGATCCACAATCCGATCGGAGGACGTGAATCCATGGAAATACTGAGCGGGGGATTATGGGCCGCCTGAAATCTTTCACAGGTTCCAGACGGAACGATCACCGGCTACAATGGGGCAATCCTCTTGTAAGTAACTTAAACAGTTACGTTAGTCTGCGACTAAGTTTGTCACCAAGTTTTTTGTCACCTTCGCAGACTCGTGGTGTCTAGCGTTGCTCGTGTGCCCGTTCTTCCTCCGGCGTTAAAGGGGTACGTGCGGAAGAATCCGTTACTAATCTCTGTCCAGCACGGTTCGGGGAGCAACCATTTTGAAACCAATCAAAATTAAGAGAAAACGACCTTCACTTGAACTTCTTCGGCGTCGTCTATATGACACGAGCGGCGATCCCGGTCATGCGGAAGCAGAAGAGTGGTTGCATCCTTCAGATCTCTTCCGTCGGTGGCAGGTTGGGGGTTCCTGGAAACGCAGCCTATCACGCGGCAAAATGGGCGGTAGGTGGCTTCACTGAAGCCATTGCCCCAGAGCTGGCGCCCCTTCGGCGCTAAGGTGTGCGCGCTCGAGTCAGGCGGTATGCGGACCAACTGGGGCAAACGGGCAAGCGCTGGCACGCCGGAGCTTTTACCCGACTATGAGGCCTCTGTAGGCACGTTCATCAAGATGTTGCAGGGGCACTGGGGGCACGAGATGAGCGCTCCAGCAAAAGTCGCAAAGGTCATTCTGCAACTAGCTTCCGAAGAGCAGCTTCCTGCACACCTCTTGCTCGGCAGCGATGCCGTGCAGTTTGCCCGCTCTGCCGAGGAGAAGCGGGAATCGGAAGCCAAGGCATGGCACAACATCAGCGTCTCAACCGACTCGGAGGATGTAAAAGGGTTGCCCGATTTGAAGTTCTGAAATTGGTGCCGGCGTGGCTGCGGAGCTCCGTGGCACGCCGGCATTGTAGCTATAGCTGCTCTCTTCAAACACTTTCTCCAATTCAATCCTGGCCTGCGCCGGTTCGGTGACATCCATGGTGGTCCCGATCCACTCGACGAGGTCACGCATTGTGAGCTCCTGCCCTATGGATTCGCACTCCTAGAGATTTGAAGGTTGAGATAAGCGGCCTCGGCGCATCTGCTTCGACAATGAGATCCGCTATCGCATCGGCCGAGCCGACGTGGAAAGGTGCTGACGCAGCTAACTTCTCATTCAACACTGCGATAGCGACTGAGCCGGACTGCTCTATGAGCGAGCGTTTCATCTGCGCGTCTTCATTATGGAAAGCCGCGATACCGTTGTCTGCGTCCAGCGCGCACAGTCCAAGAAAGAGAAGATCGGGGCGCATACCAAGAATCACGCGGAGGGCTTGCCCGTCGATCGCCGCGCCGATGAGCGGATTGACCTGCCCTCCTATGGTGATGAGCGTCAGGTCCGTCCGGCCTGCAAGGACAGAGGCGATGGCCGGGTCATGCGTAGCCACGGTTGCTCCAATGCCCTCGGGAAGGGAACGGGCAGCTGCCAGGTTGGTCGAACCTGCGTCGATAAAGAGGAGTTGACCGGATCGCACCATCGAAGCCATCTTTTTCCCCAGAGCGAGCTTCCGGTCGACGGACTCCTTCCTTCGCTGAAGTGCGGAACCTGAGGCTGGAGACATGGCCAGGGCGCCCCCATAAACACGGGTGCATAGTCCCTGAGCTGCCAGATCCCGCAGGGCACGGCGAATCGTGTCTTCGGAGGTTTGAAACTCCTGAGCCAGGCCGGTTGCCAGAACCCGACCATCCTTTCGGATACGCTCCAGGATCTCCTTTCGCCGTTCCGCGGGCATGAGAGTCTTTGCGGACATGTCACCTCGACTCGAAAAACACTTCAGAGAATTATGCAACAACAAGTATAAACATGCAACATCGTGTATTCTCAAGCAGTGTACCGGCGAGACGGTGTGAGAACCGACCTGGCCCGACGCCCCTGGAGAATCAATATGCAGATGGAAAGACCTGGGAAACCGGCACGCCGAGCGACGCGACTCATCTTCCTGTTATGCGGAATGGCCCAATCGGCGTGGGCGCCCCTTGTGCCGTATGCCAAGGCTCGCGTTCACGCGAACGATCAGCAATTTGGCCTGCTGCTGTTGTGCTTTGGGGCGGGCTCGATCCTCTCCATGCCAACCATGGGAGCGCTTACGGGCCGCTATGGCTGTAAACGCCTTATTCAAATAGCAGCGGGCGCCATCTTTCTAGGGCTAGTGGCTGTTTCGATGGCGCCTTTGTCAACCACTCTCGCGCTATCGCTCTTCCTGTTTGGAGCCTCGATTGGCGCGATCGACGTGGTGATGAACGTGCAGGCCTTGCTGGTCGAAAGGGGTAGTGGTGAGAACCTGATGCCGGGGTTTCACGGCCTTTACAGCGTTGGCGGCTTTGCCGGCGCGCTACTCATGAGCGGACTCCTGTGGCTGAACACGCCTCCTGCACTTTCCGCTCTCATCGTTGTGTCCTTGCTTTCCGTACTGCTCTTGCTTGCAAACCCCGCTTTGCTTTCTTATGGCGACGATCAACACGGCGGCCCAAAGGGAATTAAGAGCCTCGCGTGGCCACGTAAATACGTGCTCTTTCTCGCAATCATCGCGTTCATCATGATGCTGGCGGAGGGCTCAATGCTCGATTGGAGCGCGGTGTTCCTCGTGGACAAGGTGGGAATGATCAAGAAAGATGCCGGCATCGGATACACCGCATTCTCGATTGCGATGACGGTTAGTCGATTTGGAGGCAGCTTCATCATCGAAAGAACGGGGCGCAGATGGATCATGACAGCCGGTGCATTGGTCGCAGCAACTGGCTTCCTGCTGGCGGCCCTGCTGGCTAATCCTGCTGGCTCGCTGTTCGGTTTCATATTGATCGGACTGGGTGCAGCCAACCTGGTGCCGCTCATCTTTTCACTCGCTTCAGAATCAGGAGGTGCACTCGGAAGTAATATCTCGTTCGTGTCCACCGTCGGCTACACCGGAATTCTGACCGGTCCTGCAGTAATAGGTTTTGTTGTGCATTCGGCGGGGTTCGGGATCGCCTTCGGCGGAGTCGCTTGCCTGTTAATGCTGGTTGGTCTGTGCGCTCCGCTCGTTGCTCCCCGCAAGGGGTTCCCCCCTGCCCGTTAGTGTTTGAGCAGTGCGACGCCGCAGCAGACGAACAGCGCCGCGAGCCAGCGCCGGCGATCGACGTTCTCGTGCAGCACCCATCTCGCGGCCACGGCGTTGGTCACGAAGGTCAGGGAACCGGCTGCTGGGGCGATGAGGCTTACGTCCGCGTGGCTGAGGGAAAACAGGAGAGAGAAGAAACTGAGAGCCATGAATACGACGCCGGTCAGAAAGCGGCCCTCGCTGATGACGGCCCAGATCGCGCCTGGTAAGCCTCGGGCCGCCTTGATCTGGTCCAGGTCGCCGACGGCGCGCATGGCGGAAGCGAGCAATACATCGGCGGCAGTGGCGGTCAGGACGATGGCACCAATCATCACCGCAACCGCTGCGCCCGAGCTCAGGTTCATGGTGCGGGATCGATCGAGTCGCGCTGCGTGTAGGCTGGCCCCTGGGTCACGAAGCCCACTCCGGCGGTGATCAAGGCTATGCCTAACCAGCGCGCGGGCGAGATCTGCTCGTGCAGCCAAAACCTGGAGAGTACAGCAACGGCTACATAGGCGAGGGAAGTGGCGGGCAGCACAAAGGTCAGATCGGCCCAGGAGAGCGCCGTCAGATAGCAAGCCGTCCAGACCAGCAATAGCAACACGCCACTGACTACCCAGGGCGTTCGCAGCGCAGAAAGAAGGGCATTGGGATGGGCCAGGGATACCGGCCCAAGACGCTTCATGCCAATGGCCAGAAAGGTATCACCGAACGCGGAGGCGAGCGTGACTACGCCCAAAACGACATACCGCCGCAGTGTCAGGGTATGCAAGGTGCTACCCGATCATGCCCCCGCGTTGACGGCGGGGCCGGGTGTGTTGGCGGCCTTGATCTTACCGTCCGCTACTACCTTATTACGTGCGGCACGAAGCTTGAGGAACGACCTGGCTTCGACATACAGCCGCTTGACGTCACGATTGACAATGGCCTTGCTCACGATGCGCCATGCGGCTTTTGGACGGAAGTAGTACTCGTCGTAGAAGCGGTGGACCATTTCGAGCACGTAGTCTTTCGGCAGCCCAGGATATTCGATGTGGGCAAGCTGGTGCCCGCCTTCATCCACCATGGCGCCGTTGTTGATGATGAATCCATTCTCGGCGGCGAAGTCATAGAATTCCGTGCCGGGATAGGCGTGGGCAATCGATACCTGGATGGTTTCGACGTCCAGGGCCTTGGCGAAGTTGATGGTGTTGCGAATCGACTCCTTGGTTTCACCGGGAAGACCGAGGATGAAGTCGCCATGAATCGTGAGGCCGAGCTCATGACAATCGCGGGCGAAATCGCGGGCCCTCTCCACCGTGGCGCCCTTCTTGATGTTCTTGAGAATCTGCGGATCGCCTGATTCAAAGCCCACAATCAGCAGCCTGCACCCTGCTTCCCGCATCGCTTTCAGGGTCTCGCGGTCGGTGGTTACGCGGGAGGTGCATGACCAGGTGAGCTTCAGGGGCTTGAGCTTGGCGCACAGTTCGACGGTTCGCGCTTTCTGGATGTTGAACGTATCGTCGTCGAAAAAGAATTCCTTGACGTCGGGAAAGAGCTCTTTGGCGTGCGCCATCTCGGCCGCCACATCGTCAGTGGACCGCTTGCGCCATGCATGGCCGCTCAAGGTTTGCGGCCACAGGCAGAAGGTGCATTGCGCCGGACATCCCCGGGTGGAGTAAAGAGAAACGTAGGGATAGAGCAGGAACGGAACGTTGTACCGAGTCACATCGATGTCGCGTTTGTAGACATCGGTGACCCACGGCATTTGGTCGAGATTATCTACCTGGGGGCGGTCGGGATTGTGCACCACACTGCCATTTTTGAGGTAGCTGATGCCGAGGATCTCATAGAGTGGTTTGCCGTTGGCAAACTCAACCACGGAGAAATCAAACTCGCGCCGGCAAACAAAATCAATCGCCGCACATTCGTTGAGCGCGCGGTCGGGTGAGGTGGTGACCGGCGGCCCGACAAAGGCGATCTTGATTTGGGGGTTGGCGCGCTTGATCGCTTCCGCCAGTTTCTGGTCGCCGGTCCAGCCCGGGGTACTGGTGAACAGGACCAGAAATTCATAGTTCTTGGAGATCTCGATGGTCTCGGTTGCTGAAATGTGGTGCGGTGGGGCGTCCAGCATCCGGGAGCCTTCCAGCATCCCGGCCGGGTAGGCAAGCCACACCGGGTACCAGTAAGACTCAATCTCGCGCGTAGCAGGCCAGCGAGAACTGGCTCCGCCGTCAAAATTCTCAAACGAGGGGGGATTTAAGAGTAACGTTTTTAGCGGCATAGGCTCAACTTTCAGTCTAACAGCACCGCGGGTGCTGGGGCGAAAAGAGGATCCCTGAGAGCACCCTCTCAGATTAGACGCCCGGGGCCCCCGGGAGGGTTCGCAAATTCAACGCTGGCAGAGGTTTAGCGTAATTTGTCGCTAGGGCTGCGGAAAAGTAGCTGGTGGAAGAGGAGACCCAGCCTCAGCAGCCAGAGCCGAGCTCATTGCAAAGCAGTTATGCACGGCCTAAAGGCCGTACCCTTCAGATAGAAGTGTCTCAGGGGCCAAACAAGATGTGTGAGAACCGAGATTTAGGAATTCAGTCCCGAAGGGACGGCTGAAAATCGGCAGCGACGTTATCCTCCTTCAGCCGTCCCTGCGGGACTCAATCGTGTTTCACGATGTACCCAGGACTAGCGTCCTGGGCTAAGTTCAATCGTCCCTTCGGGACTAACTCCAGAAATCCCGGTTCTCACACATGCCCTAAGGCCCTTGGTCGAACAGAGAGCCTTACTGCTAGGGGCGGGGTGCCGGTGTCGCCTTGGCCCAATCTTCGATTCTTCCCATGGAACGCAGAAGCGAGAGGCGGGCTTGGGTCAACTGGAATCGGGTTTCGAGCATATCGACAAAATGGCTGCGCTCGCGGATGTGGGCGCCCTGTTCGTCCTTGGGTAGTGGCGCCGCCCCACCCGGAGTACCGCTTCCCAGCCGAAGCTGGGTGGTAATGGCATCGAGTTGATCCTGGGATAATTCGTTTTGCAGCTCCGCCACCTGCTCCTGGGCCGCAAGCTCGGCGATGTTCTTCTGCAGCCGCAGGACCTGCTCCCCGGTCTGATCGCGTAATTGATCGGCCTGGGCGCTGGCCTGCGCCGCCTCTGCACTTGAACCTTTCGCCTTGGCCTTGCGGCTCGCGTCGAACAGCGGCAAGTTAATCTGCACCCCGACATTGAAGTTGTTGTGCTGAAAGCGCAGGTAATACTCGTTGTAGTTGTTGAACTTGGCGTAGCGGTTGTACTCCAGGCCAAAGGCGAAGGTGGGACGGTTGTTCTGGCGGTCGTCGCCGAAAGCGTTGTAAAGCTTCGATTTGGCGGAGGCATACGCGGCTTTCACGCCGCTATTGCCATCGTAGCCTGCTGGGTCTGTGACCTCGGGCGCACTCGGAACCGTTTGCGGTTCGGAGACAATGTCTCCCGGGTTAAGACCGGTCAAGTGCGCAAGCCGCAGCCGCACCAGGTCAGCCTGATCCACAAGATGGAGCCGCCTGAGCGCCACTTGGGCCCCGGTCAACCGGGCCTGCGTCAATTCCACTTTGCTGTCCAAGCCGGCATCGACACGTTCGGTCTCGATCTCCACCAATTTCTGTACGAAGCCGGTTTGTTGATCGAGCGCGGTCATTTGCTGATTCACTGTGACCAACTCGATGTAGTCGAGCGCCGTGTCCAGGATCACTTGCTGCCGCGTGTCCTTCAACTGCAGCTGCGCCGCGATCAGTGCGGCTCGTGCCGCGCGGATATAGTCGGGTTGGGAAAAAGAAAAGGCCAGCGAATTTGCGGAGACACTATAGATCGAAGGCTGGCCCACCGGAAAACCGTACGAGTATCCCAGACTGGAGCCCACCGAAAAACTCGGCTTGTAGGCGTCCACGCTTTCCATCACCGCGGCTTCGGCATGCTGCACATCAGCCGCGCTGATACGCACCGGTGTGCTGTTACGCAGAGCGAGGTCTACGACGGTGTAAAAGGAGACCTGGGCATGCGCGCCGGTTTGCCCAAGCAGGCTGACGATTCCCAGCAACGCGAACTGGCAGGCGCATCTCACCGATATCCTCAATTGACAATGCGAATGGGAGCACCCTCAGAGATCGGTGCGCCATTGGTGGTGCCCAGGGCGACAACGGTACCATCCGTCAGACCGCTGAGGACCTGCACCATGGTGAGGTTGATGGCGCCTACCTGGACTGCCGCGCGATGCAGTGTGTCGCCCGAGACCACGTAGACGTAGTCGCGGCCGCCCTCGATATGCAGAGCCTCACGGGGCACGGTGAGCGCATGGCGCACTTCCTGGGTGATGACTGTCACCACGACATTGGTGTTGGGCAAAAGCACTCCATTGGAGTCTTCAACGCTCACCAGCACTTCGCCAACGAAGCGGGTTCCATAGGTAATGATGGTCGAAGGAAGGCGGGTGATGTGCCCATGGAACGTCATGTCCGGTTTGGCGTCCCACACGATACTGACGGGGTCGTTTAATTGCAGATCGCCGATCTCCGGTTCGTCGAAATAGGCCCGCACCTGCAGCTTGGTTAGGTCAGCCGCCTGCAATATCTCTGCTCCCGGCTCGATATACCCATACTGGGTTGCCGGAAGGGAATAAACCGTACACGCAAAGGGGGCGCGCACATTGGATTGCGCGATCACCCGGTTTGCGGCGTCGACCGCGGCTTGCGCTTCGGCCACACTCGAATGGGCCCGGGTAAGATCGACGGGCGCGAAAGGCTTCGTCTTTTGTTCTTGCAGCGAATGTAAGGATGCCTGCGCGAGGGTTAAGCGCGTTTGCGCCTGGGCTACCTCGCTGGGCGCGGCCGCTCCTTTGGCCGCAAGCTTTTGGACCACATCGAGATCCCGGGCCGCCTGGTCGCAATCGATCTGAGCTTTGGCAAGGTTGCTGGAAAGAGCCAGCTGTTCCTGATGGGTTCCCCCGCTCTCCACGCTTTGATAGCCGGCCTCGGCTGCCCGCAACGCCGCCGTTGCCGCGGCCAAACGGGCCCGCGCATTGGTGTCATCCAGGGTCACCAGCAATTGTCCCGCGTGCACCCTCTCCCCCACGTGGACATATACAGCCTTGACGGTGGTTGCTTCGGGAGCGTGCGCCTCGAAGATATTCAGCGGTTCCACCCGGCCACTGGTGCTGCTGGGCTTGATCAGATCCTGGACATGAGCTTCAGCCACCCGCACCGGCAACTTCTCGCGCGTCAGACGGCGGACACCGAAAAAGATAAGTAGGAGAGCGATCGCGGCAGCAATCCATAGTGCACCGCTGCTGATTCTTTTTCGTCTTTCCTCAAGCATTCATCGCGACCGGAGCCCAGTATATAAGACCCGATGCCCGGGCCCCCGATTTCGGGGCAGAGTGCTATGACTCCTGCTATGACTTTTAGAGATGCTGTTTCTTCTGCGCACGGTGCTGGTGCTGGACTGGGTGATCGCTTTATTGTGGACGATGCGGGCACTGGACTGGCGCCGCATGCTGCCGCTTGTCCCCGATCTGACGCGAACCGAATACCCGTATCCAATACCGTTGCCGTCTTTGACGGTGATTGTTCCGGCGAGGAATGAAGCTGCGAATATCGCCGCAACCCTGCGTTCTTTGCTGGCTAGCGATCGCGTCGTGCTGCAGATCATCGCGGTAGACGATCGCTCTACCGACCAGACGGGCGCCATCATGGAGGCTGTGGCTCAAGGCGAGGGGGGCGCCGGGGGCAGGACGCTCCAGGTTCTGCATGTTGCCGAGCTTCCGTCAGGGTGGCTAGGGAAAACCCACGCCATGGCGTTGGGGGCGCAGCAGGCTACGGGCGAATGGCTGCTGTTTACCGATGGAGATGTCCTCTTTCACCGTGACGCCCTGCGAAGGGCGCTGGCGTACGCCACGGATAGCGGAGCGGATCACATGGTCTTGCTGCCGACGATTCTGATGCAGAGCTGGGGGGAGCGCATGATGATTGCGTTTCTCCAGGTGTTGTCGATTTGGGCTGTCCGTCCATGGCGCGTGCCGGATCCAGGGGCGCGACGGGACTCGCTCGGCGTGGGCGCCTTTAACATGATCCGGCGCGAGGTCTACGACGCGATGGGTGGATGGGATGCGCTCCGCGTGGAGGTTCTGGAAGATCTCTCGTTGGGCCGCCGGGTCAAGCAAAGTGGCTACGCTCAGCGGGTGGCATTGGGTATTGATATGGTGAAGGTGCGTTGGGCGCGAGGAGCTTTTGGCGTGGTCGACAACCTGACTAAGAATCTCTTTGCGTTGTTCCGTTTTCGGCCTGAACTGGTGATCGGCTTCGCCTGCGGCCTTTCGCTTTTTACCTTGTTTCCGCTGCTGGCCTGCCTTGCGGGCACAGCCATGTGGTGGCCAACCGGCCTAATGCTGATTGCGCTTTTCCTGGCCTACCAACAGGCGGGTACCTATCAACACTTTTCCGGTGTGCAAATGCTCTTGTTTCCGGTGGCCACTATTTTGTTGCTGTTCGCGCTGCTCCGCTCCACGCTGCTTGCGCTCTGGCGTGGCGGCATTTCGTGGCGGGGAACCTTCTATGCGCTGGGCGACCTCCGCAAGGGGGCAGGGAAGTGAAGGATCCGGTGCAAGCCGTGGCCGAGGGCTTCGTCCTTGCCGGGGGCCGCAGCACGCGCATGGGACAAGACAAAGCGCTTCTCCCATGGGGAGGCCAGCCCCTGCTCGAAGTCGCTCTGGACAAGCTTCGCGCCCTGCCTCTCGCGACGGCGCCGCGGATAGCGGGTGCACGTTCGGATCTGTCGTACCATGCGGGCGTCATTGCTGACCTTCATCCGGGGTGCGGGCCCTTGAGCGGCATCGAAGCAGCGCTCGGGGCGAGTAGCCGGCCGCTGAATGTTTTTCTGCCGGTGGACGTGCCCCTATTGCCTGCCCAGTTCCTGCTGTGGATGTTGCAGCGAGCCGAAACGACCGGAGCCCTGGTGACGCTTCCCCGGGTCAACGGCTGGCCCCAGGCCCTGTGTGCCGTGTACCACCGCGATCTGTTGGGCCACATCAGCGCATCACTCGTGGCAGGCGATTACAAGGTCATGCCCGTGGTTACGGCGGCGGCCGGCCCCCTATCCCAATACCCCAGTTCAGAATCACCCCGTTTCCAATCAATGGACGTCTTCGATTTAGAACTGGTGGCCTCGGCCAATCCGCAACTTCTGGCATTTTCTCCACTGCCTCTCTACCGATGGTTCCACAACTGCAACACCCCAGCGGATATGGCAGCTTGGGAAATGCTTTAGTCTTGACCCAATGAGTATGCTTCCTGACTCTCCAGAACCGATGATGGGCGTTCCCCCGGGTACTCCGATCGAGATCGTCGGCCAGTTCACTGACGAGGAAAAGGATCCGCCTTATATCGCTTTCGAGCACGTGTCGAAATCCTTTGGCGATGTTCACGTGTTGGACGATGTCAGCTTTTCTGTGCAGGCGGGCGAGACGCTTTGCATTCTCGGCCGTTCCGGGGTGGGTAAATCCGTGTCGCTGCAGCAGATCATGGGCTTCCTGAAACCCGATTCGGGGAAGATCATGGTCGCCGGGCAGGACATCACGGGATTTACAGAAGACCAGATGGAGATGGTGCGCAAGAAAGTCACCATGGTCTTTCAAAGCGGTGCTCTCTTCGATTCGCTCTCGGTCGGCGAAAATGTTGCCTTTCCGTTAAGAGAACGCGGCCAACTGCTCGAAGACCAGATTCAGCAGGTGGTGAACGGTTTGCTGGACATGGTCGGCGTAGCCGGAATGGCGGATCTGCTTCCTTCGGATCTCTCCACCGGCATGAAGCGCTCGGTGGCCATTGCGCGGGCTCTTTCCGCGCAACCGGAAGCGATTCTTTATGACGAGCCGACCACCATGGTCGATCCGCTCATGGGCCGCCTGCTGGGCAATCTGATTCAGAAACTAAAACATCAACTTCGCCTCACTAGCATTGTGGTCACGCACGACATGCGCTTTGCGGAGCGGCTGGCGGATCATGTGCTTTTCCTGCATGAAGCCAAAGCCTATTTCTTCGGCACCATGGACGAACTTAAAGGTACAAACGACCCTTTCCTGCGGGAATTCCTCGACATGGATAAGTTGGTATTGCCCCAGGCCTGATCCTCATGGCCCGAACGCGATTGTTGACCGGCAGTAACTTCCTGGTTATAGCGTCCCCAAATAGTAACCAAACTTTAGTCGTTACTTATGCCCCATATAGGGCACCCGATGGTATGCTCACTGGGTATGGAGCCGGGTTAAAAACCTCCCCCTTTGGCCGGCTCTTGCATTTTTAAGATGTGCCCTTGAATTTCTACCGGTCGGATGCTCACGGGAGCATTTGAGGGTCTTGGGCTATCAGGATTAACTCTCGAAGAACAAAGGTTTAGGTGCCATGCAACCCGGACTTTTTAACTTCAACATTGAAATCCTTCTGGGCAATTGTTGCATCTCACGTATTGCTTCGATTGCCGCGCCTGGCGCACTGCTTGCCAAGTCTCGCAGGCCTACCCAATCCAGCCACCCGACAGTAACACGCGGTGACGGCCCAGTACCTGACTAGTAACACGTAACTACGACAATTTAGATGAGTTCGGCTCTCGCGAGGGGCAAAGTGTAACTAGACTTCTGCACCCTCCTCGAGCGACTGGCGGGGAAATCGATGGCGACCTCTGGACTTTTAAAACGCTTGGCGACAAACGGCCGTGAAGAACCGCGGCCGGGGAATATTTCGGTCCAGCGACCGAATACTCAGGGCAAAGGCACCCGCGTTGGTGTGTTGTGGATTTTGGGCGACGTACTGATCGTCCTGGCTGCCCTGATGATTGCCGTTCGCGGTTGGCTTGGAGAAGGGCTTTTCGGAGCGGATTCGCCCTACCGCACGAATGTGATGTTCCATAGCCATCCCACGATCCTGCTTGGCTGCCTGGGATGGTTCATTCTTTCTCTCATTCTTGTCAGCAAGCGCTATCACTTGTATGGCCCGATGCAGATGCGCAATACCCTGCACGAGCAGCGCCTCACCATCCAGGCGTGCCTCACCGCGGGGCTTCTGCTGTCAGGAGCCCTCTACCTGGTACGTGGCGAGGTGATCTCTCGCGGGGTGGTGATCATCACCGTGGTGGCGACTACGGTGTTGCTCTGCGGCAGACGGCTGATATGGCGGATGATGATGTACCGCCGTTTTGAGAGTGGCCTTGAGGTTCGCAACATCATCATTGTAGGCACCGGCAGGGTCGGCCAGGCGATGCGTCACCATCTGGATAGCATTCGACACCTGGGATACAGCTTCAAGGGCTACGTGCATATACCGGGAGTCGACGCTGAGAATCCAAGCATGGCGGGCGACATTCTAGGTTCCCTGGATCAGTTGTTGCCGCTTGCGCGGCAGTTTTTTGCTGATGAAATCTTTCTCTCTGCGCCCTGCGATGCCCGCGTGGTCACGGACATCGTCACTCAGGCACGCGAAGCCGGGGTCGATATTCGGGTCGTCCCCGAGCTTTACGACGGCCTGGCGTGGAATAGTCCGATCGAATACATCGGTCAGTTTCCGACCATTCCCTTGCACCGCGGGGAAACCCCGGTGGTCGGATTGTTCCTCAAGCGCATTCTCGACGTGCTGCTCTCATCGATTGCGCTCATCGTCCTGTCGCCGTTGATCGCGGCCATAGCCGTTGCTGTGCGCCTCGATTCCCCGGGGCCCATTTTCTATTGCTCCGACCGCATCGGGAAAAAAGGCCGCGTGTTCCGCTGCATGAAATTTCGCACCATGGTTGCGGACGCAGAGCGTCGCCGGGCGGAGGTTCTGCACATGAACGAGCGCGACGGAGTGCTCTTCAAGGTCAGCAACGATCCCCGTGTCACCGGCGTCGGCCGCTTCCTGCGCAAGTACTCGCTGGACGAACTACCTCAATTTGTGAATGTGTTGCGCGGCGATATGAGCATGGTCGGACCTCGGCCGCCGATCGCCAGCGAAGTGAAGCGCTACGATCTGAGCCATCTGCGACGCCTCGACGTGCTGCCGGGCATGACCGGACTGTGGCAGGTACAGGCCCGCCAGGATCCATCCTTTGACAGCTACATTTCTCTGGATACGGCATACATCCAGAACTGGAGTATCTGGCTCGATCTAAAGATTCTCATCCGCACCCTCTCAGTGGTCGCCGGCGGCACTGGCTCGTAGGGCCGTGTGTCGTCTTCGGACTGGTCGAGACAGAGCACTCCGGTTGATCCAATACGCAGCGATGTAGGGATTCCCTAAGTTCAAGTCGTCCCTCCCGGGACTTCGGTCGTGGGGCAGATCCTGGCTCCAGAACCGGCATCACGGCTGGTTGCTAAACTGAAGAAGTGAAGATTGCTCTCGCTCAGATCAACCCCACGGTTGGGGATTTCCTGGGGAATACACAAAAAATTATCGAGTTCGCGCGGGAGGCCTCGGCGGCCCAGGCAGACATCGTTTTGTTCCCGGAGTTGGCGGTTTGCGGCTATCCTCCCGCCGATTTTCTGGACAAACCGTCGTTTGTGGCCCGCGCTGCGGAGGCCGTTGCTGAGATTGCCGCCACCCCACCACCGGCGTCCGCTGACGGTCATCTGCGGTTACGTCACCGCCGCTCCTCCCGGATCGGGTAAACAGGTGGTGAATTCGGCTGCGCTGATGCGCAACGGCCGGGTGGAGTTCGTCCAGTCCAAACGGCTTTTGCCCTTCTATGACGTCTTCGACGAGCAGCGCTATTTTGCTCCCGCCGAGAGCCAGAAGCTCTACTCCCTCGCGGACCAACGCCTGGCCCTCACCATCTGTGAAGACGCCTGGAACGATAAGTTGTTCTGGCCCCGCCGCCTGTATTCCGTCGACCCGGTGGAGGAGTTGATGCGCACCGGCGGGTCGCTCATTCTCAACATCTCGGCCTCCCCGTACTACCGCGGTAAGCGAGAGTTGCGCCACCGCATGTTGGCAGCGATCGCCACCCGGCACCGGGTTCCTGTGGTCATGGTTAACCAGGTGGGGGGCAACGATAGCCTGGTGTTCGACGGAGCCAGCTTTGCCATGGGGCCCGATGGCTCAATCATCGCCCAGGCACGCTCGTTTGCGGAGGACATGGTCTATTTCGACAGCACGGCCTTGACCGGCGATCGCCGCCCAGTCGATCCGAGTGAAGACGCGGCCGTCTATCAGGCTCTGGTCCTGGGCACACGGGACTACGTCCGCAAGTGCGGCTTTTCCAAGGTATTGGTGGCCCTGAGCGGAGGCATCGATTCGGCCCTGGTGGCGGCCATCGCCGTGGACGCCCTGGGCAAAGAGAATGTGACTACCATCGGCATGCCCAGCCAGTATTCTTCCGCTGGTTCGATCGAAGATGCGCGTACGCTGGCGGACAACCTTGGCATTTGCTATACCACCATTGCCATTCACGACCTCTTTGATCAGTACACCAAAGCCCTCGCTCCCCTCTTCGTAGGCCGGGAGCCGGACATCACTGAGGAAAACATCCAGTCCCGCATACGCGGAAATCTGCTGATGGCACTTTCCAACAAGTTCAACGCGCTGGTCCTCACCACCGGCAACAAGTCGGAAATGTCGGTCGGCTATTGCACCCTCTACGGCGATATGGTTGGCGCGCTGGCGGTGATCGGCGACGTGGTCAAAACGGAGGTCTACCAACTTTGTCGCTACCTGAATCGGGAGCATCCGGTGATTCCCCTGGCCATCCTGGAAAAGCCGCCCTCCGCGGAACTTCGTCCGGGCCAGAAGGACACGGACTCCTTACCACCCTACGAAGTGCTCGATCCGATTCTGCAAGCCTACGTCGAGCGCTACGAAACACCGGAACAGATCGCTGCGGAATACCATTTTGACCTGGCGACCGTCAGTCAGGTAGTCAAGTTGGTCGAGCGCAGCGAATACAAACGGCAGCAGGCGGCGCCGGTGCTCAAGGTCACCAGCAAGTCTTTTGGCATGGGGCGCCGTTTTCCCATCGCCGTTAAAGTTCAGGTATAAGCAAGATGAGAGAGGAACTGAATGCAGCTTCGTACAACCCTATGTCTTTTTGTTCTGGCGGTCACTAACGCAGCATGGCTTCCGGCTGCGCTCGCCCAGAACCCAGTCCCGCAGGCTCCCGCGGCCCCACCGGCAGCGCCTGCTCCTTCGGGAGGCGTGGTCACCGTGCCGTCAGGGGCCCCCGCTCCCACGTCTGCTCCCTTTCCCCCGGTCGACCCCGCAAATTTTACTGCCACTTCGCCCACCAAGCAGACAGTGGAAGACTTTCTCACCGCGTTTTGGGGATATGATTCCACTCGCGTGTGGCAGATCCAGGCGATTGTGCCCACGCCCGCGCCGGGCGTGAGTCGCGTCCTCGTTTTGGTGAAGTCAACCAATCCAGGGCCCAAGGATCAGACCGCGCAGCTTTCTTTCTTCACCCTGCCGGACGGAAAATTTCTAGTCGCTGATTCACTCCTCCCCTTCGGCTCTAAACCGTTTCAGGACTATCGCGAGATTCTGCAATCGGGCGCCTCCGGCCCGTCCAAGGGCGGGGCGTCGAAAGCTATGGAGCTGGTGGAGTTCTCCGACTTTGAATGTCCTCACTGCAAGGACGCACAATCGACTGTCGCCAAGCTGCTGGCGGATTACCCCAGTGCTCATTTTGTCTACCAGGATTTCCCCCTGACCCAGATTCACACCGAATCCATGAAGGCATCGACGCACGGATATTGTGTCGCCAAAGCCGGCGGCAACGAGGCGTTTTTCAAATTTTCTGATGCGCTCTTTGATGCGCAGGCAGGGCTTACACCGGCCACTTCGGACCAGACCCTCAAGGATGTGGAGACCAAAGCGGGGCAGGATCCGGCTAAGATCGCTGCCTGTGCGGCAACGCCGGCGGCGAAGGAGGCCATCGAGTCCTCGCGCGCCCTGGGCG
Organism: uncultured Acidobacteriaceae bacterium; assembly: GCA_963838445.1. Taxonomy (GTDB): domain Bacteria; phylum Acidobacteriota; class Terriglobia; order Terriglobales; family Acidobacteriaceae; genus PALSA-350. The sequence continues at coordinate 44,369 of CAWIRT010000054.1, forward strand.
ACAAGGTTGGTGTGAACCAAACGCCCACCCTGTTCGTGAATGGGCGTGCTCTGCCGTTAGCTGGAATCCCCTATGAGATGCTGCAGAAGATCATCGAGTTCCAGGCGAAACTGGACGGAGTGCCCCTGCCTCCAGCGCCGCCGGCTCCGGCTCCCAAACCACCTCCATCGCTGCGTTAGCAGGATGCCCATCTGCCAGCGAACCCGGGTCACCGGGTTCGTTGGCACGGATGGAAAGCTTCTTTTGGCACAATAAACGTGACAGACAGATTGGCGACCGAGACCGTATCGTCCGCAGTGCCGCGAACGGAATATTCTCGGCGGGTGGAGGAGCTGTCAGCGCGTCGTTCAAACCTCCAATCCCGTGAGAGATTTGCCGGCTACTCACAACTTGCCCTGGCCGCATTCTGTTTAATCTGGATTCTTTTCCGGCTGCGGCACTTCACGGCCGCCGACCTGCTGCTTGTCATACCTGTCATAGCGTTTGTCGTTCTTGACGTGGTGCATAGGGGGCTTATTCGCCGAGCGACTTTCTGCTCGCGGGCCATCCGTTTTTATGAACAAGGGCTGGCGCGGCTGGATGGTCATTGGGCCGGAGGCGGAGTCACCGGCGAGCGTTTTCTCGAACCGTCGCACCCCTACGCGCGCGACCTCGACCTGTTCGGGCGAGCCTCTCTGTTTGAACTGCTGTGCACCGCACGAACTCGCGCGGGGGAAGAAACCCTGGCCCGATGGCTCTTGGCTCCGGCATCACCCGATCAGGTTCGCGCCCGCCAGGCAGCTGCTGTCGAGCTAAGCAGCCGGCTGGGGTTTCGAGAAAATCTCGCAACCGTGGGAGAAGAGGTGAGCCCGGGGGTACGGCCGGCACAATTGGTCGCCTGGGGAGAATCGAAGGCGGCTTTTCCTGCCGGGATGATACGTATTGTGCTTCCGGTGCTCGCTGTTCTGTGGGTACTCAGCGTTGGCGCATGGCAGTTGTGGGGCGCATCGGAGTTGCTGGTACTGGTGACCACAGTGGTCAACCTGGGAATTACCTATCGCGTTCGCCGGACCCTTATTGACGCAGAGCATGAGGCCGAGGAAGCCGGCCATGAATTGAATCTGCTCTCCCAGGTGCTAAAAGTTTTTGAGCTCGAGCCGTTTACCAGCCCAATGCTGCTCGCGTTGCAGGCTCAGCTCAAGCCAGAGGGGATTCCGCCTTCAGGGGCCATCGCCAAACTCAGTCGCCGAGTCGAGTCTCTCGAATCGGCGCACAACCTCTTTGTGCGCGTTTTCGATCCTGTCATTTTTTATCGACTCCAATTTGTTCTGGCTATCGAGAGCTGGCGCCGGCGCTTCGGATCATCCCTGCGCGTCTGGATCGAAACCATAGGTGAGCTGGAAGCTCTGGCAGCCCTCGGAGGCTACACCTATGAGCACCACGAAGATGTCTTTCCTGAATTTGTCGATGGCGCGCCCTGCTTTGAAGCCAAAGGCCTGGCCCATCCGCTGATACCGCGAGACCGCGCAGTCGCCAATGATCTCCAATTGAACCACGATCTTCAGCTCATGATCGTGAGCGGTCCAAACATGGCTGGGAAGAGTACCTTCCTCCGCGGCATCGGTGTCAACGCAGTCCTGGCGCAGAGTGGCGCGCCGGTGCGAGCCCTAAGTCTGCAGCTCTCGCCGTTGGCAGTGACCGCCTCCATCTGCGTTCTGGACTCGCTCGAAGGCGGCATCTCGCGCTTTTACGCCGAGATCAATCGGCTGAAGCAGATCATGGATCTGACCAACGGGCCGGCATCCGTGCTTTTTCTGCTGGACGAGTTGCTCTCGGGAACAAACTCGCACGATCGCCTGATTGGAACCCGCTCGTTCGTCACCAAACTGGTGGAGCAGGGCGCCGTGGGATTGGTCAGCACGCACGATTTGGCGCTCACCGCGATTCCCCAGGAGATTGGCCCCGAGGCCATCAATTGCCACTTCGAAGACCATCTGGAAGATGGGAAGTTGCGCTTCGATTACAAGCTCTATCCGGGCATCGTCCAGACCAGTAATGCGCTATCGCTCATGCGCTCCATTGGACTTGAGGTCTGAACGGCGACTCAACGCATCGAGGCTTGCTCTTCAGGGGCCTGCACTTCAGGCTGGTCTTTCACCAGGCCTTCGCTGGTAATTCGAGCGGTCCAGATGGGATGGATACGCCGGTCGCTAATGGCCCGGAGGGATAGCCTGACTTCAGCAAACCCTGCGTTGCACATATAGTCCTGAACTTCGGGCGTGGCGAAGTATCCCTCGACCACAGAGCTGATGCGATCGGAGTAAGACGCCTGGTCGGGCCACACTCCTGGAAACTCAAGCGACAGGATATTTACGTGGTCTCCCACAAGGTCTACTCGGACCCTTTGCGCGCCGAAGGCGGCAGCCATCTGATCGGCTTTCTTGAGCCTTGCCTGCACGGCCATCGCGCGCTGATCCTTGGGCCGCAAAAGGATGTAGGAATAACAGTTCTCGCTGGGAGGGAACTGGTCGAGCTGTTCGGGGGTACGCCGTATCTCGGAACGAGCTTCCTGGGTTGAGGCCGCGTGGGTAATTGGCAACGAGAGCTGCTCCTGCTGGCATGAAGTCAACAGGAACAGAAATGGGGAGAGTACCAGTAGTCTGCCTGCCATATTGCCTCTGAGAGAATTTCTCAGGTGTCTTCGGGGGGACTTATAGAATGCACCTTTTTTGGTAGGGAATTCAAGTTGGCTTATGGGCTGGTGCCTAAGCCTTTGATTTACTGTTTGATGGGGCAAACAAGCGATCTAACACACGAGACTTCTCAGATGTGGTGATCAAATGTGGTGGGTCAGATGTGGTGATCAAGGGGGATGAGGGGGCCGGTCAAGTCATTGTGCCGCCGCCGCACGATGTGCGGGGTCACGAGAATGGCCAGATTGCTTACGTCGAATTCCTTGGTGGTACTACTGAGCGCCGAAAAACCGGGAAGCTCGGTGAGGCCCGGAGTGCCGCTCACCGCATTCGATTCCTGCCGGGTAAGGTCACCCACGACCAAGGCACTGGCTCCATTGCGAAGATGAATGTCAGCGGTATAGTTGCGGTTGGTGAGCACTGGCAATCCATTGAGACTCGAGCCCTGAAGGGCCTCAATCTTGAGGTCGAGCTTAAGCACGACGTCATCGTTGCGCTCTATCCGCGGAGTGACTTTCAAGGTCAATCCGAGATCCTGGTACTGCACCTGGGGGATGGGCTGAGCGGTGGAGAGGCTGTTGGCGCTAATCCCCAACCCACTCAAAACGCTGGAAAGACCGGCGCTGGTAATTCCCGGAATACTCACAGACGTCGAGGCGATGCTCGAATAACTGGAGGTGATGATCGGATAGCGCGTGCCGCTCTTGATCGTTCCTTCTGCGTTGTCGTCGAGGCGGAGCTGGACCTGATCAAGGGAGCGGGTGTCCGCTGCATTCAGGCTCAGGTTGCCGGTAATACCACCAGTGGCCAGGCCGGTCAAAGTGAGGCCGTTGCCGAAGGTCGCAAATGGCTGGCTTAAAACCGAACTGGTTACCTCACCCGAAGCAATCAGGATTGCGGCGATGGCTGCGTAGTCCCCCGCATTTGCCAGGCCACTGGAAATGATTTGCTGCACCAGGCTTGAGTTTCCAGAGATCACGCTGTTCAATTCGCTGGGCACGTTGAAGACAGTTGTGGTTTGCGGCAACTGCACACCGATCAGGCTCGTCCGGGTGTTCTCCACCTCGTAAATCTTTACGTCAAGCAGTACCTCGCTCTTTCCATCCAGTAAATCGGCCAGAGTCTTATTAAGCGCCTTGAGAGTGCTGGCGGGCGCCCGTACCGTCAGAGTACCCATCTCCGGCTGCGCCGCCGCCTGTTGTATGCCAAGGACATTTTTGGCCAGGTTGCTCATGTCACTGAACTCCGCCGGCGAGAGGCCAGGCAGGCGAAGAGTTTCGAGCGACAGCCGGTCGTATTTGGTGTGGTTTTCCTTGGTGTCCTTGGCCACTAGGACACGCACCGGATCGAGCGGCACCATAAAGGAATTGGTGACCAGGTTTAAGAGGTGCGCGGCCTGCGCATAGTCCACGTCATCGACATCGAAGCGGATGGTTTTGGTGGCGAGCGAGCCATCGTCCACCATGCGGAGCCCGTAGGCTTCGATCACCCGTCGCAGCACCTCTTGCCCGGTGCTGCGGAAGTGAAAGCTTTGTTTACCAGGCGTGGGGGTCAGTTCGATGGCTGGGGCGAAGGTGGCGGTAACGGCATCGGGAGGCAGACCGGCGAGATTGGCCAGATCATCGATGTGCTGGGCCACCTCCTGGTTCTTGGGGTCCAGCGCCAATGCTTCCGCGAGTTCGGCGCGGGCTTGTTCGGGATGGCCAGTGAGCCTCGCTTTATCCGCATCCCGCAGGAGTTTCGTGACGCTATGCTGACGTGCGATTTGCCAGTCAGTCGCGTACTGGGGATTGGAAGGATCCAGTTTTACCGCCTTGGCGAAAGCCTTCTCCGCCCCATCCACGTCTCCTTTTCCCGTGGCGCGCACGCCTTGCGCATAGGCCTTTTCTGCCGCTCGAGTCTGGCGCGGCGAGGGTGCGGAGGCGGCCGCAGTTGCTGCCGGCGTAGGTTGCTGCGCCGAGGGTACGGATGTAGGCACAGTTGCCGCCGGCGTAGGTTGCTGCGCAAACCCCGGGAGGGACGCAAGGGCGCAGCAAGCGGTCAGCAAGCGGACTAAATGCATGAATTTATCCTAGGGGCGTCCCCCAAAGCGGACAAGTTACCAGGGGTGGGTGGCCGTTCCCAGGAGCACCTGCAGAGTACTGGTACAGACTTCCGGCTGGTGCTGCAGTAAGGTTTCGTAGGGATAAACTCCGGTAGCCACAGCGATAGTCGGGAGCTCATTGGCCCTCGCCGCGGAAATATCCGAGGGAGTGTCGCCGACCACGCACACGTTGACCTGGTCGCCGGCGAGTTGCCGCGCTCCGGCGAGTGCATGGGCGATCATGTCGGAGCGGAGAGCATGATGGTCGCTGAAGCCGCCGAAACTGAACCACTCCCGCAGCCCAGCGATCTCGATTTTCAACCATCCGATTTGTTCCAGATTTCCGGTGGCTACGCCCAGGAGCTTGCCTCTGCTCTTAAGGTAGGCCAACGTAGACAGGACGCCGGGCATCACGGTTACGCTCATGCCTTGCCGCCGTTCCAGCACCCGCTTCCGCATGCGATCCAGAATTTCTTCCACGCGCGGCTGCCAGACCTCGTCGGCAATGGCTGCGTAGCGAAATGCGTCACGCAGGATTCCGGTATCGGTGCTTCCGTGCACTGGCACACCAGCGATCGAGAGCGGATACCCCATCACCGCTTCTACACTCCAGGAGAAGGCGTCGGTGTGGACACCACCATGGGCGTGGAGGAGAGTTCCGTCAATGTCGAAGAGGTAGGCGTCGAAGTCGTCCCAGCGAAATCCACTGCGGACGGTTACGAGGCCCTCAGCCGGCGCCGTTTGCAGCCGGCCGGCGTCCTGCGTCACTAGCTGCGTACCGTCTGTTTGGGCTCAAAGACGGGACGCTCAGCGCGTGGCGGACGCTTAAGTCCATTGCGAATTTGTTCCGGATCGAGTTTGAGTTCTGCGATCGTGCGGCGGAGCGTATTGCGGTGCATGCTCAGCTCCCGCGCTGCTTTGCACTGGTTTCCCCTGTGATGCGACAACACTTCCAGGATGAAGCGCCGTTTAAACTCACGCACTGCTTCGTCGTAATGAATACCACCGGCGTGCATTTGCGTCACAAGACTATCCAGCTCACGTTTCACGAAAACCTCTTTCTCTTTCCTACCCGCTCGACAGCCGGGTTTTTGTTAGCGCCGTGCCGAAATGAATCTCCGAACTAGGTTTCAACCAATTCGGTTGAGCCATGCGGAGCGTTTGTAAGCCCTGACGAATTTCTTCCCCGAGAGCAAACGGTACAACCTGTGAGCCGCCGTGGGCAGCTGTCAAAAATACCGGAGCCAGCCGGGAATTACTCAACCAGTCCTGCCGGGGCAAAAACGCCACGATGCCCATCAGGATCAGTGTGACTACGATACAACCTTCGACCAATCCAAAAACCGCACCTAGCAGTCGATCTACAATACCCAACCCGACTCCGCGAAACAAGCCGCGCAGCAAACGACCGGCAATGCTTGCCACCAACATCACCAGCAGCGCAATCAGCAGGAACGCAATCAAGTTCGCGACCGGGTGATTGTGAATCACGAACAGAATCCAGGGCGCTAGTACGCCATAATATGCCGCGGCGATAAAAAGCCCAACGATGACACCAGCCAGGGAAAAGACTTCGACAAAAAAACCCTTCACGAATGCAGAAACTACAGTAACCACCAACACGGTTACTATCAGCAGGTCGGCCAGATTCATGCTTGCAATTCCTAAATCGCGGGGCCGGTCAGCAAATGTAAAGCCTGCTCATATTTTTCCTGAGTCTGGCGAACCACGTTGGCTGGAAGCTCAGGCGCGGGCGGCTGCTTATTCCAACCCACGGCTTCCAGATAGTCGCGCACAAACTGTTTGTCGAATGATGGTTGCGGAGCCCCGGGGTGGTAACCTTCGCTGGGCCAGAAGCGAGACGAGTCTGGCGTGAGTACTTCGTCGGCGAGCACGATGCCTTTGGCCGTCAACCCAAATTCAAACTTGGTGTCGGCAAGAATCAGACCCCGTTTGTGGGCATGATCCGCCGCCTTGGCGTAGATCGCGAGGCTCAGGCTGCGTAGTTCTTCCGCATGGCTGCCACCGAGGCGCGCCACCATCTGGTCGAAAGAAATATTTTCGTCGTGGTCGCCGCTCATGCTTTTCGTCGCAGGAGTAAATATCGGTTCCGGCAGCCGCTCCGATTCGCGCAGACCCCGGGGAAGAGCGATGCCACAAATTTCTCCGGTGCGAGTGTAGTCTTTCCAACCAGAGCCGGAAAGATATCCCCGCACCACGCATTCGGCAGGGAACATGCGCGCCTGATTCACCAGCATCGACCTTCCGCGCAGCTCTTCTGCGTAAGGTCTTAACTGCGCGGGATATTTTTCCACCTCCGCGGTTACCAGGTGGTTGGGAACAATGTCGCTGAGGTAGTCGAACCAGAAGAGAGAAATCTGAGTCAGTACGCGGCCCTTACCAGGAATACCCGTCGGCAGAACATGATCGAAAGCCGAGATTCGATCGGTGGCGACCAGAAGCAGGAGATCGTCCACTGCATAGAGATCGCGTACCTTGCCCCGCAAATATAGTTGCAGGTCTTCGAACTCGGTTGCGATGAGCGTCGGCAAGGGATGCGCCTCGGGAGAGAAATGACTTTCCGATTGTCCGAGGTGGCGACCGCTTTGTCAACGCAGGAAAACTATCGACTGTCTCCGAGGCCGGATGTGGTTTCTTATGTTGGGAAACCGAGTGTCGCGAGCGGACGCCGTCACGCCATCGCCAACCGGCGCTCCTGCACTCGCTCCCGAGTGCGATTATGGCTCGCATCCTCTCCGCTCAAACGCACCGAGACCAGTTTGGATACGCCTGGCTCCTGCATGGTGACTCCATAGATCAGGTCCGCCGCGGTCATCATGCGTTTTGAGTGAGTTACCAAGAGGAATTGAGTTTCGCCGCTCATCGTCTTGATCATGTCCGCCAGCCTGCCCACGTTGGTTTCGTCGAGCGGAGCATCCACTTCGTCCAGCACGCAAAACGGGCTGGGAGCGTATTCAAAAATGCCGACCAGCAGGGCCAATGCAGTGAGCGCTTTCTCGCCGCCCGAAAGCAGCAGCACGTTTTGCAGCTTTTTGCCCGGGGGTGAGGCCACGATATCGATGCCGCTTTCCGCGGTATTCTCTTCGTCGGTCAAGCGCATGAATCCCTGACCGCCTCCGAAGAGACTGGTGAACGTCTTGGAGAAATTCTGGTTGATGCGGGCGAAGGCTTCGTCAAACTTCTGGCGGGTGATCTGATCAATCTCGCGGATGGTCGATTGAGTATTTTCAATCGCATCGATCAGATCTTTCCGCTGGGTTTCCAGGAAGCCGTGTCGATCCGCCGTCTCCTGGTACTCTTCCAGCGCCATCATGTTGACCGGCCCCATAGCTTCCAGCTTCTGCTTCAGCCCGCGGCAAGCCTCGTCTTCTTCTGCCAGCGTCTCGCCTTCCAGACGGGGCACATCCTGCTGCTGACGCAGTTCAGAGGCTTCGATTCCCAGATCGCTCACGCAGGCCGCTTCCATGTACTCGAGCTCCACAGCCAGCTTGGCCGTCTGGGCGCTGCGGGTGCTGCGCGCCTCGCGGAAGGCATCCATCTCGGACCGTAGACCCTTGAGGTTTTGTTCCAGTTCTTTCAATTGCTCGCGCAGCAGCCGGGCCTCTTCGGTTGATTGCGCCGCTTCTTCCAGTGCGCCGGTGCGTGTTTCGGCCAGGCGTTCGCGCTCCACTGCCAGTTGTTCGTTTTCCCGGCTACGCTGTTGTTCTTCCGCGGTGGCGGACGCCAGTTGCTGCTCCAGTTGATTGACCCGCCGTTCCAGGTCGCCGTACATGCGATCGATGCGGGTGAAAGCCGCTTCCGCCCCACGGCTGCGCTCTTCCAATCCGGCTAACTGGGCAGAGATAGCGGCTGCCTGCTGTTGCGCCTCCTCGCGCTGACGGCGCAACTCCTCCATGTTCAGCTGTAGTTCGTTGACCTTGATTTCCGCCGTCTCGTGGTCGGCTTCGAGGCGCGCGGTTTCTTCGCGCTTTTCTTCAATCAATGCCTGGCGGACATTGCGCAGGTCTTTGTTGCGCTCGCTCTGCACCATCCAGTCATCCAGGCGCCGCTCCAGCCTGGCCACTTCCGCGTCCATCTGACGGAGGGCGGCACTCTGATTGGCGCTTTCCCGTTCTGCATTGCGCCGCTCTTCGCTAATCCTTTCCGATTGAGCCGCCAGCTCGCTTAACAGCCGGGCCAGCGAAGCCGCGGTCATTTCCGCACGGGCCAGCTCGGCCTCGACCAGGTCAAGCCTCTTCTGGGTTTCGCGCAATTCGCCCTTCAACGCCAGCGGACCCTCAGCCCTGGGCTTACCCCCGGTAACCGTCACATTGTGAAAGCACTCACCGGATGGGGCAAGGAAGAAGGCGTTGGGATTTTCCAGGGCCAGCGATTTGGCTGAGTCTGCATCGGGAGTCACGAAACCATCGCGTAACTTGGGCAGGATCACTTCCAGTGAACGGCCGAAGCCATCCAGCACCCGGATGCAATCCTTCAGCCGCTTTACGCCGACACTGTTGTGTTCCGCGTCGTGAGTGTCTCCGGCGAAAGAGAACTTAGCCTGGGAGTCGTCGGGGTGAACCAAAAACGTCGCCCGCCCATCGACGTCGCTCTTCAGCAGGCGCATGCCTTCATGTGCGGCATCCCAGCTTTTGACCACGATGTAGTTAAGCTCATCGCGCAGAAAAGCATCCACTACGGTTTCGTATTCACCGCTCACCTCGAGAAAGTCCGCCAGCGTGCCGACTGGGGCTAGCCCTCCTCCCAGGGAATTCGACTTCAGCAGTTTGCGCACGGTATCGGTCGAATAGCTATGCTCGCGGATGAGCGCCTCCAGCGAGTTGCGCCGCCCGGTGAGCGTTGCCATCTCGGCGCGGAACTTGTCAACTTCGAGTTTGATTGCGCTCTCTTCGCTGCGCCGGGTCTCGGTCTCCGTGCGCAAGGTGGCGAGCTCGGACTCGAGGCGCTGCAACTGCTCGGTGACTGACTCAAACTTGAGCGAAGCCTGGCCGCGTTCGGAACCCAGCGATGCCAGCTCGCCGCTGGCGGCGTGGATCTCCGTGGCCAGGCGGTCGGCATCCTGCTCCAGCGCTGACAACGACTCTTCCGCATGAATAGTCTGGTTCCGCGCATGCCCGGCCTGGGTGAGCAATTGCATGGCGTAGCGACGCGCCGCCTCCAGCCGCTGCTCCGCCCCGCCGACGGCTTCGACCGCGTCCCGCGCCTGCTCCTGGCGCAACCTTGACTCCTCACGAACGCCGGCAGCTTCGGCTGCGGCTGTCTCCAGAAAAGACCGGTGAGATTCGCGTTCCACGATCAATCCCTGCAGGTGAAGCCGTGCCTGCTCCAGTTCGGCTGAGCCGGCGGCGGCGCGCGTCTTCAGTTCTGCGATGCGCTCCTGGTTGGCTATCTCCCGCGTAGTTGCGCGCTCCAGGTCCACGGAGGCCTGGTTGGCTCGCGCATTGGCGTCCTTCGCGCTCGAGTCCAATTGATAGCCGCGCGACATGCCGGTCGAGTACTCACCCTCGAGTGCACTCACATGTTCGGCGCCGTGCTCGATCTGCGCTCCCAGCTCAGCGATCTCTACCGTCAGTGCTGCCTGCTCGCTATCCATCTGGGTGATGCGGCTGGCCAGTACCACCCGCAGCCGGGCGCGCATTTCGTCGCGGAGTGCGGCATAGCGTTCCGCCTTTGCTGCCTGCCGCTTGAGCGAACCCATCTGCCGGGTAACTTCTTCGAAGATATCGTCCACCCGCGCCAGATTTTGCTTGGCTTGTTCCAGGCGTAGTTCGGATAACCGCTTCCTGGTTTTAAATCGAGTAATGCCCGCCGCCTCTTCGATAATCGCGCGGCGGTCATGAGGCTTGGAGCTCAGCAGCTGCCCGATGCGCTCCTGCTCGATGATGGCGTAGGATTCCGGACCGAGCCCGGTGCCCATGAAGATGTCCTGAATATCGCGCAAGCGGCAAAGCTTGCCATTGAGCAGATACTCGCTCTCCCCGGTCCGGAACAATCGACGGGTGACCACGATCTCGCCATGCCGCGCCGCTGTCCGCTGGAAGCGTCTGCGGCGAATTTTCAGCACCACCGGATTCTCGACCGGCGCCTCCACCACTACGGGGGCCGGTTGGTCGCCTTCTACGACCGAACCTTCCGCCACGGAACCTTCTACGAGGGAGCCGGGCTGGACCTCGGCGATGCTCTCTTCTGTCTCTGCGGCCCGCTCGGCTCGCATCTTCTCTTCATCCCAATCTGTCTTGTTCGGCTCGCCATCATCGGTCGCTTCGCCAGAATCGAGCAGCGGTCCTTCCGTGTAAGCCTCGGGATCAATAAGAGAAAGAGAGACCTCCGCCATGCCCAGGGATTTGCGTTCCCGGGTTCCGGCGAAGATGACGTCCTCCATTTTGGCGCCACGCAGGCTCTTGGCGGACTGTTCGCCCAGGACCCAACTTACCGCGTCGAGAATGTTTGATTTGCCGCAGCCATTAGGGCCCACGACCACCGCGATCCCTTGACCCGGGAGAGTCACTTCCGTGCGATCACAGAAAGACTTGAACCCCAGCATCTGGATCTTCTTAAGCTTCAGCATGGACGTGTTCCTTTGGCCTTAAAAAGACTTTAGCGATCGCTTTCCCTGGAAGCAACATGGGGACCCCAACATGTTGTGGATAAACCGTACACAACCCTATGCATAGGTTGTTGCCGGTTTCGGAATGTCCTAATAGTCCCGTCGGCGGGGGCCGTGCGGTTCATCAGGAAGTGCAGATTATTCCTAAAGTGACACACTTTAGAGGCTAGACCTACCCCCCGAACGTTACAAGTAACGTTCGGGGCACGTGTTTTAGCGGGCGTTGCCTCGCCGCCAGCTAAGTACTTGAAAACAAAATCCAAATTCGGCTGTCCCCGGGGGATTGGCTGCATGGCTGGGCCATCCCCAGGAAGAGTCATTACGGTTTCATGGTCGGCCGGAGTAGGACTTCGCTAACGAAAGAATTCGGAGCCTGGGTAACCAGCATTGCCACCACCTGGGCCACGTCGTCGGGCTGGATCATCCGGGAGCGGTCCTTCGTAGTTCCCCGGAATCCAAAATGGGTGTTGACCGACCCTGGGGCAATGACCGACACCCGCACATTATATTGCCGCAATTCTTCAGCGACCGAATAGGTCAAACCGTTCAGCCCCCATTTAGAAGCGGAATAGGCAGCGCCCTCGGGCAGGATATTTTTCCCCGCGAGCGAAGAAATGTTAATGATATGGCCGGATTTGGCCGCCATCATCATCGGGCCAAAAGATCGGATCATGAGGTACGGTGCGCGCAGATTGGTGTTCATCATCTGGTCCCACTCTTCCACGGATAGATCGATGAGGGGTTTGCGCTGTACGCTAACGCCGGCATTGTTGACCAGAATGTCGCAGCGCCCGTGTTCCTCCCGCACCTGTTTTCCGAAAGCTGTAACCGCTTTCTCGTCGGTCAAGTCGCAGGGCAGGACGAAGGCTTTGCCGCCGTTCCGCTCGATGTCAGCGCTTACCTGTGCCAACCTGGCCTGGTCTCGGGCGGTCAGTACTATGGTGGCGCCCATGCGCCCGAGCCTAAGGGCAATGGCCTCGCCGATGCCGCGCGCAGCGCCTGTGACCACCGCTATTTGGTTGCTCAGTGGGGCTGCCGGATCAAGCTCACTTCGTTCTTCCATCATCGTCTAATCCTCAGCGTGACTCGATGCTTTTGTACGCTCCCCTTCGTTTACTTGTCAGAAGTGGCAACGGTTTCTATAATCCTTCCACAGCTCATGGAAAGACTCTGGTTTTTCTCAATGAGGCCTAAACCATGGGCGAAGGATCAAAGCGTTTAGCTCAGACAAGAGTTTCTGGCTTGTATCCCAATAATTGAGAATGATTGTCGTCAATCCCTGCTATTCCCTGATTCCCGCATCTCCTAGGAGCGTTGCATGAAGAAGTCCGTCCTTGCTTCCTTGTTGGCCTTGGCCATCATCTTTCCGGGCAGCGTTTCTATGGTCTATGGCCAAGCCGCTCAGTCCGGACAGATCACCATCAAAGATCCCCAGGAATACAACGACTACACCAACGCTGTGGGGCAATCCACGCCGGCGGCGAAGGCGGCGGCGATCGAAACATTTTTGACCAAGTACCCCAACTCCGTAGTCAAGAATGACCTGCTTGAAATGCTGATGGCCAGTTATCAGGGGGCAGGAGACATGGCCAAGACCCTCAGCACCGCGGATCGGTTGCTGGCGGTGGACCCGGGAAATCTCCGCGCCTTATTCATTGAGGTTTACCTCGAAGAATCCCAGGCGGCTACCAAGACCGCGCCGGCCGATTCTCAGCCCATCTATGACAAGGCAGCCGCCCAGGCCCAGACCGCTCTCAGCGCTCCCAAGCCGGCTGCCATGTCCGATGCCGATTATCAGAAGCTGAAAGCGGCTACCACGCCCATTTTCCAGGGTGCGATCGCTAAAGATGACGCAAGTAAGAAGGATTTCCCGGGAGCCATCGCGGCCTTCACCAGTGAGCTGAAATCGTACACCGATCCTGCGCAAACGCAGTCCGGCCCGGGGTTGAATGACACCTATCTCCTGGGACAAGCCTATGCCCAGCAGACCCCGCCAGACCTGAAGAATGCTGCTTGGTTTTTCACCCGGGCAGCGCAATTCGCTCCTCCGCAGGCCAAGCCGCAGATAGAAAAGGCCGCTGAGTATTTCTTCAACAAGTATCACGGAAGCATGGACGGCTACCCGGCCGTCCAGGAACTTGCCAAGGCTAACCTCTTCCCGCCGGCGGAATACAACCCCACTCCGGCCCCACCGCCACCCTCGCCGGCAGATCTTGCCGCGCAGACCGTTGCCTCTACTCCTGACCTCAAGACACTTAGCCTTTCCGACCAGGAATTCATCCTGTTCAACGGTAAGCCTGAGGACGCGCAGAAGGTTTGGGACGTCATGAAGGGTCACCGGGTCGAAGTGCCGGGCATGGTGATTTCGGCAACGCCGGAATCTGTTCAGCTTGCCGTTACAGAAGACAACAAGCAGAGCAAGAAGGCGGACTTCACGGTGAACATGAAGACCCCGCTCAAGAGCGTTCCCGCCATCGGTGCGACCGTCACCTTTGACGCGACGTTCGATTCCTACGTGGCTAACCCGCCGATGATCACCCTCAGCGACGGCGAACCACCGGCTAAGGCGCCCGCAGCTCGTCGCCGCGCACGTTGAAGCAGGTCCAGGGGCAGCTCCGGGTAACTGGGGCTGCCCCTGGAGAAAAAGCGCACTGGTTTCTCCAGTGCGCTTTTCTTTTGTCGAAAACGGATCGCTGAGATTGGCCCAGGGCGTCTGGGCCCCAAACGGCCCGACTAAAGAGGTTGCGGAAAAACCCGAAGTTTTGAAGGGGACGGGCTTCAGCCCGTCCGTAATTACTTTGTAGTGAATGCGGCTTTAGCCGCTGAGGGAGCGCTCTTTTCATCAACCCGGACTTTTTCGGCAGCCTCTAAAAGTCGTGCCCTGATACGAAGCATCAGTTCGCTCCGGCACCACACCCACCGAGGCCCGGAGGGCCGACCGCTAAACGTCAGCCCAACCCGGAAGGGCTGGGTCGGAATCCCATGATGACCGGAGCGCCATCGGCGCGGCACCCATCATCACCTCAACCAAATCGGCAGTTGAGCAGCGGAGAAATTTGCGTACAACCGGACGGTGTCAACCTAAGTTCAACGGCAGATAAGGCGAAGCGAACCCCGCTGATCTGCATGGTAAAGTGAGGAGTCGATGCCGCCCTTCACCCCCATGCTTCGGCCTCTGCTGTTCGTCGGACTCGCCCTCCAGGGCCTCGCTTTCGCGCAAGCTCCGCAGGCACCGGGTCAGGATCTCTTTCCCGGGGTCACGCCGCTTCCAATCACGAACACCCCGCTCTCCTCTACCCCCTCCGTGATTTCGCTTGAGCACCTCGACCAATCCCAGATGAGCAACGCGGATTATCAGGTTGTCTCCAACCTGAGCGCCGAATTATCTAAGCAAGCCGCCCTGGCGAATTTCGACATCAGCAGCCCCGCTTGGCATTTCCAGCAGATCGTTTGTCCCGCGTTCCCGGATTACGTCTTCCTCTCTTTCATCCACGGCCCGGATGAAAGTGGCTCATCCCGCTTTGCGGCCCTGCTTCCCCGCAACGACGCCCAGGTGCGCATCGTTTCCACCTATGCGCACGGGCTCTTGCCGTTTGAGGCCTCCTGGAACAGACCCGGCACCTTCGAGGTTTTCAACGGCATGCTTCGCCAGGAGCGTGGCACCACTCCCATCAGCCGTGCCCCTAACTGGCTGCTCATTTCGGTTTGCTATGCCGAGCTGAGCGGATATCCGGTTCAAGTGCTCACGACGATTCCACGCCCGGACCTGACCCTGGACATGCTCCGCCTCGATGCGAACCAGCCGCAAATGGTGATTGCCGGCGATCAGAGCGCAGAAGTGACCTTCAGTGACGTCTCCCGCCCCAACATTACGACCAACTGGACTCTCCATTTCGATCGGCATGGTCAAATCACCTCCGCCAGCCGGAGCCTGGCGCGCCAGCCCACCGCCATTGCATTGAAGCCCTAAATGGTGCGGGGCATCCTACTCCCCTAACATCAGACGTTGAATCGAAGAGGCTCGACCGGTGGCGCCATCACACTCGATCAGTGCCGCGCACATTCGCGGATCGCCCTTGGCCGCTTCGAATTTTCCCGGCATCCCGGTCAGGAAGCGATTAATAATTTGCTCTTTTTCCACACCGATGACGCTGTCAAACGGCCCGCTCATTCCCACATCCGTCTGGTAGGCCGTGCCGCCGGGCAATACGCGCTCGTCGGCAGTGGGTACGTGCGTGTGCGTCCCGATTACCGCGGTAACCCTTCCGTCTAGGTACCAGCCAAACGCCACTTTCTCCGAGGTCGCTTCGGCATGCAGGTCCACCAGGATCACTTTGGCTTTTATCTTCTGCAGCAGGGAATCCGCTACTCGGAAGGGATCGTCCAGGCTGGCCATGAAGGTGCGGCCCTGCAAATCAATGACCGCGTAGGTCTGTCCTGAGGGCAGTTCACCCTCGTAAAACCCATGCCCCGGCGTGCCGGCAACGTAGTTAGCGGGCCGCAGCACGCGCCGTGCACGACTGTGGCTGTCCGCAGGGACGGACTGCATATATTCAATAATCTCGCGTTTGTCCCAGACATGGTTGCCGGTGGTGAGCACGTGCGCACCCAGGTCGAACAACTCGTCGGCGATCCCTGGAGTGACCCCAAACCCCCCAGCCGCGTTCTCGGCGTTGACCACCACCAGGTCGACGCCCCGTTGCTCGATTACCTGGCCAAGGTGCTCGCCGACAATACGTCGACCGGCCTGGCCAAATACGTCACCGACAAAGAGAATGCGCAAAAAACCTCCATTTAAGCGTTATCGGCAAATGATCCTGCGACGGGTACGAAATATTCCTCGAAATGATCATGGTTACCTGTTAGTGTTTCTGCAACCTTGGAAGTGACTAACGTGCAGTCGCAGGGTCATGCCGTTTTTCGCTCGTCTATGTTAGCGTTCGTGCATGGCCGTTAACTGCAGATTTGCTACCGGGGTTCATGTGCTGGTTCTGCTCGCTTCGGAACCGGACTCATTACAAACATCAACCGATATCGCACTCAAGCTGGATACCAACCCAGTCGTCGTCCGCCGGGTACTTGCCTCGCTTCAGCAAGCCAAGCTGATCGAAAGTCAGAAGGGACCCACGGGTGGTTCAAGACTCTTGAAATCTCCCAAGGCTATCTCGCTGGCAGACGTTTACAAGGCGGTAGAGACTGGCTCGCTGTTCCACACTCCCAATGTCCGTGCTGCTGCGGCGTTGCGAGTAAACGCCGCGCTCGAAAAAATCTTCTCCGGCTCCATGATAGCTCTGCTGGATGAGTTTGAGAAAACGAGCCTGAGCCAGGTACTGAAGCGGGTCGGCAAACAGACAGCGAGAAAATAGAGCCGGTCAGCTCTGATCGGCTGGCTGTCTGGTTGCCCACTCTCCTCATCGTGAGGAGAGCCCGCTTTGGTTTCTCTAAGCGCCCCCGTCGCCTGATTGGGAACGCAAAAGAGGGAAGAAAATCACGTCGCGGATCGACTTAGCCCCGGTCAACACCATGGTTAGCCGGTCGATGCCGATGCCTTCGCCAGCCGTCGGTGGCAGTCCGTAGGCCAGGGCGCGTACATAGTCTTCGTCCATCACGTGGGCTTCCGTATCGCCCCGCTCCCGCTCCGTCAGCTGTTGCTCGAAGCGCTTGCGCTGCTCTTCCGGATCATTCAATTCACTAAAAGCATTCCCCAGTTCAAAGCCACCGATATAGAACTCAAACCGCTCCACCCAGTCCGGCTCGTCCGGCTTGTTCTTGGAAAGCGGGGAGACCGCAACGGGAAAGTCGTAGATGATCGTCGGCTGAATCAGATGGTCCTCGGCGACCGCTTCGAAGATGCTGGCGATGGTCTTTCCCGCAGGTTGTCCAGGCTTGAAATCGAGGGAGATTCTGCCATCCCGCACTCTTTGCGCCATCTGTTCCACTGCGTCGCCGCTCTGAAAATCTTCAAGCGCTGGCTTGGCTCCCGCGGCTTCCGGCCAAAACTCGAGAATGGCCTCGCGCATGGAGAAGCGCCGCCACTTGGACAGGTCGATTTCCTGGCCGCCGAAATTGGTCACCGTGGATCCGTTCACCTCCAGTGCCACCTGCTCGATGAGCTCCTGGGTCAGCTGCATCAGGTCGTGATAGTTAGCGTAGGCCTGGTAGAACTCGAGCATGGTGAACTCGGGATTGTGCTGGGTCGAAACACCTTCATTACGAAAATTGCGATTGATTTCGTAGACCCGGTCCAGCCCGCCCACCACCAGACGCTTGAGATAGAGCTCAGGCGCAATCCGGAGGTAGAGGGAAAGATCCAGCGCATTATGGTGGGTGCGAAAGGGCCTGGCGGCAGCTCCCCCGGCGATCGGCTGCATCATGGGGGTCTCTACCTCGATGTATCCGCGCCGATCGAAGAAAGATCGGATTGCCTTGAGTACCATTGCCCGTTTGACGAACACTGCGCGCACATCGCTGTTCATGAACAGATCGACGTAGCGCTGGCGGTAGCGAAGTTCTACGTCGGCCAGCCCATGAAATTTTTCCGGCAATGCCAGCATGGCCTTGGCCAGGAAAGTGATTGTTTCGACATGAACGGTGAGTTCCCCGGTGCGGGTGCGGAAGACGTAGCCGGTAACACCGATGTGGTCGCCCAGGTCGAGCAGCTTGTAGAGCTGAAAGCCCTGTTCTCCCACCGCATCCAGGCGAACGTAGATTTGTAACCGTTCTCCACCCTGCTGCAGTTGGGCAAAACCTGCCTTGCCTTGAGCGCGAATCGCCATGATGCGCCCGGCGACCGTGACCATGGTCCGCTGTGCGTCCAACACTTCAGCCGAAATCTCTTCGAATTGTTGGCGCACTTCAGACAGGGTATGCGAAGCGACAAACTGGTTGGGGTAGGTTTCCTGGCCAAGCGCGGCAATCTGGCGCAGCTTGTCCTGGCGGAGTGCAAAGAGATTGCTCTCGAATTCTGACTCAAACAATGGAACGCCTCGAACGAAAGGTCAGTATAACGTTTGCATCTCTGGAATCTGCCAGGGTCCGCTGCGTGGTATTGAAGCGAGCGGGCCTTACCGGTTAGCTCGATGAACGGAGACAGCTTCAGCCGTCCCACGCTTGGGCCGGGGCAGATGAGGCCCTAAGGAGGGTGTGTAAGAACCTCGGAATTTAGAAATTAAGTCCCGCAGGGACGGCTGAACTTAGCCCAGGACGTCAGTCCTGGGTACATCAGAAACATGATTGAGTCCCGCAGGGACGGCTGAAGGAGGATAACATCGCGGCCCATTTTCAGCCGTCCCTGCGGGACTAACATGTACCGCACGGTTCAAGCCGTATCCTTCGTTCGTTTGCCATGGTGTATAACTGCCGAGGACAAGCACAGAGATGGTTGCCATGGGTATTCCCGATCCGCCGGATAGCCAGTCACCGCAGGCCAGGTCCTCGTCGAAAGACGGAGCAATTCATTCGCTGGTGCGGGTGGAAAGTCTGCTCCAGCTGGGTCTGTTGTTGCCTGCCTGTGTGGTCATTGGGTGGGCCATTGGTCTGGCCCTGGATCACTGGTTAAATCGGCACTGGATCAACATCGTGGGCTTGATCGCCGGCGCGATTGCGGGCTTTGTCCAGACGGTTCGCGTGGCGATGGCGCACAACAAGGAATGAATGGAATTCACAGATCAGGACCTGCGAGTGGTGTTGAACCGGGCGCTGCGCAGCGTGGTGATCGCCATTGTGGTGGGGCTTCCCATTATCTGGGTCGCCTGGGGATGGCAGTCCATGGTGATGTTCCTGGTGGGCGGCGCCATTGCGGCCACGGGAATTCTGGAGTGGCGCCAGCTCATGGCTGCTGTATTGGTGCGCCTGGATGCCGCCAGTATGGAGCCGGAAGGCACACGCCCCAGCAAACCGAGGCCATTGGGACCGGTTTTGTTCTGGTTTTTTATCCGCCTGGTAGCCGCCGCCGGCGTGCTTTATGTTAGCCTGAGGAGTTTGGACGGCAAGGTGGCAGCCCTGTTATTGGGCATAGCGCTGGCGCTCGTCGCCCTCTTTGTTGAGGCAATTCGACTATTCCGCGGCTGGACCGCTTGAGGCCCGATCTCCCCGTATGCATGAACTAAACCCCATCACTGCTGCGTTGAACAAGTACTTTGGAAATCTGGCGACACAGGTTCTGCACGCTGTGCACGTCCAGCCCTACAATCCGCAGGCTCCCATCACTGAGACGTTTGCTATGGAGATCGTGGTGCTCGGCCTGTTGCTGATATTTTTCCTGCTGGTGCGTTTTTCGCTGAACGTCGAAAATCCCGGTCCAATCCAGCAGGTTGCCGAGATGATCCACGGCTTCGTTTCTGATCAGGCCGATTCCATCATTGGGCACGGCTCCCAGCGCTATGTCATGTTTGCAACCTGTGTGCTGCTGTTCGTGCTCACCTCGAACCTATTGGGCATGGTGCCGGGGTTACTCGCGCCTACCTCGATAGCGACGGTCCCGCTCGGCGTGGCGCTGTTGTGCTGGTTTTATTACCACTACCATGGGCTGCGGGAGCAGGGTCCGGTCGGCTACAGTAAACAGTTTTTCGGGCCGGTCTGGTGGATCTCACCCATGATGCTGATCATCGAGATCATCTCTCATCTAGCCCGAATCCTGTCGCTTACCGTCCGTCTGTTTGCCAACATGTTTGCCGGGGAAATGGTGACACTGGTTTTCTTCTCCCTGATCCCTATCGGCATCCCGCTGATTTTCATGGCATTGCACCTGGGGGTGGCGGTAATCCAGGCCTACATTTTTATGCTGCTGACCTTGATTTATGTTTCGCAGGCAGTTTCGCACGACCACTAAGTTTGTTTTCCAGCCGGAGCACCGCTTCCACTCCGGTTCGATCGCCGCAAGCGTGAGGGGGCCAGCACGGTGAGCCTCAACCACCCACTGGCGGCAAATTCCGACGGAAGCAAGGAGAAAGAATGCGCAAACTGCAATATCTATTCATGACGCTGTCCGTCCTGTTCATGGCGGTTCCAGCCTTCGCCCAAAGCGCGGGTGGGTTATCGACGGGGTCCGGACTGAACTCCATCGCAGCCGGCCTGGGCATGGGCCTTGCCGCGGGGCTTTGCGGTCTCGGCCAGGGCCGGGCAACGGCTTCGGCAACCGAGGCTGTGGCTCGCAATCCTGGAGCGCGGGCCGGCATCCTGCTGCTGCTCGTCCTCGGTCTGGCGTTTATGGAGTCACTCTCGCTGTTCACCTTCGTGATCGTTTTCCTCCGGGTCAAGTAGAACAGTTCGGCCTTAAATAGAAGAGATCAGGGATAGTTCCTGATCTCTTCTGTGTTTCTCCTCTCCCTGACATGGCGCCTCGCCTCACGTTCTCTGCAGTCTCGAAGCAGTTCGGCAAATACACCGCGCTTCATCCGTTGACATTAAGCCTCGAGCCGGGAGAAATCCTCGGTTTTCTGGGCCCGAATGGGGCGGGGAAGACCACGGCTATCCACCTCGCGCTCGGCTTTCTTCACCCCTCCTCCGGAAGCGGGTCGCTGCTGGGCAAGCCCTTCGGCGATGCAGAGGCGCGGGCCCGCCTCGGCTTTGTGCCGGACGTCCCGGTATTTTTCGCCGAGAACGGGTACCGCAGCGTTGAGTTCGCCGCGCGCCTGAACGGAGTACCCCTGCACGGAATAAAGGATCCGCGGCTGGCAAAAAACATTCGCGATCTGCTCGGGGCAGTCGGCTTGCCCGATGATCGAAAAGATGCGCGACAATATTCGCGGGGTATGCAGCAGCGCCTGGCTCTTGCCCAGGCATTGATCAACGATCCCGAATTGTTGATCCTCGATGAGCCGGCTGCGGCTCTTGATCCGGCAGGGGTGCAGCAGGTGCGGGAGTTGCTGCGCAACGCGCGCCACGCGGGCAAGAGCATCTTTTTCAGTTCCCATCAACTGACAGAAGTGGAGCATATCTGCGACCGCATCGCCTTTCTCAACCAGGGCCGCCTGGTTCGCAGTGGTTCCCTGAAGGAATTTCAGAGCGAGTCGGATCGGGCGGAGATAGAGCTGCGCGGTATCTCTCTGGCCGACTTAAGCCGCATCTACCCCGCAGCCGCGAACGCCGTGGCCAACCCTGATTCGATCCGGATACTTGTTCCGGCGCAGCAACAGCGCCGCGTGATCGAGGCAGTATGGAGTGCGGGGGGCGAGATCGTGAGCCTTTCGCCGCAACGGCGCCGGCTGGAAGACCTGTTTCTCGAGTGGAGCGGTGACCCTGCTGCCGCGAGTGAGAGGCAGAGTTGATGAACGCAGCGACTATGTCGAAGATCTGGCTGATCACCCGCCGCCTGCTCTTGCAGAACCGATGGATTTATTTGTTCCTGATGCTCTGGCCCATTGGTATGGCAGCCATTCTGCTGGTGCCTGCGGCTAAGCCGGAGACCGACGATGTGCTCTCCATTCTTCACCAGGAGTGCCTTTATGGATTGGGGCTGGTGGCCTTTACCGGGAGCGCCTTGTTGGGAAATGAGCAGCGCTCACGCCGCATCGCCACGGTGCTTTCGCGGGCGGTGAGCCGGCGCCAGTATTTCTTCGCATTGGTCAGCGCAGCCTGGCTGCCGCTGGCGCTCTACGTGGTCAGTTTTGTGGTGAGTGGAATCGCGCTCTTTGCCTCGATTGACCGGCCATTGGCACTGTTATTCGCCCTGGCGCTGGTGCAACTTGTATTGGGCATGTGGACAGCGACGGCGGCTCTCTTTTTTGCCACGTGGCTTCCCATGATGCTGGCGTCCATCGCTTCCCTGGGGCTGCTTGGACTGTTGGGGCTTGCGGGGTTCGAGTGGCCCGGCTTTGCTCCTGCGGGGCTGTTGTTTGCCTTGACGCAGGGCGACTTGGAGGCAGCCGCGCGCATGTTGGAGCACCCCAGCGGCTTTATCCTGATCATCCTGGGAGCGGCACTCCTCTTTGCCGCGGGAACTGCCGTCTTCGAACACCGCGACTTGGGACTGAAGAGCGATTAACCCGCTTCCTTCGCAACACGAATCTCAACCTTACTCAATCGGTAACCAAGGCCGGGTGCCCCACATCTCGCTGGTTTTTCGCGAGATGTGGGATTCCACTGCGCTCGACTTGCATTTTTTGAGCTTCAACGGATTGACATTGAAATTCGTGGAATCCCACATCTCGCGAAAAACCAGCGAGATATGGGGCACCCGGCCTTGGTAGCAGGGAGAAGCTTAGAAGAGAGTTTCTATCAGGCTTGTCCAAATTAGCTCTATTGCTGCTTTGCTTCACCGGTCGCTGGCAATGCCAAATCTTGATTAGCTCCTGCGTGAGAGAACCTAGCCGCTCCCTAGGCCCGGAGGGCCGGCCCGCCAAACGTCAGCCCAGCCCGGAAGGGCTGGGTATCGATGGGTCGATGATCCGAGCGCCGTAGGTGCGGCACCTTTTGCTTCTGCTATGACCCACACTCCGAAGGTACGGCTAAACGTTGCCAACTCTGCCGCTCTGCTACCCAACCTGGTTTCTATTCCGCCCGCAAAGTGATCGCTGGATCCACCTGAGCTGCGCGCCACGCCGGTACCCAGCACGCGATCGCCGACACGCCGGTGAGCAGAGTGATCACGAAGAAATAGGTGACAGGGTCGAACCGCGACACCCCATACAGCAAGGAAACGACAACCTGGCTCGCAGCCAGCGCACCAGACAGGCCGATCAAGACCCCGATCCCGGTGAGCAGCATGCCCTGGCGAAGTACGAGTATCAGTATGCTGCGGCGGGACGCGCCCAGCGCAGCCCGTACTCCAAGCTCACGCATTCGTTCGGTGACTCCGCCGGAGAGGACGCCGTAAATACCGACCGCGGCGAGGACCAGAGCCATGATCCCAAACGCTTCGAACAACGTTAATGCAAAATGCCGTTGGGCTTCCGAGGACTTGAGCAGCGTTTCCATAGTCGCGACCCGCGCGATCGGTTGGTCTTTGTCCACCGACCAGATCGCGTTCTTGATGGCGGGAGCAAGGGTGGCTGCATCCCCATGCGTTTTCACCACCAGCGACTGCGTTGGGTCTATCCACTGCCACTGTGTCGTCGGAGTGTAGAACGCATCCGATTGGGTCACCGCCAGGGACGCCTGTTTTACGTCGCCCACCACGCCGATGATCGTGGCCCAGGGTAGCTCAGCATGCAATGCATAGGGGCCAACCCGAATCCGCTGGCCGATTGGGTCCTGATCGGGGAATTTAAGTTTGGCCAGAGACTCGCTGATCAGAACCACTCCAGGAGTTTCCGCGGTGTCGTGTTCGTTGAGCAGACGGCCACGGCGTAGTGGAATACGCATGGTGTCAAAGTAATCGGGGCTCACCGCGTAGCTGAGGGCGCCTTCGGCGGTGGCAGTGCGCGACTCGAACTGCACCGCGTATACATTGAAATCACCACTCAACGGCAACTGGTTGGTGAACGCTGCGGAAGCGACGCCCGGAACATGGCGCACCGCTTCCAATGCCTGGGTAAGAAACCGGGCACGAGCGCTGTCGGTGTCGAGCCAGTGACCTGTCTGTTGCACTTGCATGGTGAGCAGGTGTGAGGCATCGAAGCCCGGATCGATCGCAAACAGACGGTCAAGACTGCGCAATACCAATCCCGCGGTCACCAGCAACACCAAGGCAAGCGCGACCTGCGAGACCGCCAGCGTGCGGCGCATGGATTGCCGGCCACCGGCAGTCATCCGAGAGTTTTGTTGCAGGCCGCTCTGTGGGTCTCTGTGGGACGCTTGAAGGGCCGGCAGCAGCCCCACGACCAGGCCAATCACCGTGGTGATGGCCAAGCCGAAGGCGAAGACTGCACCGTCGACGTGAATCGCTCCGACACGGGGCAGATCGGGCGGACTGAGTGCCACCAATGCCCGAATGCCCACTTCCGCGACCGCCATCCCGAGAACGCCGCCGATGGTGGCGAGAAGCAAACTCTCCGTGAGCACTTGCCGAATCATGCGCATTCGTCCAGCGCCAAGCGCGGCGCGCATGCCGAATTCATTGCGCCGCCGGGCGCCAAGCGCGAGCAACAGATTGGTCACATTCACACACACGATCAGCAGCACCAGTCCGACGGCGCCAAGAATCGCCAGCAGGGCCGGCTTGACGCCGAGGGTGAGGTCGTCCTGCAGTCGATTGACAACCATGCCGTCGGGGGGACCACCCGAGCTTTCATACCCCTTGGCATACATCTGCGTCAGCGGGCCCATGATCACATTCAGTTCATTCCTGGCCTGATTCTCGCTGACACCCTGACGGAGCCGGCCCACCATCCGCAAGTGATGACCCCAGTCTCTGCTGTCTGCGGGAAGTGAGGGGTCGTATTGCAATGGCGCCCATAGCTCCGCCCCGGAAGCCATTACATTCTCGAACCAGCTGGGCATCACTCCGATAACGATGAAAAGGTTGTCATCAAGCTTGACCTGCCGGCCGATGATGGTGCGGTCGGCAGCGAAGCGCAGCCGCCATAACCGATCGCTAAGGACAACCACGTTGGGACCCTTGAACTGGTCGTCGGGGCCCTGGAAGTCTCGTCCCATCGCGGGCGATATACCCAACGCACGGAAGTAGTCCGCGCTGACACGCTGACCTTCGAATCGTTCCGGCAGGCCGGCCCCCACCATCGCTGGTTGCCACGGTTTCATAACCGCCATGGTGGCGAAGGAACGAGTCCGCTCCTGTAGCCCGTGAAAAGTACCGAAGGTCACCGGTTGGGGAGAGCCATCTTTGCGCATCTCCCAGATCATCATGAGCTGGCCGGCTTGCGGATAGGGTAGAGATTTGAACAGGACGGCGTTCACCGCGCTGAAGATCGCCGTGCCGGCGCCGATGCCCAGCGCTAGTGTGAGTGTAGTGACCAGCGCAAAGCCGGGATTGCGGAGCAGTTGTCGCGCCGCATAGCGCAGGTCGTTGAGCAGTGTCTGGATCGTGTGCTCCCACCCGTAAGAGCGCACCTGTTCGCGAGCGCCGCTCGCGCTGCCCAACTCCAGGCGTGCAGCTCTCCGTGCCTCATCAGGTGACAGTCCGCTGTCCATCAGCGACGCAGTAGCCTGGTCCAGGTAGTGCCTCAGCTCGTCGGCAACATCCTGATCGGCGGCTTGTCGATGGAGGAGTACGTCGAGACCACGCGTGAAGTGCCGCCACAGAGACATGGGCCTAGCCCTCTGCTTTCAAGAGCCGGGCAATCGCGGAGGCGCGGCGCGTCCAGTCCGCGGTCTCGATCTCGAGCTGTTTTTTCCCCGCATGCGTGAGGGTATAGAACTTCGCCCGCCGGGAGTTCTCCGTCTGCCGCCATTCTGCATCCAGCCATCCCGCCCGCTTGAGCCGCTCTAGCGCGGTAAGAAGGGATCCCGGGTTCACCTTGAATACACCCCGCGAGATCTGTTCCACCCGGCGGGCGATGCCGAAACCGTGCATCGGCTCGAGGCTCAGCGTCTTCAGAATGAGCATGTCGAGCGTTCCCTGAATGACGTCGGTATTCTGGATAACGTCGGTATTTTCTCGATCCATGAACGCAACGATAGTATCCGTTCATCTTGATTGTCAAGATGTGACGGTCAAGTCTATCGATCAGGCCGTCGTCAGGTCGCTGTTGGCAGTGGCGGCAATCTGGGCGCA
Source organism: uncultured Acidobacteriaceae bacterium (assembly GCA_963838445.1). Classification (GTDB taxonomy): domain Bacteria; phylum Acidobacteriota; class Terriglobia; order Terriglobales; family Acidobacteriaceae; genus PALSA-350. The sequence continues at coordinate 70,366 of CAWIRT010000054.1, forward strand.
GACTGCTTCGGTTACCTGGGCCGTGGAAGCGGTACCGCCAAGATCCCGGGTGTGCAGAGAGGGGTTCGCGGTGACGTGTTCGATGGCTTTCATCACCCGGGCCGCAGCATCGACCTCACCCAGGTGTTCCAGCATCATGACTGCCGACCAGAAAGTGCCCACCGGGTTTGCCCAGCCTTTGCCCATGATGTCGAAGGCCGAACCATGGATCGGTTCAAACATCGATGGGTAAATCCGTTCGGGATTGATATTGGCGGTGGGAGCAATGCCCAGGCTGCCGGCCAAAGCGGCCGCGAGATCGCTCAATATGTCGGCGTGCAGATTGGTGGCAACAATTGTATCCAGCGACGCGGGGCGATTGACCATGCGCGCGGTGGCCGCATCGACCAACTCCCGGTCCCAGGTGACATCAGAGAATTCCGCGGCAATTTGGGTCGCAATCTCGTCCCACATGACCATCGCGTGACGCTGCGCATTGCTCTTGGTAATCACGGTCAGCAGCTTGCGCGGACGGGATTGAGCCAGCCGGAAGGCAAAGCGGTGGATACGCTCGACCCCCGCGCGCGTCATCAAAGATAAGTCCGTCGCTACCTCAATGGGGTGGCCCTGATGAGCCCGGCCGCCTACACCGGAATATTCGCCCTCGGTGTTCTCGCGCACGATCACCCAGTTCAGGTCTTCCGTTTTGCAGCGCTTCAGCGGTCCATCGATCCCTGGGAGAATACGCGTGGGGCGCACATTCGCGTACTGATCGAGGCCCTGGCAAATCTTGAGCCGCAGACCCCACAGTGTGATGTGGTCGGGGATGTGTGGGTCGCCGGCCGACCCAAAGAGAATGGCGTCTTTGCCGCGCAGGCTATCGAGTCCGTTCTCCGGCATCATCACGCCATGCTTGCGGTAATAGTCTCCACCCCAGTCGAAATTCTCAAATTGGAAAGTAAAGGCGCCGCCGCCAAGCGCTTCCAGAACCTCCCGCCCGGCGGGCACGACTTCCTTACCAATTCCATCTCCGGGCACGGTGGCGATGCGATAAGTCTTCATGTCTGGTCCTGATCAGCCGCGGTAGCTAACCGGCGCTGGCGTGACGCTTGAGAGCTCTTTAAATGCAGCCTCGGGAAGTTCCAATGCGGCTGCGGCGATGTTCTCCTCCACATGGGCAGGAGAAGAAGTGCCCGGGATAGGCAGGATAATTTTCGACCGCTTGAGCAACCAGGCGAGCCCGGTCTGCAATGTGCTCGCGCCCAGCTCCCTGGCGATTTTTTCCAGGATCTCGAGCGCCTTCCTGTTCTGCCCCAGGGGAGCCCAGGGCAGGAATGCGATGCCATGCTGCTCGCAGTAATTGACCAGGTAGTCCCACTCACGGTCGGCAAAACTATAGCGATTTTGTACCGAGACTATGGGGACAATTTTGCGCCCGCGCTCCACGTGTTCCTGGGTTACGTTGGAGAGGCCGACGTGGCGAATCTTACCCTGCTCGCGCAGCTTGGCCAGCGTTTCCATCGAAGCATCGTAGGAGACGGCCGGATCAGGAACATGCAGTTGGTAGACATCGATGCGATCCAGGCGCAACCGCTTAAGACTGCCTTCCACGGCTCCGGTAAGGTGCTTGGGGCTGGCATTGTGCAGCCACTGCGCAGGTCCGCAGCGCTCCCACCCGCCCTTGGTGGCAACCACCACCCCAGTTGGATAGGGATAGAGTGCCTCAGCGATCAGTTCTTCGGAGACGTTCGGGCCGTAGGAATCGGCAGTATCGATGAAGTTGACGCCCAGTTCAACAGCGCGTCGCAGAGTCGCAAGTGCTGCGGCCTTGTCGTCGGGAGGACCCCAGATTCCTTTGCCGGTAATGCGCATGGCTCCATAGCCCAGGCGGTTGACGGTGAGGTCGCCACCCAGGGTGACGGTTCCGGCGGCTGCAGCAGAGACGGCTTGAGTCTGGCTCATGGGAATGATCCTATTCTAGTTGATGCGAGCAGTGGGACCACCGGTCCGGCGGTGTTTACCTAAGATGCCGGAGCACCATGAGTGGCCGCTGACCGGTTCGAAAAACGGCGAGAGAGCAAGTGAAGGCTGCACACCAGGGGGAAGTGACTAGAGCCACCGGCGGTGTAGCATGAGCGCTAACTTGTTCGGGATGTTTTTCTTCAAAACTCCCACAAAATCTTCATCCTGAGAGCCTGTGACTTTTTCGATCTTTTCGTGTTTTCTGCGTAGCTAACCGAATGCTTTTCATCCCCCCAAAAACCGTCATCCTGAGCGAAGCGCCGCGCGGATCTATCGCATAGCGGACGACTTATGGCGCGCAGTCGAAGGACCCCGGCGATGCTTGTTGGCAGATGCTCTTCCGAGCTTTCCAGCTACAAACTACAGGCCAAATCAATAAAGTCTCAAGCTCTGAGCGGAGCGCCTCACAGATTTATCGTGGGACACCGCACTTGATGGCGCGGAGTCGAAGGACCCCGAGGATCCTTCTGGCCTATGCCGTTCGGAGCTTCTCAACCACCGAAGCCCATATCCGGCAGATACATCTACATTCATGGCAATCACTGCGGCCTATGGCTGCAAGCGCCTGCTCTCCCTTTGAGGGTTATGAAGACATTCGCGAAGCCATCGCTCGGGAAAAACAACTCAAAGGCTGGCGGCGCGAAAGGAAGCTCGACCTCATTCGCACCATCAATCCCGAGTTCAAAGACCTTGCACAGACCTGGGGACGGAAGATGATTACAGTGCATGAAAAGATGGCTTCGGTGATTGAAAAGCTCCGAACGGCGTAGGCCAGATAAGCATCCCCGGGGTCCTTCGACTCCGCGCCGCTAAGCGCTGTGTCCCGCGATAAATCCGTGAGGCGCTCCGCTCAGAGCATGTGACTTTTTTGATTTCGCCTGTAGTTTGTGGCTGGAAAGCTGGGAAGAGCATCTGCTAACAAGCATCGCCGGGGTCCTTCGACTGCGCGCCATAAGCCGTCCGTTATGCGATAGATCCGCGCGGCGCTTCGCTCAGGATGACGGCTTTGTGGGGGGTAAAAAGCATCCGGTTAGCTACGCAGAAAACACGAAAAGATCGAAAAAGTCACAGGCTCTCAGGATGACGATTTTGTGGGAGCTTTGAAGAAAAACATCCCGAATAAGTTAGCGCTAATGGGGCGGTGGGGACGGGTTAGCATAGAAACACTCGAAGTTAAGCTGGAAACCGGAGATTGGATGAGCACCACCCACCCCAGGACAGGCATGCCCGTGAATAGCCCGCGCCAGGTGCTGTTTGCCAGCCTGATCGGCACCACCATTGAGTTCTTCGATTTCTATATTTACGCCACCGCGGCAGTGCTGGTTTTTCCCCGGCTATTTTTCCCCGGGTCTGACCCGGCCGCAGCCACCCTTGAGTCGTTGGCTACCTTTGGCATCGCGTTCCTGGCGCGGCCGGTTGGCTCCGCGCTGTTCGGCCACTTTGGCGATCGTGTTGGCCGCAAGACCACGCTGGTCATAGCGCTGTCGACCATGGGCATATCCACCGTCGCCATTGGAGCACTGCCGACTTACCGAACCATTGGCTTTGCCGCACCACTGCTGCTGGCGCTGTGCCGCTTTGGGCAGGGTCTTGGCCTGGGAGGCGAGTGGGGCGGAGCCGTTCTGCTGGCCATCGAGAATGCACCTCCCAACAAGCGAGCGTGGTACGGCATGTTTCCGCAACTCGGTGCGCCCGCCGGCTTCCTGCTCTCGGGCGGCACCTTTTTGCTGCTCTCCAAATGGCTCACGGACAAGCAGTTTTTCTCTTTTGGCTGGCGTCTTCCATTCCTGGCAAGTGCAGTATTGGTTTTTCTAGGTCTTTATGTGCGGTTGACCATCACGGAGACGCCTGTCTTCCGCGAAGCTTTAAGTCGAGGTGAGCCGGTTAAGCTGCCGATGCTGACTGTTTTTCGGGACCACACCAAGGCTCTCGTGGCCGGCATCCTGGTGAGCCTGGCAACCTTTGTTCTCTTCTACCTGATGACGGTATTCGCGCTCTCCTGGGGCACCAACGCCCTTGGCTACAGCCGAGCGAAATTTCTGCTCATTCAGTTGTTCGGCATCTGCTTCTTCGCACTGTTCATTCCTGTCTCCGCTCTGCTGGCGGAACGGGGACGCCGCCGGGTAATGCTCGGGGTGACCGTATCGATCGCTGTCTTCGGCCTGCTGCTCGCCCCTCTGTTTACTGCCGGAACCACCGGTGCGGTGACAATGATGGTAGTGGGCCTGTCGTTGATGGGCCTCACCTACGGACCGCTGGGCACAGTGATTTCCGAACTCTTTCCGACTCGCGTGCGTTACACAGGTAGCTCGCTGGCATTCAGCATTGCCGGCATCCTCGGAGCCTCTCTGGCGCCCTATATTGCCACCTGGCTGGCGAAAACCTACGGACTGCAATACGTGGGCTACTACCTGTCTGCGGCCGCGCTTCTCACGTTGTTAGGGCTGTTATCAATCCGCGAAACCAAAGACGACGATCTCGCAAAATCGAAAGTCTAATATCCTCCACCCTCCGTCTTTCTAAGCAGTGGGAAGACCGAATCCTGCAACAGGTGCCGGTCACTTGTTGCAGGCAGCCAGCTTCTCTAGAGCACTACAATCAGGACGGAGTAGCACAATGACAGAATTGGCCAGGACCGGTGTCTCGCTCGAAGAAGATCTCTTGAACGAATTTGATCGCTTGATTGCCAAACGTGGTTACAAGAACCGCTCCGAGGCATTTCGCGATCTCATCCGTGAGGCGCTGCTGTCTGAGTCGGTCGACTCCAATAAACCCGTCGTCGGCACTTTAACGCTGGTGTACGACCACCACGTTCCGAATCTCTCCGAGAAGCTGACGGCGGCGCAGCATTCCGCCGGCGCCATGGTTCTTGCCGCCACCCACGTTCATCTCGATCATCACTACTGTCTGGAAGTAGTCATTATGAAAGGCAAGAGCAGGGAACTGCAGGAGATCGCGGATCGTATGTTGGCCCTGCGTGGGGTTGAACTGGGGAAATTGGTGCTGACCAATTCCGGCAAGGATCTTAAGCACGTCAGACACTAAAGCGATTGCAAATCAGCGAGGATTGATCCCGGCCAGCCGGAGCCCTGGAGCCGCGATCACCAAGAGGTCTTTACCTTCGCTCAATCCAAGAGAGAAGCCGTTAACGGCCGAGCTTATAGGTCACATTAACGCTGGCGTACGAGGGAATGCGAACGCCGGCCACTTGCTGTATCGCCGAAGGGTAAAAATTCTCGATCGTCTGGCCGGTGTAGCCGCCCGCAATCAGCATATTCACCCCGACATCCAGACGCCTGTTTAAAAAGGGACGCACCACTGCGGCGCGAAACTCTCTGACCGACGTCCCCACACACTGCGCGTTCAGATCGGGTGCGCAACCAGTCCCCAGCGGTTTTCTTCCCACAAATTCGAATTCGCCGCGCGCTTCCAGCCGCAACGGCAACTTCTGCGCAATGCCCAACAGATCGAAGATGGTTCGCGGCGCCTCCGGGGTCGGCTGCCCGGTATCGATGTCACGCGCGTCAGCCTTGGAGAAGGTGGCCAGAATGGACCCCTGACTGAAGTTGCGCCGCACCGCTGCAGTGAGAAATTGCAGCCGTCCAGGACCCTGGTCTTCCTGTAAACCAGTGTCGGGATCGATCTTTCCCAGCTCCTGGCTGGTGGTTACGTGGCCAAGCGTGACTTTCAGATCCGTTTGCGCAATCGTTTTGCTGGCGACAAGTTGATAAGAGTGCGCCGTGGCGATCGGAGTGCCCGCAACCGTTCCGATGCCAATGCGCGGATCCTCAGTAAAGAACGCCTGGCCAAAACTGGCGGAAACCAGAGGAAGAAGCCAGGAGTCCCTGGGGATGAAAGAAACAGTCGCCTTCGGCGAATTTACGCCTACCCATTTCTGAAAGGAGTTATCGCTGTCAATCAGGTCTTGATTGTTGACATTGATTTGATCGCGGCGCCAGCCGGCGTAGTAGCGGAAGAAGTGCGTCAACGCACCAGAGCCGGCGGCGTAGGGTGTCACCGAGCTGATGGTTACGTTGTTCGAGTCCACCTTGGTGAAAGGGCCGTAGGTGAAATTGCCCGGCGTGTAGAAATTGTAATGGTCGAGATTGTCCCGCCGCGGAGCGTCGCGTTCGTAGTCCAGACCCGCTAACAGCGATAGGGCCTCCGTGACCTTATTTACGTAGTCCGCGCTCTGTCCGGTGACCGTGCGGAATTCGCTTTGGCGAATGAGTCCTTGGCCGAAATTGGAATACAACGCAAGATTATAGGTACGGAAAAAACCCGAGAGCTGAAGCTGCTGGCTCCCCGTGACCCGCCAAAGGTCGTTCGCCGCAGCCAGCGCGGTGTGCGTCTGGTCTTTTTGCCTGGGATCGATCGTGTCGTCTGTGCTTGGTGAAAAAAGTGGAGCTAAAAGTGGTACGAGGCCAGGCACATAAGAGAAGCCGTAGTATCCAATTCCAAGCAAAGTAAGTTGATGATTGCCGAGGCGGAAAATGCGCTGGCCGTTGAATTTGTATTGCTGCCGGTGTTCCAGTCGCTTGAGAAATCCATTCCCGTAGGAAGCTTCGAAGGCCACGAATGAGTCACGCCCAGGGCTGAACCCGCTCACGACGTCTATATCTCGATAGTCTCCTGTGATGGTGACGAATGGATCGAGATGGGAGCGAAGTCCGTAGACGGCTGCCAGATTGACCGAGTGATTTCCCTGGCGAACGTTGTAGGCGCCCCCATCCACCTCTACATTCTCCAGAATCTCAGGAATAAAAATATTGGGGTCGGCATAGCCGTTGCCGTGCGCGTTGGCCGAAAGGTTGTTCGGGACAAGGTAGGTGCCCACCGCGATGTATTGCGCGATGGGTTCACCATGATCTCCAGCTACCCCGGGAGCAAAGTATTGCGGGGCCTTAATTCCGCTGGAAGCGGTTTCTATGGGATAACCAGGAATGGAAACCGGCGCGCCAGGGCGGCCAGGGTTGGCGTCGAGAAGATCCTGGCGCACGAATACCTTTTCCGCCGGGTCTGGTGACAGGACATCGAATGCATTCACGTCTGCGGTGACGGTGACTGTATCGCTGCGAGTGATGAGGGGTATGAGTTGCAGATCGAGGCTGCTCTCCTGAGCAACGAGATTGAGAGATTTCGAAAGCGGCTGGAACGTTGGCGCGACGACAGTGAGGTCGTAGTTGCCCGCAGCGTCGAGCTTGATCGCAAAAAATCCCTGGGTGTCAGTGAGTGTCTGGCGATCGTTCTTTCCCTGGGCAATGTGAACCGTTGCGCCCGCTATGGCTTTTCCTTGTGCATCGACCACACGGCCGGAAGCCGAAAGTCCCTCTGCAAAAACGTGCGGCAGGATGAAGAGAAGCGTCAGGAGCCACAACCACCTAAAGCGATTCGTCATCAGAGTGGGGAGCCTTTCGCTCAGGAGAAGGGGTCGCGGTGGTATGATTCCTTTGAAAATCGTGCTACTGAAAGTACGAGGATCCCGGCCGAATGGATGTTATACGGTTCAATTTCCAAGGAGCAAATAAGGTATAACCCATGCGACCTGTTCTGCGGACGCTATTCGACGACGCGGCCGGCAACACACGATCGAAAGTGCTGGGAATTTACAGCGTCCTGGTGGTGTTCAATGCAGCGGCCTGGCTCTGGGCTATCGTGGCCTTGCGCCATTTCCCGGTGCTGTTGGGGACCGCTTTTCTGGCTTACAGCTTTGGCCTTCGGCATGCGGTGGATGCTGACCATATTGCGGCCATCGACAATGTGACCCGAAAGCTCATGCAGGAGGGCAAACGGCCGGTCGCCGTCGGCTTCATGTTTTCCCTGGGCCACTCGACCATCGTGCTCTTGGGATCCGCCGCGATCGCCTGGACTACTCTGGCGTTGCAGCACCGCATGGATGGGGTGAGGCAAATTGGAGGAGCCGTCGGCACTCTGTTTTCCACCCTGTTTCTGTTTGGGATTGCGGCGGTGAACCTGATGGTTCTGCGTTCCATCCGCCGAACCTTCATCAGGGTGCGCGCGGGCGAACCCTACGTAGAAGAGGACTTCGATCTGCTGCTTGGAAGTCGAGGTCTGTTGGCGCGCCTCTTTCGTCCGGTGTTCCGGATGATCACCCGCAGTTGGCACATGTATCCCCTGGGGATCCTCTTTGGCCTGGGGTTCGATACCGCGACCGAGATTGGCGTCCTGGGAATTTCCGCCGCCGAAGCATCCAAGGGGCTCCCGTTCTGGTCGATCCTGATATTTCCTGCGCTTTTTGCAGCGGGCATGTCATTGATTGACACCACCGATAACATCCTCATGCTGGGCGCCTACGGATGGGCCTTCGTCAAGCCGATTCGCAAGCTTTACTACAACATGACCATCACCAGCGTTTCGGTGGTGGTTGCGCTCGCGGTCGGCGGAATTGAAGCCCTGGGCTTGCTGGTCGGCCGGTTCCACCTGAAAGGCACCTTTTGGGATGCAGTCACCAGGCTCAACGAAAACTTCGGCACGCTCGGCTATTTCATCGTAGGGCTATTTGTTTTCAGCTGGGTGGCCTCGGTGGCGTTCTACAAGTGGCGCCGCTTCGACGATCTCGAACTAGGCACCTGACCGTAATTCAAACTCCGTCTCGGCCACATCTGTCCTGACCACGAGCGAGATATGGGGCACCCAGCAGCGTTTGTCAGTTGGGGTTTCTCTCCATGCGGGCTTTTTCAGCCGCGGCGAGCAGAACACAAATCGCCACACCCTCCGCAGCCTGAGCAACCTCGGTTAACTCAGGAAACGTAGGCGCGATGCGAATGGTGCGGTCCTCCGGATCTTTCCCGTATGGATGGGTCGCTCCAGCAGGGGTAAGCACCACTCCTGCATCTTTTGCCAGCGTGACCACCCGCTTGGCGCATCCCGGGCCCACTTCAAGGCTGATGAAGTAACCGCCCTTGGGGTGGGTCCAGCTGACTTCAGGAACCTGAGCCAGCTTCTCCGTGAAAGTGTCGAGCACCTTGTGGAACTTAGGAGCAATGACCGCCTGGTGTCTGTCCATCAAGCGCAGAATCGTCGCGTTGTCTTTTAGAAAACGAACATGACGGAGCTGGTTGATCTTGTCCGGACCAATCGTCCGCGGTTGCATTCTGGCCAGAAGCCAATTCACGTTTTCCTTCGAGCCGGCAAAAAACGCCAATCCCGCTCCCGGTAGGGTGATCTTCGAGGTCGAGGCGAAAACAAATGCCCGATTCGGATTTGCATGGCGGGCACACAATTCCAGGATGTTGGCAATCTCTATGTTCTCGCTGGTCAGGTGATGGACTGCGTAGGCGTTGTCCCAAAACACCCGAAAATCCGGGGCCGCGGTCTTCATCGCCGCCAGCCGTTCAATGGTCGCGTCGGAATAAACGGTCCCTGTCGGATTGCTGTATTTGGGCACACACCAAATCCCTTTGATGGAGGCGTCCTGGGCCACCAGGCGCTCCACCTCATCCATGTCCGGACCATCTTCCCGCAACCCCACCGGGATCATGCGGATGCCGTAGTCCTCGCAGATTTTGAAGTGGCGGTCGTAGCCCGGAACTGGGCACAGGAAGGAAATTTCCCCCTGCTTGGACCAGGGTGTGACGCTGTCGCAAGTCCCTTTGAGCAGTGCATAAACGATGGTGTCGTGCATCAACGCAAGGCTGGAGTTATTGGCCGCGACGATCTGGTCCGGCGCTGCGCCCACCATGGAGGAGAAGAGCCTGCGCACTTCCGCCAGACCCTGCAGTCCGCCATAATTGCGGGTGTCCACGCTGCCTTCGGCGACATAATCGTGCTCCCCTGGAAGCGAGAGCAACCCCGCGCTCAGGTCCAACTGGGCCGCGGACGGCTTTCCTCGGGTCAGGTCAAGTTTGAGGCCCCGAGCCTTGAAGGCATCATAGTTTTCCTGAAGCCGTTGGCTGGCCGTGGTGATGTCGTCCGCGCTAAGCTGCGTGAGATTTGTCATTCTGGACACGAATATCCTTTCGTAGGCGTTTCTATATTATGGAGGATTTTTCTTTCCCACCGCGACCTCTCCTTGTATCTGTAAAATCATTCCTGTGCACTGCCGGAACTAACGCCGGACGTTTGGGTCAACACCAATGGCCGTGTCCTGGCGGCGGAAGTAGGGACAAAATGAAACGTGGACTCCCCCTGCACGAATCGCGCTCCTCTTCGGGCACGCATGACTCAAAAGGAACGCAGACACTTAGACGTTTCATGGCACTCGGGTTAGCCCTGACGCTTTTACCGCTGGGGCAGACAGAACTCTTTGCCCAGCAGTACGGTCCGTACAATGGCCAATACCCGCCTTATCCGCAGCCACAAGCGTATGGGCAACCCGCTTACCCTCAATCGCAATATCCGCAATCTGCTTACCCACAGCAGTATCCACAACAAGCGTACCCACAACAGTATCCGCAGCAAACGTATCCGCAGCAGGCCTACCCACAGCAGTATTCGCAACCACCTTATCCATCGAACGGACAGCCATACAACCAACAAGGCTATGCACAAGATCAGGTGCAACCTCTCAGTGCTGCTCAACTGGAACAACTGATAGCGCCGATCGCACTGTATCCGGACGCGCTGGTGGCCCAGGTCCTGACTGCGTCGACCTACCCGGCACAGGTGGCCGATGCGGATCGATGGCGGCAAGCGCAGGGTTATGCACCTGCGGAGCAGATCGCAGCCGGAGCCGCAGCTCAGAACTGGGATCCCAGCGTGAAGGCGTTAACCGCGGTTCCCCAGGTTCTGGCGGAGATGGACCGGAATGCGCGCTGGACTACTGATCTCGGCAATGCCTACTACAACCAGCCGCAAGATGTGATGCAGGCAATCCAGGAGATGCGCCAGCGCGCGCAGGCCGCGGGAAATCTGCAAGACACGCCACAGCAGACGGTGAGTTATGACCAGGGCAATATTGAGTTGGCGCCCGCTAATCCGCAGGTGGTATACGTGCCCGCGTATAACCCCTGGTCCGTCTATGGGCAGCCTGTTTCTCCTTATCCTGGCTTCTCTCTGCTGGGCGCGCTGGGGTCATTTTTCGGTTCCAGCCCGGTCTCCTTCGGGTTGGGGATTGCGATGGCGGCGTTCAACAACACACCGTTTGGCTGGCTGGGGTGGGGCTTGAACTGGCTGGCGCAAGCCGTGCTTTTCAACCATTCGAACTATTTTTCGCACAGTACGACGGTGGCAGATTGGGGCTTTCCGCACGGCGGCCGACGCGCTTTTTCGCAGCCCGGAAACATGTATGGGCGATCCAACGGCTTTAACCGGGGACCCGGTAATTATGGGCAGCCGCGCGGCGGATACAACACAGGTAATGGATACAACACAGGTTATGGACAAGGATTCAGCCGTGGGCCGCAAACCTTCGCCGGAAGCCGGCCCATCGAGGGCTTGAACCGCGGATACCAAGGACCAGGAGTGGGTTACGCCCGTCCCGTACCGCAGGCTTATAACCACATGCAGGCGGCAATCAATACGGCGCGGCCCTACGCGCGCCCGGGGTATGGCTCCAGCTTTTCTGAAGGTGGCGCCTTTAACAACCGGGGCGGATTCTACGGCAATGGGCAGGGGGCCTATCGTCCACCGCCGGCGAGCTTTCAGAATCGCCAATTTGCGCAGCGGTCTTCTGGTTCGTTTGGGGGCGCGCCCTATGGGGGCAAAGCCTTTTCCGGTTATAAGCCACCGAAGTCCGGTGGCGGCTTCCATCTCTTTGGTGGTGGAGGGCACTCCCCGAAGAGCTTTGGCGGTGGCAAAAGCTTCGGCGGCGGGCACTCCGGCGGCGGCGGTGGTCACTCTTCTGGCAAACATCACCGTTAACGGGCTGCTGCGATGTCAAGCGGGGATCAGCGCACCGCAAGTGTCAACTTATCTGAAACAACGCTTTTGGGAATGATCCGCCCATTCTATGCTTGCCATAGATGATCCACAGCGCCGCCTTGCGTCTGTCCGCATCTTGCTACCCGATAACAAGACGCTGCGCCCTCGCGACCGGGCATAAGCTGCGGGCGCGAACAGCGCTTCGATATCTTCGCTGTCCCACCCTCTGTGTCTTGTATTGCTTTCTATCTTGTCTGTTACCTTCTCTGGCCCAGGCTCCAGACCCAGCGACGGCAGTCGCACCTGGCCAGGACGTTTCCAGCCAGGTCCCCGCCTTGGGTGGCATCAGCGGCACGGTCGTGGACCAGGACGGAAACTTTCTTCTCGCCGCCCGGGTGACGCTTACCCACCCAGGGCAAACCGGCGAGCAGACACAGGAGTCCGACGGGACCGGGCACTTCGTTTTTACGCCGGTCGCAGCGGGTCCTTTTGACCTCACCATCACCGGGGTGGGCTTTGCCACCCAGCAGCGCCAGGGAGTTCTTCATCCCGGAGAAGTGCTGGCCCTCGAGCCGATCTCCTTATCCATTGCTGCCGCGACCACCGAGGTGCGCGTCAGCGTGACCAATTACGAGCTGGCGGAGGAGCAGGTCAAGGTCGAAGAAACACAACGCGTCCTGGGCGTGATTCCTAATTTCTATGTCAGTTACCGGCAGGATGCTTTGCCGCTCCGCCCCAAACAGAAGTTCGAGTTGGCCTGGAAGACCAGTGTCGACCCGGTCACCTTCGCGGCTAGCGGCGCATTTGCAGGCGTACAGCAGGCACAAAACGAGTTCAGCGGTTACGGACAAGGCGCACATGGCTACGCAAAACGTTACGGCGCCGCCTACGGCGATGCGTTGATCGGCACCATGATCGGCGGCGCGATCTTACCGTCGCTGCTCCGGCAGGATCCACGCTATTTCTATAAAGGAACCGGGAGCACGCGATCGCGCATTCTTTATGCGCTGGCAAATGCGGTCATCTGCAAAGGGGACAATGGCCACTGGCAGGCTGATTACTCGGGCATTCTGGGCGCCCTCGCCGCCGGCGGCATTTCGAACTTATACTATCCGGCGGGAAGCCGTAATGGAGCCGGGTTGACGTTCGAAAATACTTTGATTGGCCTGGGCGGCTCGGCCGTCGGCAATCTCTTTCAGGAATTTCTCGTCCGCAAGCTAACCCCCCACGCTCAAGGCAAGCCTTAGTCCCTCGGGAGAAATCGCAGCATGAAGCGCAGCAAGAAACGCGACCAGGAAGAGCAGCGTGTCCGGGTAGAAGAAACCCGGATCACCGGCATGTTGAACTTTGTTGTCTTTCTGGCCATTGCCGCGGTGGGCTATACCGATTGGATCGTCGCACCCAATGTTTCCCTCGGCTATCTCTATGTACTGCCCATAGCCCTCAGTGCATTGGTCAATCCGCCACCCATTACCATCACCCTGGCCGTGGCCTGCACGATTCTGCAGGATCTCTTCTTCGGACCTGCGCCGGAAACCCTGCAGGTGAGGATTTTCCGTAATGCGATCACGCTGATTGGTTTTCTGGTGGTGGGCTTTCTGGTGACGTTGATCGCTAAGCAACGCAACCGTTTGGTCGCGGAAGTGCGGCGGCAGCGCGATGAGTATGAACACGATCTGACCCTGGCCGCCCAGGTACAGCGGCAGGTCTTGCCCAAGCCTCCTGTCTGCGCCTCCCTTGAGCTCGCGGCGGCGATGCAGACCGCGCAGCTGCTGGGCGGGGACTACTATGATTTTTTCCAGATCTCTGACGATTTGGTGGATGTGGTGATAGCTGATGTCTCCGGCCATGGAGCGGCGGCATCTCTTCTCATGCCTTCGCTTGCGGTCGCCTTGCGCCTCCGTGCCCGTGAATTGAGTGGACCGGCCGAGATCCTCAAAGATCTCGACCAGGTTTTGCGGCAGATTACAAATACAGCAACCTTTGTGACCATGTTCTATGCCCGCTTTGACCAGGCCGGCAAGACTCTGCAGTACGCCAACGGAGGCCATAACCCACCCCTGCTCATCCGCTCCAACACCGGCCAATCGCTGCAATTGGAGGCGGGCGGCCCCATCATGGGTATCTTGAAGGATGCACAGTTCTCCAACACAGTGATTGCACTCAATCCCGGCGACATCCTTACCCTCTTCACCGATGGCGTGACGGAGCAGGAAAATGAGGCCGGTGACGAGTTCTCGATCGACAGATTAGAGGAAGTGGTTCGACGCAACGAATTGGAGCCGGCGGCCGCCCTGGTCGCCCATATCACCGAGGCCGTGTCCACGTTTGCCGCAGAAAAGCCACAAGCGGATGATCTGACCGTCGTCGTGGTCAAGGTTCTATAGCCAACCACGACTCGGTTGACAATCCGGCCTGCTTCTGCGTACTCTTCCCATAAGATGATTAGGGAAGAGAGTGGCGAGCTGATACAAGGCACGCTGGAGATGCTGATTCTCAAGGCGCTGGCCCGAGGCCCGTTGCACGGCTATGCGGTGGCCGAGTGGGTCGAGCAAACCTCGCAGCAGGTGTTGAAGGTGGAAGAAGGGGCGCTTTATCCCGCCCTGCACCGGCTGCAATTGCGCGGCCTGCTAAGCGCGGAATGGGGTGCATCTGAAAACAACCGCCGGGCGAAATTTTACCAACTAACCGCCGATGGAAGAAAACGCCTAAACGCCGAATCACAGCGTTGGGCAAGGCTCTCAGCAGCGGTGGCGTTCGTTATGCAAGCCTCGTGAGGAAACCCGTGATGGTGCTTCGTCCATTCTTTCTCAGAATCAAGTCGCTGTTTCAACGGCCCAAGGTGGAACGCGAGTTCGCCGAAGAATTGGACTTTCACCAGGCGCTCTTGCGGGAGAGGCTTTCGCGGCAGGGGGTCCCGCCGGCGGAACTGGAATTGGCCACCAGGCGGACGTTCGGCAATGAGTCGCGTTGGCATGAGCGGCTGACAGAGCTGTGGCAATTTCGTACCCTTGAGAATCTTCGGCGCGACCTCAGCTTCGCCGCGCGGCTGTTGCGAAAATCCCCGGGCTTCACGACGGTTGCGCTTTTCACCCTGGCACTGGGCGTGGGCGCCAATACCGCGGTTTTCTCCTTGATCAATGGTTTGCTGCTGCGGCCGCTCCCGGTGCCGCACGCTGAGCAGTTGGTTGTGTTGCGCATGGAGGAGGGAGGACCGGAGCCTAACTACTCTTTCTGCACCCCATTCCTCCGCAGCCTCGAGCGTAGCCACGATGTCTTCGCGGACATCTTTGCCTACAACCCGGACATGCTGCAAGTACGGCGGGGATCGGCCAACGAGAACATACCGGGGATGCTGGTGAGCGGGCAATTCTTCCCCGCGATGCAAACGGCGCCACTGCTTGGACGCTATCTCACCCCGCAAGATGATCGCAGGGGAGGAAGCCCGGAGGGGCTTGCCGTGGTAATCGCCGAGCCATTCTGGGAGTCGTGGTTCGGTCGCGCTCCCGATGTGGTTGGGCGCAAGCTGACCATCGCCAATGTGCCGTTCACCGTGGTAGGGGTGATGCCTAAGCGGTTTAGAGGAGCAGACCCCACCCGCGATCCGCAGATCTATGCCCCCCTTTCCGCCGATCCCATCATCGATGCGCCGCGGAACCATATTGACAATGGAATTCACTCCTGGTGGCTGACCGTGGGTGCACGGCTGCAACCCGGCGTCACGCTGGCGCAGGCAAACGCATCGCTGGCCGCCATCTCCGGCGCGATTCTTCACCAGGCTTCCGATGAGGCCGACTTTATCGTGGAGGAAGAGAAAGGCCATTTTCATTTTGTTGCCGAGCCAGGTTCGCGTGGGTTCGCTTATGCTCGCCTGCTGTTTCGCAAGCCGCTCTTAGCCATGTTCTCGATGTGCGCAGGAATTCTCTTGCTGGCCTGCCTCAACCTGGCGAGCCTGTTAATGGCGCGCAGCGCGGCGCGGGAGCGCGAGCTGGCGACCCGGCTGGCCATTGGCGCAACCCGGAGGCGCTTGATCCAGCAACTGCTGGCCGAGAGCCTGTTGATTGCAGTCCTGGGGACAGCCGCCGGCCTCGCGGTTGCGCCCCTGGTGAGTCGCTCATTGGCCGCACTCCTTTTGAGCGGTAATAGCGGGCAGGTGCTCGACACTTCGCTCGATGTGCGTGTATTCGGATTTGCCGCATTGATCGCCGTACTCTCGACCCTCCTGATCGGGCTGGTGCCCGCGCTCGAGGCGACTGCGGGGAACGTCAGTGATCACATCAAAGATGGCCAGCATGCGATGCAGCGCCGGGAGCAGCACAGCATTTTCCCTCGAATTTTATTGGCTTCCGAAGTCGCTCTGGCTCTGGTGCTGGTGGTAGGCGCGGGGCTACTGGCCGTTAGCCTGGTGCGGCTCTACAAGTCGGGCCTGGGCTTCGATCCCAATGGTCTGGTGAACATTGCCTTCAGCATGGATAAGCAGCAGCTCGAGGGCGATGCACTGATGCGGCAGTATCAGGAACTGGGGGAGGGGCTGCGACGCCAGCCCGGCGTAAAGAACGTGAGCTTCCAGTTCATTGTGCCGCTCTCGCATCGAGGGTGGAACGGAAGATATGGAGCGCCGGGCGCGCCACCGCACCTTATCTATATGAATAGTGTGGCTCCCGATTACTTCGCAACCATGCGCATTCCGCTTTATCAGGGAAGGGAATTCGTCTGGGCCGATACCAACGCCTCCGGACTCAAGATGACCCTCAACCGATCTGCGGCGAAGCTGTTATTTCCTGACCAGGACGCCATTGGTCACCAGGTGATCGACGAGCGGAAACGAATCTACCAGGTGGTCGCGGTGGTGGGCGACACCAAGTATCGCGATATGCGTGAAACCGCGACTCCGATCGGCTACGTACCGATCATGCAGGATGAGCAGAAGAAGCCTTCGTTGACTGCTGTTGTGCGAGTGGATGGACCGCAGGGCCCCCTTGCTTTGGCTGCGCGGTCCTTGGCCGCAAGGCTGGCGCCCGCTATTCCCGCACCGATCTTTACCCCCGCGAATGACGTGTTAAACGACTCCATGAGCGCAGAACGGATGATGGCCTTGCTCTCCGTCTTCTTCGCCGGATGCGCGCTCCTGGTTACCGGCATTGGCCTTTATGGAACGCTGGCCTACGCAACTGCGCGACGTACCAGCGAGATCGGCATTCGCATGGCGTTAGGCGCGCAGCGCACACGCGTGATCGCCATGGTGTTCGGAGAAAACGCCCTGGTCGCGGCCTGCGGAGCCGGCGCGGGTCTCATCGCGGCCCTTTTAGCCTCCCGGGCTCTGGCCAGCTTTCTGTACGGAACGTCGCCGCGCGATCCCTGGGTGCTGGTGGGATCGGTGGCAGCCCTGACCATCATCGCCAGCCTCGCTTCTCTTTTGCCCGCGTTGCGAGCCGCGCGCATTGAGCCCATGGCGGCCATCCGATGCGACTAGTGACGTAGCATCCATTTCCCGGAGTGCGGGGCTCGGCAAAGCTGCCGGCAGCGGTGGCGTTTTGGCATACAAGTCTGGTGAGGAGATTCCGTATGGTGCTCCATCCTTTCTTTCTCAGAATCAAGGCGCTGTTTCAACGGTCTGCCGCGGAACAGGAGTTCGCCGAGGAATTGGAGTTTCATCAGGCTCTGCTGCGCGAAAGGCTTTCCCGGCAAGGCCTTTCACCGGCGGAGTTGGAGATGGCCACAAAGCGGACCTTTGGCAACCAGTCGCGCTGGCATGAGCGCCTAACGGAACTGTGGCAGTTTCCAGCACCTGAGAATTTTCTGCGCGACCTTGGTTTCTCCATACGCATGCTCAGGAAGTCGCCGGCGTTTACTGCGGTCGCCGTGGTCACGCTCGCACTCGGGGTCGGCGCCAATACGGCTATCTTTTCCCTGATCAACGGTTTTCTGTTGCGTCCTCTGCCAGTACCGCAGAGTGAGCAACTGGCGTTGCTGCGGATTGATCAGGGAGGGCCGCAGCCGAGCTACACCATGGGTGCACCGTTCTTTCGCAGCCTGGAGCGCAGGCATGAAGTCTTTAGAGATGTGTTTGCCTTCGGTCACGCCGCTCTCCAGGTCCGCGGGTCCTCTGGAAACGAAGAGGTCGAGGGTCAGTTTGTGAGCGGACAGTTCTTCCGCGCTCTGCAGACGCCGCCGTTGTTGGGGAGACTGCTCACTCCGGAAGATGATCAGCCCGGAGGTGCACCGGTGGGCATGGCGGTCGTGATCAGCGAACATTTCTGGAAGACATGGTTCGGCGGAGCTGCGGACGTCGTGGGGCTCAAGCTGCAGATCGATAACACAGTCTTCACGGTTGTCGGCGTCATGCCCAGGCATTTGATCGGAGCGGACCCCACGCAACGGCCGCAAATCTATATCCCTCTCGCGGCGGAGGCCATCATTAACGCGCCCGATAGCATGACTGCGGCGGGCTATCACGGCTGGTGGCTGAGCGTGATGGGTCGGATGCAGCCCGGCGTTACGCTTGATCAGGCGAATGCCGCATTGCTGCCGGAGTCGATGCCAATTCTCCGTGAGTCGGTTCCAGATGCGGATTGGATTGCGGAGGCCACAAAAAACCATTTCCACTTTAGCGCGGAGTCAGGATCGCGCGGGTTTACTTATCTTCGTCTTATGTTCCGCAAGCCACTCATGGCGGTTTTCGCGATGTGTGGCGGCGTTTTGCTGCTGGCATGTTTGAACCTGGCGAGTCTGCTCCTGGCGCGGAGTGCGTCGCGGGAGCGGGAACTGGTAACGCGCCTGGCACTGGGAGCTTCGCGCCTCCGGCTGTTGCAACAGCTGCTGATCGAGAGCCTGCTGATCGCATTGATGGGAACAGCGGCCGGATTGGTGGTGGCGCCGGCAGTGAGCCAGTCGGTGGCGACGATGCTGTTCAGCGTGAGCGGTCCGCAACACGTATACCTGGACACGTCTCTGGATTGGAGGGTATTCGCATTCGCAGCGTCGATTGCGGTCACCGCGGCCATGCTCATCGGACTACTACCGGCTCTACGTGCCACCTCCGGCAATGTGAGCGAGCAGATCAAGCATGGGCAGCGAGCATCTCATGGTGAGGAACGACGACCTATATTGCCGCGGATCCTGATGGCATCGGAGGTCGGGCTCGCACTGATGCTGGTGGTCGGAGCCGGACTTTTGGCCGAGAGCCTGTTGCGGCTCTACAACTCGGACGCCGGGTTCGATCCACGAGGCGTGGTCAATATTGCGTTTGATATGGATAAACAGCCGCTGAAAGGAGACGCCCTGACGGAGCTCTACCATCAGATCGGCGAAAGGCTCCGCCAGCAGCCAGGAGTGAAGAGCGTAAGCTTCTCACTCTTGATTCCGCTGACCGGCAGCGGATGGGATCAGTCCTTTTCTGTGCCTGGCGGAACTCCCCGCGAACTCAATCTCAATGTTGTGGGTCCCGCCTATTTCGAGACCATGCGCATCCCCATGTTCACGGGCCGCGATTTCCGTTGGAGTGATAACAAACAGAGCAGCGGCAAGGTCATTCTCAATCAAGCGGCGGCGGACCTATTGTTCCCAGGGAGGAACGCGGTTGGGCAGCAACTGCTACGCCAACCGAACGTTTTAACGAAGAAGACCTGGTTTGAAGTAATCGGTGTGGTCGGAAATGCGAAGTACTACGAGCTGCGGAAACCGGCGTCGCCCGTTGGCTATTTGTTCATTGCACAAAGTGACAATTCCATGCACTCCTACTCGGCGGTGGCGCGAGTCGAGGGACCCGCCGGACCGCTGGCTGCCGCCGCCCGTTCGATCGCCACGCGGTTGGCACCGGACATCCCGGCGCCGGTGATGACCACAATGAATAGTGTGCTGGATGACTCGATCAGCGCCGAGCGGGTGATGGCGCTGCTGGCCGTGTTTTTTGCCGGGTGCGCGCTCCTGGTCACCGCCATAGGTCTCTATGGAACGCTGGCGTACGCTACCGCGCGACGCACCAGCGAGATCGGCATTCGCATGGCGTTGGGCGCACAGCGCAAACGGGTGGTGGCAATGGTCTTTGGGGAAAATGCCCTGGTCGCGGCCCTGGGCGCAGGAGCGGGTCTGGGTGTGGCACTGTTGGCCTCTCGGGTGCTGGCGAGCTTTCTGTACGGAACCTCGCCGCGTGACCCCTGGGTGCTGGTGGGGTCGGTGGCGGCGCTGGCCATCATCGCCAGCCTCGCTTCGCTCCTACCGGCGATGCGAGCAGCGCGCATTGAGCCCATGGACGCAATCCGATGTGAATAACGACACAATAAAGACACAACATCAAATTCCCACAGGGAAGAGAATCGGCAGAAGAGTCCGGAGGACGGTAGAATGATTCTGCATGACCACACGGATCGAGATAATCGCTCAAATTGATGATGAACTAGGTCGCCTCGAGCGCGCACGAGATTTTCTCGTGGCAGCGCTTGCCGGCTCCCGAAATGATTCGAAGACCGCTTCGGCAATTGCTTCGTTGAAGCGGGCAAAAATAAAACTCCCCAGGAAGAGCCGCGAGCAACCGGCCGTGGCAGCCGCTCCTGCGGGAACTACATTGCCGGTTCGGGCCACCGTTGCTCCCGCTCCAGCGCCGCCACGAGAGGAGCCGCAAGTACGGCGTGTTCCTCCCCGGCGCCGGATGGAACGGCGGCATATGCCAGCCGACCGGGCGGGCAAGTCCGGCGCGGCGTTGAGTGGCTCTGTGCCTACTGGCCCAGTCGCGGTCTCCGCGGACGAAGCACGTAAGGTGCAGGAACGGGCTGTGCTGCCTCCTCCTCCGCCGATCGTGGCTGAGCCCAGGCCGGAGATCGGTGCCGAGCGCAGCCTCGGTTCTCTGATCCAGGCCTTCGAGCGCAGAGCCGGTCTGAGCGGGTTAGAGACTCCGTAAGCAAAGATTCCGCTCCAGACAGGGAGTGCAGGCAGGGAGTTGCCCGCGCTCCTTTCGTAAACTAGGAAGATGAAGAAGAGCCGGTCGCCGCTTTACGTCACCACTCTCATCGCGGGCGCCTTCTTCATGGAAATGCTGGATGGCACCATCATTGCGACTGCATTGCCGCAGATGGCGCACAGCTTCCACTCCAGCGCAGTCAGCCTCAACATCGGCATAACCGCCTACCTGCTCACCCTTGCCGTCTTCATCCCCATCAGCGGTTGGGTCGCAGACCGCTTTGGCTCGCGCTCTGTTTTCGCTGCCGCCATCGCAACGTTTACCATCTCTTCACTCCTCTGCGGCTTCGCGCACACGCTCACCCAGTTCACGCTCATGCGTATCCTTCAGGGTATTGGCGGAGCCATGATGGTGCCGGTTGGCCGCCTCATCGTGCTGCGCACGACGCCCAAGGAGAAGCTGACCGAGGCTATCGCTTACATTACCTGGCCCGGTCTCACCGCCCTGGTCGTGGGTCCGCCGCTGGGCGGCTTTATCACCACCTATGCCAGCTGGCACTGGATCTTCTTCCTCAATCTCCCCATCGGCATGGTCGCCCTCATCCTGACCCTGCTGTGGGTAGAGAACGTGCGTACCGGGGAAACGCATGCCTTCGATTGGCTCACCTTCCTGCTCGCCGGCTTTGCCTCCGCGGGGGCAGTGTATGGGATGGAGAAGCTGGGAAGCGAAGGGGTGCGGTGGCAAGTGCCCGGCCTGGTACTCGCGCTCAGCGTACTCAGTGGGGTGGCCGCCATCGTCGCGGCTCATCGCAATCCAGCCACGTCGCTCATCGATCTGGAGTCGATGAAACTCAAGACCTATTCGCTGTCGGTATACGGAGCGAGCGCCTTCCGCATCGCGGTCTCGGTGCTACCGTTTCTGCTCCCGCTCATGTTCCAGATCGCCTTCGGGCTGAATGCCTTCCAATCGGGTCTTTACCTGCTCGCGCTTTTCTCGGGAGATCTGACCATGAAGGTGTTCGTGATCCAGGCACTTCGCCGCTTCGGATTTCGCCGCTTGCTCATCGTGAACGGGATCATTACCGCGGGATCCATGGCCCTTTGCGCGTTGCTCAGCCCGGCCACCGCGACCCTGCTGGTCATTGCGATCCTGTTCTTCCACGGAGCCTCGCGATCGATGCAGTTCACCTGCATGACCACGCTTGCCTACACGGAAATTCCGTCCGACCGTATGAGCCGGGCCAATGGATTCCTCAGCGCCGTCATGCAGCTCAGCTTTGGTATGGGCGTGGCCATCGGCGCCATCACCCTGCGGCTGATTGCTCACGCGCGCGGCCACTCAGCAGCCGCTCCGCAGTTGCGTGACTTCCACCTCGCCATGCTGGTGATGGCGGTGGTGGCCCTTGGCCCCGTCTTCGACAGCCTCGGCCTGCCACCGGATGCGGGCGCCACCACCAGCGGCCATCTTCAGCCCCAACTGGAAGTGAATCCCGTCTAAAGGCCAAGCGCGTTGAGAGCTCGAGATGGCAGAATGATTCCATGTTTACCAGCGACGAACTAAAAGGGATTAGGCTGTTTAGCGGCCTCAGAGAAAGCGAGATTCTTCGCTGCGTTGCGAACGCCGCCGACGTGCGGCTTGCGCCCGGCGAATGGTTGATTCGGGAGGGTGAGCCGCCGTATTTTTGCGTGCTTTTTGAGGGCCGGCTGCGCATGGTGAAAGAGGTTCTCGGCCGCCAGCAGGAGCTATTTGACTATGAATACCAAGTAGGTGATTTCTTTGGGGAAACACCCATTCTGCTGGGCACCCAGGCACTGGTCTCGCTGTGGGCGGAAACACCCTGCCGCGTCGCCCGCTTCGACCGCCAGCAATTCCAGGATCTGATCAGAGACTCAAAAGAACTAAGCGCCATGATTCTGCAGACCATGAATGACCGGCTCAGGCGGGTGCAGAAATATGCCACCACGGTGCCGTCCTCCCGGGTGCTCATCCTGGGCACGGAATACGACACAGACTGCCGGGACATCCGCGGCTTCCTTTCTTCGAATCGAATCCCTTATGAGTGGGTCGACCGCGAGCGCGAGCCCGAGCGGGTGCCATCGTTCCTGCCCGCGGATTTGGGTTGCCCGGCGGTGGCCATTGACGGAAAGCTGTTCGACCACGCGCCTACGGTCCGGGAGGTGGCAGAGGCCTTACAGCTGCAGACCAAACCAAACAGCGACAGCTACGATCTGGTGATCGCCGGAGCCGGTCCGGCCGGCATGGCTGCGGGCGTGTATGGCGCCTCCGAGGGTTTGAAGGTACTGATGGTAGAGCGCTCGGCGGCTGGGGGACAGGCGGGCACCTCGTCGCGCATCGAAAACTATCTTGGCTTCCCGGAGGGAATTTCGGGTGAGGATCTGACCGGGCGAGCAGTGCGGCAAGCGGTGCGCTTTGGCGCTGAGATTGCTATGACTCGCTGCATTGAAAAACTGGAGCCGTGCGATGGAGGTTATTCGCTGGAGCTCGACGGTGGACATCAGGTTTCGGCGCGCGCCGTATTGCTGGCGACCGGGGTGGAATGGCGCCGCCTGGCAGCGAATGGCGCCGATCGTCTGCTGGGGCGGGGCGTGTTGTATGGAGCTTCGCGTCCGGAGGCCACCAGCGTAAACGGGAAGAAAGTCTTCATCGTAGGCGGCGGAAACTCCGCCGGCCAGGCGGCCATGTTCTTTTCCAACTATGCTGCTGAGGTAAAGATGTTGGTGCGCGGGGAAGGACTGAAGCTGAGCATGTCGCAATATCTGATCGGCGAGATCGGCTGCAAGGCAAATATAGAGGTGGTTCCGTTTACCCAGGTGGTCGCGGTTGAGGGCGAAGAACATCTGCGAGCGAATTGTGACCCTGGTTCGACCGCCTCAGGGGCGTGAGACAAATCTTACCTATGAAGCCGATGCCTTGTTTGTGATGATCGGCGCTGATGCCAGCACCTCCTGGTTACCCGAGGGGATTGAGCGCGACCCCCAGGGTTACATCTGCACCGGCCGCGACCTCACCACCTGGAAACATCCGCGGGCGCCATTTCCGCTGGAAACCAGTCTGCCCGGAGTTTTCTGTGCCGGCGATGTGCGCCATAATTCCATCAAGCGGGTATCCAGCGGTGTAGGCGAGGGTAGTATGGCGGTTGCTTTTGTTCACCAATACCTGGCGCTGCCGGAGACAAAAACACGAACACCGACTGCTTAAGTGATCTGCATCAGAGGTAACCTCGCTTACTTGCTTCATTCGTGCGCGTAATCTTGCGTGATCCATCTCGGTTTGGTCGCCATAGGCCTCAGCCCAGCCGGCAAACGACTCCCGTAGAGGTTTTGATGTGCCACAATAGCCCGCGATGGTGGCGGCCTCGCTGGTCTTTGCATGGGCGCGCGCGAGCAGAGCACCGCAGGCCCAGGAGTAGAAGTTGAACGCGTCGCCGGTGAGCCATTCGATGGGTACTGAAGCTTTGAGATTCTTCATCTGCCGCACGTAATATTCATGACCGTCCATTTCGGTCCATCCCAACATGACATCGCTGGATGCCTGCAGAGCGCGCTGCCCGGTCACAACCCGCTCACCGTCGTGTTCGAATTTGGCGCGCCTGAACGGCAAATATGGGGCGTGGGCTGGAGTCAGGGCTTCCTTGATTTGCAGGAAGAGCGGATCGTTGTTGAGTTTGCCCATCAATAACGCGAGATATGTCCTGGTTCCGACGGAGCCGACACCCACGACACGATGGGCCACATCGGCCACGCGGTATCGCGACAGCATGTAGCGGCGCTCGCGCGTCAACGTGAGCGAGTAATTCTCCAGGGCACGAATCAGAGCTTTTCTTCGGGAAGAATTCACCCGGGTGAGGATCGGCGGATCTTCGCGAAACCGCCAGTGGCCATCGGCATCTTTCGCTGCGACTTTGCCCAAAAGGCCCTGATGATCGGACTGCAATGCCTTGGCCACCACTTTCTCAATGACTGCCTGGGCTTTGGCGGGCACCTTTCTGAGAACGTTGGTCCGTCCGGGAAAGGCGTGGAGATGCCAGATATCGAAGGTGCCGAGGGTTTGCAGACGCTCCATATTGGTTTGGTAACCACGGACGGCTTCCATCACGGCCGTGCGCCGCTCGCGTGTAGAAAGGCCATTCTCCCGTGCTGCGACATTTACACTTGCGGTCAAACGCTTGAGGTCCCATTCCCATGGCCCGAGAACGGTCTCATCGAAATCGTTAAGGTCAAATACCAGCTCACGCTGCGGCGTACCGTAGAGGCCAAAGTTGCCCAGGTGCGCATCGCCGGCAAGTACCACGTTATATCCGATCGTGGGTGTAGGGAACAAATCGTAAGCCATCACGGCGGCCGCTCCGCGCAGAAAGGCAAATGGCGATGCCGCCATTCTCTCCATGCGCAGCGGAATCAGCCGCTTTTGCCGGCCGGCATTACTCCGCCTGAGTAATCGACAGGACATCTTCCCGGGTTGCTTCCGGCTTCCATTGTCCGTGCAGTTCTCGAGGAACCTTCTCACGCATCCTCTTACCCTGGGCGTGGAGATGTTCGACGGTCGGCAGCGGCGTGCGCATATTAAGCCGCGCGTCTTGAGAATTAACCGGCGAACTAACCTGGGACTCGAGCTGCTTGTTGGTTAAGCGACGAGACATGGCCTTCTTAGTCCATCAGCTTGCGCGCCAGATAAACGTAATCTACCGCCCTGGTCGCCGCTGATTCCTTCAGGTTGGCTCCGGTCGCGTGGCCGCCTTCGATAATCTCGTAATAGAAAAATGGTTTGTGAAATTCCTCCATGCGAGCGGCGAACTTGCGGGCATGGACCGGCCCGACGCGATCATCTTTGGTGGTGGTGAAAATCAAAGGTTCGGGATAAGTCGCGTCCGGCCGGAGCTGGTGATAAGGAGAGATCGATGCCAGAAATGCCCGCTGTTCCGGGACCGAAACCGAACCGTACTCGCCGACCCAGGACGCACCCGCCGCGATCTGCTCGTAGCGCAGCATATCCAACAGCGGCACGCCGATGATCACAGCATTCCACATCTCCGGATGCTGGGTGAACTCAACCCCATCAACAATCCGCCATTGGAGTCGCCGGTGATGCCAAGTCTGCGTGGCGAAGTAATCTTCCGGGTTACCAAATCCTGTCCCACGGCTGCGAAGTCATCGTAGATACGTTGGCGGTGTGTCTTCAAGCCCGCTTCATGCCAGGCGGGGCCGAACTCTCCTCCGCCACGTATGTTCGCGAGGACGTACACGCCGCCGCGTTCCAGCCAGAGCTTGCCTACGATCCCGCTGTAGGACGGCGTGTTGGCGACCTGGAAACCGCCATACGCCGTGAGTAAGGTTGGGTTGGCGCCGTTGTAGGCTAGATCCTCGCGGCGCACGACAAAGTAAGGAACCAACGTTCCGTCCTTCGACCTAGCTTCGAGCTGCTCGACTACATCCAGCGAGGCATCGAATTGCGGCTTGAGCGATTTCGCGTTGCGCAGAGAATTACTTGCGGGATTGCCCAGCAAAAGCGACGGCGGGGTGAGAAATCCCTGGGCCTCCAGGAAAAATTGGTCATCGTCGCCGTCGGCGGGCAAAATGTCCACCGTTTGATTGTCAGGCAGGTCGAGCCGGCTTCGCGTCCATTGCCTGCCTGGGCCCAGGCGATAGACATAAGCACGGCCCTGGACATGTTCGAGCGTGGTCAGCACCAGGTGGTCCCTGGTGGTTTGCACTTCCTGGGCAAACTCGACCGCGCTCGGGGTAAAGATCGGTGATGGTTTCAAATGCGCCGGATCCTGTCTCACTGCGTCCATGTCCAGCGAGATGACGGATCCCTGCGGGAATGTCTGATCGAGCCCCTCGGGTTTCCAGTCCTCGTTTAACGTGACGATGAGCTGGTTGTTAAGCAGCCCATTGACATCGGACTTACCCGGAATAGCGAGCTTCCGGTTGCCTGCGGGCGTCCAGAGGAAATAGGCACTCTCGAACGTGCTGACCTCGACATGCATGAAAGCGGCATGGTGGCCCTGGCCGTCGTTCAGTGTTTCGGGTTGGACGCCGATGTCGTTCTCGGTTCCGCGAAAGACTTCTTTCGCCTGATCCAGCGATTGGCCACGCTGCCATAGCTTGACCACGAAGGGATAGCCTGATTTCGTCATCGTGCCCGATCCCCAGTCCCGCGCGGCCAGGAGAGAATCTTTGTTCAGCCAACTGACAGCTTGTTTGGAGTGTGGCAACACAAAACCACCGGCGACAAATTTGCTGTTTTTGAGATCGAACTCACGCAGGGTTTCCGCGTCCTCGCCTCCGGCTGAAAGCGAAACCAGGCAGCGGCCATTGCCGGGGTACAGGCAATTCAAGCCGTTCGCCACCCACTCCTGCTGGTCCTGTTTGGCGAGCGCATCGTAGTCGATCACCGTTTGCCAGTGCGGCTGGGCGGTCAGATAATCGGCCAGAGTGGTGCGGCGCAGGATGCCACGCACATGCTGCGCATCCTGCCATGTGTTGTAGACCATTCCTTCTCGCAGCACGGGAATCGCCAGATGGTCGGGCGACTCGTACACCTTGAGCGCCGATTCCTCGAGGCCGGCAAAGCGAGGATCGGTTTCCAGAACCTTGGCGGTGCGGGCATTCTGCGCCTTTACCCAGGCCAGGGAACGTTCGCTGGAGACATCTTCCAGCCACTGATATTTGTCAGCCTGGTCCAACGGGGAAAAGGTAGACGGCGCAGGCGCCGAGGAATGGCACCCCGTGGCGGTGGCAATCATCCCGATCATTCCGATAATCCCCAAGCTGATCGGGGCGAGACGCATTGGTTATCCTCCAAACGCGATGACTTTACTGCAGTGGGAATTTCCACCAGGCCAGAAGAGCGATCGCGGATGGAATGGCAAAAACTAACAGGAAGATCGGCGCCTCATCTCGCAGGGAATAGCCTGCTTTGGCAACCCCAAACCATAAATTGATGGCAGCGCCGGCTAACCATACGGGCAGAAAGTACAAGGCTGCTCTTGATCCATTCCCCAGCGCCCGCCCGGCTAATAAAAAGGCGCCGAGGGCAGCAAAACCCAGGAGCAGAATCTTGATGGTGTGCAAAGCTATTTCTCCGGAACGGGAATTGTAGCAGTGCTGCGAGCAGATCGCCGCGAGCAGGTTATCTGGACAGGAATCGCGCCAGGCGTTCTATGCCCGACTCGATTTTTTTCCAATCGGCAGCGTAGCACCAGCGTAACCAGCCCTCTCCTTCGGGGCCGAAGGCCCTGCCGGGCGCGAGTCCCAGTCCGGCTTCTTCAATCAATCGTTTTGCCAGGCTGACCGAATCGCTTTCGCCGGCGACGCGCAGAAAGAGATACATCGCGCCGTCGGCCTGGGGTACCTCCAGCCCGGGAAGGTGCGTGAGCGCGGCGGACAATTTTGCCTTGGTGCCGGCTAGTTCGGCTCGCTGCTTTGATACATAGGGCTCTCCTTGCTGCATGGCGGCCACGCCGGCGCGCTGGGTAAATTCAGAGACACAGGAAGTGTTGTATTCCAGCAGGGAACCGAGATCAGGCAAGATTGCCGGGGGGGCTACCATCCAACCCAGACGCCAGCCGGTCATGCTCCAGGTTTTGGAGAAGCTGTTGATCACGATTAATCTCTCGTCCTCGTCGGTGAGGGTGAGAAATGAGGGAGCCGAGCGCATTTCATCCGCGTAGACAAGGCGTTCGTAGACATCGTCGGCGATGATCCATATTCCATGACGGCGGCAATGCTCGAGGATAGCGACTTGTTCCGCGCGTTGAATGGTCCACCCGGTAGGGTTGTTGGGTGAATTGAGCACCAGCATCCGCGTTCCTGGGGTGAGTGCATGGAGCAGCTTATCCAGGGGCAGGGTCCAGCGGCCGTCTTTCACCTCGAGCGATACAGAGGTTACTCGCCCATGGACCACCTTTGGTATCTCGACAGCATTTGGCCACAACGGCGTGACGGCCACCACCCGGTCGCCCGGCGCGACCAATAGTTGGCTGGCCAACATCAGCGCGGAAACCCCGGAAGACGTCACCGCGATCCTATCGGTGGTGATGGGCAGTTGATGAAGATCGGTCAAGTAAGTGGCGATCGCTTGCCGCAGGTAAAGCCGGCCGAGGTTTTCTGAGTAAAAGGTCTCGCCGTCACGCAAGGAGGCGATGGCGGCCTCGCGGATGAAAGAGGGGGTCGCTTGATCGGATTCGCCGAACCAGAAGGCCAGAACATCCTGCCGGCCCATGGCGGTATTGGCCACGGCGCGGATTAGAGAGTGAGAAAACCTCGACTCGGAGTCCTGCGCTTGGGGAGTGGCTGACAAACTGGCTCGATGCACCAGAGGAATGCCTCCTTTTGCATTTTAAATCGCAGCCGGGTTTGAGCAGGCATTTGGTCAAGGCTTCAAGGAGCACTGGATGGCTCGCGGGACCGATTCGCCGACGGAATATGTGCGTGATATGCGTGGTATGCGTGGTAAGTCGTGCGGCCGCCATCGTCATGGTGTCTTTTGAGGCCACACCAGCCGCTGCCAGTTCCGTTCCGAGTCTGGACGGCTTGGGTCGTGCTCTTGTGCTGCGATGGGTACTACATGGTTTCCTCGTAAACTCGGTCACGGATCAGAGAGTCGAACACCCGTTTCTGTTCGAGGCATCGCATCTGCGCGTCCAGGGGCGGCTCCGGCCAATCCTCGGCGCGGTGGGCTTCCCAGGCCTTCGACCACTCAAACTTGAGCCCGTGTTCCATGCAGTAGACGAGTCGTGACAGATCGGCAAAGGTCTGATGGCTGGTCTGATACTTCCTCAGAAACGGCCAATACGACTTGAAGTCAGACAATGTCCACTGGCTCTGTGGCGACAACACGCCGCCGTCGTCCTGGGTGAGATTGATGAGACTTTCCAGGCTTATGGGTTCCATTGGGTTTCTCCCGCTCAGTTTCTACCGCCGTCGGATCACCCAACTCATTGTATTCGGGCCTCTCGGCCACCTCGGCCTTCAGCTTCTTCATAGCCGCCGTCCGCTCCTCCTTCCTTTACGGCCCGACTAAAAGTCGTGCCCTGATACAAAACATGAGTGCAGTGACCTTTGGAATTAGGGTTCTCACGCGGACTCTAAAGCCCAAGCTGATTACATTGCATTTGCGCCGGGGATCAATCCCCGGCCTACGCTAAAACCGAGTTTTTCCGCAGCCTGTTCAGCCGGGCCGTAAATGGCGGAGTTGATGAGGGCTTTAGAGTCCGCGTGAGAACCGAGATCTACGAAATTAGTCCCGAAGGGACGGCTGAACCTAGCCCAGGACGTCAGTCCTGGGTTGGATTTGAAAGGGCGACCCAGTCCCGCAGGGACGGCTGAAAATGGGCCGCGACGCAATGCTCCTTCAGTCGTCCCTGCGGGACTCAATCAGTTCACGAGGTACCCAGGACTGCGTCCTGGGCTAAGTTCAGCCGTCCCTTCGGGACTAATTTCGTAGTCCGGTTCTCACGCGGACTCTTTTAGCCCCTGGGGACGGCTCTCCTCCCTGAAGCGTATGGGCTTTAGCCGTGGGTATGCTTTCTTGCTCGATCCTGCTTTTTCCGCAGCTTCTTTAAGTCGTGGCTAGGTGACTGCTAAGTCCTCTGTTTGATCAAGATGGTCAAATTGTTATATCTTCCGCCCTCTTAAGTTGGCCAGGTGAGTGGTTAGGGTTTGCTGGCTGCCGCGACTGAAAACTCCCCAATCAATGACGCCGCGCCATTCGGGTCAAGAGAGCGGGATATTTTGTAAAATTCGATAAAATTTGGCCTTTTTTGGACTTTAGCGGCGCCGCCCAGAGAAGCGTTTATTTAGGGAAAGGGACGGCCTGAGGGAACTGCCATTGTCGAGAGCGGCGTCGAAGGCGCAGCCGGTTGCTTCGGGAACCCAGTTGAGGCGTTCGGGATTGATGAACGGATTGGCGACGCTGGGTTGGGAACGGTCAAGGTTGGGAGACGACGTGCCGTTCGCCAGGTCGTGGGCTGGCTCGGGTGTCGGCTGCGGGTCGGGCACCTGGGGCGCGGCGGGTGGGGTTTTCGTGCCGGCAACGGGGTCCCCTGGCTCCTCACCTGCAGGTTGGTGGTGCTGTTTCCGGCGCCACTGAGACTCGTAGATCTGTGCGTTGACGGGCGGGGCCGGGGGTTGCGTCGCGGCAGATGAGGAAAGGCGGCGGTCCGGAATCAGGCCTTCGATGGCCACAATCATGGCAAGAGCCTTCATCTGGCCGGCTATGCTGCCTCTGGTCACTTCGTGGCTGAGAGTGGCTAGTTCCCAGAGCCGGGTCAGAATCTGGTCGCGACCAAGGTTGAGCTTGCGCAGCCCGTCCACGGCACGCCCCTCGGCAAGCCGGGGCAGGCGGGACAGGTCGGCTTCCTGGTCCACTAGTTTTTCGTTGGCAGCGGCGCGGTCGTTCATGGTTCCGGACATGATCAGGTGAGCAAAGGCGATTTCCTGATCGGTGATGGGATCGCTGACCCACGGCACGCCGGGGCAGGTAGTATTTTTGGCCATAGGTCGTCTCGTTCCTTGGTTGGCTGGAGATTGGGTTGGATTTGTTTGCTGCTCTCTTTGGGGGGACAAAGGGGTGGGGAGCCGCGGTGGGCCACTCATGGCTGGTATTCGGTTATTTTGGGACAGGGATCGGGTGAGGCACCGGACAGCGATGAAGCTATCCTTCGCTCACGCGGAAGGCCGAAACTACCGGCAACTGCCGGCCAGGACGCGGTTGCGTGAGGAGCCGTCGCCTGCCGATATCTCCTACCTAAGAGATATGCGTTTCCAGGTATGCATGTCAGTGGGGAGATGTTTTTTCGGCACGCGAGTACCTACCCGAAAGTTACTCGGGTTTGGTAAACGCGGCCGGGTCAATGCTCCCTCGGCCCGGGAAAAACGACCTATAGGAAGAGTTAGGCGCACAGGCCGCGCTATCCCCGGTCTGTGTTTTCCATGCATTGGTATCGGATAAGAGAGTGGTGGGCCTCACTTGCTGTAAGCGCGGAATTACACGAAGGCAGTCGTTCCCCGCCAGACGGAGGAAATTCGAAAGCTGTTACGAATTGGCCTGCCGATGGGAAGACCGCTGTCATGGTCCGAACGGGCCGATTCCACAGCGGATTAGAACTAGTCTTGATGTATGGGCCACCCGCCGAAGGGGTGGCGAAGTTCAGCATTATAATTTTGAGTCGGCTACTCTCGTCGGATCGTCACCGCCAAAGGTGTTCACGGTCTTTCAATATTTGGCAACGATGGATCATCACATGAAGGAGTCCTTTTATGACTGAAACCACATCCGCTGAGGCGTCGGGTGGTGGTGTGCGCGGATCTCAAGCGAACACAGGTAACAAACTGCAGGCGAAGAGTGTTCTAACGAGGATTGCAGCGTTTGTTGCAGATCGAAATATCCCTTTCCTGGTTTGCAGCATTGGAATGATCGTGATGTTGCTGTGGGCAGGCAAGTTCAAAATGACAGCACCCGGGGCGGAGGACATCATCCCGCTCGTCACTAACAGCCCACTTACCAGTTGGCAATTCAAGGTCTTTGGACCATATATTGGGGCGGATATGATCGGGGCCACTGAATGGACAGCAGCAATCCTACTGATCATTGGCTACTTTAAACCGAAAGCAGGCATTCTGGGCGCGATCATTCTAGTCGGTATGTTCTTCACCACAAGCAGCATGTTGATCACGACTCCGGATGACACCATCGTGGTTCACGGCATCCACTACATGAACAATCTCGGCCTGTTTCTCTTCAAAGACATT
Organism: uncultured Acidobacteriaceae bacterium; assembly: GCA_963838445.1. GTDB lineage: Bacteria > Acidobacteriota > Terriglobia > Terriglobales > Acidobacteriaceae > PALSA-350. The sequence goes on from CAWIRT010000054.1 coordinate 102,859, forward strand.
ATCTCTTTCGGAGTTGCGTTCTATCTGATCAGCTATTATGGCCGAAAAGCGATCATGGCTGAAAATCAGAGCTGAATACTTTTACAAGGAACGTAAACCTTTCTCTCGCCGGGACACTGCATCAAGGTGTGACCACGCCCAACCAGCACGACAAGTTCGAGCGTCCTTACGCTGACAACGAACAACTGGGTAATTCCAGATCATTGGTTGTAACCGTGTTTCCGGCCCACGAAACCTTCCCCTTCGACCGCTACTAAGGATAGTTGCATTTCTAGCCCAGAAAGAACGCCAAAGTGCGTTGTCAGTGCCCTGGAAATAGACGGAGTCCGTGGTGGCCGCGGGCGTGGATGACGTGGTGTTGCCGCCAAGATTGGTTTGCTGGTGCTTGCGGGCAAGTCCTTTAGAAATTGAATGAGCCGCCCTGCTTGTGCCTGGTGGGCCCGATCTGACCAATCCGGGCCCCAGAAGCGGAGTTTCAGGACTACGAAATAACCCCGATGTGGCGGCCCAGCCGGATCCACCAAATCTTAGGTATCAGTAAACGTAACTGCCAAAACAGTCTGGACGCTTCGCTGATTGGGCGCTAAGTTCAGTGCCCGTTGGTACCCAGGTCATCAGAATACCCGGCCCTCAGGCGAGACCACTGGGGGGTGGGACGTCCGTTGCTACGGGTAAAATTCTTGCCTCTAAGCCAGCCGCTCGGCGAGTCCTCCCATGCCTCCTGTCGCCCGTAAACAGTCAAGTCGAGCATCCGATAGCTGTTATCCATCGACTCAACGCCGCGTATTGTCGTCCAGTACGTCTCAAATACTTTGGATTCTTGTCGCAGGTAGCAGACGATGTGCATCATGCCCATCCGGCGTCCAGCCAGGAGCGTGTCGAGCGAGTCCTGGGCCGAGTACCACGGCATCTCCCATCCCATGAAGTCGCGATAGCGGGCGCTCTCCTCGTACGGGCCTTGGGCGAACACGGCAAGAGTAACGTCGCGAACATGAAGATACGACAGCTCGTGGACCTGCGAGGCAACCCAGGTGCATCCCTCACACTGTTCCGCCGCGGGGCGACCAGCGTGCCACATGAAATAGTAGGCGATGAGCATCCGGCGTCTCTCAAACGCGTCCAGGAGGGTCACCGCGCCATGCTCACCAATCAGCGGTGTAGCGCTATCCACCTCGACCATGGGTAGCCGTCTGCGGCTAGCAGCAATTGCGTCGCCCTCGTGCGTATACGCCTTCTCTCTAACCCGCAATGCGTCCAGTTCCGCCTGGAACGTGCTCCGATCGACAATTTTGGGCGCTCGAATTGTGGGTGCTTCCAATTCGTCTCTCACGATCTCCGTCATGGTTGTCTCCGTTCCCGTACGTTTATGCGTAGCTGTCGCGGATGCGCGGGCGAGCCTTTCGCAAAATTCGTTGGGGATATTACCCCTTTCCAGCGGGCAGTATCCTATTTATTTCGATGCGCGTTTCAACTCACAAGAGGGTGAAAAGTGTGGCAGTTTCGCAGACCTCGACGACAGCGAAACGTCAATGGGAAAGAAAATGTTCCGTGTCGTAACTGTTTAAGCGCTCCAATTTTAATTGTTCATGCCACGCCCCGAAACAATGCGATTGGTATTCAAGGTTCAGTGCGAATTTCAAGAGTTCTACCCCGAGTGGTAGAATCCGAGGGACTCAGCTCCGATAGGAGGTTCTGGATGGTTCTTGCTAATGGAGCCGATCCGAGATTGGCAAATCAGTTTCAGAGTAGAAGTGTGAGTTATACGCCGGTGTTGCCCGGGGAGCTCTCGGCTTCCTCACTCACGCTCGTATTAGCACGTCGGTCCTGGGTTGAGCCGCCCAGCCTCCATACGGACGATTTGATGCCATGACTCAAACTGAGTTCTCGAATCGACAACCTCTCACCTTCGAACGCGAAGTGGGCGAAGCTACAGGCACGGTGGTCTTCCATTTCTCAGGGCCCTTTACCGTGCGCACCGTATTTGAATGCCAATCACCCGAGGCCGTCAGCAAGATGTTCGATTTGCAATTGATGTTACCCACCGGCGAGCCGCCGATCGTCAACATCTTCAACCTGACCGACGTTCCCTACATGGATTCTACGGGACTGGGCATGGTGATCCGGCATTATGTCCGGTGCCAAGACAAAGGCGTTCGGTTTATTGTCGCCGGAGTCAGCCCACGCGTCCTGGAACTGTTCAAGCTCACTAACGTAGACACGGTCATCCCCATGACTGCCACCGTTGAGGAAGCGAGTTAGTTGAAGCGATAGTTATAGGAACCGGGGACGGAAGGAACGTCTAGCCTGATGCTTTGGTGATGCGCGAACCAGCAGCAACCGCCAAGCATGTTAGCCAATTGGCCAGCTACAATCAACTCGCAGAGGAGTTCCCCTTGATTGGACTCGACGAGCTTCGAGCGTTCGTGATGACTCTGCCGGAAGTGGAGGAGGGATCGGCTGTGCCGGCAGCACGCCGAATCGCAGCGTTCAAGGTTGCGGGAAAGAGCTTCGTTGGCGTGGAAAAGGGCGGCGCGACCATGACGGTGAGCCTCAGCGAGCAGGAGGCGAAGTCTGTAGCTGCGGAACATCCGGATGCGTATGAGGAAATTTGGCGCAACGGCAACATGTTCATGGGCCTTCGCGTAGATCTATCCAAGGTGCCTGCTCGCCGGGTACGTGCATTGATCGAGAAGTCGTGGCGGTTTAGTGCGCCAAAACGCATCGTAATCGCGTATGACAAACGCCATAGTGCCAATTCTGTCTTGTCGCGGGATAAATAAGGTCCCTGCCTGTCCTACAACCTCATATCCAGGACATCGCGCGACGTTTGTAGGGTAAAAAGCATCCGGTTAGCTACGCAGAAAACACGAAAAGATCGAAAAAGTCACAGGCTCAAAGCATATGCAATTCTAAAAGCCGGAGTGGGGTAGGCCCGGCCAAACGGGACTGGTCAGTTCGATGGTCCAGATGGGGCCGCCCTGATAGAGTGGGCCTTCTTCTCTCACGAATGCCGGAGCTATCCCGTCAATGATCCAGATCTGAATCTCCGGCGGCGCCTTGCCGATCATCGGGGCTACGATTCCAGCGAGGCCTCCGAGCTCGATCTTCAGCACGAAGCGCATGGCTTTGCGATGTGACCCTGCCAGTGAGAAAGGCTCTTCGCCGTGAGGCGAGATCACTACTTTCACCAGCCGGGGCTTGGGGGTAGCCACGACCATGGACACTTTCGTCTCCGGTGTTTCAGGCCGGACGTTCTTGGCTATCAGGAGGATCAGGCCGTTGGCCAGGTCCGGCGGCAGATCCATGTGTTCGCTCTTGACCTCATCTTTGCCATCGTTTCCTGTGGAGCGGACTGCGATCTGGCCGTTGGGAACGTCGATCGAGAGATCCATCGGCTGCGGGAAGGAAGGACCTTTCTGAATATGGTGGTCGGTGATGAGTTGGAACCTACCGCGTTGAGAGAAGACCGCAGTTTCATCGTCTATCGAGCCGTCCTTGAAACGTAAGAGCAAACGGGCAGTAACGCGATCGTGGCGAGCCACCTGGAACAGGTCACCCACAGCAAGCACCCGGCCCTCTTTCGAACGCAGGGCGAGAAAGCCGCGGATGGTCCCCTCCATGTGGCGCACGGGTATGGGCTCAGCCGGCGCACCAGGTTGCAAGACAAAGAACAGCAAAGCGATACATGACCAGCGTCGGAGACATTCTGGCGGAGAGCCCCTCATGCTTTTCTTTGATGCTCGCCCGGCAACTGTTTGCTATCGAAAAACGGCACTTCGTCCTTGCGGCGGAACGGGTGTCTGACACACCGCGAAGAGCCTGGTAACACACTGTTCCCCCCGATCCTCCTGGCGAACGAGAGAGCGGGATCATGCGGGGGGCATCTCACTTCGACTGCGTGAAGTAGCTTTCCATCGCTTGACTAAGTTGTGCCATCTCCGGGTATGCCGTCAACAACCATGTGACAGCTCGGGGATCGGCGTGGTGCATCGCACTTACGACCGTGAGGCCATCTCCTGCTCCCGGCGTATGTAGGTCACTCAGGAGTACGTCATACGTTTCTGAGATGACGAGCTGGCTGAGTATTTTGACGGCTGCCGGAGAACGGTCGTGCACCAGGAATGTTTTACACGCATGTTCCCAAATCTACATTTCGCGCGATCGAATGTTTCCTTTTCTGGCTGATGCATTTCCCTTCTTAGTCACTAACTGATGTTGAGAAACAGAGTGATGCCGAAAACGATCGGTTCGTGGGCCTCCTTTTTCGTTATCTTGCATCGGAGCTTAATAGAAGTGAGCATTGGTCGTCCTTCAACGCTGGCGCCATATCCCACTTGAGGAGCAATCACCAGCATCGCATCACACACAAGCCGTTTGAGTCGCATACGTGAAAGCAGTAGGAAAGGGCGAGAAGAACGTGAGTTTCTTTTCAGCTGACCTGGATACCCTTCGCAGGCTCTACATGAATCAATTGCGGATGCTTCTCTCGGCTGAGCAGCAGATCCAGGCGGTGCTGCCAAAGATGATCGAGAAAGCAACAGACACCCAACTGAAGCAGGCGTTCCAGTCTCACCTCCAGGATACGGAAGTTCAGGTTTTGCGGGTCGAACAAATTCTCAAAGAAACAACCGGAGAGGCCATACCGACAGCGTGCAAGGTCGTTGCCGCGCTTATTAACGAGGGTGATGACATGATCAAGGATGCTTCCGATGAATCGGTGCGAGACGCTGCCTTGATTGCCGCCGCCCAACGGGTCGAACGCTATGAGATTGCGGCCTACGGCGATGTCCGCCGCTTTGCACAGATTCTAGGAGACATGTCGCACATCGAACTTCTGGATGAGACCATTCGAGAAGAGGGATATATCGACCACCTTCTAACGCGGATCGCGAATCGGGTTAATCGTTACGGAGAAGGCAGCGTAGTCAACCCAAGCCATGTGTCCTGCAAACAAGCCCGGGTATTGGGCACTTCACCGTTTCAATCCGCATCCCGTGTTTTATCATGGTGGTTTCCGCGGTTGATTTGAGGGATCTGTGCGTGAGAGCCAGTTCTTACTAACAGGAACTCAACATCGGCTGGTTTGCCGTGTGCTGATCGTCGCCCTCCTCGTCGCCGCGCATTGGAATGCAGGCCCCTCTGCCGGGCCGGGATGACAAAGGGGGAGGGAAGTTGAAGGGACGGAACTGGAACCGTATGCAAAGCCCACACTCATCTGTATACGCCCTCACGACAGTGACAGTTCCATCCCGTCCCCCTTAACCGCCGCCCGGAATCGCGGCGGCCAAGTATCCGGTTCGCGGACTTAGCGTTTCAGTGACAGGATGATAGTTGCTACTCAGGTTATAGTTTCAGGTTAGTATTACCGCCTGCATTGAATGGCCAGACGAGACTTACCAACCAGTGTGAAGCACTGCGCAATAGCAATCACTGCATCCCGTCCTGCTTGCCTTAAAAGCTAAAGCGCAGCTGCATGGTGACCACACGGGCAGCAAGGGCCTTGGTTTCCTGCCCGAAGTTCGAAGCACCGACATTGTCCGATATGCCTCCGTCGTTGCTTCCGTTGCCCTCTTGTCCACCCGGGGAAAAATTCAGATTGTTGAACAGGTTATAGGCATCGACACGGAACTCGAACTTGGCGTTCTCCCCGATTCCCTTTATGTTGGGCAGGCCAAAACTCTTGGCCAGGGTCCCATCGACGTCTCTGTATCCCGGACCGGTAAGTGAGTTGCGTGAAACACCCGGCCCCTGAGGAACAGGCGCCCCGGTGATTGGGAACTGGCCCGCGACTGTGTAGGCGGGATTGGAAAAGTATGCAAGAGCGTTTCCGTCGGTCGCAGCCAATGGAAAGTTCTTGTTCACACCATCTCCAACCAGCGGACCCGATTTGTAGGCGGAGTTGCTGGTGCTGTGTCCTGCCCCACCCAGATAGGCTCCAGGCAGAAGCTGAGTGTAACCGCAGGTGGAGCAATAAAGGCTGCCGCCGTTGACGCTGACCACCGGATACCAGGGGAAGCCCGTGTGCAGGTTAAAGATTCCGCTGATCGACCAGCCCCCGCCGACCTTCTCCAGCCAGGCGTGACTGCCACGGAACAAAACCGGCTGGTAAAGACCGTACAGTTTGAAGGCCTTGCCGACGTTGTAGTCGGACCTGCCATACGACAGGCTGCTGTCATACGGGTAATACTGCTCAGAGTAAGGCGCGGAACTGGTGTCCATGCTCTTGGACCAGTTGAATTCTGCATCGGCCATGAAATTGTGCGAGAACTGATGCTTTAGTCCGGCCAGCATGGAATTGTTGTTTCCGTGTCCGTTATTGCCGTAGAAGCCCACATTGGAGACGCCGGGATTGAGAGTGGCACCCTCCACTGCGGCGACCGCATTCTCTTCATAGTGGAAATAGGTATGACGTGACAGGCTTGCCTGATATCCCAGGGTCGCTACAAACTGGTGGCCCAGGTCGTATTGCGTGTCCAGCGAGAAATGCTCCGTATACATCGTGGGAAGATTCGCGGGGAAGGCAGTCACCCCAACCTGACCAGTCGTTGGCAGTCCGTTCGGGCCAAAGCTGACGATCGTATTCGGGTTCGCCGGGTAGCCGAACAGAGACTTCGGATTGCTCGGAATCGCATAGACGATACCCGGATTCGGGGAAGTGGGCGTGGCAAGGGCGAACTGGGGCGAAACTGTCCTGCCCGGATTCCCGCTTGAATTGCCGGAGATAGCGATCTCCTCCTGGTTATAGTTCAGGCCATATCCGCCGCGCAGCACGAGCTTGTCGTGGAACTCACCCGGGCTCCAGGCAAAACCAATCTGGGGGCCAAAGTTGGCCTTTTGTGCCTGCCAAAGGTTTCCGCCTTTTCGAATGGACAGGCCGCTCACCACGTCCGCCCCGCTCCCGAGGACAACCGTATCCAGGTTGCCATACTTCTCCGAAAGCGGCCCAAGGTAGGAGTAGCGTAGCCCGAGATTGATGGTCAGGTTCGGAAGGACCTTGAAGTCGTCCTGGGCGAAGAAGCCCCAGATGTCCTCGCGATCATCCTGCCGGGCGGCTGTGGGGGTGCCGGTAATAGGATTGAATTGCCCTGTTTCGCCCTGGGGCGCATCGTTGAGGAAGTCCCAGATATTGAAGAAATTGAATCCCGGGCGAGCACTGTACGTTGACTCGTTCAGATAGTAGAGGCGCGTAACCTCGCCGCCGAACTTGATGGTATGACGGCCGGCGACCTTGGTGGCGACATCCTTGTAAGTGTAGGTCCACTGGTTAAAGACGCTGGGGCCAGGGGCGCCGAAGTACTGCAGCTCGATGCTGCCTATGTTGTTGTTGCTCGGGCCGTTGAGGACACCAATGTTGTCCTGGGGAAGGCCGAAGGGCTCCTGAGGATTGCTCCCGATCTCATTCCAGCGCCAGCCGGCAGCGTTGACGCGTGCCTCGTTCAGGAAGGTGGGAGAGAAGGTGTGGTTCCATATCCCGGCGAAGGCATCGTTAATCTGCGAATGATGATAAAGATTGTAGGCACGCTGGGTGCCCTGGTAGTTCGTAGTCGAGGTGGGAACCCAGTAGATGGCAAAGCTGGCGTGATCCCTGGTAGTGACATCGGCGTCGAGACGTCCATTGTATTGTTTCTGAGCAACGGCCGTAGGGTTAAGCGTCACATACTGCGCGATGTCGGCCACACCATCGAGTCCTGATCCGACGCCTGGGGTGGTAGGACTGCCCCCGTAGGTCGGATCGTGTGTGCCCAAAGGAGTCTTCAATGGCGAACCAATATCGAGTCCCTGGCCGGATATCGTGGCGCAGTTCGTTCCTTCAATCAGACCCGCCGTGGCACAGGTGGAAGAGATGGTGCCCTTAGCGCTGACACCGGCACCGGGGAAACTGAGGAACTGCGCGGCGATGCTGTTGGCCGGCCCCAACTTGTCGAAGGCAGAGGTCTCATACCAACCGGTGGTGGTTGACGCAGAATTCTCAGGACTGGTCTCGTAAGAGAAGAAGGCGAATATCCTGTTCTTCCAGATGGGGCCGCCAATGCTGCCACCATACTGGTTGAATCGATCTTCGTTTCTGAGCACACCTTTTTCCGCCGCAGTCGTCGCACCCAGAGCGTACGGCCCGTTATAACTCTGGTACGCGTTCAGGCCCGGACGGTGGACGTTGAAGAATAGACTGCCGTGCAGGTCGTTGGTTCCACTCTTCGACGTGACCTGGATCTGAGCGCCGCTGAAGCGCCCATCCTCGGCGTCATAGCTGTTGGAGATGATCTTGACATCGCCAACCGATTCCTCACTGGGCGTGATCACGGTCGTGCCGCCCCAAACCGCGCTGGCAGTGCTGATACCGTCGACCGAGATGCCATTGTTCTCGTACTGACCACCGTTGGCCAGAGCCTGCGGGCCATTTTCGGTCTGAAAGATACCGCTGCTGCCGCCCGTACCGCCGGGGCCCTGCGTACCGGGAAGCTGTTGAGCGCCGCCGCCACCCCCCTGCGCTCCGTCGCCGAAGACGCCCGGCGCGAGTTGCGTGAGCTGGAAGACATCGCGGCCAAACGAGGGCATATGCTGAATTTGATTTTCGCTGATCTGGCCCCCGACTGAGGCGGTTTCGGTTTCGAGCAAAGGTTGCAAAGAAGCATCGACGGAGACGGTCTGCGACGCGGCGCCCACCGCCAACTGCACGTTGACGGCATTCGACTGGTCCGCAATCACCTGGACCTTATCGAGAACCTGCGTCTGGAATCCTTTTTTTTCAACGGTCATTGTGAAGGTGGCCGGCGGCAGGGCGTTGAAGTTGAAAACACCGGCGGCGTTGCTGGTCCTCACCTGCTTCTCACCGGTCGAGTCGTTGACCAGGGTCAGAGTGGCGTCGGGGATCACTGCGCCAGTTGAATCGGCGACTACGCCCTGGATAGAGGCGCGATACTGCGCATGGGCCACGGGTGCGAGCAGGCAGCTTGCCGTTAATAGCAGAAGATTGACTCGGCAGGTCGTGGCCCTACGCAGGAAGGAACAGATTCGTCTAGAAAAAAGAATTTGCATACTGGTGCTCCTCAAAAGTGGTTACTGCGTTTGTCATGCCTCGTCCCGTTCGCGATGGCTTCCGGGCGACTGCGAAGCGCCATCGGGTGGAGAGTGGCAAATGTTTTCATGCGCCTTGCACAATCGGTTGCGCTTTGGATAAGAAAAAAGCAGAAGGCAGCTTCTTGAGTACATTTCTACTTCTACTCTGCACGAGGAACTGCAGCGAAGTTCGGCCTTTCTCGAGGAACAGCCGCGAACAGGATTGGTTGCTTTGTTTACGGCACAAGTTAAAATGCTGTGGCGGCGAGGGCAACTTTTCCTGCTCAAGATCAATACTCTGCATGCTGACTCTCCTTAAAGTGTTATTCCGCTCCGGCAACCGTTTGGGCGCCAGGAGGCGCTCTCATCCAATCCGGGTCAACCGATCACGGTCTTAATTAACTCTGCGGCAGTGGACCGAAGCGCTGCGCGGCTGGCGGTTACACTTCACCTTTGCGCCATCGATTGCGCTCGGCTAAGACTGGTACCAATTCGAATATGACGCTGTCAAGTTAAAGCCTTCATTTCCCCCTTACCTTCCACCGGGCCAAGCCACGGAGAAAACGAATGATTAGATGCAAACTATGAGTGCAGGGTTGACTGCGCTTCTTTCTTACAACAAACACGGGTGTCCGTGCAGATCGGAATTACTCACAGCAGGTTCTTTGGAGGGAACAGTCTTTCGTTGGAAAACTTCTTTGGAAGCTAAAGGGGTGAAACGGAACTGGACACGAAGTGGAAAGTCTACATTAATCTGTATACGCCCACACGACAGCGACAGTTTCGTATCCGATAAGCCGAAGGCGTGGGGAATGGAATAGATATGCTACCGCTACATTTAATCCAACTAGCAGGCTGTGGAAAAATGAATGGTTTCCGGAAACGAGATGAAGAACGTACCCGAGGGCCAGATGATTTTGCTCGGTTTGTGTACGGGCTGAAGAGAGAGTGTGTGTGAAGTAAAAAGAAACCGCAGATCTCTCCACTACGCTTCGCTCCGGTCGAGATGACAAATTTGTTTTGGGTAAAGTGTGATTTTTCCAGTCGATGCACAGCCTTACGTAGCTCAACAAATTTGTCATCTCGACCGGAGCGAAGCGTAGTGGAGAGATCTGCGGTTTCTTTTTAGTTCACACACACTCTCTTCAGCCCCCATCTTTGTCAGGACCTTATGGTCCGACTTAGAGTCGTGCACAACAAAGCGCCTAGCCCGGATTTCTCACGGGTTGGGGGTGTTGAGCTAGAGGAGTGGCGAGGAAAAGGGTTGGGAAAGGCCGTTTTTCGTGGCATAACTGCGTTGTCGAAGCGTAGTGAATGCCGTGCGGAGAGCGGCCTTTCTTATGACAGAGTGTAGCCAAGAGAGCTTCTCGTTTGCACGTCATTTTTCCCGCCGAGTGGAAGCCGGGTTCAGCGCTGGGCATGTGTCCAGTGACGGGGGATCGATGCTGTTGCGTGCCGTGGATGGCAAGATCCATCTTCTGCATCGACTAGCAGCTTGCTTTAGCGATGGCCGCAGGCCAGAGCGAATCGAGCACACGGTTTTTGAGATGCTCTCTCAGCGTATCTACGGGCTGGCACTGGGCTATGAGGATCTGAACGACCACGAGCAGTTGCGCAAGGATGTCGTGTTCGGTTTGCTGAGCGGCAAGCGCGAACTGGAAGCGCCGCTGGCCGGCAAGAGCACGCTCAACCGGCTGGAGCTGTCAGGGCGCAGTAAGCGCTACCACAAGATCAGTCCTTCCGTCGAAGCGATCGATCGGCTGCTGGTGGATCTGTTTATCGAGTCCCATACGGCGATGCCAAAGCAGATCGTGCTCGATCTGGATGCCACCGATATCCCGCTGTACGGCCATCAGCCGGAGCGTTTTTTTCACGGCTACTACGACAGTTACTGCTATCTGCCCCTGTATATCTTTGCCGGAGACCAGTTGCTGTGTGCGCGGCTCAGAGCTGCCAACCAGGACGCAGCCGCCGGCTCGATCGAGGAACTGAAACGTATCGTTGGCCAACTGCGGCAACGTTGGCCGCAAGTCAACATCGTGCTGCGCGCTGACTCCGGCTTCTGCCGCGAAGCGCTGATGGCCTGGTGTGAACAGAAAGAAAACCGGGTGGAATACGTCTTCGGCCTGCAGCGCAATCGGCGCCTGCAAACCATCATCGGGGAACCGATGCAGGAGGTGAAAAAGCAACATCAGGCCACCGGCAAAGCCAGCCGCATGTTTACAGAGTTCCTGTATCGAACGCATAAGAGCTGGTCCTGCTCCCGCCGCGTCGTGGCCAAGGCGGAGTATCTCGATAAGGGAGACAACCCGCGCTTCGTAGTCACTTCGCTAGCTGCCCAGCAATGGCCCGCACAGGATTTATACGAGAAGTTCTACTGCGCCCGCGGCGAGATGGAGAATCGCATCAAGGAACAGATGTGCCTGTTTGCCGACCGGCTCTCCAGCGACGAAATGAAAGCCAACCAGCTACGGCTGTACTTCTCCGCCCTGGCCTACACGCTCATGGAGGCTCTGCGCCGGCTGGCCCTGAAGGGAACCGAGTGGGCTCAAGCCCAGGTCGATACCATCCGCCTGAAACTGCTCAAAATCGGTGCCCTCGTGCGGCTCAGCGCGCGCCGCGTGCGCTTGGAAATGAGTTCCACCTATCCCTGGAAAGACCTCTACGCACAAGCCTTCTATGCCCTGCGCTGTTGAAGCCCGCTGGCCTCCACGTCTTAGCCCTCTCCAACATGTTGCTGGCCTCGCTTCCGCCCCGGCGTGCGCAAAATACGACCAAAAACTCAACCCAACCGGCAGCTCAGCAACAAACACCGCCCCGCAACCAAAATCCTGACCACAAAATACCCCGCAGATCCCTCAAACCACATCAACCACGAAAAACTCACCACTCGTGAGAAATCCGGGCTAGATCCCAAGGGTGCTTCGCTACCCGGGTCGTTGTGATGGTGACCGACCAATCCACCGCCACCAGCCAGACTACGCAAACGAAGGAGAGCGGCCACTTCGTATTCCCTGAGATCCGGCCGGGCACATACACCTTATCCCTGGAGAAACAAGGGTTCGAAAGTCTGGAAAAAACCGGCATCCTGCTTCTCACCGAGGATCGGCTTTCCGTCGGAATGTTGACGTTGAAAGTAGGATCCACCAGCGAGCTGGTGACAGTCAGTTCGGAGAGCCCCCGTTGAGACCACGAGTCCCGAGCACAACCTTTCCTGGCACTTAATCGAGGAGAAACAGATGAAATCTCTGGAAGAACATGTCGCGACGATAAGCGTTTCCTCACAGGAGGTCCGTCAAATTGCCACGGAAGCATACATTTACGGCTTTCCCCTCGTTACCAATTACGAGACGCTCCACAAGCAGGCCCTGGATACGGCCGGCCCCGACTACCGGGCATCGTTCAATACAATTGCGAGCTTGGCGAACGTTGCAACTCCTGACGACAAGTTCGTTGTAACGCCTAATTCCGACACCCCGTATTCATTCCTTTGGATGGATTTACGTGCCGAGCCTCTCGTCGTCACCATGCCCAAAGTCGAGAAGGGCCGCTATTACTCGGGCCAACTGATAGACCTTTACACCTTCAACTTTGCTTACATCGGTACTCGAAGCTATGGCAACGACGGCGGCGATTTTCTCATTGCTGGCCCGGGCTGGAACGGAGATACGCCAAAGGGAATCAAGGCTGTGTTTCATTGCGAGACGGAGTTCGCTTACATCCTCTTCCGGACTCAGTTGTTCAATCCAGGTGATTTAGAAAAAGTTAAGCAGATTCAAGCGGGCTACAAGACGCAATCGCTCAGCAAGTATCTAGGTGGACCCGAGCCTACCGCCGCTGCTGCGGTCAACTGGCCGGCGCCGGCCCCGAACATGCTTACTTCCCCTGCGCTGCTCAGCTACCTGAACTTCATGCTTCAGTTCTGCCCCACCAACCCGTCAGAGAAGACTTTGATGGAACGTTTCGCCAAGCTTGACATTGGTGCAGGCAGAACCTTTGATTTTGCCAGGCTCTCGCCTGAGTTGCAAAAGGCGGTGGCGGATGGCATTGCAGATGTTGCGACCGATGTCGACGCGCTGATGAAACGAATCAATGCCGGGGAGGTCGTTAGCTCCGACTTGTTCGGCACGCGAGAGTTCTTGAAGAACAATTACCTTTATCGTTTTGTCGGTGCCAAGCTAGGACTCTACGGCAATTCGGGCGAGGAGGCCGTTTACCCTCCCTATTTCGTCGACAGCAACCATCATCCCCTGGACGCTGCAAAAACCGGTTACACGTTGTACTTCCCGAAGGGCCAGCTGCCGCCGGCCAAGGCTTTCTGGTCACTCACCATGTACGACGGCAAATCCCAGCTCCTGGTGGCCAATCCCATCAATCGCTACCTGATCAACTCCACTATGCTGGAGTCGCTCAAGTATGGCGCAGACGGCTCACTCACCTTGTATATGCAGAAAGACTCTCCCGGGCTCGCGGAGCAGTCAAACTGGTTACCGGCGCCGGATGGCCCCTTTTACGCAATCATGCGCATTTACATACCCGGAATAGAAATGCAAAACCGCACCTGGAGGATACCTCAAATGAAACCGGCGGACGCACAGGAACAATCCATCGGCTACAAGACCGGTGAGATCGACACCCACGTCGGTAAGCTCACCTTTGAGTTGGGTCTGCCGACGGAGCAGACGGTGGTGCGTCTTTTCGACGAGCTGGATTTTCAGCGCGCGTGCCAGGCGTATCTCTGGGCGCTCCCCATCGTGAACATCTCGGAGTGGCAGCGAGCCCATGAAGAGCAATTCGGCGCGGGTGATGGCGACATCGTCGTCTACGATTCCATCGCCGACAAAGTCGGCATTCTCACACCTAACGCCACCACGCCTTACATCATTGGCTTTGCCAATCTCTCACGGACCGGACCGCTGGTCATTGATTATCCCCACGGGATGTCTGCGGGAGGCGTCCTCCATTTCTGGCAGCGGCCTGTCTGTGATATGGGCATGACGGGACCGGACAAAGGAGCGGGCGCGAAGTATCTCATCGTCGGACCCGGACAGGACGTCCCGCCTGCAGAGGGTTATACCGTCTTTGATGCTCCGACTCTCAACATTGGCCTCGGCTACCGCGTGCTGGAAACCGACACGGCGAAGGCTAAGGCACTGATGACTGCAGTGCGCGTCTATCCCTACAGCCAGCGGGAGAATCCGCCACAAAATAAATTCCTTACGCCGGGGGGCAAGGTATGGAGCCAGATGCCGCCACGCGGGATGACATATTGGGAGCACCTCGCCACGATCCTCAACAAGGAGACGTTGGCTGACCGTGACCGCTTCTTCATGGCCATGCTCAGGCCACTCGGTATTGAGAAGGGCAAGCCGTTCCAGCCGACTGCTCCGCAGAGGGAAATCCTCGCGGAAGCCGCGCTTGTCGGCGAGGCGATGGCGAAAGCCAATTCGTTCGACAAACGCTTTGAAGGAGTGCGTTACCGTTCCGACGCGCATTGGGGATTTGTCTTCGTGCCATCATTTTCCCCCCAGCAGGATATGGGAACTTACAGCCAACTCGATGAACGTGCTGGTTACACTTACGAAGCTGTTTGGACCAGCTCCGGCATGGTGACCAAGACGCCCGGCGTGGGTCAGGCTTACCTCGACGTCTACCGGGACAAAGATGGCCACGCGTTTGACGGCGCCAAGACTTACCACCTGCATCTCCCGCCCGATTCGCCTGCCAGGCAATTCTGGTCGGTCACGCTCTACGACTTGGACACGCGCGGCTTCATCCAGAACAAGGAACAGATTGTGGACCGTTCCTCGCATCTTCCCGACCTCAGGAAGAACCCCGATGGGTCGGTGGACATTTACTTCGCTCCGACCGCGCCCAAGGGTTTCGAGAGGAACTGGATTCCGACAGTGCCCGGCCGGGCGTGGTTTCCCTTATTCCGACTTTACGGCCCTCTCGAAGCCTACTTCAACAAAAGCTGGCCGCTATCGGACATCGAAGAGGCGAAGTGACAACCCTTTGGGATTGTCGCCAACCAGAGGCTTGGGTTTATCCCTAATCCGCGGTAACGGGAGATTTGTCATACACGTAGGTCGATGCGATTCAGGGCTCTTGCCAATCGAGAGAATAAATATCCTGGGTCCCGATGTCTCTCAGTAGAAGCAGGGAATCGTCCGGCCCCAGACCCACCCATGGGCCGATGTTGCCAGTCGTCGGAAGTTTGGTGAGATCCGAAACTTGCTCCACTTTGTGGTCGCGGACCCGAACTCTCAGCACAGCCGGCCGGTCCAGCCATCGTATGAAATAAACATACTGTCCATCTCTTGACCAGGTCGGGAATCCAGCCCTTTCCTTCGCGAGCTGCGACCACTTCTGAGTCTGGAAATCAAACAGCACCAGGCTCAGAGAATCCTCCGGCATCGCCACGATGTACTGGCCATCCGGCGACCAGCGAGGTGAGTACAGGCCTCGGGAACCGGGCAGCGTGGAAACCTGGTGACTATGCAAATCGAGCACACGGATGGCGGAATTATTATCAGTGGGTACGCCACCGAAGATGATCTTGTCTCCTTCCGGCGACCAGTCCGGATCCTGCTTAGGCTCCCGATCTTCGGGCAGCAATTGCTGGGGACTGCTGCTGCCGTCGGCCGAAACCAGGTA
The DNA here is from genome assembly GCA_963838445.1 of uncultured Acidobacteriaceae bacterium. Taxonomy (GTDB): domain Bacteria; phylum Acidobacteriota; class Terriglobia; order Terriglobales; family Acidobacteriaceae; genus PALSA-350. Next base: position 118,573 of record CAWIRT010000054.1, read on the forward strand.
GACGTCTGCTGGTTTGCCAACTACGTAGTTATAAAACGTAATCTGCTTGCCGTCGGGCGACCAGCGCGGCCACGCGGCCACAAGCGGAGAGGAGCTGAGCTGTATCTTCTCGCTGCCATCCGGCTTGCTTCGCCAAAGAATGCCTTCGGGATAGGAGACGTAGGCCACCCACTGGGCATCTCTCGAAAACACAGCACCGTCAGCCGAGATGCCCGAGAGAAAGGGCGTGAAACGGCCCGACTTCAAGTCCTTGCGTTCAAGTTCGCCGCGGTAAGTGTGGCCCACCAGGAAAAGCTTCTTGCCATCTTTGCTGGGAACGGGAGTGAATAGACCGAGCGGGCTGGAGGTCAACTGGATGGGCTTGCCGGTGGCTCGGTGAAGAAAAGTTCCTTTTTCCGGGAGAGCCCAGATTTGCCCGCGAGATTGGAAAACGTAGTATTTTCCGTTGGCTGTCCATTTCCCGCAGCATTCGTCCGTAGGATTGTGCCATCCGGGAAGCAACGGGTGTAGATTCGTCCCCTGCGCTGAAACTTCCCAGAGCGAATTCCCACGGCTCTGGTCATCGAGCACGGTAAACCTCAACTTATTTCCCGCAGGTGACCATGCCGGATAAAGGCCTCGGCCCCTTAGTGAAACTAACTTTCGTGATTCGCTCCCATCACTCTTCGCCAGGAATAATTCGCTTTTGTCGGCGTAAACCAGCATGCCCCCATCGGGCGACCAGGCAGCGTCCTGCCCGACGAGAGCGCCCAACCTGTAGGGTGAACCGCCGAGGATTGGCACTCTCAAAAGCGGGCCGTCAACCGACGTGGCGGAGCGGCCTGAGGCGAGAATGGTGGCCGAGCGGTCTTCGGCAAGAAGTTGGGCTCCATCCTGAGATACGTCCAGAGGTCTGATGGCACCGAACTCCGGGAGAATTCGGACCGGCTCGCCCCCGGAAATGGAAACTTGCGCGATGCCCTCGGAGGTGTTGCTCCCCAGTTCAAAAAAGAGCCGTGAGCCATCGGTTCCGACCAGGTTCTTCCACATGCCGTCATGGGTGAGCTGGACGTAGTTTGATACCTTGGGCACGGGCACCGGGCGCGTCAGGAGAGAGGCCAAGAGTACGGCGGCAACTATCGAGAACCATGCAATGGGCACCAGCCACCGCCGCTGCAAAGCTGGCACGGCCCGTGTGGGCTGACCGTCTGCGGGCGGCCCCGTCTTGCCACGCTGCGGAGGGTGATCGAATACCCGGGACCCTGAAGATGGGTGCCCCAATGGTTCAATTTGAGATCGGGGAGAGCGAGCATTTTGCACCTCGGTCGAGTTGCCCTGCAGTTGCTTCAACTCGGCGCTGATTTCCCCCGCATGTTGATATCGAAACTCCCGGTCCTTTTCCAGGCAGCGATCGATGATTTTCGCTAGCCCCGCCGGGACATCGGGATTCAGCTGCGCTGGAGTCATCTGGACTTGCTGGACGATCGAAATCAGAAGCTCTCCGGTCGTATCTCCTGCGAAGGGTGAGCGGCCCGTACACATTTCGTAGAGCAGGATGCCGAATGAAAAGAGATCGGTACGCGTGTCGAGCTGTCTGCCGAGCGCCTGCTCGGGAGACATGTAGGCCGCCGTGCCCAGTGCGGCTCCCATGCCGTCAGTTAGCCACTCGGGCGAAGATTCCCCAACTCCGGCGAGTTCCTTGACGGGTAACTTCTTCGCCAGGCCGAAGTCCAGAACCTTGGCGATGCCGCGTTTGGTCACGAAGATATTCGCCGGCTTGATATCGCGGTGGATGATGCCCTTCTCATGCGCGGCTTCCAGGGCATCTGTCATTTCGATCGCAATTTCGATCACCCGATCTATCGGAAGCGGGCCCCGCTGTATCAAGTGCTTCAGCGTCTCGCCATCCAGGAACTCCATGGCGATGAACGTTCGCCCGCGTTCTTCGGCGATCTCATAGATGGTGCAAATGTTGGGATGATTCAGGGCGGAAGCAGCACGCGCCTCACGCCGGAAACGCTCCAGTGCAGCATCATCGTTCGCGAAGTTGTCCGGCAGGAACTTGAGCGCGACAAACCGGTCAAGGAGCGTGTCTTCTGCCTTGTAGACCACGCCCATGCCACCGCCGCCGATCTTCTCTAATCCGCGGTAATGGGAGATGCTTGCATCGGTCATTGAGAGCCGCCAGCAAACAACTGCACCTGGCGTCTAGAATCATAACCTAGTACCATAAATGCCATGGAATGTGTTAGGTAGCCTCGGTCCTGCGTGCGGGAAAGGCCCTACATGTTGGTTGGGCGGATCGGGGCGGAGGCCGTGATTCTCGTGCCTTGCCCAGGGTGGGACCAGATTTCAAATTCGCCGCCAATCAGATGAATGCGCTCACGCATGCTGATCAGTCCCAGCCCCGCCGCGAGCCTCGCGGCCTCAACATCGAAGCCGGCGCCTTCATCGTGTATTTCCAACCTGAGATTTTCCTCTGAACAAGTCAGTCGAACCGTGATGCTCTTCGCACGGCTATGCTTCATCGCGTTATGCATGGCTTCCTGCAACACCCTCAGAAAGGCCAACGCTGTTATGCTGTCCAATTTCACATCAAGATCATCGCAGGAACAATGTACCGGGACACGTAGCTGCTCGGAGCACTCGCGGCAATGGCCCTTGACTGCGACAGCCAGGCCCAGTAATTCCAGCTTCGAGGAGTGCAGGTTGTGCGAGAGGTGACCCACCTTGTTGATGATATTTTCCAGCTTGACGGATAGATCTTTCAGGCTGGCGTGCACCATATCAGGATGGCCGGATACTGGCTGGCCTGCGCGGAGCATCTGAATCTTTAACACCGCCAGCGACTGCCCAATGTCATCGTGAAGTTCTCTTGCAATGCCCGTTCGGTTTGCTTCTTGTGCATTGATCATCCTGCGGCTCAGGTCGTCACGCGCCATTTCAGCGTCGCGCAGTTCCTGCTCGGCCCGCTTAATAGAAGTAATATCGGTGGCGACCGCAGTCAGGCTCCGCGGCATGTTTGTCATTTCGTCACGTACCAATGAAAAGACCATGCTGACCCAGACTGATTGTCCAGCTGCTCTCACGGTAGTCATGTTGCTCGCGTAGTAGGGTATCCCGCCGCCGATAAGCCGGCCGAGACCGTCCTCGCACTCAGGCCATGATTCCTCCGGTAGGAAAAATTCCTTCAGGCTTCTCTGCAGCAGGTTTCTCTCCGGGTGGCCGATAAGTTCACACATCTGCTTATTCGCACTGAGCAGCTCGCCATCAACGGTCAATTGAGCCACGCTGGCGGCCAGATGTTCAAAGGCCTTGCTCCGGGTGCGCTCTTCCGCGTAGAAATCTCGCTGTGCGTGAGAATTGTGGTTGAGCATACTCATGTCCTTGCGGATATAACAAGCCGCAGTGGAATTGCCCGAACAGTATATCGAGTAAGCTCAGTCCTAGTATGCGTGAACTTCTTCTGGATCGAACCTAGCACTTTTGCTAGTATGCAGCCGCCTGTCCGCAAAACTAATGTTCCAAGCCGCTTCCCAAAAATGATCCAAGCAAAAGCGACAGCCAGACTTGTCCGCTTTCCACGCTCTCGTCATCAATTTAGGAGTGAATCAGAAACGAAGCTGCTTCCCTGCAGGGCCCTATGGATAGCCGGAACCAGATCCGTGAAAAGGCGATGCTTGACTATGTAGTCGCAACCGCCGGCCGAGAACGCCGCGGCCATAAAGTCCGGATCTTCATGCATGCTTAAGAAGATGATCTTGGCTCGGCAATGGCCCGTCTGGAGCTGTCGGGCAGCTCGAATCCCATCGAGCACGGGCATCGAAATATCGAGGATGATCGCATCAGGATCCATACTCAGAGTGGCATCCACAGCTTGACTGCCGTCTGCGAATGAGCCCAGAACCTCGAACTCCTCAACAAGAACCTGGCGAATGCATGCGATTATGTGCTGATCATCATCGGCAAGCACTACTCGAATCTTGCCCATACTGGCTTCCTTCGTCGAATACAGGCAACAAAACCGAGCGTACTGTGTCGATTGTCAGCTGGGTTAAGGCCACTTGGCTACTGTCACATGGGACAGTGGGATGGGGAACCGCTTTGTCAGCTTCGGCCCTCTCCAGGACGAACTCGCCCATTTCGACGTTAATTGTTCTGGGGGAAGAGCGGAAACTGTCACTTGCGACATGCCTGGAGGCACGGCTAGCCTGGTCATCCGCAGGGCGCTGGCCGTCGTCCTGATTACATGGTTTCCTCGACTTCTCTTCTCACCCGTGCAAGGGTTGGTTTCGGGGAGATAGATCGAAATATCTATCCTTCGGGATCTTGGGGCCGCCCGACTCAAGTGCTTCATAGAATCCTTCTGGAACAAATATCGGTGCGTTAGTCACAGTCCAGCTTTCAACCGCCTCCAGGAGGAAGATAGCAATGGCTTCCTCATTCGAGTTCAGAAGCACCAGACGGTCACCATAGACGTCAGCGTTCGCGGCGGTCATATGCTGGGTGCCGAGCTCGGGCGGTGCAAATTGGACTATGTATGTTTTGTCAGTCATAAATACCTCACCTTCCTCTCGATATGATTGGTCAGAGCAAAACGTTCTATCAGAACATCAGCGGTAAATTACCGGCCGCCAGCGAAGCTTACAACTGTCTCCTGCGACAGGTTGAGTCAATGAACTTCATGTTTTTCCCTCCCTAATACTGCTCGAGCGAGGCACTCGCGATGAGCCTGGCTGAGAGGGATGCAATGGTGATGGGCACAGTTGTGCCGGCATCACTAATTCCGTTGAGTAGATCCCAAAGAGCGGACTGCCATCCTGCGAGCACAAGTAGGTATAAATGACGTCGCCATTCTGTGGATCTGGGCGTTTTGCGCGCTGGCAAGCAATCGAGGTCGTCGGCGGCCACGAGCCGACTTACCTTGAATGCAGCCTTTGTGTTGTGGAGACAAGGTCGCGGTGCATTCCAATCTACCTGACTGTCTTGCATTGCCGGGATGAAGCCGCCGGGAAGATAGTGCATACCTGTCGCAAATGACAGTTGCTGAAGGGCAGCAGCCGTAGTGAACTTGCACAAGTAACCTCTAAGGTGCTCCCGGCCCCGGCTAGCTTCCATGCGGCAGGCGTAAAACTACATCTGTGGCTGAGAGCACCAAGGAACCGATGGCTTGGCAAAAGCAATGGAAGGGGAACGCATGCTCATACCACACTTCTCTAAGTACCTGGTCAATAGCATTGTGCTGGTCAGTCTGGTAGTAGGCGGACGCCCGGGCTTCGCTCGAGACAAATATGAAACGATCGATGCCCAGGCATTTGGCACGGGCAATCAACTGGGCCGGAACATCGGTGTGACGTTAAACATCTATGAGTTTTCGACTCCGGCGGATAAGCAGATCCTGGTGCAGGCTTACCAGCAGGGACAGAACAAGGGTTTGGTGAATGCTCTGCAAAAGATGAAGGCGGTAGGGCATGTCGAAATCACCGGCACGCTCGGAAATGACTGCTCTTTCATTCGGGTGATTCCGACACCCACAGGACGCAAAATTGTCTTTGTCACCAGTCGCCAGATTCGCATGGCAGAGGCCTGGACGGACAGCAATTCTATGTCCTTCGATCTGACCGCCGGGATACTTGAATTGAATGATCAGGACAAGAGCAAGAGCACCGGCGTTCTATATCCGGCGGCCCAACTCGTGCTGGATAAAGAGGGCGAGTTGCAGTGGGATCTATTACAGAATCCCTGGCGGCTCTCCGCCCTCAAGGACTGGAAAGGAACAACAGGTGTCAACTAGCTGGTTGACCGCTTGGGGTGTTGTCATAACCACTGTATGAAACTTGCTGTGACGAGGTGTGGTATGGAGACTCAAAGGCGCATCTTGACTCTTCCTCGCGCCATGACATGTGTGGTTTTGCTGGTGAGCTGCGCGATGGCGCTCGCGCAGAACGATAAGTATGCTTGTACAGAGCCGGAACCGCAGTCGCTATGTAATGCCGGCAACACATGCGGCTCGGATTCCTCCCCTTGCGAGGTGGATGTCAAACGCGACGGCAACGGAGCCTCAGCGACACCAGGCAACCCGGCGCGAAAGGCAACAGCACCTTCTGCGTGAAAACCGGCACTACCATTGTCTGGTCGAGTACACAGAAGAATACGGGCTTCGTGGTCGACTTTGGGTCGTCGTCTCCATTCACTCCCGACGATGCGATAGTCGGAGGCGCCAAACATCCCGTGTCGGTCACCGCAATGAAGGCCGGCTGTTACAAGTATTCCGCGGGCGCATGCATTTCAGGGGAAATTCAGGGGATGTGCGGCTCCGGGGCCCGCGGAGGCCATTATTCTCGCTGCCGGCACTCACTAAGTATGACGCTCGGTGATCCAAACCCTGAGCTTCGCTTGTCGCCGGGCATCAAACGATGGAGCTGAAATGACTGCCATTCAAGACAACTGATATGGCATTCTCGAGATCTGTACTGATGCGAGACTTGAATACGTAACCGGAAGCGCCCAAATGGAAGGCAGCAAGAGCGAAATCCATGTCTTCGTGGAGCGTCAAGAAGATGATTTTGGCCGGGCAGCCAGCCCGCTTGAGCCGTTTAGCTACTTCAAGACCATTTACATCCCCTAAAGAGATATCCAGGATGATCACGTCGGGTTGTAGAGTCGCTGCCTGCTCTATGACGGCAGCACCGCTCGACACCGCCCCTGTAATCTGATAAGTATGCTGCAACATTCCGGCGATTAGTTCCAAAAAAGCAGGGTTACCATCTGCCAGTAAAAGCACCGGCGTGGGCACAAACTCCGGTGTGAGTCCGGCTGACTGGAGTGCTGATCGGGAGTGGCGGCAGATCTCGCAGGTACGAATGTGGTCGTTCAACGCCTTCCAGGTTTCGTCTGCAGTCTTCTTCGCCTGGTTGTATCGCGTCTGCCCCAGCCGGCTCCAGCGCAGCCGAATACCTTCCAGCGCGATACGAAGCTCGATAGCCGCTGCCCTTCGCGCTTCCTCGCGCAGAAATCCTAAAGGGCAATGTAAATGGTCCATAGTCTCCTTCCACACCTTTCATTCACCTGATCATTGACGCCATCGTTGCGCAACTCAGCTCCTGTACCGGGTCCCCAGCCTTCCAAGCCACTCCTGACCTTTAAGGAAGGAAAAGGGGGATCGGTTCGGAACTGCCGGTGGGGCAGATGAGTTGCATGCTGAATGGCATACAGCGATTGCGACACTCACAGCTTGTCGCCGCCGGGAAATATCCGAAACGCTTGCCAGAGGAAGAGAGAAACCAACTGTTCGTTTGCACTACCCTAGCTTCGTCGAAACACCCATCCGGAACCGTCCTGGAGCCGCTGCTTCAACAGGGCTCATACATGTGAAAGATATACGGAAAGTGCGGCTTTTTCGTTGCTCACGAGCAACCAGCAAAGTGGTTTGTGCAATGAACCGAGCGCCGGCCATGGTTGTAAGCTCGTTTGCTCTTTCTTTTGTGGCTGTACTGACAGTTTTGCTAGTTTCCTAGCCGGCCTGCCGATCACCATAATTGCGAGTGTCTCTAAAAAGCCTAACCTTCGTAGCGACGCTCTTGTTCCTAACCGGCAATTCCGTCCTTGCGCAGAATCCTGCCAAGAAGCCCGAAGCGCCCGCAGCAAAAAAAGAGCCAGAGATCAAGGAAGAGCTGATTCTTAAAAATGACGACATAATAACCGGGCAGCTGCTGAATTCCACCGGCACAGAGATCAAGTTCAAGAGCGACCTGGCCGGGGAGGTCACGGTAAAGTGGGAAAATGTTAAAGAATTAAAGTCAAAACGTGATTTCGCCGTCGTTCCCAAAGATGTGAAAGATGCCAGAAACAGCGCAATAGTACCTCAGGGAGCGATAAAGATTCGCGAAAAAGGAATCCTGGTGTCTCCTCTACCCATGGCAGAGGGGAAGCCAGGTGCAGCACCGGCCGAGGCTAAGGCGAAGCCGGGCGCAACAATCCCAGAAGCTGCCCCCGAGAAAGAGATACCTACCGCCAAAATTGCAGTGATCGTCGACGATACTACCTATCAGAAAGAAATACACAAGAAGATAGGCTTTAAGTCCGGCTGGGACGGGCACATCACCACTGGCACTTCGATGATTTACGCTACCCAAAACAGTTATCTCTTCCAGGCGGACACAGCCCTCAAGCGGGCGGTTCCCACTGTCAATTGGCTGGACCCGAAGCTGCGCACGATTCTCAACTTCACCTTAAGCGCAGGAAGGACGACTCAGCCTGGAACACCCGAGACGATCACCAATATCTTCCACATAGATGGAGAGCGGGACGAATACTTTAGCCGGCGCGGCTATTATCTGCAGGGGCTCTCTTTCGATCACAACTATTCCCAGGGCTTGGTGCTCCAGCAGATCTACGGCATCGGCGTCGGCTCAACTTTGTTTAAAAAGAAGGATTCTGAGTTTGATGTCACGAGCGATCTGCATTACGAGAGGCAGCATTTCAATGCAACGGCGAACGTTTCAGCGCTCAATCTTGACCTGGTTGGATCAGCACTAACGGAGGCATACACGGCGAAATGGGGCAAGTTCCAGTTTGACGAAAAAGTGCTGGCGGACATCGCCTGGAACAACGCGAGCGCCTTCTCTGCAACCGGCAACAGCTCGGTACGGATGCCGGTCTACAGAAAGCTCTCTTTTTCTGTATCGACGATCGATACCTTCCTGAATAATCCGCAAGTCGGATACAGAAAGAACTCCTTCCAGTTTACAACTGGCTTCGCGCTGAGCCTGCACTAAATGGGGTCGATCTCTCGAGCAAAGTTCCCCAGACCAACCTCGCGCTCATGAAGCTGCGCGTATGCCCTTCGAAGAAGTAGGTGCTTCCGCCTTAGGTGCTTCATGTTGTTACCTCAGGTACCTTACTGTCCAGTTCGGGAACACTGGAGCGCGTCAAAAGCCGGTGGCCATGCGGGGTAATCTAGAATGCAACCTATAAAAGCGAGGGAATGACGCGAAGGGGGTATGTTTCGGCTGTGAACCTTGGCACAATATGACACGATGGGGGTGCCTCTCATCGCGGCATCCAAATTGCTAGAGAGGTTGTGGAATGGAAATTCCAAACGATCTGAACAAGTTGCTCGCTCAATTGCAGCAGGTGACCAGCCAAACGAATCCGTTGAGTGGGACCTGTGCATCTGGCTCCCGGCCCACTTCCGCTGAGATCGATATGTTTCTGAGCCAGTACGACTTTACCTCCGAAACCGAGATCGAACGGGTCGAGATCTCAAGGGACGGTATTTTCGAGTTCTACCTGTTCGCAGTCCGGCACCGTGGCAGCGACGATCTATCGTTGTTGGCTATGCGGGCGGAACAAACGTTGGCCGCGGAGGACATTCAGCCTTCCGAAAGCGGCGAATAGCCGTCTCGGGTATTTCGTCGACTCCAAGCCTTGGGCTACATGGATCCCCGCTCGAATGTCTTTAACGCAGTCTCGACTTGCGCCAGTATCTGGCCGGCATCTTTTTCAACCATCCCCTCCTGGAGCAGCTTGTAGGAATCCCGTAAGCGCCTGAGTGCGGCTGCCAAAGCAATGTTGCTTTCCAGGGTCCACCGAGTCCAGTGATCAATCTGCGTGTCGATGACGATCTGGGGCACCGTCGACCCCGGTCTGCTATCAGTCGTTTTTCTCGAGCTGAGGGTTGGCGGAGGCGGGCGTGGAACCGCCCGCTGAGGCCAAATCTCCAGCTTCTTGTCCAGCAGAAATATCCTTCGAAAAGCCGGCCAGAAGAAGAGGGAAAACCAGCTGTCCCCTCGCATATCTTTCCTTCCTGTCGAGTTATCCGTCAATGCAGCCGTCCCCGAAGTCATGCTTGAGACGCCTCGTCACTCATCTTCCTGAATACGTCGAGCGCGAATTCCAGGTGTGCTTGAGTGTGTGCTGCCGTGACGCAGAGGCGGAGCCGTGCAGAACCTTGGGGAACTGCGGGGAAGAGCACCGGCGCAGCCAAGATGCAGTGATCGCGGAGCCGACGGGCGAACAGTGCAGTCGTCACCTCGTCCTTCAGAATGACGGGTATGACTGCCGTCTCAGAGAGACCAGTATCATAGCCGAGATTGCGCAGACCGCCGCGCAGGTACTCGGCGTTCTGCTCGATCCTTGCCACGCGCTCGGGTTCCTGAGCGAGAATAGATAGCCCTTCGCGGATCGCGGCCACGGACGCCGGGCTCAACGCGGCGGAGAAGATATAGGGGGAGGACGCGTGTTGCAAAAAGATGGCAAGCTCTTGCGAACCCGCGACAAATCCTCCAGTGGAGGGAATTGCCTTGGCCAAGGAACCCGTCCATATGTCGACCTCACTGGCTGCAATGCCGAAGTGTTCGTCGACGCCACGGCCACGGGCTCCGAGCACGCCGGTAGCATGCGAATCGTCCACGAGCAGGAAGCAGCCATATTTCTTCTTAATCTCGATGACGTCCGGTAGAAGGCAAATGTCGCCGTCCATGGAAAAGATGCCGTCCGTAATAATGAGAGTGCGGTTGGCCGGCGGCCCCTTCTCGATCTCCTGCTGCAGAGACTCTGGATCGTTATGCTGGAATCGCTGTAACTGCACACCGGCAAACCGGCAAGCGTCGGTCAGACTACGATGGCAGAGAGCATCCATGATGACACGGTCGGCCGGTCCAAAGAGTGCTCCGATGATAGCCACATTGGCTGCATAGCCGGAACTATAGGTGATAGCTGCCTCCGTCCCTCGAAAGGCTGCCAGGTCCCGCTCCATCTGTTGATGCTGGTCGGTCGTTCCCGTAAGCAAGCGGGCGCCACCGGTGCCCGTACCGTACTTCTTGATAGCCTCGATGGCCGCCCGATCAATGCGCGGATCACCGATCAATCCCAGATAGTCATAGGATGACAACATCAGCATCGAGTGGCCGTCGGCCTGGACCTCTGGTCCGGTCCTCGCTTCGAGGGGTATCTGGAAAGGGTAGGCATCCGCATGGCAAGCCATGGCGGTAGTTTCAAATAGCCGCCGTCCGCGAGCATCGATCAGGTCGTTTTTGCCAAACTTCCAGATCTTTGGCGAGGAGAAATACCCATCGAAAAGCCGCCCGGAGGACGACGGGAAATCAGCTGTTGCTCCTTTCGTGCCATTCGTTTCGGTTGAACTGCACGTCCCTACCGCTGTTTTGGAAGTCACCCTGGAAATCCCTTCTGTTTCAAAAAGCGCATGACTTCAAAGCATTACAAAGAGAAGTGGCCATGGTCGTTGCTCAAGAGCAACCAGGAGAGATTTTGTGCGGAAAAACCTTTATTCCAGTCTTTTGGGCTTTCGGCATTCAGGAAAAGGCTATCTAAGTGGCCAACGAAGCGGAATCTGTAATGTCGTGTCGCAACAGCCGGTCAGGGAGACGAAGCAATACTTTTCCCCGGCGCTTTGTCAGAATTCCCTCGCGTTGCCAGGCGTTCAACAGGCGGCTCGTAGTAAACGGAGATATGTTGGCCTCGTTGGCCAATTCCTCATTCCTGACGTCGAGTTCGATTCCTCCGGGGACCTTGTGACCGATTCCGTCGGCGAGGTTAGCCAGTACTTGACCAAGCCGCTGCGGAGCCGAATTGCAGATCAGAGAGGAGTGGGCGGCCCGGTACGCGGCCAGATAATCAAAAGAGCTTAACAGAGCGTTATCCATTAACCTCGGAATTCGCTCGCATAGACAGCGGATTGTGGTGCGGCTCCAAGCCAATGTGCTGGTGTTGGTTGTCGCTTCCGCGCTGAGAAGGTAATCCACCGGTTCCGCCAGCAGCACCGCTTCGCCAAAGATATCCCGAGGCGCGACCCGAAGAAGCATTACTTTCTGCCCATCCTCGGTCAAAAAGAAACGGCGGGCACGGCCGGTCACCAACAGATGTAGATGCCCGGCAGGATATCCCTGGTTTACGATCACCGAATTTGCCGCGAAGCGATGCTGGGTTGCGGCCGCCAGAATTGTTCTGATGTCAGGCGCGTCCAGCCCCTCGAAGAATCGTGGTTTCCGCTCTCGTAGAAAGGCTCCAACAGCGATGTTCATTTGTCGCCTTCCCTTGAGGGATGCCCTCGAACCGGCTCCGCCAATAGCGTTCTAGCATTACGTGGATGCAGTTTGCACTTCGCCAGGAAATTGGAATGCTTCGCCAGCGCGTAGTTCGATTACTTGCCGCACAATATCATTCGCTTTATCTGTGTCAAGGCCTGGGTCTTTGGATTGGTACGTTAGTCGTGCGGGAGCTGCAAACCGGGTACCGGCAGCCTCAACGATTCCAACTATCTTCAATAAGATCTCCTGGCGAATGCCGGTGAACTCACGAAAGTCACCGGTCTTGACAAACGCGAACAACTCCAGTTCGAAAGCCGCGCCGGCGAAACTGGTCACCCGCAATCTTGAGCTTCCAGATTCGACCGCGACATTTTCGTCCAGCATTTTCTGCACGCCGTCCAATACAAACCGCAGTTGTTCAACCTGGGTTTCAATCCGCAACGTGAAGGTCTGCTGGAGAAGCAATTTGGGCCGGTTTTTCATATTTTCGAACTGCATTTGCGCGAGCACGCCGTTAGGAACAACCAGCAGATTCTGATCGAGGGTTCGAAGCTTGAGAGAGCGAAGCCCGATATCGTCAACAGTACCAATCCGCTCGCCGATCTTGCAAAAATCACCAACCTGCACTGCTCTGTCGAGCAGCAACGAGATTCCGCCAATCAGGTTTTCCAATGTTTTTTGTGCTGCAAGCGCTACCGCCAGACCGCCGATACCGAGTCCAGCGAGCGCGGTCGTCACGTTCAATCCAAGGAATGCAAGCGCGGCCAGCAAGGCAATGATCATTATCCCGACGTGATTCATCCTCTGCATCAGGATCAGGATCGACTCCCCTCCCCTGCGGTGAGTTCGCGCCTGGTTTAATGCGTGGCTGAAGCCCTGGTCAGAGAGCCTACTCGCGAGCCACCCGAAACAACCCGCGAGGATGGCGGCCAGGAAGCGAACATAGTAGACGCGATACAAGAGCGGAGGTCCCAGCAGATACACGAATAAGGCGTGCAACAGGATGGCAATCATGCACCTGATCGGCATACCAAGTGGTGTGTCCCAGACGGAATGGAAGGGAAGTTTGCGCAATTGGCACCAGGCTCGCCTGGGTGCGCTCAGCAGGAATGTCGATAGCCATGCTAATAACCACGCGATCGGGATCGACAGCAGCCAGCAGAACCATTGCCTGGATGACATCCCCATGATCAGCGGGCCGCCTAGCAGAGCCAGCCTGATTCGTTTAGCTTCCGTTGGCTTTTCGCTCTGCAGCCGAGCGTACAGCTCGGGGATACTTGCCAGGCTTTCCCGCGAAACCAGCCATATTTTGCCCACGACGGGATCGTCCACGCGCACCAGGATTATGTTTGCGGTTAAGCCGGCCGCCGTTAGGACGCCAGCACGTACCTGGCCAGGTGGAAGCCCCGCTTCCACCGAGCCGTTCGGATCGTCGCTGACCAAGTTGATGCTGCCCTGAAAATTCGGGCTTAGAATTCGAAATTCCTTGGTGAGTTCGACCACGTTCTCATCTGGAGGGAGCTGCAGGAAACGAGCGGCGGTTGCATAATCCCCGGTCGCTTCGTATTTCATAAGATTTAACAGTGAACTGCGAGGCGTTTGGCGTCCCAGCGGATCCAGTGGCGCGGCAGGTTCCGCTTTGGGCTCCGGTGCCGGAACTTTAGGAAGTTGCGCAGGCAAAGATACAGCTGAGCCTGCCATTAGAAGGACGGTAAAGACTAAGCCAAGGGTGTAGGCAGGCTTAAGCAACCAGCCTACACCCTTTCGGTTGTTTCTCAGCAAAGACATAGCCGGTCACCCGAAAGCTTTATCTTCTTCATCGAGGCTCGCACTTACTCCGAGAAGGATTGAGTTGGTTAGTGTGCCACAGCTTCTACCTCTTCGGTATGCTCCTTCGCGAAGGCCCCCGCTCTGCCGGCCTCCAGGAACTTCTGCCCGTCAAGGCGGCCGAAGATCTCGATCAGTTTCCCCACCAAGCCAGTCCATCCGGTCTGGTGCATGGCCCCTAGACCGGCCCCATTGTCACCGTGGAAGTATTCGAAGAAGAGAATGTAATCCTTCCATTGGGGATCAGTCTGGAACTTTTCCGTACCTCCGTACACCGGGCGCCGCCCGGACTCATCCCGGAGGAAGATGCTGGCCAGGCGGTGGGCAATTTCCCGCGCCACCTCGAAAAGGTTCATCAGCTTGCCCGAGCCAGTGGGACACTCAATCTTGAAAGTGTCTCCGTAATAACCATAGAAGGAAAGCAGGGCACGAATGAGCACCGCATTCACCGGCATCCAGATCGGACCGCGCCAGTTAGAGTTGCCGCCGAACATACCGGTGTCCGACTCAGCCGGAAGGTAATTTACCCGATATTCCTGACCCTGTACATTGACGACAAACGGGTGCTGGTGGTGATATTTGGAGAGCGCCCGAATGCCATAGGGACTGAGGAACTCTTCCTCATCGAGCACGCGCGTAAGAATCCGGCGCAACCGTTCAGGGTTCACCAGTGCAGCGATGCCACGTCCGCCATATCCGAGGTGGCCCGGTCCGGTCGGGTGGATACTTTCGCGCAGTTCAGGCATATGCCGCAAACGTTCAGCCATGATCTTGGCTAGTCCAGGTACCCTTTCGCGCTGCCACGGCTCGACGACCGTGGTCGCACATAACGGAAGCAGGCCCACCATGGAGCGAACTTTGAGCCGGTGGGCGCTACCGTCCGGCAGGCGTAGCACGTCGTAGTAGAACCCATCCTCCTCGTCCCACATGCCCCCAGGCCCGGTTTGATTAACGGCGCGAGCGATCCAAAGCATATGATCCGCAAACTTCACCGCCATGTCTTCGTAGAAAGAATCGTGAGACGCCAACTCCACTGCAATCTCTAACATGTTCTGGCAAAACAGCGTGACCCACGCGGTGCCATCCGCTTGCTCGAGACTACCGCCGGTGGGCAATGGCGCGCTGCGGTCAAAAACGCCGATGTTATCCAGCCCGAGAAAGCCACCCTCGAAGAGATTGTTTCCAAAGCGATCTTTACGGTTCACCCACCAACTGAAGTTCAGCATCAGCTTGGAAAACGAACGCTTGAGGAACTCTATGTCTCCTTTCCCCGTAGCCCCTTGTTCCGTCCGGTACAAGAAAATGGTGGCCCAGGCATGCACCGGCGGATTAACATCACTGAAGTTCCACTCATAGGCTGGGATTTGACCCGTCGGATGCAGGAAAAACTCTTGCAGCATCAAATCGAGCTGTTCTTTGGCGAAGTCTATGTCTACCGCAGTCAGGGCAATGGTGTGAAAGGCCAGGTCCCACGCCGCATACCATGGATACTCCCACTTGTCGGGCATGGAGATAACGTGCTGATTCAACATATGGAACCAATCGCCGTTTCGGATGGCTCGCTTGTTCGTTTTCATCGGGTCATTCCCATGCTCCGAGAGCCATTTGTCCAGGTCGAAGAAGAAATACTGCTTGGACCAGAGCATACCCGCCATTGCCTGGCGCATGACACGGGCTTCATCTTCGCTGAGATGGGATGGGGTGACTTTGCTATAGAACTCGTCTGCCTCCGCTTGGCGAGCCTTCATGGTCGCGGCAAAGCTGCCGAACGGGTCGCCGATCACGGCAGGTGCCAAATCGCTGAGCCGCAGACGGATAGTAGCTGTCTTTCCGGCACCCACATTCAACTGATATTGCGCCGCAGATTTGGTCCCCGTCTTCTGCGGATTCACTGCGCTTTCATTGCCCTCTACCACATAGTTGTTGATTCCATCTTTGACATAAGCAGAGACGTTCGGACTGTCGAAGATTCGTTCATTGTTCGTCTCATTTTCTGTGAACAAGAGCGGGACATCCCCTTCACAGTACAAATACCGCTCACCAAGATCCACATGAGATGCGGCAACGCCCTGATAACCCTTCTGGCCACGGAACCCTTTCAAGAACGGCTTGGGGGTACCTGGCCACCATGTCCAGGTGTTGCGAAACCATAGCGCAGGAAGCACTTGTAAATCGGCCGCCTCAGGGCCGCGATTCGCCACGCTGATCTGGATCAGTATGTCCTCTGGTCCCTGCTTGGCATATTCCACGAAGACATCGAAGTAGCGATCGCCGTTGAAAATTCCGGTATCCAGGAGCTCGTACTCCATGTCAAGGCGATTGCGGCCTCTGTTCGTTTCGATCAGGTTGAGATAAGGGAACTCCGCCTGTGGATACTTGTACAAATACTTCATATACGAGTGCGTCGGCGTGCTGTCGAGGTAGAAGTAATATTCTTTAAGATCTTCGCCGTGGTTGGCCTCGCTGTTCGTCAGGCCGAACGCACGTTCTTTGAGGATCGGGTCTTTGCCGTTCCATAAAGCCACGCTAAAGCACAACAACTGGTTGTCGTCGCTGATGCCGGCCAGACCATCTTCACCCCAGTGATATGCACGGGATCGAGCCATGTCATGAGTGAAGTAGTCCCAGGCGTTTCCATCGTGGCTGTAGTCTTCACGAACGGTGCCCCACTGCCGCTCACTAAGGTAGGGTCCCCACTTCTTCCACGGTGTATGCGCTGTACGCGTTTCTTGCAGACGGGTTGTTTCTGGATCAGGGATCATTTTGCTCTCTCCTCTCGGCTGAGTCGCCTCAACGGTTGTCGCAGCGTGGGCTAATTGTGGTTTTCAAAACCACCGTGCGTGCAAAGCGATACGAGGTAGGTCCCGCGATTGCGAATCGAATGATTCTTCGAATGTATAGGTTTCAAAGCCCCGCTGGATGATTGCGTTCTCTTGGTCCCACCGGGTGTTATTGAGGACCGCCAGGTTGCGTCTGCCTTCCTATCGGCAGATCCACTGGCTGCGCCAGCCTGAATTCGAGCAATGATTCACTGGGAATCGACAGCTGTTGCCCCTTCTTGGATGAGGCGACGGCCGTTCCTGCGCCGGCTCCCGCGAGCGCACCAATCCCAGCGCCCTTTCCTCCTCCCGCCAAGCCGCCGATAAGAGCTCCCAATCCGGCGCCTCCGGCAACCTTTTTGGTTGTGTTCGAGCCTTCTCCTTTTCCCTGAATCTCGTACGTGCTGGTCATCAAGGGATAAGAGGTTCCGTTGATCACGATGTCAGTCAGCTCCAGGCCCAGCTCGGAACTGCCTTTCATTCGGCCGGCTGATGACGCGGAACCAAGAACGCCATACACACGCGTGCCTCTTCGCGCCACCACGACATCGCCGGCTTGCAGATTTGTTTCCAGGCTGGCGGTGAACCGATACCCCGCCTGTTGTTTGCTGGAGTCGATCGAATCGGCCGTTCGAATTAGGATCCGCGTCCCCGCTGGAACCGTGACCCTTTGTGTGTTCTGCGCAACGCCGGTCAACGTCAACATGGCGGTTGCCAACGCCGTCAGTAGCATCGTCGCCGGAATCATTCTCTTCTGCATTCCTGTCTCCTCTGTTCGGAACTTATGAGCTCTGCCCAACGACCGGCAGGGAAGAATCGATTTGGAGGTCGATGATCAATAGCAATTGGTCTTCAATCTGGACAAAGCGGGCTGCCGTAATTCCACCCAGTGCCTGCTTTACTTGCTCGTAGTAGTTTGCCAAAAGCTCCGATCGCTGTTTGCGGTAAGAAAGTGCCTTCTGAATCAGCTCGTCGGCCTTTTCATCTGTCATCTGGTCGTAGCTATTCGCGTAATCTTTGATGTTGGCCACCCGCTGATCATTCAACTTGGCCAGTTGCGCGTCGTACTGTTCGTAAATAGGCCAAAACTTCGCTGCATCGGCGGCGCTTAGCTGCATCACCGACCCCATCATCTCGGCTTTCTGCTGCCGGACGTTAGAGCGCAGCAGGTCAACGTATGCCTGTATATTTTGCTGATCAGATTTGGACGGGCCGCCTGCCTGCTCGGCAGTCTGACCCCGCACAGCAGGGGCGAGAACCAGCAACACGAGTACCAGAATCCAAGCTGTCTCTTGTTTCTTCATCTCTTATCCTCCATGGGAAAATGCGGATCAACCGCGGTCCACAATGCCGATTGGGTTCGCTCGAAATCCTAGCAGGACGCGATTGGCCCGGCAATGAGTGCCCCGCGTAATCCACACAGCATAAGGTCTGTTTTCAAGAGCGGATACTGTCTCTTGCGACAGGGTGGACAAGTAAACGCAGATTACCTTTCAAGGTTGTCGACCGGTGGAAAGCGGGACGGTCTGGAATTTACCATTTAGCAAACATACGAAGGCTGTTTCTGTGATTGCCACGGGAGACTCCTACACCGCGTCATCTCATCGATCTCGCGGCCCCTGATATTTTCCGTCTCTCCGCTACTAATAATGCTAGGTCCGCATCTTGGGTCGTCGGATTAACCTTAAAGCTGCTCAGGACCGTCTCCGACCGAACGGTAGGAGCCGGCGATCGGTTATTCGCTATCGAGTGGCTTATGCAAGAGAAAGCAGTTGTTGTCGAGGGCCTCAGTCGATACTGCCGCGTTGCCGGCACCAGGCATCTTGGGACACGCCGGTCTTTGCTGCTTTGCGTTTTCCTCCTGGCCGCCTCGGGCCATCTCCCTCTTGCCGCTGAAACGTGGAACCTCAACAATGTCTTGGGCTTATCTAGCGTTACTGACCGTAGTGTTCTGTATGCCGGCCTAATACTGATCGTCCTTCAAGCGTTGACGATCATCGGATTGCTGCTGCGGCGAGCGCGGGAACGGAAGAGTGAGCTCAGGCTGCTGGAAAGCGAAAAGCGGTTCCGATTGATGGCAGATACCACCCCCGCGCTGGTCTGGATGTGCGATGCGGAAGGGAAAGTCACCTACTTAAACGAGAGACGAATTCACTTCACCGGCCGCGATCCGGCGACGGGCCTGGGCGACGTATGGACGGCGTTCATACATCCTGAGGATGTGCAGAGCGTACTGACGGCGAACGGATTGGCACTCAAGCGGCGGGAAGGGTTTTCCAAAGAATATAGGCTTCGGCGGCGAGATGGAGTTTACCGATGGATGCTAGATATCGCAGCGCCGCGCATTCACAGCGACGGCTCATTCGCTGGGTTTATCGGCTCTGCAGTGGACATCTCAGATCAGAAACTCGCACAGGAAGCGCTCCAGAATATCGGCGGCAAATTGATCGAAGCCCAGGAAGAGGAACGCGTCCGGATCGCCAGAGAACTCCATGACGACATCTGCCAAAGGCTCGCGCTCCTCTCAATGGAACTGGAACAGGTGGTTCGGGGTTCCAATGGCTCGAATAGCTCCCCGAATCCAAAAATTGAAGAGATTCGGCAACATTGTGCCGAAATCGCTGGAGATGTTCAGGCGTTATCGCACAAGCTCCACTCCTCCAAGCTGGAGTATCTCGGTGTCGCAGCCGCTATCAGAAGCTTCTGCCGCGAGCTCTGCCAGCAGCACGACGCTGTTATCCAGTTCACGGAAGAGGATGTCCCAAGCTTTTTGCCCCGGGATATTTCCCTTTCCTTATTTCGGGTTGCACAGGAAGCCCTGCAAAATGCCCTGAAACATAGTGGCGTAAGCCAGTTCTTCGTGAGTCTGCGAGGCGCGGTAGATGAGATTCAGCTCGACGTGAGTGACGATGGTACCGGGTTCGACGTTGAAGCAGCACTGCGGGAGAAAGGATTAGGGCTCGTCAGCATGCAGGAGCGAGTTCATCAGGTCCACGGCATCTTGACCATCAAATCGACAGAGAAGCTTGGGACAAAGATTCTGGTCCGCGTGCCATTGGTTGCAGAAACGAAGGCTTCGGCGTCTGCTGCCGAAAGCCTTGAACATTAGTGGAGGATGACATGGGAAAATTACGTATCTTGTTGGCCGATGATCACACGATCGTCTGCGCGGGACTCGCTAAATTGCTGGAGCCCCATTACGAAGTGCTGGGCAGCGTTGAGGACGGCCGTGCCCTGCTGAAGGCCGCCGATGAGCTCAATCCGGACCTCGTGGTTTTGGATATCGGCATGCCCTTGCTGAACGGCCTCGACGCGGCGCGAGAGTTGAGGAAACGAAAGCCCCACATAAAGCTGATTTTCCTGACCATGGAATCCGATGCCTATGTGGCGGCCGAAGCCTTTCGTGCCGGGGCCGCGGCTTACCTGCTCAAAACATCCCGGCCCACCGAGCTGTTGCAGGCCATTCATGGCGCGGTGAGAGGAATCTCCTACGTGACCCCGGAGATTGGCCGCAGAATCGAAAACATGTTCGTCCGGAATCCCACGGCGGAGGCGCCAAAGCAGCTCACCAGCCGGCAACGCGAAGTCCTGCAAATGCTTGCGGAGGGTCGCTCCATGAAGGAAATCGCCTACGTCCTGGAGATCGCCCATCGTACCGTCCGGTTTCACAAGTATCAGATCATGGAGGAGTTGGGCATCACGACAAATTCAGACCTTGTCAAGTACGCCATGAGGCACGGAATGATCTCGGCCTGAGACAACCACTTTTACACACTTGTTAATCGAACAAACACTGTCGCAGGTGACAGTAGGCAAAACAGGCGTGCCAGCGAAATGATCCCACATAGGTGCCTAGAGTGCTGGCCGCCGAAGGAAGCGCCGTGGATAAGATTCGAGTGGTGCTGGCCGATGACCATCGAGAGGTGATCGCAAGGGTTCGAGGAGTGCTCGGAGATAAGTTCGAGGTTCTTGAGGCTGCGGAGAATGGCCATCAAGCCGTCAGCGCCGTTTTAGCGCTGGATCCCGACGTCCTGGTAACCGATATTTCGATGCCCCTCCTAAACGGGCTCCAGGCTGCGAGAAGTATCCAGAAAACCAATTCCCGAGTGAAAATCATTTTTTTGACGATTCATGAAGACCGCGACTTTATTGCTGCAGCGTTCTCAGCCGGCGCCATCGGCTACGTCACCAAACGCCACCTGTCGACGGACCTGGTTTTTGCGATTGAGGAGGCGCTGAAGGGCCACACCTTTGTGTCTAATTCGACTCGGAGTCCAGTGTGAGGTCCAGCAACTCAGCTACGCGGGCAGTTTAGATGGAGTTCCCCTTGCCGGCCCCTGAGGATGAGGACAGCAGCGGTCCTAAAAACCCGAAGCATTCGATGGTGGCGGCAGCAGCACGTGTAACTCGGAGCGGTCTTGTGTTCTCGACCGAAGGCGCATCGGGATATATGAGACCCCTTCTAGCCTTCGTGCTTTCATGTTCGATGGCGTTCGCAACATTCTGGCTGAATCCGGTTTTGGCGCAAGACCTCTCTCCCCGTGCCTACGTCATCACACCGCTGCATTCCAATGCCACCATTCTGGGCTACTCTTTTTTTCACGGCAGTGTTCTCTTCGAAGGGGCGGCTCCGATAACCGGTGCAACGGGAACATACAGCGTGCCGAGTCTTTCCTACTATCACTCCTTCAGCTTTCGGGGCCGCTCGGCCAACATGAATGTCACCTTGCCCTACGCGGTAGGCAACTTTCAGGGCAACGTAGCTGGCCAACCCAACCAGGTTTACCGCTCCGGGCTTCTGGATTTCACGTCTCGCGTATCGGTGAACCTTAAGGGCGGCCCGGCCGTGCCGGCACAAGCGTTCCGAAAATGGAGACAAAAGACCCTGTTGGGTGTCAGCCTGAAGGTAGTGGCTCCCACCGGGCAATATGACCCAACCAAGCTGGTGAATTGGGGCACAAACCGATGGGCCTTTAAGCCGGAGTTTGGTTATTCCAAGCGTTGGAACAATTGGTTTCTCGATACTTATGCCGGGGTGTGGTTCTATACCATCAATCCTCGTTCTTTTTCTCCCCCGGCCCCTAAGCCGCAAACCGAGCAGCCCATCGGAGCCTTGGAAGGCCACCTGAGCTACAACCTGAAGCCACGACTCTGGTGTTCGCTGGACGGAAATTTCTGGTTCGGCGGGGTTACCAGCTTGAGCGGAATAGCGAATCCCGCTACGCGCCAAACTGGCTCCCGCATCGGCATCACGGCTTCGATCCCTTTGGGCAGCCACCAGTCGGTAAAGGTGAGTTACAACAACGGTGCTTACATCCGATTCGGAGGGAACTATCAGAGTGTTGCCGTCGCCTGGCAATACTCCTGGGTCGGCAGGCCTTGGAATCATGGAGGAGCGCGATAACACTATGAGCCGGGCACGTGGCTGCTGCGGCTTCACCATGACGGACGATTGAAATAAAGCTCAGACATTCTGCGGAATTGTTTGGCTCAAACCCGGGCCTGACTCTATTCTCACAAAGGCTCTTTTGCTACTGCTCCGTTCCGCAATGTGTGACCGGGACAGTAGAAACTCCAGGGCTACGGCGTCGCCGGGGGTGGTGCTTCCACCGGCTTCGGAATGCGCAACGTGTACACCACTCCGAATACGATCGTCGTGCCCTTCGGGTGGGCGTTGGCCTTGTATTCCGCTTCGTATTTGAAGAATACGTTCCAATCGTGTTTGAGATCGATATAGTTGAGTTGCCCGCCGCCCGCATGAGCGTAGTAGAAGGGAACGAGCCGTTCCAACGCATCCACTATTGGGGTGCTGCTGGTATTGCGTGAGACTTGCGCTTGATCGTACCCAATCAATCCAAGCTGAACTACCTTGGTGATCGTCTTTGACTTTAAGAAAGGCCGATCCAACGGAATCGCTTGACCAAACCCCCACTCGTCGGTGAAGGCGGCGCCAGGTGTCACCTGAACGTTGATGGGAATTGTGCCGAACATCGTGCTTATATCCGTGTTACGGGTCGTTTTCGCACTATGGATCTCCCAGTTCCCCATGAAGTTGGCGGTGGTTCCCTGGTCTTTGGTCAAATAAAAGGTGCCGGCACCGTTGAAGTGGTTGCCCCAGTAGCCGGAACCAATATTATTCGTCGCGCCCGGAGTGTAGCGTCCCGTGGGGGCCATGAAAGCATATCCAACCCAGACGTCGGCGCGCGGCAAATGCCAGCCAAGATTCAGGGGTTGAAACCACGTATCCGCAAAAGCGAGGTTACCGGCTGAGACGGTGACCCCGTTCCCAAGGAACGGAAGCGTGAGCGAGCCGGTTGCTAGTGTAGGAACGGCAACATAAGGGGCGAATTTCGCTCCTAGAACCTTGAACTTGGGAACGTAAAAGAAAATGTTCTCCATGGCCCAAACGTTATACGTGCCCGTAGCCTTGACCGGCGTACCGTTGGCAAAATTCAGTTGGCCGGCATTGTAATTAATGTTTATGTCCACGTAGCTGATTCCCGGATCCGGGAGGACGCCGGCGTTCAGGCCGAATTGTCCGGGCAGATATTGGCCCTTCTGTTGCGCCATGACTGACTGGCTGCCCGCTAGCACTATGCAGACAAGAACAGCAAATTTCCACCCGCCATGAATGATTCTTGTCATTGTGGCTTCTCCAATTCACGAGACTTCGAAGTAGGAGCTTTAATCATGCTTGGAGGGAAGCCTTAGCAGGAACTGGCAAAAGTATCAGTAGTGGGCTAAATACTACGCAGCGCTACGATGATCTGGAAAATCAATGTTCAAGGATCGTGCTTTACTCGATCCTCCGATCCGCCTGCTCGAATGCTGCGAAACCAGCTTAGGCCCAAGGCCCCTCACTCGAGTTTCGAACCCTCAATGGGTTTCCCTGGACATATAAATGTTCAATGTCAGCCCAAAGCCATGGACCTGTTTATTCGGGTGTTTGCCGGTATTGTTTTGGTGCTCATAGTAAGACTTAAGTTGAAAGTGTTTTCTGATAGGGAAGAGAGAGCCCGCATAGATTTCGGTCGTACTGACCTTCTCGTACTGGCTTTCGTAGTAAATTTCGGCGCTGGTGTAGGGAATCAGATGATAGGAGTCGATCGTCAGCGTCCTCTCCAGTGACAGCATATTGCGATAGCGCCAGGTGAAGGTGCCGCCGCTCCAATCAAGATCCGCGCGGTTTCTGTCGGTTAGTAGCAGCTTGGCTTTTATGGGAAGGTGCGATGTCAGCGCCAGAGGAATGCGATTTGTCCCAGGCTTACCGGGGGCGGCAAGGTAGCGGTAGCCGGCTGCCAGGACAAGGGGCCGCGCCTTGGCATCATCCAGATCGAAGAGGGTGATTTCTTTAAGCCTGATCAGAGGCTTCAGGTAAAACTCCATGCTGGGGCCTATCTCGGCCTGGGAAGTGTCTCCCCCCTCTCTTGTATCCTTCGCCTGAGCGCTTGCCCGTAACTTCGCATTGAGTTTGAGGTATGCGTCGATTTCTGGTAGAAACTGTACTTCCTGCGAGCTCTGAGCGCCCCCGGGCTTGCAAAAAAGTAGCAGAAGTGCCAAAGCCAACCACCGGGTGCGGCCGGCGCACGCTTTCCCACGGCCTCTGAAACAAGCCATTGTGTCTGAAGCCGCCGTTGCCGCGCAATCGCGTTTTTCCATTTCGTAGACGTACCTGCACCTTGTTTCAGACCGGTGTGCCGTCGTGTCCGGAAGTATTCCGCCTTTCCACCGTTGATGTAATTAGCAAATGTGCTAGCAGTAACGTGAAATAGTGCGGAGTTGCAAAGTTGGAGCTCGTGCCGGCGAAACTGAAATGCCTGCCATTCCTAAGCGAGTCTTCCTCCGCCCCTCAGTCTTCCTCAGTCTTCTAATCTGTGGCCAGGCTTTGGCCTCACATCAAGTCAACATTTAGCCCGAAGCTATGATTTCTGCTAGTTCTCGGCATGCCGGCAAGTTGATAGCCTTCGATGGAGAGAGAGGCTTATCAAATGATCGGATCACTCAAAGTTCGAATGAATTTCCTCGTCGCCACAGTGGCGATCGCATTTCTTGGCGTCCTTACAGCCCCAGCGCAAACCGGCGCAAACGATCCGAATGTACAAAAGGCTAAGGGAATTCTGTTGAAGGGCGTGGCGAGCGGGAATCCCGACACGCGGCAGTTAGCTGTCCAGTCAGCCAGCCTTATCGGGGACCGCTCGGAAGTCTTAAACAAGTTGTACTCCATGTTGGAGACAGATAAGGATGTACCGGTCCGGATAACCATCATAGCCACCCTGGGAAGTTTCAATAATCCCGCGGTGATCCCGAGCCTGCAAAAAGCGCTCAAAGATCCCGTGCCTGAGGTCGACTTGGCGGCAGCGCTCGCACTCTGGGGTCTTAAGCAGGCAGATGGAAAAGCTTTCCTCCTGGATGTCCTGGAGGGAAAGCAAAAGACCAGCTCCAGTTTCATGAGCAGTGAGAAGCGGTCTTTGGTTCGAATGACTCATACACCGACCACAACGCTTCTCGGAATCGTGGCTAACCAATTTGCATTACCAGGGCTCGGATCCGGCATGGAGTCGGCTGTCGGACTCTCGGCGGATCCAGCTTCGATGGCTTCAGCCTCGGTGATCTTCGCGCTTGCTAAAGATAGGCACGACCCCACTACATGGGATGCACTCGTGGCGGCGATGCAAGACAAAGAATGGGCTACTCGCGCTGCAGCAGTCCATGTGGTTGCCATGCATGACGATCCATCCGCGATGGACAAATTTGTTCCGCTCATGGACGATAAAAAAGATCAAGTGAGCTTCCGCGCGGCTGCAGGATACATTCGCTTATATATCATCGCGCACAAGTCACAAGTAGCTACAGGGGAATAACCATGCCGTCGTGGCACACGCTTCCTCGGGGGTGTGTGCCTGGCGTTCTAGTTAACCCACCTTCGTATCTGCTCTGCGCTAAAAACATCACGTACTGTCACTTCTGCCAGTTCACTGGTTCCCATACACCCGCTAGGTTTGTGTCATCAATACAGTGTGAGGTGAGATATGTGTAACTGGAGAGCATGGGAACGCGTGGTCCTTGGGTCGATATTAGCGTTGTCCTTTTCTGCAAGCTCGAGGGCCCAAGACCAGCATCAGGCAGTTGAGAACGCGCAACTCGAAACACCCGCAAAGGACGTTGTCGCATCGAGCAGTACGACCCCGGCTTCTCCCACCGCAGATAAGTGGCAGTTTCTAAGCCTGTCTTATCTGTGGTTTCCGGGAATCCATGGGACCGTCGGCGCCCGGGGTTACACAGCAAACCCTCACGTAAGTCCGTCTGACCTGATAAGCCATTTCAATTTCGGTATCATGGGGAGCTTTGAAGCCCAGTACAACCGATGGGGGCTGCCATTCGATTATATTTGGGCAAAACTTGGCGATAACAAAACATTTACCAATTTCCCCGGCTATACCGCAAATCCCACTGCCAAAGAGGGCCTCTTAACCCCCAAGGTGACTTACCTCGTTGTGGATGGCGAAAGGATGAAAATCAAAGCTACGGCAGGCGTGCGCTACTGGCATTTGGGGCAGAACCTCAAAATCACGCCGCCCGGTGCACCCAGCATCAGCTTTGGGGCATCCCAGAACTGGGCGGACGTCATCGGGGGTGCGAATATGGTGGTTCCATTTTCCCCAAAGATCGCAGTCATGATTCTTGGCGATGCGGGCGGTGGGGGTGCGAATGTGGACTATCAAGTTGCAGGCCTCGTCAATTACCAGATAAAGCCGAAGTGGGGAATCGGTTTGGGTTATCGCTACGTGGACGTAAACTATCGCAACAGCAACGGGTTTATCTTTGACACGGCGCAAGGGGGAATCGCTCTCACCTTGCTTTACAAGTACGGCAAGCAGCCGCCAGTTCAGTAAGTGTCAAGAGCAATTCAAAGCCTGGAAGTTCCCGATCGAGTTCCGGCTACACTTGCCCGCAATTTCCTCAGGGAGTCGTGGGCAGTTGGCTTGTAAATCGCCATTACAGGGATTCGCCTTGCGCCATCACCAGCTTGTATGCAATGTAGTACTTGTAGATATTGCTTACGTACTCGACTGTAACCTGCCCCACGCTTTGCGAAACCAGGAGTTCGACATTTCCAAACCACTTGTTCGGGTCCAGCCCCTGCGCGGATGCCTTCTTGCGGAGGGCGGCGATCCGGGTAGGGCCGGCATTGTAGGCAGCAAAGGTAAACAGCAGACGATTCATCGGGTCAATCTGTGAATCGTTGAAATAAGTGTCCGAGATCGTACGTAAAACCTTTACCCTGCATGAATGTTGTTCTCGGCAGTCATCACATCGCGAATGTTAACAATGTCACTGCAAGAACTGCGATGATTCCCGGCACAGGTGTGGGCATACAAGCTCGAATATGCATCATTGATTGTCCCCGCGAGATTTGCCCAACGATTCAGGGTGAGCGAATGCATGTTGAAGGTTCGCTGAGTGTTCGAATGACGCCCGCAATCAGGTCCCGCTCTGGGTCCCGATGGCTTCGCCGGAGACGACGATCTCGACTCGCCGGTTTTGTTGCCGGCCAAAGGAAGAATCGTTATTGGCCACGGGATCGGCGGATCCCATTCCCATGGAAGTGACCGTGTCGGGACTTAGCCCCTGTTGCACCAGGAAAGTCCGCACTGCATCTGCCCGCTGGCCTGAAAGCTTTAGATTGAACTGATCGCCGCCCGTGCTGTCGGTATAACCTGCAATCTTTAGAGCCAGGCCTGGATGAGCCAGAATCACCCCTGATAACTTCGCCAAGGCGAGGTTTGCATTCTGCGAGAGCTGATATTTCCCTGTAGCGAACAGTATGTCGGCCATAGTGACCACCAGGCCACGTGGCGTGTCGACTGTTTGCAGCACGGCGTTCAATTGGGCTAGAAGTTGTGCGCGGAGCTGTCGCTGCGCCTCCACCGCCTGCGCAGCTTCCGCTGCCGCCTTCTGAGCTGCTTCGTCGGCTTGCTTTCTAGCGGCATCCGCCTCCGCGCGGGCCTGCGCTTCTTTAGCCGCAAGAGCCTCAGCCTCCGCACTTCGTTGAGCCTCGGCTGCCTGCTGTGCCTTTAACTCTGCCTCTCGCTGCGCTGCTGCCGCAACCCTTTCCGCCTCCGCGCGTTTGGCCTCTGCAACTTTCTCTTCCGCTTCTTGCTTTACAGCGATGGAACGTGCATCCTCAGCTTGCTGGGTCGCACTTCGTGCAGCTGTCAAAATCGGGTTCTTCTGCTTTCTGGCAATATAATCCTCCATTTGTGCCTGCGATTGCTTCGCGCTTGCCCAGGCATTCGCGGCGTACTTTTCCGCGCCTTGCAGTTGTGCGATGCGTAAGGCGTTCCGAGCCTCGTATACGATCAGCGGAACCTTAGGATCGATCTCGAGGGGCTGGAGCTGGCTTTCGTGGTATGTGCTGCGGCTGAGAAGTTGTGCCACTACCGGCGTGATCTGGCCCTTCGTGTCGCTACTTGGAACCCCTTGCAGCACGACCTCCTCGCTCGCGTAGGACACAGCAAAGTAGGGTTCGGCGGTTACAATCATGGCGAAATTCGGCAGCTGCGTCGTTACGGTGAGCTTGCTTTTGTCACCATTTAATTGAAACTCTCCCAGATTTCGGGCGCGGCCTTCCGGCGTAATCGCCCAAAGCACGTAGGTTAGAAACTCCGCGCCTAGGGTCTTGGCGGCTGACATTTTCTGCAGCTCAGCCTGGATCGTGATAACGCCTTTCTTGTTTTCTACCTTTGCCTGACCCTTCGCAAAGGGAAGCAACGGTGTGCCGGCAAAGCCGATAGTGCTCGAAGTGTTGTTTGGATAACTTACCGCCTGCACCGTTCGAGAGACGCTGATGTTGATATTGATCACCGACGGCTGAGTTGCGGGCTGGTTTTGGGCAATAGCTATTACATTGCACCAGCTGAGCAAGCCCATGACAAAGGCCAGGTTTTTCATACGGTTCCTCTTCACGGAATGTTCTTGGGCGGCAACAGAGATACATCTGTCGCAGCTTTGCATCTTCCGATCGCAATGACCGATCGCTTGGGAGGGGTGGAAGCAATACGTGCAGGATGCTCGCCCGTCAAGGAGTGCTCCACTGTGAGTTCCTTTTCGCGTCGGTACATTCGATTTTTAAAGAGGCAGGAAAGTTTGAATACTAGCAAAAGTAAGAGAGGTGTCTAAATCTTTTACAAATCCGGGTGATGTTCCAGAGGTCGTCGCCGGGCACAAAAGCTCAAGGTCCTGGAATTCCGCCGCAAACGCATGGAGCTTCTGGCTAGTGTGGATGAAGAGACTCAGAGAGGCTCACGAGATTTTGCGGACGCACCCGAATAATGCCACCCCGCGGACTGTCGATATCTGCGATGAGAAAGAATGAGATCGACACAACCAGGGTCAGAACCATAAATAGGATGAATTCTGAACCAGTGCGGCGAATGCAATAACCGATCAGCAGGTTGCAACAGAGAGCGATAATTAACATAAGCGCCCATGCGGAAGGTGGGATGCGGTTCCACCATGCGGCCTGTGTGTATCCCTGAGAATTCAACACATCGTTCATGCCCGAGACGACCAGAGCTGTGAGAGGTGTTGGTTGCGAAAGAGCGGGCTTCACGGCCGTCGCCCACAGCTCCGTCTGCAGTTGAGCGGTATCGGCATTTACCCGGCGCAGGTGCTGTTGATCCAGGGCCGTATAGAACAATATTCGCTGATCGGTATAGTTCGCCAGCAGGGAACGCAATCTCTGGGCGTCGACGGCCGGTAACACGTCGGCCCGAACGTACTCCGTCCCAATCGCATTGGCTTCCTCTTCTTCAAAATTTTTACGCTGTTCGTATCGGCCGATGGCCATGGAAAAGGTGAATCCAATGATCAGGCCAAGAAGCGTCAGCGAGGCACCCAGGAGGAGACCAGGATCAGCGTGCGCGATGTCCTCCTTCAGTTTCCTCTTATTGCGGAAAGAACTGCCGGCCCACGCTGAGAGCCAGAGCAGGAGGAAAGATAGAACAAAGATAACAACTGGAAAGTTCGTGAGACGAATCATTTCGGTTTAGCCTTTTCTGGTCTTGTCAGTCCTAAGGTCTTGACCCGCGGGCCAATGGAACAGTGCATGCGACCCGCCCCTCTCGGCCAAGCCACTTCCTTTCAGCCATATAAAAGCCCACCACAGGATTTAGTCTGTCTCTGTCTCCCCCTGTGATCTACAGCCTGATGCGTGATCATTTCACTCGTTCCGTGTTGTAAGGTGCTCCCGTGCATGGGTTACCAGACTCAAGCCAGAGCCGGAGTATAGCGGGCCGAAACTGCGATTGGTATTGGCAAAATTCACGGTTTCATCACTGGAAAAGTGCTAAACTCTGCTTGCTGCCCCTCAACCGGACAATCAGGACATTCTCGTCTTTGATCTGTGCCCGTGCTGCCTGCCGAGTGTGACAGGCAGCCATACTGGGTGCTTTTCCAAGACAACAGCAGGATTTGCGAAAAATAGGGACACTTCCTCGGGAACAACAGATCTTCATCAGTAATAAACTTGGCGCGAGTATCGGGATAGGAGTAATATTGCTCCTGCAATCCCCGAGTTTCCATTTGACGTGTCTCCAGGACTGTGATAGCGGAAGCTCCCTCGACCACACGGGCCATGTTCAAAGATCGCTTTCAGGAGACTCCTGGTGAGAGAACAAAAACCCGCAGCACGCATTTTGATTGCCGATGATCATCAACTCCTGGCGGATGCTTGCAAGAGTCTGTTGGAACCGGAGTTTCAAGTCGTTGGCGTTGTGACAGACGGTCGCCGTCTGATTGCATCGGCAGCTGAGCTCAAGCCAGACATAATTGTCCTCGATATTTACATGCCACACCTGAACGGCCTTGATGCGGGAAGCCAGGTGAAGCAGAAACTCCCGGGGACCAAACTGGTCTTCCTGACCATGACGATGGAGGCGGATGTGGCGGCTGAGGCCTTCCGTCGCGGTGCTTCCGCCTACGTACTTAAGCAGTCAGCTGGTGACGAGCTCGTGCTCGCCATACGGAAAGTCAATCAGGGAGCGTCCTACCTCTCACCGCTGATCGCCAAAGAGACTGTGACTTATCTTCTGAATCAAGGAGAGAATTTCAGCGAAGAGAAGCACATCACCAAAAGGCAGAGCGAAATTCTACAGCTGCTGGCAGAAGGAATGTCGATGAAGGAAGTCGCAAATATTATCGACATAAAGCCAGGAACGGTGGCATTTCACAAGTACCGGATGATGGAAACGCTGAACGTCAAAACCAACGCGGAACTCCTTGAATACGCAATCAAACGGCACATGACACCTGTGTAGCCGCTTCGGTCCACTCAGGTTCATCTGTGTTGACAGGAATTCTGGCGAAAAGCCGGATTCCTGTATCCAGCCCCGCATCCCGGCGCCGAGCGCAGCTTCCATAGTGGTAGATTGCAAACCGGACCCATCCGCCGCCAAACTTCCCAGGTTCCAATCAGACGACTGAACTACTTAGTTCATGGGTTGGTAGCGCGCCATTCGGTGAACGCTTGCACCGCCAAACCTGATGGCTCGTACCTGTCGCAAGTGACAGTTCCGTCTCTGAAGCAAACTCGATTATTGTCTTTCTGCCGGGATAATCCTGCACGCCCTCGGTGGCTGAGTCGTTGATCTGGTTCCCCACATCCGGACTTCACCCATGCCGTCTCACAGATCAACGCTTTCGTGGGTGGAGAGAAGGATATGATCGGGAACCTCTTGAAACAGCTTTTGGCAACGGTTCTCTCTTTTCTAGTGATCATTGCGACTACGCCGCTCGAAGGCACAGCTCAGCAAACAGGATATTCCGGTCAAGGTGCACCGCTGTCGAGCGACGAGCTGCAAGGACTCGTTGCCCCGATCGCACTGTATCCGGATTCCCTGGTAGCCCAGGTTTTGGGAGCAGCGAGCTTTCCAGACCAGGTTTCCGCTGCCGCCAACTGGCTTCAGCAAAACAGCAATCTTACGGGCCAGCCTCTCATGTACGCCGTTGATGCTCAACCGTGGGATCCCAGTGTGAAGGCGATGACACAATTTCCCTCTGTGCTGCAGAACATGGCTAAGAACCTTAGTTGGACTTCCGCCTTAGGAGAGGCGTATACCACCCAGGGTCCCGCCGTCATGTCGGCCGTCCAGGTGTTGCGCGCGAAGGCGCAAGTTGCCGGCAATCTGAAATCGAGCTCACAGATGACGGTCGTGCAGCAATCACCCCAGGTCATCGTGATTCAAGCTGCAAATCCACAAGTAGTATATGTCCCCACGTACAACCCGGCCGTGGTTTACGGTACTCCCTATGTGACGCCGGGATACAGTACTGGTGCCGTAGTGGCAACCGCCGTGATTGCATTTGGGGTTGGAATCGCGGTGGGCGCGGCGATGAACGGTGGGTGTTGCGGCTGGGGATATAGCTATTGGAATTGCGGTTGGCATGGCACCACCACTGTGGTGTACCGGGGAGGGGCGTACTACGGAAACACTGCCTGGCGCGGTTCTGCATATGGTCCTTACGGCTCCGCGCACTATGGGGCGGGCTATAACTCGGCCACCGGGACTTATGCGCGCGGAGGTACGGTCTCGAACGGATACGGCAGCAGAAGCGCCGGCCAGGCATACAATCCAACGACCGGAACTTATGCACGCGGTGCTAGCGCCTCAAATGCATACGGCAGCGCAAGCGCCGGCCAGGCATACAATCCCAGGACCGGGACTTATGCGCAAGGGGGGTCAGTCTCAAACGCGTACGGCACGACAAGTGCCGGCAGCGCCTATAACTCGAGAACCGGGGCCTCTGCATCCACGGTGCAGAATTCCAATGCCTACGGCAGCTCGGGAGCCTCGACGGCCTCCAGGAACGGGAACACCGCATACGCGCAGCACCAAACCAACGCTTACGGAAGCACAGGCTCGGTAACAGCCTCAAATGGTGCCAAAGCATATGGCGCGTCCGGTGCAAATGGCAGCGCCGCGGTGGGTCAGACTGCAAATGGGAACAAGTACGCGGCCGCGAACGGGAACACCTACTCAAACACCGGGGATGGTTGGAAGGGCTCAAGCTCAAACACTCCGAAATACAACACATCCACTTACTCTGCCCCGAAGACCAGCTCAAGTGCCAGCGGCTGGGGGCAGCAGGAAAAGAGCAGCGGATCTTCGGCCTTTAATAGCGGAGGAGGCGGCTGGCAAGCCAGGGAGGCGAGCGCTCGTGGCGCACAAAGCAGGGGCGGTGGCGGTGGCTGGGGAGGCCGGAGGTGAATCAGATGGCGCCAGTACAAGAGAAAATTAGTTCAGCTAGCGGCGATATCTACGGGGAGTATAGGGGGCTATGTATCTTGCCCGCAACTCGCAGGCTCCAGATTACTACCCTGCTGATCCTTCTCGCGGCTATTATTTCATTTGTCGGTTGCAACAATGCCGCAAAGCCGTCGTTGACAACGTTTACCTCACCGGACGAGGCAGGCAAGGGGCTGCTGGACGCCGCAAAGACTGGCGATCAGAATGCGCTTTCGGCAATTTTTGGCACGGGTTCGAAAGACATAATCTCCTCTGGAGATGCGGTGCAAGACAAGGCCACGGTGGGCACATTTGTGACCGGCTATGAGCAAATGCACCGGTGGCGCAGGATGCCTGATGGGAGTCAGGTGCTCCTGATCGGAGCGCAAAATTTTCCCTTCCCCATCCCGCTCAAAAAGAATGAGAACGGCCAGTGGTTTTACGACATCGCTGCCGGAAGGGAAGAGATTCTGAGGCGCCGGGTTGGCCGCAACGAACTGGCAGTCATCGACGTTTGTGGAGCACTCGCTGATGCTCAGGCCGACTATTACTCACGCCGCCACGCGGACGGAAGCACAAAGCAATTCGCTGTGAAGTTCATCAGCGACCCCGGCAAACAGAACGGCTTGTATTGGGACTCGCCGGATGGTCAACCAAAAAGTCCGCTCGGACCACTGTTGGCGTATGCAACCAGCGAAGGATATAGCGCAAAGCCGGCGGCGCACCAGCCGTTCCATGGGTATTACTTTCATATGCTGACCCGCCAGGGCAGTCACGCACCGGGCGGTGCGAAGGACTACATGGTTGGAGGGACGATGGCGGGCGGGTTTGCCTTCGTCGCCTATCCGGCAGAATACGGCAATTCGGGAGTGATGACATTCATGATGAACCAGGATGGCGTATTGCTCCAGAAAGACCTGGGAGCGTCGACCACCCAGACAGCATCCGCAATGACTGAATTCGATCCCGATGCCAGTTGGAGCGTTGTGGAGGAGTGACCGGATGCCAAGTGGGTAAAACCGCACGAGCTATACGAAGACCATTGATTTCCACTGCATGCCAGGAAGAGGAGAACCCATGAACACCCGAATGACGTACGGCTCAACGCGCACAGTATTTGCGCTCCCGATAGTGGCCGCCGCCGCAGCGCTATTGTTTTCTGCGTTGCCATTTCAAGCACAAAATCCGGAACTGCAGCAGCGGCTTGCCGAAATCAAACAGGCTTCCGCAGCCAATAAGGCCGCGCTCGCTCGTTACACCTGGCAGGAGCAGCAAACTACAAGCATCAAGGGCGATGTTAAAAAACAACAAGTCTTCCAGGTCAGGGTTGGGCCGGATGGCCAGCAGCAGAAGAGCCAGATTGGCGGCTCGCAAGCTGCGCCGCCGCCAAGTGGAGGCAGACTCAAACAGCATGTGGTCGAGAAGAAAACAGCTGAATTTAAGGATTACGGTGAGCAAATCGCGGATCTGGCGAAGCAATACACCCAACCTGATCCGGGTAGACTGCAAGCGGCCTTCCAGGCAGGCAACGTTTCGCTCGAGCCAGGCGGAGGCGAAGGTTTAGTCACGCTCGTTATCAAAAACTACGTCAAGCCGAATGATTCGCTGACCCTTGTCTTTAACAAGCAGAGCAAGGGGATTCAGAGCATTCGAGTTGCGAGTTACCTCGACGGTCCTTCGGACGCCGTGACCATCGCAGCACAGTTCGCTAAGCTGCCCGATGGCACGAACCACGTCGCAAGTACGCAGATAAACGGCGTCAGCAAGCAATTAACGGTCGTGACTCAGAATTCGAACTATCAGCCGGCTTAGCACTCAGATTTCGATTGAGCTGGTGAAGCTACGGCAATTTCTGAGCCCATGAGCGCTGGACGCCTCTGGGCTCCGTTGCTGATGCCAAGCCTCTTTTTCCTGTCTCTTGTCCTACCGTGGTTTGCCGTCGCGCCGCCGACTGGCCCTTGGGACCTGATCGCGAAGGGCCTATCGGACTAGCAGGCCTACTGCCCGAGTATGCCCTTCTTCAGACCAGCAGTGGGCGGTTTAGGGCCGAGCCAAACCGAGAACACCGCTTGACTAAAGGGTGCACCGGCGATGGTTAGTTTGTCCTTGCCGCCGATGGTGACCGTTGTTCCCGTATCCGGTATGTAGGTGAAGACCATTTGTTCACCCACCGTGACATCCTCAAGGGCGTTGAGAAAGCGATCGGTATCGGTCTTCATCGTCTTCTCGGCGTCGGGGGTATTGGCCTTGAACGACTGGTCGAAGGCATCCGTCATCTGTTTCTTGCTAGCGCCGTGCAAAAACTGCATGGTGAGCCGCTTAGGGGCGTCTGCCTCGATAATAGTGTTCGCATCGGATGACTTGTGCTGCAGGTACAGCCCCGCAACGTAAACTTTGACCATAAACTCCGTGCGCAGCCCAATTCCATTGAGCACGAGCGGGTTGGCTCCAACGGTTGTCGTATCCGGGAGCGTCACTCCTGCCAAACTGGCGGCATTTAGATTACAGGTCGAAATCGGCATGTACATAGAAACAGCAATAACTAATAAGGTGTTGCGCATAGAGGCTCCGCACGAAGCAAAATGTAAGGGATAAGATGGCTCGCCGATCCTACCCCATCAATCTTCCGTGAAACGTATTAGTCCGCACGTACGTTTAAAGTTATCCCGTCTCGTCAGCGTGGACAACTAGCAGCATTGCTAGTTTGTTCAACAAACCTGCGACACGTGGTGTGGAATAGAATGGGCCTGTGGTTCCCGAGACAGCTGGCAACTTTTGATTTCCTAGCTACTAGATTTGACAGTACCTATGCTCTCATCTGCTTGGATATTGTGGAGGCACCATGATCCATGCCAAGCGCTTGAGCCATCCGTGTATTACCTCTGAAGCGCGGGTTTCGATGGCTAGGATGGTTGGAGTGGGTCTGGAGCTGATTTTCCATTTCGGGTACAGCCCGCATGTTCATTTTCCGCTTTTGCAACTGACCGATGCTGCGGCTGCTCAACCTAGGGCCGCGGGTCTCCCGAAGGAATATCGTCCCAAATCTTCAGAAGGTTCGATACGTCGGTTATGACAATTCAACCAGGGGCAACCATGAAATTTCAAGCACTGCAGTCATTGCTTCTCTCTTGCATCCTATTGTCTATAAATGTCAGCGCCCAAGAGGGGGCAAAGCCGGCTCTAGTAGGCCGCTTAAAACTGGGAGTCGTTCTTGAAGGCGGCGGTGCCTTAGGCCTTGCCCACATCGGAGTTCTCCAGTGGTTCGAGGAACACCGGATTCCGGTAAGCTATGTTGCCGGGACCAGCATGGGAGGTTTAGTCGGAGGCATCTACGCTACCGGAAAATCTCCCGCGGAGATCAAGGAGATCACCGACAGAATCGACTGGGACGACGTATTGAGAGGCGAGACACCTTTCAAGGACCTCTCCTTTCGACGCAAACAAGACGCTCATGAGGTCCCGAGCACTCTCGAATTCGGCCTCCGCAAGGGCTTGCAGTTTCCTGGCGGCTTTAATACAGGCCAACAGGTCTCTCTCATACTTGACAAAGTTGCCCTTCCGTACTCGCAACTCAAGAGCTTCAACGATCTTCCCATCCCGTTTGCGTGTGTGGCGACGGATCTTGTTTCGGGAAAGCCCCACGTGTTTCGGAGTGGTCCTTTGGCCCTCGCGTTACGATCGACAATGTCTCTTCCGGGCATCTTCACCCCAGTGCGGGCCGACGATCACATCTACGCCGATGGCGGGCTGCTCAACAACATCCCGATCGATGTAGCGAAAGAGATGGGCGCCGACCTGGTCATTGGCATCCACCTGGAAACCCAGCCACTCAGTCCAACGGCGCCTCTCTCCAGCTTTGCAGTATTGGGTCAATCGATATCCGTCATGATTGCCGCCAACGAACTACGCTCCATGGAGCAGGCGGACATCCTGGTAACGGTGCCGCTGCAAAAGTACACCGCCCTGGATTACGGCGCCGCCGAAGCGATCATAAAGGCCGGATACGATGCAGCCGCTTCGAAGGCCAAAGTGCTCTCTGCCTACTCCGTCAGCGAAACCGAATGGCAGCAGTATCTCGCTGACCGCAACGCGCGGACGAAAACAACTCCTATCCCTGAGTTTGTCCAGGTCGCCGGCACCGGTCCAGAGTTGGCCGATTCGATCCAGAAGAGACTGTCCGTAGATGTTGGCAAGCCCGTAGATCCGGCGAAGTTGGACGCGCAGATGTTGAGGCTCCAGGGCCAGGGCCGGTTCGCAAGCGTCGGTTATTCAATGGTCGAAAAGCAAGGAACCCAGGGGCTACAGGTTCGAACCGAGCAGAAGCCATACGCGCCCCCCGTGGTGCGTCCAATCATTCTCATTGACGGTTCCAATTACAATAACGTTCTCTTCAGTATTGGAGCGCGATTCACCTTTATTGATTTCGGCAGCTATCGATCCGAGCTGCGTAGCGATGCGATCATGGGTTCGCAATACTTGGCTGACACGGAGTACTACCATCCCTTTACGCCGACCAGCAACTGGTTTGTTGCTCCCCGCGGATCGGCCAACAGCGCGCAACAATACGTCTACAACGACAGTACCTGGCTCGCGACCTACCGCAACCGGCAGGTCCTCGGCGGCGTGGATGTTGGATACGGGTTTGGAACCACCGGAGAATTACGATTCGGATACGAGGGCGGGCAGGAAAAGCTTTCTCCCCAAATCGGGAACTCGTCGGTTCTACCCACGGTTTCCGGAGGAACCGGGGATGTGAGGCTGCAGTATCAGTTGAACACGCTGGACAATCCTGTAATACCTCGCTCCGGTAATTACATCCTGATGTACACAAAGGGGTACAACACGAATCCGGCAGCGCCCGGTCCCTTTCCACTTTCGGAAATTCAGACACAAAACTTCTTCCGTTTGAGCGAGCCGTCCTCCGTATTTGTTGGCGCGTCGGGTGGAAGCAGTTACGGTTACAAAGCAGGAATACCCGCGTTCTCTCTCGGGGGGTCCCAGCGCCTGGTGGCCTGGAATGCCGGCGAGCTATACGCAAACCAATATTTTCTAGGGCAACTTGGATATATCCGCGAGGTCATGAAATTGCCGCCCCTCGTGGGCACTAATGTCGAGCTTCTCGGACTATACGAAGTAGGGAAGACCTACAAGTTGACGCTTGGACCAAAGCCACCGAATCTGCCCATGGACGGAGCGGTCGGGATCATCGTGAACACTATATTCGGGCCAGTCGAGCTCGCAGGCGCCGTGGGTGACTATGGGCGTGGGAGATTCTTCTTCCGGATTGGAAGGATCTTCTGACCGAACTCAACCATTGTGGCGTGTGAAGTGAGACAATTCAGCATTCGCCTTTGCCAAGCTCAGATTCGGCCATGGAATCACTGTCCCCTTGCGCGCTCGCAAGCTCCTTCTATCGGTTCGCGCGTCACACGCCCGGGTGCGGAGAACAACACGCTATGAATATTAGGGCTGTCATTTTCACCTGTATGGTCCTCTTCTCTTCGTCTCTGTTCGCGCGGGAAAAAACAGACATGATCGTAATGAAGAATGGCGATCGTCTTACCTGCGAGATCAAAGGGCTGAGCGCGGGCGTGCTTTCCATCAGACTCAGTTACGTTGAGGGCATCGTTGGGCTGGAGTGGGCGCAGGTGGCTAGCATGGAGAGCAACCAATTGTTTCTCGTACAAACAGAAGACGGTACGGTGTACACCGGCAAGCTGTCGACTGCCGCCACGTCTGGCGAGCGCCCAATGAGCATTCAAATCGCCTCTGCGCCTGAGAAACAAGTAGAGATTTCACAACGTCAGCTCGTCAAGCTCGATGAAACAGCTGAGAGCTTCCGGCACCGGTTCAACGGAACGATCAGCACGGGCATTCAGTATTCCAAGGGCAATCAAACAACGCAGTATAACGTCGCATCCGAGGTGGAATACCCCAGAGAGCGCTGGTCGGGTCAGGCGAGCATCAATTCGAGCTTCGCCTCGAGCAGCGGCGCTAGTAGCGTCGCCACCCGAAACCAGGGAGATCTTGGCGTCAAGAGGCTGCTACGATGGAACAACTGGTTCTATTCGGGAACAGGAGATTTCCTGCAAAGTTCGGTGCAGGATATTAATCTGCAGACCACTCTCGGTGCCGGCATAGGACGGTATCTGCGCAATAGTAACCAGGCAAGCCTCTACGTGCTCGGTGGCTTTGCCTGGCAGAATGCGCAGTATAATGCTAATAGACCTGGATACGGCGCGCAGAATGCCGCTTCCGGGCTTGTCTCAGCTGAACTCACAGCCTTCAGATTTAAAAAGACGGACCTCGATATCTCTGCGGTCGTTCTTCCCGGAATCTCGGAACCTGGGCGCGTCCGGACGAACGTCAATGCATCCTATTCCCTCAGGTTCCTCGGCGAACTGCGGTGGAATCTTTCGTTTTATGGCAACTGGGACAATCAGCCGCCTCCGACACTCTCAGGCAGCGACTACGGAACCAGCTCCGGGCTCAGCTGGAGGTTCGGCAATCGTTAGTCAAGCCTTGACACGTAGTCCCCGGTGGCCAACCGTTATCGTTGAGACCGGCCTCCGGGATCATTCCTAGATCGGCTGATAGTTCGAATTCTGGGTCACCACCGTTAACTGCTTGCTGGCGCCGTTTATCTGTGTGCCGGTCACGTGATTTGTGCCGTCAGGAAGCTTGGCGAACTGGGCTCCGATGGTTACAGCATCCTTGGGGTCGTCGAGGTAGCTCGCAACCCGAACACTCTGAATAGCCTTGTTCTGCTTGTTGAATGTCAGGGTAAGCGAGTCATTCGGCTTGATGTAGTTTTTGATGACGAGGGTCATCGTGGTTTCCCCGCCGCCTAACTGCATTGAGATATTTCCCTGTTGGTAGGCCTGTTGCAGCCGATCGGGGTCTGGCTGCGTATATCGTCTTGCCAGGTCCGCGATCTGCTCGCCGTAGTCTTTATATTCCGCCTTCTTCTTGGCAACGATGTGACGTTTTAGCGGGCCGCCACCTGCCTGGTCCGGCTGGGCATTGATCTCGCTCTTCTGCTGCTGTCCATCGGGTCCGACGCTTACCAGGAAGAGCTTTTGACTCTTGACTTCACCCTTGATGCTGGTAGTGACCGACTCCTGCCAGTTGTAATGAGCGAGAGCCTTCTTATTGGCCGCGGACGCCATCTTGACCTCGGCGAGTTTCTGCTGCAGGGCCGCACCCTGAGCACTGGCTTGCGGAACAAAGGGGACGAGAGCAACCAAGGCGGTGGTAAGAGAAAGTGCGATGGTGAAGTTGCATACGCCATGCGTTAACCGGCTGTTCATAGATATCTCCATTTATCGAGTGCGACCATCTTAGACCACCGAGACCGTTCGGAACAAACCCAACAAATCCACAGACTATTGCCGGCGCGCCCTAAAGCGCCACACACCGGGTAATGTTCACCTAATCCAGAAAAAGACCCTTTGTCTACGAGCCGGCTATGCCCTTATTCTGCAGGACCATCACCACCACTCGCCGGTTTTCGGCTTGGCCTTCCACGGTTTTTTCGGGACCCACCTGATCGGCCGTCCCCATAGCGCCGGGTGCAAGCATGTTCGTCAGGGGGACGCTCGCATCCTGCTCTAGAAACTGGCTGACAGCATTGGCCCGCTCCACACTCAACCGCTGGTTAAGAGACGCAGATCCTACTGCCGATGCGTATCCCTTCACCTGAATAACATAACCAGTGATCGTCAACGCCTGCTCCGCCAGCTTCTGGAGTTGGGGCTTATATTGCGCTTCGAGGGTAATCTTGCCATTACCAAAAAGCACGGTCACTTCGTTCATTATGTTGTACTCGCCCAACTCACCGAAGCGCTTGTTGGCTTCCGCGATCGCCGCCTTGTTGGCGGCAATCTTCTGTTCTTGAACACCGAGTTGCGCCTGTTGTGCCGCCAAAGCGGCTCGCTGCTCAGCCAAAGCCTGCTCGTTCTTTTGCTGATCCGCCTGCTGCGCTGCCACGGTAGGCTGCAGCCCAGCCTGAGCATCCATAGCGGCCTTCAAATCGCTCCCTTTGAACTTGACGCTGTCTGCCACCAGCTGTCCCTGATCATTTGTCGATCCCTGCACTTCTACCGGAAGGCCTGGAATCAAGGACGTCATGGCCATCTGCTTCTTGCGCGCCTTCAATACGCCTTGTACCTCATCAACGTCGGTATTCGGCGTAAGCAGCACAACGAGTTTGGGTGAGTCGGGCGTCTGCAGAGTCATTGTGGCGCCACTTCGCCCATTGATGACTCCCTTAACGGTCTGGCCTTGCATCTCCACGTTGCCTGCGAGAAGGATCATGATTGTCGCAAGAATGGCGGAAGTGGTGTAGGCGGACTTGGCATGGACATTGATTTTCATGGCTTCCTCGTTCTCTTGCACTGCATTTTGCTTGCACCACGATATTTGGTCATCAGCGACGATAGCGATACTGGCAGAACTACAAGGTAGGGTACAAAACGTTTTGCAGGTAGCTTCGCTGACAGAAGACCGCGCCCCGGGCCGTGGCTCACACACTGCTTCAGCGAGCCAGTGCGGTATGGCCAGTTTTTTTTCCTAACCCTCATAGTATTGCCAGTCTCTTTCGTTCCTCGCGGATGATGTAATCGTCAGCAGGAAACAGAACGGCGAATTCGGTGAGCCAGCGGCATTCATCTATGCGATGGCCGTTTGCCCTTCTCGCAGCGATTCAATTTGCGATTGCATGGAGTTTGTGTGGAGCTTCCGACGGTCACGACCTTGACACAGAGAGATCGCAAACCGGTGGCGCTTGGCAGATGGGTGAAAGCCTTAGGTCTTGCGTTCGTCTGGCTTGTTCTCGCGGTGCTTTCCTTATGGGCGATGGCGGCTCTGTACATTGATGTCCGCCTCTCCGCACTGAGGGTACCGCTAACGATTGCTTACGCTGTGATCCTGCTTGCGATCCTGACCAGGTACAAACTACACATTCGGTCGCTGCTGTTATGTTTCGGCTGCTTTTGCCTGGTGCTGGCCTGGTGGCTGAATCTAAAGCCCACAAACAACGCTCGCTGGCTGGCCGACGTGGATAGGCCGGCATCGGTCCAAATGGACGGAGATCGAATGATCATCCACAATCTCCGTAATTGCGACTATCGCAGCGAGACCGACTACAGCAACTGCTGGAGCGATCGCACCGTGAATCTATCGGATCTCCGCGGGG
The DNA here is from genome assembly GCA_963838445.1 of uncultured Acidobacteriaceae bacterium. Lineage (GTDB taxonomy): Bacteria > Acidobacteriota > Terriglobia > Terriglobales > Acidobacteriaceae > PALSA-350. Next base: position 160,730 of record CAWIRT010000054.1, read on the forward strand.
TAGACTTGTTTCTCACCACATGGGGCGTGCGATGGATCGCTCATCCCATCGTGAGCTTCCAGTTCGGGAACGATCAACATGTTGCGTTCTCCATTGAGACTCGCTACAAAGCGGGGCAAGCCTACTCCGCGATCCTTGGCTTTTTTCGACAATATGAGCTGATTTTCGTCGTCGCCGATGAGCGAGACGTGATCCGCCTCCGGACCAACTTCAGAAAGGACGAAGAGGTTTTCCTCTATCGTGCGAGCATGGGACCGGAATCAGCGCGCGCCATTTTTCTAACGTACGCCCATTATCTAAACCACTTGCAGGATCATCCCGAATGGTATAACGCTCTCACACGCAACTGCACCACGACTCTTGACCGGCAAATTGCGTCAGAAGTCTCCAACCCGCAACCCTGGAACTACCAACTGCTGGTTAACGGCACACTCGACCAACTACTATACGACCGCGGCCGGCTGGTCACGGACGGTCTGCCCTTTAACGATTTGAAGAGCAGGGCAAACATTAATGTGATCGCAAAGGCAGCGGATAAATATCCAGACTTCTCTGCGATCATTCGCACTAATCGGCCCGGGTTTGAGAATGCGCACTAGCCTGGTTCTCGGCAGCAGGAGACATACTAGTAAAACTACCAGCTGACACATCCGCGGCTGGGTGTCACGATTAACTCCGAAGTTCCTTTGTTCCTGGGCATTGATCAATGTCCGCCGGATTGGGGACGCGCAAATTGTAACCAAAGAGGATAAATCCAGTGAAAGAAATCCGTCTTATCGTGATGTTGACAGTATTCTTGGGAACTTCGGGCGCTGTGGCCCAATCCGCAACCAGCGAACAAACAGGTACTGACACGGATATCGCATTGTTGCGCTCGGATGTGCAGGCGCAGAGGACCGATGTTGTGGCCCACACGATGCAACTCAATGACGCGGATGCCAAGAAATTTTGGCCGCTATACCGAGAGTATGTGAACAAAGAGCAAGCCATCGGAGACCAGCGCGTAAGCGCAATCAAAGATTACGCCAGTCAGTACGACACCATGAATGATACCCAGGCCGACGGATTGGTGGATCGCATGCTCAAGTTCGACAAGTCCAGAACTGAACTTCGAGCGGACTATTATCCCAAGTTCAAGAAGGCAATCGGAGCCAAGCAGGCCGCCAAGTTCCTCCAGGTAGATAACCGTTTGAACCTGCTGGTCGACCTGCAGATCGCAAATGCAATACCGATCATGCAGTAAGCGCCGGCCGGGATCTCAGTAAATAATGGGCTTAAACTTTCGGACAGCAAACGAGCCAGGACTTCCCTCGAACCTTATTTGTTAAGGGACGCAATGAATGCTTCTTGAAGACGTAGTGGCCGATCAGCCATCCGGCGGCGCCTCCCGCCAGGACGTCTGTCGGGAAATGCTCCTGTCCCAGGATGCGCATCATGCTTACACTCGTAGCCAGAGAATATGTACTCAATTGGACCCACTTCGACGGATACTCTCCCGCGATTACTCCCGCTATACTCCAGGCCAGCATGCTGTGTGAAGACGGAAACGAATTATTGCCGGCGTTCGATGAGAAGAAATCGCCCGAGGCATTGTTATAGAGCGGGCGCTCACGCCGGAAGATGATTTTCGTGACCTGGTCCAGCACCACGCTATCCGCAAGTGCCTCACCGCTCAAGATGCCTGTCTCTCGAGCGTGAGCGTTCTCCTGGAAGAGTCCGACACCATATAACGTTATCGGTACAGCAATCTGAGCGCCAAGCAGGGCATTCGAGGCGTTTACACTGTCTTTGTTAAAGCTACGGTTGTGGGATAGGTCCCGCATCGCGTCCGTGTCGGTTGCCAATGTCACACCTGTTGCAGCGCCGAGGGGCAAGAGCCAGATCAAATCGTGAGTCCTGATCCGCACCGGGCTGGTCCAAATCCCGGCCTGATCTTTCAGGATTGCGAGCGGCAGACCCTTTTCAGTCACCGGAACTTGTGCGGCCGGAGCATCCGGCAAAGTATCTCCGGGCGCATCCATCAGAGGTACTGCATCCGTTGCGGGATGAGGAGAGGCAGCTGCACAGCTGGCAGTCAAGCAAAGGCAGACAGAAAGCAAAAGCCAGCGGAATAGATGAGTACAGATCGTGCCCCCCGCGTCTTCCGGGTAGCCAGAAACCGTTTCAGGTACTCGCGCCTTAAGCTTGTTCTGCAGAATCATAGCGACCATACGGCCACCCCTTCATTTCAGCCCGAGTTGGTTAAGTGGCGTTCTCGCGGAAAGTTGGGCCTTTCGCGGTATGATATTTGGCCATCGCTCGGCGGCGATACTAGCAAGAGTACAAGGGACAAGACAAACCGGTTGCAGGGAAAAGGCGAAGGCCGCTGTGGGTCGCTAGAGATCCCCAACTGAATCGGATGCGGATGGGCGAGGCTAATTGATTAATTGATTGCTGCAGGCTGCCACCGACATGAGCGAGCGAAAGGCACCAGGGGTGGGCCGTAGCGACTGTGGATCTCTCTCGTCTGCAGTACACTCGGCCCTCGATGCTTAGTTAATTTCCGTGAGTAACTGCCAGTTCTACTAGTATGCGAGGCAGCAGCTTCTTTGTAGACTGCTCCACATTGATCAATATGTGTGTTCGATCGAGCTGGTTCCGTAAAAGTGACTCAATGACAATCGCAAACAAATGATCCAAAGCCTATCTCTAAGGAAGGTCTCTCGTGGAACGCGGTCGTGTACATTCCGTTAGAATCAAATTAGCCCTTTCCCTGATATTGATCTTGTGTTCTGTTGCCTCAGCGCAGAATGGAGGCGGCGACCCTTATACGCGGACATCCGAACCGGCGATGCTAAATTACCAGGAACTCGTCGCTCTCGGTGAGCAGGAAACCGTAGATCCCGCCTTGGCCGCCAAACTGCACACCTTGCTAACCACTCCGTTTATCAACAATGAAGCGTATTTCAACGGGGTAAAGCCCTTGCGGCCCGATCTCAAGGGGATGGGACCCTCGCTGCGCCTGGTCGAATGGAACATCGAGCGGGGAATTGAATTCGACAAGATCAAGCTATTGCTTACCGATAAGCAAGGATTCATCGACGAGGTGCATCGTGAGGCCGCGAGCAAGACGAACACCGCAAAGGCAAGTGACCAGTTGCTACTCGACCAGATGGACATCCTTCAGTCGGCCGACGTGCTGGTATTGAACGAGGTCGACTGGGGCATGAAAAGAAGCGATTACCGGGCCGTGATCAAGGACCTTGGCGATGCACTCAAGATGAACTGGGCGTATGGTGTGGAATTTGTAGAAGTGGATCCCAAGGTATTGGGCACGCAGTCGTTCGCAAATGTGGAGAACCAAGAAGAGCGCAAGGAGTTGGACGACCTGTACAGCGTCGATAAGTCCCGACTCCTGGGCCTGCATGGCACCGCCATTCTCTCTCGTTATCCTCTTCGTGATGTAAAGCTGGTGCCCTTTGAGTATCAGGCTTACGACTGGTACAACGGCGAGAAGAAGTATGGGACGATGGAAGCCGGCAAACGGAAAGGCGCGAGCCTTGTCTTTGGAGAACAGATCGTGCGCGAGGTGCGGCGTGGAGGCCGGACCAACCTGATTGCAACCATCGACGTACCTGGTCTTCCCGGAGGCGAGGTCACCATCGTTGCGGCTCACCTGGAGAATCGTACGACCCCGAAGGGCCGAGTGAAGCAGATGGGTGAAATTCTTGACTTTATTAAACCGATCGCTCATCCGGTAATCGTGGCCGGGGATATGAACACCACGGGAGCCGATGGCTCGGTTACCAGCATAAAGTACGCGCTGATGAAAAAGCTCAATGATCCTTCCTATTGGGCTACAAAAGGGGTCAAATACGCGACTGGCGTAGGTTTTGGCATGGATGTTGCCGGCCTAGCCTTCAAGACGACCAAGTTTCAGAGTGACCCAACTGCCTCCGGGGTTCCGCTACTGGCAGCCAATCCCGAACAGGGGCTTTTTAAGAGCCTGAATAACTTTCGCTTTGACGACAAGATGCGGCTTGATTTTCGCGGGGATGCCGCACTCTCCGTGCTTGGCCGTTCGGGAACCCTGGGTAACTCAAACGAGCGCGGCAATAAGGGATTTATGACCACCTTCGCGTTGCCGCGAACGCTCGGAATCGTAGGCAAATACCGGCTCGACTGGATATTCGTGAAGGCCTATCTGAACGATGATCCCGCGTCGCCTGACTCCTATCGCTTTTCCCCTCATTTCGCGCGCACCATGAATGAAGCCAACGAGGTCTTCGCCGACTTTTTGTCGGACCATGCTGCCATCAGCGTCGATCTTCCGATCGTCCAGTCGGCAGCGCCGGGGTCGAAGAAGTAGAGGTCCAGCCCCCCGACTCGAACTCTCCCCATTGGGGAAGGGTATAGAGAGGGCCCCCTGTTGAGCGAGCATCAGAGCCGTGACCCGCAGAGAACTCAGGCATTCCCCAGATTTGGACCTATCCAGCCGCTCTGAATGAAACACGGGGCACGGCTAAAAGCCGTGCCAGATAACTGCGGGCAAACGAAGGCCCTAGGCATCTCAGGGTACCTGTCCTCACAAAACGGGCACGCTCTGCGGCTTCCTCTCCAGAGAGGCCGAAATCCTTTGCCTCTGTTCGGCGGTCTATTCAGATTTGTTGGAACCGGGAACTACGAGGTCGTTGTCGACGCTAAAGACCCCGGGAGCGGAGTTGGCCTGTATGCCGGCAATGGCCTTATCCGTCTCGTTGTTGACGACCCCGTAGAGGGCAACGTTTCCATTTTTTACGATGATGTGGATGGCATGGAAGCCTCGAGGCGGATCATTGGTGATGCCACCGGCCATCAATGCGACGCTACGGCCGCCGGGTCCCAGCGATTGCGCGACACTGCCCTGGTTGGCGTTGTATTTCCGTAGGGCGGACTGGGTATAGATGCGGTTATAGACGGCAGCGCGGATACGGTCGTCGTTCGGTGAGGTGGGGAGGACGTCGATCTGGTTGTCGACTGATTCGACTCCTTCGATCTTCTTGAGAACGTTACCTGCGCTGCTCTTGAGCGTCGGACGAGAAGCGAAGCCTTTCAGAACCACGGTTTTGCCATGGAAACCGAAGGTGATCCAGTCGAAGACGCCATAGTTGGTCAGGCTGGCGAGTCTCTTCTGCACCTCGTTGGCGACGCGCATGGCGTCGTCTTGGCCCCACGTAGGGGACGGATTCTGGGCAATCATTGCTGGAGCAGCAACGCTGAAGATGAGAGCGGCCGCAACTAACGGCAATGTACGGCGGGTCAGGGAAGATAGGACGTTCATTGGTTGACTCCATGCACTCTAAGATGTTGGTGTCGTCCGATACGATACAACTGACTGGGCTTTGCGTCTACTGTTCTTGGGCCATCTCGCGATTTTGGCCCGAAATGTCGTGTTGGCTGTGTTGTTGCCTTATCTGTTAGGCCGGTCGTCACCGGTTGCCTTTTTTAACTCAGGGTTAAGTTCCGCGGTTCGCATGTATCGATTATTGGCGGTTTTCTCAAAGTACCCTACTTATTGTCTGCCTTATTCCTGTGAAGCATACGCTTGATATCAGGAGCAAACTCCGCCAGCGCGTCGACCGCCACACCCACCCAAGCCTGTGTGACCACGCTTTGATACCCCTTAGTCAGCACGCTGGGATAGTTAGGCTCCCATGAGGCGACGGTAACCCCGGCTCCAAACGCCGCCGCGTACGACATGATCTGAGGCCGTATTGCCTTGTCGTCCCCACCGCCATAGGTGATGAAGTTCCGGACGACAGCGTGGCGAATCCTTGGCCAGGTGCCTTCGCAGCGGCAACGATCGTAACGGGGCTCAAATCCCACCGCTGCATTGCCCAGCGACGTTAACGAGTTCTGAATAGCATTCCCGGCGTAGAGCGAGCCAACGCGTTTGGCAAAACCTGAGAAGCCATCCCCCCAGTCCGGTTCGGTCTCGTTGACCTGGTCGTGGATTGCGAACAGTCCGGTCTTCACATAGATTCCTGGGGTTGTATAGGTCTGCCGAAGATAGAGTTTGAAGCGCCCGTGGCCTGTGAGCGGGATGATGGGCGCATCTTTCGGGATGTATGCACCATACACCCAGTTCACGGGCAGGGTCGTGTTGACCGAATTAACGGAAGTCTCCGGAGATTTGGCTGGTTCTTGCCCTATACATGAGGGGACCAGAAGCGGCAAAGCGAGAATACACGCGCGAGCTGCGAGGAGTCTTACCATGTATCGGCTGCGTGAAAGGCAGCCTGGCATTCTCTGCAGCGACCTGAGCAGGCGTGCGAATGTCATTCCATAAACATTGGGCATCGTACGACCTTAGGTTCAACATCTGATCACACTTGCGCTGGCCCGTAATTCCGGTCCCAAATCCGTCTGCAGCAGCCCACCATCCGCTACTATCTTCCAAGACTATGGGGCTGGATTGGGAATGGAGAACTAGTAAAAATCGTAGCGTTTCGGCAGAAAAGCTACTCGTTGCGCCAAGTCTCGACCCGTTAAGCTCAACCCCGCGTGCTCATCGTATGATCGAAAACTCGGGTTCTTCGCCTAGGCCAGGCATTTGATGCGGCGAACTGTCACTTATGACAGGTGCACGTATCGGCAGGCGAGGGTATCTTGACCGCATGACGATGTGCTGTCATGGGAGAGCATCCCTACCTGCAATAACCGTCATGACTCCTGAGGATCCGAAAATGAATCCAGTTCTGCGCGCCGGTACTGCTTCCCTTATAACCGTAGTGTTCTCATGGACGAGCATCATAACCGGGTGCAAGTCGGCTGAACTCCCTGCACCACAGAGCCAGGCTGCTGCTCCGCCTCAGGCTACGGCCGCGATTCCGCCGCAGCAGCAAATAAGCCTCGACGATCTCGTCGCGCCCATCGCTCTCTACCCCGATCAGCTACTGGCGCAGATTCTTACCGCGTCTACCAATGCCCAGGAAGTCCTCGATGGCGGTAACTGGTTGTTGCAAAACCAGAAACTCAAAGGAGATGCACTTACCAACGCCGCCAAGCGGGCTGGCTTCAGCCCCAGTGTGCAATACCTGATGAGCTTTCCCCAGGTTGTAGACAACATGTGCCTGCAGCTCGATTGGACGCGCGAGCTTGGGCACGCCTTTCAAACAGACCAGAAAGGCGTGATGGACGCAGTCCAGCGCAAGCGGGCGCAGGCACAGCAGACGGGCAATCTCAAATCCAGTCCACAGATGACGGTCGACACCAAAAAGGCCGATAACGGTCAGCCATACGTGGAGATTAAACCTGCCAATCCACAGGTGGTCTATGTTCCTCAATACAATCCCGTCACCATCTACAACACGCCGGCTCCAGCAACGGTAGTCGTTACACAAGCTGCAACGCCGGCTCCGGTCGTGCAATCCGGAGTCAGCACTGGCTCCGCCGTAGCTATCGGGCTGCTTTCGTTCGGCGTTGGCATGGCTGTCGGTTCGGCGATAAACCGCAACAACTACTATCCGTACCCCGCGTGGGGATATGGGAGCGTCTATTATGCCGGCCGTCCCTACTATCCACCCCCCTACCGCCCCGTTTACCCGGGATATCGGCCTGCGTATGGCTACCACCCTCCGGCGAACTATCCCTGGACCCATTACAACAACAACGTCAACGTGAACGTGAATAACAACTACTACAACAAGTTCAATAACGCCACGTTGTATGGCGGAAATAGCAACGTGAACACCACCAACGCAAACACGATCAACGCGAACAATCGTCCGCCGTTGGGCACAGCCAATCAACCTGCCGGCCAGCCAAACTGGAAAGGTCAATCCACGTATCAAGGGGCTCGCCCGAACAACGGGAACCAGCAGCCCGGCACGTCTACAGCCAACGTGAATCCGGCGAATCGACCCAATGCCGGTTCCAACGCTACGCGAAACCGCCCGAACGCGAGCAGCAACGTGGCCTCGGCGAACCGCCCAAATTCCGGGAACACCTTGGCTGCAGCGAACCGGCCAAGTGCGGCTACCAACGGTTCGTCGAATCGATCGAACCTCGCTGCGAATCCTGGCGGGAACAACATAAATCGACCGAACACTGCAAATGCAGCTCCCAGCAACCGGTCCAGCGCTGCCAATCCCAGCACTTTGAATAGACCCGCCGCCCCTTCAAATATGAATCGAGGTGGTGATCGTGGCTACGATAATGTCACGGCTCGTCCTGCTTCTCAGGTACAGAACCGTGGAGGAGGTGGCAACAGCGCCTTCGCCAATGGCGGTAGCGCCAGGTCGGAGCGAACAGCCAGCAACCGGGGTCAGGCCAGCATGGGCGCCGGCCTCCGGGGCAGAAAGAGCTAGTTACTCACGGTGCGGTGCTACAGCAAGCAATCGAGGTTATCGACCATGATATGCGGATTTGCAAATTGTCTTCTTCTTTCACTCCTTTCTATGGCAGCCTTCCTCGCTACTGCCCATGCACAGGGAACGGGTGAGACGACCTTTTCTTCCTCAGAGGAAGCGCTTACCGCTTTCATCCAGGCTGTACGCGACGGGAATCCTTCCGAGCTCGGAGCAATCCTCGGCCCGGGTACCGAGCAGATCGTTTCCTCCAGCGATTCTGTTGCGGACAAGAACGCTCGAGAATCTTTTCTGAAGCGGTACGATGAAAGGCACTCGCTCGTGCCCTCCGGCCAGGGCGAATTCACACTTCAGGTGGGCAAAGATGCGTGGCCGCTCCCCATCCCGCTCGCCCACAGCGGCGGGAAGTGGTATTGGGATGGAAAAGCAGGTACAGATGAGATTCTTTATCGACGCATCGGCCACAATGAGCTGGCGGCCATCAACGTGTGCAAAGGTATCATCGCCGCGCAGCAAGATTACGCGGCTTCCGCCCACGACGGGCAACCCGCGGGCTCCTACGCAGCCCGCATCATCAGCGAACCGGGTAAACGGAACGGGCTCTATTGGGAGGTCAAGGAAGGCCAGCCCGAAAGCCCGGCTGGACCGCTGATTGCCCAGGCTGCGCAGGAAGGTTACGACACCAGCAAACGCATGCCCTATCACGGTTATTACTACCGCTTGCTCCCGGCTGCGGGTGGATACGGATTCGTCGCCTTTCCCGCGGACTATCGCTCGACGGGAGTCATGACATTTCTGGTCAACCAGAATAGCGTGATCTATCAAAAGGACCTCGGCAATAACACAGCCACTATTGCAAAACAGATGACTTCCTACGATCCGGACAAGACTTGGCGTGTGGTGAGGTAGCAGGCCAGGCCCACGCAATCCGGCCATCTCAGCTGAGGGCCGGCCGAAAACTACTGCGGCGCCAATCCAACTGACGCCTCAGCTTTCATGCTGGTCAAGAACGATACAACGGGCCGTGACAGCAACATCTTCTTCGACGATTCAGCCGATCTTTTGTATGTCGACTAGGAAAACTGCTAGTAGACCGACGAAGCGCGGCCTACATATTCTTAGATCGCAAATAACGAACTCCGAACCATGAATGAACTTCGCGTTCGCAAACCAAATGGTCCTGCTGCGAGCCTGAGCCAGGATGAAGAGGAAAATTCAAGATGAAACAAGGCGAGAAACCGGCGGCAACGGAACAGAAGCCCAACATTGTTTTTATTCTGACGGACAACTTGGGATACGGCGAGTTGGGCGTTTACGGAGGCGGCACTCTCCGTGGCGCGCCCACGCCGCGCCTTGACAAGCTCGCCAGCGAGGGACTTCGCCTCACGAACATGAACATGGAGGCGCAGTGCACGCCGAGCCGCTCCAGCATCTTGACCGGCCGATTCTCCATGCGGTCGGGCACTTACGCAGTGCCCCTTGGTGGCGTGCCGGAAGGGTTGACCCAATGGGAGATCACCATTGCCCAGTCGCTGTCGAATGAGGGTTACGCCACCGGTATGTGGGGTAAATGGCACCTCGGCAGTCACGACGGCCGGCTGCCAAACGACCGGGGCTTCGACGAATGGTATGGCATCCCGCGCACTACGGACGAGGCCAGATGGCCATCCTCGGCCGGCTACTCACCACAGCTTGTCCCAATGCAAAAAATCATGGAGGGCAAAAAGGGTGAAAAGAGCCGTGCCATAAAAGACTACGACCTTGAGCAACGCCGGCTGATGGATGCGGAGGTCACTAAGCGCTCGGTAGCGTTCATCGAGCGGCAAGCCAAAACGGGCAAGCCGTTCTTCGCCTACCTGGCTCTCACCCAGCCACATCTGCCCACACTGCCGAATCCCGCCTTCGCCGGCAAAACCGGCAACGGAGATTGGGCGGACATGCTGGCCGAGATGGACTATAACGTCGGGCAGGTGCTCGATGCCGTAGACGCAGCCGGTATTCGTGACAACACCATCGTCATCTTCACCAGCGACAACGGCGCGGAATTCTTCAAACCCTGGAACGGTTGGGCAGGGCCGTGGCGCGGCACGTATGTCACCGCACTCGAAGGCGGTCTTCGTGTGCCGTTCCTTGCACGCTGGCCGGGGAAGATTCCAGCTGGCCGCACCAGCGACGAGATCGTGCACGGAGTAGATATGTTCGCGACCCTGGCCAGGTTCACCGGCGCCAAGGTGCCAGTTGACCGGCCTGTAGACAGCCTCGATCAGTCTGATTTCTTCCTCGGCAAATCTGAGAAATCAGCCCGCGAAGGGTTCCCCATCTGGAATTCGAATATCCTGATGGGCGTGAAATGGCGCAACTGGAAAGTGCATTTTGTTAAGCAGGACACGCCCATCGATCCGCCTCTGAAGCTTTTAGTCCCCTTCATCATTAACCTGTACAGCGATCCGCTCGAAGAGACACCAACACTCGATACCTGGGTGCTGCATGCGGCGCTTAAGATCATCGGTGGCTTCGAGCAAAGCGTGAAACAGTATCCGCTCATCCCGATGGGCACACCAGACCCTTACACGCCTACGGTGAATGAACAAAAAGCCCAGGTTTTGGCTTAGGGCACCATGGGCGCCAGGATCAGTTGAACGTGGAGTTTACAGAAGAGGACCAAACGATGAACGTCAAAGGCGAAAGTAGCTCCCTGCTCGCGTCACCGATGAGCGGGCCCCCGACACTGGTAGAGCCTGGCTCGGCCTCTTCGGCGTTGGCGCAAGGCCCTCAGAATCGCCCAACGCGGTCCATAAAAATTTCAACCAAAGAGGTCACCGATCCAGACGTGGGGGTGTCCTCCGACGGAAGCTGGTTGGCCTTTACCGCGCTCGGCCACCTGTTTCAGCTGTCTACAAAAGGAGGTGTGGCCAAGCAACTGACCTCCGGTCCGTACTACGACTCAGCGCCCGCGATCTCGCCCGATGGCACGCGAATGGCTTTCATATCCGACCGCGACATGAGCAGCCAGGGGAACGTCTTTGTGCTTGATCTCGCGAGCGGTCAGATTCACCAATTCACCGACGAGGCGTGGGTTGACCGGCCAGTCTGGTCGCCGGACGGCAAGAGCCTTGTCTTCCTGAGCTATCACGTCACCGGCCCGGCGGGTAACTTCAAGTTCGTCGGCCCCATGACGATGAGCACCCAGGTGCGCAGGATCAGGCTCGCGGATAACAAGCTAGAGACTTTGACCGAGCCCGGCTTTGTGTCCGCCGCGGCTTTTCTCACCGATGGGCAGCCCGTATGGTCAGTCCTGGCGATGGAGACCAAAGACACGCCCGCCATGAGCCAAATTAAGGTGTTGAACGAAAAGGGCAACGTAACCACTGCGCTAACAGTTGAAGGTGTAGTTGACTCTATTGCGGCTGATCCCGGAGATCCTCGGGGTGCCTATCTCCGGCTTTACAAGTCCGCCTCACCGATGGCAGGGATTGTCCCCCAGCCCGAATACTTCGTTTACGTCACGGTGCCCCAGGCTGGCGAGGCCACGGTCAAAGGACTGTTGGGCCGTGCAACAGACGTGACGCAGACAGTTGAGAGCCGCGGTCCAGGTACTCGCGTCTATTTGTCGCAGCTTGCGCAATCCGAAACCCCGCCCGCTGTTCGGTGCTGCGAAGGACGCGATCTACTTCGGAGAAAGAGGCAAGCTCTGGCGCATCGATGCAGCTACAGGCAAACGCGATGAGGTGAAGTTCTCGGCGGAGATTGCCTTCGAGTTCTATCCGGGTTCGCCGCTACCGGTGTATTCAGAAAAGCGCACTGCATCCCCCAAAAGTATCTTGACCCCGCGTCTCACTCCCGATGGCAAAAGCGTGATCTTCACCGCCGCGGGCTATCTCTGGCGGCAGCCCGTCTCCGGAGGCGCGGCCGAGCGATTGCTCGACACGAATGGCCTCGAGTGGGGTGGCTTTGAATGGGGTCCGGCGGCGCTCTCGCCCGACGGCAAGAAGCTTGCCTATCAAGTCAGTGAAGGGGAAATGCAGCAGCTTAGGATCCTGGACCTGGCGACCGGCCAAAGCTCCACCTTGATATCGGAAGGCCGTACCGGACGGTACGAGCCTGCCTGGAGCCCCGATGGAACAAAGCTCGTTTACACCCACTTCGAACCGCCCGCGGGACCTTTGAAACCGAAGATGCCCTGTGTCTACCTCGCCGATCTTGTGAGCGATAAACAGCAGAAGCTTGTTGAGGGTTCCCCGCGCTGGCAGCCAGCCGCCCAGTTTTCGGGCGATGGTAAGTGGGTATATTTCACTGGCAACGGGCAAATCCATCGCTATCCGGCCGACACAACCGGCGCCGGCGAACCCATCACCGCACTTACAGCCTTCGCGGCCAATGGACAAGCTTCGCCGGACGGCAAGTGGCTTGCCTTTCGTCGCAACGACGAGATCTGGGTAGCGCCGCTCAGCTCGCAACCAATCAAGGAAGACACGCCGTTTCGCTTCTCTTCTTTGGGCGGGCACAATTTCAGCTTTACGCCGGATGGTACCTCGCTCATTTACTCGACGGGGGCCGACGTGTGGCTCCATCCGCTTAAGGATGGCGGGCAGAGACAAGTGCCTATCCAGCTCAAACTGTCCACAGAACCTCCGCCACCGCTATTGCTCCGCAATGTGCGCGTGCTCGATTTCAAGGCTGGTGGTTTCACCGAGGACACCTCGCTCCTGATCGAGGACGGACGCATCAAGTGGATCGGCGCCGAGGCGAGTCACACGCTACCGGGGGACCTGAAAGTGGTGGACGGCGGCGGCCGGTTCGCTATTCCGGGCCTGTTCGACATGCACACGCACACCGCGACTCCTATCCATTCCCAGTCGGCCCGCGATGTCAGCCAGATGGAGCTCTGGATTGCGTACGGTGTCACCTCGGTGGCAGACATGGGCAGCGACACGGGCACACTCCAGGCTTGGGCGGACCGCCGCAATGGGTTCGGGGCGCCTGTACCACGGGTGTTCCATTACGGCAGCATGATTGAGGCAACGCCCTTCATCTGGGGCGGTTCGGCTTATGGCACCTCAGATGAGCAACTGCGAGACATCGTTCACCTGGAGAAAAAGGAGGGTGTGGTTGGTGTAAAGTCTTACTTCACGTTGTCGTGGCCACTCCACCGCGCTCTTGCTTCAGAGGCTTTCAAGCAGGGGCTGCCGGTGTCGGCTCACGGTCTTTTCAGTGAGGAGATCATCAGGGGGGCTCTCATCGGCCACGCGATGAAGGCACACATGCTTCCCGTGAACGTGTACAACGACGATCTCCTGCAACTGCTCGCCGCAACCGGGACTTATTGGACCCCAACCCTGGCCGTCGTCTTTGGGCTGTTTCCGGGAGGCTCACCGCTTCGGACCGCTATGATTGCCGTGCTGAAGCGTGCGTATCAAGCGGGCGTACCACTGCTTGCGGGTACCGATTCACTCAATCCCAAAGACAACTACGGCGAATCGCTGCATGCCGAACTCCAGTATTTCGTGCGAGCCGGAATTTCACCGATCGAGGTGCTGCACATCGCCACCCAGCGCAGCGCCACCGCGGTGGGAGCGGGAGATCTGTTGGGCAGCTTAGAGCCCGGCAAAGTAGCTGATGTCGTGCTTCTCGACGCGAACCCTCTGGAGGATATTGCGAACACACTGACCACCTGGAGAGTTGTCGCGGGCGGGAGGCTGTTCGCCGAACCTCAGCCGCTCACCACAACCGACGAACAGATGCACAACCCTCTGCATTGAGCGTTGAGAGCTTGGGGGGGCAGATGGAATGCTTTCTGCTGAAGGGGTCTGAAAAGCATGTGGAAAAGGATCATGAGCTTCAGGTTTCTCTTTTTCATCTGTTTCCTGATCCTCTATTGCGCTGTAATCATTCGTAACCTGAGTGAGGGCACGCGACGTTCCTTACAGCTGCGAGACGATTCGGATACAACTGACCACGTCGCCATCTCGGTGCTGGTTACGGGAGTCAATCCGGCTACGCAAGAGTTGACGGTACAGATAGCACTGCGGCCGCAGGGACAGCTAGCTCGAGACGAGGTGACTCCGTCGGTTGATTTAAAGCTCCTGACCAACAACGTAAGAAGCCAACAGGAATTCGAGTTTCCTAAAGGGAAGCGAATGAACCGCATCGAGGCGGTCTTTCCTTTGAATGGGGAACTCAACAGATATCCGTTGGATCGCTACCGTACGACCTTGTGGCTCCTGGTGACCACGCCTGGGCGAACGGTGCAACCAGAAAGTTCGAAGGTTCCGGAAAGCACCGGAGAGACATCGCTCCAGGGTGATCATCTTGCCCTCGGCGCAGCTACCTTGAAACAAAGCACCACCGTCCCACTCACGGTTACGTTGTCGGCATCGACACCAGGCATCAAATTTGAAGGAAACGTTTCTCGCGAAAGCAGTTTAAAAATTACGGGTATCGAGTTAAGAGTCAGGCGAGCCGACAATGTAATTAGTGTCTCCATCTTTCTAATGATCTTGATGAGTGGTTTAGCCATAAGTCTGTTGGCTCTGGTGCTCAAGGCAACAGCCGGTCCACGCGTGGACCTGGTTCCCCTATCTCTCTCTGTTTCGTTGATTTTCGGCTTGCCGGCGATCCGAAACGTCCAGCCTGGGGTGCCAAGTGTGGGGGCACTCGGCGACTATTTCTCCTTCATTTGGGCGGAAATGATCGTGGGGATTTCAGCGATTCTTACTATAGCGATGTGGTTGCTGCGCTCACACGAAGAGCCAGGGCCTCGCCAATAACGAGTTAAATTCGCCGGCAAACCATCCCCTGGGGGATTCCCCATGTCCCACTAGAATGAATCCAGCTATTTCGAAGTGGCTTTGTTCATGCAGTCCTTCAGGAAAGAGCGCCGGTCCGCGCCCTGCAACCCCTTTTTATCCGCGACGTTCTTGCAGGCGGTAGCCTTGTCCTCATTGCTTGGGGGAGTGCTGTTGGCGGCTTTGTTCAGACAGTTCTGCATGAACGTCTTGCGGTCCTGGTCTTTCAGGCCCTTCTTGTCGGCGGCGTCGTTACAGGCTTTCGCTTTGTCCTGCTGCGATGGGGCAGATGATGTGGACTGCGGCATTCTGGCACTGGCCACCAAAGTGAGATTGGTCGCCAGCAGAATATAGATCACCGCCGCGCATAACTGTTGTAAAAATCTTGCCATTGAGGTCTCCTTCACTCGCAATATGCTGCGTTGCCCCAGCATACCGGGAATATATGTTTGTGGGAACGCGTAAGTTAGAGATACGGGATACTTCTGCCGAAACGTGGCTGCTCCTTACAACATTGCGTTCTGGACGACATAAAGACGGTGACCAGACGGAACGTAACCGACACGGTGTGTATTGGTGTAGTTGCCAGAGCTGGCTTCGGCGTGGTGAACGCTCCGTCTGTCAACCCCCTTCTGGCACAGCGCTGATGTCGGCTTTGAGGCGCTGCAGGGCACGCTGATCCAGCCGGATGAGACCACGGCCAGGAGTGTCAAGATCAGCGATCAGGGCGACGACGATCGTCCGGACTCACCGCCTGTCACTTGTGACAGGTGCAACCGGGAAACAGGTATTTTAGAATCGCCATGTTGTCATCCTATGACTATTTGGGACTGATTGGTGATCCGCGCATTGATGGAGCAGCCATGGAGGCTATCAAGAAGTACGGTACGGGCACGGGGGCGCCCGCCTGCTTACGAGAACGGCCATTGGCGTCGACCGCGAGTTCAAAGCCTATGGACGAGTTCGGCAAACACGCGGTGCTGAATTCCATGTCTCAGCACCGGGCAATCCGCCTATGACACCGATCGCCGGTCTAGCAGTGAGATTTCGACAGGTTCGAAAACGAGGAGAAAGCAATGATGAAGCTAAGTCATATGAGAAAGTTCGTTCTGTTGATTTCACCACTAGCACTGGCCATGGCAACCGGAACCTTCGCTCAAGATCAGCAGGCAATCCTCGACAAAGTGGCCGCCAAGGTCATTGAGAAGTACCAGACCACTCCCTGTGCAGAGTTGATCCACAAGAAAGCAAACCCACAGCCGCCTTCACCAGCGGAAGTGAAGGCAGTACGGTTCTGAAAGGTAATCCGCAGATGCGGACTATCTTCATCAACAAAGTCGCTGCCCCCATTGCCAACAAAATGTTTGACTGCGGAATGATTCCGTAACTTCCCCGGACTGCCGACGCCACACCTGTCGCAAATAACAGCTGCCAATCTTCGACAATCGATCCTCGTCCCCTCTATTTCGAAGTAGTCACGTAGCTTCGCCTCGCATAATTTGTTGAATGCTTGGCGTGAAGTCCCTGCAAAACGTTAGGATTTTGAGTAACTCCATCTGTTTACCAGGCCATCATAGGCATACCGAAAACGAGACTTTGCGGGCACTACGCACTACGCATGATACATTCCGGATGACCCATGATCCGGGGCACAATCCTTGAGGCTCAGGTGATTTTCGCGTGCGGACTGGCAGTTTTGCTAGTTCCGAATGCGGCAATGTGCTTCTACCTTTGTCTATCAGAGGAGTGCGTTTGGTCACGAACACTCCCTTCTCGGCCTTTCAGTATCGCTAAGACACCCTGGAGGAAGTGGGGACCTTACCTAAGCGAGCGGCAGTGGGGAACAGTGCGTGAAGACTACAGCCAGGATGGGAATGCCTGGGACCACTTCACTCATGACATGACCCGATCCCACGCATATCGCTGGGGCGAAGATGGTTTGGCCGGCATCAGCGACGACAACGAGTTGTTGTGCTTCAGCGTAGCCCTGTGGAATGGCAAGGACCCAAGAACGTGCGTTCGGCCTGACCAGCAGCGAGGCCAACCACGGCGACGATCTTAAGACTGCGTTCGCCACATCAGCGTCAGGAAGGAGCAGGAAAATGAGAGCAATTCGTCTACTCGGGATGGCCAATATCGTAACGCTGTTGTTTCTGGGCATCGCATCCGGAACAGCCGGGGCACAATCGACGAAGGTTCAAGGCATCATCAAAAGCCGCAGCGGCCCGGACATCATCCTGAGCACAAGCCAAGACCCGAACATGGTCGTCATGCTCACCGATAGCACTGACGTGGGCCAGGTGGAGGGTCTGCTCAAAGCGCGCAGCAAGCAGATGTCTATGGCTGCGCTCATCCCGGGCCTCGCCGTCTCTGTGGAAGGCGATTACAATAACCAGAACGTGCTCGTTGCCAGCAAAGTACGATTCAAGGGCAGCGACCTGAAGAACGCCAAAGCAATCGCAGCCGGCATGCACGATACCAATGAGCAGGTGCAGAAGAATCAGGAAGAACTCGCGAAACACAACGCCGAGTTGCAGGCGCAGAATGAGGCTCTGCAGAAGCACCAGCAAGCCATCGCAGCCAACAAAGCCGCGGTAGACGCCGCTGTCGCCCGCTTCGGCCAGCTTGACGATTACTACATCATGGACGAAGTCACCCTCTACTTCGCCAACGGCAAAACCAAGGTGGAGCCCAAGTACATCTCCCAGATCACGACGCTGGCTCAAAACGCAAGTAAGGTCAATGGCTACATGATCGAGGTAAAGGGCTATGCCTCGGCCGTGGGTAGCCAGCAGGTGAACCAGAAGCTCAGTCAGGAGCGTGCGCAGAACGTCTGCAACATCCTGCTTCAGCAGGGCAAGGTTCCTCTTACCAGAATGCTTGCCCCCGGAGCGATGGGCGAAAGCGAGCAGGTGGGCGCTGACAAGACTGTGGAAGGCCAGGCAGCGAACCGCCGCGTTATTGTGCGCGTCCTACAGAACAAGGCCATCGCCGGAGTGCCAGCAGCCTGAGCTTGCAGGGTGCTTCCTGGATGGCCGGAAGCGCAACGAGCTCGTCGGGTTCGTTGCTCCCTCAATTTCTATAGGCTGTTCTGTTATAACTCTGCCAGCATTCTTCTCTGCAAGAGAGTGCCTTACTCAGAATTGGAAGCGCGCCGAAAACTGCATACGCCGCATAGTCGACCCGTCCTGCGAGGCCACAATGTCTGTGATCAAGCCTGAACTTGTGCCGCAATCGACGCATCCACTCGGCTGCCCATAATTCGGATGATTGAAGACGTTAAAGGCCTGCGCCATTAACTGGAAGCTCAACCATTCAGCTAACGTGAACCTCTTCGCGAGCGAGAGATCTACGTTGATGAGATGCGGGCCCCAAAGGGCATCCCTTTGAATATTTCCGAAATGGCCGGGCAAAGGACGCACATATGGTCCTTCTATCTGGCCGGCTTGGGTGAGTGTCGGAAGAGCGTTGAAGTAACGGACATTGTGCGTAATTGGATTGAAAGATCCAGCGTGCAGCCCGAAGTCGGCTCCTGGAACGACTGCGTTCGGCCGGCAGAGACTGCCTCCCTGACCATCGATGTCTTGATCTTGCGTGCAAAGCGAATAGGAAGGCGTGAACGGCAGACCCGTTTCCGCAGTCCACGTACCGTTCAGCGTAAGTCCGCTGATGACCTGATTGAGCCAGCCCGAGAGATTGCCACCGATGCCTCGGTTCCTGCCAAAGGGCAAATCCCAGTTGCCAAGCATTACAAATACATTGCGACGGTTGTAGTAGCTATTCCCATAATCCACACGGGGATCATTGAAGTAGTAGTCGGACTCGTGCGCTCGAGCGTGCGACCACGTGTAGTGCGACATGAGCTGAAATCCCGCGCCGTAGCGCTTTTCGAAAACGATCTGCAGCGCTTGATAGCTCGTCGTTGCCTGGTTTGCGTTGTAGCGAAGATCTTGTGTCCACCCGAATGGATGACCGTAAGGGAGACCGAGGTATTGCTGCGCGGTCCCGTCGTAGTAAGGCCGGCGCTCGTTGAGTGTGTATGGCTTTCCTGTCGCGGGATCAATGGGCAAGGTGCAACCCACGGGAGCGTTGCTGCAGTTGAATCCGGCGATCGTGGGTTGATTCGGGCTGGCCTGATTGGATGAGTCGAACATGTTATGAGTACCATGGCTACCCACATACGCGGCCTGCACCGAACTTGTTTTGGTCAGTTCCAGCTGCCAGGTGAAATTCCAGGCGTCCAGAGTTGGAATCCGCATGGTCAAGGGTCTGGTTGGCTGGCCTATGCCGTCTGGAAGCGGGTAGTTTCCGCTGGCGGGAATCGCAGGGAAGTTGTAAGCCGGCGGCCCCTGAGAGAGATTGAACGCGTAATACGACGCTGAAGGTGCATTCAGATTCTGGTTCACCTGGGTTGGATAGGAAAACGTCAGAACCTCGCCAAAGATGTCACCCGACCAGCCCATACCATAGACGCGCCCGTAGCCTGCACGAAATACTGTGTTCGGCAATGCCTGCCAAGCGACACCGATTCGCGGCGACAGGTGGGTATACTCCATGTTGACATTCAGGTTGTTGCCCCAAGGTCCGTACCCGGCGATCCGAATGTTGCCAGTGTTCAGGTCCAGCAGTCCACCCAATCCCTTGCCGGTTACGGATTCCGGAAAATACATCTCCCACCGGAGTCCATAGTTAACCGTCACAGTCTGGGTAGCGCGCCATTGATCCTCTGCATAGAAGAAAAGCCGCTTTTGGCGCTCCTGAGCATTGGTGTTCTGTGTAACTGTGCGATTAAAGGATGAGACGTCACCCAGAAGGAAGGTTGCGAATCCTAGTCCGGAGCTATTGGGCCCTTGAGTTACGGAAGACAAAAAGCTGAAATTTCCCGAACGAACCTGATTGTTGTTCAGGCCGATCAGGTGATTCATGGCATACCGAACGTCTCCTCCAAATTTGATACTGTGCGGTCCCAGAACTCGAGTCCAGTTATTGACCACCTGGAATTGATTCTCCGTTTGTAAGAACTGATTTGCGGAAGTTCCGAATAGCAGATTTGCCCCGCCATTGGAGCCGTTGTTTGGAATATTGATGTTGAACTGCGGTAGTCCCCCGTTCAAGGAGAGATCACCTTGATTCACGCCAGGGATTCCAAGCGCTGTCCCTAGGGCTTGGTTGTAATCTGGTCCCTGTTCATTGATATGTACGCGAAACCATCCAAAGCGGAAGTCTGTTAGCCATTTTGAAGAAAGTGCATAGTCACCGCCGGCCGCCACGCTCTGATCCAGCGCATTATCGGTACCGGCGAAGCCGCCGGCTCCAAATCCAGCACCCCCTGCCGCCCCGAAGTAAGACGGCCCATCCAAGCTCGAATTAAAGCGCGTGTACCGTCCAAACGTGTGAAACGGCACCCGCACCTGACCGTCGACTCGCACGTCAAATTGATCCGTGTTGAACCCGCCTGAGCCTGACGCCAAATAGTTGTTGATGATGTTGGTCCCGTTGTTCGGCAATGGCATCATTTTTATCAGGTTCACTGCCGGCGCCGAGAGCCTGGAAGCAGGAATCACGTTATTCGGGAACAGCGTACGCCCGGCGACACCATTTGGATTTGATTCGGGATCGTAGGCCTGATAAATAGAGCCACCCTGGAGCGCGGGGTTGAGGTACTCACTCAAGTCGCATGCGCCTCCAGATGTACATGTATTGTGTGCCAAGGCGGTCGGAACGGTCGTCACGGCCGTGTTTCCAGTTTTCTCGCGCAGTCCCTGGTAATCGCCAAAGAAGAATAGTTTGTTTCTCCTGATTGGGCCTCCAGCGGCGCCTCCAAATTGGTTAAACAGAAACGGCGCAATGTAGCGCCCGGTGAGGGAACTCGGCGCAAATTGTGTAAAGGGGTCGCGAGCCTGTTGAGCGTCCGAACGGCGAAACTCAAATGCAGAACCATGAAAATAATTGCTTCCTGATTTGGTTTGGGCCACAACCAAACCTGCAACTGCCTTCCCGAATTCCGCGTCATAGTTTTGGGCCGTTACCTTCATCTCAGAGACTGCGTCGAGGTTTGGGTTAATGACCGCAACACCGATGATTGGATCCTGATTATCCGTCCCGTCCAGTTCATATCCCGTGGCGAACGGAAGTTGCCCGTTGACCTCGATCTGTTCACTTTGTTGAGGATTTGTAGCCTGCCCAACGTTCCATCCGATATAGCTCGTGCCCGGCGTGAGCAGTTCGAATTCTGTAAAGTTTCGATTGAGGTTCGGCAGATTCTCGACAGCGCGAGGATTCAGAATCATGCTTACATCAGCGCGAGCGGTCTGTAGAAGAGGTGCGCCACCGGTGACCTCGACGGTATTCGTCGTGTACCCTACTTGAAGCTTTACGTCTACCTTTGGGGATGTATCAGCATAGACAATCACGTTCGAAGTGGTTAATGTTTCAAATCCCGGAGCGCTGACCTGAATGCTGTAGGTGTCCGGGATCAGATGGTCGACTCGGTATTGCCCGGATGCATTGGTTTGCGTGGTCACAGAAATTCCCTTTGAGACGTCTGTGACTGTGACCGTGGCGTTGGGCAGGAGAGCTCCGGTCCTATCAGTTACTGTGCCGAAAACGGATCCGTACACCGCCTGAGCTCGACCCGGAATGGTGCCGCTGATAATCCAAAAGACACCTAAAACAAACCAGAAGCAGAAGGCGACCAGGAATCCGTCGCTGATAGCGATGCGACGTTGGATACAAAATGACGCTTTCATTACAGCCTCCAGAATCGTTTCGAACGCCCATAAAATTCTACTAGCTTCTACTTTCCGCTCATAGTCGGAGGGTGTGATTACAGCTAATTCGTTCACGTTCGATCAGCCGTGACCGCTAAGAACGCTCTACGATGCGGTTCGTTAGATTCAGCTGATAGGCCTCCCAGGGCGGCCAGAGAAGAACTCTAGAATGTCAAAAGACGGTGACAGGAAGGTGTGAAGAAATTGACAACAGCAAGGGGCTATTTTTGAGGCCGTAACGCCGCTAGACTACAAGCGTGAGCGCATCTTCAGGTTCCCCTCGCCCTCGTCCGCGCCTTTCCTCGATAGACCGTTCCCAGCTTGTCCTTCGTACCGTGGATGTAGAGAGAATGATCGACGACGACCACAGCGCACGGTCGATCTGGGAGACGATCGGCCGGCTGAATCTAAGTTTGTATGATGCCAAGATAGCAGCTGTGGAAGGGCGAGCTGGCCGAGACCACACAGCTCCGCAGTTGCTCATAAGCCTATGGTTGTACGCGTACAGCCGAGGGATCAGCTCAGCGCGTGAGATTGCGCGGCGTTGTGAGTTTGAACCCGCGTTCCAGTGGCTGTGCGGTTTGCAGCCTATTAGTCATCGCACTCTGTCCGGATTCCGTTCTGATAACAAGGAAGCACTCGGCAGCGTGTTCGTGCAGGTGGTGGGGGTGCTGAGTGTCGAAGGGCTGATCACCATGGAACGAGTGACGCTGGATGGCACCAAGATCAAAGCTAACGCCAGCGGCAACACATTTCGGCGTAAAGAGAAGATCGAAGCGCACCTGGCTGCGGCGCAAACGCAACTGGAGAAGATGAACGAACAAGCCGCAGAGGAAGAGAAAGTGGCCAAGCGTCAAGCGGCTGCGAAACAACGGGCGGCGCAAGAACGCGTAACCCGGCTGGAAAGCGCGCTTCGTGAAGTGGAGCGTCTGCAGAAGAAAAAGAAGGAGGATAAGAAGAAATTTGTAGCGCGGGCTTCCACCACCGATGCCGAGGCTCATGTGATGCGTAACGGCGAAGGTGGCACTGTGCCCAGCTACAACGTGCAATTGGTGACCGACACCACTCACGGCTTCGTGGTGAACGTAGAGGCAACCACCGACGCCATCGACTATCGTCAACTGGAGCCAGCTCTTGACCGCTGTAAAGCCACGCTGGGAAGTCTGCCAAAGCAGTTGATTGCAGATGGAGACTATACCAACCATGCGGCCGTGCAGGCTGCTGCAAAGTCTGGCGTCGACTTCTACGGCTCGTGGCAAGATAGCTGGAAACCGACAGAGTCGGATGCTCAGGGACGCTGCGGGGCCTTTATCAGCAGTGCTTTTCCTTATGATGCGAAGAACGACGTTTACCTCTGCCCTGCCGGACAGCAACTAGTGCACAAGATGGTCCTCGATCGTGGACACGGGGTGCGCACGCATGTGTACAAGGCGCCAAAGGCAGCCTGCTCTTCCTGCGTTTATCGCGCTCAGTGCGCCTCGAAGAAGCCGACACCACAGTGGAGACGCTCCATCACACGTATCGAGGAGTCTGCGCAAACAAGCGCATTCAAAGCCAAGATGCAGACTGAGGCGGCACAGAAAATCTACCACCAGCGCTCGCAGATCGCCGAGTTCCCGCACGCTTGGATTAAAGAGCGATGTGGGCTCCGGCAATTTCGCTGCCGAGGGCAACAAAAAGCAGGAATGGAGGCCACATGGACCTGCATTAGTTACAACCTCATCCGGTTATTCAGCGTACGCCGCAAGCTTGCTACGCCGACTGTCGCTGCCGCCTAAGAAAAGACCCTGATGGTTTGCTTCTCGACACATTGAAAGACTAAGAGCCCCTACTCCTGACATGCACTGTTGAATCCCAGGTTTCAGATCCACAATCCGATCGGAGGACGTGAATCCATGGAAATACTGAGCGGGGGATTATGGGCCGCCTGAAATCTTTCACAGGTTCCAGACGGAACGTAACCGACACGGTATGTATTGGTGTAGTTGCTAAAGCTGGTTTCGGCGTGGCGAACGCTCCGTCTGTCAACCCCCTTCTGGCACAACGATAATGTCGGCTTTCAGGCGCTGCAGGGCACGCTGATCCAGCCGGATGAGACCACGGCCAGGAGTGTCAAGATCAGCGATCAGGGCGACGACAATCGCGATGGTGATAGGAATAAGAATCAGCCCCAACCAAAAGCGAGACGTGAGCGTAGACCCGCGTGTGAAGACCGCAATCAGCGAGGTGGAGAAAATGAGAAGCCAAACCGGAATTGGAACACGGTTCTCAAAGGATGCAACTCGCTTCTCGTGAAGGTCGATGGTTTCGTTGAGGGAATTGAGGTAGGCGGCGGTAATGGCTGTGCGATCATTTTGTGCAACCGCGTCAGCGTCGAGCCAAAGTTGTTCCTGGAGCCGCTTGGATCGGCTCACGGTCTGACTGAGGCGGTTCGCGTCCACGGTATCCAGTTCGAGGCGGGTATCCACATATTCACGGAGCAGTTGTCTGGAGTGATCGCGATACGGTTGGGGAAGCGTGCTGGCACGGAGATAGGTAGCGCCAATCGAAGTGGCTTCCTCCACCAACAACGAGCGACGCTCGCTAAAGCGTGTGGACGCCATGCTCAGGGTGAAGCCCAAGAGCAGACTGACTAGCACAAGGAGCCCGTCCCGGATCGTGCCCATCTGCTCTTTGCGTTGGGGTACCTGTTCAATTTTGAAATAGGCCGCCACGCGACGTCCAAGTTCGAGGACGAGAGCCAGAACAATCGCGAGGAGCAAGCCCAATTCCCATGGGTGGTCGAAGATATATTCCATTTGGTTGCTCTTTTTCTGGGATGTCGTCCCGGAGAGTCTCTGCCACCCCGAAAGTAATCTCGCTCAGATCTCCCGATTGGCGGCAGGCCACTCATCCTACGACGCCAGGTTGTACCCTGGGTCGCCCGCAACCGTATGTCACCCAACTGCTGATGAACTTACCAGCGGCGAGTCTCTTCAAACACCAAAAGATTAGCTGGCCTGAGCGGCCTACTGCCACTGGTAGAAGTGCTAGTGCAGAAATAAAATGCATCAGCAGACAGCCGCGTGTGTGCTCTGACTACGTTCAGCCCCCGTGAGCTTAGAGAGGCTCGCCGAGCAAAAACCTGCAACCATAAGAATTGTGCCAAGTGTTGCACAGCACCGGTGAGCGCGGCTACGATGCCCCACTTCATCAAAATGCGGGCGATCCAAACGCGGGCAACCATCTTCTGCAAGAGAAGATCGCAGGGGTACTTCGAAGAGAAAGTAGCCGGGATAAATATCCCAACGACCAGTCCAGACTGTGCCGTTGTGATCACTAAAGCGTCGTTCATCGTCAGCGGTGAGAAGCTTATGTTGATTCGATCCAGGTAGGACACTGAGTAAAGGACAAACAGCATTTGCGTCAAAATTCATGTCCGTGTCTATTACTTTTGCTAGTAGTTTGGCACTTGCCCATTCGTCTATAAGCATTATCAATGACAGTGGGAGGCACCCTGCAATCCGAGGACGTGGCTCGGAGGTGCGGGTTACTCCAAGCCCAGGCTCAAGTCTGGATCAATCTGTGCATCCCTCCACGTTGCCGATGGCCCTTGAGCAAAAGAGCCGCGCTGGCCGCGGCGATTCGCGGTCAAGAGTTATCGATCAGGAGAAGACCATGACGTGCCCTTTCACTGTGGTATCGGCTGGACTGCTGGGGCCGACTCATGCCTAATAAGTCAGAGGCCCAAAGCGCCGCCTCCGTGGACCGTACCGTGCTGCCCATCCCCGAGCCTACATATCCGCCAATCACCGAGCTTGATGCGCGCAACGCAAAAGCCCCGGCGCGGTTCGAGGTGAAGGCGCCGAAAGGGGCGCCCAACGTGGTAATCATCCTTCTCGACAACTTCGGCTTCGGCGACGGATCTACGTTCGGCGGCCCGATCCAGTTGCCGACGCTGGACCGCCTGGCCGAGACCGGACTGGGTTACAACAATTTCAAAGTGCCCCCGCTGTGTTCGCCCAGCCGCTCGGCCCTGCTTACTGGCCGAAACAGCCACAGCGCAAACTTCGGCGTGATCTCGGAAATCGCCACCGCATTCCCGGGGTACACCGCAATGCGTCCCGCAAGTGTCGCGATGCTGCCCGAGATTTTGCGGCTCAACGGTTACAGCACCGCCATGTTCGGCAAGTGTCACGAGCTAGGGCCCTGGGAATCCAGCTCTGTCGGGCCTTTCGACCGCTGGCCCATGCATAGCGGCTTTGAGCGGTTTTACGGCTTCATGTCTGGTGAGGCTGACCTCTTCCACCCGGTCATTTACGACAACATGAACAGGGTGGATCCGCACCCCGACGCCGATTACTATGGCAGCACTGATATCAGCGACAAGGCCATCGAGTGGGTGCGTTCCCAGCATTCGCTAGCCCCCGACAAGCCATTTTTCGTCTACTACTCCGCCATCGGCACTCACGGTCCCTTCCAGGTGCCCGAGAAGTGGCGCGACAAGTACAAGGGCAAGTTTGACCAAGGCTGGGACCAGGTCCGGAAGGAAACGCTGGCCCGGCAGATCAAACTAGGAGTCGTGCCACCGGGCACCGAACTCGCACCCAAGCCGGCGGGGATCCAGGAATGGGACCAGTTAACAGCCGACGAGAAAAAGGTGTTTGCCCGGTACATGGAAATCTATGCCGCCTTTGCCGAGGTGACGGACTATGAAATCGGGCGCTTTCTGGCTTCGATCGAAGCCCTGGGTGAAATGGACAACACGCTGGTTTTCTACATCACCGGCGACAATGGCTCGGTTTTTCAGGGCGGCCCAATCGGTGCCTTCAATGAGTTATCCGTGTTCAACGGACTGCCAGAACCCCTCGACATTGCATTGAAGAACCTGGACAAATTCGGTGGCCCCCAATCCCATATTCTGTACCCGAACGGCTGGGCTTTCGCCGGCGCCACGCCCTTTGCCTGGGGCCACCAGGTGGCCTCCTACGGGGGCATCTGCCAACCGATCGTAGTCCATTGGCCGAAGGGCATTAACGAGAGGGCTGGCCTGCGTAGCCAGTGGTACCACATGATTGACATTGCCCCAACTGTGTTAGAGGCGGTTGGAGTGCCCGAGCCTGTGGTCGTCTATGGCGTCCCGCAGAGACCTATCGAAGGTGTGAGCATGCTCGACACGTTTAATAACGCCGAGGCGAAGTCGCGCCACACCACACAGTACTTCGAGATGGCAGGCAACCGGGGCATCTACCAGGATGGCTGGTTCGCCACCACGGTGCACCGCCCGCCGTGGGAGGCTAAGCCGCGGGCTACGTTTGCCAACGATAAATGGGAGCTTTACAACGTAGAGCAAGACTTCAGTTGCGCGCATGACCTTGCCGAGAAGTACCCAGACAAACTTGAGAAGCTAAAGGGAGTCTTCCTGGAGGAAGCCGTCAAGTACAACGTGCTGCCGCTGGACGATCGGTCCTGGGAGCGCTTCAACCCCGCCCTGGCGGGCCGTCCGGATCTGCTGGAAGGTCGCACCGAGATGACGGTCTATGAAGGAATGAAGGGAATCCCCGAGAATGGTTTCATCAACATCAAGAACCGCTCCTTCGTGATTACAGCCGATATCGAAGTCCCTAAGGCGGGTGCTGAAGGGGTGGTCCTCGCCCAAGGCGGGGAAATGGGCGGCTGGAGTCTTTATGTCAAGGACGGCGCACCCAGGTTCGCCTACAACTTTCTTGGTCGCGAGACTTACAAGATCGTTGGCCCCGCTCGCCTGCCGGAGGGCAAGGTGATACTCCGCTTCGAGTTTGCTTACGATGGTGGTAGGCCTGGCGCGGGCGGAAATGGTTTGATCTTCGTCGACGGTCAAAAAGTGGCCACAGGGCGGATCGAGCACACTCACCCGAATGTATTTGGTGCGGAAACGACGGACGTGGGCGAGAATCTCTATACGGCTGTCAGCGACGACTACAAAGCGGGCGATAACAAATTCACCGGTAAGATTGACAAGGTGACCATCCAGGTCGGCAAATCCAACCTCAGCGAAGAGACACAGAGGGCTATCGAAGAATTGAGCGTCACGGGATTGCTGGCCGTGGACCACTAATCCGCCGTTGAACAGGCCGCTGAGCGGTACTCGCAGGTCGGGATCAAGCCGACGTACCCCTATCTGAAGCACGAAGCTGAAAGCTTCAGCGAAGAGGTAGGGCGCGCGATGTTCCTTACAGCTGCGAGACGATTTGGATACCACTGACCACGTCGCCACCAGTGCGTGCGTTCTGGTCCATCACCCTCTACGACCCGGATGGCTTTCAGGTTCCAAACTCACTGAATCGTTATGCCGCGAGTAGCTCTGAGCCCTTCAAGTACAAACCGGACGGTTCGCTCGACCTGTATTTTCAAAGCGATCATCCGGGCACGGGCAAAGACGCAAATTGGCTTCCTGCGCCTAAGGCGCCATTTAATTTGACCATGCGACTCTCCGCCCCGGAGAGCGCGGCACTCACGGGCAAGTGGAATATGCCTCCCATCAAGAGAGTAGAGAAAATCTTGCCTGTGGTTACGAACTACTAGAGTCGGAGCTATAAAGCTTCTAAAGATGACGATGATGCGATCTCGCATCGGGAGGCGTAAAGCTTCACCGGCCTTTTAGATGCTCTGCGCTGTGGTCTCCAACGGCCTGGGATCTTTTCAATCTGTGCCGAACTGTCACTTGTGACAGGTGCATGCGGTGGCAGGCGCAGATATGCTATCAGCGAAACCAAGTGATAGGAGAAACCGATGAGCGCGGATGAAAAGATAACATGCAGCCAGGAGTCCCTTCCTTTTCCACCCACACCATCGGCAAGCATCGCCGGGCGCACCATGCAGGAATCCGTCTATAACCGGCGCGTGGAGCCGCGTCGCCTTCCCCCGGATGCACCCAACATTCTCATCGTGCTGATTGACGACGCGGGTCCCGGCCTGCCTTCCACACTTGGGGGCGAGGTCCATACCCCCACGTTGGACCGCGTTGCCATGGGCGGGATCTCGCTGAACCGCTTCCACACTACGGCCATGTGCTCCCCCACGCGGGCGTCCATCCTCACCGGCCGCAATCATCACCGCGTTGGCTCCGGGCAGATCGCGGAACTGGCGAACGACTGGGATGGATACTCGGGCCACATCCCAAAGAGCAGCGCCCTAGCGGCCGAGGTGCTGAAGGATTATGGGTACAGTACGTCGGCCTTTGGTAAGTGGCACAACACACCTGCCGAGGAAACGACCGCCGCTGGGCCCTTCCATAATTGGCCGACCGAAGTAGGTTTCGAATATTTCTACGGATTCCTGGCAGGTGAGGCGTCGCAATATGACCCCAATCTTGTACGCAACACAACTGTCGTGCTCCCGCCCAAGAGTCCGGAGGAGGGCTACCATCTCAGCGGGGATCTCGCGGACGACGCTATCGGCTGGCTGCAAAAGCACAAGGCCTTCCAGCCGGATAAGCCGTTCTACATGTACTGGGCGAGTGGCGCGATCCACGGTCCACACCACATCATGAAGGAGTGGGCCGACAAGTATAAAGGTAAGTTCGATGACGGATGGGATGCTTATCGCGAGCGCGTCTTCAATCGCGCCAAGGAGAAGGGCTGGATTCCCGACAATGCTCAACTTACGCCCCGGCATCCAACGATGCCGTCCTGGGAAAGCATCCCCGAAGACGAAAAGCCCTTCCAGCGCCGGCTGATGGAAGTGGCCGCCGGGTTCGCGGAGCACGTGGACGCTCAGGCCGGCCGGGTCATCGACGAAATCGACAAGCTCGGCTACGGCGACAACACCCTCATTTTCTACATCTGGGGTGACAACGGTTCCTCGGCTGAGGGGCAGGACGGCACAATCAGCGAGCTTCTTGCGCAAAACGGCATTCCAACTACGGTCCAGCAGCACATAGCAGCGCTCGATGCGCTTGGCGGACTCGACGTGCTGGGCTCGCCCAAGGCCGACAACCAA
Organism: uncultured Acidobacteriaceae bacterium; assembly: GCA_963838445.1. Taxonomy (GTDB): domain Bacteria; phylum Acidobacteriota; class Terriglobia; order Terriglobales; family Acidobacteriaceae; genus PALSA-350. Next base: position 190,571 of record CAWIRT010000054.1, read on the forward strand.
TACCATGCGGGCTGGGCGTGGGCCGGCAGCACTCCCTATAAGGGGACCAAACTTCTAGCGTCGCACTTTGGCGGCACCCGCAACCCTATCGTCATCCAGTGGCCGGCAAAGATCAAAGCCGATGCCACACCGCGTCCGCAGTTCCATCACTGCAACGACATCGTCCCTACAATTTATGAAGTTGTCGGTATTACTCCACCGCGGGAAGTAAATGGCGTTCCTCAAGACCCGATCGACGGCGTGAGTTTCGCCTATACCTTTGACGACCCAAAGGCCAAGGGGCGCCTGCTCACCCAATACTTCGAGATCATGGGCAGCCGGTCCATCTACCACGATGGCTGGATGGCCTCTGCTATCGGCCCGCGTATTCCCTGGGAAAAAGGCATTCCGCCGGGCATTGGCGAGTGGACACCGGATAAGGACATTTGGGAGCTCTACAACCTCCAGGAAGACTGGAGCCAGGCAAACGACCTCGCCGCAAAAATGCCGGAGAAGCTGGCCCAATTGAAGGAGCTCTTTCTCATCGAGGCTACGAAGAACAAGGCGCTCCCCATCGGCGGTGGGCTTTGGGTTCCCTTGCTCCACCCCGAAATGCGCATTGCTCCACCCTATACGGAGTGGACCTTCTCCGGCGACCTGGTTCGCATGCCGGAGTTCTGTGCGCCGGCGCTTGGTAATAAACCGAACATTGTTACGATTGACGCCGATATCCCGGCCAACGCCAACGGGGTGCTTTACAAACTGGGGGCGAACTCTGGGGGCCTCACGTGTTTCGTAGAGGACGGCGTCCTCTGTTACGAATACAACCTCTTTATTATTCAGCGCACCAAGATCCGCGCCCGGCAGAAGCTGCCCGTTGGTAAGGCAAAGATCGAGATAGAAACGGCGTACGTAGTACCCAGGCCGGGCGGACCGCTGAGCATCACCATGAAAGTCAATGGCCAAGTGGTTGCTACAGGCCAGGTCCCGATATCCGCGCCCCTGATCTTCACAGCCAACGACTGCCTGGACATTGGCATAGCCCTCGGTTCGCCGGTGTCCCTTGACTACTATGACAAGGCGCCGTTCAAGTTCAACGGGACTATCGAGCAGGTGCACGTAGCGTACCAGACCCCCAGGCAAGTGCATGCGGAGGATATGACAAAAGAAGAGATGGCGACTCCCGCTCGCTGATTCCATTTAACCGTGACTACGCGCGATACGGTGCTGATCGTCTCATATACAGTTACATATGTCGTCACCAGCCTTTAACAGGAGTCGTAAGTGCACAAAGTCTTCGAGAAAGGCCCCAATTCCGGCGGATGGAAGTCGGCGCCGGGTTTACAAGACACGTGGACGTTCAGGGAAACGGGAGTGCACCTAGCCTACCGGACCCCACGCAGGCGCCCGCGAGGATATGACAGCAAAGGAGGAGGTCGCTTCCGTCCGCTGATTCCGCTCTAACACAGACTGGGGGCATACGGTGCATAGATTCTGGCGTGCGCAGCCTGGAGAGACAACCGAGCGTCTTCGAGTGAGGCGGGATATTTTATAAAATTCGATAAAATTCGGCCGTTTTTGACTTCAGCGGCGTCGCGCAGGGAGGCCTATGTTTGCGGAAAAAGGCATCCGGAGGGAGCTGATTGTGTCCATGGCAAGATCGAAGATGCCTTCGGCCGCGAGGGGAACCCGGTTCGGCCTTTCGGGGTTGATGAAGGGATTGGCAGGGCTGGGTTGGGGCCGGTCAAGGTTGGGAGACGACGTGTGGTTACCCAGTTTGGGCGCTGGCTCGGGTGTAAGCTCCGGCTCGGGAACCTGGGGCGCGGCGGGTTTGGTTTTCATGGCGGCAACGGGGTCCCCAGGCTCCTCGCCCACAGGTTGGTTCTGCTGTTCGCGGAGCCACTCAGAGGGGTAGATATGTGGCTTGACGGATGGGGCCACGGGTTGCGTTCCGAATGGGGAGAGGCGGCGGTCCGGAATGAAGCCTTCGATGGCTGCGATCATGGAAAGAGCCTTGATCTGGCCGGCGATGCTGCCTCTGGTGGATTCGTGGCTGAGAGTGGCTAATTCCCAGAGCCGGGTCAGGATCTGGTCCCGACCGATGTTCAGCTTGCGCAGCCCTTGTGCTTCCTGGTCCACCAGCTTTTCGCTGACGGCGGCGCGGTGCTGGTTCATGTAGGCGCGGACGCGGGCCTTGGCTTTGGTGTAGGCGGCGGTGTCGGGATTGAGGCCGACCGCCTCCGCGGCGGCGCGGTCAGTCATGGTTCCGGACATGATCAGGTGAGCAAAGGCCATTTCCTGATCGGTGATGAGATCGCTAACCTTATTTTTGGGCATAGGGTATCCTCGTTCCTTGGTTTGCTGGAAATTAGGTGGGATTTGCTTGCTGCTTTTTTTGGGACACAAAGGGCTTGAGCGCCGCGGTCGGCCACTCATTGCTGGTGTTAGTGATTTGGGACAGGGATCGGTCGTGGCACCGGACAGCGGTGAAGCTATCCTTCGCTCACGCGAAAGGCCGAAACTACCGGCAACTGCCGGACAGGCGCGGTGGCGTGAGAAGCCGTCGCCCGCCGATATCTTCTACTCTAAGATATAGAACATTTCCCAGTTTGATGTAAGTGCCGAGATGCTTTTTTCGGCACGGGAGTACCAGGCCAACAGGTTACTCGGGTTGGTATGCGCGACCGAGCTTGCGGGGTAGGATGCGGGGCACGCTCCACGGTAGGCGAGAGAGGCGGGGACATCGGATCATCTGTGGCAGGCAGGAAATAATCGCCTCTATCAGTGACGCACTACACTGGTTGCGACAGCCTTGGACAGCCGGCGCGGGAGGCGATTGCAATCGCCGGGTTAGAGCATTACATGTTTGGACGGACGTTTACCGCTTTGATGTACTGATTCCCGTAGCTCTCAATCTCATAGTGCCCCTTCTTCTGATTGAACCGAATCTTCGCCGCGACCATAATTTGGCCGCTTCCCTCACCCTTGTCGTTTAACCTGACTTGGAGATACCCAAAGGGATAGTCTGTCGTTCGCCCGGCATTATACAGCTCGACAAACGGCATATTGCGGGCAGTCACGAGCGTTATGATTGTGTCTGAGCCAGCTTGCCGCTTCCGGGCGACGGCAACCTGGTTTCCTACGCTGCCTGTCGGGTTGATTCGTCCTACATCAAGTTTTTCCATAGCCCTGCGGAGCGCGTCAGGACCTTTCTCTTTCAACAGCGTCGCTAGCTGGTCGACTTCTTCATCCGTGGTGTAGCGGTTAACCCGGAAATCAAAGCCAATCGACTTTCCACCGGCTGGCCCTCCAGATCCGATCGCTCTACCGGTATATGCCTCCTGACTCGTTGTTTCTCGTTGGCACCACAGGGGCGAGATGGCGAAAGCCACTCCCAGGATCAGCATGCCTATCTTTTTCATGTGTTAGCCTCCTGCATTCAACTTGGGTTGTGAGATCACTGTTAGAAGCGGAAGAAACCGAAAGCCAGAATCAAGGAGGCTAGCACACCTGGCGCAAAGCGAGGCAGACTTGGGCCTTGTTTTCGAATGGCTCGCATGTTTCGCCAATGTCCAGGGTGCTGAAGGCCATAGCTGATACCCAGCACTCACGATCAGGTTTGCCTCGTTTCGGCGAGTATGGGCGTGGAGCTTTTTTACTGCCGCGCCATAGCAATGCGGATCGCTTCCTCCGGCGAAACCAGGTGATCTAGGCTCTGAGCATCCTTGGCGATGGCGAGTTGGACGCCCTTGACCCGACCTGAAAACTCGTTCCCACGTGACCCGTAGTCCGGCGAGACCGGGGCCCCGGTGTCGACTCCCACGTCGCAACCGTCATCGGCAGAGAAGATGATGGGCTGGGTGGCGCCGACCTTGCCTTCGCCGACTTTTTTGCCATCTACATACAAGGACACCGTGCCACCTTTGCCGAGGCCACCCCCAGCATAAGCAAATTCCATCCGTACCTGGTGGTCGCCCGGGGTGAGCGCGCTACTCGATTCTGCGTAGAAGCACTGGATGCCGAGGAAGTTGTAACAGTATTTGAGCTTGCCACCCTTGGCGTAGAGGCTCCAGCCGCCCATGTTGCCACCTTGAGCGACGATGACGCCTTCAGCTCCGGTTGTGGGTACAACGATCTCGGCGGTCACCGAATGAGATTTGTTCTTGAGATTGAGGACTGAGTTTTCAGATAAACGTCCCATGCTGCCGAAAAGAACCTGCGAGTTACCCTTGATCAGCACCGGCCTTCCCGCCAGATCTGAGTTAAACCGTTCGGCGCCCCGGTCATCGAGCGGGAGGACGTTGTAGCGTGTCGCCTCTATCAGCCACAAGCGCTCCAGGTCATGTAGCTTTTCCGGCATCTGCTCGGCCAGGTTATTCGCCTGGCTCCAGTCTTTATTGGTGTCGTACAGTTCCCAGTTGTCGTCGTCGAATGCCGGGACCTCGGCACCGAACACAAGCCATGGGGTTCTGTGCCGTGTTACTGCAGTCCACCCCTTGTGGTAAATGCCGCGATTGCCGACCATCTCGAAGTACTGTGTCTCATGCCGCTCGGCCGCCTTGGCGTCGTTGAAGGAGTAAAGCATGCTGACGCCCTCGATAGGCTTCTGCTGCACCCCATTGACGAAGGTTGGTTCGGGGAGCCCAGCCGCCTCGAGGATTGTCGGCGCCACGTCGATCACGTGATGAAATTGACTGCGGATTTTGCCTTTTTCCGCGACTCCTTTAGGCCAGTGCACAATCGTTCCGTTGCGCGTGCCGCCAAAATGCGAGGCGACCTGCTTGGTCCACTGGTACGGTGTGTCCAGGGCGTGCGCCCAGCCGACGGCATAGTGATTGTAAGATTCCGGGCTGCCAAATTTGTCCAGCCGTGCCGTGAGGAACTCAGGTGTCTCCAGTGCGGCCGCGCCGTTGAAATTGATCAGCTCGTTGTAAGTGCCCTGATGCGTTCCCTCCGCGGAGGAGCCGTTGTCGCCGATGATGTAGTAGATCAGCGTGTCATCGAGCAGATTGAGCTTTTTCAGCCCATCCACCAACCGCCCGACATGGTGATCGGCATACTCCATGAACCCGGCGTAAACCTCCATCTGCCGGATGATCACGGGCTTGAGTTCTGCAGCCACTTCATCCCACGCCGGGATTTCTTTGTGCCTTGGCGTGAGCTGGCAATCTTGGGGAATGACGCCTAACGCTTTCTGGCGGGCGAAGATCTCCTCGCGGAGTTTGTCCCAGCCCTGATCGAACTTGCCTTTGTACTTGTCCGCCCATTCCTTCGGAACGTGGTGTGGAGCATGAACTGCTCCCGGCGCGAAGTAGACGAAGAAGGGCTTATCGGGAATGAGGGCTTTCTGTTGCCCGATCCAGTTGATGGCCTTGTCGGTCATGTCTTCCATCAAGTGGTAACCCTCTTCGGGCGTCTTTTTCACTTCGATCGGTGTGGTGCCTTCATAGAGCGATGGATACCATTGGTTCGCCTCACCCCCGATAAAGCCATAGAAATACTCGAATCCGCCTCCCCCGGTTGGCCAGGCATCAAATGGGCCGGCCGGACTCGTCTCCCAAACCGGCACTTCATGACACTTGCCGAACTGCGCCGTCGCATACCCATTCAGCTTGAGCGTCCGGGCGATGGGCGAGCAAGTATTTGGGAGAATTGAGTTATAGCCGGGCGAGCCGGTGGCGATTTCGGTAATTCCGCCCATACCCACCGTGTGGTGGTTGCGTCCGGTCAGCAGGGCCTGTCGCGTCGGCGAACACAGCGCTGTGGTGTGAAAGCGGTTGTATTTCAAACCACCGGCGGCTAACTGTTCCGCCGTCGGTGTGTTACAAGGGCCGCCAAAGGCGCTGGAGGAGGCAAAGCCCGCGTCGTCGATCAAGACGATCAGGACGTTCGGCGCACCCTTGGGCGGCCGCAACGGCCTGATCGGCGGGAACTTGGTGTCAGGATCCTTCGCATCATACGTGACCAGTCCTGTGCGCGGCTGATCGGGGATGGGAAGAACTGTTCGCTGAATCTTGTCCTGGTCACTCATAGCGGGAAGGTTCCTTTCCGTTTTGTTTCGGGATCATCGCGCAACCATAAGGAGAATGGGCGCACCGCTCGGTCCAATGAAAAAGCTAGATCTCCCGTCTCTCTGAAACAACTGTCACAAGTGACAGGAGGGGGCTCGCCGGATGCCTATTTGGGCGAACAAGGAGCGGGAAGTGAATCAGTGAACTTTTTTCTTGAGAAGCGGCTGTTAGGACCGGAGCTTGTGGGCGTGTTCGTCGCAAACGGCTGAGACAAGTCCGAGCTCCATGACGCATCCCAGCACGTGGGTAGCAATATTAGGACAGCCTGGGTGGTCGCAGACGTATTCCGTGAGCAGTTCTTCGCGCCCGTCCGGAGTTGTGAGGCCCGTTTTGATCGTCACCTGAGGAATGGAGAATCCTCGAACCGAATACCTCTATTATCTAATGCTGCACGGCCTGTTGAGAGTGCGGACACGCTCCGGGAACCAAAGTTCGCACCCGTTCGACTTCCACGGCATGCTCCACGGCACGCTCCACGGCACGCCGGGACAGGCGGGACAGGCGGGGCAGGCGGGACAGGTCGCTCAGGCGGGCTGAAAGATGCCGATTTTTAACGTCCCTGTTGCCTTTCCCCGGAAAGCCGCCTCAAATCTCCAATTCCGTTCCGAGGATTTCCCATCCTTTAGTAATATCCCCGTGCTGTCCACGGACAGATTTTTGCTCCGAAACAAGTGTCTTTTCCCGTTCCCACCACACGCCAGAGGTACGGCGCGGTACTACGATCCACGCCAGCGTGCCCTATAAATCGGATACCCGGTGAGGATGGGGCCGCCAGGTTCCTCGTCGTGACTAACCGCCCATTACTTGTCGAATGAGAAGATACGCTTCCAGTCCTTCTCCATGCTAATTACGATCCAGCCTTCCTTTTTTGCCTGAGCCATCAGCTCATCGGAGAAAGTTCCGACGTGAGTCTCCGGCAACTCTCCTGCAGGGCCATAGGCATATTCGCGTTTTGCGTCGTCGTGGTGGACGAGCATCATCAGCCGGGATCCTTCCCCGGCTTGTGTCCATTCGAGCATTTCGGCATCGCCGGTGGAATTACCGAAGGCGGCAATGGGCCGTTTGCCGATGAATAAGTCAATTCCGACCGCTTTGCCGGGTCCATCATCGACAAAAAATACCTTCGGCTCGCGCATCAGTACTGGCTTGCCGTCTATTTGCTGGTATTTGGTCACAATGCTCGACCCCACTACCTGCTCGGGTGGGACGCCATAGACTTGCTCGCTGTACGCGCGCACAAACGCCTGTCCCCCTCCTGTGACGATGTAGGTCCTGAAGCCCTTTTCGCGCAGGTAGCGCATTACCTCCAGCATTGGTTGGTAGATAAGGTCCGTGTAGGGGCGATTGAACCGCGGCGCTTTGGCGGTGGCGAGCCACTGCGCCACCAGGCCATTAAATGCTTTCGTGCTCATCCCGGCATGCGTCACAGCGATAATCTGCAACCAGTCTGCCTCGGTGAATTTGCCCATCGCCTGGCGGTTTCCATCAAGAACGGCTTCGAACGGTTGCTGCTGGCGCCATTCAGGGTGCTGCGGGGCGAGCTTGCCTACGCGATCGAGCGCGAACATCGCTTGTGCGTATAACGGGTGTTCCGTCCAAAGGGTGCCGTCCTGGTCAAACGTTGCGATGCGGTCGCGCTGTTCTACATAGCTGGGGCTGTTTCTGTCGGTTGTATCCTTCGCGAATTTCAGGATGGCATGTTTCGCAGGACCGTCGTTCCACGACGGTAGAGGATCCCTCTGGGCGTTCGCATGAGCCGTTCCCAAAAGGATCAAGATGAGTGCTGCCATCGATCTAAGACCCAAGGGAGAATAAGCGCAGGAACGTTTCATACCCTCTTCCTTTCGTGGGGTGGCGCCTGGAACACAAGAACCTCCTCACTTTTATTTGACAGCTTCATGGCCGCACAACTGTCAAATGTGTAGGGTCTCTCTCTAAGTTCTACTAGTTCCCGCCTCGCGAGCAACCTGCGATCATCATTCGTAAACTAGTGCGGCGTGAGCGACACGCGGTGGCCACGGCAAAACACGAGAGACAACAACAGCAAAGGAGGAGGTTGCGGCTCCCGCTCTCTGATTCGATCAAAAGGTAAGGAATCTGTATATCATGCGGAAAAAGATCGGACGCTTCGGAAGGCTCGTAATCGTATGTATCCTGATCTATCTATATTCGGTTGTGCTTTTTCGCAACCTGAGTGAGGGTACACGACGTTCTCTGCGGCTGCGAGACGATACGGATGCAGCGGATCACGTCGCGATCTCCGTGCTTGTCACCACAGTCGACCCCGGAACTCAAGAGCTGACGGCGCAGATAAGTTTCAAACCGCAGGGATCCCTTGCTCAGGATGAAGTAACTCCGGCGGTGGATTTGAAGCTGGTGACTAACAACGTAAGAAACCAACAAGAATTCGACTTCCCCAAAGGAAAGCGAATGAATCGTATTGAGGCTACTTTTCCTCTGAACGGAGAGCTAAACAAATATCCGTTCGATCACTACGGTACAACGTTGTGGCTTCTGATGACTACCCCCGCTAAAAAGAAACAGCCTCAGGGATCGAAGATCCCGGAAACCGCCGAAGAGCAAAAGCAAGCGGGCGATTATCTTGCGGTGGGCACAACAGCGTTACAACAGAGCACCCCTGTGCCGGTTACGATCACCTTATTCGCGTCGACCCCCGGAATCAAATTTGAAGGTAACGTTTCTCGTGGGAGTAGCCTGAAGCTCACAGCTATCGAGCTGAAAATCAGGCGGGCGGACAGTACCATCACTGTTTCCATTCTTTTGATGGTATTGATGGGCGCTCTCGCCGTTAGTTTGCTGGCGATGGTTTTCAAGGCGATGACAAACCGCACAAAAGTCGATCTGGTGCCGCTATCTATCAGCATCTCGTTGATTTTTGGTTTGCCAGCGCTGCGGAACGTCCAGCCCGGCGTTCCGGCTATAGGAGCATTCGGAGACTACGTCTGCTTCATCTGGGCGGAAATTATTGTGGGGGTATCGGCCGTCATTATCGTATGGGTGTCGCTGCATCGCTCGCAGGAAGAGCCATAAAGGTGCCTCGATGCCTGGAAGGCTGTGGGGTAGTTTTCTCCTCAACCGTTGTGTTGATCTGGCACTCGGCGGCCATCACACACCGAGGCCCGATTTTGCAGGCAGTTCGCGGGATCATGTCCGGAGTACTATTGGCGCTAACAGGAAAGAGTCAATAGCCTAAACTCAGCTTCTCGAACCGGGGTTCAAATGTATTCAACGAAAGTGCTCTTGTCGTCAATTTTGATCTGCATCAGTGACTGTTGGTCAAGCCAGGTTATGCTTCCTTCGGCTGCCCTTTCCACATTGAATCAACCTGCGGGGGCTACTGCTTCATCCGCAATCTCGTCAGAGCTGCGGGGGATGGCAGCGAAAGGGCAGTTAGGAAATAAACTCAGCACCGCTGGAGACCGGGAGCAAATCAAGAGACTTTATGAATCCGCAAACTTTGCGCCCTTTTGGATCAAAGGTGATGAGCCAACGTCGCAAGCAACGTCGTTGATCGAGACGATGCGCGCAAGCCGTCTAAAGGGGCTGAATCCCAGCGACTATGATGCGGAAAGCCTGGGAACACAAGCGAAGTCCCTCAAAGGAGCGTCAGCGGTTGCACAGGCTTCGTTCGATGCGTCTCTTACCATGGCGACAATGCGATATATCTCGGATCTGCGCATCGGGCGAATCAATCCCAAACATCTGAAGTTCGGCATCGACGTTCGGTCCAAACAGTACAATCTGCCGGAATTTATTGCGCAACACGTGGCAAGTGCTGGAAACGTTCAATCTGTTCTGGATCAGACTGAACCACCGTATGCCGGCTATCGCCGTATCGAGACCATCTTGAAGCAATACTTGGATTTGGCGGCCAAAGGCGACGGTCCCAAGGTGCCGGGAGGGAACAAAACAGTCGCGGCGGGGGATACGTACGCAGGAGCTGCTCAGCTGGCTGCGCGATTGCAGTTGCTTGGAGACCTTCCGCAAGGGGGAAGCTTCGACTCCTATAGCGGGACCCTGGTTGAGGGCGTCAGGCATTTTCAGGCAAGACATGGCCTTGCGGCAGACGGCAAATTAGATGCGACCACTCTACGTGAGTTGAACACTCCGCTCAGCGCACGCGTACAGCAAATCGATGACGCATTAGAGCGCTGGCGATGGATGCCGACCGAATTTCAGCAGCCTCCCGTCCTGGTAAACATTCCCGAGTTTCGACTCAGAGCCTATTCAGACGATCACCAGCTTGCGCTCAGCATGAACGTTGTTGTGGGCAAGGCCGCGCCAACTCAAACGCCAGTCTTTACCGACGACATACGGTTCATCGTTTTCCGACCCTATTGGAACGTTCCCCCTGGAATTCTCCGCAGGACTATTATCCCGGCCATTATGAAAAACAGCGGATATATAGCTCGTGAGAGATTCGAGGTAACCGATTCCAGTGGGAGAGTGGTGTCTGCGAACGACGATCTGGTAGCTGGGCTACGCTCGGGAAAATATGCAATACGTCAGAAACCGGGGCCGACCAATGCGCTCGGGCTGATCAAGTTCATGTTTCCCAATTCACATTCCGTCTATCTCCACAGCACTCCGTCGACCGAGTTGTTTTCCAGGTCGCGACGCGACTTCAGTTCAGGTTGCATCCGGCTAGAGAAGCCAGCGGAGCTAGCCGGATTTTTGTTGCGCAATCAACTTGATGGGCAACAACCATGGACCGTGGCACTCGCACAAGCAGCGATGGATTCAGGCAAAGACAATCGGCAAGTTAACCTGACGGTGAAGGTTCCTGTCCTGATTCTCTACGTGACCGCGGTCGCGGAGGAAGATGGTACTGTGCACTTTTTCGATGATATTTATGGTCACGACGAACGGCTGAATGCCCTGCTTGCGAAAGGCCCTCCTTATCCGTAGGCAAGCGCAGAGCTGTCCAAATTGCGGAATCAACTTGTTTTTCGACGATGTAACTTGTTGATGGTTTTGAAGAGGGCTTGGCCGAAGAAAACCGGGTTGATTCATTGATTGGCCGACTCAAACGCGACAAAAACTGACTTTGCCCTATTGGTCTCGAAAAGCGTACCTCAGGGGCTAAAGCCCTCATTTGTTCCCCGCGCGAGCGGCACGACTAAAGTCGTGCCCTGATACAAAGCATGAGTGCGGTGACTCTGGGATTGGGTTCTCACACAGACTCTAAAGCCCAGATCTTTGTTGACCATCCGACGGCACGGCTGAAGCCGTGCCCTGATACAAAGCATGAGTGCGGTGACTCTGGGATTGGGTTCTCACACAGACTCTAAAGCCCAGATCTTTGTTGACCATCCGACGGCACGGCTGAAGCCGTGCCCTGATACAAAGCATGAGTGTGGTGACTCTGGGATTGGGTTCTCACTCAGACTCTAAGGCCCAGATCTTTGTTGACCATCCGACGGCACGGCTGAAGCCGTGCCCTTCGTTCGACGGTCTCTTCCCCAGGCTCTTAGAGTCGGCGAAAGGTTCATGTGCTGTCCAGATTGGCCAGCTGAAAATATAATTTGCATCGCTGACCTGCAGATTTTTGGTCCTAAACAGGTACTTTTGCAGTTCCCGCCATACGCCAGATGTACATACGATCCAGACACGGCCGGCAGGCGCGTTTCCAACGGGCCGGACCGCGTGAAAGAGAGGGCCTGATGGATGTATTAGTGATTGGCGCTGGTCCGGCGGGGTTGATCGCTGCCATCCGCGCCGCTGAACTGGGGGCACGAACAGTTCTTGTGACCCGCGGCGAGGTTGGAGGCATGGCGGCCAATGACGGCCCGATTCCCGTTCGCACATTGGCGCAAGCAGCCCGGTTGCTGCGGGAAGCTCGCCAGCTCGCTCTCTTCGGCATCGACGTGAGCGAGCCGCTGCTGGATTATCCCCGGCTGCTGGCGCGCGCGGGCGAAGTCGTCCGTCACATCCGCGACCATTCAATCCGGCGTGAGCAGGTTGAGCGCGTGGGCGTGACGATTCATGAAAAATCTGGAACCGCGCACTTTGTCGACGCGCACACGGTTGAGACCGAGAGCGGGTTGCGACTGCAAGTGGACAAAATTATCCTGAGCGCGGGCGGCACTAGCCGGCGCCTGCCCATTCCTGGCTTCGAGTGGACCGGCACGCACAGCGACGCCTGGGCCCTCACTGCAGTGCCTCCCTCGATGATTGTCGTGGGAGCGGGCGCAACCGGTGTTCAGGTCGCCTCCATCTTCCAGGTCTTCGGCACCCAGGTCCAGCTCTTCCAAGCCGGCCCCCGTATCTTGCCCACCGAGGACGAAGACGTCGGGGCCGCGGTGGCGGCAGCGTTTCGCGAATCCGGCATGGTGGTCCACGAGAATTTCGGAACCATCGAATCTTTCGAGAAAACACCCAAGGGTGTGCGGATGGTCTTCTCCAAGGATGGCGTCCGAGCCAGTGCAGAGGCTTCGCTGGCAATCATGGCGGTTGGCTGGGTTGCTGACACGGCCGGGCTGAATCTCGCGGCGGCGGGCGTGGAGACGAATCAGCGGGGCTATATACGCGTCGACCCATACCTGCAAACCTCCGCGCCTCATGTCTTCGCCGCAGGGGACATTACTGGCCGTCTGATGCTTGTTCCGCAGGGGGTCCAGGACGGTTTCGTGGCCGCCACCAACGCCGTGCGAGGCCTAAGTATGGCGCTGGGCGATCAGGTGAGTCCTGTTGGCAGCTTCACCGAGCCTGAATATGCCCAGGTTGGCCTGACCGAAGCCAAGGCCCGTGAGGCGCACGATGTGGTCGTGGCTGTGATGCGCTTTGACGAGACCGTGCGGACCATCGTTGACGGCCGGACTACTGGATTCTGCAAGGTGATAGCAGAACGCTCTACGGGCAAAATCTTAGGCTGCCACGTGGTCGGCGAGCGCGCCGTCGAGATCGTCCAGGTAGTAGCGATCGCCATGGCTGGAGAGCTACGGGTGGATCAACTGGCTCAGGTTCCGCTTTCCTTTCCCACGTATGCGGGGATCCTCGCGCGAGCTGCATACCGAGCTGCTAAACAGATCTACCCGGAGTTCAGCGGCCAGCGGCTTGATGGCGAATGAAGCGTTGTTCAGAACCCCTGTCAGGACTCGTCGAGGCTTGCCGAGGAATACACCCACGGCTCAGCAACTGGCAAAAGAAAAGAGCCCGGGGGCTTTAGAGTCTACCGGCCCAGTTGTGCAATGGCGAAGCGCACCGGTGCGCTGGAGACGTGCATTACTCCAGAGAAAGGCGTGTACATCTCCATGATCAAGAAGATCGCTCCAGAAATCGACAACGCGGCAAAGAACAGGGAACCAATGACAGTTGCATTCCTGGGTGCGAACAGGCCAAAGCCAACGAAAATCACCGTAAGCCAGAAAACCAGGATCACAATCATGGGCGTAGGGACCGAAGAGGCGCTCTGTTCGTAGAATAGCCAGCGGTTTTCACTGAGACCAAACGCCAAGCTCAACGCCTGGCCGCGGAGCGAGCGCTGCACGTCGTCTTTCGGCGACAATGCGTGAATCATGCCAAGCATAGTTTCCGCGGCAGGGGACGCCGGCCCCACTTCGGAACGTCGTCCGCTATCCTGCGGCCAGAGCTTATCGCGAGTGCGGATGACGGTGATGCGCAGCAGGTCGCGCGCGTCCTTTGTCTCCGGCCCATAAAGGGTGAGCACGCGATCCAAAAAGATCACTTTGGCGGACATCTGTGTCATTTCGCTGTTCACGGCGTCATAGGAAGCCTTCGCCGAGGAGATGAGCAGACCGAGAACAAGGGCACACATCGTACCGACGAATCCAAGGCCGAGTTTCACAGCTTCTTGGGAGCCGGGACTCAGATCGTCGTTTGGCAGTAGGTTGCGAAGAAGGTTTCCCAATACCGCGCCTGTGCACACGCACGCGAGCACAATCAAGGCAATCGCTATCGCACTCATACTCTGCCCCTCATCGGCCCGATAGCGCTAATCCTCAAAGCGGTGAATGTGCTTCCTTGGAGATGTCGCACCGATGTTAGCCGGGCGAGCCAGCACGGCTGATTCTCTGGAGAAATCATCGTGTAGTTTATTAACCGAGGTGCGAATCGCGATACTGTCACATGCGGCAGTGCCACATCTAAATTATCTGACCCTAGCGGGAACGTTGCTTCGGGTAATTGCGCGATTTCTCCAGTTTTTGTTTCCGCCCACTGTCACTTTTGCCAGTTTGCCTGTCATCAATCTGTTCATAGAATGTCAAAGTGTCTTTGGCCTCTTTTGCGCTGCCAGCCTCAGGGTCGAACTTTTCGTTGATGATTATGCACCAAGTAGAAGACAAAAAAAGCAAAGGGGTTCATATGGCGCGGAAACAAAGGTGCTCAGTTGTCTTGATTTTGCTCTCAGTTTTGGCCGTCGGTGTCAGGACGTCTGCACAGCAAAATCCGCCTGCGCCAAGCAAACCGCAAATAGCAGCAGCCGCGGAGCCGCAGGAAAATACCGAGGTGTCGGCAAACGCATTGCAAAAGGCAACGCAGAACCCGGTGGCCAGCCTCATCAGTGTTCCCGTTCAGAACAATAGCAATTTCAATTACGGCCCGTACAACAGAACGCAAGACGTGCTGAACATCCAGCCAGTGATTCCAGCTAAGCTTAACGCGAACTGGAACTTGATAACGCGCATCATACAGCCGATTGTCTGGCAGCCCTACCCTTCGCAGAACAGCGGCGGGCAATTTGGCCTCGGGGACATGAACCCTTCGTTTTTCCTGTCGCCAGGCAAGCCGGGAAAGGTGATCTGGGGCGCTGGTCCGGCATTTGTAATACCGACAGCTACCAGCACTCTTCTGGGCCAGGGAAAGCTGAGCCTGGGGCCTTCGTTTGTGGCCCTTGCCCAGCCAGGGCCGTGGACAATCGGGGCACTGGTCAATGACGTGTTTTCCGTCGCAGGTTCGACCCATCGCCCTTACGTAAATCAAATGCTGTTGCAATACTTCATCAACTACAACATGAAGAACGGCTGGTATATCTCGGTCTCGCCCATTCTCACCGCCAACTGGAGGGGGAGCAGTGGCGGGGTGTGGACGGTGCCGTTCGGCGGTGGCGTGGGAAGGATCATGAAGCTCGGATTCCAGCCAGTGAATCTCACCGCCCAATTCTATGGCAACGCAGTCTATCCCACGGGAACTTCCTCGTGGAACGTACGGGCGCAAATCGCATTCCTGTTTCCCAAGTTAACCAGGGAGCAGCAGATGGGACTCATGAAAAAGAGACTACAAGAAATGGAACAGCAGCCACAGAAGAAATAGCACCCCGGAGCGCCCGGAATACCGGTGACCGTGTTATTGACGCTTTCGTGGCATGACGCACTGCGCAAGGTCGACGACCCTTTATCATCGGACCGTTGCTTCGAGGTCGAATCTCGGAAGTTGCCCCAGCGGAGCCCGGCCGGACGACATGGACACATTGGCTCCCTGTCGTAAGTGACAGTAGACACACCCATCCCGCTAACAGAATGATTTGGTAAGCATGACCGCACCGGCGGTGCAATCTGAAGAGGCCTGAGATGGTCGACCCAGGCCGAAAATCTGAAGGGAAGGTGATACGCGTGAAGGCGATGCAATTAGCGTTAAGTGCGATGCTACTGATGTTCGTCTGCCCCATTTGCGCCTCGCAGGCTCAATCAGGGACAACTGACGAAGGCATAGACGCCGTTGAGGTGGTGACGGTCACAGCGACAGTCGAGAAAATTGACCTTGAAAAGCGTAAGGTCACGCTTCTGTTAGACGACGGCAAGAAAAAGACCTATAAGGTTGACAGCCGTGTCCAAAATCTGGCCCAGGTCAAAGTGGGGGACAACCTGAAGATGTCCTTTACGGAAGAAATTGCCATCGTGGTTGGCAAGTCCAATGAAACCCCAGGCGCCGCGTCCTCTGAACAGGTCTCTATTTCGCCCCAGGGCGCTAAACCCGGCATCGTGATGGTGGAAACCTCGACCGTGAGTGCGCAAATTCTGGCAGTGGACGCACAGAATCATCGTGTGACCCTGCTTGATCCGGACGGCAAGAATAAAACTATCAAGGTGAGCAAGAAAGTGACGAACCTCGACGATCTGAAAGTAGGCGAGACTGTGGATATGCTCATGACCGACTCTACGGTGATCGAAATCGTCACATAACGCCTAAACCATGAGATGCGGAAGCATACGCGGATCAGGCGGAACGTGATTACGGAGCCTTTCGGTCCGGCCATTCAATCTGGGCGTCTTTCGACGGATGTAGAAAAGGACGCTGGACTAGAGTTCTTGTTATAGGAAAAGCTTTGTCATTTTTGCGCGGCCCGATTAGGTTTCGACTAGGGGAGTTCGAGGGGGTCGATTCGTTGCGAGCGTTCGTCAAGCGAAGGATTCTGGCCACTCTATTTTTCACGTCGTCATGCCGTCCGGTCTTTGCCAGCGACCGATGTGCTCTCACGCAGCGCCTTTGCGACGATGGCGTCGGTAACGGCGTTCCACAGTCGATCTGGCGTGATACGGTGCATCCAGTAGGTGAACTTTACCTTCCAGCCAGGGATAATCATGGCCTCGTCGTGTTCGATGCCTTTCACCAGGCCGCGCACTGCAGCCTCGACCGGCATGCTTCCGCCGATCTTCTTTAGCGCGGCGCTGGCCGGGTGCAGGGTTTTCCGCTCCGCCGCGAGACCCGGAGTGTCCACTTCGCCGGGACAAAAACAGGCGACGCTGATACCACGCGGTTTCAGTTCGTAACGGAGGCACTGCGCGAGCCCCACGACGGCAAACTTGGAGCTGCCGTAGGCCGTGTAACCGTAGACTGGGACGATCCCACCCATCGAGCCAACGAGAACGATCTTGCCGTTGCCACGTGCGAGCATGGAGGGCAGCACCGCTTCGACAATATTCCGGGTGCCGTAGAGGTTGATCTTAATGACCCGGTCGAAAGTTTCGAACTTCATGTCGACGAGGTGCGCCGCGCCGCCGATGCCGGCCATATTAATGAGAATGTCTGGTGCGCCGGCTTCAGCAATCGCCGTTGCGACGGTGCCGAGCACTATTTCGCGATCGGCTACGTCGACCTTGTAACGCGCCACACGCTGTTCCGGCGAGCGCCGCGCCGACTCGATCTCGTGTAGCGTGGCATCGCTCGGGTTGCGATCAAGAGTCACGATGTGGGCACCGAGGCCGGCTAGCATCTTGCTGGCGAGCAGGCCCATGCCACCGCCCGCCCCGGTGATATAGATAGTCTTTCCGGCAACGTCAGTCATTCGTGACCTATCTCCGCGCGACTGCGATAACGGCGCTGGCCAGATTCCCTATAGGATTTTCCCCCCGACGAGCTCACTCTTGTCAAAGACAGGAGGGTATCTAGTGTGAGGCGAGTCCTGATTGCGCTCAAAGCGCGTAATTTCGAGGCGCCGCCCGGGAGAATGCCGTTCAAATGGGCGCTTCAACAAAACCCGCCATAGCATTACTCTTTCCGTCCACGGCGCTCTAGTTCTTCGGCAAGGATCGGCACACCCTTGGCGCAAGCCTGGACGCCCATCGAAACACAGAGTTGCAGCACCGCCATGATCTCTTCTGGCGTTGCTCCCGCTTTGAGCGCTCCCTGGATGTGCCGGCGTGTGCCGGGTGCATACATGTGCGTGATGGAGGCGTCGAAGGCGATGCTGATCAACTCCAAGAACCTTGGTGTGAAGAGGCCGCTCTTGTATACGCTGGCACCGAAGGCAAAGAATTCATCGGTCCAGGCAGGGGACAGTTCGTAGAATGGGTCCCAGGCCGTGTTCCATTGACCGATCGCGCGCATCGCGTCGCAGGCTGGAGTCTCTGGCTTGGGACCTCCCGCCGGCTTCACTCCCGCCGCCTTCATCTCCTCAATAAGGATGGGGGCGCCCAAGCTGCAGGAATGGACCGCTAGCCCGACACCACACTTGAGAACCAGGAGAATCTCGTCGCGCGTCGCTCCTGCTTCGAGCGCGGCGCGGATCTGGCGGCGCGTGCCTTCTTCATCCAGGTTTGTGCAAGAACAGTTCAGTGCGAGGGAGATGAGCTCCACCTCCTTGCGTGGTAGAACACCGCTGTTCCACGGGTTCATGCCCACCCGTAACAGCAGCGCCGCTCCTTTAGGATCCCATTCCTTAAGTTTGTCCAAAGACGAACCCCACGGGCCTGCCGATTGCTCCGTCGACGATGTTTTCGTTGTTACAGTCTCTGTCGCCATTTTTCCTCCTGTTTCTTGCTCAACAACTGTTATTGGGTCGGGCACGAGGCGCCTTCAGCGTGCCTTTCATTATTTTGACCAGCTCCTCGTGGGTCAGGGGGGCGCCAGAGGTCCAGTGCATCCGGCTTGCCAGGTTCCACAGCTCAAGAAGAAAGGCATCAAAGCTTTGTCCTGCCGCCCCGTCAAGACGCACCTGCGCTGTTGCGAACAGTGGCCGGTATGTTTAAACCCCTCAATCTAAATCTCAACCCGGCGCGGCAGAGAAACCGCAAACAGCTCAAGAAATCGACACCATGATTGTCCCATCCACAATCTTCGCTTTGTAAGCAGCGACACCGAAGTCCGAAGTGCCCGCGAAGCATCCGGTGGTGACATCGAATTTCATTCCGTGCACCGGACAAGTTACGATCCTGCCGTCCAGCTTTCCCATTCCCAGCGAGCCGCCGGCGTGAGGGCAGGTATCGAAGATGGCGCAGATTTTTCCATCTACATTGAATATGGCCACCTCCTTGTCTGCGATGACGAACCGTGATCCGGCTCCGGGCCGGATCTGCTCAAGACCCGTTACTTCGAGGAAGTCCGCCATCGTTCCCTGCAGAATCAGAGTAGTGATCGCGAGATCACACATTATCGCCCGAAGGTAAGGTCCCTCCCTATATGCAGGGAGGGACCTTTAATATCTTTGGACTGCAATGCCCGTCTTAGCTGTGTGCTCCCACCGCGATCGGAATGTCCAGCTTTTCCTCCCATTCGCCGGCGTGGATGTGCCCGCACCCGCCCTGGGCCGCTGGATGAAACATCCCGTCCGTTTCATGCACCATGAACCCCATGTTGCCCGGGCGGCGGTTCGGCGGCAGGCCAAGGTTGGCCAGGGTTTCCGCCGTTGATGCGTAAGAGACTCCGATCTTCAGCATCTCGCGCGCCTGTTCGGGTGTAGCGATCGCCCTTCCTAGTTCCTTGGCCATGCGAACATGGCGCTCGATCATTTCAATCGTCGACATGCGCACGCCCTTGGTGGTGTTCCATAGGTTATCCTCGATGCCGGCCCGAGTGTGTTGCCCCAGCGCGATGCAGAGCGCCGCGACCGGGTGGCTCAGACGAAACGTAGTCTGGTAGGTGAAGAAGGAGCCGTGTGGCGTGCGGCGAATCAGCTCCATCAGGTCGAAGGGATTGGAGCCGCATACGCCCCCGCCGCCGATGCTAAAGAACCCGTTCATCGGCCCCATGTAATAGCCCTTGCGGATTAAGCGCTCCACGAGCTCAAGGCTGTGGACGTGGCCGAGGGCGAAGTACGGCTGGATGCCGTGCTGAACAAGGCGCTTGATGTTTTCCAGATAGAAGTCCGGCGTTGAGTCAGCCACCAGATTGGCCATGGCGTGAAGCATCGCTGGGTTGGTGAAGCGCGTTCCCTCAAAGGCGTCGTCGACGGGATGGAGGGCCGTCAGATCGTAGAGGCTGGTGCCACAGGTGACCGTGACCTGATCGGGCTTGGGATTGACTTCGGCCAGCTTATGGCGAGAGTCGTAGCTCTGGAACTGCGCTTCTTCCCCTGGCTCGGGCGCGAAAGAGATCGACCCGCCCAGTTGCAAAATCATTTTCGGCACTGCTTTGCGCAGACGCCCTATCTGGTCGTTGTACTCGCTAAAATTTTTGGAGATATGGCCGGTTTTGGGATCGCGCACATGGATGTGCAACAACGTGGCGCCGGCGTTATAACAGTCCACCGCGGCCTGGACCTGTTCGTCCCAGGTGACAGGGAGTTTCTGTTCCGGCGTACAATCCACCGGCATCCACACTGGCCCATAAGGCGCGGCGGTGATCATCAGTGGGGCTTGATTTTCGGGTAGCAACGAGTCATCGGTGAAATACATTTTTTTCTCTCCTAAATTAGACTATTTAATTGACCGCACGACCGAAATCGTCCTACGAGTGATTACCAAGCGCCCACCATTCTGGAATCTGAACGAAGCCAGCGGGAAAACGACAGCATTCAAGGCACTGAGTAATGCTTGACCCTCGACGCTGCGCGCAGGCCATTGATTTGGATCAGCTGACTAGTATGCTATTTTTTTGCGTGGGCGCCGTACACTAGTAGAAATTGCAGTATCTTCGGATAATATTGCCGAACACGAGCTTATCGATCAGTCACTAGCCAAGCTACTGTCACTTGTGACAGTAGCCTCGACGCCTCCGTTTTGGGAATCTGATTTCGCTTTTCTTGTCAACTCCGTTGGTTGCTGAGGTTAAACCTCGAAGGAGGTGTTTTTTGCGCGTCTTACACACGACACTTGTTCTCGCCGCGGTGGGTACACTCGTCGGTCTTACCGCTGGTGTAACGGCGCAGGCGGACGACCCTCAAGACAGTGTTATCTATCTCAACCAGGCATGGTCGCAGGCAGATCGGGAGATGTTCTATCAGATGTCGCAGGGCTCCCGCGTCGTTGATTACGACATCTTCCTGAATGTCGAAGTTGCCGACGGCCAGGAGCTCTTTCGGTCCGCGGCGAATAGCGAGCGCTATGGCGTGATCCCCCAGTCCCCGAATCCGCGGACGAACCCGGACGGATTGCCGGTCGGTCTAACCAAGACAGTGTTAACGGAGGGCCGCTGGAAGGGCGAAAGCCTCGGCATTACCTGCGCACTCTGTCATACAAGGCAGATGACTTACCAAGGGAAACACATTCGCATCGACGGTGGTGTCAACAATGACTTTGACTTCATGGCGTATTTCCACGCCTTTGATGATGCGATGCAAGCGACCTTGACTGACGCCGCAAAGTTCGATCGTCTGGCCACGTGACTCGGAGCGTCGAGTCCAGAGGCCAAAAGCGAGCTGCGCAAGCGCTTCACGAGCGACGCCGACCGGGTTCATTACTATTGCGCCGTCATCATGGCCACTCCTGTACCCTGGGGGCCCGGCCGCATGGACGCCGGCGCTTTGATCTTCAATCGCGTGATCAGCATTTTGCCCAATATCCCGCAGAACTGGATTACTCCCGTCGCACCGGCCAAGTACCCCTTTCTCTGGAATTCCCCACAGGGGTTATGGACGCAATGGACCGCGGTACAACAGGATCCGATCTCACGCAATCTTGGCGAAACCGAGGGCGTAGCTCTGTCCATCGACATGACCTCCAAGACAGCGGAAGAAGGTCTCTTCGACTCGAGCAGTCAAATCCTCAATCTTAAGAAGATCGAGGATGCACTCTGGCGCCTGGCGCCTCCCAAATGGCCGGAAAATGTGCTGGGCCCGATCGACCGCCAGAAGGCCCTTGCGGGCAAGGCGCTGTTCGTCACCAATTGCGCGAGCTGCCACAACGCCTGGCCCTACACGTGGACGGAGCCGAACAAGTACGGCAAGAGCTACATCAAAGTTGGACTGGTGCCGCAAGATTACGTGGGCACCGAGTCCCAAGTTAAATACTTCAGGCCGTTCACGCTTACGAGTCACCTGAGCGACCAGATGCCGCCACCGTATCGGGGCCAGGCGGTCATACCGACCAGCGTGTTTTTTAACACTCTGTTCGATAAGGTCAAGGACAAGGCGCTGGAGCAAGTCAAACTGAGCGAAGAGGAAACCATTGAACTGCATGGTTTCCGGGAATTGCCAACGCCGCCGCCAACACCACACGTGTACAAAGCAGGGCCCCGCGATGGAGTATGGGCGACGGGGCCCTTCCTTCACAACGGCTCTGTACCCAATCTTTACGAGATGCTGGTCCCGGCCAAGGAGCGCACCAAGAAGTTCTATGTCGGGCACGAGTTCGATCCGGTCAAAGTCGGGGTTGATACGAGTGGGAAATCCGGGACTTTCCTGTTGGACACGTCCCTGGTGGGAAATTCGAACGCCGGCCACTCCTTCGAAGATGGTCCGCGCGGGAACGGCGTCATCGGTCCGCTGCTGACCGATGAGCAGCGCTGGGCGATTGTCGAGTATCTAAAATCCATTCCCGAGGAAGACGGACGGGTTACCCCGTTCGGCGGCCCCAAGAAGGGGAACTAGGCTCATGTCAGACCACGTTGATGGACCACGGTCGGTCGGTGAGCCCTCTACGGATCTCACCGATCTCTACGCATTCACCAGTCCCGAGGATGCGCGCCGGGTTGTGCTCATCGCCGATGTTTTTCCTTCGGCCGGTGACTCGCCTCTATTTTCGAACGCGGCGGTTTATGCCATGGTCGTCCGGGCGGTGCGCGTGGCCGGAACGGGTACCGGGGCGGGATTCACGGCCCATGGCGGTGAAGTGAGGTTTGCCTTTGCTTTTGAAAACCTCAAACCCGGCGTCGCCGGCCAACAGCAGGTCCAAACAGGTGTTTGCACATTGCCGGACGGGCAGACGCTGGCGCTGCGCGTCAACGATGAGGCCGGAGTGACCAATGCGGACGGAAGTGTGCGGGTGTTCGCCGGCCTGCGTTCAGATCCGTTCTATGACGGCTGGATGCCCAACGCAGGTGCCGGGAAACTGCAGTCCATCCCTAACGCGGTGCAGGACGACAATGTGCTCAGCCTCGCCGTCGAAATCGATACCGAACATTGGCTCGGCAAACTCGGTGGCACGATGTTTGGAGTGATTGCCGAAACGAGGCCGAAGCAGTTCGGCGGCCTTTTCGGAAAACCAATCCGGCTTGATTGGGTGGGACGCCCGGAACAGACTAATTTCCGCCTCAACCTGGATGCCGAACCCGACCTCCGCGATTTGTGGAACCAACAGACACCGTTCGCCATCGACTCGCTCGACGCTCCGATCTTCCGGGATCGTTTGACCAAGAGCTTTCAGAAGTGGGACGTGCTCGACGGCAAGGCAGATTGGCCGGAAGACTTGCTCGCCGCTAACGTCAACGTCTTCTTCGACGACTTCCTGCTGTTCGATGTAGCAAAACCGATCACCGATCTCAGCCACCTGGAGATTGAACGCAGCACAATCCAGGGGAAGCCCTATCAAACGGGCGGCGGGCGCACCCTCGGCGCCAATGCCATCGATATTCTCGTTACCTGGCTGGTCAACCGCGACACCGGGCCTTTTATGCGAGGCGGCTGCACGGGACCGACCCAGCCGGGAGGCAACACCTTTCCCTATGTCCGCCCGCCCAATCACGCGAAACTATCGGCCGCCAAGCAGGCCCGCGTTGCCGCCGCGCCCGCCTCGGTCTGGGAGCTGATCGGCAATTTCGGCGGGTTCTGGCACCCACTCGTCGCCACCGTAAGAACCACTGGCGATGGCGTTGGACAGCTGCGCACGCTGGGTCTGATTGACGGTAAGGTCGTCATCGAGCGCCTTGCATCGATCGACCCGAGCAAGCGGGAACTGACTTATACCATGATCTGCGGCCTGCCGGTGACTGACTACACAGGGACGATGCGCGTGGAGCCCGATGGCAGCGGCAGCCTGGTGACTTGGGAAGTGCGGTACACCCCTGACGGCCAGCCCGATTTCATCTTGCGCGTTATTTTGGGTGGGCTGCTTGGCTCGGGGATGAAAGCCCTGGAAACCCGCTACGGAGCGTTGAAATGAGCGCGCCGGTGGACTTGGCCACGCTTCTGCCGGTGACGTCTGGCGAGTTGGCCGTGAATAATTTGACGAGTTCACTCGACGCCGCCTGGTGGGCGTGGCGCCGTTGGCCGGAGCGTCCCGGCATTGCCGAGCGCATTGTCGCCGAAGAACAATTACGCGCACAATTCTGTGGCGATACCGCCGTGCTCGACCGCCTGGAAGTGCTGGCTGAGGGCCTCACCGATTCAATGGCGGGCAGGGCCGAGAATCATTTTCTACGTGCGCAGATTGCGGCGGCAGGCCACCGTTTCTCGATTGCGCGCGAGCATCTAAGAGAAGCCGAAGCGGCGGGAGTTCCCGATGTCGACCGAGCACGGCTGGCGATTGCCCAAGCCTGCGGCGACGATCTGGGTGCGGTGCTCGAAGCGCGCAAGCGTCGCGTCGCAATGGATCCCCGGCTTGAGGAACTGGTGCCGCTTGGGGCTCTACTGGCGGATTTGGGACATTTCGAGTTAGCGGACGAAACCTACCAATCCGCGTTCCATGCCTTTGAGGGCGTATCGCCGTTTGGGCCTGCCTGGGTGTGCTTTCAACTGGGGCAGCTCTGGGGCGAAACGGTGCCAGCCCCCCAGCAGGAACGCGCGGCCTCGTGGTATGAAGCGGCACTGGCTTATGTGCCCGGCTATCTCATGGCGCGTATTCATTTAGCCGAGATCCGGCTGGCACAGGCAAACGCCTCTGACGCAGAACGGCTTTTGAGGCCAGCGGCGGAGGCGGGCCATCCGGAGGCGCTTTGGCGCTTGGCGGACGTGGCCGCGCATCGGCTTGACCTTAACAAAGCGGGTGACCTGATCGGCAGGGTCGGCGCGGGAGTTTGAAGCCTTGCTGGCGCGGCACGAGCTCGCCTTTGCCGATCACGCGGCGGAATTTTATCTGGCCGCAGGCGCCAACCCGAAGAGGGCGCTGACGCTGGCGATTGCTAATCTCGAAAACAGGCCGACCTTAGCAGCTTTCAACCTCGCTCATGAGGCGGCGTGGGCCTGCGAGCAATTTGGCTTGGCGTCGGCGCTGGCCCAGGAGGCGCGTGTGGACTGGTCGCACCTTCCGCGCTTTGAACGCAGCAGCGTCGCCAGGGATCTCTCATGGAAGTAACCCGGCGCGCGTTCATCGCAAACTCTTCTCTGGCCGCAACGATAGTATGGGCGAGTTGCATCCCACTGCCGGGCATGGCGGCCGGCGATCCAAGTGGCAACGTCTCAGTCGCCAAGCCGCCCCTCACCTTCTGTGTCCGGGGTTGGAAACATCTTTGTGAGCCCGATACCGAAGCGATGCTGATCGAGGTCAGCACTGCCTGGCGATCTGGCTGGCACTAGTGTTTCGCTTCATTCGCGACAGGGGTGTCGTCGGCACTTTTAACAGCGGCTATAAAGTGAAGCACACTGGGAGGCGCTTAATGAATCGTCCGTTTGTTTGGCTCAGACTGTTCATCTTTGCAGGAGCGCTCTTCGCCATAACTGCTCTAGCCCAGTCAGAAACTCCCGATCAAAACGTGCAAGCTCTGCGCAAGCAATTCGATGCTCTGCGCGAGCAAATGAACAAATTGCAGGCGCGAATGGAAGAGTTAGAGAAGGAGAAGGAACCAGAGGTGGCGCCTGCACACCTCGCTGCTCCCGTCGCGCAGCAAAAGGGAACGGCGGCAAGCACGAAGCAGCTGCCCCAAATCTCGTCCTCTCAGAAAGTGGGACAAGCCACGGCCACCTATACACAATTTCAGGAGGACCCCGGCGCCGCTCCTCGGTTCGACAACGTTCCGCTCGACCCTAAGTATCAAGGTTTTCTTGAACTGCCGGGCACGAATACCCTGATCAAGATTGGCGGCTTCTTCAAGACCGATTTCATTCGCGATTTGAAGCCTGCGGGAAATACCTTCGCGTTCGTTCCTTCCTCGTTTCCGATTCCCCAGGTAGGAGGAGTCTACAATTCGAACGTGTCGGTCGGTCCGACACGTTTGAGCCTCGACCTTGTGATTCCCAGGACCAAACTGGGAGAGTGGCGCTCCTATTTGGAAGTAGACTTTTTTGGAAACAACTCGACTACACCCCGCCTGCGCCATGCGTATGCGCAAGTCCGAAATCTCCTGGTGGGCCAGACATTCACAAACTTCATGGATCCGGACACAATCCCAGACACTCTGGATTTTCAAGGTCCCAACGGTTACGTGTACCTCCGAAATCCGCAGTTTCGCTATGGCCTTGCCCTGCATCCTGGGACGACTTTTTACGTTTCGGCGGAAAAGGCCAGTTCTTCTGTAACTTTTACTACACCACAAGGAGCAGCCGAGCCGAATTCTCCCGCCCCCGACGGAACAGTCCGTCTTCGGCAGGAATTCGAACGCGGCCACCTCCAGGTCGCAGCAATATTTCGCGACATCGCAGCCTACCTACCGAGTGGGGAAACGGGTTCCGTTTTTGGATGGGGGGTGAACACGTCGGGGAGTATGAAGACTTTTGGCAGAGACAATCTTATCCTCGAGGTGGCTGCAGGGCACGGAATGTCGCGATATGTGGGGGACACCTCCGGACTGGGGATTGATGCAGAACCTGCGTCAAGTCCGAACCCTCATTTGGTGGCCACCCCTGCAGTGGGGATTGCGGCTGCTTATCAGCACTATTGGTCCAAGGTGCTGCGGTCAAACGCCGTCTACTCTTACGCCGGTGTACAGAATACAGACCTCGCTCCGCGAAACACTTATAACCATGCCACCTACACCGCGGCAAACTTGATCTGGAATCCCGGCGGATCGCTGAATATGGGAGTGGAAGTTCTGTACGGTTGGGTGATGGACCAAAATGGTGAAAAGGCAAACGACACCCGATTCCAGCTTAGTGCCAAATATAGTCTCGTGAAGATAAAGGCGGACCAGTAGATTAGACCTTAAGCCAATGCAGGGGTGCACCTTTGCATTGCTCACTATGACGGACTGAGCAATCATGTTCGGATCGAGGATCGGCCTTTTGCCCCCCTCCCGTGTCCACGCGTCCGGGTCGCCTGATGCAGTAAAGGGGGTGTTCCTTGAGCGCATGATCGGGACCAAGTCTGAGTGGCATTCAAACTGGAACTGGGACCTCGGTAGGTCTGGATTTGCCATCAGCCGGACGCGGCACAATTTTGCGAACACTTGCCGCCTTCGGGGAGTAATCGAGGAGAGACCGGCACTTAATGGTAGAAGGGGTCGCTTCAGAATACGGATCATAGACTACGGTAAGCAGCAGCGCTTGCTGCAAATAAACAGCTTATTGTGCAGCGCCCTTTGTATTTTCATACTGCGAAGTGCCTGCTGTAAATCATTGATCTTATTGACGCACTCACTCCCTAAACGTGCTTTAATGTCCCTATTCTGAGGGACCCGCTACTTGAGAAAGGCGTTGCGATGTAAGTATGAGCTCTATACAGAGTCGCCTAGCGTGGAGCATGTCAAGTCCGAACTCTCCGGTCCACACAGTGGTCCTGGCTTGCCTCGTGGCTTTCCTATCCTACCTCGCTGCCGAGCTAGGAGGGGCTTTGATTTTACGGTCGCAAATGGTCTGGCCGCTTTGGCCGGGTTGCGCGCTTCTGGTTGCGGTGTTGCTGTTGCTGCCGCGGGGGATCTGGCCAATACTGATCGCAGCAGGGTTGGCAGGATTTGTTCTCTATGACCTGCAGGCGGGCTTGACGCTTCGTTCTATCGCGTTACTTATCCTGGCCGATGCGGTCGAAATTCTCATCGCTTCTTTTGGAGTTAGCTACTTCTGCGCCGGTCTACCTCGACTGAATAGCTTAGCGTCGCTGGCCAGGTATTCACTTCTTGCAGTCATCCTCGCGCCGATGGCGGCAGCATTTATCTCCACGTCCGCTTCCGGCGGCAACTACTGGATTCGTTGGAGGATTGGTTTCTTTACCGAGGCACTCGCCCTTCTCACCCTAACTCCAGCCATTTTGGGCTGGGTGAGGACGAGACGGGCATGGTTGCGGAAGTCACGTGCTTTCTATTTTGAGGTAGCCACGCTGGTCGCCGGGTTGACTGTTCTGGGTTATCTCGCCTTCGTGGCTCCTGTGCGCAACAGCGCGGCGGTACTGCTCTATTCACTTCTGCCATTTCTGCTATGGTCCGCTTTGCGTTTCGGAGTGATCGGAATCGGCACGTCGATGATGGTAGTGGCCTTTCTGTCAATTTGGGGTGCACTCCATGGACGGGGCCCCTTCACCGGGGCGGAGCCGCTCCACAATGTGATGTCGTTACAGCTATTCCTGTTTTTCGCTGTAGCACCTTTCATGGTTCTCGCAGTTCTCGTAGAAGAGCGTAAGCGGACTGCGCACGCCTTGCGCGAGAGCGAGGAACGCTTCCGATTGATGGCGGATACCGCGCCTGCACTGATCTGGATGTCAGGTATCGACAAGCTCTGCACCTACTTTAATAAGCCTTGGCTGGACTTCACCGGACGATCGATGGACTCCGAGCTTGGAAACGGCTGGACAGAGGGAGTTCACACCGAGGATTTGCGGAGATGTGTGGACACCTACACACAGGCGTTTGATCGCCGTGAGGAGTTCAGAATGGAGTACCGCCTTCGGCGGCACGACGGAGAATATCGATGGCTTCTCGACATCGGAGTGCCGAGGTTTGACCAGGAACACTCTTTTGTCGGTTACATCGGAACCTGCGTTGATATCACCGACCGTAAGCTGGCGGAAACGGTCCTCGCAAATGTGAGCCGCAGGATGATTGAGGCACAGGAGCAGGAGCGCACACGGATCGCCAGAGAGCTTCATGACGACATTGGTCAACGTCTCGCACTTTTGTCTTCCAACCTGGCACAACTTCATCAAGGCCCCGCAGATTTGGCTGGAGTTCGCAGCCGTGTCGGAGAATTGAAGAATCAAATTTCCGAGATAGCAACCGATATCCAAACCTTATCGCATCGATTGCACTCATCGAAACTGGAATATCTGGGCCTGGCCACTGCCATGAGAAGCTTCTGCAAAGAATTCGGCGAGCAGCAGAAAGTGGAGATCGACTTCGAAACGCACGATTTACCCAGCGCCTTGTCGCCCGAAATTTCTCTTTGCTTCTTCCGGGTACTACAAGAAGCTCTACAGAATTCAGTGAAATATAGTGGAGTACGGCAAATCACCGTGCGTTCGTGGGGAACGCCGAATAAGGTTCATCTCACGGTTAGCGACTTCGGATCCGGTTTTGACATCGAGGCCGCAAAAGCAGGCCGTGGACTTGGGCTAATCAGCATGGATGAGCGGCTGAAGATTTTAAACGGCAAGCTCTCGATCGAATCCCAACTCAAGCGTGGTACAACGATCCACGCTTTCGTGCCTCTAAGTCCAGGCGGCAATTTTGCGGCGTAGCTCTGAGGTGTAGGGTAGAGCGCTATGTGGGGACACTCACGAAACGGAAATTCATGGCCCAGGCTGAATCGCTATATGCTCAGCCAGCGAGACAAATTTGCCACTAACCCGGACGGCTCGGTGGACATGTATCTTGAGGCTGACTCACCCGACGAAGCGAACGAAGCTAATTGGCTTCCAGCGCCAAGGGTGAAATTCGGCCTGATGCTTCGGCTCTACTGGCCGAGGGAAACGCGACCTTCGATCCTCAGTGGGACGTGGACTCCACCCCAAATCAAACTCTCTCGCTCAGGAGTCACTTAGCTGGAATCCAGTCGAGCGAGTAAACGTCCTGTGTTCCTGAGTCGCGGAGCATGAGTGGGGTGTCTTCAGGATCCAGTCCGAGCCAAAAACGCCAAAAACCCGTGGCCAAAAATCCCCTCAGGTTGACGACCTGCTCGACCTTGCGGTCGCTGATCCTTATCCTAAGTATGGCGGGGTTCTCCGCATAGTGTATGAAATAGATGTACTGGCCATCCCTGGACCAGTTGGGAAAGTCGACTACGGTTTGAATCAGGTCTGACCACTTGCCGGTTTGGAAATCGAACAACACCATTTTTCGCGCGTCCTTGGTCATCGCGACGATATGA
Source organism: uncultured Acidobacteriaceae bacterium (assembly GCA_963838445.1). Classification (GTDB taxonomy): domain Bacteria; phylum Acidobacteriota; class Terriglobia; order Terriglobales; family Acidobacteriaceae; genus PALSA-350. The sequence goes on from CAWIRT010000054.1 coordinate 220,361, forward strand.
CGTCCATCGGGCGACCAGCGGGGTGAGGTATACCCGACCGATTCGGGAATGGAAGATACGCGATGGCTTTGCAGGTCTAGCAGCTGCAGCACCGGAGGAGCATTGGGCGCAACCTCCTCGAACAGTATCCGGTCCCCGGTTGGAGACCAATTTGGTTCTCTGCGAGCAACAGAATTCCCAGGCACCAGCGGTTGCGGCATGCCCCCGTCGGCCGGGACCGTATATATTTCATCGACGGTTCCCTTTCTGTAGCCCCAGAATGCGATTTGCTTTCCGTCTGGCGACCAGCGTGGATTCAGAGGGTAAATCGGCGGATCGGTAAGCTGCAGCCGCTCGGTACCGTCGACCCGGCTCCGCCAAAGACTGCCTACGGGATAGGTAACGTAGGCGATCCACTTTCCATCCGTGGAGAAAGTAGTGGCTTCTGCCGAAATGCCGGAGAGAAAAGGCAGGAATTCCTTTAAATGCCGGTCGTAGCGGGAAAGCGTCCCGCGTAGTGTGGAGCCAACTACAAAAAGCTTCTTGCCGTCTTTGCTGGGAAGAGCAGAGGACAGCGGGATGGGGCTCGAAGTAAGCTGCAACGGCTTGCCGTCTACCCTCCCGAAAATTCCGGTGTTGTCTGGGAGCGCCCATATCTGAGTATCGGCCTCAAAAACGAAGTACTTCCCATCGGCAGTCCATCTTCCGTTTGCATCGGTTGGTGGTTGATGCCAGCCGGGTAGCAGGCGATGAAGGTGATTGCCCTCCACCGTGACCTCCCAAAGGGAACGGTTGTCAGTGGTGAGATCATGCCAGGTGAACCGAATTCGTCGTCCATCTGGGGAGAATTGGGGGCTGGTGATGAATCCCCCGAGCGACGCGAGCTTCCGGGCGGCGGTCCCGTCGTTGGCCGAAAGGAACAGGTCGCCGCGATTGCAATAGGCCAGCATGGCACCGTCGGGAGACCAGGCTGCATCGGTGACCAGCACACTGCCGATCCGGCGCGGTGGGCCATTGAGCGCCGGTAGCCGCCACAGACTGCCTGGATAGAGCAGCTCCAGACCCTGGCGTTCGATCGCGAACAATTCGGTTCCGTCGGTTGATATTCCGACGGGGAGGGTGTATTCGGCGGGAGCCGGCATCCGCACGGGATCGCCGCCTGTGACCGGCATCTGCGCGATTCCGGGTGCGGTCTGGGATTCCATCCCCAGATAAATTCGAGAGCCATCTGTCCCGGCCAGAAACTTCGCCTCGCCGTCGTGGGTCAGTTGGGTGTAGTTCGAAACCTCTGGAACCGGGCGGGTGATTGCACGGTAATAAGAAATCATCGCGGTGGCAATAGCCAGGAGTCCTAAAATAGGCACCAGCCGACCCCGCCGCGGAGGCGGCTCTGCAGGCACAGCGTGGTCCCATGTTCGCGGACCCGAAGCGGTTTTGGATGATGGTTTATCTTGAAGAATGGGAGAGGGAAGATCAACCACCGCTCCGGGGTCGCGTTGCACTCGCTCCAGATCTTCGCGGATTTCCGAGGCGTGCTGGTAGCGAAGCTCCCGGTCCTTTTCGAGGCATCGATCAATGATGCGTGCTAATCCATCGGGAAGGTCGCGATTCAGTTGCGCGGGAGTGATCTGTACTTGCTGAACGATCGCAATCAGAAGCTCTCCGGTCGTGTCTCCCGGGAAGGGCGAGCGGCCAGTACACATCTCGTAGAGCAGGATCCCGAAAGAAAACAGATCGGTGCGTGTGTCAACCGGCTTGCCCAGGGCCTGCTCGGGGGACATATACGCGGCGGTGCCGAGCGCGGCTCCGAGCCCGTCGGTAAGCTGCCGCTCCCATGAAGAATCTGCCCCGGCGCTGGCGAACTCCCTGACCGGCAGCATCTTGGCCAGGCCGAAATCCAACACTTTGGCGGTGGCGCGTTTGGTCACGAAGACGTTCGCCGGCTTTATGTCTCTATGGATAATCCCCTTGTCGTGCGCCGCTTGCAATGCGTCCGCAACGTCGATGGCGATTTCGATGACACGCTCGATGGGAAGCGGCCCATCCTGAATCAAGTGCTTTAGAGTTTCGCCATCCATGAATTCCATGGCGATGAAGGTGCGGGCGCCCTCTTCGGCGATCTCATAAATTGTGCAGATATTGGGATGGTTCAGGGCGGAAGCTGCGCGGGCCTCGCGGCGAAAACGCTCCAGCGCCGTGCTGTCGTTGGCAAAGTTGTCCGGCAGGAACTTAAGTGCGACAAATCGGCCGAGCAGGGTGTCTTCGGCCTTGTACACGACGCCCATACCCCCACCGCCGATCTTCTCTAATCCACGGTAATGGGAGATGCTTGTGTCGCTCATCGTCAGCCATTCGCAAACAACGGAATATAACGCCCACAATCATAGCCTGCCGATCCTGAAAAGCTTGCCCTGTGCGACGCTCGCCGGTCCGGGGTCGGCGTTATGCTGTTGGTCGATGTGTGCGTTCGTTGGATTAGGCCCGGAGCGTCGCTTGGACGATTGGTGCGCGGGCAATGATCCGCGTGCCCCGTCCGGGACTGGACCAGAGGTCGAATTCGCCCCCGACCAAGTGAATTCTTTCACGCATACTGATGAGGCCTAGTCCTGCCGCAAGGCTGGCTGCGTCTGTATCGAAGCCGACTCCGTCATCATATATGTCCAGGCCTACATAGCCGCGCGAACTCGTCAGCCGAACGGTGATGCTCGTTGCCCGGCTGTGCTTCCTGGCGTTATGCGTTGCTTCCTGCAGCACTCGAAGAAAAGCCAGGGCGATCATGCTATCCAATTTTTCCTCGGGCTCCTCGCAGAAACAGTGAACCGGAATAGCTAGCTGCTCAGCGCATTCGCGGCAGTGGCTTCTGACAGCAACAGCCAAGCCGAGCAACTCCAAAGCCGAGGAGTGCAGGCCGTGCGAAATGGAGTTCACCTTGTGGATGATGTTATCCAGCTTCGATGTCAGTTCTATCAAGCCGGCGTGCATCTGCTCCGGATGACCCGAAACCGGTTTACCGGCGCGGAGCATCTGAACCTTGAGTACTGCTAGCGACTGCCCGATATCATCGTGAAGTTCCCGCGCAATGCGCGAGCGGTCTGCCTCCTGCGCATTCATCATTCTGCGGCTCAGGTCATCGCGCGTCACTTCCGCATCGTGCAGGTTCTGCGCGGCTTCCTTGACAGAGGTAATATCGCTGATCACCGCGGTCAGGCTTCGTGGCTTGTTTGCTCGATCGTCGTGGACCAGGGAAAAGGCAATATTTACCCAGGCCACTTGTCCATTCACTCTGACCACCCTCATTTCCGTGGCGTAGCAGGGGATTTCGCCGGCAATCAGCCGGTCCAGGGCCGCCTTGCACTCAGGCCATGATCCCTCAAGCAGAAAAAGCTCGGTGAGGTGTTTCTCCAGCAGCTCTCTCTTCGGCCGGCCGGTAATTTGGCAGAGGTGGCCATTTGCAGTCAGCAATTTGCCATCAAGGGTGAATTGGGCGACGCCGGTAGCGAGATGTTCAAAGGCCTGGTCCCAGGTGTGCTCTTGAGCCTTGACGTTTTGCTCTGCGTGTCTGCAGTTCTCGAGCATGACCGGTTTGCCACATATGTTGTGTGTTGGCTTCCGGAGACAGCCAGGCCGCTGGGCAAAGCTATCCTAGCTGGGGCGCTCTTTCCACCACTCCTATGAGACTACTCGACAAATAAATAGTGGGAAAACTAGCAAAATTACTAGTGGACCATAACAGCTGATTTGGTAGAGCCGCAGGGGCTAAACAGGCTGCAAAAAAAGTCGGGATCGTGAAGGAAAGCATGCCCCAGGGGCTAAAGCGCCGGGGATAAATCCCCGGCCTACCCCAAAACCGAGTTTTTCCGCAGCCTATAAGGCCCAATTCTTTCTCAGCCCTTTGCGGCCCGACTGTCGGGCCCTGATACAACGCACGATGGCCTTGACCCATAGCAGGGTCGTGGATTTCGCAGATTTGGTTCTACTCCTGAATCAGCTGTTACAGGCCACTAGGTCTGTGAGCGCATCCGGCGTCACTGGCGGTTAGCGCAGGATAGCTCGTATAGTGCCGTGCCTACGGCGCTCGAAATCACGACCTTTGATACCCAGCCCGGGTGGGCTGGGATATCCATGGGTACAGACCGGCCGTAGGCGCGGCACTCCTCTTACCCGAACACCAGAAATGCTGCCAATTCCGCCGGTTTTTCTACGGTTATACATCCGTGACCGAAGTCACGCGGTGCTTGCGAGAATAGCTGTGGTGATGGCGTGCTGTGCAGGTAAACATTGTTTGCGTTTGGAAAGTGGGGACATGCTCTTTCTTGTAACATCCGTTCAGTGAGACCCAGTTCCGCCTGTAAACCATCAGTCGCAACAGTGGGCAGATTAATCTTGAGGATGCGGATGTTGACTAGCAAGAGTAGCAATAGACTCCAGGGATTTGTACCTGCGACATTACGATTGCCCTGCGCTCTTGCGCCACTGCCGGGGAAGCTTTACGGAGGAATTATGAGAAAAATATTGGGCCATGGATGGCTCGCGCTCGTTCTGGTTCTCATACCCGGAGCGGTCCTTCCACAAGCAAGCCAGGAGAGTGGCGTCCTTACCGTCAGTGGACACCCCGGAGAGGTGCCGGTCACTCAGATAAACGGCCGGCCCTATGTCGCCGTAGATGCGCTTGCACAATTGATGAATGGTTCTCTTGGGTATCAGGGCAGCCGGATCACATTGAAATTACCTGGGGCGCCGGGCGCGTCGCGTGCTCTTCCTCCTGCTGGCCAGTCTGCGAATCCGGCATTTTCCAGAGATTTTCTGAAAGCAACCATCGAAACCTTGAGCGACATCAGGGAATGGCGAACCGCTCTTCTCACTGCCGTTGAGAACGGTTACAAAATGACGGATACCTTGTTGGAGGATTACCAGGCACCGGCCGCCAAGAACCTCCGCATGGCATCGGTAGCCGCCACAACCGATTCTGATCGCAATGCGCTTCGATTGTTGAGCAGGGAATTCGACCATATGCAAGAACTAAGCACCAGGATTTTGAAAGCTCGCAAGAACTTGAGCTACATCTCCACCGATTCGTTAAAGAAGGATCCTTTGGACCAGAAAATTCTGAAGTGCGCACGCTCCCTGGCCGCAATGGCCGCCAACGGCGAGTTTCAGGATGATGGTTCGTGCCATTGAATCCTCTGCGGGAGCCGCAAATTGGGCCGCGGCAGGGAATCACTCTCATGAGCCGCACACACAACTCTCAACCCACAATGCGAAAAGCTCTATTGGCAAAACACGACATCCTGTCTCGTAGATAGCCTGTGTTCTTAAGGTATCGCTTTAAGGAAGGTTGTAACGCACCTGCCCGAAAACCATGTTCGCGTGGGCCGAATTCGGACCGCTTCCTGCTACCCAGGGATAAAGCCAGCGTACGCGTACTGCACGCCCCACTGCATGGATCCGATGTTCTCGTATTTCCAGAATACTCGCGAGTAGCCGGTATTGGCCTCTTCGATCAACCGGTCCGCATTTGTATTTGCTCCCGGATAACCAAACCCGACACAGCACGTGCCATCGCTATTTAAAGTGGCATTCCTCGCCGCGTAGAGGCCACTGTAATAGACGTAAAGTCCGGTGATCTTGCTGGGAGCAATCTCGAACCCACTTACCCAGGAGTACGAGTGGATCGGGGATATGCCGCCGTCAGCCTTTACGATTACATCCGGAGCCAGGCCGCCAATGTAGCGTCCTGCTCCGTCGCTGGCAAACCCATCCAGCACGAGCCGGGTGCCCTTCAACACATTCACGTTGAAGTTTGCGCCCACGCCGGAACCAAAGGCATAGTCTTTGCCCGAGACCTGCCCCCCGTTCCAGGTGCGGAACGTGCGCATCACCGCACCAACATCGAAGTGAACCGCCCGGACGCTATCGGACTTTCCGTCAAAAGACCCTTTCACCACAAAATCGGGCGTCACGTTTGGCACACTCAACTCGTTGGCGCCGGTGTTGTACTGGGTAAGCAGGATGCCGCTGAGAGCGCTTGGAAAGCGCTACACTATTGCCTGCCTGCTGGTCGGGGTTTTCCGCTGAGAAACCGAACGCCGCCTGCTTCGACGCGTGATAGACCACTCTAAATTGAGGGTAACGGCCCCATACCAGGCCAGCGACGTAGTTGAAATTTAACACACGCGTGGTAGCTACATTGCCCGGCCACGGCAGGATGTCCTTTTTAGTCGGAGTCATGAGCGAGAACAGCTGGCCGCCGGTCAGCTCCCACTTACCCCGTCCCCAGTCAAACCATGCCTGGCGAATCCGGAAGGTGTAGCCCGACACAGCGACGGCGATATTACCAGCGTTCGGCGCGCCACCAAAGTCCATCTCGAAATATCCGGCCGCATTGCTTGATTTCAGGTTGGCGTCCACGCGCAGTGCAAGCCGCGTACTCTGCGGTGACACACGAAATTCGCTGGTAGTCCCGGGAACCGTATTGTTGAAGGGGAGGTTGGCAAAGCCGGTCGCCACGTTCCCACCGGAGTTGGTGGAACGCCACACCGTGGTCATGGCCGGATATCCGAGCAGCCGGATCTTCGCAGCACCGAGCTGCAGTGCGGGGGTGTTCGGAGTGATATCGGCGATTTCGGGCCCACGTTGCAACTCCTCTCCTATCTTCTCCTGCTCCGCTAAAGGCGGCTCTTGATCGACGGCCTGGGGCCCCCATAGCTTGCGTCGGTGTTGCAGGTGCCATAAGGCCGGTGGCTGTCACTCTTGTCGCAACCGGAATCTGCTTGCCGTCCTGTGTGCGCGGCGGCACGATTCCTTCCAACATCTGCTTCTGCTCGGCGAGTGCCACTTGCAATGCCTGGATCTGCGTTTGCTGCTCCAGCATAGTCTGTTGCGATCTGACCATCGACTTTAGTTGCTCCAGCTCGACAGCCTCCATTGAGGTTTGGGCCGGCAACAATGGGTATCCTGCAAAAAGATAGATGAACAATAGAATCGGGCTTCGATTTCTCACCAGTGCCACCTATGTAGGTTAGAAGGCACATGCTCACTTTCCCTGGCACGCAACAATCATTAACCTCTTAGACTGCTCGTGATTCGGAGTCTAACGCACAAGCTGTTAGGACGTTAAGAGCGTTACCGACCCGGTGCCGAGATCGTAATAGCCTGCTACCACCTTCACGCTGCCCGATTTCATCAAGCCGGAGATCATAGTGGAAGACTCCCTTTCTGTTTCCCAGAAGACGAAAGTAGAGTGCAGCGGTTGAAGACTTTTAGTGTGTGGGTGCAGTCGCGGGTCTTCCTTGAACGCCCGCATGAGCCGAATAGTTTGCAAACAGGACATACACGCTAATCATCAGCGTCCACAGCGGGAACACCAACGGAGCCCAACCGAACCGTCCGATGCTGAGGAGCAGGAAAAGCGCCAGCACATAACCGAGAAACGCCATCCAGCGCGGGAATATCCCGATGCGAAGCGCGAGTGTACAGGTCGAAAACATGAACACTCCCGCCATCCTCAGCCCATAGGTGTTGACTAACTCGTAGGCTAGAGTGCGGGCGAACGCGTAGGTGCCGGAGTCCATCAACTTTTCGGGAATTGCCTGGTATGCCATCAAGAAGGCACCTGTAACCGCCGACGAGGCAAAAGTTATGGCGAGAAAGAGAAGCCCGCTGCCGAGGAAAACAGTGGCTAGAAAACGGTCTTCCTGTTCCCCCATCCGGTCGCGCAGCACACCCATGAACCATAGGAAGGCAATTCCAGCGAAGGGCAGCAACCCGAGGGCGAGACTGATGGACTTCACACTCTGGGAAAGCCACGTCCCTGGATCCCTCGGGTCATCGGGAATGGAAAGCCGGATCAGCACTAGGCTGATGATGAGCAGGATGGAGAAGACAATACCGGCGATTGCGCCGGCACGCGGAGCTTTCAATCCGGCTCTGATCGCGTCTTTCTCCTCTTGCATCGTTCCTCCATTCGCCTACTCTGTGGTTTAGGCTTCAGGACCTCGCAGGTTTCTTGGTCTGACAAAAAGACGCGCTGCATCGTGGCCTTGCTCCAATGCAACGCGTGAAAAGGGACGTCTGATCGAAGCCCAAGCCCGGTGCGCTTTGGCGAGCTACGAGACCCGGATTCAACCGACAACGGCAGCTTAATGACTGTGGGTAGCAAAAGGTATTGGTAGAACTCGCGGTTTTGTCTCAAAAAAATGCTAGTGGCGGAACTGATGTTGGCGCTTGACGGGTGTGCGCTCGACGGGATGCTTGATTGCGAAGAATGGGGCCGGCCGGTATCAGTCTTCGCGCTACTTAACCGCCAGGTAATGAGTGGTGAATGCCTTGAGCGGATATCTGTCCAAATAATGCCCCATCCGGCAATCTCTCATTTTTTGCTTGCTCTACTAGCAACAGTGCTAGTAGCCCCATCTGGGCGATTCGCTGATTCTAGACCTTGTAACAAACAACTCCACTGGCGGTAGTTTGGCAGGCACGGCCGCACTGCTGGTTCCAGGAGACAGGGAAGCCTTAAAAGGCGGATCGAATGAATGACCTCCCCGTAGCAACCATTGACGAAAGAAAGGGAAAAAACAGGTCCAGCGGCGGTGTCACATCCGCGGATCTGGGCGACAGCGTACCCTGTGCGGAGGGCGAGGAGCTGAAGCACCAGTATGATTCCGCTCGCAACGAGTGGAAGATGCGTTCGCTGCCGCAAGTCCGTCCCTTCCCTGAAGGGGAGGCCGGAGCGCGGCGAGCTTTTCAGCTCAGAGAAGAAGCACTAGCCGAGAGGAACTCAGCCGCCAATCGCATGTACCTCCATCGAGCGGTTTGCGCAATCTGCAGGCGGAGGAGATGAAAAGATACTACCCACCGAATTCTTTAGGAATGCGGCGGAAGCGCACAAGCTGATTTCAAACGAGGGATCGATAATGTACAAGCGGCAGTTTCGGTTTACATCCTGGTTGCTGGCCGGAGTCATCACTATTTGCGGTATAGCGACCTTGGCTCCGAGAGTGGCATGGGCGCATGCGGTTTTGGTCAGCGCGCAACCAGCAGTGAATAGTACCGTCTCCGGTCCCGATGTTGCTGTGCTCCTGAAATACAACTCACGGGTTGATATTGAGCACTCCACGCTGATGTTGCATACTCCCGCGGGGAAACTGGACAAGATTGCTATCGCTAGCGAGCCCGAGCCGGGAGTGCTGTCTGCCAGGCTGACTGGGCTGGTCAAAGGAGCTTATGAACTGCGCTGGCAGGTCCTGGCTATTGATGGGCATGTTACTCGCGGCAAGGTACTTTTCCAAATTAAGTAAGTCTGAGAAAGATTCCTTTGCTCTGGTTCCTGCGCGATATTGATCTGCTAAGTATCCTGGCCCGCGCGGCAACACTGGCCTGCGAGGCATTGTTGCTCGGCGGCATCGCGTATCTTTTTGCGGTGGCCATACCGGCGAGCGCATGTTGGGCCGTGGAAGGCTTTTGTCGCAGGTGTATCCGGGTGGTGGCACTCGCTTTGATCGCCGCCGAGCTTGTGATGGTTTCAGCTTCTGGTGCCGTCCTGGTGAGCGGCTCAGGTCTGGCCGTCGAGGATGTGTTCACAACAAACTTCTTTCGAGCCGACTGCTTCGCAATCGTGCTTGCGATTAGTCTTTGCATTTGGGCAAGCTTCATAAGCAGCAACGTAAAAGTGGTGATGTTCCTGCTGAGCGCCTTGTTGATCGCTGCTGCGGTCTCGACCAGCCATGCTGCGGCACGGATAGACGACCGGGTCCTGGCAGTGAGTCTCACCGCCGCTCATCACGTGGGTACGGCCGTTTGGCTTGGTGCAATGCCGTATTTGTTGATCTCCTTAGGCCGCGCCGAAAGCGTGGACGAGGCGCGGCGTCTCACCCAACGCTACTCACGAATGGCGCTGGTTGGCGCGGCGGTGCTGGTATTGGCTGGAGTGGGCCTGGCGTGGCTCTATGTGGCATCGTTGAGTGGGCTCTACGGCACCGCTTATGGTGTGATGGTCGTTGCCAAAAGCTGCATTTTGCTGCTGATGGTTGCGCTCGGAGCGGGGAACTGGCTCCTGGTGCAAAGATTGGCCGACGATCCTGAACCTTTGTTGGCCCGGCTGCGCCGGGTTGGGGAGGCGGAAATTTGTCTGGGATTTCTGGCGGTGTTAACCGCAGCTTCGCTGACCGGTCAGCCCCCTGCAGCCGATCTTGCCGCCGGGGGCCGGCTGACGTCTCACGAGATCTTCGCGCGGCTGTACCCGGAACTACCGCGTATGACGAGTCCTCCCATAACCGCGCTGGCTCCGCCAAGTTCGATGGCGGTGGCTGTTCAGGAAAGCCAGTTCGTTGCTACCGTCGGTAGCGACACGAACGACAAAAAATGGTCAGAGTATAACCATCACTGGGCAGGGCTGATCGTGTTGATCGCAGGGCTTCTGGCGTTGATCAGCCGGCATCGCACCATGCGCTGGGCCCGTTTTTGGCCGTTAAGCTTTGTCGGCCTTGCTGTCTTCATCCTTCTGCGCGCTGACCCGGAGAACTGGCCGCTTGGGCCGCGTCCTTTCTGGGAGAGTTTCTCTGCCCCCGATGTATTGCAGCATCGTTTCGGGGCGCTCCTGGTCACGGTTTTCGCAGTCTTCGAATGCGCCGTGCAGGCAGGCAAGTTGCGCGCGCGTTGGGCCTCCTACGTTTTTCCGGCTGTGTGCTTCGCTGGTGCCGCAATGTTACTGACACATGAGCATTCGGCCACGGACGTGAAAGAGGCACTTCTTGCCGAGATGAGCCACACCTCCATTGCTCTTTTTGGAGTCACAGCAGGTTGGGGCCGATGGCTGGAGCTACGGCTGCCCCGAAGCCGCATAGCCACTTGCGCCGGATACCTTTCGCCCATGTGTCTGACAGTGGTCGGCTTGATCCTTCTGAACTACCGTGAACTTTAATAGGACCGTGACAGCAGTCCAAACTCGCGCCGGCCTTTTGACTGCAAATGAGTGGTTGGACGCTGTCCGCCCGCTCAATATTTTCCCGATAACTGTATGATCTGATAGTTCCCGACTCGCATGGGAATTGGAAGATAGAAAGACGAATCGTTAAGGAGCTACCGCAAAGCCAGTCGTGTAGCGAGACGTCCCGGGTCCCGACGGCCCTGCGCTTGGCCAAGCGCACCCCAACAATTGCTCATCAAAAACTGAAATAGGCGTTAGCAAGAAATGCGCTCACCAAAAATTAGCATTTAGGGGCAGAGGTCGTCTGGACAGCGGTTGTGGGTTTGATAAGGGTGCAATAAGAATTCCGATGGGTTCCTCAGGGCGCTAAAGGTGTCGTCCGTTGCCCCCTGTTTTCTGTTAGTTACGCGTTTCCGTTTTGCTGTCACGGCAGAGGTCGCGGGTTCGAGCCCCGTCGTCCCCGCCATTCATTCCAAAGAGTTTAATTGGAGTTGGCGGAATTCAAAAGGGGCGCAAAAAGGACACTTTTCGGTGCCCCTTTTGCACCACTTTTTCCCTGAGCGATTGGGCCGAATTTTACGCTTGCAACACACCGGTCTCCGGTCGCCCACAGCACGTCTCTGAATTCGCTTTGGGAGAAAACACCAGTGACATGACGGCCGCCTGGGCGGCATGCTTGGCTGGAGTAATCGCCTGAGTGTAGACGTCCAACGTTGATCGCAGGGAGGAATGACGCAACAGCTCTTGCATCACCTTAAATTCTGTGTCCACACTTCTGAGCAAAGTTGAATACGTGTGCCTGAAGGTGTGCCATCCAATGCGCTTTTCGATTCCGAGTTCTTGCGCGAGTGGTCGGATGTACTTGCGCAAGATCGCCTGTCCCCAATACGGCTTGCGACCACGGCGGCGCCCACTTGCGAAGACCCAGTCGTCTGGCTTGCGGTAGGGACGCTCGGCTTTCCAATTCGCTAGCTTTCGAGGATCAGCGGGTGAAGGGGCACTGGTCGCTGCGAGGACTCGGTCTTGCACGGGCCGACGACGCCATAGACGATCGAACGTGTCACGTTCATCGTCCTTTCCGCAAAGTTGACTATCGCCCCATTGCAGACCAAACAACTCGCTCTGACGCAAACCAGTGGAAGGGGCAAGCAGCACCAATGTACGTTCTCGAAGGCCAAGTCCATCGACCAACATCTTGATTTCAGCAGGTGTGAGAACGCAGGGCACTTTCTTGCGTTTCGCTCCTTGACGGACCAGGTGGATCGGGTTTCGGTCAAAGAGTTCGTATCGGCAGGCGTGACTGAAGAGAACGGACATCAGATTTCGGATCTTTGCGCAACTGCTCTTTGCCAATGGCAACCGACGAAGCCAGCACTCAACCTCAATCGTTCTGACATTGCGAAGCTCATATTTTCCCCAATGAGGAACGATCCATCGCCGTAGGTAAACCGCGTAGCATTTCTTGGTTGCATAGCTGCGCCAGCCGTTGCTCTGAGCCAATTCGGGTTGTTCGAAATGGTTGCAGAGCTGCGCAATCGTCATCGAGTCCTGACCCTTCCGCGGATTGGCCCCGTTGATTTTGGCAATTAGGCCAGTTACAGCGCAGCGAGCAGCGTCGACGTCGGAATACTCCTCAAGTGTGCCAATCACCCTCTTGCGGTAGACGCGCTTGCCCGGAGTGCCTTTCTCCGACCAACGGAACAGCCAAACATCGGGCCCCCGCTTGCGACTCTTTCTGATCAAGCTTCCACATTGCATATTCAACCTCCTGGACCGCAGTCGCGGTGCTAGGAAGATGTTCTCTGACCGGGATCACAGTAGGCATCTGCAAAGGCGCGCGGGGGAGGCGGTGCGGCAGTGCTGAGACTTGTCCGTTAAGATATGAGTGAATTGCTTTGCGGCGGCAGAGTCCCTGATGCCCGAATTACGCCAATGCTTCGGTCGAAGATCATCGCAGACTAGATCTGCGAACTTCTCTCCGGTTCCATCTTCTTCAAATAAGTGGAGAGGTTTGCTCGCAGTAAACACCACAGCTCATTTCGACCAGAAATTCACCAAAGATTTACCTCTCGCCGGTGGAGGGATTGCGGGTAAAGCCAACCGCCGTCCCGCTATCCATCCCGCGGTTTCCGAAGACCATAGCTTGAACCGTGACGGCCGTTCCGGAGAGTTCTGCAATCCTATGCAGCCGACAGTAATGCTTCGCCCTTTCATTTTTCCAGGATTCGGAGACGGCCTTGGTAGCCATAGAGAGCTGCGTGTGCGCATCTTTCCGGAAAGGACTCTCCGGTATCGCGAAGAATCACCTCATGAAACGCATCGACGATGTTTCGCAAGCCGTGTTGCGAAATCTCCACATCAGCAGCGACCCCCTCCTGTCTCTTGATTGCTTCCATAACGGAGTCGAAGTGTTTCCTCGGCACCTCGAGAACAACGGAGCCGAACATTTGCAACAGACGCCGGCAGGAATCGAGCGCAAAGCGCATCGATCCATTCTGCTTTGCCAGGCCGTCAAGGTTTCTCTCGTTCAGTAAATGATTGGCGGGGTGTCAAGACGTCAAGACTTCGCCACCTGCGATAGGTGCACTCGCGTTGTTCCTCAGGAGAACGTAATCCGACAAGTTGTCCGGTGGCAACGGCTCTTCAAACCATCCACCTCGCAAAGCCCACTTATATCCGTGACGCCAAAAAGCATCATCTACTATGAGCAGTGCATCCGGTCCGATTGCATCCCGGGCGGCTCGAACAATTCGTTCGTGTAGGAGATCGCTTCGACGTCCAAACGGTCGCCAGCCGATCGTGAAGGTTCGAAAACCTTGCGCATGTACTGCGCGCAAGTGAGCGGCTAGTGGCTCAGGTCCTGCATCAGAAAGCGACGCAGATGGCAGAATCCGCTCGCGGTAGCGTCCCCCAAGCAGCCTACCAACTGGTTGTCCGGTTGCCTTTCCAAGGATGTCTCAGAGCGCAATGTCGATTCCGCTGACTGCGTGAGTGATGCTTCCGCCGCGTCCTACCCAGAACGTGTTTGCTCTCAGCTTCTCACTAACTCGCTCGTAAGCGTCCGAAGTTCCCCTCTGGCGCCGGGCTGGGTTTGGGCCTGAGCATGGCGTCATGGATCAGCCAGAGGAAGCCGGAGTCGAACGTCGTGTTCGCCGGCGGCGTTCCGTCGCCGAGAAGCGTCGGATTGTAGAGTTGACGTTGGTTCCGGGCGCGAGCGTGGCGCTGGTCGCCAGGGCCCACGGTGTGAACGCCAACCAGGTGTTCAAGTGGCGACGAGAGTATGAACGCGGCGAGTTACCTGAGGCGGCGTCACCATCGTTTTTACTTCCGGTAGTGCTGTCTGGTGCCGACAGGCCGCAGCCTAGCTCTTCTTCCATCCACATCGAGTTTCCTGGCCGTGCGCTGATCAGCATCGAGCGTGGCGCTGATCCGACACTGTTACGTTCCATTCTGGAGAGCTTGCGTAAATGATCGAACTGCGCACGGGAACGAACATATGGATCGCTGCCGGGGTGACTGATATGCGCCGAGGCATGGATGGCTTGAGTGCGCAGGTGCAGACAGTGCTCGAGCAACAGCCGTTCTCCGGCCACGTCTTTGTTTTTCGCGGGCGCCGCGGTGACATCGTTAAACTTCTTTGGTTCGATGGAGACGGCCTGTGTCTGTTCGCCAAGCGTCTGGAGAAGGGCCGCTTCATCTGGCCACAAGCGACCCAGGGGGCTGTTTCGCTGACCCGTGCGCAGCTCTCGATGTTGCTGGAAGGCATCGATTGGCGCAACCCGAAAAGGACCTGGACGCCGAGCTGGCAGTATGAGTGACAAGAGAGATTCTCCTGTATTGATACGGGTTTTATGAGCTAACCAGCTTCTCTGTTCATGCCATACTTCGTGCGTGATTTCCCCTTCCTTGCCGAATCTCGATACGCTCGATTTCGAAGCCTTGAAGGCGATGGTGATCGCGCAGCACAGTGACCTGGTGCGACAGCACCAGTCCAGTAGCCGGCACGGCCAGCAGATCGAACATCTGAAGCTGGTGATTGAGAAGTACCGGCGCATGCTCTTCGGTAGCAAAAGCGAGAAGCTGACCGGTCAGCTCGAACAGCTTGAGTTTCAGCTGGAAGAACTAGAGACGGCCCAGGCAGCAACGGAAGCAGCAGCGGAAGCGGCACAGCCAGCTTCTACGCAGGCTACAAGCAAGTCTCGGCCCCGTGCTTCGCGCAAGCCTTTGCCCGAAGATCTTCCACGCGAAGTGATCACGCATCTTCCTGCGCACAGCTGTTGTCCTGATTGTGGCGGCGGGTTGCGTCAGTTCGGCGAAGATGTTTCCGAGCAACTGGAACGCATGCCGGCCACCTACAAGGTGATCCAACATGTGCGGCCGAAGTTCGCCTGCGCGGCCTGCGAACAGGTGGTTGAGGCAGCTGCTCCGGCGCGACCGATCGATCATGGCTTGCCCGGCCCCGGCCTGCTGGCGCACGTGCTGGTTTCGAAGTTTGGAGATCACCTGCCTTTGTACCGGCAGTCCGAGATCTATGCCCGGGAAGGCGTTGATCTGAGCCGCTCGACTCTGGCAGGATGGGTGGGCGCGGCCAGTGAGTTACTTGCGCCGTTGGTCGATCAGATCAAAAGGTATGTGCTGGCAGGATCGAAGATTCATGCTGATGACACGCCGGTTCCGGTGCTCGCACCGGGCAACGGCAAGACCAAAACGGCCAGGCTGTGGACCTACGTGCGCGACGATCGGCCTGTCGGCGATACGACCGCGCCTGCGGTGTGGTTTGCTTACTCCCAGGACCGCAAGGGCGAACATCCGCGGCAGCATCTGCACGGCTTTCGCGGTGCTCTGCAAGCCGATGCCTACGCAGGGTTTCATCATCTTTATGGCGATGGCACTATCTACGAGGTAGCGTGTTGGGCTCACAGCCGGCGTAAGTTCCACGACATCCATGTGGTACATGCGTCGCCGACGACCACTGAGGCACTCACTCGCATCGGAGCGCTCTATCGAATCGAGGAAGGGGTTCGTGGCAAGCCGGCGGAAGTTCGCTGCGCTGAACGCCAGGCGCGCTCGCGGCCATTGCTGGAGGAGCTTCGCCGTTGGATGGAGGGCACACTTCGTTCTCTCTCGACCAAGAGCGAGACGGCAGGAGCCATCCGATATGCGCTCTCTCACTGGCGAGCCCTGACACGCTATGTCGACGACGGACGGCTCGAGATAGATAACAGCGCAGCGGAACGCTCCTTGCGCGCCGTTGTCATGGGGCGCAAGAACTATCTCTTCATGGGCTCAGATTCTGGCGGCCAGCGGGCTGCCGCCCTCTACAGCCTGATCGGTACTGCCAAACTTAACGGGGTCGATCCGGCGCTCTACCTTCGTACGGTGCTCGCTCAGCTCCCCGAGCATCCCATCAATCGAATCGACGAACTTCTGCCCTGGAACTTTGCTTGCTCAGTCCTGACTGATCCTTCTAAAGCCGCTTAGACAGGCAAATAGGTGTCCACTTAAATTAAGTGGACACTTCCAAACACACTCTCCCCATTGGCTCAAGAGGGGATACTTCGGACGCTTACACTCGCTCCGGCTCCAAAGGATTTTCACCAATAATCAGCGGTTCCAAAAGACGCAAAGCTCCCTCAACCAGAACGTCGTTTGTAAAGGTCGAACCCCAGCCAGTAAGCGCCTGGTCGGTGTAGACAGCGACCACCGTGTGGACGCAGTCGTCCTGCTTAATCTCATTTAACCAGGCACCTTCTGGGGTGGCGCCGCGGAGACCAGCGAAGTGGACTTTTGTAATCTTCATAAAGAGATCTGCTCCTCCAAAAGAATCATAGGCTAATGGATGCCTTGGCCAAGTGCCACCATCACATACAAGATGAGACCCGTGGACATAAGAGGAATCAACCAAGGAGTTCAGTGGTGGGCCGCGATCAAATCGATCTCCTTGCCAACCTGTGGAAGTAGGGTTTTTCCGCTTCCGCCCAAGCGAGCATAGGTGACAGCAAAGAGCTCTGGATCCAGCGTCTCTTCCTCCTTACCGGAGGTAACCGCCCATAGCAGATGATGCATCGGCAGCGCGACCCCAACGCCCAAATGCCAGGCGAGCAGCGCGGCTTCATAGGCGTCCATATTTCCGGTAACGCCGTTGATACACAGCAGGGCTACGTCCGGCTTCCGGCTTTTCAACCGTCGCAGGCGGACGTCATATTCGGTGTCTCCACTGTGATAGATCGTGGGTCCTTCCGTTTGTATCAGCACACCTATCGGGTCTGAGATGTCCCATCCGGGAATGCCGGAATGGTGGCGTGCGTGCGCGGCTTCGATGGTCACTTCTTTTATCTGCGCCGTCTCACCCCACTTCAGCGCAATCATTTGGTCGCGGCTCACGCCATAGGACAATGCGCGCGGGATGGAACTCGGGGGCATGCAGAACTTCGCCTCCGGATTATTTCTGGCAATGATCGGCGTCGAACCGGGATCCAGATGATCCTCATGCCAGTGGGTGGAGATGACAACGTCTGTCTGCACATCCCCAGGGGCGATCGGGGAATCGAAGCCGCGTTCCAGGCCGAGGATGTCTTTAAGCGAGTTGGAAAGATAAGGGTCAACATAGATGACTGTGCCGGGATGTGTCTTAAAGACAAAACCGGAGCCGCCTAACCACCAACCCGCGACGTGCCCTTCGGCTACATTCTTGGCCACTATGCGTTGCGTCAGCTTCGGTTCAGCATTCATTGGTTCAACTCCGCTGGTTAGAGATGATGAATCATAAAGGGGGGCTACGGCTTAGAGCCAAAGCTGCGCAGGACATTTGTTGCCACACGGGCCGCGGCATTATCGAAATCATTCCAGGCCATGGCGCCGGAGTAGGTTATGGAGCCTACGGAAAAGACGGCGCCTCCGCCCTCGATGGGAAAATAAACCATATCGGCCCGCACCAAGTCGGGACGTCCTACTCCGTCTTGATCGGGCAGGGCTAGGATCTGATCTTCGACGACCAATTGATATTCGCGGCCGACGCCGGTGGAAGATGCTAGAACTTCGGCGTGGTCGGGGCTGCCTAGAGTTCTGTCGAAGCGATCGATCTCGTCGCCCACGGCCCCCCCTAGAACATGTCCGCGATCGCCAATAATATCATCGTCGACCCCGGCGAAAAAGATGCTGCCGGCTCCTGTGTAGCTGGCCGGTGCGCGTCGATAGCCACAGCCGCGAGACCAGCCTTCTGCGGTGAAGCCTACGCCGACAACTTGATTGGGGCCCTCTCCACGTGATCGCCAAATGCCTCCAAACTCGCAGGTCGTGGCATGCATACGCTCGCCATAGGGCGCATCCCAGGAGCGGGTGCCGGAATGATCTCTCCTGACCTCGATGATCCATGGCCGTTGGGGATCCCGGCTGGTGAACCAATAGAAGCCGTTCCCACCCAGATACATGAGTCTGCCGCCAGAGGAAAGGTAATTGGTCAAGATGTGGAGACCAGGACGTGTCCAATACTCCGGGTGCGATCCGGTGACAATGACCTTGTACCTGCGGAGAAGATCTTGACCTTCTCGCTCCAGGTCTTCATCGGTGGCGACGTGATAGGGAACGGCGAGGCGTTCGAGCCACTCGACGAGATAGAGGTCAGTAGCAAAGTGACGATAGGAGTCACTCAGCCAGCTAGGAGCTGCGGGGCGAAGGTCGACCAAGGGGCGGTGGCGGCTGGCATATCGGACCGGGGTTCCATCGGAGTGAATATCATAGACGGATCGCCCCAAGCCTGGTTCTCTGAACAGAAGCTGCTCATCTTCAGGGACAACCTTCTCATGTGGCATGCAGGAAGACATGTCGCCTGCGGATAGATGATTGTTCCCGTAGGCAAGATACGTATTGGTCGGGAAGAGGAGCAGTACAGGAGTGCTTTCGCCTGGCGCAGCCATTACGAAAAATGGATGCCGGTCGACGGCCGACTCGGCTTCGAGCCTGACTGCGTATACGCCGCTCTTCAGGCTGGCCGGCAGGGTAAAGTCGAGATCATATTCCCACTCGCAGTCCACTATGTCGTCCTCGTGGAACTGCACAGCTGCATATTGCTCAGGCGCAGTGAGGAACGTCTCATGAGTACCATCCCAGTTATGCCCCGTAACGCCGCGCTCTGCGCCGTTGAAGATCGTACCGTTTGGCATGCCGCCTGCGTCAGCAGCGATCGTTCGGCTGCCCCAGTCGCGGGAGAGTTGCCAGCTGGCAACGGGCTTAAGGTCGCAGAGCCCTCGACGATGCATGTCCTGCCGCTGCTGCTCGCTGAGGGTACCGGCGTAAATGCGAGGTGTGTCGATCTTTCCATTGAACGGATTGACGGGCGAGCCGGTGTAGTCCGTGTGCAGACAGGCAAGCAACAAAGATGTCGGCGGTGAATACTTAATGCCTGCACCGGAGACGATGTCTCGAGAGTTCATCGACCAGCCAGAGACAAGCGCTGCATCGATCACGGTCGCATCTTCGCTGATGGTTACGGCGACTGAGTACCAGCGGCGGGGATGAATGGCTAACACGGCTGCCGCCAGCGAATTGCCCTGGGCGCGCACGACAAGACGTCCATTTATGAGCACCAGGGATAACTCCTCGTTGCCCCGGCCTGGAGAGCCGGCGAAGGACCAGACCACTTGTTCCTTACTACGGTCGGGCACGGTCGGCCATATCCAACAATGGAGTGTGAGCCGGCCGCTCAGCCCCGGGGGGGGTAACGGCAGGTTGGCATAGGACCCGACGCTGGTGTTCTGAACCCGGCCGGGAAGAGTGCTGTCGAGGACAGATTCAAGACTCTCGGTGCCCACGCGAAACTCGCCCTTAGCTCCTGGACCCGTATGGATGCGTTCCAGAACCGCACGGACCCTGGTGTGCGGGGTACTTACCGCCATACGCACTCGGTCCCCGGGCCGTCTCGACCACTCTTCGAAATAAGCTTGGATCATGTTCTCCTCTGGTAAGCGGGTTAAACTCACGGCCCTGGACAACGATAGCCAAAAACAATTCCGTAGGCGCCATTCTCAAGAACTGACCCAAGTTGTAGGACAAGAAGAACGCGGATGTCTTCCGAGGAGTTCACGCTTAGACCCGCGATTAAAGTCCCCTGTATTCTCTGTTGGTCGCTGCGCACGCCTCGATTGCACGTGCTAGCGTCGTTCCTATTGCTCTTCCGTGACGCGGTATTTTCGACCTCCTCGGTGTGCCTTCTTAAGTTCGGAGGTTGAAGGATTAAATGCTCACAGCATGTTCGGGAGGTTCAAATGCTGTCGCTGTTCTAAGAGCTATCGCGCCCTTGATCTGCACAAGGGCGCCCTCTTGTTTCGCGCCGGATCGCACTGCGAGTAAACCACGGCATATTTCTGCATTGAATTCAGTGTTGAGGCGAACGCGACGAAGTTGCTGTAGGTAATTGGCGAACTCGGCAGGCTCGAATACCCTTCCCTGAACATCATGAAAGGCAGGTACCGATGAATGTGGGCAGAAACCAAGCGCGGTTCGCGCCTGAATATATCGTGTGCGAAAAGCACCACCCCCATTGTCGAGGTTAAGTTGGTTGAGCTCAGCGAGACACATCCTAGACAAATCAGGAATCGTCTCACCCCCTCCCAGCAGATGGCGAAGCAGAGCCTCTTGGCGTCTTTGGAAGGATTTTCTCCGGAAGGTCGAACAGATATCCTCGAGATCTTCCTCTGATTTCAACCGAAAAATCTCCCGGAAAGACTTACCGGAAGAGCTCCCGCTACTAACCTCCGCCGAGACGAAGTGGTCCATCAACTGCATACTGATCTCCCGCGTCCAAGCTAGACGAGCAATTGCATCACGCATATCGCTTGCCATCAGATATGCGAAGTTGGCAGAACACCAAAAGGTTGGGAGGCGAAACCTGACCCAGACATCTCCATCTGTGCCGATGGATACTTCCTGGATGAAGCCCAGTTCTGTAACCGCCTCGTCCAGTTCCGGATCGCAGACCGTAGATAGAGCTCTCCATATCTCTCGATTGCGTGACTCGTGATCGATCTCAGTACGCTCCATGATGTCTATCCTTAGCCAACGATTGTCTCGATCAAATCAGACTTTGGGGATGGACTTTGCCTGTTCCTCGAACTTTCGGGTCTGTTGCGCTTGTGCCGCAATGTCAATATCGTAAAGACGGGCCGCGTTCAATCCAAGAATCTTTCTCTTTTCCTCCAGGCCGAAGTGGACCTGATACTCCGTCTGCAGTTCCTCCGGTAGTTCATAGCCCATGAACGCCTCCACCAACCATTTTGGATGGTAGATAGCATAGTCACTCCCAAAAAGAAGCCGATCAGAGCCCAGCCAGTAAAGCAGTTCCGCCATTAATTGCCCGAAGTAGCGAGGCCGCAGGGCGACAAACGCGGCGGCGACGGCGAGCCCGCCATAGATGTTTTTGTCCTGTTTCGCGATCCAACAAAAGTCATCGAGTCTTGGTAAGCCAACATGCTCGACGATGAAGTTCAGGTTCGGAAAGTTCGTGGCGGCATCATCCACATCATGTACGTCGAATGCGTCCTTGTTGAGCGGCCGAATGGTGGGTCCCTTGTGCACATGGATGTTCTTGATATCCAGCTTTTCGCATCTCTCAAGATACCGGCTCGCCCAGGGATCGCTCAGCTTATATCCTTTAGAGTCGCCATGCCACTCGGCCGTGTAGAGCTTTACCCCTTTGAGCCCGTACTCTGCGGACAGGGCATCCAAAGCATCGAGCCCTCGATCTCCGTCTCGGGGATCGAAGGCTCCGTTTACGATAAACCGCTGCGGATAGAGCTTTGCCATGACAGAGTTTTGTTCGGTCGTATTGAAGCCGTTCTTAAAGAATTCCCTCAAATAGGTCGGCTGAAAAATGGCCATGTCGTCGTAGCCATCAACGAACAACGCTTTGTACATGGTCTCCGGGAGATACTTATCAAACTGCGCTCGCGTGACAAGATAGTCGCTGGGAGTGAGCGCCTTGTGATAATCGAAGAAGCAGTCGATGAATGCTTCTCCATGCTGGTTTCGCTGATTCTCCGGCGAACCGTCCCAGCAATGCACGTGCCCATCGATGATAAAAATCTCTTCCCCTTTATCAGTGGTAAACATGTGATGTTCAACCTTTCATCAGAAACAGATCCTTCTGCGTTTACGGGTACTTGTGCGGATATTCACAAGCGAAATTAGCATCTTTTCAAATACATCAGGCTCGCTGAAATAGGTTGACGGCCAAGCAAAGTCGATTGCGAGATGGTTGTCGGTGGTGAATTGAATCTCATTTCTCAGCTCCGCAGGTAGTCATTGGCCGTTGCCACGTGCATAAGGCTCGGATGATCCAATTTACGGGATCAGCACGGCGCGCCCTCTTACTTTTGCTGCCCTTAAATCCTGCAATGCTTGATTTGCATCCGCAAGCCTGTATTCCTGGGTCGCAAGGTGAACCAAGCCACGATCGGCCAGATCCATGAGTTCCACTAATTCGGCGTAGGTTCCGACGAGATTGCCTACAATGGTTTTTTCCGTGGTAATCAAGTCCATGGTCGGAATCCTCAGCTCACCACCATAACCGACGACGTAATAGGAACCGGCGTTCCGAGTCATGGCGAGACCCTCGCTTATCGAGCTTCCTTCGCCCACAAAATCGATGACCGCCTCAGCTCCCTTTCCATGCGTTAGCGCCCGGATTTGTTCGACCGCTGTGGCATCAGCCAATATGTTGTAATCGGAGCCGAGCTGCTTGGCTAACTCCAATGCTGCAGGAGAGCGATCCACGACAATGATGGTGGCCGCCGACAATGCGCGCAGAACCTGGATGCCGATATGTCCCAACCCGCCGGCTCCGATGACGACGGCAAACTGACCCGGAAGTAGATGGCGCGATGCCTTCTTCGCTGCCCGGTAGGCTGTAAGCCCGGCATCTGCATAGGGGGCTACGTCCTTGGGAGACAAGGTGGTTTGCAGCTTAACGACAGCCCGCTCCGAGGTCTTGAGCAACTCGGCATAGCCACCGTTGGCGTCAATGCCTGGAAAAGTGCTGCCAGCGGAATGCATATCATCCCCCCGACGAGCCGCCAGATCGCGACCGCAGCTGAATAGGGGGTGACAGATCACCGGATCGCCACGCTTAATACCCTGGACGTCCTTGCCAACGTCTTCCACCCATCCTGCGTTTTCATGCCCCATTACATAGGGCAGCTCGATATGTACGCGGCTTCGCCATAAACCCTCGACGACATGGAGATCCGTTCTGCAAACTCCCGCACCGCCGATGCGAACGATGACGTCTGTGCCGTTGTCAATGGTTGGATCCGGAATCTCTTCAAGAGATACGAACTCAGGGCCGGACAACTGTTCATCATAATTGCGTAATACGGCGGCTTTCATGCCAGAACCTCCGAAAGTTGGCAACTGGATCGAGTCTCACATTTTGTTCAGGAAGCAATCGCGTCGCAGCTAGGCTACTCGGAGCTTGGCAATAGCTTCTTCGTTCAAGTTGATTCCCAGGCCCGGCGAATCGGGTATGTTCAGGAAGCCATCCACTGCTACAGGTTTCTGGTGAGTGATTTGGTTGCGCAAGGTTGTTTCTTCCTCGACCACGAATTCCACGATGAGAGAGTTTGGGATTGAGTTCAGAAAGTGAAGTGCGGCATTGACATTGATATAGGTGGTAAAGCCGTGGTTGGCGACCATCAGGCCCCGGTCTTGAGCTAAGCTTGCAATCTTCATGGCCTCAGTGAATCCACCGCAGCGCGTAAGGTCTACCTGCACGACGTCGATCCGGCCCTTGTCCATCAATTCGAGAAAGGAAAGGCGATTGCTCTCCTCCTCGCCGGCAGCGATCCGAATCGATGTTCCTTCCGAGAGCTTCCGGTATCCTTCGTAGTCGTCGGGGCTGAGTGGTTCTTCCAACCAGAACGGGTTAAACTCTTCAAACGCACGCGCCCGCTGCAAAGCGGTCTTTGCGTCCCAGACCAGGCCGGCATCAATCATGAGGTCGCCTTCCTCTCCAACTCCTCGCCTGCCCTGCCGAACCAGGTCAACATCCTGTTTTGCGTTTTGTCCCATCGGGTCCCAACCGAACTTGACCGCGCTGAAACCTTGGTCCCGAAACCGGCTCGCAAGCTCATAAGTCTTCTCAGGCGTCGCGCCGAATAACGAGCTGGCGTAGCATCTGAGCTTTTTGTGAAAGCCACCGCCAAGCAGCTTCCAGCAAGGCTGTCCGACCGCCTTGCCCTTGATATCCCAAAGTGCAAGATCAATACCGCTCATGGCGTGAATCCCAACCCCGCGACGGCCGCCATAGATGTTGGCACGGTACATCTTATGCCATAGGTATTCCGTCTCGAAAGGGTCTTCCCCGATGACAATGTGCTTTAATCCGCTGGCTATATTGTGCGAGAAAGGTCCATCGATGGCGCCTTTGGCGGCCAGGGGCGAAGAATCAACTTCTCCCACTCCCGTGACGCCCGCGTCGGTGATGACCTTAACGATCAACGCGTCCTGCCCACTGTCGCATTGAGATTTCACATCTGGTTGCCGCAGATAGATGGTTTCGACATCGATAATTTTCATGGTTTTTCGCGTGACCTGGTTTCTTTATTTGTGGGTTTAGTGGTGTTCAAAATAAAGATCCCTCAGGATCTGTTGCGAGATCAATCTGGCAGCACCGATTGCTCCCGCTTCGCTGCCCATGTGAGAGACCATCAGCTGGACTTCATTGGCGGACTTTTCCAGGGAACGTTGCTTGATGATGCGCTTCAAAGGATCCAGGAGAGACTGCGGAGCAGCGCGAAAAAGGCCACCGCCAAAGATAAGAACACTGGGGTTTAGTAGATTGACCATATTCGCCAAGCCGGTGCCGATGTGTGAAACCGCGTCCTCTAGAACGCGAAAGGCAAGACTGTCATTCTCCATCGCAGCCTGGGCAATAAGTTCTACGCTCACCCGGTCTAAATCTCCGCCGGCAAGGTCTCTTATTTTCGAATCGACCCCTTTATCAATCGCTCTCCGCACGGCTTGAATGATGGCCGAGCAGGAGGCCACGGCCTCGAGGCATCCTGCATTTCCGCATGAGCAAAGGGGGCCATCTTCGTCCACCGTGATGTGCCCGAATTCACCTGCACCGCCGCCGGCTCCACGATACAGGTTTCCGTCGAGGAAGATTCCTGAGCCGATGCCTATGCCCACTTCGGTGTAAATAAAATCCTTCAGGTCTTTGCCTAATCCATAGGACTTTTCCGCGATGGCGCTTGCTCGCACGCTGTCCTCGAGCAGGCAAGGTAGACCGAACTCTTTCTGAAACATGTCCCGCACAGGGAGATTTTTCCAGTCCGACATCTGACCCGGCCGCGGATATGACAATACCACACCTCGTTCGCTATCGATGACGCCGGAGTGTCCAATACCGATGCCCTTGATGGCGATTTTGGGAAGTCCGGATTCCTTCATAGCCAATCGCATGAACTTGCACATCCTGTCCATAACCTTGGTTCGCCCTTCGGATATCTGGGTCTCAGTCTGGCTCTTATAGATAACCTTTCCGTTCATATCGGCGATAACTACCCGCAGGAAATATGAACCAAGATCGACTCCCAACAGATAAGCAGCATCGCTGCGAATGCTGAGAGAGACCGGTTTGCGGCCAAGTGTTGAAGACTCACGTCCCGATTCCACCACCAGTCGTTTCTCGATGAGATCGTGGACGATTGCCGTCATCGATGCGGGGCTTAGGCCGACTTCCCGAGCTAGTTCAACCCGGGAACTGTTAATGCGAGTGTGAATGAAATGGAGAACCTCGAGTCCGTTCTGGGCGAGCTTCTTTGGTTTATTCAGTTTCCCATTCTCCGAGGGTTTGAGCCTCATTGTCTGCATTTCCTTCCCGTTACCTGTTGCTTTGGCAGCAGCTAATTATGCGTTAGCTTTGCAAAATGCTCGCTCTGTGACCCGCTTTCTGCGCCGCATCGGACCAGCTTCAGGGTAGACCGCAAGTTCAGCACAAAATTTATATTGACATCTTCTAAAAGAATTGTTAATTATTTTCTTAAGTTTTTCGCTGATTGCTTCAATTGTGAAGTAATTGGCGTATTGGGCCCCCGCTTCTCCCCGTAAAGTTACGAAATAGGCTCCAGTCTCCGAAAGAAGGACGATCATCCGAAACCGCCACGGGGGCTTTCCGACCGTCGTGTCGGGGGCCTTTTTTACGCTCGCCGAGGAACAGGAAGCAAAGACCAAGCAGCGCCGCTGATTAGGCATATAGAAAAGGGGGAGGTCATGAATCGTAGATGTCTCATTTCTAGCCGGAGAGTTTTTGTAACTTGTATCGTGCTGGCAACCGCATTCCTGTTCTACAGCCGCGACGCAGGAGCGCAAGGTCAATTTGGAACTATCACTGGACTGGTTGTCGATCCTGGCGGGAAAAGTGTTCCCGGCACTGATGTAACGATCACTAACCAGCAAACCGCCGTGGAGGCCAAAACGGTCTCTAACTCGGATGGGAACTACACGGTAACCTCGCTGCAGCCGGGAACTTATAGCCTCGCGGCCTCTAAGGCGGGGTTCACCACAGTCAGGCAAACAGGTATTCGATTGGATGTTGCGCAAACAGCACGCATCGACGTCGCTCTGCAAGTGGGCAGTGTTAACCAACAGGTCGAAGTCAAATCTTCAGGCGTGCTCTTGCAGACAGAAAGCGCTGCGATTGGGAACGTCGTGCCCGAGAGTGGAGTGGTCAATCTCCCACTGAACGGCCGTGACTACCTTCAGCTGGCGACCCTTGTGCCGGGAACGAACTCGGCTGGATTAGGTCAGCAATTTTTTGGCGCCCCCTCAAACAATCTGAACGTAAACGGTATGCGGACATCTGCTACCGCTTACGTGATCGACGGTGCCAACGTAATGGAGCAATTCACCAGTGGAACACCGTATACGCCGGCACCGGACGCAATTCAGGAATTCAGGGTAGAGACCAACAACATGACTGCGCTGTACGGGGGCGGGGGAGCCATCCTTAATGTTGTGATGAAATCGGGCACGAATGGTTTCCACGGAAATGCATACGAATTTCTGCGGAATAACGACCTCGACGCGCGCAACTATTTTGCACTCACCAATCCGGAGCTTAGGCAAAATCAATTCGGAGGCACGCTGGGCGGTCCGATCATTAAGAATAAGTTATTCTTCTTTGTCGACTATCAGGGGACGCGCATCCGGCAGGGTGAAACGTTCAATTCGGTCGTGCCTACAGCTGCTCAGCGCCAGGGTAATTATGCTGGTCTACCTCAACTGACAGACCCCTACACCGGCCTACCTCTGGTCAATAACCAAATCCCTCAAAGTGAGTTATCGCCGGCGGCCGTGTATCTTTTACCTTTTTACCCTGATGCCAACACCGCGGCAGGTACTTACATTCGAACTGCCTCCGGCAGCAATAATATCGACCAATATGATATTAGGGTGGATTATCAACCGCGAACCAACGACCTGATCAACTATACTTTCAGCCAGTATCGTGGAAGTATCGCGAATCCGGGGCCGTTTCCACTCAACGGCGCTACGAGTGGGCCGAACAAGGGCGAGTTCACAAACCTCGGGTGGACTCATACATTCGGGGCTTCACTGGTGAACCAGGCCAACTATTCCTATGCTCGCCAGACTGGAACCGAGACCGGCCAGGGCATCGGGACCAACTATACTGATCAGGCCGGAATTGGCGGGTTCGAGACCACCAGCCTTGACTATCCCGGACCGCCGGATATGAGCATTGCCGGCTATAGCGGTATCACCAGTTATCCCTTCCTTCCTCTGGGGCAGGTTTACAACCAATACAATGTCAACGACGTTCTGACCAAGGTATTGGGTAGCCACACGATCCAGGTTGGTGGAGATGCCAGGTGGTACTCCGGTTTTAACTACAACGGCGCCTGGAGCCGGGGATACTTCATATTCAGCGGCGTCTACACCGGGGATGCATTCGCCGACTACCTGTACGGAGTGCCCTTCCAGGGGTACCGGAGTTTCCCGCGCAACGAATTCGGGACCTATTCGCGGAATCAGGATCTGTACGTGCAGGACACGTGGAAGGCGACTCCTCGTTTAACTGTTATTGCCGGGCTCCGGTGGGACATCATTCATCCCTCAACTGCCCTACATAACACCTACGCTTCCATTAATCCGGTAACCAATCAGATCATCGTCGCGAGCAACTCTCAAGGACAGATCAATACAACTGCTCAACAGGTAACAGCGATCGTCCTTCCGCTCTTTGAGTCGCGGATCGTGCCATCATCTTCGGTAGGCCTGCCCAACTCGCTGGTGTTTACAGATTGGCATGCGTTTGCCCCACGGCTTGGCGTCGCTTATCAACTTCAGCCTGATTTGGTTGTCCGTGCGGGTTACGGTATCTTCTATCCGCTTCCCCAGGGTAATCAACAGATCAGCACGGGTATCGTAAACCCTCCCTTTATCGTGGATGAGCTGTCGAATTTCAACACTACGCCCGTTCCCAGCGTGACCCTGGCCAACATGTTTCCGCCTACGACCCCCGGAGCATACATCCTCACGCCGCCTTCCTTCTTCCAAATAGCTTCGACCCAGCCAGATTCCTATATCCAGGAATGGAACTTTGCTCTGCAAAAGAGCATTGGGAAAGCGATATCGGTTCAGGCGGCCTACGTGGGGAGTAAAGGAACGCACTTGTCGTTCGTGGTCCCGATCAACGTTCCGCTTCCGGGACCGGGGAACATTCAAGATCGCCGGTTAAATACCTTCTTCGCACAGGGGACCTATCTGGGCAATACAGCGGGTTCAAGCTACAACGCGCTCCAGGTAACGGCTGAGACGAGAGCGTGGCATGGTCTTTACCTGTTGGGCGCCTACACTTGGGGCAAGTCGCTTGATCTGCAGAGCTCCGACGATCAAGGTTCGCCCGTCCAGAATCCCAACAATGTTGGCGCGGAGTGGGGCGTATCGGATTTCAACCTGGCCAGCCGTTTCACTTTGGCCTCAACCTACGAGCTTCCTTCCTTCTCCAACAAGTCGTTCCTGGTACGAAGTGTTCTGGGCCGTTGGTCGATGTCGAACATTATTACCCTGCAGACGGGACCAGTATTTACGCCCACCCTGGCTACGGATCCAGCGAATACCGGAACCACGCCGCGGCCCAACCAGATCGCGAATGGCAACCTAAGTAATCGCAGCATTAACCATTGGTTCAACGTGGCCGCGTTCACCGTGCCGGCGGCGTATACGTATGGAAATGCGGCGCGCAACACAGTAACCGGGCCGCCTCTCAAGGATTGGGATTTTGGCCTCTCCAAGACCTTTGCGCTCCCTCATCTTTGGGAGGATGCGCGTTTGCAATTCCGTGGGGAATTCTTCAACTTTACCAATACCCCACCCTTTGGATTGCCGCAGACCGATATTCAAGCAGCATCGGCCGGCCAAGTGCTTAGCGCGGGTGCTCCGCGCGAAGTTCAATTATCCCTAAAGATATTCTTTTAGCGGATGACGACGCGTGAGGCCTGCTGGCGGGCCGTCCAGCTGCCGGAAATGATCTACTGGCGAGGGGAGGGAAGCACAGCAAAATGGTCACCCGAAGGGACCTAATCAAGTTAGGAGTCGTGGCGGCGACGTCTGCCGGCTGCGCACCAGTGGCGTGGGCCGGAGCGCTTCCAACAGAAGTTCGTGGCGAAGCATTGGGCGATCCGCAGCCAAAACCGGAGAAAGCCAGCGCCCCCAAGGAGGGACAGAGAAAGCCTTCGGCGGAAGAGATTATCGGAGCAGATCCATACCCCTCCCCCTCGATTACTGTGGTTAATCCGATCTTTCGTTCGCCGATCCGCGGTTTCCAGTCACTCGACGGTGAATGGAGCTTCGCGCTAGATCCGAAGAGCACCGGTGTCGATCAGGAATGGTTCACAGGAGAAGGGCCCTTCGACCGGAGAATTCAGGTGCCAAGTGTGTGGCCAACCCAGGGTGTTGGGGAACCAGGCATGAGCCACGCCACTCACGTGGAAGGTTATGCCATTCCTCTACGCCACCAATATGTCGGAAGCGGATGGTATAAGAAGGTCGTCGTCAAAAAGCCGGAGTGGAAGGAAAAAAAAATCTGGCTAAAGATTGGCGGAGTGAATTCCCAAGCGTGGTTCTGGGTAAACGGTCAATATATTGGTTTGCTGTATCGGTCTTGTGGTGCGTACAAGTTCGATTTGACCACATACCTGGTGGACGGGGGCAACACCATCGTCATCTGGGTGAGTAACGAGGTACCGAGCAAGAAGGGCCTTCTCAATTGGATGGATCAGTTTGGCGGGTTCTATCGCAGCATCGAGCTGGAGACTACTTCGCTGTACTATATTGACGACGTGTGGGCTCAGCCCGATGTGGAGAATCGCCGTGCTAATTTTGTCGTCAAGCTATTCGCGGCGACGGATCCTCCCTGCAAGTTTTCCTGGTCAGACTTGATCGCCTGTTACACGAAACCTATCCAGGGGAAGTATCGTGTTCGAGTTACTGTGTCGACCTTGCCGGACGGCAAGGAGGCGGGCACAGCACATCTGGATCTAAGCGAAATTTCACAGAACGGCACGGAGATATCGATTCCTGTGGCCCTCGATCCCTTTCGCCCCTGGAGCCCGGAGGAGCCCTCACTCTATCGGGCGGATCTGGTGCTGGAGCGTGATGGGCAGAGCGTGGACGGCTGGGTCGAACGTTTTGGGGTGAGAAGCATCGAAAGACGCGGGCCGGACATTCTTTTGAACGGCAAGAAGACGTTTTTGTTGGGGTTTGGTGACGACTATGTGTATCCCCTTACGGTCGCGTCCCCACCTTCCCGGGAAGAGCATCTTGCGCATCTGAAAGTGGCACGATCCTACGGGTTCAACTTTGTCCGACTGCACACCCATGTCGAAACCCCCGAATATTTTGAAGCTGCTGAAGATGCGGGCATTATGATTCAACCAGCGCTGCCCTACGAGGGAAGCCGACCGGCTGTCAAAGGGAGCTGTTACTCCCCGTTGGACGATCTGGACGAATTAGTTCACAGTTACAGGCGCTATGTTTCGCTCATAAGCTATTGCATGGGGAACGAAGGCTTTCATCATTGGGAGACGAGGCGGGCGTTGTATCGCTTCGCCAAGATGACGGACCCGACGAAGATGGTTCGTGCCCAGGACGGAGTGGGGACCGATTATGAGGGAATCTCCGATATCCATGGAGGGCCCATCGGAAATTCTCCGGTGGAGCAGAGCGAGATCGTGCAAACCATGCCGGTGATTCTCCACGAATACCTCAATCTCAGCGCGCCGCCGGATTACCGTTTAGCGCCATTATTCAAAGGAGCAGAACCGCCGCCTTACGACAAGATACTCGATCGACCCGGATTTGATCCGAATATCCCGCAAACTCTGTTCGTTCTAAGCAAACCCAAACCTATTTCCGGGTCGGACGGTAAGACGGACCTGGGAATTAACGCCGCGCTGGCAGAACGGGTGATTGAGGGTGGGCACGAACTGCAATCGATCTACCAGAAAATTGGATTGGAGCGAGCTCGCTCCATGAAGGGCATTACGGGCTACAACTACTGGACGATCGTCGATATCAACGCCCTAATGCCCCAGGGTTTGCTGGACACTTTCTGGGGTCCCAAGAGGAGTACTCCGGAGTATTTTCGGCAGTTTAATAGTCCAGTAGTGTTGTTGCTGCCCGATATCTCGCCCGACGGCACAGATCGTGTATTCAAATCGGGAGCCAAGCAGTCCTATCGAGTCAGCTGTTCGAACTTCGGCCCGGCCGATGTGACTGGCGACGCTCTTTCCTGGAAACTTGTTCTGGACGGAAAGACATTGAACCAGGGCCGCATTGGAAATGCTCGCGTTCCGCAAGGCACCATCACAGACTTGGGAACTGTCGAACTGACCATGCCGGAAGTAAGCCGTCCATCGGAGGTCTGGCTGCAAGTTCAATTGGAAAACAATAAGACGCACAATTCGTGGCAGTTCTATTGTTTTCCGAAGGGCGGACCTCGGGCGCGCCCGGGAACAGCATTTGCTACTTCCGGAATTCATGACGTCATCCTGAAGCAGTATCCGGGCACGAAGCCTTTGCAGGCGCAGCAACGTCTAGGTTCGAAGGACCTTCTCTTTGCCGATAGGCTCGATGAGCCAACCTTGAACTTCATGGGGAGCGGGGGAACTGTGTTGTTGTTGAGCCTGACCGATTTCTCGCCGCTTCAGCCGGGCATCCGTGTGGGATGGTGGGGGCCCAACGATCAGCGTGGTACGGCCATGGCAGAGAGTAAGGCATACGGAGAATTTCCCGCAAAAGATGGCGTGCCCTCCTTTGCCATGTTCGGCCTGATGCACGATGCGGTCTTGCTGCAAGGGCCACTGATTAATGCCATAGAACCGCTGATGGCGACATTGAGCAAGCTCGGTTACTCTGTCAGTGTCTTTGAAACACGGGTCGGCTCCGGCCGGCTCTTCGCGACCGGTCTTGACTTGCTGTCTGGTAGTCCGGAGGGATCACACTTGTTGGACCAGTTTGTCGCATACACTCGCTCCAGTAATTTCGCGCCGCGCATGAGCATGAGCGTCTCGGATCTAAGAGGCGTAATCAAACAGGATGTGGCGGCTAACCGTTTAACCGGGAGTTCCAAGGCGCGCTCCGTATGAAGACCGGCGTGTTGTTGTGCGTACTGGGCGCTCTATCTTTTGGCCTGCTGGCGTGCGTATCCAAGGTAGCTGAAAGGAAGAACTGCAATTCGTCTGCCCTGGTGGTGTGGCTATTTGGTTGGGCTACTTTGGCCATGCTTGGACGGTCGCTGACCATGAGCCATCCCGCTCATGTGACGACGCCAATCACCGCCATCGCCATTCTATTTGGGATCTGTGCCGCTGTAGGCTACTTAGCGTTTCAGGTTTCTATTGCAGTGGGAAAAATAACCGTGGGCTGGCTTATGATGAATCTTTCTTCGGGCATACCCGCGCTGGTCTCTATCTGGCTCTATGCAGAAAAACTAACTCTTCTCAAGAGCTTTGCATTCGGTTTGGCAGTATTATCCCTGATCTGTTTATTTCAAGGAAACCGGGTAGAAGGCCGACAATCGCTGTCCGCGGAGCCTAAATAAGTCTATGTGGCTCCTACTCATGTTGATTATTTTATTGACCAACGGGATGAGCGCGTTTGGCCTAAAGGTACTTGCTGTCTGGGGACTGCCGCCCAACATCAAGTTTCCTTATCTGACTATCTGGTACGCCGCAGGCCTTCTTTGTATTGCCATACCTATGCTGTTCCGGAGGGAACGAGGGGGGCTGAAGGAAGCAGGGTGGGGCGCAGTGATTGCGCTCTTGAGTATTGGTGGCCAACTTGCGATGGCGAATGCACTGGATTCCGGAGTTCCCGGGAATGTAGTTTTTCCCGTGACCATCGGAGGATCTATCTTAGTTGTCGCGATAGCTGGGCAACTGTTCTTTGGCGAGAAAATGAGCGCGTTTAGTTGGACTGGGGTTGCGATCGGATTGCTCTCTGTTGTTCTACTGAGCGTGAGCTAAGCGAAAATCAATCAGACAATGGGGGTTCGGTATGCGAGCTGGATGGGGAAGGTCAAGCGAATGACAACTGCAAATGAAGAAATTATCCTGATCACGCGCGCCGATGATTTCGGCTATTCACACTCCGGAAACGTGGGGATGTTGGATAGTCTTCGCTTCGGGATCATTCGGTCGGCGGCCATCCTGACCATCGCACCCTGGTTTGAAGAAGCGGCCCAAATGGCCCGTGAGCATCCAGAGCTTTGCTTCGGAGTGCATATGGGAATCATCGGCGAGTGGCGAGGCTACCGCTGGCGGCCGGTATTACCGTATTCCGAGATCCGTACTTTAGTCGATGAAGATGGCTTCCTGTGGCGTTCTCCGGCGGAGTTCTGGGCCCATAACCCGGATCTGGGTGAGCTTGAACGAGAATTCAGGGCTCAGGTCGCTCTGGCCATTAAGAAGGGCGTGAAGGTCGACTACCTCGATACGCATTACATCATGCCTTACAATCCAAAGTTCCGTCCTATTGTGGAGCGCATTGGTAAAGACCTCGGAATCCAGGTTTCCTGTCTTTTGGACGAGGAGGAGCTACCTGATTTCGGCATCTATTCTCCACCTCCCGAAGAGAAGGAGGCGGCACTGGAGCGAGTGCTGCGGGCATTGAAGCCAGGAGTCAATCTGTTGATCGGTCATCCCGGGTATCCGTCGATCGAAAACGACGCTCTTGTACACTTCGACCCGAAGGATGTGCAAACACTGGGAGTGGGTAGAAATCGCGCCGCTGAAACGGCAGCCTACGTGAGTCCCAGGATTAAGCAACTGGTGGCAGACCTCGGAATCAAACTCATGAGTTATCGCGACTTCGCCGAATATCGCCGGCAAGCGCCGGCCAAGGTTTCCAAGGCGAACTGAAACGACGCATCTCCCCCTTAGCCTTAAGTGTGTCTCCGTGTTGCGCCTGTAGCGAGGTAGTGGCCCTTTTATGGATCGAGCTGGCAATAGAGAAACCTTACCCCGGCGGCGAGTTCTGGCGGCACTTGCCGGAGGGATTGGGGTGGCGGCAGGTGGGCTCGCAGGTGTGCCTGCAGGGTTTGCCGCGGAAGCAGCAACCCCAACGCGCAATGAAGCATTGACCATCCATCTCGATCGGCAGGCAGGTCCGCTGGATATCGGGCGTTTTGGGGTGGGGCACGGAGGTTATTGGAATGAGCCTATCTGGTTAAACCGGGCGTTGGGAGAGGTGCGGGCTCTCAGGTCAACGCACATACGCTTGTTTGTGCAGGAATATTATGACTTGCTGCCGACGGCAGGGGAGTATCACTGGAACACGCTGGACCAGTGCGTTGACATGATATCGAGAGCAGGTTCCACGCCTCTCATGTGTCTAACGTTCAAGCCGCGCATTCTGTTTCCAGTGTCGGATGCGAACATCGTCGCGCCCAACGACTGGGCAGCATGGGAGGATCTGGTTTACCGGCTGGTCTTGCACTACAAGGAGCGGGGCACGCGAATAAAATACTGGGAAATAGGGAACGAGGGAGATATCGGTCCTGGCGGGGGATGTCCTTATAAGTTCACCCCGGAAAACTATGCTGAGTACTACGAACATACCGCCCGAGCCATTGCTCATGCCGATCCGAATGCGCGGGTCGGGGGGCCGGCGCTGGCGAGGTACAACTCTCCGATTCTGCCCGTGCTGCTATCGCACTGCCAGGAGAAAGGTCTGCCAATACATTTTGTTTCCTGGCATAACTACAATAGCGACCCAGCCACCTTCACCAAGATCATCGAATATGTCAAAGCCCTGTTGGGAAAGTATCCCTCTCTCAAGGTAGAGACGATCATCGACGAGTGGAACTGTGATATTGGCAACCCGCCTCCGGATCCACGATTTCAGCCCTGCTTTGTGGCCGAAGTTGTGTATCGCATGATCGAAGCGGGACTTGATTACGCGAATTACTACCATATACGCGATCTATATGTAGACCCCCAGATCATGTCATTTCTCCCCTGGTGGAACCCGGAGAGTTGGAATAAGACGTCGCTGATGCTTGGGCTCTTTGATTTTCAGGATGTTCCGAGACCAAGTTACTACCTGTTCCGACTGCTTTCGCGGCTAAGAGGAACCAGGGTCGAGATGGAAGGTCCAAGTCCGCTTGTGCATGGACTATGCACTTATGACGGTGACATGAATGCGTACAACCTTCTGGTGTGGAATTTCTCTGACAGTGAAGTCAATCTTCGTCTCAACTTCTCCGGTTCACCGGCCCACCTGCGGGGTAGCCATGTACTTTTGGACGCAGTGACTGCTAGCAACGAGGAGTTCGCACGGCTGAGACGCCAGCCGCTGTTCGAAATGGGGACCGGCGGGGGAGCGCAGTCGATTGCGGTGGAACCGTTTGGCATTCATTTCATGTCGCTCACCAAGGCGGACGGTGCCGCATGAGCCGGCATAAGCAATACGACCAGGGAGTGTTTTCGCATTGACCATGGCTAGCAAATCTCAGCAGGAACGGACCATCGTAATTACCGGCGGGGGCGGAGGGATCGGGCGCGCCACAGCCTTGCTCTGTGGGGCTCGCGGTGACAACGTCGTCATCCTCGACAAGAATTTGAAAGCAGCGGAGAAGGTGGCCAAGGAGGCGCTTAAGCACGGGGCCGCGCGCTCGCTCGGACTCCTGTGCGACGTCAGGGTGGAGAAGCAGGTGGAGGATTCATTCAAGAAGATTACCGCCAGGATTGGTGCGCCTTATGGACTCTTCGCGAATGCGGGCATTGAAGTAGGAGGATTGATCCATCAACTGCCGTTAGCGAGGTGGCAGCTGGTCGTGGACACAAATCTCACCGGAATTTTCCTGTCCTGCAAGCATTGCATTCGGCAAATGCTGAGCGCAAAGATAAAGGGCTCCATCGTCTGCAGCTCCTCACCCACGGGTTTTGTCGCCCTGGCAGATGGTGGCGGCGGGGCTTACAGCGCGACCAAGGGTGGCGTCTCCTCGCTCACTCGCTGTATGGCGATCGACTATGCGCTCTACGGGATTCGGGTGAATGCAGTAGTGCCCGGCGCCACGGAGACTACGTTGATGTGGAGCAGTGTAGCCGCCGTGGATATTCCCAAGATGCGGGGGCGCATCTCGAAAGAGATTCCGTTAGGCAGGCTGGCACGGCCCGAGGATCCGGCACGGGCGGTCGCCTGGTTACTCTCTGATGAGTCTTCCTATGTGACCGGATCTCATCTGGTATGCGATGGTGGCACTTTGGCCAAGGCATCCATCAGCCTGTAACCTCGTGGATGAAGTACGGGGCGTCGTCTCTATGAAAATCGCAAAGGTACAATCCGGCGGGCTGCGCGGCGCAACACCGGAGGGCGGGTGGTCGAATGAGATCAAGCCGGATGACTGCATCCACACGCTCATCGCTGTCTATACGGATGAAGGAGTTACAGGCTGGGGTTCGGTCTTTACGAATGACGCCCTTGTGGCCGCAGCACTGAAGGTGTTAGAGCCCTTGTTTATCGGAGAAAATCCACTCGAGCCCGAACGTGTGAGCGAAAAGCTTCATGCCAATACGTTCTGGCTGGGACGTGGGGGTTCCCTCACGCATACCATTAGCGGCATCGATATCGCAATGTGGGACATACTGGGGAAAGCCGTAGGGCAACCGGTGGGTAGGCTCCTGGGCGGGAGGTATCGGGAGCGGGTTCTTCCCTATGCGTCCCTGCTAATGCAAGAACCAAAGCCTTTAAAGGAGAAAATTCTCTCCATTCGGCAGCAGGGATTTCGCGCGTTCAAGATTGGATGGGGTCCATTCGGCCGCCAGAGTTGCACCATCGACGAAGATATCGTGCAGGCAGCGAGGGAGGCCGTTGGCCCTGAGGGTTTGCTGATGGTGGATGCCGGAGGAAGCGATGCGTTCTGGCATCAAGGCTACAAATGGGCGATACGCACGGCCAACATGCTAGCCGACTACGACGTACATTGGTTTGAGGAGCCGCTGGTTCCTGACAGTTTGCAGGACTATATATTGTTGCGCCAGAACTCGCCTGTACCCATTTCCGGCGGTGAGGTCTTGACGCGTCGCCAATCCTTCACTTCGTGGATTCAGAACAACGCGTTCGACATCGTGCAGCCGGACGTCACCAAAGTTGGTGGTATCAGCGAGAGCCGTCGGATTGCCTGGATGGCCGAAGACAACGGAGTCCGCTATATACCACATGGATGGAATACCGCACTGGGTTTGGCTGCAGATCTTCACTTGGCCTCGGCATGTCGAAACACTGACATGGTGGAATACCTGACAGGCTCTCCCTTCATCGACGAAATCGTATCCAGCCGTTGGCAGCTGGATGCCGAAGGCTTGTTGCGCGTGCCCGATGGTCCCGGGTTGGGAGTCTCCCTCGACCTGGACGCAATCGAGAAATACACCTCAGTCAGGTTCGAGTCTCAATAATTTTGATTTGTCGCGGCCGAAGAAAGACTTGAAGGAGAACTCTCTGTGCGCAAGAACGAAGTCAAGCAGATGCTTCGCGATGGGAAGTGCGTCTATGGAACTTCGCTTGAAGATTCTTTGGATCCTGAAATGGCGGTCCTGCTGAAAGCGGCCGGATTGGACTTTTTTTTTATAGACACGGAACACAGTCCAGCGAACTACTCCCAAATTCAGGGGCTATGCCGGGCCGCCCTCGGCGCATCGATCACTCCCTTGGTGCGAGTCACCCAGAACGAACCTGCCCTGATCTCTCGCGCGCTGGATGTTGGCGCAATGGGGGTCATTGTCCCTCGGGTTCACTCACGCACGGAAGCAGCAGCCGCCCTTGATGTTATGAAGTTTCCTCCTTCAGGGC
Source organism: uncultured Acidobacteriaceae bacterium (assembly GCA_963838445.1). Lineage (GTDB taxonomy): Bacteria > Acidobacteriota > Terriglobia > Terriglobales > Acidobacteriaceae > PALSA-350. Next base: position 258,633 of record CAWIRT010000054.1, read on the forward strand.
ATCGCGGCTTCAATCTGCGCAGTATCGTGACTGATTTCGCCGGCCAATCCGCTTTAAGGAGCATCGAGTCAGCGAATGAGGAAACGATGACTGTCCTGATGATCGAAAGCCGGGAAGGACTGGCCTCAGTCGAGGAGATCGCCTCGCTACCAAACCTGGATGCTCTCTTCATCGGCCCCTACGATCTAACGCTTTCGCTTGGAATCATTGAGCAGTTCGATCACCCCATCTTCCTGGAGGCTCTTCGGCGTGTGATCGCAGCATCTGAATCAACCGGAATCGCTGCTGGCATTCAGACTGGAGACATGTCTTTGTTGTTCAAAGCGCGTAACCTGGGGGCAAGATTTCTAATTTACGCAAGCGATATTACGATCCTCCTGAAAGGATATTCGGAGGCCGTGGCTAAGCTCAAAGAGGGACTCTAGGACTTTTGGCCGATGATAAGGAAGTCCTGCAAAGTACAGCCTCCACGTGGCATTGCGAAACGATGCCTCGTGTGGAGCGGCAATGAGAAGTGTCATCGCAGAGTATGAGTCTTTGTCGTTCCTCGGTCGTGCTTCAGGGCAGCGTTCTTCAATATTTTATTTTCAATCACACCCAGTTCCAAACGCCGGTCGGGTTGATCAACAGCAGCATCTTTGGCGTGGTGACCAATGCGATAACCGATCAACCTGGAACGCAATGTAGCATGCAGGGGATAAAGTCTAATGAAGCGCTGCAGAGAAATAATCCTTTACTTGAGTGCCGGCATTTGCGGCGCGATGGGCGCGGTTGCACAAACGGCTCCTTCCACCCCCTTGTATCTCGATGCGAGTCAACCGATCCCGGTGCGTGTCGACGATCTGATGGCGCGTATGACGCTCAAGGAAAAGATAGGACAGCTTAATCTTCCTTGTGCCTACGTAAAGGAACTCGGAAGTACGAGCGAGGAAAAGATGGAGGCCGCGAGAAAGTTTGCCGCCGGCACGTATACCAACGAGATTGGTCCAGGATCGGGATTCTTTACTCTCGCAGACACAATCCGAACGAATGATACGAAGCGCCAGGTGGACTACTTTAATGAATTGCAGAGGATTGCGGTGACCCAGACGCGGTTAAAAATACCTCTTATGGAGGACGAAGAAGGTACCCATGGTGCGATGTTTCCCGGGGCTACGGTATTTCCGGAAGGGCTGTCAATCGGCAGTACCTTTGACCTACCCTTGGTGAAAGAGATCTATGCCGCCTCTGCCCAGGAGGCGAGGTCTTCCGGGATCCATATACTCTCGACGCTGGTTCTGGAGACGGACCGTGATCCGCGCATGGGTCGGAACATGGAAGCCTACACGGAAGATCCGTACTTGTACTCTCGTATAGCGGAAAACATCGTGCGCGGCGCCCAGGGGAGGAACGTGAGCGCGCCTGACAAAGTTGTGGCACTGATGACTGATTTTCCCACGCAGAGCCAGCCGGCCAGCGGACTGGAACGTGGCGCCGTCGAAGTTTCAGAACGAAGCATTCGAGAAAATTTCCTGCCTCCATGGATTGCTGCATTCAAGGCTGGCGCTCTGGGTGTGATGGCGGGCTATCCGGAAATTGAGGACGTTCCCGAACACTCCTCAGAAAAATGGAATACCCAAATCCTGCGCCAGGAGCTTGGATTTCAGGGGATTGTGCAAAGCGAAGGCGGAGGTTTCGGCACACTGCTCTATGAACACATCGTTCCCACGCAGAAAGAAGCAGGAGCCTTGGCCCTGTGGGCCGGTGTCGATATGAACATCACCTACGAGCCTGCTTACATGGGGCCGCTGGTCGAAAACGTCGAAGAAGGCAGGGTTTCGGAGGCCCTCGTAGACCGGGCATTGCGACGGGTTCTCGAGTTGAAGTTCCGTTTGGGACTTTTTGAACATCCGTACGCAGATCCAACACAAGCGCTGAGGGATGTTCACTCCGCCGAGCACCAGCAACTGGCGCTTCAGGTGGCGCAGGAGAGCATTGTTCTGTTGAAGAATGAAAATAATGCGCTTCCATTAAGGAAGGATCTGAACTTCATTGCGGTGATTGGTCCCAATGCGGATGACAAATGGAGCGAATTGGGCGACTATTCGCCGTCGGTTGTGCCGCAGAAAGTAAGCACGGTTCTTGACGGCATTCGGAAAAAGGTTTCTCCAGCAACACGCGTGGAGTATGTTCGCGGGTGCGACGTTATCGGGGGGACGGCTAATATCCCGGCTGCTGTGGCGGCCGCCCAGCAGGCGAGTGTCGCCGTGCTTGTGGTGGGAGAGCACCCCCGTAATGCGGGTAGGGACACTCCGCCAACCGACGGTGAAGGATCCGACGTTGCCAGCCTGGATTTGACCGGGTCACAGGAGGATCTGATCAAGGCTGTCAAGGCAACTGGCACTCCCACCGTATTAGTTCTGCTGAACGGCCGGCCACTTTCCATTCGCTGGGAAGCCGAACATATCCCGGCGATTGTGGAGGCGTGGGAACCTGGCGAACGAGGCGGCGAAGCGGTAGCGGATGTGATTTTCGGCGATTACAACCCGGCCGGACGCCTGGCCATTACGATTCCACGCAGCTCAGGACAACTGCCCGCCTACTACAACTATAAGCCTTCCAAAGAGTACTGGATTGAAACTCGCCGTCCTGATGGCGGGTATGCCGACATGCCCGCCACCCCGCTTTATCCATTCGGGTTTGGGCTTAGCTATACGAATTTCAAGTACAGCAACCTGCGTATCGTTCCGTCGGAAGCCCACACCGGCGGAATAACGAAAGTAAGCGTTGATGTGACGAATACCGGAACGCGGCTGGGGGTGGAAACGGTCCAATTGTATGTGCATCAGCGGTATACTCCGGTGGCCGTTCCCGTGAAACAGCTTCGCGGGTTCGACCGGGTGAGCCTCAATCCGGGGGAAACCAAGACCGTCACCATGGAACTGGGGCCGAACGATTTAATGCTGCTGGATCGGGATATGCACTGGACGGTAGTGCCGGGCGCCTTCGATCTAATGGTAGGAAAATCGTCAGCCGACATCGAGCTTACCGGCACCCTTCATCTGGAGGGAGCGAACCCTCTCATCGGACAGGGACTGAACCGGTGAGAAATACGACGGGTATTCTGAATCCTCGGCATGGAGTGAACTCGTGACGGAACCCTCATCAGATAGTCAACGCGACGCTGCGGGCTCCCCCGCGCACCTGCGCCGGGTTCTTGGGCTTTGGGATCTGATCTTCTATGGAATTGTCCTCATCATGCCCATCGCACCGGTGCCCATGTTCGGTGTCGCCCAGGTGCTCTCGCACGGCCACTTCGTTACTGTGATTCTGATCGCAATGATTGCTATGATGCTCACGGCGGTGAGCTACGGACGGATGGCGTCACTATTCCCAACGGCGGGATCCGCCTATACCTACGTGGGACGCGGCCTCAACCCTCATTTAGGCTTTCTCACTGGTTGGTCCATGTTTCTTGACTACCTCATCCAGCCTCTGATGAACGGCATTTATGGAGCACTCACTATCCAGCGCTTCTTCCCGTTCATCCCTTACGCGGTCCTGGCAGCATTTTTTGTGGGTATCATGACTTTGCTGAATCTGCGCGGGATCCGCGCAACGGCGTATGCCAACATCGTTCTCGTAACCATCATGTGTGCAGTGATCATTATCTTCATGGCGTTGGCGGTCCGTTATCTTTTTAGACTTCAGGGTTGGCACGGAGTCTTTTCTATTCAACCCTTTTACGATCCAAAGACCTTCGATGTTCATTTGATTTGGATGGCCACCTCTTACGCCGCGCTGACGTACATAGGCTTCGACGGAGTCACTACGCTCGCGGAAGACGTTAAAAACCCAAAGCGCAACATCATGTTGGCCACTGTTCTTGTTTGCCTCTTTACTGGCGTTGTGGGAGGACTCGAAGTTTACCTCGGGCAACGAGTCTGGCCGTCCTATACTTCCTTCCCAAATGTCGAAACTGCTTTCATGGATGTAGCCCATCGCGTAGGGGGGCCGCTGCTCTTCCAGACCTTCGGAATTGTATTGATTCTCGCTGCTGTGGGAGCGGGTTTGACTGGACAGGTGGGCGCTGCAAGGTTGCTGTTCGGAATGGGGCGCGACAACGTGCTCCCGCGGAAGCTTTTTGCCTACCTTGATCCCAAGCGTAATACGCCTACACTTAACATTTGGTTGATCGGCATTTTGGCGTATATCGGGGCTCTGTTCGTTAGTTACGAACAGGCCGGAGAGATCCTCAATTTTGGTGCTTTCCTGGCATTTATGGGCGTGAATCTTGCGACCTTCTGGCAATTTGGAGTGGCGCGGCGACCGGGCCGCAAACGCCAATGGCTGGGTGACGTAGTGACGCCTCTCCTTGGTTTCGTGTTTTGCCTATGGATATGGCTGGGCCTCAAAATGCCGGCGAAGATCGTGGGCGGCTTTTGGCTCAGCGTGGGAGTCATATATAGCGCAATCAAGACCCGTTGGTTCCGTGACCGTCCAATCATGGTTGATTTTAGCGAGTCTTAACCGATAGCGACTTCATTGGACTCGCACCATGAGCACCGTAACCCCGATGCCCGTGCCCATGGGAATTCCGAATTCTTACGCAAGAGGGGGTTTGAGCATGACTGGTTACGTCGAGGCGAACATTGGGTCCAACGCAAACGCATCCAACGTGCGCGGCGTCGAAGCGATGCGCTGCGATAGCCGAAGCAATACAGCCCGGGAAGGGAAGCAGCCGGCAACTGGCAAGGCGCTTCTGAGGGTAGGATGTGTAGTCGCCCTTTTCGCTGCGATCTTCTACGGGTGCTTTGCTGTTGCGCAGGATGGGCCATCGAAGCCGCTATATCTGGACCCCAGCCAGCCTATTGATGACCGCGTAAATGATCTGATCAGCCGGATGACGCTCAAAGAAAAAGTTGGCCAACTCAACCTTCCGTGCGCATTTGTTGACCAGATCGGTAGGACAATTCCTCAGAAAATTGAAGCTGCAAGAAAGTTCGCTGCCGGAACTTATACCCCTGAGATCGGTCCTGGAGCGGGCTTTTTTACGCTCGCCAACACTCTCAAGCAGGCCGATGTTGCCACGGAGGTGAATTATTTCAATGAGCTGCAGAAGATTGCGCTTACACAGACGCGGCTTAAGATTCCGTTGCTTGAAGATGAAGAGGGAACGCATGGAGCCATGTTCCCTGGAGCCACTGTATTTCCGGAAGGCCTGAGCATTGGCAGCACGTTCGATATGGAACTCGTAAATCGTATCTATTCCGCTTCCGCACAGGAAGCAAGAGCTGTCGGCATTCACGTTCTCTCCACCCTTGTGCTGGAACTGGATCGCGACCCACGAATGGGACGTAATATGGAAGCCTACACAGAGGACCCGTACCTCTATTCGCAGATCGCAAAGAATATCGTCCGGGGTGCTCAAGGCTCAAATATCGATGGCCGGGACAAGGTCGTTGCACTGATGACCGACTTCCCCACCCAGAGTGTTCCAGCCAGCGGTATGGAGCGCGGAGCCATCGAAGTCTCCGAGCGAAGCTTGCGTGAGACCTTTCTTTCTCCGTGGGTTTCAGCGTTCAATGCGGGCGCACTGGGTGTCATGGCCGGTTATCCGGAGATTGACGATATCCCGGAGCACTCCTCGGAGAAGTGGAACACAGACGTCCTGCGCCATGAATTGGGCTTCAGGGGAGTCGTTGAGAGTGAAGGCGACGGCTTCGAATCCATCATTTACGAAGACGTCGCCCCGGACCAGAAGCAAGCCGGAGCGATGGCCCTCCGATCTGGCGTCGACATGGATATTACTTACGAGCCCGCCTATATGGGGCCTCTCGTTGAAAGTGTCGAGGAGGGCTCGATTCCGGAGGCGCTGGTAGACCGCGCACTACGACGCGTTCTTGACCTCAAGTTCCGTCTCGGGCTCTTCGATCATCCCTACGCAGAGGTTGCGTATGCGCAGCATGTCGTAAATTCCCAGGAGCATCGGGATCTCGCTCTTCAGGCCGCACACGAAAGCATCGTTCTGCTCAAGAACGAAAAGAGTCTTCTTCCGCTCGACAAAGATTTGAAGACGATCGCGGTGATCGGTCCTGATGCGGACAATGGCTGGAGTCAACTTGGAGATTACTCTCCCTCGGTAGTGCCGCATAAGATTAGTACGATTCTTGAAGGCATTAAGCAGAAGGTCTCACCGCAGGCAACCGTAGTTTACGCAAAAGGTTGCGATGTCATCGGCGGTAAAGCTGACTTTGCCGCGGCGGTAAAGGCAGCGCAAAAGGCACAGGTCGCGGTGGTCGTAGTCGGAGAAAATCCAAGGAACGCTGGCTCAGGTTCGGTACCGGCGACGGATGGGGAAGGCTTCGACGTAGCCAGTCTCGATCTGACCGGGATTCAGGAAGACTTGATCAAGGCGGTTCAGGCCACGGGGACCCCGGTCGTCCTGGTGCTGGTGAACGGAAGACCCCTATCCATTCGCTGGGAGGCTGCCAATCTACCTGCCATCGTCGAGGCGTGGGAGCCGGGAGAGCGGGGCGGAGAAGCAGTCGCCGATGTGCTCTTTGGCGATTACAGCCCGAGCGGAAGGCTTGCTATCACCATTCCGCGCAGTTCAGGCCAGTTGCCCTCCTACTACGATTACAAGCCGTCCAAGGAGTACTGGATGAAGCACGGATGGTCGAAGGACGGCGGCTACGTGGATATGCCAGGCACACCGCTTTATCCCTTCGGCTATGGCTTGAGTTATACGGAGTTTCGGTACAGCAACCTTCATGTCGATCCGCCCCAAATCAACAGAGCGGGGGCGGCAAAAGTGACCGTGGATGTTCAAAACGTGGGAAGGCGTCCCGGTATTGAAACTGTTCAGATGTATTTGCACGAGCATTTCGCTCCGGTTTCGCTTCCGGTAAAGCGGCTCAGGGGCTTCGAGCGGGTAGCAGTCAATCCGGGTGAAACAAAGACCGTCACTTTCATGATCAGACCGCAAGACATGATGCTGTTGGACCGGGACATGCTATGGAAAGTAGCGCCTGGTAACTTAGACATCATGATCGGCTCCTCCTCCGACGATATAACCCTGAGCGATTCTCTCGAGGTGAAAGGCTCTCCTGACGGTTTGCTTTATAGGGGAGTAAGTACCCAGCCAGATCTGGCTCGATAAGGTCAATCAGTCGGACAACAGTGTAATGCCATCGCTGAATGGAACGGGAAGGGACAGAATCATGAATGTTCTCGCAGTCGGGGCACATCCGGACGATCTCGAAATTTTGTGTGCGGGCACATTAACTAAATATGCAAAAGGAGAGGGTCTATTGTCCTTTCGCCTGGAACCATGGGGAGTCACCATGATTTCGATCGCAAAGTTTTGATCCTTGGAGGCTACACGAATGTTCCTGAGAGTTTTCTGTCTCCTTGTCGTTTCATTGAATCTTGCTCAAACGGCGGGTGCCGCCGCCTTTCGCGCCGCGGTAGCCAAAGTGGATATCACGCCCACCACTCCACAATGGCTTCTCGGGTATCAGGCGAGGCAATCCGATGCCATCCATGACCGGCTGTATCACCGTATTGTTGCCCTCGACGACGGTAAGACAACGATATATATAGTGTCGTCGGACGTAGCGCTCATGTCGCCTGGATACTACGACAAGGTGGCTCAAGACGTGCAGCAAAAGCTTGGAATACCGGCGCAGAATCTTTGGTGGACAGTGACTCACACTCATTCCGCCCCAGAAGTTGGACCTCCCGGCGTTCCCGCGATATTCATGCCTGACAGATACAAGCAAGCCACTAGCGGGGACTCAAATCCCGAGTACTCCCAGTTTTTTGAGGACAAGTTAATAGAAGGACTGCGTCTGGCCAAGGATGGACTCGAGCCGGCTCGGCTCGGTGTAGGACTCGGCTTCTCGACTGCGAATATGAACCGGCGGGGAACTGACGTGGATGGAAAGGTCGTGTTGGGCCTGAATCCTGACGGCCCAGTAGACCGGCAAATCGGGCTCATTCGACTTGAAAATATCCACGGCGGATTGATTGCGCTTGTCGCAAACTACGCAATGCATGGGACCGTTCTTGGGCCAACGAACCTCCAGATCAGCGGAGATGCGCCGGGCATTGTCGCCGACTACGTAGAACAAAAGATCGGCGCGCCGATGCTTTTTATAAATGGGGCGGAGGGGAATATGGCGCCGATCTATAGCGTTTACCCCACTCCGGCAGCAGGCCATTTGGGGGAGTTTCGACGTCTCCTTGGAGATAGGATTCTTCAGGCGAACGAGCGAGTCGCTGGAATGACTACCGACGTGGTACTGACAGAAAGTGAAACAATAGTCGAAACACCTCTGCGACCTGGCTTAACCTGGCCCTCTGAGCTCGGCAAATATATTCGCACGCTTCCAGATGATAAAAAGTTGGTCCGAATCCCCGTCCGTTTCTTGCAGATTAACCGGGACACCGTGCTGTGGGGCGCCCCGCTCGAATTGTTCTGCGAGTTCGCGATTGACGTACGCGATCATTCACGCTTCCCCTTTACTTTCTACTTCGGACTGTTGGACGGCTGGTTGGGCTATCTCCCGAACCGGCAGGCTTTCCGCGAAGGAGGCTACGAACCGTCGACCTCGCCTTTCACAGAGCAGGTGGACGACGATTTTCGGCAAGGTGTGATTACCCACATTTCGGGCTTAATACATTGACGCTCTTAGCTGGGGCAACTGACCCGGCTGCTGCAAGGGCAGAGGTCGAGGGTGTGATAAGGGTTCGATAAGCGTGTCTCAGGGTTCCCAGGGCTCCGAAATTAGCCATCCGTGCCTTCTGGTTTCAATCAGTTACCGGCGAACGTGGATCTGTCACGGCAGAGGTCGCGGGTTCGAGCCCCGTCGTCCCCGCCATTCATTCCAAAAGACTTACGGGATGAATTGGCGATGAGAAATCAGTGAAATTGGGTGCGTTTTGCACCCAGTTTACACCCAGGTCTACCTAGCGAAGCATCCTTGTTTATCATTCCCGACTTCACTGAGAAGAGAAGACCAACGACATGACGGCGGCCTGCGCATTCTGTTTGGCGGGTGTGATTGCTTGAGTATAGACGTCCAGGGTTGATCGTATGGTCGAATGGCGGAGAAGTTCCTGCATTACCTTGAACTCGGTGCCAACGCTTCTCAAGAGTGTTGAGTAGGTGTGCCGGAATGTGTGCCACCCAAACCGTGTTTCAATTCCCAGTTCCCGAGCCGCTGGTCTTAGATACTTCTGCAGAATTGCTTGTCCCCAATATGGTTGCACACCATGGCGATGCCGACTTGCAAAAACCAGTCTTCCGGCTGGCGATAAGGCGACTGTTCTTTCCACTTGATGAGTGCTTCGCAGACTCGGGGATGGATCGGTACAGGCTTCTTCTGCCCGGTTGAAGGAACGGCCGAGCATTGGTGCGACGCCGAAGACCGTAAAGTAATCGGCTGACACGTGAGCGCCCTTGACCTGCTCGGGAAAAATCGCCGGTATCGATGTTGAAACCCGGACCCTCCAGATCGTATAGCGCCATTGATGAGAAGACATCGTTTTCTCGCCAAATCATGTATTTAGGAATTGAGGCCGTGAATGAGACACCGGCGGGGAATTTCCGGCCGAGTTGCACGATGCTGTTCGGGTACCGGTAAGGGAGAGGTTCAAGGAGGACCTTGTCAACAACGCTGAAAATGCTGGTGTTTGCGCCAATGCCACTGGTGAGAGCGGTAAGCGCTACTAGAGTGAACCCTGGATCTTTGCGCAGAGTGCGGATAGCTTGGCGGATATCTTGCCACAAAATCTCTAACCAACCCCAGTCCCAGATGTCGCGCGTCCTCTCTTTCGTTAACCCTCGTGCACACGGAAAATCAGGTTGAAGGCTGAAATTGGCGAATTACTTCGACAACCAACTCGCGTTGATCACAGCCTATTGTCCGAACCTGCGAACACTGATAGAGATGGGCAGGCCGATCACAACCATATGAACAACCAAACCTTGAACTAAGTCATGATAGGTGTATGGTCCCATCGCATGAAGCGCTGATAGCGGCAGGACTATTAGGCGCATGACAAGATCTACCGTCGCTCCGAAGGACACACCGCAGACTAGAGCATGTTGGGTTAAGAATCTCAGCTTGCGGCTCGCTGCAAAATAGATTGTCGCCACTGAAAGGGCAATGAAGAAGTGAAGGAGTACGCCAAGAATGAAAGTTGCTATGCCTCCTCGAAAGGCTTGCGGTCCCAGTAGCCCAGCAGCAATCGCCAATGGCACATTCTTTCCGAATAAAGTGAGGGCTTGTGCAATGTCCAATGTCCCGGCGATTAGACCACCTACGCCAATCGCCATAACCGCATTGCGAGCGTCCCAGGACCTGCGCGAAGAATCTTCAATCATCAAATAACCTTTCTTCGGCCCGCTTATCAGGGGCCCAGCATCCTCTCGAAATTTTCAGATAGTCGAACTTCGAGAAGCTCCACTGCGAACCTAAGCTTTAGGAACGCGGACGAAAAGGCTCTTGAGGCTGTCACTGCTAACTTTGCTGTGAGCCGTGCATTACGTGCGCCCAGTCGGTGCCTGCGGGAAAGCAGAGTCGATAGAATGAATCCGTGACCCTGCCCGCCCGGAGAGGCGAAGGGTGCATCGATGACGGCAGTGCGTATTTAGCCATCGACCATTTCTAGGCTTAACTCGGAGACTGAATGAAATTGACGTCATTGGGCGGAGTCATAGTAAGTCTTTCTCTCGTTTCATGCCAGACACAGCGCCAGACTCTGCAACCGGAGCTCGCTAGACAGGTGGATGGGATCTTCAGGAAGTGGGATCGACCGGATTCGCCGGGGTGCGCATTAGGTATCTACAAAGACGGTCAAATCATATACAGGCGCGGGTACGGAACGGCTGATCTCAATGACGACGTACCCGTCACTCCAGCCACTGTTTTCCATGTGGCATCAATGTCCAAACAGTTCACCGCTGCCTCGATCCTCCTGCTGGCGCAGCGAGGGAAGCTTTCCCTTGACGATGATGTGCATAAATACATCCCCGAGTTGCCCGATTTCGGTAGGGTGATCACTCTCCGCAATTTGCTTCATCACACCAGCGGTCTTCGGGATCAATGGTCTTTGCTGGAGTTGGCGGGCTGGCGAATGTCGCAGGATCTGATCACCGATGACGACGTCATGTCCGTGGTAGTACGCCAGCGCACCTTGGACTTCACGCCCGGGGAAAGATACATGTACAGCAACACCGGCTTCACGTTGCTCGGTATCAGCGTCCAACGTGTAAGTGGGATGTCGCTGCGCGAATTCACAACAAAGAATATCTTCGAGCCGCTCGGAATGACGCAAACGCATTTCCGAGACGACCACGAGGAGATCATTAAGCATGATGCCCTTGGCTACGAACAGGACGGTGAAGGCAAGCCGTTCCGCATGAATCTCACCAACTTCGACACCGTCGGGGCCACCAGCCTGCACACGACGGTCGAGGACCTGCAGCGCTGGGATGAGAACTTCTACCATCCACGCATTGGAGGGCCTGAGTTTATTCGGCAGATGCTCGAACGGGGCAAACTCAACGGCGGCGAAGAGCTGGACTATGCCTTCGGGGCTGGTGATCAGCAGCTACGAGGGGTTACCAACCGTGGAGCACGGAGGGGCAGACGCCGGATATCGGTCTGATTTGATTCGATTCCCCGAGCGGCATTTCTCGATTGCTGTGCTTTGCAATTTAGCGAACACAGATCCCACCGCCCTGGCGCGGCAGGTGGCAGACATTCTTCTTGCCAGAGAGCTCAAGCCCCCTACTCACCCGAGAGATTCCGCAAAGGCATCCGGCGCCGTCATGACCGGAGAGCAGATGGCTACCATGGCGGGTGTTTACTGGGGACGAGAGGAAGATGAATTTATTACGCTGCCGCTCAAGAACGGCAAGCTCCAGATCAATATGGGTCGAGGCGATTTCCAGGACTTGCAATCGTTTGCTCCTGCACATTTCCACGTTGCCAATGTTTCCTGGGGCGACAACGTCGATATTCATTTGGTCGCGGCTGACACAACGGGCGCACGGCACGTGGAGGAGACCTTCGTGGGGGAATGGCCGAAAATGTACGAACCTGTGGCGGCCTTCGATACCACCGCCGCAAAGTTAACCGAATACCCGGGGGAGTTCGTGAGCCAGGAGACTGAACCTGTGTATCGCATTTCTCTTCAGGCCGGAGAGCTGACGCTCTTATGGCTTAAGCACAAACCTGACATGCTTCGGCCTGTCATGCGGGATGTTTTTGTTGGTGAGATCGGTACGATACGGTTTACCCGCGATGCGCACCGCCACGTCTCTGGTTTTATCCTTGACGCTGGCCGCATTCAAAATTTCAAGTTCGCGAAAAAGCGCGGGACTTGAAGCTCGTGATCGTCAGCTGAAGTAGCCGTAAGTGGTGCGCCAGTTTGAGTCAACAGGCTGAGCTAGCGGTGGAGAGACCTGCTTAACACCCGAAAAGCGGTGTTCCGGGAGAAGGGTTACGACGGAGCTTTACTCTACTATGAACAGCATTCCGGCGAAAAGGTCTTCGTCTACGCACGTTTGGATTCCGATTGGTGCGGGCCTCTTCCTCGTCGCCTTGGCAGTGTCGGCGGTGGCCGTTCCGCAGCTTCGGCTTCTTCACCTCCTCCAGGCATTCATTTACGTTGCCATCGTGATTCTCTCGCGCCGCAACAATGTCTTTGCACTTGGTGCGGGCTTCACAATCGCGGTCGCTTGGAATTGTCTGGAGTTCTTCGGGCCTCAACTCATCCAGGCGGGTGCGGTCCTGCTTTGGACTTTTCTGCATACGGGTCAGGTGCGGCACGTTGAAACGATGATGGTGCCTCTCGGTGGGATAGGGCACCTCATTCTCATCTTTGCTTGCCTGACGGCGCTCGTCAACCAGACGACGGGCACAAGAAAATGGTGGAAGTTCCTTGTCGGTGGCTTGTTGGTGCTCGGGTATTTCGCCCTTATTGTCGCTATCGCCCGGCCGCGTTGAAACTTGGACATCCAAAGGCCATTGCAACCTGCATTCGCGGCCTTGCCGCGCTGAGCGGCGCTGTCCCGGTTCGCCTGATGAAGCGTGACAGGCTTTTCATTCTGAGCCATCCCGGTTCCGTGATCAGTCCGTCCGGTATGGCCCCTGAATCCTGCCTTGAGTTCGATCGCATAAGACTGCACAGAGCCAGACGAGAGCTGACGTCCAACGGGCTCATTGATCTTGATTGATTGCTGCGCCAGTGCGGTCGTTGCGACGAAAAAGACGATACCCAAGACGATTCTCCATGACTGACCTCCGCTGGTTACCAAATTTGCAGTTGAGCCTTTATTGGGGTGAGATATCCGAAAAAAGGAGCTTTGCCTTTTCGCTCTAGTAGCGGCTCACCCAAAGCACCTTATCATCCAGCAAGATTACCTTGTGATGGTCGCGAAACCATGGATGAAAAGCCCATTGTTCTTGCAAACATATGCCCGAATGATTCGACAGAGTGTCATTTAATGCACTCGTCCGGGTTCGCCATACAGAAATGTGAGCGCAGCCGGTATCCGACGAGACCAGTAGACCGCGCTATGGTTGGCGCCCGGTTCGATGACTAATTGAACTTCTGGACGCTTGATGAGTGCTTGTTCAAGATTAGATGCCAATATTTGGTTCATTTTCAGGGTAGCCGCTTCTGCATCCGGCTCGGTGAGGCGAAGAGGAGCAAAGTAGTCCTTACTTTGTGGGAAGTTGTATTCAGTCGCGCCTACGCCTATGGCGACCCGATCTGGCGCTCGCAGGAGTAAAGTAGTGTCGCGCAGCAACTGCCCATTTCCCAGCCATAGGTCCGGGCTTTCGGCCAAGACCAGCCCGAACAAATCGGGACGATTAAGAGCGACATACAGGGCGGCAAAAGCCCCTACCGAAGTTCCACCGATGCCAATATGCGCTGCGTCGCCAGACACCCTGTAGCGCGCGGACACAAATGGCATGAGCTCACTTCCAAAGAATGAAGGGAGTTGTTTCCCGTCCGGTTCCTTTTGATTTCCATCCGTGAGAGTGTCCTTCCATACCTCATATTCGTAGTCACGGCCCTCTCCATGGGCGCTGTCGATGCCCACTACGATCATCGACGCTATCGTATGATCTGCAATCAGACGAGTGACCGTTTCGTCGATCCGTAGTTCCTGTTCGCCCTTGAATGCCGTGCACTGATCGAAGGCATTCTGACCGTCGAGCATGTATAAAGTTGGGAACTTCTTGGTGGCTTGCGTCGCATCGTTGTAATCCGGAGGCAGCCACACGCGCACAGTGATCATCCTGCCAAAGGTTTTGCTTTGGAAGTGCTCGATGCGGAGGTCTCCCACGACCGTGGATTTGCACGAGTCTTGTTTTAACCCGACACCAACGACTGACATGTGAATGGCAAACAAAACGCCCAGAAGGGTTTTCATCGAAGGGAATCTCAACCATCAGCTTATGCTCAAATCAAACACACGAAAAGCTACAGGTGGCGAATGTCGGCGATTCTGCGGTGAGCCGTGCATTGGATGCGCCCAAACGGTGTCAGAACGAGGGTTCCATCGATAGAATGGAGAGGTGCCTCAGACTGTTTTCCAGCGCCGCGCACCTTCGTTCTGGCCCCTCCAGATCGGGGGATGGTTGCTATATGCATTGGCAACGGCGGTTTCCTACATTCCATTTCGTCACATGCGCGACCAGGTGTATTACCGAACGTCATTGGTCTGTACGATGTTCTTGGCTAGCTTCGTTTTGTACGTCTGTTGTCACATTCTCTGGCGCCGGACTACGAGGTTAATTTCTGCCCTCCCTATCTCAGTGGGAGTCTCGTATATTCTAGGCGTCACATGCACCGTTTTATCGGCTCTGACCGCGCTCCACTTGGCCGGCATCCGGGTACCCATTAACTGGAGCATCGTTGTTGCCCAGGCTTTCGAACCTACGATCGTTCTGATCGCATGGAGCTCGCTCTACTTCGGGATCAAGCACTACGTTACTGTCCAGGAGCAGAGAAGCAGACTATTGGCATCAGAAGCGACGGCGCGTCAAGCCCAACTTCAGGCGCTCCATTATCAATTGCAACCTCACTTTCTGTTCAACACCCTAAACGCGATCTCGTCACTCATCGTAAGCAAGCAACCCGAACTCGCTACTGAAATGATCGCGAAGCTTGCCGGCTTAATGCGGACTACCCTCAGCTTCCTGGAATCTCACTCTGTGACGCTGAGAGATGAGATTGCTGTAACAGAGGAATATCTTTCGATAGAACAGGTGCGTTTTGGACCTCGTCTTGCCGTCTCGTTGAGCATCAGTTCAAAAGCTTACGATGCTCAGGTTCCTCGGTTTCTCCTGCAACCGCTGGTCGAGAACGCCATCCGTCATGGGTTCGCACGTCGTCCGAATGGGGGAGAAATAGCAATCAAAGCGTCGGTCGTCGAAGGGCTGCTTTGGATCGAGATCGAAAACGACCGCTCAGAAAACCCTTTGCAATCCAACGAACAAGGACATGGGCTCGGGCTGGCGAACACCAGGACCAGGATGGAAAAACTCTATGGAGACACAGGGAGCGTCACAGTCTCTACAGCGCAGAAAGACCGATTCCTAGTCTCGATTCGATTTCCTTTCACCACGGAGTCTTTGATAGCTTCTCAAGGGGCTGGAGAATGAACATTCGGGTTCTTGTCGTTGATGATGAGCCGTTAGCCCGACTTGGCATCACTACACGCTTGAGTGCCTATTCCGACATGGTTGTTGTTGGGGAGTGCAGTACCGGGGAAGAGGCGCTTACGAAGATTCCACAAGTGTCGCCTGACCTAATCTTCGTTGATGTGGAAATGCCCGGTATTTCTGGATTAGATCTGCTTCGAGCATTGCCCAGGGAGAAAGCCAAATGCATAGTTTTCCTGACGGCGCATGAGGAATATGCCTTAGACGCGTTCAACGTAGAAGCGCTCGACTATCTCCTCAAGCCAATTGAAGACGCGCGATTCGCGGCTTGCGTCGACCGTGCGCGGCGCATGTTGTCTCTTCACCGGCAGGAGGCCAATTTCGAACGGCTTTATGGGCTTCTTGCCATCGCGGACAAACAGGACAATGGAGGCGTAATCAAGCGGTTTCCTGTGCGTCGCGGTAACGAGTTTAGCTTCGTCCAAGTGGCGGATGTGGATTGGATCGAGGGGCTGGGAGACTATGCTGGATTGCATGTCGGTGATAGAACCCACTTGATCCGTGAATCTCTTACCTTATTGGAAACCCGCCTTGATCGAATGCAGTTTGTTCGGGTTCACCGCTCGACGATCGTCCAAGTGGAACGCATTGTCCGCGTGGAGCCAGCGGCGAATCGAGATGCGGTTCTAACGCTGCGCGACGGCAAGACATTACGTGTGAGTCGAACGCATCGTTCACGCCTAGCAGAACTCCTGCAAAAGCCCTAGCAGTTGGTTCAACAGGAGTCTCAGCGTCGATGCCAAGGCCTCGTGTGGCAGGAGTTTCCACGCTTGGCATGCGCTGATTTCTGATACCGTGCTGGCGCACCGAATGGGAGGATTCGTGAACCTTTTCGGGGACGGACGGAATTTCCCCTAATGAGCGTCGCGTTCACACTGACGCTGACTCAGACATGGCGTCTCACCTCATGGGTAGCCAACCCCCTCCAGCGAGGGGTCCAGACGGCCTCGCTGGCATTAGGGGAAATTCCGTTCTTCCCCGAAAAGATCAGATCCATCTACCTCACGGTGGAAGCAGCCGGACAAGTTTGAGCGCGAAGAGATAGAGTGGACCCCTGTGTAAAGACCGGTGCCGCCCCGACAGCAAAATAACGGGGCGCACGGAGGCACGATGGTTAACACTGAAACTCGGGTCTGCTTCACGTGGGTCCAGTCTCGCACTGGCGAATTGCATGTACGAAATTATGACTTGGATGGCGCTCGGCTTACGCTTACTACTGAACGATCGAACGACCCGGTCACGGGCAAGAAAACCGTCCACCCATTAACCTGGAAAAAGTGAAGCAGCTCGCGACGGAATCCTCAACTGTCGAAAACAGCCGCGGTGCCTATCCGCGGGTTAAAGCGGGTGACGGTATCTAATCAATTTCCGACGGAAGTCGCCAGGGGGTAGCCATGAGGCAAAAACACATGTGGATCGCAGTTCTGATCCTACCTACAACCGCCATCGTCGTGCTCATCGCCAGCGCTGGAACCAGCTTGGCGCAAGGCCGGGTTCAGCCCGCGGATAAGAATTCGCCGGCCTCAGCCTACAATCCATACCCGCCCGGAATCCTTCCATCTGATTTGAGCTCTGAGGTAGCCCGGGTTCTACGGGAGGTGGATGTCATCGAAAGCCGGGCGATTGCGCGCTGGCACTCCCTGCCGGCGCCGATTTTCACTGGGCAGCCGCCCGTCATGCAGAATGTCGGAACGGAAGCAATTGAAACCCTCGGTGAGCTTATGCTTTACGACAAGAGCATCTCACCCAACAGGAATGAGGCCTGCGCGTCTTGCCACATGCCCTATGCAGGCTTGAGCGGACCGATTCCCTCGATCAATCTGACCATGATTGCCTATCCTGGAACCGCCCACTTTCGAGCGGGCAAGCGAACAGCGCAGCGGCATCCGTATGCGCCCTTCTTCCCGCCCCTTCAGTACAACCAGGAACAGGGGCTGTTCTTCGGCGGAAATTTCTGGGATTCACGCGCCACCGGTTATCGGCTTCGGGTTCCCGACGCAGAGCAGGCACAGGGTCCTCCCGTCGATACTCAGGAGATGGGCCTCCCTGATGCTGCTTGCGTGGCCTTTCGGCTTTCCACAGCTGTGTACAGACCTCTCTTCGAAGAGGTATGGGGCGTAGGCTCGTTCGCGATCAACTTCCCCCGCGAAACCGGGAAAATCTGCGCGACCCCTGGTGGGGCCGCCGTGTTCAAAGGGAGCACCACGCCAGTTCCCTTAAGCCCGCAAGACCGCACCCGCGCCAACACAGTCTATGACCAATGGGCCCGCTCCATTGACGCATTCGAGCAGTCCGTGCAGGTCAGCGCTTTCTCCTCGAAATTCGACGCTTTCCTGGCCGGAAAATACAAACTCACTGCAGACGAGATGGCAGGTTACAACCTCTTTAACGGCAAGGGCAATTGCAATTCATGCCACCTCGATGGAAGAGGAACAACGCTGAAGGCAGACCAGACGGACTCAAGCGCGACGGCGCAGGTCAACCCGTTGTTCACCTGCTTCGGCTCGGCCAATGAGGGCTTACCCCTGAATCCCAGAGTCGCCTTCTATTACCAAACCAAGCCGGATGCCTACGGCTTCATTTCCAATCCGTATGGCTTCGGCTATAGAGATTTGGGACTTGGGACTTTCCTCAGAAGCGGCTTCGCTTCCGGCCCCAGCCCGAACGGGAGTTGGAGACAATACG
This sequence comes from uncultured Acidobacteriaceae bacterium, assembly GCA_963838445.1. GTDB lineage: Bacteria > Acidobacteriota > Terriglobia > Terriglobales > Acidobacteriaceae > PALSA-350. The sequence goes on from CAWIRT010000054.1 coordinate 277,049, forward strand.
CGCCCGCGGTCGACGGTCAAATGCAGGTTTCTATCCTGCGTGACGTGGCCTTGACACCGCCGCAATGCCCGACCACCGAAGCCCCCGGTCCCTACTTCCAGAAGGAGTTCTTTCACAACGGCTATTTTAAGAGCTTGAAGCAGGTCGTACACTTCTACAACACTCGCGACAAGTATGCATACCCTGTTACTTCAGGACATTGCCCCGCGGGCACGACCGAAAAAGTAGACTGCTGGCCCATCCCCGAGGTGGCGAACAATATCGACATGACCTCCGGTAATCTCGGCTTGACGGATAAGGAGGAGGACCAGGTCGTCGTCTTCCTGCAAACATTGTCGGACGGTTTCACCAAGCCTTACCGCAACAGCGATACATTTACCGGTAGTTGCATGAAGGGTGGTTCGGCTGCGACCCAGGGGAATGAGTTCCTGATTCCGACTCCGCCTCTGCCGCCCTGCGCGTCGGCTATTTGCGGTGCCGCCCCTGTCCCTGGTCCTAAGGCGATCAGTGACAACTCTTCGGCTCACGAAAACCCAACCACTCCCAATGTGGCGCGCCTACGCCTCCTCCAGGGCCCCAAAATCGAGCTGGCCACGGGTCATTTAACGGTGATCCGGTGGACCACGGACAATCCCGGTGGCTCTCCCGTCCATTACGGATTGGTGCATTACGGTACGGATCCCGCGGAGCTCAGACAGACTGCGAAATCTCCAATCAGGCTAAACCCCGGCCACTCCAATACAGTTTTTCGCGTGCGCATGGACGGACTGAAGCCTGAGACAACCTACTACTACACGGTCGGTTCGATGGGAGCGGAGGGGCACGACGATGGGGTGAAGGCCGGTGTCCAACATTTTGCTACACCCTGATGACAGACGGCAGTGGCACTTCGTGGTTGTCGTGTTTTCCAAAGTGCCACTCCCGTCTTGCGCCGAAACCAGGAAGCCAACGACGTTCACTCATCCGCGCAAAGGCAGATTGGTGTCGGTGAGTGCCTTGCCCGGTTATCACCCAATTGACCAGTGAACTTTTCTGCGACCTTACCCTTCACCCACTTAACTAAAGTAACTAAAATAACTACATTACCTAAGCCACCTCAAAAGCCCCGTTAGTTCGTGCCCCTTTTTCGTCATCTTTTTTATCTAAGTCTATGGACGAATAAACAAACCCATACTACCGTCGAACTAAGAAATCTTGCCCGGGCTCCGCGTGATTGGATGGTTCGTGCTGGCGGAGACCTGAGCTCGGCAAAAGGCAACAGCCTCGCTCACAAATCGCACCGAGGAACGCCTCCATCCCCCATGGAGCATCTCAAACACGGAGATCCCGGAAGTACGCGCTTGTGATTGACTAGATGCCCTTCACGCCGCAGCTTTCTAGTCAGTAGCCGGTAACCTCGCACGCGGCGATGCTCCACGGCTAACTCTTGCAAGCGTGCGCGCAACAATAAATCTGCCTGAACGGGCGTGCTCTGCTGCAAATAACGGTAAGAACCCGCACGACTCACTTCGGCCAACTGGCATTGCCGCTCCACGGTCAGTCCTTCTCCTTCGAACGAGAGTGAGGCTTCGATGCTGCGATAGATCCCCTTGCCGCCATCGCTGATACGATTCCCCGTTGCTCCCCTGACGTGTTCGAAGGCTCGTTTGAAAAAATCTAGCTCCAGCTGCTTTCGGCCCAGAAGCCGTTCCAGTTCAGCGATCCGCGACTCTGCCGCACTGGGTGTGGGCTGCGAAAAGGCTTTCGACGGGCTGCCTGCCGGGCGACCTCTGCGCCGCTCCAACGCTGCTTTGCCGCCGGCCCGTAACTGATCACGCCATTGGTATAAAAAAACTCCGCCGGATGCCCAACTCCCTCGCTAAGCCGGTGATGGTCTCACAATGTTCCATCCGGCTCACCGCATCCAGCTTGAACTCCGCGCTATAGCGCCTCTGTTTGCTCATCGGTCATCTCCATTATGACCGCTGAGTGTCCCCATTTTCCCCCAAGGTCAGCCCAACCCGAAGGGTTGGGTTGGAATCCCCATCAAGATGCGAGCGCCGTAGGCGCGGCACCCATGTTGTCCTCAACCAATCGGCGGTACTAGAGGAGTAAAGGAAGTCAGCGCTTATTGTCGTGGGATCCTTAACAACATCTGCCCCAGCAAGCCTGGGCTCTGAGGATCCCGTACGCCAGTCGGATGCGCGCTCATTTTCTTGCTGTCCCATGCGCCTGACGACCGCTCGGCGTCCGCCGAGGTTCGAGTCTTTAGGACCGCTCGGATGGGAGCGAATGCGGACACAAATGTTGCTACCAAATGGTCTCGCCGGGAATCCAAAGCTGGATCTGCAAATAACCCGGGTTCTTTGATCGCGGGTTCTTTGATCGCCTGCAAGCAGACCGGGTACGTTGTAGAACCGGCTTCGTCCGTCGATACGGTGGCTCGGAGGACGGTTATGAACCGCGCGCCGACAGCCTGTCGATTTGCGGATTCAGCCAACCGCTACGCATGGAGATGCGAAACCCGGCAAGCGTCGCCCTCGTGCTCTTACGGAAAGGCATTGGCATCAGATTTAAGGCGAAATAGTTGGGACTGCTGATTTCAGTTACTTAACCATATTTGAATGGAGGAACCTTATGAAACACTTCACATTCTTCTTGGGTGCAGTTGCAACAATGGCCGGCCTTGTCGCTCTCATTGTCCCTGCACCGGGAGGCGCAGAGGGGGAACCGTCCCCGATCTTCGTTACCGAAATCCCTCATGGGTACCGCGACTGGAGATGGATCTCCTCCGCCCATGAAGCAGGCAACCTCAACAGTTTAGGTGCTGTCTTGGGGAACGATGTAGCGATCAAGGCCTACCGGGAAGGGAAGCTTCCGTTCCCGGACGGCACAATGATTGCTGCTTTGCATTACCGTTACGTCCCATCTGAGGAAAACAACAAAGTCTTTGGCCAGGCCCAATCTTTCGTCCCCGGGCCCCCCACGAACATTCAGTTTATGGTCAAGGACTCAAAAAAATACGCCGCAACCGGCGGCTGGGGATTCGCTCACTTCCAGGACGGCAAACCGGGCGCCGCGGCGTTTATGAAAAGCTGCTTTCCCTGCCACGAGAAAACGAAAGCAACCGACCTTGTCTTTACTCACTATGCACCTTGATGCTGAAATCTAGAGCAGAAAGTTATGGGACGATGGGCACACACGCCTTAAGACTCTGCGTGCAAATTCGCGGTTCTCACGCAGACTCTCTAGTCCGAGGGGTATGGCGTCAGATGGTTCGAGCACTTAACTCCGCCAGTTCTAGTATGACCAGAGCAAAAACGGCCTCACCAGAACGTCGGTGACTCAAGAAGCCGAATCTGCTGGGCGTCACAGTCGATTTCCACCGCAACTCCGATGGGGAGAGTGAATTTCGGATCGGTGTGTCCAAAGTCCATTCTGGTAATTAACGGAACCGACGTTTGCTTCAGCTCAGCGAGAACACGCAACAAGGCGTCATCATATTCCTTAAAGCTAAGTTCGTTACCATAGGGCCTGCCGTAAAGTATTCCCTGAATTTCGTTGAGTGCACCCGTCGCCGCCAGAGACCGGAGCATGCGAGTCACCAACGTGGGCGACGGCTGATCTTCGGATGTCTCCAAAAACACTATGCTGTCGCGCCAGACTGATGGCTCAGGCCAGACGGGCGTGCCCCGAAGCCAATCGAGAACGTCCAGGCAACCGCCGATCAGCCTTCCACGATGTTGCCCGCTCCCTTGAAGCCATCTCCACCCTGAGGATGGTTGGAGTTGCCGCCTTTTCTCATTCCGCCTTTCATCGTCCCAGCCCCACGACTCTATACTCCATCCATTGGTGTTGGACGAAATCAGCGTGGACGGTGCGGCCAGGAAAAGCATCTGGCGTAGCGATGCAGCCATGTACGGCAGCAGTCCGCCGTTTTCGTCGAAGCCCGCCATGAGCGAGGGTCCATAGAATGAGGTCACGCCCGCCTTCAGGAATGCGAAATGGGTGACGGTTGAATCGGAGTATCCCATAGAAACCTTTGGATTCTGGCGAATGACCGAGTAGTCCAGGAACGGTAGCATGCGAATGGAATCGTCACCGCCAATGGTAGAAACAATCCCCTGAATCGCGGGATCCTTCAGGATCTCCATTAAGTCTGCCGCACGAGCCTCGGGATGCGCCGCCAGCCAGTCGTTGTCCGCAAGCGCATGGCGGCTCTCAACCACTTCGACGTCGAAAGCCTCCTGAAATTGTCGCTTCCCGTCTTCGTACGCCCGAGGGTACACGCTTGGCCACCCACTGGAAAGTGAAACGGCGGCAACCCGATCGCCCGGACGAAGAGTGCGTGGTTTAATCATGCTCGTAGTCATGGGGACGAAGCACAGCTCAACCGATGATGGCAGTCGTGGCAAAAATTGGCGCAGCCAGGTCGGCTCTTCCGCCGATCTCGGCCAAAGAGCGGGCCTTCTCGCGATCAATGCCCTTCGTAAAAAGACGCCACGCCACATCCTGTGAATGACCACCTGCGTCACTGGCTCAGCCGTTGCATTGAGAAGCAACGTCCACGCTTCTTCCCCCTTCGAAATGAACCATATTCCACCTGCCTCTCCCGAAATCTCGAACCTGACCGACGTTCCCGCCGGCGCCATGGCATTGCGATACGCATATGGTAAAGCTCGCACAAACGTATCGAGCACCGGCGATAGAAAGTAGGGGTCGTACAGAGGCGGCCGGCCAGTGGCATCCCGAGTCTGCTGCTGGTGGTGCCATCGCTCAGTAAATTCGCGGGCGAGGTCAAACCACACGGGTGCCGGATCGGGACCTGCCCAGCTAACCGCGCATCCCATCGCCATCGGATCCAGAGACGCAAAGCACGCTTCTACTTGCGGTCCGGTGAAAGACAGCAGCTCGCGGAGCAAGCGTGGACTCATCCGGCGTGCCGCCAGGACCCATTCCGCATTCAACCGGTCCACCAGTTCAATGAGTTGATCGTTGCTCTCGATTGTCTGTGAGGTACGAAACGCGTCGCGCTTCCCGGAGAGAATCGAAACATCTCCTCCTAATAAATGCGAGGTTACGTCCTTAACAGACCAGCGTGGCGCGGCAGTGGGGCGTGCCCAATCACCCTCGCCAAGGTCGGCCAGCAGCGTGAGCAAATGGCCCCGCAAGGGAGCAAAACGATCAACAAGGGCGATTTTGTTGGGGTATTTCATCAGAATGCCGCGGTCCATCCGCGTTCTTCCGATTCTATCTTTTGGGTCGGAACCTTTCCGCAATACGGTCCATCCCGAGAACCGAACGGCTAATGTTCCTGACACTTTTCAATTGCGCCGCGTGTCCAGGTGTGACACCATCTCGACGATGTTTGTCCGGACCTCGATCAGCCTTAGGACGGTCTTTCTCGTTTTGCTGTTGATGGCCGTTGCCTGCCGAGCTCCGGCCCAGGTCTTCGATTTCCAGCACAGTCATCCCCAGACAATCAGCCTTGGCGGCCTCTGGCGTTTCCACTTGGGCGACGATCCGGACGGAACCCTCGGCTGGGCCGATCCGGCGTTTGATGATTCAAACTGGCCGCTCCTGCGTTCAGACGTCAATTGGCGTGAGCAGGGATATAAGAACCACACCGGCTTCGCATGGTATCGATTCAAAGTAATCCTGCCGGAAACGCACAAGCCGTTAGCAATTTGCATCCCGCGCTTGCGTACCAGCTACCAGATCTTCGCCGATGGAAAACTCATCGGCCAATTTGGCGGCATGCCACCCCACGGTGCGTACATTATCGACTTCGACCAGATCTTTCCGCTGCCGCTGGAGGGACGACCCTCTGGACGCGTGCTCTCCATTGCTATCCGCGTGTGGCAAATCGGTTCGTTCGACAATGCCGGTGGCGGCCTGCAGGGGGCGGCAACGATCGGCGAAATGGACGCGCTGAAAGACCTGAAGACACAGCACGATCGGTCCAGATTCTGGTCGATCGCTTCAGGAAACGCGCTGATGTTGATGAACCTGTTGGCCGCGTTTGCCGGGTTTTTTCTCTTTTGGATGCGGCCCGCCGATCGTGAGTACCTTTGGTTTGCAATCTATGAGCTGCTCACCGGGGTTGCACACTTGTTTACAGACTGGCAGGTGTTCCATCCCACCGGGTGGAAGGGTGATTTTTTACTGGGCCAATGCCTGGCAAGTGCGAGCTGGCTTTTCTTTCTTCTGTTCGTGTTCAGGATTCTGAATGGGCGCCGGAACTGGGTCTTCTGGGCTGCAATCGGGACCGTGGTCGCGACCCTGCCGGCTAGCGTGGCTGTCATCGCTCAATGGATCAGCTTTGATCAGTGGCTGGTCGGCCGGGCGGTCTACATGATCCCTTACTTTGCCTGCATTCTCGCCCTTCTCTACCGAAGAGCCCGGCAAGGCATTCCGGATGCCCAGCTGATGCTTGTTCCCGTTGCCATCTGTTACACCTCATGGTTTGCCGAGATCTTGCTCATTGCATTGAGCGCGTTGGGGCAAAGCTGGGTCGGCCGGGATTTCCAGTGGTTTTTCGAGCTGTCCCGATCGCCCTTTCCTTTCTCCTTCCAGGATGTGGCCGATATGCTCATGCTGTTGGCCGTACTTGCGGTCCTTCCCTTGCGATTTGCCCGCTCGCGCCGCGACGAAGAGCGGCTTTCTGCTGAGATGGAGTCCGCACGCACCGTACAGCAGGTACTCATCCCTAACGAAATCCCGTCCGTTCCTGGATTCGAGATTGAATGTGTCTACAAGCCAGCGGGCCATGTCGGCGGCGACTTCTTCCAGATCATCCCGATCGCCGCCGGCGGCACTTTGATCGCTATCGGCGACGTCAGCGGCAAGGGAATGCCTGCGGCAATGACCGTTTCGCTCCTCGTCGGTACCCTGCGCACCCTCGCTCACTACACCCACAGTCCATCGGAGATTCTTGCTTCCATGAACCAGCGTATGTTGGCGCGTGGCCAGGGGGGCTTTACCACGTGCCTCGTTCTTCGCATCGGACAGGATGGCACTCTCACCGCTGCCAACGCGGGGCACCTGGCTCCGCATCTCCAGGGCGAGGAGTTGCAACTGGAGAACGGCTTGCCATTGGGGCTTGCGGCCGAATCAGTCTACCCGGAAATCACATTCCAGTTCCCGGAAAACACCCAGCTCACTCTTGTCACTGACGGAGTCGTGGAGGCCCGCGCCCGAACGGGTGAGCTCCTGGGCTTCGAGCGTGCCGCTATCTTGTCGACTCAGCCCGCCGAGTCTATTGCCCGCGCAGCCCAGACCTTCGGGCAGGAAGATGACATCACAGTTCTGACTCTGCTTCGCCGCTCCCCGGAGGCGCACCCTAAGGCCGTTCTACCGGTCGCGCTGTCCGGGTCATGATAGTGCTGATGGACGACGCAGGCCCCGGACGGCCCGACGGGCCAGGTGCCGAGCCGGTTTCGGGTGCTTCCCTCAGGTAAGGCTCTCGTCTCGGTCACGCACCGCGAGTTTGATGCGGCAATCACATTGCCGGGCCTGAATTCCACCATTGGGGGACAAGCCAACCTTCCGTCTCAACCTCGACCTCCGGCGGCAGATATGCATTCAAGGCGATTACGAGATCTTTTCCTGACCATGCATCGTTGGTTCGAATCTTGAAAACCAGCCATGGGCACCACTCGTTGTTTTCTGTCTGGCGGAAATTTGGCACCGTTTCGAATCGCAGAATGGGTTGTTCGCCGATCGTGGCTTTAGCCTGCACCAGATCTGCCGGCTGCTTGTACCTCCATAACTTGCCGCCCTTTCGGAAACGGAGCAGGATAGCGAGCACCTGCGGCTCAGCCGCATCTTGAGGAAGTGTGGTTTGTTGCGCCGACATGCGCTTCCGGTACCCCATGCGCTCGAACTCATCAAGTGTCGGCCGTTCGCTGGATGACCGGAAATTCGGGACCGGTGGGCCATAATCGATCTCTAGTCCCGGTTCTCCAGGCATGTTTGCCATCGCCGGTTGCGAACTCAGGGTTTTCATAATCAGTCGGTGGCTCTGGATATCTGGCTTCTCGATCGACAGGTGTCGCGGCGCGAGCGTCGTTGGCCCCGTTGCGAGACGATCCGGAATGATCTCCCACATCGCCACCTCAAAAGGGCGCAACCATGTTTCGACGCTTTGTCCAGGTTGGAAAACCGATGTTCCATCAAGATGTAAAAGCGTCTGCTCAGGAAAATGCGAAATGATTCGCATTCGCATGCCCGGGGAGGCCTTCAGATTGATCGTCTCGTCCAGATTGAACCTTACCTTGCGAGACTGGAAATCCACGTTGTTCATGAATACAAAGCCATGGGCGCCCTGAAAATAGGCGTAGCCGTATATTTCGTTGTCCCAGGGATTCCCCAGGATCGTTTTCCGCTTATAAAAGATCTTCTCGTTCGCCTTGGCCAACTTCTGGATCCGCGCCAGAAAGGCTATATCCTGATCATTGAACAGTCTTAACTCACCCCAGAGTTGCGGAAAGAGAAGATTTCCCCGGCCCAGATCCATCACGATAGCTTCGCGCCATCGCTCTTTCCTCATGGCATTGCCCCACCATGTATCGGTGATCCAGACTCCCAGGCTGTCTTTGTTCATGGGCGGGATCAAATCGTTGAACTGTGCACCCTGATCCAACGCCAGCGTCACCGCATCACGAAAAAACAGGGCAGGGAAGTCGCCGGTACTAGCCGCTTCCATACGGAGGCGGGTTTCAAAGATGGAGTCTCCGTGCAACGCAAAAAAGGGCGACCGAATTCCCCAATACCACATGATGTAGAGATCGGGACTTACCTCACGGGTGCGCCGTGCAATTTCGATCACAGCATCAAAATTTGCTTCGGTTGAGTATTTACCCGGAAGATGAGCGTGATCGACACGGTTGCAGAAGTAACTGGATGCATCCAGCTTGAAGAACTTGAGGTTGTTCTTCTGGATATGGAACAGTAATGCGTCGCGCAACATGCTGAAATACGGTTCAGAAGCCAAACAAAGCTGTCTGGACCCGTCATAGATATCAAAGTTGTCGCGGAATTGGGGATGAGGCCATTTGCCGCCGGCAACCACGGTTTGGCTTGCTACTGTCCTGGGATTGAGTCCAGAGGTCCAATCGGCCCATGTTCCGGTAAACCACAGCCCCCACTTCATGCCCAGCTCGTTCACCCGCTTGATCACCTTTTGCGGACCATCCGGAAAGCAGTGAGGCCAAAAGCGTGTGATGTCGCCCGTGGAGTCCTGCCATCCCACGTCAGGGACGTAATAGTCGAAGGTTACGCCTTGTTTCTGCCATTTCTGCAATAGATCGGCACTCTCCAGCATCTCCTCGTCGTTTAAGGCCCAACACGGATCATCCGGGAAGCCATTGATCCCCAAAGGGTCGTAAACACTGATCATCTTCTTCCTGGGACTGTGGGCCTGAATGTAATCGATGAACTGTTGCTGCCCACCTGCCTGGGGCCCCACACCGACGATTGAGACTTTACTGGTCATCGAGCTTCCCGAAGCAAGCGTCTTCCCAGGGAAATGCCGCAGGCGAATGTGCCCATCCATGCTTTGGTTGAGTCCAGCCGGGTGTTCAATGGCACAGAAAGCTTCTCCGCCAACAATCACGGGATATCCGTAATCTCCCTCGCTGGTGGAAGCAGCCACACTAAATTGATCGATTTCGACATCTAAAAGCAAACGGTCGTGATCCGCCAGGTTCCTGATCACAAACCACTTTCTTCGGATGAAGCCATCGAGCTGGTAGTGCGCGGTTACCTGAAGTTGTTGTTGTGGGTTGGTTAATTCGAATACATAGCTTTGCCGTTCTCCGTCTGCCTGCCGGAGCCAGCTGCCCACTTTGAAATCAGAGACACGAAGATAGGGCTGCCCCACGGCGATAAATTGATCGCAAAGACGGCCTTCGAAAATGTACCGGTCGAGAATTTCATCCCTGATTCCATCAAACCTTCTATTCGTCTGAAATGCTCTCACCGCAAGAAGATTCTTTGCCGATCCGAATTTCAGTGTTGCGTAGGCCTTTGATTCCGGCCCGAGACTCAGCTCTTCGGGTGTCCGCCAGCGACCCGATTTCTTCCAACTGCCGATCGGCTCCCCATTCAGATATATCCAGTACTCATTCCAGTCTTCCTGGTTGTATCCTCCCAGGCAGAACACAAGTGGCTGCCCTTCGGCCTTCTGGGGAAGATCAAACCATTGCCGAAACCAAATGTAACCATCAAAGACCGGAGGCGCTTCGGAAGTATTAGATCCCCGAAGCAAAAGATTGAGTGTCGTCTTCCAATTCTTTTCTCCGCTAAAATCCGGCAGATGATGCCCCTTAACGTATCCCGGCTCCTGTTCAGGCGACGAATGGTCGTTATCAGGTCCAAAGTCGACGTACCACCAGGGGATTTCTACCCGCGCCGTGGCTTGAGAAAACGTGAGCGACAGCTCTTTGCACTGCTCAAATTGGAAAACCCGGCCACTCAGCTTGTTGCGAAATCCGCGACTGGTAATGGTTCCTCCGCTCATCACGAAGTCCCAGTCCAGATATTGGTTGCTGAGAGTAAGTTGTTGCCCTTCTACATAAGTGCCTTTGGCGCCCGGTGCGATGGCTTGGCCAATTACGGAGGAATCGCTCGCGCCCGTGGCCGCTAGAGATGCCAGCCCGGACTTGATGAAATCTCGGCGCTTCATAAGAAAAACCCTTTCCTGACGGGATCAAATCTCGCCTGCGCTGTAACGGCGTCGCCCGCACGCGAGGGGACGTGCACTCGCTCAATGGATGGATGGGCTCGGGCGATCAGAGGTACGGCAATGAAGCTGCATCCCTCCGTTTTCAGTGCACCTCAATCAACGCCAGCGAGCGAGGCAGCATTTCGAGGTCGAGGACACTTGGAAGGTCGATCGTCCGTTCACTTTGCTGGCCATCGATATTCAGCGACAGCTTCTTGCTCCCCTGTCCCTTCAATTCCACGCGAGGCGACTCACCCAAATCCGCGAAGTTTGCCAGAACAACTCCAATGCGGCCGTCTTGCGCCTGCCAGGTCGCCGATTGTACCGAGGGCTCCATCCCCCAGCCGAAGTCGCGCTGGGTTACATTGCTGACGGTCCAGGGTCGCAGCATCCGGCCGTAGACAAGATAGTCGCGCGCAAGTCCATTTCGCAGCTTGTTGACCCTCTTGGCCCAGTCGAAAATTGCTGCCTGGTCGGGAATGGCGCGGGTCCAGGGTTGGTCCCAGTCGTAGGTGATTAGTCCCTTGTCACGGAGAGTGAAGTTCATCATGTATCCGGTCACAAACGCCCTGGCGACCGATAGGCGCAGAGTCTCATCGCTGATGCGGTTGGTGTAAAGCCCCTCATGGCCATTGGCGTACTCGTGGTAGATGAAGGAGTAGAGAGGGCAGTTTCTGACGCGTGCATCCCAAATTTGAAAATCCTGCAGAAAGGTTTCTGGAGGAGCTGCCTCACACGACATCGCCATATCGTGATTCACGGCCCGTGCCGCGTCCATATCGGCTCGCAGCAGATCTTTGAAGGCCGGGATCATCCACGGTCCTGGAACCGGCGGATGACCATGATCGGTTGCATAACAGGCTTTTGGTCCTGGTCCTTGATCGAATTGCTGCACCATCGAGGGCCCAAACTCTGCCATCTGGCGCGTCATATCGATCACCATCTGGCGTGCTCTCGGGGTGGTGACGCAGGTCGTATAGCTTGCCTCGCCATGAGGAGAGGGCACCCTTCCTCCAGGGGTTTTCCATCCCAATTGATGGCCGATGCCGCGTCTCCGCCGTGAGCATGGAAATACGCCATTCCGTCGTACTTGGTATTTCTCTGCCACGTAACCCAATTGAGTCCGTCCCCGTAGATGCCGGGGTACCAGCCTTTCGCTTTCGCCTTTGCCATGAATTCGCGCATGGATGCTTCTCCTCCCACAGGAGGGAAGGCATCGGGCTGCACCCAGGGCCCCGCATGCTCCCAGTTAAAAACCAGGGGCATGAGCGGAGCGTCCAGCTCGGTTGCGACCTTTTCCAGATAGGGCAGCGCATTCGCTGCGGGCGTGAATTCTGGATTTACCGCGGCCGGTGGATCCCAGTCGCATTGGCCGCGCATGGGAAACATGATTCCGATCGGAGATTCCGTTATCCATTTCGGAATGTCCTTCCTGTCGGCCAGTTTGGTGGCGCAGAAAGACTGTTTGGCAGCCCAATCACGGTAGATTTCCGCCGCCGCATACCAGTCACCGTGAAAGGTACCGAGTACTACGTTATAGGGCAGCTTGGCTTCGTTCGGGCCACGAGTTCCAGGGTAATGTCCCAGGCCCATGATGACTCCATCGTCCTCAAGCAGAGGATCGATGAACTTGGGCAATCCGGTAGCGTCGTCACAGGCGACGTAGAGGCCGCCAAGATCGTTGTAGTAAGCCATCAACTGGGTCGCGGCCCATTGTCCCGGGTAGTTGTTAAAACGCCAAATCTCGGGCGAGTTGCGCTTACCCTGAAACCATCCACCCGCCTTGAGCGAAGGGTCCACCGGACCGGCCAGCCCACCGTCGCCGATCGACCACAGGATGTTGCTCAGATGATCGTCCTTGGGGTTGTCGAAGGGCACTTCGATCACCGGAAACTGTATGTGACCAATCCAGGAATCAGTGCCGTTTTTCAACTGCAGGTTCCAGTAAGTGAGGGGTTCGCCTGCTGGGCACCGCACGGTTACTCGCGCGTCAATCGGCAACTCCCCGATTCCCGCAAACTCGATGGTGACCGTTTGTTCTTTGTCGCCTTCGGCCCGGTGCACGGTGGTGTGCTTGGCCTGGGAGGAAGTGAGGGTTTTGAATTCGCGATGATCGTTCATCAACTCGAGTTTGAAAAGAGGCAAGCCGGCATGGTTGGGAATCAACAGATCCCGCTCAACGCCATAGGTAGACCGAAACGATGCGATAGAACCGTTTTCCGCATCAATCAGCAAACGGTATCCAGGATTGTTAACGGCCACGGGTGGAGGTGTCGAGGCTTCGCCGGATGCACGAACGTGGGTGTATTGCGCGGCACAAGTTTCTGTTGACTCTGTGGCCAGAATCGCCGCTCCAGTCAGAGGCAGGCAGGAAGTTGCGGTTGTCGACGCAATGGCGGAAAGGAACGTTCTACGTGAGAGTTTCTGCGGATCCCTCATCTTCAATCCTCTTCTTTTATCTATGTATCCGTGTGGCCAATCGAGGGCTGGTAAGACCTGGATTGAGTTATTCTGTAATCGCGAGGCCTGATGTCTCGACCACCTTCATGGCACGGACTTTAAGGGCAATTTAGGGCAGTTGTCAAGATTAAAATGCCCGATGGTCTGATGTGTCGGTCATCAACTAACGATCACCAAGAGCGATATTTCAGTAGTCGCATCATCGGGTAATCGGATATAAATGTTCTGCGAATCGAGAGTTCAGGTTCAGCCCGAAATGCGAAGCCATGCAGGATTCCAATTTCAGCTCCCCCAGCGGTCGTGCTCCCTCCTTAGCCGGAACCAGCGATAAAGCCGGCGCAGCCCGTCCCATCGTGGGCAGCGGCGAACACGTTTACGAGGTGATCCACGACTGGGGTGAATTGCCACCGGAGATCCGGTACGGCAATACGCACGGCGTCTGCGAAGACGCACAAGGCCGCATCTATGTGCACCACACGGTGCATAGAGATAGCCAGAGCCGCCATGCGATGGTTGTTTTCGACGCAGAAGGCAGGTTCGTGGGTAGTTGGGGATCGCAGTTCGCGGGCGGAGCGCACGGCCTCCATATTCACAGAGATCACGGCGAAGAATATCTATTTCTTTGCGACAAAGATCGCGGGCTAGTGGTCAAAACAACGCTGGAAGGAGAGCAGGTCTGGAGCCTTGGCTATCCCGACCAATCCAACGAGTATCAACCAGACGCAGACGGGCGAAGGCGCAAATATAGCCCGACCAATCTCGCCATCGCCCCGAACGGCGACATCTACGTTGGCGACGGATATGGTTCCAGCTACATCAACCACTACCACGGCGACGGGGAGTACGTCAGGACGTTTGGTGGCTTCGGCAGCGAGCCCGGCAAGCTGAATTGTCCGCATGGCATGATCGTGGAAACTCGCAGCGGCGGCGAGCCCATTCTTACTGTCGCCGACCGGGGAAATAATCGAGTCCAGCGATTTACCCTCGATGGCAAGCACATTGATTTTCTAGAAGGCACTTTCATGCCTTGTCACTTTGGCTTCTCGAAGAGTGGGGATGTGGTCATACCGGATCTTGCGGCGCGCGTGACGATCATGGACCGCAACAACCGGGTCATCGAGCATCTGGGGGATGATTCAGCGAGCGATTGGCGAAAGACACGGACACTTGATCGGAATCAATTCACCCCTGGCAAATTCATTGCTCCGCATGGGGCCTGCTTCGACTATGACGGCAATATCTTTGTGGTCGAATGGGTTGAGATCGGACGAGTGACCAAGTTGCGTAAGGTATAAGACTAGTTCTCGGCTCCGCGCTTCTTCTTGGGAACAAAGCCAGCCATGTCGAGTAGGTGGTTCTTCATTTCTTTGCGGGCCGCAGTCCCGTCCCGGTTCTCAATCGCTTGCAGCACGCGCTTGTGTTGCGCGCAGGCCTTTTCCGGAACTCCCTTAATGGCTACGGCACTCAAAATCCACTGCTGCAGAAGATTGCGAATCAATTGCAGGGCATTCATCAGGATTCTGCTCGACGCAGCCTGGCCGATGGCTAGATGGAAATCGACGTCTGCCTGAACAAACTCCTGCGGATTCTTCTTGGCTTTTTCCATATTCCGCAAGTGCTCGCTGATTTGCCTCAGATTTTCCGTGGTTGCTCGTTCCGCGGCCAAGCCGGCAAGTTCAACCTCGATGAGCGTACGCGCTTCAATGAGTTCGCGAGCGTCGGCTTCCGAGCTGCCGGCGATGGCCCACAACAGAGGACGGGAGAAAAACTCTGTCCGCTTGCAAACATAGGTACCGTCACCCAATCGGGTCTCGATCATGCCCATGATTTCAAGTGCTTTGAGGGCTTCACGGAGCGAGGCGCGGCCAACCCCAAGCGTTTGGCAGAGTTCTCGCTCGGCAGGGATCTTTTCTCCCTCGCTCCAAACTCCGCGGATAAGATGGCTCACCATCTTACGGCAGATGTCGGCGGTAAGGGTAGTCCTTACAACGGGCGTGAGACTCTCTGTTTGCATGTTTTGTTTCATTCTAGCGTGAAACCTCCACAGGCCTAGTTGATACTCGTGTTCGTTTCCGTTTGCCGCGGCGAACCAGAAGTTGCAATTACGGAAAGCCCGGCCGCTTTGATCCCGGGCGGACCACTTACGCCAGAACGCCTCCGGGGTGTCGGGTGAAGACCTCGGGGTCATAAATGGACGCAAAGAGGTCCGCTTCTTTACGGATGCGCGCCCAGGTTGCGTCTGCTTCCATCATGTTCTCCATCACCCCCAGATAGCGGCCAGACTCGATATTGCCATACTTGAAGAAACAATCTGTGATGATGACCCGGCCACGGTTGGTGTCGATGGAGACGGCAAGGGAAGAGCGATGATGGACGCCGGCCCAAAAAACGCTCAGGCCCGGCTCTATCTCTTCTTCATCAGCGAGCAACCGCACTCGTTCCCAACCTTCATTCTGTAAGTGCTGGTTCACGTCGGGGGGAACGCGCAAATGACGGGGGACATGTAAATGATAGAAAGGGGCCTGAAAGTCCTCAATCCAGCCGCGGCGCGAAATGCCGATGGTTGCTTTGCGAAAGAGAGGGATATTCGCCGTGGCATATGCCTGCAAAGGCGTAACCAGGACCATCGAGATGTCATCCGGGGTGAGCCCCTGGGACCGGAGGATGTTTTGTGGTAACTGAGCTTCGGAACGAACGATCTGGGCCTCCGGGAAGCCGAAGAAGTTGCGCCAGGCCTGGTTGATAATTTCCAGGTCCTGCGGTGGCCCGGTATTAATGAGAATATTTCGCCCGCCGCCTCGAAGAAGGTAGATCACGATGTTCATTTCTTCGCGGGTATTCCAGGCTTCCATCCAATAAACTTCCGGGCCCGGAACCCGGAAAGTGCCGGCGTTGAAAGCCTGTATTGAGAACTTCATGCTTTACCAGCCTTTGATTTTTTGCTGATTGCGCTACTCGATTGGAGAACGTGCTCACGAAACTTTCTTACGCCGTCGAGGAAGACACCGATATCACTTCCCAGGCTGATGGCCCGAAAACCTCGCTCAACCCAGTGAACGGCCGAATCGGCCGAAGGGGGTAGGAATCCGGGGGCGACCCCGTAACGCCGGCACACAGTGACCAATTCGTCCATCGCAGAAAGAAACCGCGGATGATCAAACTGTGCCGGGATGCCCATGGAAACGGTGAGATCGTAATGCCCCATCCAGGCGACGTCCACGCCCGGCACGGAGATTATCTCGTCCAGATGCTGGAACGCCTTTTCGGTTTCCAGCAAGAGGATGACGCAAATCTCCTCATTTATTTTTTCAAAAAAGTCGGGACTTCCAGCCCGATAGAGATCATGGGCTATGCCGAGGGCCACACCCCGCCTTCCGAGGGGTGCGTACTTTAACTGACTGACGATGTCTTCGGCTTGTTGCCTCGTTTCCACCCGAGGCACCATCACACCCCGGGCGCCAACGTCCAAAGCGCGCGACAAAGGTGCATAGGCCACATCGGGAACGCGTGCGATAGGAACAATTTCACTGCCGCGGCACGACGCAACCATCTCCGCGAGCAGGGAAATATCGCAACGCCCGTGCTCCATATCGAAGATTACGAAGTCGAGTCCGCACGCAGCGAGCATGGGTCCGATGCCGGGGGTAAACAGTTCCAGCACCATCTGGCCCAAAACAACTTCCCCCTGGCGGAGCCGCTCGCGAAACCTGGTCATCAAGCCCCTCCATCTACCGCAAACGCAGTTTTGTACTTCGCCAGCTTCTCTAGAAACGATGGTGTGCTTAGCACCTTGGGGTTTACTACATGTTCCGGCGCCTCTCCGCGATAGATGGCCAGGGCTCCCTGGCAATCTATGCGCCCCATATCCCGGAATAGCTCCTCGGTCCAGGCTATGGAATGCGAGCTCAGTATGACATTCTCCATCGTTGCCAATGGCGAGCTTGGGCTGAGCGGTTCTCGCTCGAAAACGTCGAGCGCGGCACCGCCGATTTTACCGCTTTGCAAAGCTTCAATCAGCGCCCCCTCATCTACGATCGGTCCGCGGGCTGTATTGATAAGCACGGCATCGGCTTTCATCAGAGCGAACTGTGGCTTTCCGATTAAGCCGCGGGTCTGCGGCGTGAGTGGACAGTTGACCAGGACATAGTCGGATGCGCGCAAAAGTTCTTCGAGAGACACCAAATCTACTCCGAGTTGCGCGGCCCGGTCGGCAGAGGTATAGGGATCAAAAGCCAGGAATCGGCCAACGTCAAAAGAGCGCAGTAGACGGATAGCCTCCGTTGCGATGTTGCCCATGCCGATCGTGCCGACGACCCGCTGGCGCGGCTCCCGCCCAAGTCGACGGGTACTTTCCGCCCAGAGTCCCTGGCGCACCAGCCGGTCCTTGATCATCAGATTGTGAGAAAGCGCCAATACGAAAAGAACAATGGATTCCGCCACTGGGCGCACCACGCCGGCGGGCGTGATGAACACAGCGATTCCATGTTCGGTGCAGGCATCCAGATCGACGTTGTCGTAACCCACGCCGCAACGGCCGATGGCACAAAGCCGGGAAACCCCGTGCAGAGATTGTGCCGTGACCTTGGGCTTCAAAGAGATCACGACGTCGTAGTTAGCCAGTTGACCGGGGGGATATTCGGGTTGATACGGACGTAGAAACTCATGGGAAATTCGCGGCACTTTGTCGAGAAGCGATAGGCCGATGTCCGGAAAGACCGGCCTGCCTTGTTCATCGCAGAAGTCGGCGGAGAAAGCGATGCGGAATGGAGGAGCGGTTGAATTAGACATGGCCGGGTATCGTGGGTGTATGCGTGGCGTTCAACAGCAATCGGGTTCGGCTTGGTGTTTTTATCCCCAATCTAAGCTCCAAAATGTAGTCCCTGCAAAATGGGGACGCTACTCAGTGGAATAGTCAGACCATCCGATAATGGTTGAGCCTCGGTGCCGGTGTCAAGCAACGGAAGCACTCGACTTTAGCCGCGGCAACCGCGGCCGGCAATGCGCAAAACGGCCCTTTTAAGCACTGTTCCAGGGCAAGAATCTCCTTGACAGAGGCTGGAACCGCATTTAGATTGCTGTAGATTAGTATGATGGTCTGATAACTATCGGGTGGCCGCATGAGTGAAACTCCGCACATGATCAGGGAAAAGATTATTTCCGCGCGTGGGCGGGATGCGGGCGCAAATAGGGCTGGTAGTGGCGTGGGCCTGCAGACCTTCGTCTCCAAAGCATGCGGTGCCACCAGCTTTAGCACCGGCATCGCCAGGTTCCAACCGGGCGGCCTTCTGCCGTACCATATCCACCAATTCAGCGAAGCCGTCACGGTGATCGAGGGCACGGCTCGCGTGCTCATCGAGGGCCGTGCCTATCAACTGGGTGCGCGAGATTGCGTGCACGTACCCGCGGGCATCGCTCATCAGGTCCAGAACGACGATCCGGCGCGAGAGTTGATTGCTCATTGGGCCTTCGCCACCGCAAACCCGGTTCGTGAGTTGACAGATCAAGTTTTTCCTATTGACGATCGCGGGCCGGGCGACCCGTTGGAAAAAGATCCGGAGACCATCGTCAGATGTAAGGACGATGCCATCTATGAGCTTTCCAAGGATGCGTTCTTCTGCGACCTTTTTGCGCATCGATTCGGCGCCGTAGGTATTTGCGGCGGCTATGGGCGATTTCTTCCAGGCGCCTCCTTGCCATGCCATACGCATGACTTCGACGAATCGATCACCATCGTCAAGGGCGATGCCGACTGTCTGGTCGAGGGCAAGAAATACCAGCTCAACGGTTGCGACACTGCTTTTGTTCCAAAGGGACTTCCCCATCGCTTCCTGAACAATTCCAAAGAGGAGATGGCGATGGTGTGGGTCTACGCCGGCAATGAACCGGACCGCACCATCGTCGACGACGGTTTTTGTTCCGGATTGCTCACCTGGCCGCAGCCCGCCAAATGAACGGGTAATTTCCGTTTCTGGATGCGCCGTGCCGGCCTATCCCATCAGAGGGGTATGTTGTATTCCGCCGCGGCCAGCAGCCCTCCATCGACGACGTGGGTGATGCCGGTTACCCCCGCCGAATCCTCCGACACCAGGTAGAGAGCCGCTCGAGCCAGATCTTCCGGGGTGAGGATACTGCCCAGCGGAACACGGGAAATGCGTTGACGAATATTGGCCTCACCCTTTGGCCCAGTGCCAAGATGTTCTCGAAGCATCGGTGTGTCGGTAATTCCGGGGCACAAGCAATTGACCCGGATGTGATCGCGGCCGTAATCGAGTGCAAGCGTTTTTGTGAGTAACGCGATAGCGCCTTTAGAAGCGATATAGACCGGCGTATTGAGCTGGCCCACCATGCTCCCGATAGAACCTGTGTTGAGGATGGCGCCTCCCCCAGCGCGACGCAAATGTGGCACTACATGCTTGATTGCCAGGAAGGCCGCTTTCAGATTGATCGACATCACCCGATCCCATTCCGCTTCGGTGGTTTCTTCCAGCGGCTTTACCAGCACGATTCCAGCGTTGTTGAAGAGGATGTCGATCCGACCCCATCGGGCGACCGTGTCCGCAACCATAGTCGCAACCTCCTCTTCCCGGGAGACGTCGGTACGGGCGAAAAACGCTGTACCCCCCTCAGCGCGAATGGACTCCACGGTCTCTTCACCGCGGCGCTGGTCGACGTCTACGGCTACTACTTCCGCGCCTTCACGCGCAAACACGATCGCGCTTGCGTGGCCAATGCCGCTGGCAGCGCCCGTGACGATGGCTACTTTTCCTTTGAGTTTCACGCCGCCGCTCTCCCAGCGGCTTGCAGCACGCCTCGCAGCAGGATGGTCTCGCTCACATTGTCCACTTCGTTGCAATGCTCCCAGTCAATCCAAACGTATTCGATGGCATACCAGCCAGCATACTTGCGCGCTGCCAGCCGTTTCACCAAATCATCGAAATCGATTGCGTTTGTCTTGAGTGGGGCTTGCAGACGTCCGGGGCTGGCGCAACGGGCGTGAACATGCGAGGTGTGCTCGATCAACGGGTTTACCGCCGCCTGCGGGTAGCCTTGTGCGATAAAGTGCCCCAGGTCAAGAGTCAGGGTCAAGCCTGGAACCGATCGGACCAGGGATTCCGCGCGCCTGGGATCGGCGATGATGGATCCAGTGTGTGCTTCCACTGCGAACACCAACCCCGCTTTCCCCGCGGTCTCCATGCGCCAACCCAATTCATCGATGCAGCGTGCCAATGAGCTGTCCAAATCTTCTGAATCGAACATGATTCCAGGCAGCGAAGTCATGTGCGCCGCTCCGCAGGCGGCGGCAAAATCTACCAGTTTGCGAAAATATTCGCGGGACGCGCGGCGGACACTCGCATCCGGGTGATTTGGACATAACTCTGAAAAGTCCTTGCCGGGTATGCCGAAAACATCCGCGACCGCCAGGCCATGGGCGTCAACGGCTGCTCGTGTTCTTGCGCCGGTTACCGATGGATTGGCAAGCACCTGATCCGGTTTTAGTTGCGATCGATCCTGGAAAAGCGAGAGATCAATGCCATCCATTTCCAGGTCGCTGGCCAGGCGAAGCGCCTTTTCCCAGCTGAGGAGCGGGAAGCTATAGTCGGCCGTGGCGAATCGCATCATCCTTGGAGGGCTCTCTCTATCCGCCTTGCGGCTAGCTGACTGGAACGGCAAGGGAAGCTCAGGCTGTTTGTTTGCGCGAAAGTTCCTGCAGCTCATAGAGAGACGCGACATGTTGCTTGCGGCGCGGGATAGGGAAGTGATCGAAGGAGAAGCGCGCATTGTCGGCAGGCTTGCCCCGTACCAGCCGAGTCGCCTTTTCCAGTTCTCCAGTCACATCCCCTGAATAGACAGGAAAGGCGTCGGCGGCGCGATAGCTGAGGATCAGCGTCCTGCGCGGCCGGTTGGATCGATTGGTGACGGAGGCGTGGGGCGTCATGCAATGCATGAAAATAGCGGTACCGGCCTTTCCTTCAACCGGAACTGCCTGCGACTCATCAATTGGCTCCACCACCTTGCCTGCAAAATATCCATCCATCACGTGATCTAAAAGCCTGCCGTTTTGGCGGCCGGGAATCATTTGCAGGCATCCGTTTTCCACATCAGCGTCATCCAGATAGATTAAAACCGCCAGAGAAGAGGAGTTGGTCAGCGGGTAGTAAGAGAGATCCTGATGCCACTCGACTACCGAGCCAATCGCCGGCGGCTTCATGTTGATCTTGCTGTAATGGAACAGGATGTTGGGCCCTACGAGGCTCTCGACCGCGTCGAGAAGCTTAGGCGTTTCCGATAAATCGCGGAAAGCCGCATAGTGGGTGCAGGGTTCGTAGATTCTCCGCACCAGGCGCCCGTCAGGCTTCTGCTGAGGCTCCATTTCGAGGCGGGTCTTGTCGTGTGAGGCAAGCGTATTGCCGTCACTGATACGGTCGATCTCAGCGAGCAAAGTCTTTAGTTCGCCGGCATCAAGCAGGCCAGGATAGGAAACGTAGCCGTTCTTCAAGTACTCATCGCGTTGCAACTGTGTCATCTTCCACCCCTGTCCAGGTCTTCGATATTGGACCAAGGCAGCATATCATCAGACCAATTGCGCGTAAATGGCCGACCATACCGGATTCTGGTGCTTGAGAACCCGCTTTCAAATGTTCCAACCCGAGAGTGGACGTCCAGGGCGCAAAACAGAGCCATCTTGGACTCCGGCAACCCACGTTAAATACCGTATCATCAGACCAATCGGGCTGTAAACGCCGCCGTGGGGGAAACCGCTTACTCCTGGCTGCGCGCACACTGAACCATTCGCGTTGCTCGCAATAGATTTGCCGGGCGCGCGAATCCATGACGCCTCAGGCAGCCGCGACAGGCCCACGCAAGGCGCATGCCGGAAGGTGATACTTTCACTGACTGTAGCCGCGACAGAAAAGTTCCATGCAGGACACCCTTTAGAACTGCGAGGCTCGAAACCAGCGGAAAGATGGCCAATACATCCGACCATCAGGCATTTTTTTCTTGACAAGCACTAAGCATTGCTCCTAGAGTCCGTGCCATCAAGATTGTTCACGTTTGATCGGGTTTATTCACCACATTCCAATCCGGCACACTGCTTCAGAGCGTGGTGAGATGCCGGCCAGAGTTAATAAACCAGCCGGTTCGTTAAATCGATTTTGTTCCGGCACTTTTTTAAGGAGATTAGGGAGGTGAGCGCATGAGAGTCTCTCTTACGGCTTCACTATGTTCCGCGGTCGTAACGGTAGCGCTGGTATTTACCGCATCGAGTTCACAGGCTCAATACAATCTGGGTACAATCACCGGCCGAGTGAGCGATGCTGCAGACGCCGTTATTCCCGGGTGCGACGTCCAGATCAAGAATCTTGATACGGGGGTAGCAAGAACCATTCAGGCGAATGGAGACGGCCTATACACGGAAGCAGGACTTCCGCCCGGCAACTACCAGGTTTCTGCATCGCACGCCGGCTTCAAACAGCAAGAGATCACCGTGGCCTTGGCGGTTAGCCAATCACTCGTTGTGGATATCCACATGACCGTGGGTTTGGTCACGGAGACGGTGACCGCAACCGGGGGTGGTGGCGCCGTAGCGCTGGAGAAGGACGATCACGCTGTCTCTCAGTTGCTCGATCAGACCCAGATAGCCTCGTTGCCGGTGGAAGGAAGGAATTTTCTGGGGTTGGTCACGACTGCCCCGGGTGTCCAGTCGGCTGCCACGGTACGCTTGCAGGGAAGCGGCGCCTATTTCGGAACGCTGCCCAATGAATTGGTTGTATCGGGACAGATGGAAGGGGGCACCTCCTATCTGCAGGATGGTGTCTCCAACATCAACTTCCTCACCCAGTCCGCCAACATCCTCCCGGACATGGATGCGATTCAGTCGGTGAACATCGAAACCAACGGCATGGCGGCCAAATTTGATCGCCCTGCAATCGTCAACGTGGTCACCAAGTCCGGTACAAATGCGTTTCACGGTACGCTGTACGACTACCTGCAAAACGACGCCCTGGATGCGAACAATTGGGTGAACAATGCCTTTGGCATCCCACGTGGGCCTCATCGCTACAACCAGTTCGGGGGCACGATCGGCGGCCCAATTCGCAGGGACAAGTTGTTTTTCTTCTTCAACTACGAGGGCCAACGCCAACTTGATAGCTCTCCCTATGTAGGCCGTGTTCCCACCGACGCGGAAAGGCAAGGTGATTTTTCGGCCTGGCTGACGGGCGTTCCAACCTCACTCAACACCATTCAAAAGACCACGATTTATGACCCAAACACGTACAACCCTGCAACCGGGAGTGTCCAGCCTTTTCCAGGAAATATCATTCCCGCCGATCGGCTGAGCGCCTTTGCTTTGCAGTTCCAGAAGTTCTACCCCGAACCGACAACCTGTTCGGCTTCGCCCTGCAACGTCATACTCGATACCGGGAATAACTACACCACGACGCTGAGAAACACCGACAACCTGGACCAGTACCTCGGCAAGGTCGACTACACCATTTCGCAGAAAGATACGATATTCGGTGACTACCAGTACGCGAATGCGCCTATTATTCAACCCTCGTATGTGCCTAATTTGTTTGGAGCTTTGTACATCAGGAAGAGCGGAAATGCCGCGGTGGAAGAAAACCACGTCTTTTCGTCCTCGTTGCTGAACACCCTGCGCATTGGGTATAACCGCAGCAACTATTTCTACACCCAACTCGGGGTCGGGGCAGAGAACTGGGTTCAAAAGTTTGGAATTCAGAATCTTAATCCTACGATTCAACAGAACAGCCCCCCTGGCGTGTCAGTATCCCAACTCGGGAGCCTGGGCAATATCTTTGCTCCCCAGGGCGCGATCGAGAACCGTTATCAATACGCTGATGAGGTGAATTACACCCACGGACACCACTCGATCGATGCCGGCGCGGAACTAATCCGCAACCAGTTCAATGGCAACTGGGTACTCGAGAACTCGGGCGATTTCAGCTTCAACGGACAATTCACTTCAAACTATCAACTCACTTCCGCTTATCAGAACGGTATTGGGATTGCCGACTTTCTGCTGGGCCTACCAAATACCGCGGCAGGCGGCAATGGGAATACCACGGCCGCGTTTCGCAAAT
Organism: uncultured Acidobacteriaceae bacterium; assembly: GCA_963838445.1. Taxonomy (GTDB): domain Bacteria; phylum Acidobacteriota; class Terriglobia; order Terriglobales; family Acidobacteriaceae; genus PALSA-350. The sequence goes on from CAWIRT010000054.1 coordinate 301,319, forward strand.
GGGATATCGTAGCGTACGTGCAGGATAACTGGCGTGTGCGGCCGAACCTGGTGGTGAATCTCGGGGTGCGCTATCTCTACGATGGACCCCCGATCGACAAATACGGTCATGCCGCCGTATTCAATTTGCCTACAAACTCGGCCATCCCTGGCAGCTGGAATACAAATCCAAAGGATTTCGCACCACGCATCGGGTTCGCTTTGACGCTTGACCCGCATACCGTCCTACGCGGCGGGTTCGGCATGTATTACTACACGCCCGCCTACAACATGCTCCAATTCCTGATGGCCAATCCGCCAAATTTTGTCAGCGTCTCTAATACCTATACCTTCACTCAACCAACCCCAATATCGAGCTTATTTCCCCAATTTGTGCCCGCGACCATCCTTCAGCCTTTCGCAGTCGCGAAGAGTATGCCGACGCCATATACCGAGCAGTACAACCTGAACATCGAACGGCAGTTGACGCACCAAATCCTGATGAGCATTGCTTACGTTGGAAATCAGGGCAGACATCAATCGAACCGGATGAACCCCAATCAGGCTTCGCTCAGTCCCGATCCCAGTAATATCACCCCCATCCAGTCACGACGCCCGTATCCTCTGATCGGAGACGTTCTGGCTCAGTACAACGTTGGGAAGTCCAATTACAACGCGCTGCAGGCGAAGATCCAGCAGACCTTCTCTCATGGTTTGTCGTTCCTTGCCAGCTATACCTGGTCGCGAACCTTCGACATTTCCGATTGCGACTGCACGGAGTATGCCGATTATTTCAATCCCAGGCGTGACTACGGTCCGGCTGGTTTCGATCAACCCAGGATCATCACCTTCAGCTACGTGTATGAGTTGCCCTTTGGGCCGGGGAAACCTATCCTTGCAAACGGTAACGCTTTCGAAAAGAACCTGGTCGGCGGTTGGCAAATTAACGGCATTACGAGCCTCTCCTCTGGCGTTCCGTTTAGCGTAAACGCCCCGGACTTTTCGGACACAGGTGCACACGCGGACTACGCCAACAGCACCTGCAACGGGACGATTCCCGGTAAAAAGACGTATTTCTCGTGGTTTGACACATCGTGCTATACGGCGCCTCTTCCCGGCACCGTCGGGAACGCACCCAAAAACCCGCTGCGACAACAGGCATACCGGAAGTGGGACTTTAGCCTCTTCAGGAACTTCAACCTTGGAGAGCCCCGCTCCTTACAGTTCCGCGCAGAAGCATTCAACATCTTCAACCAGCACACCTTTATCCTGAATGGTCCGGCTGTAACTACGACCGATGCAAACTTTGGGGGCATGGGCGCTTCGGCGCCGGCCAGAACCATGCAAGTAGCCTTGAAGTTCTTATTCTGAAGTGGTTATATGGGGTTCCAGGACTGTCTCACGATGGACAGTTCTGGAACCGCCCAGCTTGAACCGAATGTGGACTCGTAGTGCGCTCCGTGCAGTATGTTTCGCACTGGTGATAACCGCCAGCGGTTGGTATGCTTTCGCGGCACAGGGTGAGCAGCCCGCCGATGCCGCCACACAGCACTACCTCCGGGGAATGCTCTTACTGCAGCAAGAAAAGCTTGCTGAAGCGATCGAGGACCTGCGAACTGCGGTTACACTGAAGCCCGACCTCGTCAAGGCTCGTATTGGGCTTGGTTCGGCGCTGGAAGAAGAAGGTCAATTGGATGCGGCGGCGGAGCAGTTCCGGGCGGCCGTCGCGCTCCAGCCGCAGGAAGTGCAGCCACACCTTAAATTGGCCGCCGTGCTTCGCAAGCAGCGATACTGGTCGGCTGCTCTGCGAGAATACCAGACCGTATTGAAGCTTCAACCCGGCAATGCCGAAGCTCACAACGGGCTGGGAAGGGTATTGGTGGAGAAGGGAGACTTGCCTGCCGGCATCGCGGAAATCCGGCGCGCAGTCGAATTGGCGCCACAGTCCCCGCAGTACCACACCAATCTCGGTGTGGTGCTCAGCACTGGCGACAAGGCTGAGGCAGTACGGCAATTCCGCAAAGCGCTGGCCATAGACCCGTCTTTCTGCCTCGCTGAATACAACTTGGGAGCAGCCCTGCAACAGCAAAATGGAATGCAAACGGAGGCTCTCAAATATTTGAGCAGTGCGGCAAAATGCCAGCCTGAAAATGCAGAGGGCCACTACATTTTAGGTCTCGCTTTGCAGCAGGATGGCGATAACAATGGAGCGATTGCCCAATTTCGTGAGTCCATCCGGCTTGATCCAGGCAATTCCGGCGCACATTACAACCTGGCGCGCGCTTTGACCAAGATGGGTGATACCAGCGCTGCAGCGGCAGAATTCGCGCAAGTCCGGTCCATTCAAGACGCCGCAGACTCAGATACACCGGCAGCTCACGTCCAACGTGGGAATGATCTTTCAAAAAGTGGGGATTTGACCGGAGCCGCTAAGGAATTTGAAGCCGCGTTACGAATCGACCCGGATTCTTCCACGGCTCGTTACAATCTTGCTTTCCTCGAGCAGCGACAAGGCGACCTGGATGGCGCGATTGCACAACTCCGCCTCACCTTGCAATCCAGTCCGGATTACGTCGACGCTCACAATAACCTGGGTACTATTTTTTTCCAGCAGGGGAAGCTGCCAGAGGCCAAGAAGGAATTTGAAGAAGTGGTGAGGCTGAGCCCCAATTCTCCCCAGGGGCATTACAATCTTGGCGTGCTGTTGATGCAGCAAGCCGAACCTGGTGTCGCCATGGTCGAGTTTCAGGAAGCGGTTCGCTTGCAACCCACCTACGCGGATGCTCAGTACTACATCGGCTTGGCTCTGAAAAAAGAAGGTAAGGCGGAAGATGCCGCCGCGGCGTTTCGCCGCGCACAGCAACTCGACCCGCATCTTACTCCGCCAGTCGACTAGCCGTTAAGAAGGCTCATCAGCAAAATAACCTTCGGCTTCGGGGCGCGTGTCCTCCTGCCACCAATGTTTTACCACCCAGGCTTTCGTGGTGGCTTCAACACCATCCGGAAGGTAGGAATGGACCGCAAACTCGATAGGTTGGTTGGAGAGACTTTGCCCCAGTGCCATCTTATATACGATCCAGGAACAACCGGCGTGCTGGGTGTTGCCATATTGCCGTGGACTTGGGACCGCGGTCAGTTGGATGTCATGATCGCCGATGCGCGCCCGAATAATGATGATTTCCGCAACGACCAGGGTGTGACGATACTCCTCGCCGTCCTTACTAAGCTCAACCTGGATCGCCAGAATAGAGCGGCCCTCAGGCAAGGCCGGCAGGCGGGAAGAAAAGATCTCAACACCCTTGCGCATCTTTTCTCGTTCGAAGCGAGCGGCATCGGCAAAAATGAGCTCCATCCAGGGCGCCATCGACGCCTTCTGGAGCTCCAGGCTGCTTCCAAACTCTGCAGAGGCAGCTTCATTGATTTGCCTACGCGGCAGACTCGCTTCCGCAGGCGCACCAATTTCCAAAAGCAACGTTTCGAAAGGCCGCATCCAAATCTCGGCTGTTCCGCCGCTTTGATAGCCGGAGCCGTTCTCGGTAGCCAACTCCTGCGCTTCCGGGAAACGGCTTGCAATCTGCAGAGCAGTGCCCGGGGGAGCAGACAAGCCGATTGCAGAACTCAACGGCAAACTCATCTTGCGCGACGTGAAATGTACGTTGTTAAGAAAGACAAAACCATGCTGTCCATCAAAGAACGAATACCCATAGGGCGTGTTCTTCCACGGGTCGCCCACATCGCGACGCGGCTTCAGGAAAATCTGTTCGTTGTTACGCGCCAGGGTCATCAATCCGGAAAGAAAGTGGAGGTCGTCGTCATTCAACAGATAGGGGTCGCCCCAGATTTGGGGGAACATAAGGTTTCCGCGCCCGAGATCCATCACCATCGCTTCGCGCCATCTCTCTTTGCCCATAAAGTTCGCCCAGCGAATCTGTGAAAGCCAAACTCCGAGGCTATCTTTCAGCAGAGGTGGTACCAGGCTGGCAAAGACAGTGCTTTGATCGAGCGCCAGGGTGACAGCGTCGCGATAGAAAAGGGTGGGATACCAGCTTGTTCCCGAGCCCTCGAGGAAGAGCCCGGACTCAAAGATGACGTCGCCGTGCAGGGCCCAGAAAGGGGATCTGCCCACACCCCAATACCAGACCACAAATACTTCTGGAGAGACGGAGCGGACCCCACCGGCGAGATCGATCAGGCGATTGAACATCATCTCCGTCGAATACCGTCCCGGCATGTGCTGGTGAGCAGTGCTGTTGCAGTAGTAGTTGCCGATATCAAATTTAACCAGGCGCACGCCGTTGTGTTGCACGTGATGATCTACTGCATGCTTGAACACGTTGAAATAGGGGTCGGAAGCGATGCACAGCGTTCGGCCTATGCCGCCAGCGGTTGGATACCCATCACGATAGCTCCAGACGGGCGGCGTGGTTGGTGGATCTCCTGACGCGCCCGGCTCGGGTATTGCGCTGGTTTGCACGGCAGGATAGGATCCGTCCGACCAGCCACCGCCGCTTACTGAAAACCAGAGCCCCAACTTCATATCGAGCTCTTTCACGCCCTCAACGATCTTCTCCGGCCCATCCGGATAGCACGCACTTGCGAATTGCGTAAGGTCTCCATCGTTGTCCGGCCATCCCTGATCCAATGTGAAATAGTCGAACTTCACGTCCTTGCTTTGCCAGCCCTTGATCATTTTTTGTACGTTTAGAGTTTCGACGTCGGTCAGGGGAGGGCATGGGCCCCACTGATTGTTGATGCCGTAGCAGGTGTAGAGAGAAACATGCTTCTTTTTGTTCCGCGGGCTCTGCGAGATGATGTAGCTGTGGAACTCATCCAGGAGTGCGTTGCGCGCCGTAACGCCAACCAGGGAAGCCTCTGTCTTGAGCGTTTTGCCCGGCTGGATCTTCGTTCCCGGGCTGTGCCACAAGCGGATTTGCGTATCTGTGCCCTCATTGACGCCCGCCGGATGCGCAATCGCGAGAAAGGCCTCGTCATCTATAAAGACGGGATCTCCCTGCCCGCCTTCGGTACGCCGGGCGTCCAACTGGTAGGCATCCACTTCGACATCGAGCAACAGACGCTCCTGGTCTGACTCATTCTTGATTTCCAGCCATTTTCGCCGCACGATTCCATCGAGTTCGTAGTGCGCGTTGACCCGGAGATGATTTTCCGGGTTGTACAGATTGAAGCTCAGATGTTCCGGGCCTTGCTGATGGCTGTCCTGCAATTCAAAATGCGAAATCGGAAGGAACGGCTCTCCAATCGACACAAACTGATCGAAGAGCCATGGCCGGAAGACATACCGGTCCACCGCCTTCTCGGAAGTGTTTTCGAGATGAAAATTGTAGGCGCGTGTGCGGACGGCTAATAGATTCGACGAGCCGAAGCGGAGAGAAGAGTAAATGGAGTCAGAGGGTCGCAGGGTGAAGCGGCCTGGTTTCCGCCACCGTCCGGATGAAGTTCTGCGGCCTATTTGCTGGCCGTTCAAATAGACCCAGTAGTCGTTCCAGTCCTGCTCGTCATACCCTCCGAGCACCAGGACGATATCTCTACCTCTGGCCGATGCGGGCAGTTCGACTTTGCACCGGAACCAGCCGTACCCACCGTAGGCACGCCCATGTTGGCCACCGGAAAGGTTATACACCGGACGCCAGCCTTGAACCTCCGCCGCAGTATGAAACCCCTGGCTGACACCAGTCTCGCGTTCAGGCGACACGGGTGTCTCGTCGCCCAGGCGAAAGTCCCACCAGGGAATCTCTATTCTCTGCCCGCTCGCGAAAGTCAGCTGGAACTCATTCTCAGTTTTCAGTGCAAAGCGCCGGCCGGATATACGGTTTTCAAAAGCGACACTTCGGATGCCATCTGCTGTCGATTGCAGATGCCAGGCCAACTGTGGGTTTTGGAGAGAAAATTCGCGCGGGTGTTCACGGGCCCCGGATGCCGGTGGCTTGAGAGCCGCTGTGACCGCGGCAAACGCCCCGCCTTTCAAAAAGCCTCTTCTATCCATGGAACCTCCGGTTTTCCGTTACGCTTTTGAGAGAAATCTGCAAGGTCAACTGCGGATCACCAGCAGGAGTCGGCTGTCTTTATTGTGCTGATCAAAGCGGCTGGCGAGTTTCAATAGCGCTGCAGATAGACCACGTGCGTCTGCAGGAACTCATAGACTCCATGCTTTCCATCCGCGCCCCCGATGCCGCTCTTTCTCCATCCCGCATGGAATCCTTGCATGGCTTCAAAGTTTTCCCGGTTGATGTACGTTTCACCGAAACGGATCTCCTGGCAGGCGCTCAAAGCAACATTTAGATCGCGGGTATAAATGGAGGAGGTCAGCCCATAGTCGGAGTCGTTTGCATAGGCGATGGCCTCGTCCAAATCGCCGAATTCAACCAGCGGTATCACCGGTCCGAAGATCTCATTGCGGATGATCTCCATTTCCTGCTTACAACCAGCCAGAACCGTAGGTTCATAGAAATAGCCATTGTCGCCCGCCCCACGTTTGCCGCCCGTCAGAAGAGTGGCCCCGGCTTTCACTGCCGACCCGACGAGCCTTTCTACCTTCCTGAACCCAGCCTCATTGATGAGCGGCCCGTATGCCACGGTTTCATCCTGGAGCGGATCTCCATAGTGTGTGGACTTCATTGCCACACCGAGCTTCTCGGCGAATTGGGCGGCAATTGAGCGTTGCACGTAGACCCGCTCGGCGCAGTTGCAAACCTGTCCGCTGTTAATCACGCGCGACGACTTGATCGCCTCGACGGCGCGGTCCATATCGGCGTCCGCCATCACGATCGCCGGGGCCTTGCCGCCCAGCTCGAGGTTAACCTTGGTAATATGCTGGGCCGCCGCGGTCATGATGGCGGAGCCGGTTTCGACACTGCCGGTAAAGCTGATCATCCCGATTCGCGGCGAGGACGCCAGGGCGCGGCCGGTCGAAGAGCCCGAACCATGGACCACGTTGATGAGTCCGGGCGGCATCTCCAGTTGTTCGAGGAGGTCACAAAACTTAACCGCGCAGTGGGGTGTCTCGTCGCTGGGCTTGATCACGATCGTGTTGCCTGTGATCAATGCAGGCCCAGCCTTTCGGGCAATGAGGAAGAAGGGAAAATTCCAGGGCAGGATTCCCGCGATCACCCCAATTGGTTGCCGAAAAAGAAGGATTGTTTCCTCGGGGCGATCGCTCTCGATGATTTCTCCTTCGATACGCCTGCCCCATTCGGCCATGTAATCAAAGTAATCGGCGGTAAAGTCCACTTCAACCCGGGCCAGGCCAAGGGTCTTGCCTTGTTCCTCCGTGATCACGCGAGCCAGGGGCTCGAGGTTTTCCCGGATTTTGCCGGCAATGCTTTTCAATAGCTTCGCTCGAGCGGCCGCAGGTTGTTTTGCCCACGAGGTTTGAGCCTTCACCGCCGCCGTCACAGCGTCATCTACATCTTGTTGGGTGCTGTTGGGCACAGAACAGATGGCTTCGCCGGTTGCGGGGTTCTTCACCACAATTCGTGCCGTGCCGGACGATGGCACGAACTTGCCGTTGATAAAATTATGAAAGTCTCTCATGCGTTTCCCCTGGATGGCTAAAGATCAGGCCATCATGCATTCAGTCCAACTGACCCTATAAAGGATCGACTTGGCTCAGTGCCCTGTCAAGTGCTTTCTATCGCTCCACTTGTGTCGAAACTGGGCGCAGAGTCAGCCCAGAGAGGGTGCCGGTTGACAAGACGTGCGGATATGGACGGGACTCCATGCCGCAGACGCAAGCGGCCGAGCCTTGGGAGGGCGGGGCGGCGTCGTCCCCGGTTTGCGCAGAGTCCTCCGGCCTTGAGTCGAAGCCGTATTCTCTGTCCTTCCATCTCAGAGTCGGGCTAAACTTCAAAACAACTTGCAATTGGGTTGCGCACAGGATAGGTCATCACGTGTGCCGGGGAAATGCTTCCCCATGGTGCCCGGCGGCTTAAGCCAGGGCATGGATACAAGTCCCGTCCCGGAGGAATCACATGATCAGCGGCAAGCTTGGAATCCGGTTGTTTCTTTTAGCAATGGTCGCCTCCACCGTGGCGTATGCCCAGGATGCGGTGAAGATCGCTCCGGACAATCCCAAATACCTATGGTTCCGCGGCAAGCCCCTGGTACTGATCTCGGCTTCAGAGCACTATGGCTCGGTCATCAATCGACCATTTGACTACGAAAGGTATCTTGCGAATGCCGCCGAGCATAAGATGACCATGACTCGGACGTTTCTTCTCTATCGAGAGCTTCAAAGCGCCCGTAATCCGTCATCCCCCTGCAAGCCGGACTCTCCCGACTATATCTCACCCTTTGTACGGAGTGGTCCAGGCAAGGCGATGGATGGTGAACCCATCTACGACCTGGATCAGTGGAATCCGGAGTATTTTGACCGGCTGCATCATTTTCTGGACGCCGCCTCAAAATATGGAATCGTGGTGGAGTTGACAGTGTTCAGTAATACCTATGCCAACGATGTGTGGGCACTGAACCCGTTTCGCGCGGAAAATAATAAACAGCACGTAGGTGTGGTCGACTGGCAAGACTATATCTCGCTAAAGAACCCCGAATTAGTACGCCGGCAGAGCGAGTATGCGCGCAAGATCATCCAGGAAACCAGCGGCTATGACAATGTGTACTATGAAATTTGCAATGAGCCGGGCGGGGGTTTCCCCGGCCACGCGTCTGCGGCGGATGTCGACGCATGGCAGGAGGAGATGGCCCGGGTGTTGCGCGGAGAGATGCAACGGTTAAACCGTCCCCACCTGCTCTCGGGCCAACAAGCCTTCACTTACGACAAGAAAAACTCGTTCCCGATGGACGCGACCTTTGCTGGTAAAACCTTCGATATTGTGAATGACCATCCGTTGCCGAATACACTGTTCGACGGCCACGTCTACGAGATGGGTAACTTCATGTCCAAGGAGTTGATGTTGGAGCAGGTCGCAAGCTTCTGCCGAGCCACGGACTCACGTCCCAAGCCGGTAGTTCTCGATGAAGACAATACCGCAAGCATGTATCGCGACATGACAGGGTGGACCATCCACCGCAAGCGCGCATGGACCGCGCTGCTGAGCCGATGCCACTATGACTACATCGATTTCTCGATCACCGTCGGTAGCGAAGGTGGCACTGCCACGTCGCAAAGGGCGATCCGTTCGTGGATGCAGCACCTGTCGGAGTTCATGGCATCGTTCGACTTCATTCACGCTCAGCTCGCTCCGGAGTGGGTCGCAACCTATCCGCAGCATCTTACCGCCTCGGGTCTTTCTATCCCCGGACGCGACTATGTAGCCTATCTGGCCGACTCTCGCGAGGTAGAGGATCCTGCAGCCGGCGCAGCGATCGGTGGCACGGTGTCTCTCTCGTTGCCACCGGGAGTGTACGATGTGCGGCTCTACTCACCGGTTACGGGTGAGTATTCTCCGGCGATCGAAATGAAGGGCGGCAGTAAGAGTGAATTGGTTTTGCCTTCATTCAAAGAAGATCTGGTGCTACGCGCGACCCGCCACGAACCCTGAATCGTCGATGGTTGCCCCTGGGTCGCCGACTCCATAAGGCCGCTGAGGAGTACCCCTCTTATTTGCCCGAATGAAGCTTACGGTGAACCACATGCTTGCCGATGGCAGTCCAGTCCCATTCGATTCCGTTGCCGGGCTCCTGGGAAGCGATGGCCATGCCTTTTTCAACCCGGATCCCGGCCGAGGTCACCAAATCCAACTGTGGAATGTATTCGAGATAGCGGCCGTTCGGTACCGCGCAGCACAGAGCGAGATGGAGTTCCATGAGGAAATGGGGACAGACCGGCACATTAAAGGCTTCCGCCATATGGGCGACTTTCAGCCAGGGCGTGATGCCGCCAATCCGGCCCACATCGACCTGCACAATCGAACAGGCGCTGCTTTGCAGGTAATCCTTGAATTGAGAAATGCTGTAGAGCGACTCCCCAACTGCGATGGGCACGCTGGTAGAAGCCGCAAGCTGCTGGTGCGCGTGAATATCATCCGCGTGGATCGGCTCTTCAAACCACGCGATGTCGAGCTCTTCATAGGCGCGGGCGCGCCGCAAGGCCTCATTCAGGCTGAAGCCCTGGTTGGCGTCCGTCATGATCTCCCACGCGGGGCCCACGGCGTCCCGTACGGCTGAAAGCCGGCGCACATCTTCGGATACATGCGGCTTGCCAATCTTGATCTTGGTCCCGCCGAACCCGCGCTCCTTGGCCTGCAAGGCCTCCTCTACGAGCTGGACGTCCTCGATGTGGATCCATCCGCCTTCGGTGTAGTAGCACTCGATCGTATCCCTGGCGCCGCCCGCGAGGCGGTGGAGCGGCAGGTGTGTTTTGAGGCCGCGCAAGTCCCAAAGCGCAGAATCTATGGCGGCCAGAGCGATCGACGTCAGCGCGCCTACCGTCGTAGAGTGAACGTGAAAGAAGAGGTCGCGCCAAATCCGCTCGAGGTCGTCAGCGTCCCGGCCCAGCAAAAGGGGAACCAGATGATCGTCGAGAAGCTTAATGACTGACGATCCGCCGGTGCCGATGGTATAGCTATAACCTGTTCCTGTGACGCCGTCGGAGTCCGTTACCCGCACCATCGGCGTCTCCTGGCACTGAAAGCTCTGAATGGCGTCGGAACGCTTGACTTTGGGCGCCAGATCTACTTGCAGGACTTCAACGGAAACGATTTTTGCCATGAGGATTTTCCTTTTGTAGCACCTGGCCATCGTATCAACCAGTTGCTGGGCCGTTAAACCACCCTGAAGCCAGATTGAAGTTCTTCGCAGGAATTGCTCTCCGAAAGGACGGTACCGATGCCCAGGATTGAGGTGAATGGAGCGCGGCTTTTCTATACCCTGAGCGGCAAAGCGGACGCTCCCGTGCTCATGTTGTCGAACTCATTAGGGACCACGTTAGACATGTGGCAACCACAATTGGCAGCGCTGGAGCGCTGCTTTCACCTCTTGCGCTACGATATGCGTGGTCATGGGAAAAGCGATGTGACGGAAGCCGCATGCTCGATCGGCACTCTCGGCCACGATGTACTGTCGCTTCTCGATGAGCTTCAGATTGGGAAGGTGTATTTTTGTGGGCTGTCGATTGGCGGCGTCATTGGGCAGTGGCTCGGAGCAAACGCCCCCGAACGCCTCAAGTCCCTTGTGCTGTGCAACACCGCAGCCAGGATCGGTACGCTGGAATCGTGGAACGAGCGCATTGCCGCTGTTGGGCAGGGCGGCGTGGCTTCCATCGCTGAAGCTGTTCTGCAGCGCTGGTTCACGCCTGCCTTCCGGCTGGCGTCTCCCGGTGCGGTAGCGCCTTTGCAAGCGATGTTGCTGGCCACCAATCCGAAGGGATACATATCGCTGTGTATGGCCCTCCGCGACATGGATCAAAGAAAGCTGGTGGAGAGGATTTGCCTTCCCACTTGCATAATCGCCGGCGATCACGATCCGGCGACCACGCTCGAGGACGCAAAGTTTCTGCAGGAAAGGATTCCGGGAGCCAGGCTGATTGCTTTGCCGGTTGCCCATATTTCTAACGTGGAAGCTGCAGACCAGTTCAATGCGGCGGTGATGGAGTTTCTTGAGAGGGTCGATAACCGCGCATAGGAAGAGGACCTTCGCAACTACCACAATGGTTTTCGAGGCCGTTACCGGGCTTCTTCGAGTTATGATGCTTACCGTCAACGTGTTTAGCCGGGAGGGTTATGCAAGCGGAACTTTATTTCGAAGACTTCTATCCGGGCCAAACTTTTGACTCGGAGGAGAGCTATTGGCTCACCACGAGAGAGATCATAGGTTTCGGAGAGAGGTACGATCCGCAGCCGTTCCACATCGATGAAACTGCCGGTCAGAATTCCTTCTTTCACGGTCTCGCAGCCTCCGGATGGCTGACCGCGGCAATTGCCATGCGCCAGCGAGTGCAGTCGATCAAGGTCTACGGGGGCATGATCGGTGCTGGTGTCGAAGAGATGCGTTGGACGAAACCTGTACGTCCAGGCGACAAGATTCGCACCAGATCAGAAATCCTGCACACGCGCCCTTCAGCGACTCGTCCGACTTATGGAGTGGTCCGCTGTCTGACCACTGTCTACAACCAGCGAGACGAGGTTGTCATGACATCAATTACCAACTTCCTGGCTCCCCTGAGGGCTTTTTCGAATCAGCTCTGATTTTTGTAACGTTCCCGGGTTCACTCCGTGTGATCAGGCCGGCTACCTAATCCTGCAACAGACTTCGCTGCATGAACACCGTATCGAGCCAGCGGTCGAATTTGAATCCGACATCTCTTAGCAATCCCGCGTCATGAAAGCCGAAGCGCCGGTGCAAGCCGATCGAGGATTGATTTGCGCTGTCGCCGATCACAGCAATCATCTGCCGCATACCGCACGCCTGGGCAGCCGTGATCAGAGCGGGCAGTAGCCGCTTGCCCAGACCGGTGCCGAGACGGTCAGGGCGGACATAGATGGAATCTTCCACCGTGTGCCCATACGCTGGCCGCGAACGATAGGGTGCGGCATACGCATATCCGCCAATAACGCTGTCGTCCTCGGCCACCAGCCACGGCAGGCCCCTGGCTGCGATTTCGTTCCAGCGTCGCGCCATTTCGGTTCTATCCGGTGGTTCGGTTTCAAACGATCCGGTGCCGTGGTTTACGTGATGCGCATAGATCAGCGTGATTGCATCAATGTCGGATGCAACCGCTGGTCTGATAACGACGGACATTATCTCGCAATTCCCCCGAGATAGGATTCAGTGGATGTGCGGATAGACTCCAGGAATTTTTAATGTGATGCGATAAATGCTCGAGCTCGCCGCGACATACAGCGTCTTGTGATCGGCGCCGCCCCAGGCTACATTTCCAACTCGCTCTGGAATATCGAGCGTGCCGAGATGCTTGCCCTCAGGAGAAAATATCCAAACGCCGCCGGGGCCTGCACTGTAGATATTTCCGCTCTGATCTACTTTCATGCCGTCGGGCGCTCCTGCCCGGGTATCAGAGGTAGCATCGAAAAAGACTTTTCCATCCGTGATTGTCCCGTCGGGCTTGACGGTGTAGCGCATCCAGAGCTTTTTCGGCTCGGAGTTGTTCACGTACAGATATTTCTCATCCGGAGAGAAGCAAATCCCGTTCGGCCTGGGCAATTCTTTGGTCAGGACTTGTAAATGATCATGATCGGGGGGAGCGCCCGGTTTCTGATTGACCGCGCCGGGTAGCCGGTAAACCCCGGCAAAAGGCAGCTCCTTGGTCGAATCCTTTTCCAGTTTGGGAAGCCCGTACGGTGGATCCGTAAAGTAAAGTGTCCCGTCGGACTTGTACACCAGGTCATTGGGACTGTTCAGGCGCTTTCCCTGGTAGCTATCGGCGAGCACAGTGACTTGCGCCTTGGGGTCGACCCGTTCCAGTCTCCAGACATCACGCTGCGCATGACCTGCAACTGTAAGCCGGCCGCGGGTATCGAGCGTCATACCGTTGGACCCGGGTTCGGGACCAGTAAAGGGCACAGAACCCTTGTAGCCACTCGGCTGTAAAAAGACGCTGACGCCACCACCGGGGGTCCATTTGCGAATGCTGTTGCTGGGAATCTCAGCAAACAGCAGATAGCCGGCCGGTATCCAGACCGGCCCCTCCGTCCATGTGAACCCCGGGCCGGTGGCTACCTTTTGCAGCGTGGGCTTGGCGGGAATGATCTGGTCCAGGCCCGGATCCAACCGCTCCACAGCCATAGGCACGGTAGAGGGCGCTTCGGCAGCATAGGCGCTCCCCGCAGCCTCGTTCGGAAGTCCGTTAGGGTTTGGCAACGTTGCCACCACCACAGCGCCGATAATAATCGCAGTCAGAATGATTAGCCGGAAAACCTGTCGTTGGATCACTCAATTTTCTCCACTGCCGGTCTGGATGACTCGGAAACAGACGGATGATAACACCCAGCGTGCAGCCTCGGCTCACTGGACGAACGTGATTAAGCCGGGTCACTCTTTTTTGACTTCAAGAATCTCGACGGCTTGGGAGCCGGCAAATTGGACCGGCACACCCCGCATCCAGTCGTCTTTGGTGAATGTGCCGAGCTCCTTGTTTGTGACCACGGAGTGCACTTTAAATCTACCGTTCGGTATAAGCGGTAGCTGAAGATTGACCATAGAAGTATCCGACTTATTGCGAAAGATCGCGATCACGCCATCACCGGTACGCGACAAACGGGCAAACCCATCCCATGTGGCCGACGAGGGCTGGCGCCAGTCGCCCAGCGGGAAAAAGCTCTGGTTGATCGTCTGTGCTTTTTCTAAGTTGTTTGAACCATTGGATGTGGTCGTGGTACCACTGCTGATCGGCGGAACTCAACTTTCGCAGATCGCCAAGCAAGAGCGGAGCTGAACCAATGGCAGTGGCAAAGGTTTCCTGGGGGCTCGGTAGATCTGCGTGCAGGTTCCCGATGAGCATGCTTTCCACCGGCATGGAGGGCGCCCGCTGGTAGAGCAGCGTGCGGGCCTGCAGCGTCCCCGCCGCATCGGGCGTTCCATCGCTGACATTGCTCATCCAATCCAGATCACCGGCCGCGAGCAGTCCCGCGTCGATCACATGCTTCTGACCCCAAAGCTCAAAGGTCAAGTCAAGAAGTACGTCCGGATGCTTTTCGTAAACCTTGCTGGTGACGTGGCTGATGCCCTCGTAGATCATGTTCAGCGACTCGGCCCAATTACCGTGATAGTGGCCTTTGGCCCAGCAACCCGGAGCTTCGCCATACGCATTGAAGATGGTCGTCAAGTCAAGCTTCACGTAAGCCAGATGGAAGCGCTCGATCGCATCGTTGATTCGCTCTGCCGCCGCATCCTGAAAGGGACTGGCCAAACACATCACGACCTTGGAACCACCCATGGTGGAGGTGAGTTTCGGCTTGCCAGATTCATCCAGGGCTGCCCAGTTCGGGTGTTGCACATAATCCGCGGTCTTAAGCCCGATGGCCGCCAGGGGGATCCATAATCCCAGACGCATGCCTTTGGCTTCCACGGCTGCTCGTATCGGGTCGAGGCCACCAGGGAAAGCAGTGGGATCAACGGTGTTGTCCCCGTATTCCTGTTGCCAACCATCGTCGATGGTAAAAACGTCCATCCCCATCACCGCGGCCACGTCGATCAACTGCAAGTGTGGTTTCGCGGTTGATCCTCCTCTCGAATGGCTCCCAGGTGTTGTAGATCCACGGCGTGCCTCTGGCAACAATCTTTCGCTGCAGAACCGAGGAAGTGTAGGAGGGAAGTACCCAATGCGGATCGCTAAAACCATCTCCGTTACGAAACGTAAGCAGCGAGACAGCCGCCGTCTTGAATTCCGATCCAGGTGCCAGAGTTCGTTCGAACGGCATCAGGTCGGTGTCGTATAAGACCCCAATGTGCACGCGCCCGGGATCGTACCAGGCATTTATTTCTGTTCGTTTCATATACCCGGGAACTTCGCTAACAATCGCAAAGCCGTCGCCGGTGCGCGCGTTGGACACAAAAAGGCCCGCATCCTCCGACCGGCCCGTATAAAAAGTCTCTCTCGGAATGGCGCCATACTGGGCGTTCAAAACGGTTTCGTTGGAAAGACCCACCGAAGGTGCAATGGCTTCGATATCCAGATGGGAAAGATGCAACGGGGCGGAGCCCGTATTTTTCAGTACCAGCCATTTGCGAATTGCTGGATGGCCATCATAAACCCGGTAAATGACCGATACCTCCAGGGGAAATGTTTTGCTCTTTAGATGGACGGTGAGCGACTTTCCGTCTGGCATAGTGCTCTCGTCGGCCTTCAGCAGTTGAAAGGTCGAGCTGGTCAGAGTCTGTCCGTTGCACGCGAGCGAAAATTCCAGCGTGGGCCTTCGCGAGATCCTTTCCCGGGGAGACGAATTCCGTATGGGTGGTCAGATCGGCCAGCCGTTGTGTTACCAGGCCAGATATGGGGTCGAACGCAACCACCCTCTCAATTCGGTCGTTGCCGATGGTCCAGCTTTGGCAGAGCGCGCCCAATGCCGAAAGCCACAAAACCACTGCTGTTAAAGCCTTGATTCTCATTGCCGAACGCTCCGCTAAGCAAATGTGAGGTTAAAGAAAACAAGCGCCAGCAGGATGCCTGCGGCGGAAAGCAGCAAGGGAAGCGGGAGACTGGCAGGCCCCGCCCGCACTCCTGGCGGCCGGTACTCCGGAACCGCGAGCAGGCTTCTTTTCGTAACCAGGCTGACCGCGATGGTGATCACAAAACAAGCCAGCCATCCGACACCCGCGCCGTAAAAGCTTGCCGTCATATCGCTGCCGTATTTCAATATCCCGTCCTGGTACAACAGCCAATGGCCGAACGACGCCAATGTGCCGCAGACCAGCCCAGTGAGCGCGCCCACCGGCGTAGCCCAACGGGTGAACATGCCCAACAGAAAGGTCGCAAACAGCGGTGCGTTGAAGATAGAAAACAGCATCTGGACGTAATCCATCAGATTATTGAAGCGCAACACCACAAACGACGTGCCGACGCTGAGTACTGTAGCAACAATGGTTGCGATACGCCCAACCCGGAGGTAGTGGGCATCACTACGGCCCTTGGCGAGGTGGGCCTGGTACAGGTCGTAAGTCCACACGGTGTTGAATGCAGAAATGTTGCCCGCCATTCCCGACATAAAACTGGCCAGCACCGCGGTCACTCCCAAGCCCAGCAAACCATGAGGATAATAGCGTCCCAGCATGGCTGGCAGTGCCAGGTCGAAGCGGCTGGCGAGACCTGCAGGGAGGATGGCGGCCGCTGCGATCCCGGGGACCACCACCAGGAGAGGGAAGAAGAGCTTGACCGCAGCCGCCACCAGCGGAGTGCCCGACGCGGTGGAGACATCCCGCGCAGCCAGTCCGCGCTGCACCAGCACGAAATCGGTGCACCAGTAACCGAAGCTCAGTACGAAGCCGAGGCCAAAGACGATTCCCAGGCCATCCATCGTCGGCCCTTGCGGATCCACCGCATGCATGCCGGCCCAGATATGCGCCGGCTTCCCCCAGCAGTACCGTACCGAGTACCAGGCCAGCGGCGCGAACCCAACCACAATCAAGGCGAATTGCAGCACCTCGTTGTACATCGTGGCGCGCAAACCGCCCAGCAGGATATACGTCAGTACAAATACGGCCGCGATCACCGTCGACAGCAAAAAGCTCCATCCAAAAATGACTTGCAGGATCAGCGCCATCGCGTACAGTCCGACGCCCGACACCAATACGGTAAGCACGGCAAACGAGAGCGCATTGAAAACACGCGTCGGCTCGCCAAAGCGCAGTTTCAGAAATTCCGGCACGCTGCGGACTTTGCTGCGGTAGTAAATCGGCATCATCATCAAGCCCAGAAACAACATGGCGGGAACGGCGCCGATCCAATAGAAATGCACTGCGCGCCAGCCGTATTTCGCGCTGGTGGAAACCATGCCCATCACTTCCAGCGAGCCGCAGTTCGCGGCCACAAAGGCAATGCCGGTGATGGCCAGCGGCAGCGACCGCCCGGCTTCAAAAAATTGTTGCGAGGTGTTATTGCTGCGCCTCAGGCGGAGTCCGATCAGGAGGATGACGAGAAAATAGGCAACCACGATCCCGTAGTCCAGTGCGTTCAGATGAAGTTTTAACAGCGGCGTCTACCTTCCCTCGGCGCATCCTGGCGCGCCCCCAACACCTTAACCATCGCGAACCCGTGTGTAAAGCGCCGTAGGGTGCTTGGAGAAACATCTTTGCAACAAATACCCAACCAGGACGCACAATCGCCAGTCTTTCACCCCAAACGCGCGACCCCAAACGCGCGACCCCAAACATGCGACCCCAAACATGC
Source organism: uncultured Acidobacteriaceae bacterium (assembly GCA_963838445.1). Classification (GTDB taxonomy): domain Bacteria; phylum Acidobacteriota; class Terriglobia; order Terriglobales; family Acidobacteriaceae; genus PALSA-350. Next base: position 319,112 of record CAWIRT010000054.1, read on the forward strand.
GACCCCAAACATGCGACCCCAAACATGCGACCCCAACATGCGACCATTGATCATCGTGGTATCCCATGATTGATGGCGATGACAGAGGAGCTGCGTAATTTTGTGCAGATTTACCAGTGACCGGATCCGCGGTTCCGAGGTCTCATGTCGTCCCGCCATGTGCCCAGGTTGGCGTCGCGCCCGTCGCCGCACCCTGCGCGCCGCTTGACCGCAAGTGGATTCTGATTGCCATCATCCTCGGATCCGCCTTGGCCTTCATGGATGGATCTGTGGTCAACGTCGCGCTGCCCACCCTCCAGTCCACCTTCCACGCTACTTCGGCAGCGATTCAATGGGTGGTGCAAAGTTACGCCCTGTTTGCGGCGGCCTTGTTGTTGCTTGGGGGGGCAATCGGGGACCGCTACGGACGCCGCCGTACATTTGTAATAGGAGTGTCGCTGTTTGCTGTCGCCTCCGCGGGGTGTGCTGCCTCGTATTCTCTGCTTCAGCTCATCGCCGCCCGCGCTATCCAGGGAGTCGGAGCCGCGTTGCTGATCCCGCAAGGGCTCTCCATCCTTTCAGCATCTTTTCCGGAACAGGAACGGGGCCGCGCCATTGGCACCTGGTCGGCGTGGATTACTGTCTTCGCCGCGATTGGCCCCGTAGTCGGTGGCTGGCTCCTGCAGGCGTGGTCCTGGAGGTTGATTTTTCTCCTCAATCTCCCCCTCGTCCTGGTGATCATGTTCCTGGCGCCGCGCATACCGGAGAGCCGCGCCCTGGGCGACGCACCGGCGCACCCTCTGGACCGGCTCGGCGCCACCCTGGCCACGCTAAGCTTCGCGGCCATCGTCTACGCGCTCTCCTTCGCGCCGCAACTGGGCTGGCGAAGTCCCCTGGTGACCTGGCCCCTACTCGGCGGACTCGCCCTGTTCGCCCTATTTCTGCGCTCCCAATCCAGCCGGCCCAATGCGATGATGCCGCTATCGCTCTTCCGCATCCCGCGCTTCCTGGCGCCAAACCTGCTTACTTTCCTGTTGTACGGAGCCCTGGGGGGCACGCTCTATGTGATCCCCTTTTATCTGATCCAGGTGCGGCATTACGTGCCCGCCGCGGCCGGCGCGGTGTTTCTGCCCCTGATCACGCTCATGTTCTTATTCTCCGCACGGGTTGGCGTGCTGGTTCCCCGGGTTGGAGAACGGTTCTTGTTGTGTTTTGGGGCAGTGCTGGCCGGCATTGGCTTTGCCGCTTTTGCCTGGCTCGACGGTATGCATGGGTACGCACGATCCGTTTTGCCCCCCGTCCTTATCCTTGGCTGCGGAATGACTCTATGCGTCGCGCCGCTCACGAATGCAGTGATGTCATCAGTACCGGAGACCCAGACCGGCATCGCTTCAGCGGTCAACAACGCACTTTCCCGGCTTGCCGGGCTGCTGGCTGTCTCTCTGATCGCCTTGTTATTGGCTCACGGCTTTGTTGCCAGCCTGAGCGCCCAGCTCGCTCACTCCAGCTTGCCCGTCGAGGCACGTAAACAGATGTTGGCCAGCCAGGCTCGCCTGCACGATATACCCATTCCGGCAGGCCTTCCCCAGTTGCAACGGGTCGAGGCCGCGAGACTGCTCGACCAGGCGTTTCTCGCTGGATTTCACTCCGTAATGCTGGCCTGCGCGATCAGTGCCTGGTGTGGGGGGCTGGGGGTTCTCCTGTTGCTACCTAAGACCAGGCGGCCTTGAACTTACCTGTAAACGCGCATGTTGTGGCTTCCGTCTATTGGGGCGAGAAGGCTCAACCCATCTCAACCGTTTAGGAGGAAGTATGAAGTCTTCGCTTGCCCTTCTTGCCGCCCTGGGGCTCTTACCAATGGCCCTGGCGCAGACACCCCCGTCCCACACCCCGCCCTCTCCCGCGACGATGGCCCAGCATCAGGTCCAGCGCTATACCACGCTGCTTTCCCTCACTCCGGCTCAAGTCGAGCAAGCCACTACCTTCTTTACCACGGAAGCCACGGCACATCAGAACTCACGAGCCAGCGAACGTACTGCCCACCAGGCTATGGAGGTGGCGATTAAGGCGAATGACACGGCGACCATTCAATCGACGGCCACCACCCTGGGCCAAATGGAAGGCGAGATGCTTGCCGCCCACGCCCTTGCCCGGGCCCAGTTCTACGCCATTCTCACCGCCGACCAGAAGACCAAGTTTGGCGAGTTGGAACAGGAGCACATGATGGGTGGCCCAGGATTCGGACGGCCGATGCGATAACCCAGCCAATGTGGGCAGCGCTTTCGGCGTAAACTGCTGCCCAGAAGGCAAGTCTATGGAAGCATTGGAGCCGCTTATTTACGCTGGAGAGCTTTCACCCGGGCGAGACCGGATGATTGCAGAGCTTGAGGATATAAACACGCTCTGCGCTACTTACCGGTCTCGCATCTATCGTTATGCGTTGCTCTCGCTAAGGGATCCCGACCTGGCAGAAAGTGTGACCCAGGATTGTTTCCTCAAGGCCTATCGGGCGCGCGACGAGTTTCGCGGAGACTGCAGCGTCGCCACGTGGCTCACGCGGATCGCGACCAATCTTATTCGCGACGCTACGCGTTCCCGGAAGTTTCAGTTTTGGAAAATGGCGAGCACCACGGCAGTGGAGGCAGGTGCCGTCGCAGACCGCCTCCGTGCTCCAGGGCTTTCCCCGGAGACGGCCCTGGTAGTCAGGGAGGAAATGGTGAAGGTTTGGGATAGCGTAGCCACCCTCCCCGGCAAACAGCGCAGCGTCTTCTTGCTGCGCTTTGTGGACGAGATGGAACTGGCCGAGATCGCAACCGCGATGGGACTGCATGTGGGGACGGTAAAAAGCCACCTGCACCGCGCGCTCGCGGCGGTGCGCAAGGCGATGGAGAAAACAAGATGAAAACGTACCACCTGTCAGCCTGGGAGCAGGAAGAATACGTCCTGAATCAAGGGACGGAACAGCAGAGTCCGCAGGTGCTTCGCCACCTTGCCGAATGCGCCGGATGCCGGTCCGCAGTGGCGCGGCTGGAGCATGGCGTGGCCGTCTTCCGTAGCGCAGCCCTGGAATGGAGTTCGGAGTGCATGGCAACCCGTCCGCAACAACGGCTTTCGGTCCCCATGCGAAGGCTCCCGGCCGTCGCGATGCGATGGGCCATAGCCGCTATCATCCCCTTGGTGCTACTCGTGCTCGCGTTCCTTCCGTTCCATTTGACGAGCCCGCGGGTCACCCATCCGGCCTTGCAACCCAGCGACGATGCGTTGCTGGAGGAAGTGGATGAACAAGTCTCGGAGGCCGTCCCCTCGTCCATGGAGTCGCTGACCCACTTGGTGTCGACACAGAGCAGCGCCGGCTCGGCTGCCGCTGCACCAGGGAGCAAACACATTGTCCAGACCAACTAGCCCTTGGAACGGCAGAACGGTGCGATTGCTTGCGGTCACGCTGGCGATGGCTTTGGGCTCAGGCGCGACCCTGTGCCAGGAGCCAGCCCCGCCGCCAAATGGACCGGGTCAGGGCACGGGACCACCCCCCATGGAAGGCCGTCGTCCCCCTATGGAGCGTGCGTTTCACGTGGGTCCCTGGGGGCGTTGGTGGAACAATCCCGAACTTGCGCAAAAGCTCGGCCTTACCTCAGACCAGCAAAAGAGGATGGAAGCGGTCTTCGAGCAGAGTCGTCCCAACTTGATGGATCTCAGCGCTAGCGTTCGAAAAGAGGAGATGGCGATGGAACCGCTGCTCGCGGCGGATCAGCCGGACGAGGGCAAAATCCTGGCCCAGATCGATCACGTCGCGCAGGCTCGCGCCGAACTCGAAAAAGCGAACGGCCGCATGCTCCTTGGTTTGCGAAGAGTACTCACTCCGGAACAGTGGAAAACCCTCCAGGCCGATGAGCCCCATCGACACTATCCCCGCTTCGGGCCAGGGCCGCGAGGTGACGCCGGATCGAATCCCGAAGTCCCGTCCTCGCCACGTTAACTATTCGCTTTACAGGCTGCGGAAAAATTCATTCACTGAATTAGACGGGCTTTAGAGTCCGCGTGAATCTGCATCTAGGCTTTGTATCAGGGCCTGACTTTAGAGGCTATGCAAAAGCCCTGTCTTAGGGTAGGCCGGGGATTTATCCCCGGCGCAAATGTAATGTAATCATCGTGGGCTAAAAGCCCCTGGGGCATGCTTTCTTGCTTGACCTGGCTTTTTCCGCCGCCTCTTGGGCCGTTGAGGATCGAAAGAGAATTGGGCTTCAGCCCCTGAGAACGTCGTTCCTTCACGAAGGCTACCGGCTTTAGCCCCTGAGGCTAGGTCTCGCCTGAAGGGGACCGGCTTTTAGCCCGTCCGTAATCACTTGGGAATAAATCCGGCTTTAGGCACCGAGGGAACGACTCTGCCCAAGCAGAGACTTCTTCCGCAGCCTCTTTAGCCGAGCGGTCGCCGTCCGGTTCCCGTGGCTTGCGCAGGAGCTGACGACATTATCCATTTATTCGCCTCTGCCGCCGAGCTTACTCGGTCCCGAGGGCGGGTCAAGGCCGAGACCTGAAAAGCCACGGGGGAAGCGGATAATGGTTATCGTTCTTGCATGTGCTATAGAAGGATGAACAATGCGGACTAAGCAGGGAGTTCAGGATGCGTTGCTTTATTGGATTGCAGGTCCTTCCCCTTCCGAAGTCCCATTCACATACCGTGCAAGCTCCACTCGATTGGAGATCCCCAGTTTTTCAAAAACGTGAAACAGAGAATTTTTAACTGTGCTCTCGCTGATTTTAAGCACGTGCGATACTTCCCGATTGCTCATGCCCACCGCGACTAGCCTGGAGATCTCCTCTTCGCGAGGGCTGAGCAGGGTTCTTCCCGTAACATCAGTCACCCGCACGCTCGGCTTAACTAAGCCGTCGAGAATGATTCCGAGGTCGACTCCTCGTAACCACACTTCACCTTGGCAAACCCGACTGACACAGTTGGCGAGCTGAGACAAGCTCTCATCGCCGTATACAATCCCTCTTGCGCCCGTTCGGAACGCCTCGATCACGCGGTCGCTACGCCCTTCCTTTGATAGGAACACAAACGGTAGCCCGTTGAATCGCGCGCGCAGCCGTTTCGCAACGGAAATGGCGTTGCCGCTCATGCTGCTGTCGGAGATGATCACTACCCAGTCTGGATCGGGCGTGAGCAACTCGATCAGCGACTCCAGGTCACTTGCGGACCTTATCTCAAATCCTAGTCGAAGGCTTTCCAAGCCGGCCGTCAGCAGCTCACACTGCAAAATGCTGCTGTCATAAATGACGACTCTGGCGGGAATGGTCAGCATAGGCAATCTCCCGATCGGTTTTGATTCAAAACCTAAACCTCTATAGAGGGAGTGGTGTCATGGATCATGCAAGTCAAAAGTTAAAAGGCGTACTTATGGCCCACCAGGGTCCTAACTTGCTCTAATGACTTTACAACAGCACCTCTCGAACCAAGCACGTTTTCTGGTTCACATTGGATGCATAACTTTAGTACCCAAACCTGGTGATTACTCATATCTCACTAAAGGCTGCATTTCGCGGTGCCTATCGAGTATTCATGCGCCATAAAGGCATGTGAAAAGCATCAATGAGTACCGTCTACCTAAGATCTAGCCGTGGGCCAATCACGCTACGCATGTTACTTGAGAGTAATTTCTTAAAAACTACGCCGGGCCTATTCTCTCGGAACAAAAGTTCGGCCTGCACCGGGAAATTAGTTCTATTGCTTGGGACAATGACTCCCATTAGGTTTGCTGGAGTCCCTGATTCACCCTGCGAAGAGTTCCTGAAACCCCTTTGCAGCCTCTCACGTATTTGCCAAGTTTCCTAAGGGCCAACAACTCCTCCCAATGCGAAGGCCACCATGTGGCTCACAGGGCGAAGCTATGCGCACAACTCAGCACTCTCCCGTTCACTCGGCATTCCCGAGATCCCCCGCACCTTCGGGCCCCTTATGGTATCCCCTGCAGACGCGCTATCAGTGCGAGAAAAAGGTGGACGCGGCGTTGCGCGATCAGGGCTTTGAGTCCTTTGCGCCGATGCAGCGGGAGACCCGGCGATGGAGCGACCGTACCAAGCAAGTAGAGTCGCCACTCTTTCCGGGCTACACGTTTGTCCGTATGGAAGCGGAGCCAAAACTGGTCATCAGGGTATTAAGTCTTCCCGGCCTGGTGCGCTTTGTAACCAATGGGCGGGAGCTGGTTGCCGTGCCGAACGCGGAGATCGAAACAGTACGCGCTTTGGTTCGCAGCAACACCAGCTACGAGCCAGGGCCCTTCCCCGCGGTTGGAGAGAGAATCAGGATCCATGGGGGCTGCCTGGAGGGCGTTGAGGGAGTTCTAACTCAGACGGGCCGCGGAGAAATCGTAATCGCGGTTGGCGCAATCCAAAGATCTCTCAAGGTTCCGCTGTGCAGCTATCAGGTGGAGCGGCTGTTGTAGAAGGGCTCCGACCCCTCAGCTATCTAGCCAGTCTGCAGCATGATTCCTGTTGCCCTTACTCAAATAGCAGGTCTGCAATCCATCCGCCCGGGATATGGACGAACCGACCACGACGCTCGGTTGTTCTTAGAGCGTGACTCTCGCTAAGTCGATACTGCCGCCCAAAAACTCGGACCATTTGGCCCGATTTGACAATGGTCCTCCGCCCTATCGGCGTGGTGTTTCTGAGAAAAAGCGCGGTCTGACCCAACCACGTGCGTTTAGCTCTTGCTTGATCGCGAAGCAAGTGCTCTGCGTCCATCCCCACCAGCACCGTGTACGGGCACTCACTGTACAACGGGAAGGACACGAGTATTATGCCGATTGCCACAACAGAAAATGCTCAGCCCGTCGCCGTTCGGGAGATACGTACCGTAGTAGCCGATATAGTTGCCGCGTTCTTTCGCAATAGACGCCCCATTGTGGCAGCTGTTCTGACATTCATTGTGCTGGCCACGGGTCTGATTGTCGTGGCTAGTAACAAATACGAGTCACGTATGGTATTCCTCGTGCGAAATGAAGGTGCGGCCTTCGCAATTACTTCGTTCGATGACCACGCTCCACCTCAGCTTATGCCGACAAATGAGGCACAACTCGGGACTGAGATAGAACTTCTATCGGGACTCGAGCTTCATCGTCAAGTCGTCTCTACATTGCATCCGGATCTGCGCGGCAAAGCGATCGACCGCGAGTTGCTGAGCTTCGAAAAGCATCTGAAGATGCTACCGATTCCAAAGACCACGTTGATTGCTGTTACCTATGGGGGCAAGTCCCCGCAGGAGGCTAACGCGACATTAGCCACCTTGAGTAAGCTGTACCTGGCCTATCGTGCGCGGGTCAGGGGAAGCGAGGGGGCGCATGCATTCTTTACTCAGGAGGCGAAGCGCTATTACGGAAAGCTGCAGGACGATCAGGGTAAACTTGCCGAATTCAACAAGAATTACCAGGTTGCGCAATTGGCCGAAGAAAAAGATGTTGTTGCTCACAGATTGTCCGACGCCCACGCTGTACTGTACGAAAATGAGGCTGCAACCCAAGAGGCCGAGAAAAAGATTCAAACAATGGCTTGGAAACGAGAAACTCTTGCCCCGCGGATAATCACCCAGCAGAGGGAATTACCCGATCAGAATGGGGCGGATCGATTGAATTCGATTTTAGTGGATCTGCAAAACGAGCGGGTCGGCCTGCTGACTAAATACCATCCTACTGATCGTCATGTGCAGGAAGTGGACGATAAGATCACAAACATCCGAGAGGCCCTGAACCGGGCACAGCAGTCTAAATCTACAGAGGTACAAAGCGACCTCAACCCGCTTCGCCAAAGCATCGAGGCCGACCTGGCACAGGCGCGATTTCGAGACGCGGGCCTGCACGCACGGGAACGAAGCCTTACCGGGCAGGTCAATGCGTATGAGGCCAGACTTCAGCAGCTCAATCAGATCACGGGTCAGTACCAGGATCTTGCCAGGAACGTCAAGGAAGACGAGGCCAATTACGATCTGTATTCTAAGAAACGCGAGCAGGCCCGCATCGATCGAACGCTTGATAACGATAAGATTGCCAATGTACGTCAAGTGTCCGGTCCGGCAATTGTTCCTCAAGCGAAACTGCAGCTGTTGTCGAGTATCTGCGTCGTCTACATCTTCGGAACCCTGTTGATCGTCGGCTCTGGAATCGTCGCGGGGCTATGGAGTCCTCGCTTCTACTCTCCGTGGGAGTTAGAGGCAGCGGCTGACGCCCTCGTTTTGGCGACCATTCCGATGCTGACGGAAGAAACACCTCGATGGGCTCTGCCTGGACCGACCGTTGAAGCGCCTTTATTGAACTTGAAGGCGAGTGACTCTGCGCCTATGAGTCTTTTTCAGGGAATCCTGGGGCGGGATCGCCCAGCTCAGGGCTTTGAATCTCAAGACCGTTGTGCTAGCGGGAGCCACAGGGATTCTTCGCAGCCCAATGGTGCCTATTTGCCGCTCATCGGGAAGCTGCGTAAGATCGAACCTTCGTACCCAGAAGGGGGCGCTGTATTCGCCGTTACTGCTTGCACCCGCGGCGAGGGTGTGACCCACTTTGTGCGGCACCTGGGGGCAGAGTTAGCCAAATACACCGGTAAGCGCGTAGCTGTTGTAGACGCTCCTGACACCTATGAGTGTGACGGCCCCTGCGCAGGCCTCGCCCCGCACCAACTTCAGGCCAGATCGGCCGGGGGCGGTGGTGAAGAAGTACTTAAGCATTGGTTTCGACAACTAAGGGCGAGGCACGACTATGTTCTTATCGATTGTCCGTCGCTAAGTGCCAGTCGCGCAGCTGCGGTTTTAGGGCCGCAAAGTGACGGTGTAGTGCTTGTTGTGGGAGCCGGCGACGCAACACGGATCCAGCTGCGCGGCGGCCTCACTATGCTATCGCGGGCCTCCGTGCCTGTCATAGGCCTGGCGCTGAACAAGCGACGTTATCCAGTTCCGGATGCGATTTACAGTCGTCTTTAATCTTTTCCGAGGAAACAGCATGAGAAACACAGTTATTACGGCGGCGCTGTTAGCATTTGTAAGTACCGTTTTCGGCCAGCAATCCAAGCTCGCCTCTCGGGATCTAGCCTATAGGTTGCAGCCGAGTGATGTATTGGAGGTCGAATATGTGTTCACACCTGAATATAACCAGGTCGCAGCGATAGAACCGGATGGAACGGTAAGACTTAAGGTCGTCGGTCCTGTTAAAGTTGCCGGTTTGAGCCTCGACGAAGCTACAGCAGCCGTTATAGCCAAGGCCTCCATTCCGCTGAACTCTCCAGAGCTGACATTAACACTAAAGGAATATGTGAAGCCCCACTTTACGGTTTACGGCGAGGTGGCCCGGCCGGGAATATACGATATCCACGGAAAAGTGACGCTACTTCAAGCGGTAGCCATGAGTGGTGGTGTTAAGGATGTTTCCAAGGAGAGCAAGGTGTTGCTGGTTCGACAAGTCAATGCAGAGTTTGCAGAGGTTAAGGTGGTGAATACCAGGTTTCTGAGTTCTGCGAAAGGAGTACAAGAGGACGTCACATTACAGCCTAACGATATGCTGATCATTCCGAAGAACCTGCTGGGCAAGGTTGAGCCTTACGTTAGGATTGCTTCGCAGGGTCTTACCAGCCTCTACGGTGTGCAAGTATTTAAATGAAGCCCAAGACTATCTCGCTCATCGTTGCTACTCGATGGAGAACAAGCGAACTAAGAAGGTTCTTTGATTCGCTGGTTATCCAAACGTATTGCCGATTCAACGTTATCGTCGTGGATCAGAATGACGACGATCGCATCCAATCGCTCCTGCAGGAATATGAATCGCGGCTGTCAATCGCACATGTACGCTCCCGCGCTTTTGGCAAAGCGGCGGCAAATAATGCGGGACTTAGGATTTGCGATGGAGAGTTTGTTGCATTTCCCGATGACGACTGTTGGTATGCACCGGACCTGTTACAGCGTGTCGCCGACATGTTTGAAGCACACCCGGAGTGGCATGGCATAACCGGCTGCGAAGCTTCTGCAGGCACCTTGTTAAAAAGCGGCCGCTTCGACCAGGAGGCTGGCCAGGTGACTCGACAGAACGTTTTTCGCCGTCACATTTCATTCGCGATGTTCTTCCGGCATGCCGATCTCGGCGGCCTCTTCTACGATGAACGCCTTGGCATAGGTGCGGGAACGATCTGGGGCGCAGGCGAGGAAACAGAATTTCTGCTTCAGGCCATGAAGCGTGGATGCTTCGTTCAATATGAGCCATCCGTGGCGGTCTTCCACCCAGACTGGGGTCAGGGTCCGTATACAATGACGGCGATAAAGAAAGCGCGGCGTTACGGCATGGGCATGGGCCGCCTACTGCATGCTCATGATTTTCCCGCATCAGTGACGCTCAAGTATCTCTACCGTCCCCTTCTGGGAGGCGCTTACACTCTGATGCTTGGAAGGGCAGGCAAGGCTGTCTATCACTGGTCCGTATTTGTCGGACGTACGACCGGCTGGTTCGTCAGCCTCGCATCGAGTTATGACCGGTCGGGAAGGGCGGTGCCGCGGTTGAGTGCGAAGTGAATCCCCAGTGAAGAATACGTGCAGCAGACTCTTCAGGAACAAGATTGCCCGTAATGCGGCGTCGCTCTATGTTGTGCAGGCATGCCGCAAGCTTGTTCCGTTATTTACTATTCCGTATCTTGCGCGTGTACTCGGACCTTCAGGCTGGGGCGATGTGGCCTTCACCCTGTCGATGGGAGACATCATAGCGATCTTCGCGGAGTTTGGGTTTCTACTCTCCGCTACCCGGGAAATAGCGCAAAACAGGCACTCTGCAGAGGCCTGCGGACGGATTGCGGGCGGGACATTAGGCGCGCAATCGGTGCTGTCAATACTTGGCGTATTGGCGGCTTGTGCGGTATCAACACAGGTTCCGCTCCTGCGCTCGCACCCGAAATTACTTTGTGCTGGTCTCATCTACGGCGTGGCCCAGGGTATGGCGCCGCTTTGGTTGTTTCAGGGTTTTGAGCGCATGACACTGGCTGCGTCTCTCGAGGTCCCCAGTAAGGTATCGACCCTTGTAGCAATCTTCCTTTTTGTACATACCCGCGGCGACGAGTGGAAAGTCCTCGTGTTTCAGAGCTTCACGCCCATGGTCACCACGGTTGTTGGTATCTGGATGGCACATCGCCTCGTCAGCTTCCGCAGGCCGACATTGGCCACCATCGGGCGTGCCCTCCGGGCGGGCTGGCCGATGTTTTTGCTGCGCAGCGGAGCCGCAACCTACAGTACAGGAAATGTCCTGATCTTAGGCATGTTTGCTCCTGCGCCCATTGTTGGATATTACGCTGCTGCAGAGAAGCTTTCGAAGGCGATCTGTGGACTGTTAGTGCCAATTCGGGATGCCTTCTATCCGCGGCTTAGTCAATTGGCGGCGCACTCGCCCAGGGAGAATGAGCGTCTGACCAGGATAAGCGCGCTTATCGAGACGGCCTGCGGACTGGTTCTGGCTGTAATAACCGGGTTGGGCGCAAGCATGATTATAAGAAGCGTATTCGGTAACACATTCGCGGGTGCCGTCCCGATCCTACAGATTTTTGCCGCGCTTCCGTTCATCGTTTCTCTTACCGATGCAATCGGTTTTCAGTCTCTGCTGCCGGCTGGAAAAGAAGGGCTCATAATGAGGGCCGTTATAGCCGGAGGGCTGGTGAATCTGGCTTTTGCGCTGCTGCTCGCACCGCGATTCCTGGGCAACGGCATGGCGATCTCCGTTGTTATTGCAGAAACAGCAGTGTGCGGAATACTGGTCTGCATCGTTGGGCGAACAACCAGATTGTTCCGAAGACGAGAACCCGATCAGGTCGATGTGAACTTCGCGACGACGATGATTGACGTACCGACCAGGACCAGCGAGTGACGAATCAGGAACAAATGGCTCCCGAAGCAAACAACGTGCAGGTGGTGTGGTGGCTTAATCCGGCTGTCGCGTTCGGCATGCCGGCTATTGCCGCCGGATTCGCCGCGTACATTACCGAATCTAATGATTATCTGTACTTCTGGCGAACGCCGAAATACTTCGATCTTTCCTGTCTTGGGCTCTTGTTCGCAGTCGTCATCGTCTTTGGATGTGGATGTTTATTTGGGGCTGCGAGGCGCAGGAATAGCGGCGTCCGGCGGCCTTCAACGGATTGGAAGCTGGCTGTGCCGTGGCGCTCGGTCCGATTGCTTTTCACAATCAGCTTCATCCTTACGGTTCTGGCCTATATCATCTGGTTTGCAGTCGGCATAAAGAACGGACTGAACCTGAGACTCATCCTGGATATACTCCATCGAGCCAGCGACGCAAACTACGACTTACGCAAGGAATACTTCAAAACCATACCTGGTGTGACGACCGGCACTCAATTTGGGCTCACTGTAATTGTACTGGGGATACCGCTCGGAATCGCAAAGGGCTGGCGCACGGTGAGGTGGCAATTGCTAAGCGTGTTTCTTCTCGGCATGGCGAGAGCACTCCTCAACAGTGAACGATTAGCTGTGATCGAGCTTCTGGTTCCGCTCGTAGTATCTTTCATCTGGCTTCGACCGGCTACGGGCCGGCTGCTCCGCTTCCTGACGCGGCTTGCTCCGGTTGTGGCAGCGGCATTTCTCTATCTCTTCTTTGCGGCCGGGGAATACTTCAGATCGTGGTCCAGCTTCTACGCAAATCGTGAGTCCTCCTTCTGGGGCTTTATCGCGCTGCGGCTTATGGGTTACTACACCACCGCGCTCAATAATGGAGCGCTGTTATTGGCCAGCAAAGAATCACTCTCCCTCCATATGCCGCTCGCGACATTGAGCTCCTTTTGGCGATTTCCAATCCTGAAGGATGTACTGCCGGTATTGTTTCCAGCGTTTGACTTTGCACCGAGTGTCCCCGACGTAAACTACGTCAATCTCCTGACAACAAGCGCCAATCCGGAATTCAACAATCCGAGCGGAATTTTTGCCCCCATCGTAGATTACGGCGTGGCGGGAGGGTTGCTTTACTGGTTGGTGTGCGGGCTGATCTGCGGGTATTTGTATAAAGAGTTTAAACTGCGCAGTGTCGCGGGCATCTTTCTGTTTCCGCCCCTGTATATAGGTCTGATTGAGGCGTCGCGGGTACTTTACTGGGCTGACGGAAGATTCGTCCCGGGAATGTTCTCATTAATCGTCGGTGTGCTTTTATTGTTCCAAAACTCCCGTGCACCTTTGCACGGCAGTGCTGTGCTGGTTTCTGAGAGAGCGCCAATGTAATGAATCGCAGCGGCCCGGAGAAGGCTTATGGTCTGCTACGAGTTGAGGCCGAGTTGGCACACTCTTTGTCAGGCTTGACAGGCGGGTCAGAAGTCACTCTTGCCCCTTACTGCAATGCATTTACCACACACAGACTCAGTGGGACGCGACTGCTGCTGTCCTTATAAAAGGCTTTGCGGGACTTGACGTGTGTTGTGAAGAACCGAAGGTCGTAGTTCGTAAGCACGACTACGAGGAAAGCTACCTTTGAGGTGACACTGTGCAAAATGCTGAAATGAATGGAACGGGAACTGCTGAATTTGCCGGACAGGAATTATTGCCGCGGGTCTCCGAGGCCGGAGCTATGCCACTGCTCAGTGCCCAGCGGCCGTTGTGGGTTGGTCAGCAGCTTGATCCGGATAGCCGCGCGTTTAATATTGGCCAATACACTGAAATTACCGGTGATCTGGACCTTGAGGTGTTTCAGGAAGCGGCGGTGGCCTGCCTTGCCGAGATCGAGTCGTTGCATTTGCGCCTGCTCACCGACGCTGGCGGCATCTATCAGGTAGTTGGCCCAGTAGCCGGTTCAGCATTGCAAATGATCGACCTTAGTCGGGAGCGAGATCCGAACGCGTCGGCCCTGTCGTGGATGGAGCGCGATCTCAATCGCCGATTTGATCTGGCCTCAGGTCGCTGCTATTCATGGGCGCTGATACGGCTTGGGCCCACGCGATTCTTCTTCTGCCAGATCTACCATCATCTGGTCATCGACGGCCTCGGCGGTCAACTTGTGTTACAGCGGCTGCGCGCTCTCTACGAAGCGAACAAGGCTGCCGTCGCGGCGCGTCGCAATACCGCGGCTCCATTCGCCCGTCTCAGTGAGTCTGAAGAGGAATACCGGCATTCACCCCAACGCGCGAGTGACCGGGAATACTGGATACAGCAGCTTGCGGACTGCCCAAAGCTGGTTTCCCTCTCCAACTGCAGAGTCGCAAGTACGAGATGGCAAGGCCGCCGGGAAACCGTCTGGCTGCCTGCAGAGACAGTCGACGCTCTCATGCAGCTGGCCGCGAAGCTGCAGCTCAGCTTGCCCAAGAACAATCGTAGGCTCCATCGCGATCATCATGCACCGTTTGACAAGCTCCCACGATTTTCTTGTCGGCTTGGTTGTGACCGGGCGAAGCAAACCTTTCCGTAACATGCCCGCATGTCTGGTGAACGTTGTGCCGATACGCTGCCGCTTCTCGCCGGGGACAGGAATGGAGGCGGCCATCAAAGAAGCGGCACTTACGATGGGGAACGCTTTGTCGCATCCACTCTACCGGATGGAGGACATTCGTGAGGATCTCGGTCTGCGGCCGAATGATCCGCACTTGCTGGGGCTCAGGATCAATCTCATGCCGTTTCGATCGGACTCCCACGGCGGCTTGCACTGGACATCCCACAACCTATCCATCGGGCCAATCGAAGATTTGTCCTTGTCCATTTATGACCGGGCCGAAGATGGAAGGCTGCGGATCGACTTTGATGGTAACGTCGATCGCTACGATTCGAAGGAGCTGTCGGACATTGCGGGACGTTTCAAAGCGTTGTTGCAATGGATCGCGATGGCGCCCCCGACGGCAGAGGTTCAGGACGCGCCGATTCTGGATGCCCGCCACCGTTGGCAAGTGATCGAAGGCTTTAATCAGACTAGCAAGGGCATCGACGGCCGAGTGCTTATCGGACATGTTCGAAGCACAGGTAGACCGAACGCCCAACCGAACAGCGCTCGCTTTTCAGAATTCGCAGTTCACCTATGCGGAACTTGATCATCGCGGCAAACCGCCTTGCACGCTGCCTGACTGCCCGGGGCATAGGACCGGAAAGCATCGTTGCCTTGCTCGTGCCTCGTTCGCCCGAGATGGTGATCGCGTTGCTCGGCATAACGAAAGCTGGAGCGGCGTACCTCCCTTTAGACCCGGAACATCCGCCTGCCCGCTTGCACTATATGCTGCAGGATAGCGGAGCACGCCTGGCAGTTACAACCAGCGCGGTGCGAGACCGGCTTCAGCTTCCCTTGGATGCACGGTCGGTCATGATTGACGAGGATGTGATCAGGCAAGAGCTTGAAAGCTTGCCTGCTGACCGGCTCACCAACATCGACCGCGTGCAGCCGTTGACTCCGAACAACCTGCATAACGTGATTTACACTTCAGGGTCTACCGGCAAGCCAAAGGGCGTTGCCCTGGAGCATCGCAGCTTCTCTATCTTCATAAAGTCGTTGCTCTCGCGAGTGAGCATGCGCCCGGAAGAAAGGATGATGGCCGTCTCGACCATCTGCTTCGACATCGCAGGAGTGGACCTTTTTCTTCCCCTTCTGCAGGGTGCCTCGGTGGAGATATTAGACAGCCTCGAAAGCCGCGATCCAGTGTGTGTGGTGGCGGCGGTAGTCAGGTCGAAGGCCAGCGTGGTTCAGGCAACACCAACGTTCTGGCGTGCTCTGGTCGCCTGCAACATGCCGCGGACGGTGCGAATACTCACCGGAGGCGAGGCGCTGGCAGCGGACATGGTACCCCATTTCCTTCAGTTCTCTGCGGCATTCAACCTATACGGGCCCACTGAGACCACGGTGTATTCTTCCTGGCACCGCATAACACCGCGGGATGTGAACGACAGCCCTGTGGTGACGGTAGGCCGTCCTCTGGACGAACAGCAGTTCTACATTCTCGATGAGAATCGGTCGCCGGTTCCGGTTGGCGTCCCCGGGGAACTATATATCGCCGGCGCAGGTTTAGCCCGCGGCTATCTGCACCGGCCTGAATTGACGGCTGAGAAATTCCTGGATTGTCCATTCGGCATCCCCGGCAGGCTTATGTACCGCACAGGAGACCTTGCAAAATGGCGCGAGGACGGGGAGGTGGATTTTATCGGCCGAGCCGACCACCAGGTAAAGATTCGAGGGTTCCGAATAGAACCTGGCGAAATCGAGGCCACACTCTTGCGACGGGTGCCTGCGATCAAGGAGTGCGTGGTTGCGGCGCGCCAAAACCGAGGTCAGAACCAACTGGTCGCGTACTATGTGAGTGTTCCCGGAGCGAACTTTCCGGAGACTCGCGAGATGCGTGCAATGCTTGCGGAATCCCTGCCTGACTACATGGTTCCAGCTGTTTTTGTCCGGCTCGACCACATGCCGACTACTCCTACCGGAAAACTCGATCGAAAGGCCTTACCACAGCCGGAAGAGAGTCGCCAACGATAAGTCATTTCGCCCACCCGTCGGTGCCATGGAGTCTGCGATCTGCAAAATCTTTGAGGAGATGACAGGCGCTCCACGGGTAGGTCTCGACGACGACTTTTTCCAAATCGGCGGCCATTCCCTTGCTGCCGTACTGTGCGTTCATCGTTTGCAGCGTGAGTTCAACCGTGTAGGTCACCTTGCGTCAGCTTTTCAGCGCCCCCACTCCAGAGGCCTTGGCGAGGTGTCTCATCGAATTGCGGGGAGGCCAAGCTGGTGCAGAAGAGGCCATCCAGGCACGCCTATCCCACGATATTCCTGCTGCCCGGCATGGGCGGCGACGAGCCACGGCTGGTGCGCTTTCGCATGGAATGCGAAGGTGTAGCCAGGATTGTCGCGTTGGAGTATCCCGATTGGACGCAGCTACTCGATCGAGATGGAGGCATGGGGGTCCTCGTGCGCCATCTCCTTCGGCAGATAGAAGAAGAGGCACCCGAGGGCCCTGTCTGGCTTCTTGGCTACTCCATGGGTGGGTACTGTGCACATGCCGTTGCCTTGCATTTCAAAACAGTTGGACGTGAGGTCGCCTTTGTTGGACTGCTCGATACACGAGCGACGCCGTCGCCATACGTTGTTTTGTCTGCAGAGCTTCAGGATGGAGCAACGCCGATTCAGGAACTGTGGCAGATTATTCAGGATACAGCCCGGCTCTTCCGGGCGATTCCTCAGCGGGCTGTGGCGAAAGTTTTGGCCTTAACGATTGTACGTCGACTAACCAGTCCATGGGCGCGGCCTGCTCTCTCGATTGCCGCTCGGTATCCGCCATGCGCGGCTGCCAGTGAGGTTTAACTACTACCTACACCACTACTTCAATGAGGCTAGACAGGTGGCAGCCGTAAAATCATGGCATCGGGCCGTGAATGAAGCACCCGTTCCGCTTTCGATTCCGGCATTTCTTTTCCGGTCTGAGGCTCATTTGCCGGGTGATCCCGCCGACCTCGGCTGGGAACGCCACTTTCCCAAGATAGGGATTGTGAACCTCCCCGGCACTCACGAGACCATGCTTGATCCACCAAATCTTAAGACCTTATGCAATCGAACTCGCGTCTGTCATAGATACCCTCTATGCAAGCGCGCTTCCTCCGGCGCCGTCGTATCAAACACCAGAAGGCCAGATGCTTACCGGGCGCACTCTCAATACAGAACACCTAATGAGCGGTATGCGCAGGGTCACAATCCTTTGTTGCCACGGGCGGGGTACCGCGCTAACAACGGAACTGACTGGACGTCAGGATCTACTCCGATTGTTAAATTGAATCGTAATGCAGGGCATGCCAAGGCACGACTTTCTCCATGGGCGTTTCTTCAAATAAGCAAACTGGTGTTGCGCGTTACCGATGAGGAGTTGTGAAATGCAACAACTGACCGAATTAGTCCGCAACCACATATTGGATTCGGCAAAGCTGAAGCAGAGCCTCGCGGAAACGCACGCCGAACCGATCGCCAGGTTGGCGGCCACAATGGCGAAAGCCTTTTTCAAGGGCAACAAAGTTCTGCTCTGCGGTAACGGCGGCAGCGCGAGTGATGCCCAGCATATTGCCGCTGAGTTTGTGGGGCGCTTCCGGCGGGAGCGCATGGCGCTGCCGTCCATCGCTTTGACCGCGAACGGACCGGCCATGACGGCCATCGCAAATGACTACGGCTACGAATATGTGTTTGAGCGCCAGGTGCGTGCGCTGGCCAGACCGGGTGATGTGTTCATCGGAATCACGACCAGCGGCCGCTCACCTAATGTGGTGGCAGCTGCAAGGGCAGCAAAGTCTCTGGGGCTCAGCACGGTTTCGCTTACGGGCGGTGGGCCCTCGCCGCTCAGCGAAATCTGTGACATTCATCTGTCCGTTGCGTCGAACGTCACGGCGCGGGTGCAGGAAGCGCACATCCTCATGTGTCACGTTGCCTGCGAGATGGTGGACGAACTGCTGTTTCCTCCCGGCCAGCCGCAGAGCGCTTTCGAGCGCCTCGCGCTGCCGAAGTTTACGACGCTCGTGGATCTGCTTGCAGTACGGGATCTGTGGCGGAGGCTGGGGCTCAAAGTGGTCTGGACGAACGGCTGCTTCGACCTGATGCATGTCGGGCATGTACGGAATCTGCAAGCGGCGAAGGCGCTTGGCGACATCCTGGTCGTGGGCGTTAATAGCGACGAAAGCGTGCGCACGATCAAGGGCGAGACGCGGCCCGTCGTGCATGACCGGGATCGCGCGGAACTGGTTTCCGTGCTTGATTGTGTGGATTACGTGGTGATCTTCAACGATCCCGATCCAACGCGCGCCATTGCTGCACTTAAGCCTGATGTACACACCAAGGGGGCGGAGTACGCCGGTGGGGTCCGGCCCATGCCGGAACGCGACATCGTTCTCGGGTATGGGGGTTCCGTCGAATATCTGTCATTGGTTTCGGGTTATTCGACCAGCAGCTTGATCGAACGCATTATGACCCTCACTTCTGGAGTGCGATGAAAACTCTTGTTTCATTTGAACAGCGATTTGGGTCCGCTTCCGCGGTAGCGGAATCGATCACCTCGGTCCTCTTTACGACGCCAGTGCGGTTCTCGGCAGGCTATTTCCGGCGATTGCAGGGATGCCCTGAAATGGGGAGGGAATTTGACCCGCGTACCGTCAAATCGATCCTGCTGACACGAGTCGATGGATTAGGCGATTTGGTTTTATTCTCTTCCTTTGTCCGGGAGGTTCGTGGGCTTTGGCCGCATGCGCACATCACGCTGGTGGTGGACCAGCGGTTCGCGTCTTTTGTCGAAGAGTGTCCCTACGTGGACGAGGTCATCGGCTTTAGCGAGCGCGGCTCCAAGTATGCACGCCTGTTTACCGGGCCGCGGCGCGCTTATAAGTTGGCGATGCAACGGTTATGGCAGCGGCGCTTTGATCTTGCGATAAGTCCGCGATGGGATTCCGATACGCGGCACGCGGCTGTGCTGGGTTTCCTGAGCCTGCCCAGGCACCACTTCGGCTTTTCAGCGATGGTTAGCCGCCGCAAGCGCGCTCTTAATTACGGGATCAATGCGCTGTTTACGCATGTGGTGCCAAGCAAACCCGGCGTTCGTCATGAGATCGAGCGCAATGCGGAGATGCTGGCGGCGCTCGGTGGCAATCCGGCGCGGATCCGCAACCTCGAGCTGTGGCTCTCAGATAGCGATCGGTTTTATGCGCGTCAGTGTTTGGCAGAGAACGGTGTAACGGCGGGGCAACCGCTCATTTGCCTGGGCATTGGGGCTACAGAAGCCAAGCGCCGATGGCCCATCGAGCGTTTTTCGGCACTTGCGGAGTGGCTGGTGGAAACATATGGCGCCATAATTCTGGTCGTCGGCGATTCGGTGGACGCATGTATCGCCGAACGTATGCGGCCGATTCTCGGTCCGGCAATGATTATTAAGGCTGGCACTTGTACCGTGCGGCAGTCTGCTGCCCTGCTGTCGTTCTGTAACGCCTTTATCGGCAACGATAGCGGGCCTATGCATTTGGCGGCGGCTTCCGACGTTCCTGTCATCGAACTGTCGTGCCACCCGAAAACTGCTCCCCAGGGCCACATCAACTCGCCGCAACGATATGCGCCTTTGTCGGCATGGGCAAGGGTGATGCAGCCGGCGCCTTTTTCTGAAGAGTGCCAGACGGGTTGCAATGACGCGCAAGCGCACTGCATTCTCAATCTGCAGTTGAGCGATGTCAAAAAAGTAGCGAACGAATTGATGGAAGGCTGGTTGCAAGACAGCAAAAGCGTAGCGATCGCAAGAGGCTAAACAGTATGCTGAAAAATCATCCTTTATTTGAGGTTCCAGCTTTCCGGTCGGAATCGGCCGAAAACATCGTCGACGCCTTCGCCGGCAAGCACATTCTGGTTGTCGGCGATCTGATGCTCGACGAATATCTGATTGGTGAAGTGCGGCGCATATCCCCGGAAGCCCCTGTGCCGATCGTCGACATCACGCACCGTGCACACGCCCCCGGCGGCGCTTCGAACGTGGCGGCGAATATCGCCAGTCTGGGCGGCCATCCGATTTTGTTGGGCGTCGTTGGCCAGGACGAGAACGCCGCCTGCCTTAGGGCAGTATTGACCTCGCAGAATGTCGGAACGGATGCCATCATCACGGCATCTGATCGACCCACCACTACCAAGACACGGATCATATCGGGACAGCAGCAAATTGTCCGCATTGACCGCGAAGTGAGGAAGCTGGTCTCGGGCGATCTGGCGGAACAGGTGCTTGCGACCTTCACGGCAGCGCTCGAGACGGCTGATGCCTGCATTCTCTCCGATTACGCGAAAGGCCTGCTGACACCTTCCATCTGCCATCAGATGGTTGTGTGCGCGCGCAAACGAGGGAAGACCGTGGTGGTGGACCCGAAGGGTACAGATTTCAGCAAGTACGCGGGATGTACCGTGATGACGCCGAATCTACACGAAGCCGGGATCGCGGCCAATGTTTCCATTCAGAGTGATGCGGATCTGTGTGTCGCGGCGGACCGGCTGTGCGCCATTCTCGGTACAGATACGGCTTTGCTGGTCACCCGCGGCGCCGATGGAATGACCTTGTTCCGGAATGGGCAATCTGTCATTCACGTAGCGGCGCTGGCTCATGAAGTATTCGACGTTACGGGCGCTGGGGACACGGTCAGCAGCACACTCACGCTGGCGCTTGCATGTGATGCATTCATGAACGAGGCGATTTTACTGTCAAACCTGGCGGCGAGCATCGCCGTGCAAAAAATAGGTACGGCCACAGTATCGACAGAAGAACTCCGGGAGGCGTTGCAATCGAACGGCAACGGAACTCCGATAAAGGCCAAACCGTTTGTCGCGGCTGCCCGGTCGTATCTTGCTGTTCCGAACCAAACGCAATTGATGTAGTGGCAAATTGGCTATTTGTTATAGCAATCGCACGAATGTTCTGGAGGAACGGCGTGGACTGTGGCCGGCCGGAACGCAAATAGATCTGCACCAACTGTTAGACGACTGCGCTTAGGCGCGAGGACAGATCATGACAAAACCATCTAACGCACGCTCGCTGCTTAGTGCGACGGACAGTTTGATTGCGCTGGCGATCGCAGTCGGCGCGGTCATTTGGGCCAATCAGCAGCGCATGCCTCAAGGCGGCCTAAGCGAATTCCTGGAGATGCGGATCACTGCCTTGAATGCCTCGTTTGCAATAGTCTTCGCTGTTCTTTGGCGGCAATGTATGGAAGCGCTCGGTCTCTATCATCGTTTTGCCGAATTGCTCCGTCCCACGCTGACGACCACTGCGGGCGTTGGAATCATGACTGCGCTGCTCGCGCTTTACCTTGAAGCCCGCCGCGCCGAGGGGCCCATAGGGCGGACACTCGTCGCTTTCTTCATCGCAGCTTTTACCTATGAAATGGCTCGTATCTTCTTTTCTAATCCACGCCTGCGCTGGACGATCGGTGATCCCGAGCAGGTTGTTATCGTGGGCAGCGGACGCCGGGCGGCCAAGGCTTGGCGGGAGCTTCGAATCCAGCATCACACTGGTAAATGCCTACTCGGCTTCGTGGATGACCGCGACGCCGAGGTCATGCCGCCGGATATAGCCGGTCGCCTTCTTGGCCGTATTGACGACCTCCCCGCTTATTTACTTCGCAACGCAGTAGACGAGCTTATTGTGGCCGCGCCTGCACGTTCATGTTATGACATGATCCAACGTGCCGTCGCGATGGCGGAAGCTGCGGGTGTTCGAGTGGTTTGCCTCAACGACATGTATACCCTCGTGCACGACAGAAAACTCCGTAAGCGCGCCGCCATGTTTGCGGAGCTTGTGCCCAAGGACGAGGCGCACCTGTTCGCTGAAGCCATCAAGCGCGTGCTCGATGTGGCAGTGGCCATCATCTGCCTCGTGCTGTTGGTGCCATTGTTCTTCGTGATTGCGGTGGCCATCAAACTCACCAGCTCTGGCCCCGTCTTCTTCCAGCAGGAGCGGTATGGCTGGCGTCGCCGGCGGTTTCGTATGTGGAAGTTTCGCAGCATGGTGCGCAATGCTCCGGAATTGATGACCCTCCTGGAAAAGCAAAACGAAGCCCGCGGACCAATCTTCAAAATTACGAATGACCCGCGTGTCACTCCTCTCGGTCGCTTCCTTCGCCGGACCTCACTCGACGAACTGCCGCAGTTATGGAATGTGCTGCTTGGCGACATGTCACTCGTCGGCCCGCGCCCCATGAGCGTGCGTGACGTCTCGCTCTTCAATGAGGCGCAATTGATGAGGCGCTTTAGCGTTCGGCCGGGGATCACAGGAAGCTGGCAGATTACCGCGCGTGGCTCTTTAAGCTTCGATCAGTGGATCGCGCTCGATTTTGCTTACATTGACGATTGGTCCCTTGGACTAGATATGAAAATCCTTGCCCTAACCTTACCTGCCGTGCTCAGACGGTCTGGCGCCGCTTAGCCCTTTTTCGGAGGCTCCTTATGAAGATCGCTGTCGTCCACGATTATTTCACTCAGCTAGGTGGCGCAGAAAAGGTCACCGAAGAGTTGATGCGCCTGCTCCCTGGCGCCGCGCTCCATTCTACGGTCGCTCTGCCCGACCGTCTCCCGCCGGGTCTTGTTAACGTACCGATCACCACGTCTTGGATGCAGAGGCTGCCCGGGATGAGCCAGCATTACCGCCTCTACTTCCTCCTCTATCCTTTGGCCGTCCCTTCGCTCGATCTTTCCGGCTTTGACTTGGTCCTCTCCAGTTCCTCGGGATACGCCAAGGGCGTGCACACCGACCGTGACGCAATCCATGTCTGCTATTGCCACACGCCGATGCGCTGGGCGTGGAGCTTTGAGAGCTACTCGGCGCGCGAGGAGATGGGAGCAGTGAAACGCTTGCTTCTCCCACACCTCGTTCGCGGGCTTCGCCAGTGGGATATAGGCGCCTCGCGTCAGCCCGATCACTTCATCGCTAATTCTCGAACTGTTGCCGGGCGCATCCGCCGCGCCTACGGGCGTATTGCAGAGGTCATCCACCCGCCCATCGATTTGGGCCGCTTCCGGCCCGCACCACAACATGACGATTACTACATTGTTCTGGCGCGGTTGGTTTCTTACAAGCGCATCGACCTTGCCGTGCGGGCCTGTTCGCAGTTAGGACGCCGGCTGCTAGTTATTGGCGACGGGCCCGACCTCGCACGCCTCATGGCAATTGCGGGCAAGACCGTTTCCTTTTTAGGACATCTTTCGGATGCAGAAGTTGAGCACCACGCCGCCCGCTGCCGCGCGCTCATCTTTCCGGGTGAAGAAGACTTCGGCATGGCGCCCCTCGAGATCGCCTCCGCAGGCCGGCCGACCATCGCTTACCGTGCTGGGGGCGCTGTCGAGACTATCATGGACGGCGTCACCGGCATCTTCTTTGATCGCCCGGAGCCTGGAGACCTCGCCGCCGCTATAACGCGCTTTGAGCACATAGAGTGGTCTCCAGTTACGCTCCGCAGCCACGCCGAAACTTTTGGCATCGACGTCTTCCAGGCCCGCATGCGCGCCTTCCTCGCCAAGGTCGGCGCCCCGGTGCCCGACGTCGCCCTGCTCCCATTTAACGCGGTCTCCCGAGCTGCGACTGCAGAGCTTGGAATCCCTGTTCAGGAAGGCGTCCCGGCATGATCTCTGCCGCAACTTAATGCTTCAGCGACCTCTTGCGGAGGCATCGGCGCACTGCGCTCGTTTTTGCTTTCCCATCGACCGAACATCGGATCCCTCATTAAGAATCTATCCAAAGGAGACACCATGCCCTCGCATAGCATGCTGCAAATCGCCGAAAAGCTCATACATTGGGTCAAAGCAGCCGGGTGGCGAGCGGCCTTGACTTGGGGTGTCTTTCGGACGAAGAAGGCACTTGGGCTTCATGAGCGTTCATGCTTAAAAATCAAGCCACGCCAGACAAAGTATCCAGTGATCGCTCGTTTGGGTGGTTCAAGTGACATGGAAGTCGTTAACCAAATCTTTGTAGTCGATGAATACGCCTGCGTACGAGATCTCTCGTCCCCCCGTCTAATCTTCGATCTTGGGGCCAATGTCGGGTATTCGAGCGCATATTTTCTGACCTGTTTTCCGAATGCCATCGTTGTGGCCGTTGAGCCAGATCCTGGCAATTTTGAACTGTGCCGCAAGAACCTTGCCCCATACGGGGACCGGGCGAAAGTCATCCTCGGTGCGGTTTGGTCCAAGCGTTCCAGACTGTTACTTTCGCGGCAAACCTTTGGTGATGGCCGTGAATGGGCAACTCAGGTGTACGAGAGTGAAGGCAGCGAAGACCAGGCAACGGTGGACGGGTGGGACATTCCGAGCCTCTTGCATTTGGTTGGTGGAAGGCAAATAGATTTGTTAAAGGTCGACATTGAACGGAGTGAGTTGGAGATCTTCGGCGCTAGCTCGTCGTCATGGCTGTCCAAAGTACGGAACATCTGTATCGAGTTGCACGGGCCAGATTGCAAGCAAGTCTTTCTGGATGCTCTCAGGGACTTTGATTATGATCTCGGGAGCTCTGGGGAACTTACGATCTCCTGGAACTTGCAGCCCAAAACAACGTCGGCTCAACGAGTGCCAGATCGGAGCCTTCTTTCCGTATGACGCCCGCATCGAGCTGAATATAGGTTCCAGGACGCCGGGTAAGTGATGATCTGGTAACACGAACAGGTGTCACGGTATTCCGTAGTTGGGATACGAACAGATAACTCAAGCAGACTAGCCATCACCGGGACCACGGTTGCAATAACTGGTGTTTGCCGACAGAACTCCTCAGCGTTGCTTCCGAGAGGCTTTTGGAGTCTCGGAGCACCTTACTTTGTGTGCAAGAACGTGAATGATGCGGCAATCTGCACAACTGGAAATTCCCAGCGTGGTTCCTAACGGAGGAAGAAAGATGATCTTGAAAAACGTGATTAGGCGCAACATGAAGATGACATTGGCGCCGCTTTTGTACCGAAATTACCCCATCGGGTTGCAGCCGCCGAGACTATACCTCTGGATGGATGCGTTGTACAAGACCAGGCATCTTTCGGGTCCGATCGTTGAAGTGGGAGTCGCGGCCGGAGGCACCAGTGCATTTTCGTTCAAATTTCTGCGCCAGATCGATTCCAGACGAGACTACATTTGCGTTGATACATTCAATGGTTTTACAAAGGAGCAGTTCGCGGAGGATGTCAGGCTCGGCAATGAATGGAAGAAATTCACGATGTTTTCCGCCAATTCCCAAAACCTTGTCCGTAAAGTCTTGAAGATGCATGGGGCAGGGGATGTTAAGTTGATTCAAGGTGATATAAGCAAGATCGATAAGGATAAATTTCCGAAAAGTATCTCCGCATGCTTATTGGATGTTGATCTGGCTATCCCGATCTACGACGGCCTGTCGCTTGTATGGCCGCTTTTGGAAACCGGTGGCGTCGTTGTCGTGGACGACTGCTATGAGAGTCGCGGCGGTGGCGGTTGGCAGGCGTTGACTGGATACCGCAAATTCTGCCAGGAGATGGAGCTGGATCAACATTTTTTCTATGGCGCCGCATATCTGGTGAAGGGAAGCGCGACGGCCGAAGCATTTCCCTCGTCGGAGGAAGTGTTTCTTTGACGCGTGCGCAGCTTCGATGCCCCTCAGCAGCCGGCGAAGCTGCAACCACCCCCTGCAGGAGACAGAGCTGTGGTATATGCAGACGGAGCTTGCACCTGGTTCCCGGTTTCGGTGAAGGTCGCGAGCGTGTTGGCCGATTCACTAAACGAGCCCGTTGAGTAATCGGTGTTGTTTTGCAACGCAATTCCGGTTTCGCTGCCGTTGCCGGTGAATTGAACCGCGACGAATCCCGGCTTTACAAACTGGTTCCCGCTGACGGTGACGTTTGTAATGTTGTAGAGACTACCCTGTGAATTGTAGACGATGACGGATCCCTGGTTCGGACCACCGTCGACCAGAGTATTTCCGCTGGCAGTTATGCTGTCCACGCCCTCCGTATTCCACTGACTCTCAGAGGCGATATACACGTCAGCAAAGCCGTCGGTATTATCGACGTAATTGCCGCTAAAGGTGATATTGCTGCCCCCCGAGACTTCGACACCACGTCCCAATAAATTATTCAAGACAGTATTACCTTGCACGGTGATGTCGTGGACTAAGGGTTCGCCAACATAGCTGTTGTTGGAAATACCATCATCACTGGCATTGAGGATCCGGTTTCCGCTGACTAAAATGTCGTAAGAACCATTTGTTTGAGTAATAGAATCAGCCAAGGTGTTTTCGATTGTATTGCTCATGATATATCCGCCGTGGCTGTTATAAGACATGATGCCAATACTTGATGAGTTATTGATGAGAACATTTTCGATATAGTAGTTTGCGGCATTATTGACCCAAATCATTCCGGACCATGGAGTTGCCAGTCGCGTAGTTGCGGTACTGACCATAACCAGGTTGGAAACGGAGCCGCCGCTGCCTGTTACGGTGAGAGACTCGTTGGTGACAGAGAGAGGTGCCAATATCGAAGCCGCCCCGATTCCTGCTACGGCAATACCTGTGGCAGTGATAGTCCCTGAATAGGTAAAGGTGCCAGCCGGTATGAGGGCAATGCAGTGATTGGTAGCTGCAGAATTGAAAGTGTTTTGAATCGCGGTCGCATTGTCCGTTACCCCGTCACCTACGGCACCGAATGAGGTAATAGAACAGGTTGGGGCGAGAGTGAGCGTACCCGTCTGATATTCTCCGCTGCCAATAGAGGTCACGCCCGCGCCCGCGATGAGCGATAAATTGCCGGATGTGGAGTGGAGTCCAACCACAACCTTGTAAGTTCCCATGGCGGCTGTGGCGGGTACTGTGACCGTGTGGGTATACTCTACCGTTCCGGTCCACACGGACGGCGATGTAGGCGGAGGAACGTTGTCCTCAAACTGGATCGTTCCAGCGCTATCAATGAAATCGACAAATACAGAATACGGGCCAGTCACCGGCACGGCTTGCCAATTGTAAGTAATTTCGAAAGTTCCACCGGGCGTTGCGCTAATGGAAAGCGGTGTGCTTGGGAGAACCGTGGTGCCGTTACTGGCGTTGGCCGGTGTACTGATCGCGAAGCTTGTGCTTGTTGCCGAAGTGAGATTCGGGCTGGTAGCAGACAGCGTGTACCCGGTGCCGGCAGTACTTACAGTGAGATTGCTGAAGGTTGCGATGCCATTTTGCGGGGTGACAGTTAGCGTTCCTCCAAGTGTTGTGCCGCCGTTAAGGGAAAGTGTGATCGGATTGTTCGCGGAGGTGACGGTATTTCCGCTGGCATCCTCTACCGTCACTTGGACTGCCGGTGCAATAGTGGCCTGAGCCAATGCATTTGTGGGCTGCTGGGAAAATGCGAGCTTCACTGGCGAAGAAGGAGTGCCTGGTGCACTGATCGTAAAGCTTGTGCTTGTTGCCGAAGTGAGATTCGGGCTGGCAGCAGACAGCGTGTACCCGCTTCCAGCGGTACTTACAGTCAGGTTGCCGAAGGTTGCAATGCCATTCTGCGGCGTGACGGTCAGGGTTCCTGCGAGACCTGTGCCGCCTAAAAGAGAGAGTGTCACCGGATTCGTAGCAGAGGTGACGGTATTTCCGCTGGCATCCTCTACCGTCACCTGGACGCTTGGTGTAATAGTGGCGTGCGTCACTGCGTTTGTAGGCTGCTGCGAGAAGGCGAGCTTTGCTGGCGACGAAGCAGTAACGCTGCCCGGCGCGCTGATCGTGAAAGTCGCGCTGTCGGCGAAGGAGAGCTGAGGGCCGGTCGCTAAGAGTGTTAACCCGGTTCCGGCCGTACTGACGCTGAGGTTGCTAAAAGTTGCAATGCCGTTCTGCGGGGTGACGGTCAGCGTTCCTGCTAGACCGGTGCCGCCCACCAGCGCAAGTGTGACCGGATCACTCGCGGTTGTGACCGTATTTCCGCTCGCATCCTCTACCGCCACTCTGACGGCTGGAGAGATCATGGTTTGTGCCACCGAATTTGAGGGTTGCTGCACAAAAGTCAGCCTTACCGGTGTCGGATCCTCCGCAGTGATGGTCAGCGTTGAAGAGGCGACTGCACTCTGCGATCCGTTCAGAACTGCAATTGCCTGGACAATCGATGTGGCCGCAATCGAGATTGCTCCCGCATAGGACGGTGAAGAGCCTGTTGGAACCGTTCCATCAGTGGTGTAGTGGATAGTGCTTCCCGCCGTCGAATCATTGATGGTCACTTCCTGCGCGCCGGCGTAGGTTCCCGTGCCCAACGAGATAGAAGGAGTGGCGACCGCGTAGGTAAGTCGCAGAGTCCAATCCGGGGGAGCGGTGGACAGCGTGGGCTTGAATGGGGTGTCGGCACTGACCAGTCCAAAAATATCCGTCACATTGTTGCTTGGATTCTGCGCAATCTCCATGGCAGCGGTTATCGTGTCGGTTGGGGGACTTCCTCCCGGGCCCGTGGCCATTGAAAACAACAGACCGCAGGGGCTGCTGTCGCCAGCCGAGCCCCCGGAAGAGTTGACGCAGTTAGAGAGAACGTCGGCAAGACTGTAGAGCTTGGAGCTTTGCGCGAAGTAGCTGGTGGGCGTGGCGATACCAGGAGAACTACCCTGAGCCAGATTGACAAATTCAGGCACACTGTCGACTGCACTTAGAAAAGCGGTGTCGTCTCCAGCAGAACCGATATTCACGGGAGACCTCATGTAGTGAGCAAGGGGCCACACCGACCCAACGGTGGTTACTTCGTCGACCAGGATGGGATTAGCAGCGGAGAGACTACTACAAGGGCCAAGCATCGCCTCGAGCGCGAGCGCGGAGTTGTCGGTTCCCGAAGAGAGCCCGGGGTTCCCTCCGTGGGCGACCACGTAGATCTGTGAGGACGGGGAAGGACAGCGAAAGCTGGAAGGTATGAAAAACTTGCCGTTGCTATCGGACTGCACGGGATCGCTAAGCAAAGGTTGCGCAGCCGAGCCAATGCCGCTGTTACCCGCAGCATAGAGCTGGATGCTTGACCCGCTCACGGGTCGATTGCCGCCTCGCACGCTGCCCAAAAGTGTGTGAGAACCCGAAAAGCCTGTAGTCGAGCCGGAGACTCCACAACCTGTCAAAGTTACCAGGGCCACCGCGACGAGGAGCACACCCAAAACTAACAGCTTTCTAGCTGGCGAACTCTTCTTTACAAATCGCATCGGGGGGCTGTGTCGATTCTTTAATCGAACGGCCAAGCCCGAATAGTGAAAAGTAACCTACAACGGTAACTGAAGTTACTTGAAGTTACTTAATGGTGATAGGCCAGGGCCACGAGGTGATGCCGATCGAAGCCCGGCACCCAGTCCTTGCCCTGTCAATTATTTGCTCTATGGGTGACGGCAAAACTGATGTCCGGGTATCAGGGCACGGCTTTAGAGGCTGCGGAAAAACTCGGTTTGAGGGTAGGCCGGAGATTTATCCCCGGTGCAAATGCAATGTAATGATCGCAGGCTTTAGCCCCTGGGCATGCTTTCTTGCTCGATCCGGCTTTTTCCGCAGCCTCTTTAGTCGGGCAGTAAAGGGCCAGTAAGATGAGGGCTTAGCCCCTGCGGCGCTATCTACTCTCAGTTCGGGTTCTGGCAGCGTACGGCACCTCAACCTGCGAGGAGGACATTACCTCTGCAGCATTCAATAGCCGACCGGTGGGCCAGGTTCCGTCCGATAACTGCTTCCGTTGAACGCCAGACTACCGCTCACCGAGCCTGGCCACTCGAGTGGCTGTGCCCCTCCTCCCGTCTCCCGAGTCAACAGAGCATCGGTGCGACGCCGGCCGAGCCCATACTTGCCGCAGACCGCCTTGACCAGCGCCTCGATTCGCTTTCGATAAGCCGTCGAGACAAATGCCTCGCTCTCGAAACGTTGCCGGTACATCGGCTCGAGCGTTGGAAAGTGCTCCCGGATAAACCTGAGATAAATCTCCTTCGAGCAGGGCTTGAGGAAGAGCGGTTGGGCGCTGAAGAAGCTGGCGTCGGCGGCTTTTGCCCGTTTGGCCATCCCATCCAACGCCTTGCCCGTGTCTGTGATGCCGGGCAGTAGCGGTGAACACAGGATGCCCGTTCGCAGGCCGGCCTGGCGAAGCCGAGCCACAGTCCGCAAACGTAAATCCGGCCGCGGCGCCCGCGGCTCCAGCAGACGAGCCAGGGCTGTATTCGGGGTGGTAATCGTCAAATGAAGCACCAGCGTATTTCTCTCCGCGACGCGTTGCAGCAGGGGAATGTCCCGTTCGATCAGCGTCGACTTCGTCACCAGCCCGATCTGCAGACTATGTTGCCGCGCCAGTACTTCGAGGATCGACTCGGTGACCTTCTCCCGGCGCTCAGCGGGTTGATAGGGATCGGTCGCCGTGCCCAGGGCAATCTCCTCTCCCGGGCGAACCTGCTTCAATTCCTGCTCCAGTAGCCAGGCTGCATTTTGTTTGATAAAGATTTTTCGTTCGAAGTCCTCCGGCGGCAATTCCATGAACTCGTGGGTATAGCGGGCATAGCAGTAGCGGCAGGCAAACTCACAGCCACGGTAAGGATTGATGCTCCAGGCAAAGCTGAGTCCTCGCCGGGAAACAGTCCTGTTCAGCACTGACCGAACCTGGAGCGAGCGTAGCTCCATGCGATGTCCCTCTCCGGCTGGGGAGGAAGCAGCCGCCAGCCGGGCAATGCCCGTCAGCGATGTATCCGTGGCCATGGGGGGAAAGCGCGAAAGGATAGGGAAGAGCTCCAGATTGGGGTTCACGGCCTGCGCTAGTTTCGCCATTTGTTCGCCTCTGGAGATCAGCCTACTCCTGCTTTCGAGGGTGGGTCAAGGTGGCCTTTTCTCCGCAGGCTTAAGCCGTCGCGACCTTGAGCGGGCATGCCCAGGGTCGACTCTTCAGCCGCGGACGGCGGTCCACGCGCAAACGCACCCCACCCTTCGGCCGCAGAGAGATGGCTGGGTGCAGGGGCAACTCCGCCGGGGAGCCGGCGAGGGAGCGAAAGCTTCCAATTGCTGGCTACCGAGGCGAGAATCAATACCCCTTCCATCCAGGCCAGACCTTCGCCAATGCATTGCCGCGCACCGGCGCCGAATGGGAAGTAGCAGAAACGTGGCCGCCCCGCCTTGTTCTCCTCTGTGAACCGCCCGGATCGAAGCGCAGTGGATCGTCCCAGAATCGAGGGTCGCGGTGGGCCACGATCTGCGGAGCCAGTAGAATCGCTCCCCTGGGTATGGCGATGCCGCGGTACTCATATGCTTCCACGGCAGTCCGTGCCGTCACCCAAACCGGAGGATAGATGCGGATCGTCTCCGCAAATACCTGGGCAGCGTACGTTAGCCTGCCATAGTCCTCCGCGGCCGGTGCGCGTGGGCCCAGCACCGCGCGGCATTCCTGGTAAAGCTGTTCCTGCACGTCCGGGTTCCTGGCCAGCTCCCACAGGGCAA
The DNA here is from genome assembly GCA_963838445.1 of uncultured Acidobacteriaceae bacterium. GTDB lineage: Bacteria > Acidobacteriota > Terriglobia > Terriglobales > Acidobacteriaceae > PALSA-350. Next base: position 350,963 of record CAWIRT010000054.1, read on the forward strand.
AGCTCAGTGCATTCGCGGTGGTCTCGTGGCCTGCCAGCATCACGGTCACACATTCGTCGCGCACCTGTTTATCGGTCATGCCGCCGGTGCCTTCTTCGGTGTCGACCGCGGCCAGCAGCATCGACAACAGGTCCCCACGATCGCGTGGATCCTTGCGCCGTTCGGCGATCATGCGGTAGATCAGGCCATCCAGATAGGCCTGCCCCTGGCGGATCCGTTTCATCGCAGGCAGGGGCAGGTTAAGAATCACTTCGGGAAAGGGCAGAAATGCCACCGGCAAAAATCCCATAAAGGAATCGACTGCCTCCGCGATCTGCTGCACCTCCGTTTCCACGTTGGTGTCGAAAAGCGTCTTGCCCACGATGCGCAGAGCTAATAGCAGCATCTCCGGATGCAGATCCATCACGGTTCCGCTTTCCCAACGGGTACTCATCTCCGCCGCGTAGGAGGCGATGGTCTGCCCATACGCCGCGATCCGCTGCCGATGGAAGGCGGGCTGCGCCAGCCGGCGCTGCCGCAGGTGCAGAGGCGCTTCGCTGGTGAGCAGTCCCTGACCCAGTACCAGCTTTGCTCTCTGCATCACCAGTCCTCGATGGTGCCGGCCGGCATCGCGCAAGAGCAGGTCTTCAATCAGTTCAGGATGGTTGAACTGAAAGATGTGGCGGCCGAACCCGGTGTAATGGTTCAGGTCGCCGAACCGGCGGGCGGTGTTGAGCATGAAGTCGGCGGCGCTCTGGTGGAAGACCTCTCCCGAGATAAGGCGCCGCGCAAAACGCGGGCCATCTGGATAACGAGCGCCGGGCCGGGTCACAATCTGCGGCGCCGCCATCTCGGCTGCGAGAGGAAGGTTCACAGCTACGAGTCTAGTCCAGCAGCCTCGAGGACGACCGCGTTTAGCTTGAGGACCTCACTCCTGGGGTTAGATGAAAAGCGATGCGCTGATGTGGAGAGCACTTGCTGAAACAGAGACCACTCATGAAGATGTATCAGGACCAGTCCGGAAGGGACGTCTTGAAAATCAAACCTATGCGAATTCTGATTGTGAAAAACGCCTGATCTTCAGCAACCACTGTTCCTGAGAATCGAACCTTTCCTTGTCATCCCGCCGTGGGCGCCCCGGCCATTGCCGTGGCAGCGGCTGGACTGCCTGCGGCAAGTTGAGGGCAAAGATCGCCATGCATGGCTCTTAGGGCCGACCGCCGAACGTCATGCCCTGCCCGGAAGTGGCCAACTGAGAAATCTGATTCGAAGAGGATCTAGAGCTGCCGTATAGCGCGGCACGGCCCATTGATGGCCGAAAATGATCAGGGCATTAAGCCCTTGCGCTTTTTTCTCTGCCAGGCATTACCACCGTCCGCCAGGCTTTCAGCACATCAAGCATTATCTGTAACAAACGAAGCATTATAGGGCGATTTTTCTCACGCTTCTTCGTCGTCCGGCCGGGGCGCGCGCACGGCGTAATCGCCTCCCGGTTGGGTGACCGGGTTGCGCACCTGTCCAAGCCGTGCCGTCAAGGGGTCATCCTGCACCCGGCGGCGAAGTCCGAGCAGCGTTTCCTGCTTGTCGCGCGCATATTCGGCCGCCAGCCGGGTCAGCGCGTGGGTCACTATGTCGCTATGGTGCAGGTTCTGCATCTCCGGATCACGGCGGAAGTTTAGCCACAGGCGATGTACCAGCTCCACGTCATCCGCCCGGAGAGACGGTGCGTGGGGGCCAATGTGGAACGATTCCGCCTCACCATTTGGGGAAACAACGTAGAAAGTGATCTGCTTCTTCGGCTCCGGCAGTGCTTCCCATGCCTGGCCCACACGGTAGGCCTGCTCGTGCGCGGTCATCTTGCTCGAAAGTCCGGAAACGACGGCGGCCGCTTCGAGTGAATTGGCAGTCTGCACCAGGGCGGCAAAAATGTCGCCCGCCGGCACCACCAGCAACGAGATGTGCTTGCCAAAGCTTTCCGCAACCGATACCGCCTTGGTAAACAGCATCTGCTCGTATTCACTGAACAGCTGATCGGATGCGGACAGCAACTCCGGACCGCCTGCGCCCACCATGCGCGCCGTCAGCACAACCACGTCCTGATCGCCGGTATTGGTGCGCGCCAGTGTCCACTTCAGCGCGAAGGGGTTGTTGGCATCGCGCATGGTGACCACCACGCATCCAGGATCGATCTGCAGCACGTCGCGCCCGACCGTGTCCTCGTGCTCCAGCTGGAAGTGTTCTTTCATCTGCAGTTCGGTGGTGGTTCGGCGGCGTTTGTTGTCGCGCTCGGAGATGGTGAAGATGATGAAGAAGGTAGTTGCGAACAGAATGCCGCTGACGGTAGCGACCGACTTGGTGAAAAGGTTTACCAGCGCTGTCGTCAGCAGCACCATGAACACCGAAATCAGGCCAATCGGGATTTCCCGCTTGCCGATACGCAAGTTCGGCGGCACTTTCCAGCCGCGTTCGCCCTTGTACTTCCAGCGCAGCACCAGCATGGCCAGGCTGTTGAAGGTGAAGCTCCAGATCACTCCAAACGCATAAGCTTCACCGAGCGCGATTACATTGCCGCGGCTGGCGACAATGGTGAAAAGCTGCATGCCCGCAACCAGGTTGACGATCCGGTAGCTGGTGCCAAATTTATGATGCGGCCGGCGGAACCAATCCGTGAGCACACCGTCTTCGGCGATCCGCATGAGTACGCCGGTGGATCCGATGATCGAGGTATTGATGGCGCCGGAAAGAATCAGGAAGCCGACCAGAACGACAAAAACCCGGAAAATAATCCGCAGCACCTGCGGGCCAACCATGTACATCGCCATCCCGGCGATCAGGTTGTCACGGTAAACCGGCACCCGCACCGAGTCGGGAATGAGCATGACCGCCAGCAGGGAACCCACGCCGGTAAAGAGAAAGCTGTAAATTGCGATGACGATGGCGGCGCGTTTCAGGTTCTTGAGCTTGGGGTGTTCAATCTCGCGATTGACCTGCGCCAGCGTCTCTTCGCCGCTCATGGCCAGAACCGAATGGCCGAAGGCCATGATGATGCCGAACAAGCCCAACATTGCGGGCAAGTTGGTGTATTTCAGGAAGCCGAGAGCATCATGGCTGAAGTGCAGGGTTGACGGAGTCGGCCAGGGCGGCAGCTTGGCGCCTACGTGAAACGCCGAAAAAATTCCCCAAGCCAGCAAGATCACCACCATCACGGTCGTAATCTTCATGACTTCGAGGGCTTTGTCGCTCGATTCCTCGATCCCTTTCAGATTTTGCCACCAGTAATAGATGGTGACGATTGCGGCAAAGGCGGCCGAGGTAAAATCCACCCGAAGTTGCGGCGCCATATGGTGCGCACCGAGCATGGCCCCCGGGAGCCAGCTATGGGCGGCCGCCACGGTCATCAATTCATTCAGCAGACTGGTGATGTATTGCCCGGCAGAAACCCCCGAAATGGGTCCGGTGAGGATGTAGTCGAACATGAGCGCGGAAACGCTCAGCTTGGCAAAGGTGCCCCCCAGAGCCTCCTTCACCACCCGATATACGCCCCCGCGGGTGAACATGGAGCAGCTCTCCACGTAAACCGCGCGCACCGCAAAGGAGAAGAGCATCACCCCCAAAATGAACCAGGGGGCCGACTTGCCTACGGCTTCTTCCGCAATCCCACCGGCGTAGAAAGCCGAAGAGCCGAGATCGTTCAGCACCACCGCCGCGGCACGCCAGAACGATATAAACGTGAGCATCACCGAGGAGGCGACGACCAGTTTTACCCGGTTGGAGGGAAGAGAAGGCGCTTTCGTTGTTCGCTCGGAAGCCATTCGATATAGGCTAGTGTGTCAATTCCGTGACTGGGGGGAGTCGGCGGCCTGGATCGAAGCCAGACCTGAGTCTATGTTGCCTGCCGCTCAAGGTCAACGACGGATCGCAAGCCAGAAGCCTGATTTTAATCACCTACCAACAACTGAAAGTCTTCTATAAAACTAATCACCACCACCACCGCCGAACCGGCAACACCGGCAAAGAACATGATCTCGAAAAGCCGCATGAAAAAGATCGCAATGATCATAGTCATTGATTGTATCCCCTTCCTCGTCTCACATTATGCAAGAGGCTCATAGCACAAGAGATGATAGAGAAGGGGTGGTAGACTCTCGGCCATGGCAAGACTGGCACGGCAACCCTGGCTGCTCGGCATCTTTTCTGCCGCCCTGCTCCTGCTGCCGTTTTCTATTATCGGTCCGGTGCCCTTCTGGCGCACGTTTTTTGCTTGGCTGGCCTTCGTGCCCTTGTTTTGCGGCCTGCTGTCGAAAGAGAATCTGCGCCATCCAAAGGCTTTACTGCGCGCAACCTTGGCCGCTTACCTCATGGGCTTCCTCTGGTTTTGTGGCAATTGCTACTGGATCTACCAGACCATGTTGTACTTCGGCGGCCTGCCCCCACTGATCTCCGCTGGCATTCTGGTGGGTTACAGCATGGTCCTGGGGCTTTATTTTGCCGCCCTTGGGTTCCTGCTAACCGCTACGGCCAGGGCATTTCGCCGCCACCGCCATTACGCGCTTATCGCCGCCCCATTTTTCTGGGTGGCTCTGGAATTGTTGTCGGCGAGGTTAACCAAGGTTCCCTGGGATCTGCTGGGGTATTCCCAGATCGGCAATTTTCTGCTGACGAGCCTGGCTCCCTACACTGGGGTTTATGGAATCACCTTTGTCCTTGTTGCCGGCAACGCCCTCATTGCATGGGGATTTCTGGCCTCCACCCCGAAACGCCGGACAGCTCTACTGATAAGCGGTTTTCTCGCCGTGCTGGTTTTGCAGAACGGCGATCATTTTGCTCCCAGCGCGGCTCCAACTTCGGCCATCGCCGTTTTGTTGCAACAAAATCTTAACGTCAACCAGGACAATAGCTGGCCTGGCGACGAATATGAGGCGCACCTCAAGCAGTTCATCAAACTCAGCAGCCGCACCTGCGGGCCTTACCTTGCCGGCATGCCCGAACTCAACTCTGACTTTTATCCCGTTACTCCTGACTGTCCAGCGGAGCCGGTAGCTCCCGGCATCATCGTTTGGCCCGAGTCGCCTGCACCTTTTCAAGACAAAGATCCGCGCTTCCTGAACGCTCTGCGTACATTGGCGCTTTCCATGGACGCGCCGGTGATCGCGGGCACCACTTCGTACGACCGAAACGGCGCCCGCTTCGATATGTATAACTCCGCGATTTTCGTCGGCCCGGATGGCTCGGTAGTTGACCGCTACGACAAGATCCACCTGGTTCCGTGGGGAGAGTACATCCCGTACAAGCGCTTCTTTTCCTTTGCCAAGAACCTTACCCAGCAAGCCGGTGATATGACCCACGGGTGGCGGCGCGTTGTTTTTGCGGCGGATGGTCACCGTTTCGGGGTGTTCATCTGCTACGAAGAAATCTTCGGTGATGAGATACGGCTGTTTGTGAAGCAGGGTGCACAGGTGCTGGTCAACATTTCCAACGATGGCTGGTACGGCGACACCTGCGCGCCCTGGCAAACGCTGAACATGTCGCGCATGCGCGCTGTCGAAAATCGGCGCTGGTTATTGCGTGACACCAACACCGGCATCACCACCATCATCGACCCTTACGGGCGGCTTACGGCTAGTGTGGAGCGCCACGCGCTGACCTCGCTGGCCGCCAAGTACGGCTATCGCACAGATCTGACCTTCTATACGGTGCACGGCGATGTCTTCGCCTATGTATGTTGGATCGTCACTCTTGGAATCATCGCCGCCGCGGTGTGGGCTAGCCTGCGGCGCCATTGAAAGGTCATCGTGGAATCAACTTGAATTCTCCTGCATTCCGATGCGTTATCAAACGCGCGACCTTGGGCGGCGGCTTCCGGCCTGTCGGAAAAGCTCGGCAACCCGCGCCCAACGAGCTGCATGTGGAAACCGCCTTTTCACAACTGCCCCGTGGGCACCTACCGCCAGGCTTACGGGGCCTATCCTGCGCGGGCCAATCTGAGCCGATTTTGTAGGAGGGATCGGTGACGCGCTGGTCGGCTGCGAAGATTGTGCAGGTTTGGTTATAAATCCCGCCAGTATAATCCCGCAGACTGACAGTGCCTGCCGGATTCTGCTTACAGTAAACCTTCGCGTTGGCAATCGACTCCTTAACAGTAATCCTCGGCTTAGTTGGAGTGTCAATGGAGTTCACCTCGCTCTTTGCGCAGCGCGCACTTTCAAGAACGCTGGATGAGCCACGAAACGGGTGACAAGCATTGGTCGCTGACTCGAACCTTGCAAGCAGAAGAGCGCACCGCGGTGTGCATGCACCGCAGTCATCTATGAGCAATTCCCGGCCAGTCGGCTCCGAGTCTTACCCAGTAAGGAAGAACCAGAGGACCCATGCACAGCCGTCTAGGACTTAACTTTGATTTCATCCACCACATTCTGAACGTTCGGGAGTGCCTTGGCTAACTTCACGGCCTCGTTTCGTTCAGAAGCGGCATGTACCTTGCCCTAAAGAACGATAGTTCCGTGGTCCACCTTATAGTCGATATTCTGACGCTCGAGATCCTTGTGTTCCTTGAGCACAGCTTGGTACTTGTCCTTGATCTCGTTGTCGGAAGCGGCCTTTGCCTGGCTGGCGGTTGGCGTCACGCCGATGTCGTTGGCGATGGTGTAGTCGCTTGCGTTGGTGGAGACGATGTTCGCAGCCTGCGCCCTTTGGTCTGGTGATGCGACCGTGCCGGTCAGCGTCATCACACCCTTGACGCGATCTTGCGAGACTTTGACGTTGGAAAGACCATTGACGACAAGTGCGTTGTTAACGGAATCGATCTTGTCAGGATGCTGACTTACTGCGGTAGTTCTGTTACAACCGCTAACCAGACATACACCAAGGATCGAAGTCGCACAAATCGCACCGATGATAGAGGAGTTAAAATGCTTCACGGGAATCCCTCCCTCTCTTACGACCGCAAAATCCGGAAAAAAGATGCCTGAATAAGCGCTTAATTTAGGAGAGAGATACGGGCCGACAGTGGCCCCTGACAGCACCCGCGGATCCTTCGCGATGTCAGCCTGAACGAAAATCCACTCCCTCGACTTTGACGCGCCGTGAAGCCGCTCCATTGACCCACAAGCCCAAGATGGACATCCTGGCGCCTCAGCAGGCATCCAAATTGAGTTAGGATTCTGTGGGTTCGTTTTTCAGTCCATTCGCTCAATCTCACCTGCCTGCTCGAGCCTTCGTGCGGTCCAAGTATTTCGTTGCGGCCCTTTTAATTCCCCTCGCGGCTGCTCAAGCCTCATCGGATCACAACCTGGCCGCGAACGATCTGGTGCGCCGCGTGATCGCAAACGAACTGCATATGCAAGACCGGGACCACAGCCATTGGATGTACCACCTGGAAACCGTAGAGGCCGGTGTTAAAGAGACAAAAGTAGTGGCAGGAACGAAAGATGGCACACTCGCCCTTCTGATCGCGCTCAATGATCATCCCCTCACGGCTGACCGGCTGAAGCAGGAGGAGCAACGAATGAATTCGTTTATTCACGATCAGGGAGAACTGCAAAAGAAAAAGCGACCGCGGAGGAGGATGCAGCCAAAACGAAACAGTTGCTTTCCATGCTGCCGGGCGCTTTCATCTTCAGCTACGTGCACGACAACGGAGGCACTGGAGAGACGGTCGCATTGGACTTCAAACCGAATCCGGGATTTCATCCTTCCACCCGGGAAGCGCACGTCTTCCATGAGATGGAGGGCAAACTCACGCTGGATCGGAAGGAAGAACGCCTGGCTGAAATAAATGGCCGCCTGATGCACAGTGTTGAATTCTTTGGAGGAATTCTGGGCCACCTGGATCAGGGTGGCACGTTCGATGTCCGCCAGGAGCGGGTGGGTGGCGATTACTGGGAGATCACCAAACTCAAGGTAAACATGAAAGGAAAGGCCCTGTTTTTCAAAACCATCAGCGTCGAACAAGATGAGTTGCGCAGTCATTTCCAGCAGATACCCGGTACGCTCACGCTGGCGCAGGCGGGAGACCTGTTGTTGAAGGAAGCCGCTCGTCATTAATTTGAGTTTCTCGATAGCAGCCGGCGTGCTATCGGTGCACCGGTTTACAATTCATAGCTGCCCACGAAGGGCGGACATCCATCGAAAGATCGACCGCATCGCGTGGATAGAGAGGTGCGCAACCATCATGTTAGGACTAGCGGTATTTCAGGACCGCAGCGATGCCGGCCGGGTACTGGCACGCACTATCCTGGCATCCACGGCCGGGCGTGACTGTCAGGATGGAATTGTCCTCGGGCTGCCACGCGGCGGTGTGCCGGTGGCCTACGAAGTTGCCCATTCGCTGGGCCTTCCCCTGGATATCTTTATCGTTCGCAAGCTTGGAGTACCGGGATTTGCAGAGCTGGCCATGGGGGCGGTCGCAAGCGATGGAACGATCGCTACCAATCAAGCAATTATCCACGAATTCCGTATTCCTCAAGAGGTGATCGATGCAACCGCCGAACGGGAGAGGCGAGAGATAGAGCGGCGGGAGCGCACATACCGAAATGGCCGCCCGCCGGCACAGATCGAGGGACGGCTGGTGATCCTGGTGGACGACGGGCTGGCGACAGGAGCCAGCATGCTGGTTGGAGTGCGGGCTGTGCGCCCACGCGCGCGCAAACTAGTGGTTGCGGTGCCCGTGGCAGCCAGTAATACCTGCCAGGAACTCCGTAGCGAAGCCGACGAGGTCATCTGCGCGAGTGTGTCGCGGCACTTCTACTCCGTTGGGAGTTTTTATCGCAACTTCGAGCAGACTACAGACGACGAGGTTTGCGCGTTGCTGGAGAAGGCGCGGCACAATGAACCAACCATCATCTCTTCGAGGTAATGCGATCGCCCGTTGCGTGTCCGGGAAAGCCGCCCTCAAGAGGCATTCGGCCAGTTAAAGCGCATCGGGCATTTGCCAAGTCCGCTCTGCTGCTTACGACGCGCCACGGTTGACTCTCGAACGAGGGGGTCGAGGGTGCCTATGACTGCCCTCGGCCCCTGGTTGTCGTTTTTGATCAGTGTAGCTGTCATTTTTCCGTTGAAGTACGTCCCCGTCCCTCATGGTCGAGTTCCAGCTCCAAAGGTTAGGGAACCTATCGTCTTGTAATGCTCGGATTTGATGGAATCAAGGGGGTGTTACCCTGTGATGCACACCTCCGCCCTCGTCTGGATCATATCCAACCTCCGGTTTACCTGGAGGCTTGATAAAGCAATCGCCTAGGAGGATACCGCCAGCGCTGCCAGACAGCAGGGTCAGGATTACAGAGCCGGGCACGTAAGTCTCGGTTACATCATCGATGCGGAATGGAGATTGTTGCTTGAATAGTATTCTGACTTCACCCGCATCGCTTGAATAGCGGACTGTCTCCCCGACGGCCATGATAATGGGTGAGGAGGGTGAGGAAGGCGCCACGGCGTAGCCCTTCTCTAAGGTTATGTTGATTTCGTGATGTGCCTTCATGGACGTAGTCGCTCGCATAGTTATTGGTATTTCCACTATCGCTGACATGCTCGTTTACCTTCTTCCTTCTATTTCAGTTACTACTTGTTTAAAGCGGATATCCTGGCGAAAGTCCGCCAAGTCCGGTTGACGGTTTAATTCCTTCAGCAGCTCCGGAGTGGCCAAGCCGAGGACTTTGATCGCCTGGTCCCTTTCGCGCAGCGTTTCGTAGGTCAACACTGCATTCAGGATCACCTCCGCATCACCAGGCGACAATTCCAGCGCCTGGTTGATCTCGTCCTGTCCTCTCTTGGCGTCCCCAAGCAGGGCGGCAAAGTAGGCAACATAGGAGCGCGTGAGGCCAAGACGTGGATTTCCCCGCAACTCGATTAACGCCAGATTTAATCCTTTGCGGTACGACAGTTTCGCGTCGGCGAGATGGCCCAACCGGCGATTGGAGTCCCCTAAGTTGAGCCATTCCACATAATCGCCCGGATCCATGGTGACCGCTCGGGTGTAGTACGTGACTGCGTCCGCATCGCGCCCCTCGTATGCCCTGATGCCCCCGAGGCTGTTCCACGCACGCGCTGTTTCGTGCAGTTTCAGGGAGGTAAGCAGAGCTTGCTCCGCTTCCTGATCCCGTCCGAGATCGCTCAATGCCGCACCAAGATTCGTGTAGGCATCAAACAGTCCAGGAGCCCGGTCGATAGTCTTTTGGAACTGTTCGGCAGCCTCGAGATACCGGCCACGATAGTAGTAGAACGCCCCTAGCTTCTGGTACGGCTTATAGTAGTCAGGTTCCAGGTCAATCGCCTTACGGTAGTCTTCAATGGCTTTGTCAGACATATCGAGGCTGTTGTAGACGCTGGCGCTGCGTAAGAAAGCGTCTGGGTTGCCCGGCTCCAGATCTTGTACCCGGCGGAAGTCTTCCAACGCCTTTTCATACTGGCCTGTCGTTTGGTGCAGCAGGCCGGCGGCCAGCAACACGCTCACGGAATCCGGGTTGAGGCTTTCCGCCTCGTTCAAGAATCGCTGCGCATCCTCAAAGGGCCCGTGTTTCGCTGTTGCCTGGAATTTCATGATCGCCGCTTCGGTCAGGGCTGCAAGGGGCAACGGGGATCGTGGACTCAGACGAACGGCCTGCTCAAATTGCGGCATCGCTTCATCAAAACTTTGATCGTCTTTGCGCAGAAGGTACAGTCCCCGATCATAGAACGTTGTCGCCTCGGGGGAGAGAGTTCCCATGGGCGCCATGCCCGTCAAACGCAAAGCCGCTGAAACAGCGCCGGCGAGCGCATCTGGCATGCTGCCGACCGTGGCCGGCGAATAGCGGCTGGAAAGTTGGCGCACTGGAACATGCGTACTCAGATCGATGACCGACGCCTGGAGCGTTACCTCGTCGCCTTCGCGATGCACCTTGGTCTGCAAAGCATGGGTCGCGTGCAGAACCTGGTTTGCTTGTTCCGGGGTTTGAACATTATTGCTTACAGCTTCTGACGGGGAGATGACAGCGACTGCTCGCCGGCCGCTGCGCAAATGCCCGATGCGGTCTGACACATCCTGTAGTACGCCACCTGCCATCTCGGCTGTGTCGGCCGACCCCTCGAAGGGAAGGACCGCCAGACGCACATTGGGCGGAGGCCAGATCAGATCGCGCAGCCACCCGCGAACCTGTGGCACCGCCAGGCTGGCTGCGACAACCAATAGGAGCGCCAGGAACGGCGCCTTCCGCATTGGTTTCTTCTGCAGCCCAGAAAAGACCAGGGCCGCATCGGCGGGACGATCCTCCGGGGCGGGTCTGAGGCACCCCAGGATCATTCGATCCCATTGCGGTCCGAGACCCTTCGCCAAAGAACCAGGAGGCTGCGGACGGCTGGTTTGACGATCGGCCTCGTCCGCAAACGGCGGCACGCCAGTTACCATCTCATACAGAACTACGCCGAGAGCGTAAATATCGGATGCCTTTGACGCTTTTTCACCGCGCCACAGCTCCGGCGCCATGTACCGCGGAGTGCCGCCCGTTTCCCCGGGTTGCGTCATGTCCGATGCCAATCCGAAATCGGTGATCACGGCGCGAACACCATGCGAACCAGAGCACAAAATAATGTTGGCACTCTTCAGGTCTCGATGAAGCACGTCGCTGCGGTGAGCTTCCGCTAATCCAGCGCACAGTTGGCAGGCAATTTCGAGAGCTTCCTGGCGGTGCAGTTTGCCTTCCGCGGCCAAACGTTTGGATAACGTCTGGCCGTCAAGAAACTCCATGGTAAGGAAGTCGATCTCGCCGTGACTGGTCTGCGTGGTGTGAATTTCGTTGACCAGGCAGACGTGTGGGTGACGCACTCTCAGCGCATTCGCAAGCTCGGGCGATAAGAAGCGATGGAAACCGGGCTTGGCGGATTTGATGGCGATCCGCTGACTGCGCTTTCTGTCGAAGGCCTCATAGACCACACCCATGCCGCCCTCGCCGATTTCCCGCAATATTTCAAACCGTTCAGAGATGATCTGGCCAGTCTCAAAAGGACGCGGGAACTCCCTGGTAACAATCGCGGGCAGCAGTAGGAAGCTGCCCATCCGCTCCTCCCACTTCACCGCTGCAGCCGTCTCCTGGTACAGCTCTTGATCGTCGTTACAAGCAAAGCGCAGGTAGGATTCGCGTTTTGCCGGCGGTTGCCGGAGGGCCTTTGATACGATGGCCGCCACACGCTCGTCGTTTTCTGCGCTGTTTACCATGTTTCACTTCTCAAGCGGTTTACGCACAAAGGAAAGGCAGTTCTCGCCAGGGGGTATTTGGGGTTGAGGGGGCCGAAAGAACGCCGTCAGGGCAGGAGGCTGAAGCGTAGGGTGGGACCCGTGGCCGCCGAGACAACGTCGAATGAACCAGGCACGCGAATGCGGCTTCCGCCTTCGAAAGAGCGACTCCGCTGCAAAGTCGTCAGTCTGCCAGTGCCATAGAACTGGCTTGATTTCCCCAGGGCTGGCTGTCATGGGCGCCCCCCGGTTCAGATTGCGGGAATTTGGGGATTATAGCTGAATCTGCTGAAGGGGATATTTCCTGCTGAGTTGACCGGTTGCCACGCTACCGCATCCTTTCAAATAACCAAACCCTCGCTGATGCCCACTCGCGTTCGACGGATCGGGGTCCGATCTGCAGGATGGCGGCAATCTCCTCGACAGACAGTCCAGCAAAATAGCGCATCTCCACGACTTTAGCCTGTCTTGGATTTAATTTTTCGAGTTCCTGGAGCGCATCATCCAAAGCCAGCATTTCGCTCGACCGCTGTTTGGTGATCGCTAACCCCTCTTCAAGCTCGACTCGCTGGAGATTGCCTCCTCGCATGCCCGCCTTGTGCGCTCGAGCATGATCGACTAACACCCGGCGCATGATGTTGGCGGCCACACCCATAAAGTGAGCCCGGTTCTGCCAGTTGATGGTGTCGCCGGTCAAGCGCAGGTATGTCTCATTGATGAGCGCCGTAGGCTGTAAGGTGTGGCCGGCCCGCTCCCGCCGCATGTAGGACGCTGCCAGGCGGTGCAGCTCAGTGTAGACAAGGGGCAGAAGCTTCTCGGTCGCGGCGAGGTCGCCGCTTTGCATTGCGTTCAGCAGAAGTGTCACTTCGCCTTTATCTGCACACATGGCAGAGTCCGCCCAAACTCTCACCGAGAATCATACGAGTAAATTGCGCCAGCCTGGCGGGAATTGTCGACCATCTCCGCATTAGAGAGTGAAGGCGATCCGAACAAGGCGCCCGACGAAACGGAGACGACGAAATGAAACGCACATTCGCAACCGCACTGTTAACCGCAGTAAGCCTGATGGCTCCCGTAGGTGCCTTCTCAGAGAGCCGCCAGCAAGCTACGATTCCTTTCAACTTCACGGTGGGACAGCGAGTGCTTCCCGCCGGCACATACGTGATTGCTCACGTCGGATCGGGCGTGATTACCGTCCGCGGCTGGAAGGGGAAGGAGCTGGTCAGCGTGATGACCCCAGTCACAGCAGCCGATCAGATCCGCAAAAACTCTAACCAACTGATCTTTCACAAGTATGGCGATCAATACTTTCTCAGCGAAATTCGCGGAGAGTTGGGAGAGTCTTCGGGCAAGCTGCGCACTTCGGCACTCGAGCAGCGCGTCCAGAGACAACAGGCAGCAGTTCAAAACCAGGGCACAACAGAGATCGCCCTAAAGAAGTGACTGACCATCATCGCCAAAACCCGGGTAACCAAGCCGGGTTGGCTTCAGATGCCGGCGATGAAATGCAAGCGGGGAGAATGCGATGCAAACCTGCTACCCGTTCTCCCCACCCTATGTGCATGCGACAAACGCGAGAAGTTTGCAGGAAGGTTCCTAATTCCCGCGGCTCAGGGGCCTCGCAATCCCCACGAAGATGATGGCGCCGTCACCACCGGGATTCTTCAGCAAATCCACGTCGAAGTTGGGCTTCCAATTGTTCAGGGTCCACATGTTTCCGGCTGCGTCCACCCGGCAACTGGTCTGCCGCATCATTGGGGCAAAGCTTGGTGGCGCGCCCCGGCCATACAGCGGATTGCCGTCGTGCAGCAGCACCTGGCTGCCTGCCGAGGGAACCGTGTATCCGCTGCCCGGTGAAAGTGCATCTCCCATTTTGCTGCGCGGCGGGCAAGCGGACGTGTTGGCGCCGCACAGTTTGGAGAGCCTCCCTGTGTTGAAATTGCTGCCCGGGGTTAAAGGACCAAAATTGGCCACCCAGACATTATCATCTCCGTCGATCGAAGTTCCCCAGGGGCCGTCGATTCCGCCTCCGCCGAACGCGCCCAGAAAAGAGCCGTCGGGAGCCACGGCGTACACCAGGCTATCGCTTTGCGAAGCCACCCACGCATTGCCCTGAGAATCGACGGAAACACCTTTGAGTCCATAGCCAAATGGCCTCAGCAGAAAAACCTGACGCAGAACGCCATTCGTTAGCTGGTATTTCGCGAGGCTGTTCGGCTTTACCAGCCCATTACCGATCCATACCGTGCCGTCCGGAGCGAGGGCAGCCCCAAATGGTCCGCTTCCGAGATACTGCTGGAAACGTTTGGCGTGGTTGGGATCGCCGCCTGGAAACACAAACACGCTGTCATTGCCATAACTCGCGATCCAGATGTTGCCGGACGGGTCGGCGACCATACCCTGCGCACGAAACGGGCCGCCTTGATAACCCTCCCGCCCGGAGACGGGTTCACCGGAAGATGTGAACTCCGAGACGCTTCCGTTTCCGTTTGGCGTCGTCGGCTCGACGCCGCCCCAGCCAAAATTTCCCTCCCATACAAAGCCACTTTGATCGATGGTGATTCCGTACCCTCCACCGAGAAGTCCTCCGCCAGTGACAGGCGATTTCGGCGTGCCGTTACGGCCATCGGAGGGCTGCCCATTCGGCTTCAGCACCATCATGGTTTCACTCGACTCCGTCGTTCCTTGATTCACGTTGTTGGTGATCCAGGCGTATCCGTTGGCGTCAAACACCAGGTTCCCCGGTCCTCCGAACAAGTTTCTTCTGTCCCCGGAGTCGTTCACCTTCACAGTGACCGTCCACGCATCGGGCATGGTGAGAAGCGCCGGCGTATAGGAGAAAGACAGCTTCGCCAACTGCGAGATCGGTTTCGCGTTCCGCGCGGGATCACGCGCAAGGTTTGCCAGGGCTTCGGCAGTGTCCTGTGGAAGTGAACCGCCCGCAGGCACGGTCAGGGACAGCAACGCGGCGGTAGCGGCGTGCGAATTTACGCAAGCCACCAGCAAGTTGGCCAGCGTGCGCGTCATCCGCAAGGAGTTGGTCTCGTCGGCATTCGGCGAACTCAGAAGAACCTGGGACGAAACCCCGGATTCTCACGTCGACCAGGTTATCGTTCATCTCTGCAGCGATGCGGAGCCCGAAAGAATCGCCCGAGATCACGCCTGTCCGGTAGAACTGCGCCATCGAATAGCTGGCAGCTACGGTCGTGAGTTCATTCATGGTGACAGTTGACGGCAGGCTCGGGCCGAGTACAGCGATGAACTGCACGCCTACGTCAACCTGGGCACTCAAGAAAAAAATGCTCTCTGTCGAGTCTTTCGATGACGTGATCTGAAAGTGTCCGCGTGAGTCGCTTTTTACCTGGGCAAGTCTGTTCGGAGTGCCTGTGCTGGCCTCAAACAAAGCGACATTTACGTTGCGAAGAGGCACAGAAGATGAGGTACCTCCCGACGCAATCGTGCCGCTGATGGTTTCGCCGTAAAGCGAAGAGGCGATGCAGACGACCGCTAGAGAAACCGTCACAATCCGCATGCGGACGATACTCAACGAACTGAGGCTCATCTTGAGTGAACTCTTTCTGAGATTAGACATGCCGGGCCGCTAGCCCATCAGCAGATCGTCATCTTCGTGGGAATCAGCGTGGAACGAGTTGAGGTTCGTTAAAGGAGGGGACAGATAAAGCTTGAGCTATTGCAAATTCTGGCTCTGCTGAACAACAAAAGATGTGAACGACAGGCTGACCGAAACGGCTAATCGGAGGATTATGTATTTGTACATCTGTGGGCGCGATCGTTACGCGTGGAGGAAGAGCGCTTAGTCCCGAGGGTCACCTTAGCCGAGGAAGAATCGTGCACACAAGGTAAATTCCCATCTTAGTCAGGACTTTCGTAACTGAAACTGTGGTTACGGCAGGCATCTGGCAGATTTTGCCGTTCCTACCATCATCGATCGCACCCACATCGGATCGAACCCTGCAAGGGACCTTTTATCGGTCTTCCGTCCAGTAAGGCGCGTAGCCATAATGTTGGTGGAGGTGCAGCTCGTATTCACGGCTCGTGGGTGAGTCGGGGTTCCAATCAGGGCTCTTTTCAATGAGAGCACGCTTCATGTTTGCATGAATCTCCTGCTCGGCCCAATCCACTTCCTTGATCCACTGCGGGCTCAGCAAAACCTTTTTGGCCGGCCACCAATTCTTTGTGTCAACGATTGCGTAGCGAATTTCCCAGCTCTTGTCATCAAATAAGAAATCTTCAACATGCCCGATTTCGCCGTCGGCCGCCCTCACATGGTAGCCCGAGACTTCACGCGTACTCCGGAGATGAGCGTCAGGTGATAGATCTTTCGTTTCAGTTTTCGATGCAGTTTGCGGAGCACCCACGAGCGCCTCCGGATGCGGCCAGGAGCCCCATACACTTGTGCCCTCCCAGTAGAAAGGCAACTCATAGTATCGGAGATGTTCCATCTCGTGCTGCCGAGAGACAGGTTTATGGAGATCAATGCTGGGACTGTTCTGCACTTGTTCCCGAGTCAGGTTTACATAAATGTGCAGCGGGCTCCAAGCGGGATGACGCAAGGCCAGAGGAGAGATCAATACCTTGCGTCCGGAGAAGATGATGCCGGTCGCAACAACGATGTAGCGAATGGTCCACTGCTGGTCATCGAAACAGAAATCGCTGACAGATCCAATATCTGTGTCGATTGCTCCGATGGTGTACCCATTTATGTCTTTTGTCCTTTTCAGACGCATCGCTTTCTCGCGAGCTGCGAATATTTCGCGGCTCTTCGGACCAGACCATTCTACGCTCCGATGAATGGATGAGAGCGCTCGCGACCAGCAGATCGCTTAAGGGGCCGGACTTACGTGGGAGTCGCTCCCTGTATTTGTCAATCGATCGATGGAAACGGTGGTACAAAGTTATAGTGAAATCCGCTGACAGGCCGCGACTCTTAGTAGATTCAATCGTTCTCGGCGTTATTGGTGGTCTGAGCGCACAATTGTTCACCTGGACACTACGGCTCTTTACGAAAATCTTCCTGTTTTCGCTTGCCGGCTACCACCCACCAGGAATCCCAGGGGAGGGCGGCGTTCTTCGTGAAGTGATTGGACCTCATGGGTTGTGGCTGATACCGGTCTCTACAACTCTGGGCGGACTGTTGTCCGGGGCGCTTGTCTACGGCCTGGCGCCCGAAGCAGAAGGCCATGGTACGGATACCGTTGTGAAAGCGCTTCACTGGACAGGTGGGGCCATCAGGGATCGCGTAGCTCCGGTGAAGATGCTTGCTTCGGCGATCACCATCGGCTCCGGAGGATCTGCTGGACGCGAGGGGCCTACAGCACTGATTGCCGCCGGCTTCGGCTCGGTCTATGCGAAGCTGCTTCATCGGTCTGAATACGAGAAACGCCTGGTGGTCTTAATGGGAATGGCAGCCGGGCTTTCCGCGATCTTTCGCTCCCCGATCGGGACCGCCATTTTCGCCGTTGAGGTTCTTTACGGCGGAATGGACTTCGAGGCCGGAGCTCTTATTTACTGCATGCTATCCGCTATCGTCGCTTATGCCCTGAATGGGTGGTTTGTAGGATGGCAGTCGCTGTTTCAAGTCCCAGCCCACTTTTCTGCCGTAGGCGTGGCAGATTACGGTTGGTACGCTGCTCTCGGCGGGGTCAGTGGCCTTCTCGCTACGATCCTGCCGGAGATTTTTTATCGTTTTCGAGATGCGTTCGCCGCTTTACCAATACCCGCCTGGACAAAGCCGGGTCTCGGCGGTCTACTCGTGGGTGTCATAGCGCTTCGTTTGCCCCAGGTTCTTGGCGGCGGATACGGTTGGATTCAGGAAGCGATTGATGGCCGGTTGGCTTTGGGATTGCTTCTGATTCTTGTCGTAGCCAAAATGCTGACGCTGTCTTTCTCGGTTTCCTCAGGAGGTTCGGGGGGTATATTCGCACCCAGCCTGTTTGTCGGCGCGATGCTTGGCGGGGTTCTCGCGGCCATCTCGCACCACCAGCCCCAAGGCTTGGTGATTGTCGGAATGGCGGCAGTGTTCGGAGGAGCGGCCCGGGTTCCCATTGCCACGTTGCTGATGGTCGCCGAGATGACCAGCGGTTATCAGCTTCTTGTTCCCGCCGGACTGGCGGTCATGTTGAGCTTTCTGATCCAGATCAATCTCTCGTCCTTTTTGAAATACAACAGCCTGTATGAAGCACAGGTAGCCGGACGTTCCGATTCACCAGCACACATTGCCGAACACGTTCAGATTGCACTGCGACTCCTGGAACAGGGAAAAATAACCTTACCCCCACCCATCACCCATCTCCACCTTGCGGCTCTTTTGGGATCGGGCATCGCGCTGGATCTCCCGGATGGTTCACAGCTTATGATTGGAGCGCTTCGACCAGAGAGTCCATGGGTGGGAAAGCAGCTTCAATCCCGCACCCTCACAGGCTCTATGGTGGATTCGAAGGTTGCCGCCGTACTGCGGGGTAAGACGGTTTTGCGAGCTCGGCCGGACACTGTCTTACAGCCGGGCGACCGGCTCTTAATGATCGCGTCGCAGCAAGCCCAGGCGGAGTTATTAGAGCATCTCGCACCAACCCCCGTTTCGACGGCGCAGACCAGCACCGTGAGCACTTCCTAACCGTTTGGTCATTTATGAAAGGAGGTGCGTTGTGTTTCGCCACACAATCCCGATTGGACGCATCCTTGGAATACCTATCGATTTGGACTACTCCTGGTTTTTGATCGCAGGCCTGCTCACCTGGCTCCTGGCTGCTAATTACTACCCGGCGGAATTCAGGGGTGGCACGAGCGTCGAATACTGGCTGATGGGCGCCGTGACGGCAGTCCTGTTTTTTGTCAGTATTCTTGTACACGAACTGGCCCATTCGCTGGTGGCCCTTCGCTACAAGATACCGGTCCACCGAATCACTCTTTTCATTTTTGGCGGCGTATCCCAGATTGCAGCCGAGCCCCCGAGCGCCGCGGTCGAATTCTTGATTGCGATCGTTGGGCCGCTTACCAGTTTCGCATTGGCAGCAGTCTTTTTCTTCTTAGAGCCCTTGCTCGTGAATGTTGCGCCAGCCTTAGCTGTGGCCAAATATCTCGCCGTCATCAACGCCATCCTCGGACTGTTCAACCTCGTTCCGGGGTTTCCCTTGGATGGCGGCCGCGTTTTTCGCGCCATCGTTTGGGGCGTGGTGAAAAACTTCCGCCGCGCGACTCTGATTGCCGCGAGTACCGGCCGATTCTTTGGCTTTCTGTTTATTTTTGTTGGCGTATGGCAGGCCCTGAGAGGAAATGTTTTCAATGGATTGTGGACTGCCTTCATCGGATGGTTTCTGGAAAGCGCAGCCGGAGCTCAAGTTCAGCAGCAAATGGTGCAGGGCCTGTTGGTTGGCCACAAGGTATCAGAGGCAATGGGAGATTTGTGTACCCACGTGCCGGGAGACACCACATTGCAAAGGTTGTTAGACCAAGAGGTTCTTGCCCACGGTCGACGGTGCTTCCTGGTGGACCGCGGAGGCCACACCGTCGGACTGCTGACCCTCCACAACATGAAGGAGATTCCTCGGCCCTCATGGATAGAGACTACTGTGACCCAAGTCATGATTCCCCTTGAAAAGCTAAGCAGGATCGATCCCAACGCTGAGCTATGGACGGCAATGGAAAAGATGGGGCGGGACGGAGTCAATCAGATGCCTGTGATGCTGGGCGACGATGTTGTCGGAATGCTTTCGAGAGCCGACATCGTCAAATATCTGCAAACCCTCCAACAAGTAAGCCCCGCATGAATTGCATGAGCCGCGACAGATAAAGGCGGAACGAAGGAAATGGCCCTGACGGAAAGGCCTCTGTCGTTATCGTAACAGATACGATTTCATTATGGTCGCTTCCGTTTGTCCCGGATTAGCCAGTCCCGGATTAGCCAGTCCTGGATTCGCCCATACGAATCTCCGCATGGTTGGGGAGTTAGTATCGGACTAGCGCGGACCGGCGGGCCTGGCGGCGCCTCCACTACCCAGGGCGCCGGGTGGCAGGGTCCCACCCTCGCATAAGACTTTCATGTTCTCGAGCATTTTGGTGAAGCGGGTGCGCCGGTTTTCAATGTCCCTGTCGCGTGCCGCATCGTCGGGCAGGTTGCTGTTGTCGTAGACGAGGGTATAGTTGAGGCGGGTGGTGGTTGTGTTAAGCGGCGCGGCCTCGAGCGTACCGTGATACATGTTGTAGGCTACGCCTTCGCGGACCGGCTGGGTGTAGGTGTAGCTGTACTTCGTCTTCCCGACCAGCACCTCATTGCCAATCGAACGGACGGTACCAAGGCCACCGTCACCAGAGAGAATCGTGCAGTTGGGGAAGCCCCACTCGCCTATATCGCAGTACTTGCCGATGCGTGCCCAGACGGCATCGACCGGTGCATTCACGGTAAGGGTCATAGGAATCGCGACGTAGTGGGGATTTGCCGTCTGCAACTGCTCGGGTGTGGGGGTCGGCGGCATTGCCTTAATGGCCGAGGCCGGGATCTTGCCGCCTTCGGCGAGCGTTTTCATGTTCAGGAGAAATGCGCTGAAGAGCTTCTTGCGGGTGGCTATTTCGGCGTCGCGGGCGGCATCATCGGCCAACATGCTGTTGTCGTAGAGAAAGGTGTAGACCAGGCGTGACGTCTTGGCAGTAACGGGCTGCGCCTCCAACGTGCCGTGGTACAGGTTGTACTTGCCTTCCTTGCGCACGGGCTGGGTGTAGGTGTAGCTGTGGCCGGTCTTGCCTACCAACACCTCATTCACGATAGTTCGCTCTGACGCGAAGCCGCCGTCACCTTGAATCAGCTTGCAGCTGGGAAATGCCCACTTGCCGATGTCACAGAACTTCCCGACACGGGCCCAGACCGTATCTGCAGGCGCGTTGACGTCTTGTGTGAGCAAAACCGTGACATAGTGCGGATTGGGGACCTGGAAGGGCGCGGGCGCCGGACGCGGTGGTGTGGCGCGAGTGGTCTGCTGCTGGGCAGCCGAGGTGGCGATGAGCGAGACAAGGAACACGGCAGCGGCGATCTGGCGCATGATGATTCAGTTCTCCTGGAAGGATTCTGTTCTGAAATTCGAAGTCTTCGGCCCGCGTCGTTACTGTCCGATGATTTGGGGATCAGCTCTACTCTTATGAGCAGGGCCGGCTTCCACGGCAACGCGCATGCCAGGTAGCTTCCTCCGTGTGGATCGTTCGGAGACCCACCACCCGCGATGACAATATGCTTTCCCTCAGAGGCGGCCGTCATGACACGCTTTGCGAACCTCTTTCTAATCTCTTGCGAGGCTACGCCCGCGTACAGGTCTCGAACTTGTTGCGAGCTTTTAGACGCCGTGGATCGTTCCAGACAGACCGCTTGAAGTTAACCGCAGTCAAATCTCAACGCAGCTTTGGCCCCAAGGCGCAACGTGCTTCTCTCCACTTAGCAGAGAAGTCAGTTTATCGAACAGTTGAGCGCAGAGCAATTTGCCGGGCAACTATTCGAGATCGCTGGTGCTTTATATCAGGCCCCCGACTGAAGAGGCTGCGGAAAAAGCCGAGTCGGGCAGGAAAGTATGCCCAGGGGCTAAAGAGTCTGCGTGAGAACTCCATTGACGAACTCAGCCCCACCCGTCCTTAGTGAGGGAACCAGAGACGGTTTTGGACATTTTCGTTTCCACAGAAACTGTTCATGATTCCGCCAGCTCCTATTTGATTGTGAAGGTTAGTGAAGAGGAAGCGCCAGCATTTGGATTGATCACAGTAATGGTTGCCGAGACGAAGTCAATAGGGCGAGGAATACGGTCAGGGCTTGCAGATATCACCCCAAGAGAGGAGTATTATTATGGTGTTGCGATGTTCTACGGGCACTCCGTGTCGCGCTTGAGACAGGTTGTGGCCGTTGAGCTTTTCCATCGGGAGTGGAGCGCTGCCGCTCCCAGCCAGAAAACGCACAGCGCATCGTCCGGTTCTCTTCGCTGCAATGGCGATCCCCATGAGAACTTCGTCGGGGAACTTAATCGCACCCCGCTCCGTCACTGAAGAGGAGGAAAACATGTCAGACCAAAAGCTACCGCCAAAAGAGCCGCAGGAGGGAAAATCCCCGTCTCCGGCCGGTGGCGGCATCACCCGCCGCGGCTTTCTCAAAGGCGCTGGTGTCACCGCCGCCGGGACTGCGCTGCTCGAAGGTGTGCAGTCCTTTCACAACCAGGCCCTGGCCACCACGCACAGCGATGTGAAGGAATATGGCACTGAAGCTGTGGCAATTAAATTGCACATTAACGGCAAGGAGCGCACCCTATCGATTGAGCCGCGCACCACCCTGGCGGATGCCCTGCGCATCCAGGCCGGCATGACCGGGACCAAGGTCAGTTGCGACCGGGGCGCCTGCTCCAGTTGTACCGTATGGCTCGACAAGGTGCCCGTCAACAGCTGCATGACGCTGGCGCTCGACGCCGCCGGTCACCAGGTCACCACCATTGAAGGCCTCTCGTCCGGCGACCAGTTGCATCCCGTGCAGGCCGCCTTTGTCCGCCATGATGCCATGCAGTGCGGTTTCTGTACGCCGGGTATGGTCATGAGCTGCGCCTCGCTGCTCGAGAATAATTCCCATCCCACAGAAGCCGATGTGCGCTACGCCGTTTCCGGCAATATCTGCCGCTGCGGTACCTATCCCAAAGTTTTCGCCGCCACCCTCGACGCAGCCAACCAGATGACCCGCAAGGCGTAGGAGAAACCACCATGGCGACCGACACCACCCATCTCGTTCCTGACCCTCTCTTCGCGGCGGCTGCTGACGGCGCTCCGGAGAAGACTGTCAGTATGCCCATCGGCATTCCCGGCTATACCCTGCATGAGGAACAGCGCACCATGCCGGCTTCTCAGCCGCCAGTGCTGCCAGTCAACAAAGATCTAGAGTTCATCGGCAAATCGCCCGAGCGCTGGGATGGCCGTGCCAAGGTGACCGGCCGCGCCCGCTATACCGCCGATGTGCAGCTGCCGGGCATGCTCTACGCCAGCTTCGTCAACGCCACCGTGCCGCACGCGAAGATTGTTTCCATCGATACTTCCGCGGCCGAAAGCTCCCCCGGTGTGAAGGGCGTGCACGTGATTGAAACGGTGCTTGGCGGCGCCGTGCTGCGCAACCCGGCGCTCGATGTTTCGAAGTACCCGATCGTGCGCTACGCCGGGCAACCGGTCGCGGCTGTCGCAGCCACCTCTCCCCAGGCAGCGGAAGACGCCGCAGCCAAGGTGAAGGTGCAGTACGAAGCCCTGCCCTTCGTGGTCGATATGGACAAGGCTCGGGAAGCCAACGCGCCCCAGGTTTTTCCTGGACCGGCCGATCAGGCGGGAACCGCGGGCGGAGGGGGAGGCGCGCGCGGTATTCCCCAAACCGGCAATGTTCACGGGCCTACGGTAAAAAAACACGGCGACGCCGAGCAGGGATTCAAAGACGCACACGTGGTGGTGGAAACCCGCCACTACACCCAGGTGCAGACCCATTCCGCGCTCGAGACCCATGGCGTGGTCGCCGACTGGAAGCCCGAGCTGCTCACCGTATACGCCTCTACCCAGGGAATCGCCAGCGTGCGCGAGGAAGTCGCCGGTTATTTCCATTTGCCCAAGTCCCAGGTCCGCGTCATCACCGAATACATGGGCGGCGGCTTCGGGGCCAAGTTTGGAGCCGGCAATTTCGGAGTCGTGGCCGCAGCCCTGTCTCGCAAAACTGGAGCGCCCGTGCGGCTTATGCTCAACCGCCAGGAGGAGCACCTTTCTGTCGGCAATCGCCCCAGCTCCGATCAGCATCTGCGCATCGGCGCAACCAAAGACGGCGACCTCACTGCCATTCAGCTGATCAGTTACGGCACGGCCGGTTGCGGCACGGGTGCGGGCTGCGCCGGTCCAGCCACGAACTTATATAAGTATGCCGCTCTGCACACGGAAGAGAACGACGTCTTCATCAATGCCGGTCCAGCCGCTGCCTTTCGCGCGCCGGGTCATCCTCAGGGGGCCTTCGCTCTGGAGCAGTCCATCGATGATCTTGCCGACCGGCTCAGCATGGATCCCCTCGTTCTGCGCGACCGCATCGATGAGAACCCGGTTCGCCGGGTGCAGCGCCAGATCATCCGCGAGAGTGCCATCTGGAAGTCACGCAGCAGCCGCGCCAACGCGGACGCGGGCCCCATCAAGCGGGGGGTTGGCCTCTCCCAGTCCGTCTGGTACCGGCACCTCACCATGAATTGTGGCGCGGAAGTTCGCGTTCACAAAGACGGCTCGGTCGAAGTGCTCTCCGCCGTACAAGACATTGGCAGCGGCATCAAAACGGTGCTCGCGCAAATTCTTGCCGAGCAGTTCGGCGTGCCGCCGGCCAAGGTTTCGGTAAAGGTTGGCGACAGCAACTACCCGGTGGGCCCTAACTCCGGTGGCAGCGTCACCACCGCTTCGCTCACGCCGGCAGTGCGCGATGCCGCCTGGCAGGCGTCGGAGAAATTTCTCTCGAGCGTTGCCCCAGCCCTGGGAACCCCAGCCTCCGATCTGAGTCTCAGCCATGGGATGGTGAGCAGCGCCTCGGGCAAGTTCAAGCCCGTTTCCTTCCGTGCGGCTGCGGCCAAAATGAATACCGACGAGGTTTCGGCCCAGGTGATGCGTACCCCCGATTACGATCCCAGCAAATACGACACGTATGGAGGCGTCGATGTCGCCGAGGTGGCGGTCGATACCGAGACCGGACGCATTCACGTAAAGCGCGTTCTGGCCGTCCATGATTGCGGGCGCCCGATGAACCCCAACCAGGTCATCAGCCAGATCTGCGGCGGTGTCATCCAGGGGATGTCCTACACTCTGTTCGAGCGGCGGCTCCTCGACCCTAACCACGGCCTCATGGTCAACCCCGACCTGGATCGCTACAAGATTGCCGGCGCGTACGAAGTGCCTGAGATCGAAGTGCAGCTCACCGAGTCATATATCGGGCAGAGTTCAACCGATGCCTCAGGGATTGGAGAAGCCGCCGGCATTATCTCCGCCGGCGCCGCCATCGGCAACGCCTTCTACAATGCGACCGGAGTGCGCATCCGCCAACTGCCCATGACCCCGGCCGTCGTGCTCGCCGCCCTCAATCAGCCCCAACAGTCGATGGAGGCCGTATGAATTCGTTCACTCTTGCCGATTGCACTACCGTCGAAGCCGCTCTTTCGCAGTTGAAAGACGGCGCTGTCGTCAAAGCCGGGGGTGTCGATCTGCTCGATCGCATGAAGAATGGCACCGATACGCCGGCGCGCCTGGTGAATATCCGCAATATCCCATCGTTGCGCGGCATCCAGGTGACGCAGCAGGGGCTGACCATCGGTCCGTTGACCACGCTTGCCGAAGTCAGCGGCCACCCCATCGTCCGCGCGCAGTACGCGGTGCTTTCCGATGCTTGCGGGCACGCCGCGACACCCCACATCCGCAACATGGCCACGCTTGGCGGCAACCTGCTGCAGCGGCTGCAGTGCTGGTACTTCCGCTCCGCCGATTTTCAATGTTTGCGCAAGGGTAAGGAGATTTGTTTTGCCTTCTCCGGCCTGAACCAATATCACGCCATCATGGAGTACGGCGGTTGTCCGTCGGTCGCACCCTCCTCGGGAGCGGTCGCTCTACTCGCTCTGGACGCCAACCTGGAGCTTACGTCCTCCGCCAAAGGCAAACGGATGGTCCCCATTCGCGAGTTCTATGTCCACCCGGACGCCAATCCGCAACGCTACAACGTGATGGGGCCGGACGAGCTGCTCACCGCTATCTACGTTCCCAAACCAGCGGCAGGCACCCGTTCCGCCTACCAGAAATATGGAGAAAAAGAGAGCAACGACTGGGCCATTGCGGATGCCGGCATTGTGCTCGAAATGGACGGCAACCACTGCCGCCGCGCCGTCGTAACCATGGGGGCGGCCTCGCCGGTCGTTCGCCGCTCCCCGGAAGCGGAAGCGGTTCTGAGTGGCAAGACCATCACGCCTGAAGTTGCCCGCGCTGCCGGACAGGCTTCTATGCATGGCGCCATGCCGCTCTCGATGAACGCCTACAAAGTGCAGCTGTTTCCGGTAGCCATTTACCGCACAGTTTTGCTGGCGGCCGGACAAATGGGCCGTGACCCCAGCGCTGCCAGTTAACCACCGCGGGCGCTCGCGCGCCGCAGAAAGGAAGCCAGCATGAGCACCACCCAACATCACCCGCAGCCGTGCCAGTGCCTCCGCACCAAAAATCCTTACGGCTCCACTCCGCAAAACGCTGCATCGTGGCTCCCCGGCGTTGAAACGTCCTCCAGTTACTGGTGCCTGCGCACCATGGGACCGGCCGGCCCGGACGAACACTACGTACACCTCTCCCGGTGTACGCCCGGGCGCACTTGCTATGAAGCTATCGAGGAGTAGCGGCGTGTTGTTGGCTTGAGTGGGTGTTTTTCTTCGAACCTCCCACAAAATCGTCATCCTGAGAGTCTGTGACTTTATTAGTTTTGCGAAAAAATCGACGCTGAAAACAAAAAGGTTAGGTGCTTCCAAGGGCGCGAAAAATCAAAAAAGTCACAGCCTCTGAGCGAAGCGCCGCGCGGATCTATCGCATAGCGGACGGCTTATGGTGCGCAGTCGAAGGACCCCGGCGATGCTTGTTAGCAGATGCTCTTCCGAGCTTTCCAGCCACAAACTACAGGCCAAATCAAAAAAGTCACAAGCTCTGAGCGAAGCGCCTCACAGATTTATCGTGTGGTACAGCGCTTGGTGGCGCGGAGTCGAAGGACCCCGAAGGTGCTTATCTTGTCAATGCTGTTCGGAGCTTTCGACCACCCAAGCCCGAGAACTGAATTCTTCCTGCGGTACGCACTTGATGGTCACGGGTACATCTTTTCATGCACTGTAATCATCTTCCATCCCCAAGTCTGTGCAAAATCTTTGAACCGTGGCGGGTCGGCCAGGTGCGGGCTTCGGTGGTTGAAAGGGTGCCAACGGCATCAGTAGGATAAGCGTCCCTCGAGGTCCTTCGACTCCGCGCCCAAGCGCTGGATCACGCGATAAATCTGTGAGGCGCTTCGCTCAGAGGCTGTGACTTTTTTGATTTTTCGCGCCCTTGGAAGCACCTAACCTTTTTGTTTTCAGCGTCGATTTTTTCGCAAAACCAATAAAGTCACAGACTCTCAGGATGACGATTTTGTGGGAGGTTTGAAGAAAAACACCCCGAATAGGCTAACGCTTATGGACGCAGTCCTGGGCTAAGTTCAGGCGTCCTTCTGGGCGGCTCTCGCCGTTGAGTTTTCCCACAAAAACTACTTCACGTCGGCTGACCTATCCTGTTCGTAACGCATGATGTGGTAATAGGCTTCCCAATTGGTCCAAACCAACGGCGGGGGCAACGGCGTCAGCGGGTCGTCCAGATAGTGAGCAAAGGCCTGGGCAATTTCCCGGGTACGAGAGACGTTGGTAAGCCAGTCTCCGCGATACCAGTTGTTCCACTTGCCGTACTCGGCGCTGCTCTGCGATGCCTCAACCTGCTTAAGGTCGTTGACCGCCTCCTGGGCCTCTCGCTCTGCATCCGTTTGGCGGCCATCCTGGGCGTCGACAATCGATTTTGAAACCAGGTAGAGCATGTCGTTGCTTTCCCGATTGATGGTGATCATGGTAAGCACTGCCGCGCTATAAAATTGCAGGCGATCCGGCGGGATGAGCGATTTCGCTTCGTTCGCCTCCTTCCACACCGCATCCCATCGCGGTCTGGCATTTCCGCATTGCTGTAGTTCATGCCTGGCCGTCTCGAGCATCCACTCTTTGCCTTGGGGCTCGCCTGTCCTGGATTGCACGAAACGGGGCGGCTCCCATTTCGGGGCCTGGCTAGGCACGGTGTAGAGAGGCGAATCGATCATGTAGGTCAGCATCAACTGGCGGCCCTCCGTGTGGTAGAGCTGGTCACCATATTCTTTGGCAGGCTGGCCGAACTGGGCGGCCGCGTGGAAGTAGTCCTTGTACATTTGCGTCAGCGCAGCGCTTGCCTGCTGGCCAAACTGTTCGCTTGTCCACTCGCGGTAATATTCGTCCGCGCCCCCTTGCGGGATCCCTTTCCACGCGATCTCCATCACCGCGTTGGTGGTCATCGGCACCGGGCGAAGGTCGCTGGTGTTCACTAGAAAATACGCCGTGGCGCCTGCCTTCTGGTAGCGGCCCATCTCGCTCACGATGCGTTCGATGGGCACCATTTCGGTGAGCTGATTTGCGCGGTTGTTCATCATCGCGGTGTGGTAGTACGCACCCTCGCCGGCCGCCACCTTACCCCCATCCTGCAAATCGCCATAGCCGGTATCCGCCCACACCGTGATCACATCCGGCGGGATGGTCATGTCGCCCTGCTGCATCAACCGCGCCCCCTCTTGCCACAGGTCGGTCACAAACTTCGCGTCTGGGCGAACCGCGCGCACAATCCTGATCTGTTCTGCAATGGCCTTGCTGATCAATGCGCCCAGCGCCTTATCGTTATCTCGCACACTGGGGTCCATCGAGGCATAGCTCACGTCGGAAAGACCGCGTAGTCCAACGTCCCAAAGAATTTCCTGAGTGGGTGAATAGGCCGCGACCGCGTCTTTCCACGCCCGCTCCAGAATCTCGGGATGCGCGGAGTAGTTATAAGGAACGTCCTTCGGCCACCTGGCAACATTCAGGCCGAGTGGAATCGCATGATGCTGGGTGAGGATCAGACCCCGCTTTCCCGCCAACGCAACCTGGGCATTATCGGGGAATATCCATGTTCCCGGAACCACCATATTTCCCTTGAGGCGCAGGATGGTCTCATACACTTTGTTCCACGCCTCTAACGAAATGCCTGTGTTGTCTTTTGTCCCCGGCGCCCATCCCGTCAACAGGTCCTCGTCATTGATGAAGAATCCGCGATACTTGAAAACGGGCGCGGGAAACGTCTCCGCTAGAGAGGAAGGCAGGTTGATTTGACTTCGATGTTCCGGCGCATGATCCGTCCAGTAATACATCGGGTCGATACCCAAATGCTCCTGGGAGAACTGGTAGATCGCGTAGAGGGTGCCGCGCATGTCGGTTCCGCACAAAACCACGACGTGTCCGCGGCGATTTTTGCCTGAGGCCCGGACCGCCGAGATCGAAAACGATTCCGGCGCACTCAATCCTTTGGGCCGCATCGCAGGCGGAAGTTTGTCGACCTCTCCTGCCAGGATCGTCTCCTGTCCTGCGTCCTCCAAACGAGTGACAATATTCGGCCTGGTACCCAGCACCTTCTCAAAGTCACCGGCCAAATCTTCAGCGGCTAATCGGACGGGTCCAGGCTCGTCCGGGCTCACCAGGATGGTGACCGCGTGATCCAATACAAAGTCACGCCCTGCCCGGGGACCAGGTTGTCCCAGCATCACGCTGGCCACGCCGGCAACGATGAGCATGGTACCAAGTCTATGAAGACGGCACCCCGGGCGATCGGTCATGATTGTTACCTTCCTCTCAAAGATGCGAAACAGTTGTTCATCCTGGCTTTCGCGGGCAGATTTTTCGCTCTCACTCGTCACCATACTAGCGAGGTTGCTACCTGTGCGAGGTGCAGCATCCATCGATTCGACTTCTCCTTCTTTGGATGTGTCAGCGGCGGTCTAGCCTAGGTTTAGCCTCGATTTCTCAGGAGGCCGGTCTGCGACAGAGTTCGGGTGCCCCATATCGGCCCCGGTTTTGGCAGATGTGGGGATTCCACAAACCTCAACCCCTAACTGTGCAGGGCGTAGATGGCCATGGAGAAGATCTGTTGCTGGTAGAAAGTGATCGGTGGAGAGCCGTGGAATCCCACATCTGCCAAAACCGGGCAGATATGGGGCACCCGTCACTTGTTACTCATTGAGATCTCACTACTGGCAGCCAGGGGTCTGTGAGAAATGCCGTCTAGTTCCCACTGGAACACCGGTCTTGACAGGATTAGCTACGGCCGATATCGTTCTTCCCGGCCCGGATCACGAGAGACGACGGCTTTTGGGAACACAGATCATTTTAGAAAGAAGATCAGGCCGCTTTGTCTCTGTCGCTCACCCCACTTGACATCATCATCTGCTGTCTTGCAGTCACTGCGAGCATTGCAACCGGTCTTACGATCGCCATCCGAAAAGGCGCCGGCGAATCGAGCTCGCAGTTCTTCTTAGCCGGCCGGCGGCTCGGCTGGCCGTTGGTCGGTGCGTCCCTCTTTGCCACCAATATCGGCGCAGAGCACCTGGTCGGTCTCTCCGGAGACGCGTATCGATATGGCCTCTCCGCGGGCACGGTCGAGCTCACTACATTTATCTGCCTCGGGGCGGCTTGCGCGGTGTTGTTTCCTTATTACATTCGCGCCAGGGTTTATACCATTCCGGAATTTCTGGAACTTCGCTACAACCGGACTGCGCGCGTCTTCTTTTCCGGCCTTATGCTCGTGATCTGCATCATGACCAAGCTGGCGTTCCACCTGTATGCCGGAGCCCTGGTTCTTCATGGTCTGCTGGGATGGAATGTCATGTCAATGGTGTTGTTGATGGGATCGGCCGTTGCCATCATCACCATCGTGGGCGGGTTCACCGCGGTGGCCTACACTGACTCGATTCAAACAGCCATCATGATTGCCGGTTGCAGCCTGGTGCTCTTTATCGGTCTCGGCAAGGTAGGCGGTTGGCACGCCCTGGTTACGAAAATGCCGCAGGCGATGCACCTGGCGAAGGGTTACGCCGATCCCAACTATCCCTTCTGGGGTGTCTTGATGACGGCTCTCTACGGAGGCATTTTCTATTGGGGAATGGATCAGGTCAACGTCCAACGCGTGCTGGGCGCCACCGACCTGCGCGAAGCCCGCCACGGCGCGATGTTCGCGACCCTGCTGAAGCTCAGTCCGATCTTTATCTTCGCGTTGCCGGGGGTGATTGCCGGCGCTCTCTATCCCGGACGCGACCCTAAGACAACATTCATTACCTTGCTGAACGACCTGGTTCCCACCGGTGTGCGGGGCCTGGTACTGGCAGCGCTTATTTGCTCCCTCATCGGGTCGTCGCTCTCGGTGATGAATTCCATCTCCACCCTGATCGTTCGAGATTTTCTCCTTCACTTCAGCAAGAACGCTACCGACCGAATGCAAGTCATGATGGGGCGAACCGCCATCCTGGTGAGTACACCCCTCGCGGTGGCTGCTGCCTATTTCATCTACACCACACCGGAAGGGCTCTATAAGTACCTTCAGGCGGTGTCGATCTACCTCGTAATGCCCATCACCCCGGCAATCTTCTTCGGCATTGTCAGCAAGCGCATGACGGTCCAGGGCGCCGTCGCGTCGACGGTTGCGGGTACCTTGCTGGCCACGCTTTTTGTGACCGATCAACTCATCGGTGCCAGGGGTGCGCACCTGTTTCCCTGGCTGCACTGGACGCTGACGCTGAACTACACCTATCGCGGGCTTTGGGGAACTATGGTAACCATCGCGGTTCTCTTTATGGTGTCCTACTTAACCAAGGCGCCGGAACTCGTGAAGGTGAAGGGCCTTACCGTGGACTGGCATGCGCGCAGCGCCCCATTCGAAGGCCTATCTGATTGGCGGCTGCACTGGAGCGTGCTGGCTGTCGCGACCATTGCTATTTATGCGTGGCTGGCATAACGGGCAGGTCCCTGCGGAACTAGACAAAACCGCTGACATCCCCCGGGTTCCTCCACCCTGCAGATTGGTTGGGGACAAGATGGGTGCCGCGCCCATGGCTCTCCCACGGCAGGCCCCACGGCACGCCGGGGAACAACGGTGCGGGTGGCAGTGTCACCTCTTCGAATATCAGTGTGGGATAATCACACTGGGGATCGTCGCCGTCACGGTGTGGGCTAGCCTGCGGCGCCGCTGAAAAATCATCATGTTGAACGAACTTGAATTCTCCTACACTCCGGTGCGCGATAAAGTGCGTGACCTTCGGGAGTATCTTTGACCACGCACGAATCAACAGGGAACTGGCTGCCTTAGAGTCGAAGCTCTCCGATCCCGCCATCTGGTCCAACCCCGCCGAGTCGCAGGTCCTTATGCGCGAGCGCAAACGTCTCGAAGGCCAACAGGCCATGGAGAACGAGTTGGTACGCCGCACCGGCGATATCGATGCTTATTTCGAGCTTGCCCGCGAAGGGGAGTCGATCGAGCCCGAGCTGGAGCGCGAGATCAAGTCCCTGAGCGAGTTCGTGGAGCAACTCGAAACCCGCACCATGCTCTCGGCGGAGACTGACCCGCTCAATGCAATCGTGACTGTCCACCCGGGGGCCGGAGGCACCGAATCTCAGGATTGGGCAGAGATGTTGATGCGCATGTACCTTCGTTGGGCTGAGCGTCATGGCTTCAAGACAGAGATCAATGATTATCAGGATGGCGAAGAAGCGGGCATCAAGTCGGCTACCTTTACCGTGACCGGTGAGTTCGCCTTCGGCCAGCTTGCGGGGGAAACGGGAGTCCACCGGCTGGTGCGCATCTCACCGTTTGACCAGGCCAAGCGCCGGCACACGTCGTTCGCCAGCGTCTTTGTCTCGCCTGAGATCGACGACTCCATCCATATCGATATCAAGCCCGAGGAGCTGCGCATCGATACCTATCGTTCTGGCGGCAAGGGCGGCCAACACGTCAACACCACCGACTCCGCGGTGCGCATCACTCATTTGCCCACCAACATCGTGGTGCAATGCCAGAATGAGCGATCCCAACATAAGAATCGCGAAAAGGCGATGAAGATGCTGCGCTCGAAACTCTACGAGTACGAGCTGGAAAAGAAAAAGCAAATTTCGAAGAAGCTCGAAGACTCGAAGCTGGATATCAACTTCGGTTCGCAGATCCGCTCCTATGTGCTGCAGCCCTATCGCATCGCCAAAGACCTGCGTACCCGGGTCGAGGTAGGCGACGTGGACGCGGTGCTCGATGGCAACCTGGACCCGTTCATCCGCGGCTACCTGATCATGCGCCGGCAGGGGGGCGTGCCGGCGGCGATCGAGGAGCCGGCCGACGTGGACTAAGCATCCAACCCTTCATGTTGAGGAATGCATTGAACGAGCCTGAAACCATTCGCACCATTTTGGACAAAACCAAGACCATCGCCGTAGTCGGGCTTTCCGATAACCCTGACCGTCCGGCGCTTCACGTTTCCCGGTATATGCAGCAGGCAGGCTACCGGATTATTCCGATTCATCCTGGGGCCTCCCGGGCCTTAGGGGAAACGGCTTATCCCACCCTCGATGCGGCTTATGCCGCCGAGGGACACATTGACCTGGTGGATGTTTTCCGCGCTTCTCAATATGTGCCGGAGATTGTCAAAGACGTGATGCGTCTTAAGATCCCGTATCTATGGTTACAAGAGGGTGTTTGCCACGAAGAGGCAGTCCATTGGGCGGAGGCAGACGGCGTCCTGGTGGTGATGGACCGGTGTATCTATAAGGAACATGCCCGCCTGGCTCATGCCTGAGCCGGCTTAATGAGTGGATCGCGTGAGTGCCGCACCTCTGGCGCTCCCGCTTGCAGGGAATTCCTACCCAGCCCTTTCCGGGCTGGGGCTGACCTTTAGCGGTCGGCCCTCCGGGCCTTGGTGGGTCTGGTCCCCGAGGTAGGTCTTGCCTCAATGACTAACGAGTCTGCGTGGAGAACCAGGACTTATGGTCTCTCCCACCCTCTCGAGGGGTAGGCGGGAGTTCCGGTAGAGTCTTTGCCTTAACAGAATCAAAAAAGAGCAGTGCATCTGTCTCTGGTTCCCTCACTAAGGACGGGTGCCCCATATCTCGCTCGTTTTTCGCGAGATGTGGGATACCACGGCTTTTCCCCCTGTCTCTCGATTCATCCGATGCACTTTACGGTCAACGTCGGTGGTATCCCACATCTCGCGAAAAACGAGCGGGATATGGGGCACCCGTCCTCAGTGAGGGAACCAGAGACAGATGGCTGTGGAGCTGAGTTCCGTCAATTGAGCTCTTAGCGGCCTCTTTAGCCCTCATTTGTTCCCGCTCGCCCTTGGCTGAGGGACCCCATCTCCACTTGCCACGCGTTGGGGCGTGCGTGCCCAGAAGCCTCCGACGGCTCTGTAACGTTGAGGTGCGGCTGAGCGTCTACAATAATTACAGGGGATCGTTTGCCTGCCCTTTAAGTATGCCTAGCCTTCGTCACGTCGCCTTGATCTTGTGTGCGGGACTCACCATGGCCGCAGCCGCGGCCACCCCGGTCGAGGGACCGGTCCGCGCCCAGCACTTGACAGTCGAGCTGCTTCCTCTCGATGGGTCGATCCAGCCCGGGGGGAGTGAGGCCGTGGGCCTGCACTTTACCTTGGACAAGGGCTGGCATGTCTATTGGGTGAATGCCGGTGACTCGGGGGAGCCACCGCGGATCAAGTGGAATCTCCCGGCTGGTATCACCGCCGGGGCCATGCAGTTTCCCGCACCCCGCCGCCTGCCGCTCGGCCCCTTGATGGATTTCGGTTACGAGGATGAGGTGCTTTTTCCCATAACCCTGAATGCCGACTCCACTTTGAAGGTGCCGTCGACCGCCCCGCTCAGTGCCCATGTCGATTGGCTGGTATGCCGGGAGGTTTGCATTCCGGGCAAGACCGACCTGGCGCTTCCGCTGCAGGTTACGGCTCAAAAAGGCGCCGGCGATCCTGGCCGGCAGGCGCTCTTCGACCGCTTTCGTAGTCTTCTACCGCAGCCGCTCCCGTCCTCGTCCAAGGCGGTTTTCGGAACGACTCCCGGTGGCTTTGCGCTTGCCGTTACCGGCCACCCGGTTACCAACGCCGAGTTCTTCCCGCTCGACCAAAGCCAGATTGTGAATGCCGCGCCTCAACCCGTCAGGGCCGTGAACGGCGGCGTGGAGATCTCGCTCAAGAGGGATGAAAACTTCCGGACGCAGCTGGCGCAACTCAACGGAGTGGTCTTGCTGGGCGACGGCACCGCGTACGAGATTCACGCTCCCCCCGGTTCCTTGCCGTCCGCCGCCGGCGGAGACCTTGGCGCGGGGCTGGTTAAACTTCTGCGCTTCTGTGGTCTGGCCTTCCTGGGCGGCATCATCCTCAACCTCATGCCGTGCGTCTTTCCGGTCCTGTTTATTAAGGGCCTTTCCCTGGTGGAGTCTTCGCGTCACCACCACAGCCGGGTGCGTGCTCATGGTTTGGTGTATGCCCTGGGCATCCTGGTTTCCTTCTGGGCGGTGGTTGCGCTGTTGTTGGGACTCAAAGCTGGGGGGCGTCAATTGGGTTGGGGCTTCCAGTTCCAGTCGCCTGGTTTTATCGCCGTCATGGCGCTGCTGCTGTTTTTCCTCGGTCTGTCGCTAGCCGGCATGTTTGAAATTGGGCTCACTGTCACCAATACCGGATCGAGCCTCGCTGCCCGCCATGGCTACGCCGGCAGCTTTTTTACCGGCGTGCTGGCCATGGTAGTGGCCACCCCCTGCACCGCCCCGTTCATGGGAGCAGCCATCGGTTTCGCGCTGGCCCAGAGCGCGGCTTCTGCCTTTGCCGTGTTTACCGCGCTGGCGCTTGGCCTGGCCGCGCCTTACGTGCTGCTGACGTTCTATCCCACCTGGATGCGTCATTTGCCTCGCCCCGGTGCTTGGATGGAAGTGCTCAAGCAGGCCACGGCGGCGCCCATCTTCGGGACGGTCATCTGGCTGGTGTGGCTCTTCGGTTCCGCAGCTGGAGTCGACGCGCTGGCTGCGTTGCTGGCCGCCTTTTTATTGCTGGCGATCGCCGGATGGATTCTCGGCCGCTGGCCGGCTCGACGGTTGGGTTCGGTCTTCGCGGTTGGCGTCATTATCCTGGCAGTGGCCACGCCGCTTTATGCTTTGTGGAGGTTTCCTCAAGCCGATACCACGACTGCCCGCGCCGGCAATGGGGCTAGCCGGGTTGGGTGGGAACCTTATAGCCACGCAGCCATCGAGCAGTACCGTGCCCAGGGCCGTCCCGTATTTGTCGATTTCACCGCCCGCTGGTGCTTGAGTTGCCAGGTCAACGAGCGGGTTGTGCTCAATCGCGGCGATGTCCGGCGTCGCCTGCGCGACTCCGGGATTGTGTTGGTTCGGGCTGACTGGACCAGGCATGACGAGAGCATCGCCTCGGCGCTCACGGAACTGGGCCGCAGCGGCGTGCCCACCTACGTCTTTTATCTTCCCGGGCGGCCCGCCCTGGTGCTGCCCGAAGTGCTCACCCCGGGCGTCGTATTAGGAGCGCTCGACCAGCTCCCGAGTCATCCCAGGCCTGGTACCCAGGCTTTGCTGGAACAACACCAACCGTAAGCAACCCTGAGAGGGATCAGCCGATGCACCGCAAATCTACCGTCCATGCTCACCTGGCCGCGATTGTGGCCGCCGCTCTGACCATTGTCTCCACCACGCCGGCGCGCGCTGCCCAGATCGGCACCCCGGCGCCCGACTTTCATGGAACCGACTCTACCGGTAAGACACAAAGCCTTGACCAATACAAAGGCAAGTTCGTGGTGCTGGAATGGCACAACCACGACTGCCCCTACACCGTGAAGCACTACCAGAGCGGAAACATGCAGTCCCTACAGAAGCAGTGGACCGCGAAAGGGGTGGTCTGGTTCACCGTCATCTCCTCTGCCCCCGGCCAGCAGGGTTACGTGGATGCCAGCCAGGAGAATGCCTATCTGAAGAAAATGGGCGCTCAGCCGACTGCAGCCATCCTCGATCCTAAAGGCGATATCGGACATCTTTACCAGGCCAAGACCACACCGGATATGTTCGTCATCGATCCCAGCGGCAAACTGATTTATGCCGGCGCCATTGACGATCATCCGACCACCGAGCTTTCTGACGTTCCAGCATCGAAGAACTATGTCTCCGCCGCGCTGACCGAGGCCATGACCGGGAAGGCAGTGCAGACTCCTGTGACCCGTCCTTACGGTTGCTCGGTGAAGTTTTGGCAGTAACAGGTGAAAAGCTAATGTCTCTTCCGATATTTCGCTGGGTGGGGATCGGCATAGTGGCCGCCGGCCTTGCTCAGATGCCTCTCTTCGCCATGCAGGAACCCCCGCAGCCCGGGGCGCAGCCAACCGACGACCCGCATTTTGCCGAGGAGCAAGCCGCCGAGCGCCAAGCTCTTGGATTTCTCGGTTATCTCGACCAGGGGCGCTTCGCTGACAGCTATGCTTACACCGGCATGCTGATTCGCGCCCAGCTCGACCGCGACAAATTTTCCGCTCAAGTTGGGAAAGCACGCACTGGGACCGGCGCGCTGCAGTCCCGGGAGCTCATTGATGCCAGCTATGCCACCACGGTGCCGGGGGCTCCCGAGGGCGAATATGTGGTCCTGCACTACCACTCAAACTTTGCCATTCGACAAGATACTGTGGAGACTCTGACGCTGGCCTTCGCCAAAGGCTATTGGCGGGTGGACGGGTACTACATCAAATAAGCACCTTCTAAATGGGCCGCGAGCGGACGACTGTAAAGCGCTTCTTGAAGCGCAGGAAGGGGCTCTCCAGGTAGCGGTAGGAGAGCATACCGGTCACGATCGTGGCAGGAAGGGCGATGGCCATCGCGCCCAGCTGCGACGCAACGGGACCGGGGTGGCCGCCCGCCAGATGTTTGATAAGATCCTTCGCCAGACCGAGCCATAGCACGTGAAAGACGTACAGCCCGTAAGAGATCTTGCCCAGGTAGATAAACGGCTTTTGCAATTTGCCGTCGGGTAATGGCAGGCAGCTGAAGAAGAGAAAGAGACAACCTGGCAGCGCGATGAAATAACGCGGCGCGATGTGTTGGAAGGTGTGAGGCAGCACTCGATCGTCACTATAGACAGCGGCTTGCGCCGCCCGCAGGCACAACAGTCCGGCGATGAATAACCCCCAGCGCACGGGCTTGGATAGGTTGGGGACGCGCCCGCGAAGCACTATCGCCGTAATCGTTCCCAGGGCAAAGAACTGGAACTGCACCAGGCTATTCACCCAGATCCCCGGATCCAGGGTTTGACCCTGATGCAGGAGCCGGGCCAGCGTCAAGTACGCGGCCGTCATCAGCATGGTACTTATGCCCAGTAGCGACCCCGGGCTCAGATACTTCACGATGCACGGCCACAGCAGGTAAAACTGCTCTTCCAGCGAGATACTCCACAGCGGAAAGAGAAATCCCGGCGGGTAGCCGTGGCCAATGGTGTACCAGTTGGTGAAGAGCAGCATCAGCGCCGCGCCCCAGGCAAGGGAGACCGTATGGGCTGGAGAAAACAAGCCGTAGAACGTGCCCACGCCGATCATGGCGAAGTAGAGCGGCCAGATGCGAAGAATTCGGCGCACGTAAAACGCTGGAATGTGGATGGTCTTGGTTTCGCGCTTCTCGCGCAGCAGTAGTTCCGTAATGAGATAGGAGCTAAGAAAGAAAAAAATGCAGACGCCAAATTCCCCGGCCCGGCCAATGGCTCCGAGCTGAGTGGGCTTATCGAGGTTCCACACCAGGCCATGCGCAACAAATACCAGCAGGAAAGCCAGGGCCCGGAGAATATCGAGGCCAGGGCGGTAGAAACTATCTACACGGGTCTGGGTCTTCTCCACCTCGGTAACGACGGCGGCGGTTGTAGACATCTGCTTACACCGGGTGGTACCCCCGGACAAGAAGCACCGGGACCATCAAGGGGGCCCGTTAAAATCTTCTATCTGGAGCCACCATGATGCACGTACAGTACCTGCATACAGAACGTACAGCGCGAATCTAAGGCGAACTATCACCGTTTCGTGGGATCTGCATGTTCACGCCGCAAACCTATTCCATCGCGCTCCTCCTGATGACCCTCAGCATGCTTTGCTGGGGAAGCTGGGCCAACACCCAAAAAATCACGCGCAACTGGCCGTTCGAGCTTTATTACTTTGACTACAGCCTGGGCCTGTTGGCGTGTTCTCTCTTCATCGGCCTGACCCTGGGGCAGATTAATCCTTCATCGCCGGAGAGCTTCTTTCTGAACCTGCGGGCCGCGAGCCCACGGAGTCTGTTGCTGGCATTTGCCGGAGGAGCTGTTTTCAGTGTGGGGAATATTTTGATCGTCGCGGCCATCTCGGTGGCTGGCATGGCGGTGGCGTTTCCCATCGGCGCCGGCCTCGCGCTGGTGCTGGGGGCCGGGCTCAACTATGTTGTGTCTCCGGCAGGGAATCCGGTCCTGATCTTCTCGGGAATCGGGCTGGTGTGCATCGCGATTGTCCTGGATGCTTTGGCCTACAGGGGTATCTCGCGCGGTGGTGCGGCATCGGGAAAAGGCATTCTTCTGAGTTTCGTCGGAGGGATTGGCGCCGGGCTCTTCTATCCTCTGGTGGCCAAATCGCTGGCTGGCCCGGGCCATCTGCAACCTTATACGGTGAACGTCGTCTTTGCCCTGGGGGCTGCGGCCTCTGCCTTACCCATGATTTATCTGTTGCTGCGCCGGCCTATCAGTGGCCCTCCGCTGGAGCTGAAAGATTACGGCAAAGGTACCTGGAACGTGCATGCCTGGGGCATCGCTGGTGGGCTTATCTGGGGTGTGGGAACCATCGCTAACTTCGTTGCCTCCTACGTGCCCATGATCGGTCCGGCAACTTCCTTTTCCATGGGTGAGGGCAACACCATGATTTCCGCCTTGTGGGGTGTGTTCGTGTGGAAGGAATTTCGCGGTGCCAGCAGCCGTGTCCGGCTCTACCTTGCCCTGATGTTTCTTTGCTTTCTGCTGGGACTGACCTCGATCGCGCTGTCCCCCGTGATCAAGTGAAACTGTGTACTAGCCACGAAGCCCGGGTGCCACATCTCGTTGTTTTCCGCGAGATGTGGGATCCGAAGGTGGAGGTTTAAACATCAGAGGTTCAAGTTGAAGGTCTGTTGTATCCCACATCTCGCGAAAAACCAGCGAGATGCCCCGAATTTCCTGCGCGCTGCACTGAGAGGACCGCGTGTGCGCCTTTCATTGAGGAAAGCGCATACAGGCCCCTAGGCTTCACAGGAAAGGGACGTGGGCCGGGGATTGGAAGTCCAGATGAGTGAGTGACGCGCTCGGTATACTGTCATCGATTCCGATCAAGTCCGAGGGATGGCCAATGGATTCAGCGATTACGTTTACCGAATTGTTGCTTTATAACGAGCAGGAAACAAAACAGTGGAAGGAATGGTTTGCCGCGCATCCGGAGGCACTCGAGGTTCCTTTTCCGATCGCGAATGCAAACAACGTACGAGGATTGCTGGTTCACATCTTTACCGTGGAACTGTTGTTTGCGAATGCCGTATCCGATGGTCCACGACCTGGATGGCAGGAGCTGCACGCTCGTGCCGCCGACGAGTTGTTCAATGCAAGCGAAGACGCGTTCAAGAAGTTTCGTGAGTTTATCCAATCGGCACGGCCGGAAGATTGGAATGAAGTGAAGGAAGTAGGTTTCGCGGGTATCAAGGCAAGCAAGCGGAAAATGTTCAGCCAGGCCCTGTTTCACGGTATGCAGCATCGGGCCCAGCTCGCGACGCATCTGCGCCAGCACGGATTTGGTGACATGTGGGCACATGACTTCCTCGTCAGCGACGTGATGCCCTAGAGCGCGGTCGTTCCTTGCACAACGGTCTGGCGTTCGGCCGGGTTGCTTCGACTCGCGGCGATGCTGCGGGCAGGGAAGTCAGCTCACGTGTTGGGCGAGATAGGCCTGGATCTCTGAGAACTCCTCATCCGATAAGCGGAAGGTGGCCGCGGGAATTACGCCCTCTACCTGCTTTGCATTGCGTCCGCCGACGATGGCCGCAGTGATTGCGGGATGATGTAAGGTCCACGCAATCGCCACCACGCCGGCACTCACAGAGTGCCTCTTACCGATTTCCCCGAGAAAGGCCGCCACGGCCAGGTTCCGCGATAACAGTGGTTCCTGGTAGTTCTTCGCGTTACGGCGAAAATCATCGCTCGGGAAGTGAGCCACGCGCTCCTTGGTCATGGCCCCGGTCAATAGCCGGAATGCATGGGGGCATAGTTGATTACGCCAATATTGTTCTTCTGGCAAAATGGCAGGATCGTCGCCTCAACCGCGCGGTTCAACATGGAGTAGGGTGGTTGGTTCGAGGTGATCGGAGCGATCTTCCTGATGCGCTCCATCTGTTCCACGCTGAAGTTGGAGACGCCAATCCAACGAACTTTGCCCTCCTTTCGCAGATCGGCCATCACGCCCCAGGCCTCTTCGATCTCCTCATCCGGCTTAGGCCAATGCACCTGGTAGAGATCGATGGCATCGATCGCGAGACGGCGAAGACTGTCTTCCACTTCGCGGCGAATCTGCTTCAGGCTATTGCTGGCCTCGCGCTTCTGATCCCACACCAGGCCGCATTTGGTGAAGATATACGGCTTGTGGGAAGCTGTCTTGAGGGCGCGCGCGACGATCTCCTCTGAATGGCCCAAGCCATACACGGCCGCTGTGTCAATCCAATTCATACCGAGTGCAAGCGCCTTATGAATCGCGGCGATCGAATCGTTGTCGTCCTGAGGCCCCCAGGAAAATTGCCAGTCGCCACCACCGATTGCCCATGAACCGAGCCCGATCGGTGTCAGTTCCATGTCCGAGTTACCAAGCTTCTTCTTGTCCATGCTCTTATCTTAAGGTTTCATCTGCACGGTTGAAAGCGAAACGCCGGGCGGGAAATCGTCCTGGTAGACGGATAGGGCTTCTGTCAGGCCATCTCGTCTGACCGCTGAATCTTAGGGGTACGATAGCTCAAGGAGTAGGGAGCCGTGACCACGCGTCAAGACAAGGTTCACACTCAACTCGGCCAATCCGCAGGCCAGATTTTTGCCGCCAATGATCGCATGAACCAGATGCTGATCGAACATCTTGACCCTGCCGCCTGGAGGGCCAAACCGCCCGGCAACGTCCGTAGCATCGCGGCGATCTTCACCCACGTGCATAATGTCCGCTCCAAATGGATCAGGCTTACCGCTCCGCACTTGAAGGTACCGCCACAGCTCAACCGTGCGCACTGCACACCGCAGCAGGCCCGTGCGGGACTAGCCGAGAGCGCCGCTCTCTGCACAGACATGCTCGCCGAAGCGC
The DNA here is from genome assembly GCA_963838445.1 of uncultured Acidobacteriaceae bacterium. Lineage (GTDB taxonomy): Bacteria > Acidobacteriota > Terriglobia > Terriglobales > Acidobacteriaceae > PALSA-350. The sequence continues at coordinate 393,158 of CAWIRT010000054.1, forward strand.
TCGGCGAAAATAGCGGGCCGAGTGGAACAATTTCGCAGAGACGGCTGGGCCCCGCCTTGGCCGGTTGGCCTCGAAATGCTGTGCTACATGGTTTCTCACGAAGCCCACCATCGTGGGCAGGTATGTATGCTCGCGCATCAGCTCGGATTCCCGTTGAAAGAGGTGGCGGTCGGGATCTGGAATTGGGAGAGGCTGTTGAAAGAGTGCGGGTCGCCAGGACTTCTCCGGGACAGAACGCCACCGTCAGGCCGACACCAGTCGTGAAATACTTCGGCTGGAGGTGTGACTCTTGGCCCGAAAGCAACACCCTTTGATGGATTGGAACCGAGCGTCCCGATGGCTCTCAAATGCAACCCAAGTGTCTGCCATTTTCGTTGGGATGGGGATCAGCCTCTCCGCGCAGGCGCAAACCGGCCGCATCTATACATCCGATGATTACAGCCGGGCCGCGAATCTGTTGCATGCGAGCACCATTTCACTTGTCGATCATGCCGTCGAAAAGGCCACCTTCTTCGGCGGCGATCGCTTCTGGTATCTCGACAATGAAAATGGACTGCCCACCCTCATGGTCGCCGACGCGGCGAGGCGAACCAGATCCGCAGCATACGACCCGCTCCGCATGGCAGCGGCACTGCATGCGGCTGGACTGGAAGAGACGGATCCGAAGCGCATCCGGCCCGACGCGTTTGATCTGCTCGACAATGACAGAACCGTCAGGATAACGATCGGCGGAACTCGATACAGATGTACCCTTGGCGCGGAGTATCGTTGCCGGGCGGAATTTTCCGGCCCCGCCGGCACGGCAAAATCGAGCTTAAGCGACACCTCGCTGGCGGATTTTTCTCCAGACGGAAAGCGCGCCGTTTTTCTTCGCGATTGGAACCTGTGGGTGCGCGAGATCGCGACCGGAGTTGAAAAGCAACTCACCACAGATGGGGTAAAAGATTTCGGGTATGCCACGGACAATGCAGGTTGGGCCCACAGCGAACACGCGATCGTGGTCTGGTCGCCGGACTCAAAAATGCTCGCTACCTTTCAGCAGGATCAGCGCAAAACCGGAGAGATGTATACGGTCAGCTCCCGCATCGGACATCCTCAGCTGGAAACGTGGAAATATCCCCTGGTCGGCGACAAAGACGTGACCATGATTGAGCGCGTAGTCATCGACGTGGACGCAGCAAAGGTTACGCGGCTCAAGATGCCGCCGGACCAGCACCGCTCCACTTTGTGCGATAACCTGGTCTGCCCCAACGGATGGGAGGACGTGCAGTGGGCCTCCGATGGCAAGACGCTGGCCTTTGTTTCTACCTCACGCGATCACAAAACGGAAAACATGCGCATAGCCGATGCGGCCAGCGGCGAGGTTCGCGACGTGTTTACAGAGACAGTGCCCACCTTCTTCGAAAGCGGCTATGAGCATGTGAATTGGCGCTATCTTTCCGGGCGAAATGAGATTCTCTGGTTCTCCCAGCGCGAAAACTGGGGAAACCTGTATCTGTACGACGCCGGCACGGGAAAGTTGAAGCATGCGGTTACGCAAGGCGACTGGAATGTCGACGAGGTTCTCTCCGTGGATCCGGAGAGCGGTGAGATGATCCTGACCGGCACCGGTCGCGAGCCATCGGAAGATCCCTACTACCGCCGCGTCTATAGTGCGAACCTGGACGGCAGGCAACCCAAGTTGCTTACGGCGGAAGACGCTGATCACGTGGCGGCTGTATCCAGCGATGGGAAATTTATCGTAGATATCTATTCCACGCCGCAGAAACCCCAGGTGATGGTTTTGCGCGATGGCTCCGGCCGGGCGCTCGAGGAGTTGACACATGGCGATATCACACGCCTGAAAGCGGCGGGATGGATCGCGCCCGAAACCTTTCACGTGAAAGGGCACGACGGGAAGACGGACGTTTACGGACTTCTTTTTCGTCCCGCCGGTCTTAAACTCTCGCAGAAATACCCGATCATCGATTTCATTTATCCGGGGCCGCAGGGCGGCTCTTTTGGAACCCACGGATTTGAAGCCTCCCGTGTGGATAGCAATGCACTGGCGGAGCTTGGGTTCGCTGTGGTCCAGATCGAAGGCATGGGGAATCCCAAGCGGTCCAAGGCCTTTCATGACGAGTACCTCAACGACATCGGCATGAATGCCATTCCAGATCAGATCAGTGGCCTACGCGAACTAGCGCAGCGTTATCCGTGGATCGACTTGGATCGGGTTGGGATGTGGGGGCATTCGGGTGGCGGCAACGCTACGGTGGCGACGATGCTCCACTATCCGGACTTCATTAAGGTCGGCATTGCCGAGAGCGGCAACCACGAGAACCGGAATTATGAGGACGATTGGGACGAGAAGTGGGTTGGACTGCTGCAGACAAAACCGGACGGAACGACTAATTACGATACGCAGGCGAATGCGCGCTACGCCGGGAATCTGAAGGGGAAGCTGATGCTCGCCCACGGCATGCTGGAGGACAATGTGCCGGTATCAACTACCATGCTCCTGATCGATGCACTGGAAAAAGCTAATAAGGATTTCGCCCTGGTGATCTTTCCTCAGGCACACCACGGCTACGGGCCCACTGCTGGTGCTTACATGATGCGGCGGCGATGGGACTACTTCATCACCGAACTCATGAAAGCCACGCCTCCCCATGAGTTCCCGATGCCGGCGCTGCTTCCGCTGCACTAGCAATTGCCGAGCAGGGTAACTTCTTCATAATGAGAATCCCTCTTCGGGACATTTCCGTAGCGGGGACCCGGCGACGAACCGGGTGGTTTCACCTGCCGGGTTTTCGCCATTAGAATCTTGGGTGGATGAGGGCTTATTCGTGATCAACCGCAGAGACTTTCTGAGACTGTTCGGCGCTGCCGGTGTGGACTGCGCCTCACAGCCTGCTCCTCCGGTACTTTCGCATCGGCCGCGAGAATCCCCCAGACAGGCGATCATCATCCTGGGCGAGTCTGTTCGGTACGACATGTTGAACTGCAACCGGCAAACAGGTTTGAAGACGCCGAACTTCGATCGCATCGCTGCCGCCGGAATCAGTTTTGAGCGGGCGTACAATTGCCAGCCTGTCTGCGCCCCGGCTCGGTCGACTATCTGGACGGGTCTGTATCCGCATACCAACGGCGTTCTGGGCAATAGCATGCCGCTCGGAAACACGGTGCACACGATTGGTCAGCGGCTGACAGATCAGGGAATCCACTGCGCGTTTATTGGTAAGTGGCATCTGAGCGGTACGGATTACTTTGACACCGGGACCCCCGCTGCGGGCTGGGATCCGCATTATTGGTACGACATGCGGACATACCTGGACGAGCTCACACCCGCAGACCGCTTGCGTTCCCGCAATCCGGATACCGGTAACGATCCCACGTGGACGGCTGACAAATGTTATGGGTACCGCTGTACCCAGCGAGCTCTCGAGTTCCTGGAGAAGCATAAAGGCGAGGATTTTCTGCTGGTGATCTCGTACGACGAGCCACATGGGCCTGCGCTGTGCCCGATTGAGTATACGCAGATGTACAAGGATTTCACTTTTCCGGCGAATGTGAATGTGAATGACCCGCTCGAAAACAAACCCGAGGAACAGCGCGTGTGGGCGGGGCCGCGCCTTCAGCATCCGCAACCGCCCATCCGGACTCCGCACTTCTTCGGCGCACATGCGTTCATTGATCATGAGATTGGCCGGGTACTGGATAGCGTGGACGCGCATACCCCGAAGGCCTTATTGATGTACACCAGCGACCATGGCGTTTTTCTTGAGTCGCACCGGCTCACAGACAAGGGGCCGGCAATGTATGACGAGATCACGCGGATTCCGTTCCTGGTGCGTTGGCCCGCACACGCGCCGGCGAATGCGCGCTCGAAGAGTCCGTTGTCGCACATTAACCTTTGTGCAACCATGATGGAATTTTTCGGGTTTGACGTGCCCAGGACACTGGAAGGCGGCAGCGCCCTCTCGCTCTTTCAGGATCCAGATACGACCATGCAGAAAGACGTCTTTATCGAGTGGAGCCGCTACGAAGTGGACCACGACGGCTTTGGTGCGTTCCAACCGATACGCTGCATTTGCGATGGACGCTACAAGCTGGTCATCAATCTCATGACCACGGACGAGTTGTACGATCTGCAGGTGGATGCTTCGGAAATGAACAACCTCATCCACTCGAGAGAGCACGCAGCCCTGCGCGACGCGCTGCATGACCGGCTCCTGGAATGGATGAATACCTCGCGTGACGCTTTCCGCGGTTATTACTGGGGGCGGCGTGCCTGGCGGCCGGATTATCCCGTGACGTGGGAGAACGCGGGTTACACCCGCCAGCGTGAGGATGACGGCTATCTGCCGCGTGAACTGGACTACGACACAGGACTGACAATGGTTGCGGCCACTCGACCTAAGAAGTGAAACACATATCGCGCTCCCTACAGGCATGCCCTACGCTTCCTGGAAATTCACCAGTGGCTAAAAGAATCATCAATGACGTTCCACCAATGACATTCCACCAATGAAATCCCTTAGACACGCTCGAAGATGACCTGTCCCGGCATCGACGCCTGACGGATGGCCGCCTCGGCAGTAGGGAATTGCACACAGGGTATCTGGAGCATCCGCGTGCGCCAATTTATCGCCGGTAGACTCCTCGGCAGTCCCAGCGTAATCGGTGCCCGGGCTATTCTAAAATTCTGCTTAACTTATTCCCTCACTTGCTTCGAAGCCCTGTGAATAATGGCAGCATTCGTCGTATCGGAACTGTTTCATGCGCGGCATGGCGGCATTTCTCGAGTGCAGCGCCACGGGTTCTGCGCGATGAACTTCAATTTCCGGCACTACTTCAGGCAGTATCGAACGCGGCGTCGTTTACGCGCCGAATTTCCACTTTTTTTCCGTCATTTCCACAGCAGAAATTTGTTAGAGCCACTAGCATTCTCGTGGGTGGAGAGTAGTATTGCTTTCAACGGAAGAGCAATCTTCCAGAGGGGAAAGCGGACTAACGGCCATCTCAGAGAATCGGCAACGAGACTCGGTCCAGGCAACTGGAAGCAGGTGGCAGTGGAAAGTTTTTTGCGGCGAAAGTAGTCGTGGAAGAGTGAGGAAAACGCGGGCAGTAGCTCGTGGTTGCCGGACGATTCCGGGATGACAAACGTTGTGATCCGGGCGCCGAACCGGATCTCCGAAAATCGGAATAGAGAGGGCGGGAACTCGCAAGAGAGCTCGCCCTTTCGCTTTTGTGCGCAACATGGCGATGCATGCGGGAACTACGCTCGATCGAGACCATTACAAAACTCTAGGCATAACAGAGTCATCGCTGCTCAAGACGCGATGCTGAGAGGTCATCAGTCGAACGTTGTTGGCCACTCCGGATGCGCTGCGTGGTCGAACATATGCTCGATCTGGTATTCGGTGATGCGCACGGCCGAAAGGTGGGGTAACTCGTGGCGCGGAAAAAATCTTACCTCCGGGGTCTCAAAACTGGGCGTGGCTTCGCCCCCGAGCAGGTCGCACAGAAAGAAGATCTTGTACGCGTGGGTCGACTCCGGCGGATGGGGATGCTTGTTGCGATCGAATAGTGCCGCCAGCTTGCGCGGCGCTACATCGTAGCCCGACTCTTCTTTCACCTCCCGCACTACCATGGCACTGGGCGACTCGCCCACATCTGCCCAACCGCCGGGCAAGGTCCATCCCCCGTCCTCGCGCTCCCGCACCAGCAGAATTTGATTCTCGCGCACCACGGCGCCGCGTACCTCTACCTTCGGGGTCGCATACCCGCTTTCATTCCGGAAAAGATTGAGAATTTTTTCTGAGTCGGGCATGCCGCTCCCAGTGGCCATCATTTCGGCGGCTAGCGCCTGCAGTTCTTCATAGCGTTGGTGATCGTAATGATCCCGGGTGAAGGTCAGCCCGGTCTGTGCAATTGCTTGCAACCGCTTGGTCCAATTTAGCCACTGCGGGTCCGCCTGTTGATCCATGCTCCTCCCTTACGGTTCTCGCTTGCCAGCCGCCTGCTTCGCGGCCCGGATGCGGCGCACCTCGTCCATCCGCTGGGCCATCAGTTTTTCCCGCCCTTCCGCCGTCGGATGATAAAACTCGCGCCCGCGTAAACTCTCCGGCATACAGTCCATATCGGCTACCCGCCCCTCGAGATCATGCGCATACTGGTAGCCTTCACCGTATCCAAACTGCTCCATCAGCGGTGTAGGCGCGTTTCTCAGGTGCAATGGCACCGGCTCCGCGCGATGAGCTTCGATCTCCGCCGTTACGTCCCCGTAGGCGGTGTAGAGCGCGTTGGATTTGGGCGCCAACGCCAGGTAGACCGCGGCTTGGGCCAGGGCCAGATCGCCTTCCGGCGAGCCCAGAAAATCAATTGCGTCGCGAGCCGCCAACGCCATCCGCAGTGCCTCCGGCGCCGCCAGGCCAATGTCCTCCACTGCCATGCGTACCAATCGCCGGGCAACATACATGGGGTCTTCGCCGGCGCGCAGCATGCGTCCCAACCAGTAGAGCGAAGCGTCCGCATCGCTGTTGCGTATGCTTTTGTGCAGCGCAGAGATCAGGTTAAAGTGCTCTTCGCCTTGTTTATCGTAGAGCAGTACCCGTTGCTGCAGGGCGTTTTGCACGATCTCCCGGGTGATGACGCCGCCGGACGCGAGTTTGGCGGCCGTCTCCAACGCGTTATACGCATACCGTGCATCCCCGCTGGCATAACTGGAAATCATTTCCACTGCATCTTCACTGGCGGTGACATTGAGCTTACCCAAACCGTGCTCCCTGTCGGTCAGCGCCCGCTTTAGCAACTGTATCAGTTGCTCATCGCTGAGCGGAGTCAGCCGGTATACCCGGCAGCGGGAAAGCAGGGCTGCGATCACTTCGAAGGAGGGGTTTTCCGTGGTTGCCCCGATCAGACGGATGGTACCCCGTTCGACATAGGGCAGAAACGCATCCTGCTGGGCCTTGTTGAAGCGGTGGATCTCATCGATAAAGAGAATGGTGCGCGACCCGAAGCTGGCAGCTTTTTCCGCGTCGACCATCACCTGCTTGATCTCCTTGATGCCCCCCATCACCGCGGAGAATTCAATAAAGCTGGCTTGTGTGGCCACGGCGATAATCTTGGCCAGCGTAGTCTTGCCCACTCCGGGCGGTCCCCAGAGAATCATGGACCCCGCGTCGTCGCGCTCGATCTCCACCCGCAACGGTTTGCCGGGACCGAGTAGATGCTCCTGGCCAACGTACTCCTCCAGGGTTCGCGGACGCATGCGTTCGGCGAGCGGAGCTTTCCGTGCGCCGCCGCTCTTCAGCGTGCCTTCGTCGGGGATCTGGCTAAACAGGCTCATGCGTGCACCCGGTTCATCTTCCGCGCCGCCACGCGCTGGCGCATCGCGTCGTACAGGAGCACGCTGCCCGCGATCGCCGCATTCAGGCTTTCCACCGCGCCAGGGAGGGGAATCGTCACCCGTGCGTCGGCCTTTTCGATCCAGGCATCGGGCAGGCCGGAGCCCTCGTTGCCTACCAGCAGCGCACTGGGCCCGCGCAGATCGGCCTCGCTGTCTCCGTCCCGGGCCACAGCCGCGAATATCCTTATCCCTCGGGCGCGCAGGGTGGCAAAGGCGTCGTCCGCGCTCTGGGCCACCACCGGAAGGCGGAAGGCGGACCCGGAGGATGCGCGCAACGTCTTGGCGTTCCACAGGCTTACCGTGCCGGGAAGCAGGATCATTCCGGTGGCGCCGAACGCTTCCGCCGAACGGATCAGGGTGCCCAGGTTTCCCGGGTCCTGCAGGCCGGCCGCGATCACCACCAGGGGGATCCTTCCCGGCGAATTTTGATACATCGCCTGCAGCGTGAAATGAGGGGCTTCCACCAGGGCGGCCACACCCTGCGGGTGCTCCGTCATGGTCGCACTGGCAAAAACCTCCCTGGTTACGATCAATACCTCCGCACTTCCCACCGGAAACTGTTCCAACAGCCCCTCGGTGCCCTCTTGAAGAAATACAGTGTCCAAATTCAGGCCGCTCGTAACCGCTTCCTGTACCAGGTGCAGGCCTTCCACAGCGATATGGTTGTGCGTCGTTTTGGCGCCACGGGACAAACCTGCGCGCAATTCTTTAATCCGGGCATTCTGCCGGCTTTCCACCCTCCGCGGACCATGTTCTGCAAGCGATTTCATACTTCGTGAACTCATCGCGATTGTACCCGCAGGTGCCCGCGGCGGCCGGCACCGTCATGTGGCATAGCGGTTGCCCCCAATTACGGGGTAGACTGCGCATGGGAGAAGCAGTCCAGTGGTCGGGTGGGGCGCCCATCCCGCGGACGCCATCGGCCACCTGGTGCCGGTCTGGTACTCTCGATGAATTGCACCAAATCTGTCCTGGGGTGGAGCTATCTTGTTGGCCGAAATTCTGCGCGTGCATCCGGATGAACCGGAGCAGGAACGGATCGAATACATCGTCTCCTGCCTGCGAAGCGGCAAGGTGGTGGGCATTCCCACCGACACCTTTTATGGTTTAGCAGTCGACCCGGTCAATCTTCGCGCGGTAGAAAGCATTTACGAGATCAAGACCCGTCTCAAACACAAACCGTTGTCTTTGTTGATCGCGAATGCGGCCCAGGCCTACGAGTTGGCTCGCGACATTGATGTCCGGTTCGACCGTTTGGCGGAGCGTTTCTGGCCCGGCCCCCTTACCGTGATTGTCCGCGCCGGTTCGCGCCTGCCGCTGCGTTCTACTGCGAATACGGGCAACGTGGCCCTGCGGGTGCCCGACGCCGTCATTCCCCGCGCCATCGTAGAAAAATTAGGCTTGCCGATCACCGCCACTTCGGCTAACCTGCAGGGCTTACCCGAGTGCAGCCATGCCGCTTGTGTTCGCGATCAAATTGGCAATCGCATTCCGCTTATTGTGGACGGCGGTCCCACAGGCCGCAGAATTGCCACCACCATCGTCGATCTCTCCAGCGATGGTCCGTGGGAGATTCTTCGGGAAGGAGCAATTCCTACTCACGAAATAGCCCTGACCCTCCAGCGCTGAGCAGAAAGTCCCATGCGGCCGACCATCAAGAACCGAGCGTTGCTGACCGGATCTCGTGTTGCGCGGCTTGCCCCAAGGAAAGCCGCATGAAGTTCGCCGAAGGCATCAACCTCAACCGCAAACCCTTTACCGGCCGGCGGGTGCTTCGCCTGTTGTTGGTTGTGGGTCTGATCGCCATTCTGGGTTGGTTTGTTTGGCTTTACGGGCGGATCCACTTCTATGCCACCCACGATGAAGCCAGGCCGGCCGACGCTATCGCCGTCTTTGGCGCGGCGGAATACGATGGCCGTCCCTCGCCGGTGCTGCGTGCCCGGCTCGATCATGCTCTCGCCCTCTATCGCGAACGCCTCGCTCCGCTGGTCATTACACTGGGTGGAGGAGGCGGTCCGGGAGATTCCGAAGGGGGCGTCGGCCATGACTACCTTTTGGCTCATGGGGTCCCGGAGAACCAGATTATCGCCGAGACCCAGAGCACAAACACCGAAGAATCCGCAGCGCGACTGTCCGCCATTGCTCGCGAGAATCGCTTGAACCGGATTCTGGCTGTCTCCGATGGAACTCATCTATTTCGTATCCATGCTCTTTGCACGAGTATGGGACTGAACGTATTTACTTCTCCCCGTACGGAATCCCGGCCATTAGGCCTCTGGGACGCTGCCATGCGGCTGATGCATGAAATGTTGAGCTACTCCCTTTGGCGTTTGCGGATTCACTGATTGGATTAGCAGAGATCCTCAATTAAGCATTTCAACATTCAGCACCCGCCCACCCGTCGGTCGCGTCTAGGCCAGAGTTATTTAGTCCCGCAGGGACGACTGAACTTAGCCCAGGACGCTAGTCCTGGGTTGGATCTGAAAGGACGACCCAGTCCCGCAGGGACGGCTGAAAATGGGCGCGATGGATCCTCCCTCAGGCGTCACTGCGGGACTCGATCATGTTGCCTGATATACCCAGGACTAGCGTCCTGGGCTAAGTTCAGCCGTCCCTGCGGGACTAAATTGGCATACCCCGGTTCTCACACAACCTCTCAACGGCCCGACTTAAATTCAGGCCCTGATACAAAGCATGGGAGCGGTGACTCCGGAAAAGTCGCGCAGTTCCGCTATGAACGATTTCCCTATGCCGTCTACCCTACTGAACCCCAGGTACCTGAACCACCACTGGAAGGGTGATCGTCTGGCTCGCCGCCCCCGTGGATGTGAGATTGATAGGGACGCTGTAATTGCCGATAGGAGCTTCATGATCGCCCCGGCCGCCGCAACCACTCATCGCGGCAACGACCGCTGCACAGACACAAACCCACGCGAGCATCCGCATGCGACCCACCGGTGTGTTGCGTTTGCGGCCGCCACCCACCAGCAGCACAGCAAGTGTCGGAAGCCAAACCGCGGCTGTGCTGAAGATTCTGCCACCGGAGCCCCCAAAAGGTTTTGTCGAAGCCGTCGAAACGACGGCGGCATGGATGGTGAGTGTATTTGTGACCGCTCCGCCGGACGAGGTCAATGCAACCGATTGGCTGGAGAAGCTGCAGGAGAAATATGCGGGGAGCGTTCCGCAAGCAAAGTTCACTGGGCCAGCAAAACCACCCTGCGACGTGATCGTTAGGCTAACCGTCCCGGAGCCTTGAAACGGAATCGTGAGACTGGAAGGGTTCGCGGTCGCGGTGAACCCCGGGGTTGCAATCGTCTCAGTTAAAGGCGCCGACGTGCTCCCGGTAAAGTTCGTATCTCCGCCATAGACCGCCGTGATGGTGGCTGTGCCGGTGCTGCCAAAAGATGTCGTGAGTGTCGCCACGCCGTTCGCCAGCGTTCCAGTTCCCATGGACGCCGACCCGTTATAGAAGGTTACCGTGCCGGTCGGTACCCCTCCGGCGCCCGAAACGGTTGCGGTGAACGTAACATTCATTCCTGTTCCCACTGTTGCCGACGAAGACGTAAGCGCCGTTGTGCTGGCTACTGGCACCACGACCGTTACCGTGAAAGGGGCCGTTGCGGTCGCTGGTGTGCCCTCTGAGTCCGCAACCTGCACCGTGAAGGTTGAGGTGCCAGGCGCCGTCGGGGTTCCGGAAATAATCCCGGTCGCGGGAGCGAGCGCGAGGCCCGCTGGTAAGGTGCCGGAGACGACGCTCCAGGTATAGGGTGTAACTCCGCCGCTGGCCGCGAGCGTTTGCGAGTATGCGCTGCCGACCACGCCTCCCGGCAAGGTGGTGCTGGTGATGGCCAGTCGCGACCATTGCGGCGCGTTCACCAAGGTGTAGACATTGGGACTCCCCAATCCGGTGGCGAGATCATAGCCAGGCGTTGCCGTGAATGCGGGAGAGGTGGCATTGCCGGCAGTCGAGAGCACGCCGTAGTAGTTGGGAGTTGTGGTTAAGGAGTTTCCCGATCCAGTGACCGTGATTTGGTACCCGTAGCAGTTCTCGGAATTCGAGGCTGGGTCGGTGCTTGTATCCGTGAAGACACCCGCTGTGGTGGCGGTTCCGGTGCAGGGAACCGCAGTCGTGCCCATCAGGAAAGGCGTTTGTTGCTGGGTCGCAGAATCCGGGTTCGGGGTCGCACTGACGTCGTGAAAGTAACAGGCGGGAAGCACACCGGTCCCCAGGTAAGCGGCGCAAGTGCTTAGGTTTGGCTGGGTGGAGTTGTTGTTATTGATGAACTGCTGCGCGGCCAGCGGATAGAGCACATTGTTGGCTTGTCCCTGCCGATCGCCAGTCTTCTGGTTGATGAGCGCCATGATGCCGGAAAATGCCGGAGCTACAAACGAGGTACCCCCATCGGTATTGAGAAGCACGGTATTTGCATTTGAGAAGTCGCAACCCTGGTCGGTGCCGGAGTAGCAATAAACCAGGGAATGCCCCCACGTGACGCCGGAGGAGGCAAACATCGAGATATCCGGCAGGGCGCGTGCATTGCCTGCGGGCAGTCCCATAACGCCGCTCTGCCAGGCGGGCCGCGCGGAGACAGTGCTCAATCCTCCACTCCCCGCATCACGCACAAACGTCGGCGAAACCAGGAAGATGTCTTTCGGCAGATGCGAGGCATAAGTGCAGAGACCATTTGCACCCGAACTCGAATCGAACGTGGTGCCGTTCATCTGATTGAATCCCTGCAGCACCAGAGGACTGGCGCAACTTTCGTTCCAGGGGGTTTCAGGAATGTAGGATTTGGCGCTCTCGAGAGTGGCGCTGTTGGTCGCAGACCAATAATTGGCGGTGGTTCCGGCGAAGACGTCGCTAAAGTCCGTCCCGCCCACCGCGATGTTATAGGGAGTCGAGGCTTCGCCACTCACTCCCAGACCGTGGGTGACGTAGGTGAAGCTGACAGGTTCGTCGCATTCCGCCGCCCCCGCATCTCCGCCGGCAACCACCACGGTGATGCCTTCCGCTGCTGCCTGTTGCCACAACTGAACGTAGAACTGGTTGGACTCACTCTGAGGGTTTTGTTCACAGTAGCCGTAGCTCGAACTCAGAACAGCATCCTGCTTCGCGTGGGCTGCATCCTGCACGATGTAGGTGGCAGCCAGATCTGTTCCCGAAGTCGCACCGCTGTTGGCGCAAGTAACAAAGTCGATGGTTGCGTCGGGTGCCGTTGCGCCTGCCCATTCCGCGTCGACGTAACCTTCCAGATCGGGAGACGCTGGATTGGGTGCTGCACAGACGGTTGTGGGGGGATGATCGACCACCACGGAACCGTTTGGACCGAGGGCCGTGATGCCGAACTGATCACGGAAGTTCTGAATATCGCCCGCAGCCAGATCCGTGTCGCCAATCACTCCGATCGTCTGGCCCGTACCGACGAGCTTTTGCTGCCCCGACGGAGTGCTCAGACTTTGCTGCCAGACCTGGTTGATGTCATAGATCTGGGCAAAGTCCTGGGGACCGATGACGTAGGCGGTTCCCGTGCCCCCGCCGTAAGACGTCGTGAAGTGACCTTGCGCTCCGTGGGACCACTTGCCAGTAGCTCGATCGAGCCGGGCCATCCGTGGGTTTTGAGACATCGACCGGGGATAGAAGTCGTTTAAGGCGCGAAAACCGGAAACCACGCTGGCAAGCGCGGCGGGGATCATGGGGTCGCTTGCATTTGCAAAATGCTCTTCACCGTTTCGCCGGTAGCGATGGACTTCGGTATGAAATGCCGCCGCAACCTGACCCGCCGTGCCGCTAAAATCTACGAATGTTCGCCCAGCTGCCACCCGGTTTACGGTGAATCCGCGCTGCGTAAGCCAGTTGGTGATTTTCTGTATGTCCTCGTTAGCCGCACCAAAAAGCGATCCGTACTGTTCGGGCGTGAGCCATTTGTGGAAGTTGGCCGAATGCGGATCGTATTGCTCTTTCATGAACTGGTCGAGCGCCTGCTGCTGGGTTGCTCCCCGTTTAAGCATCATCAGGATGTGCTGTTGCGGAAAGTCATTAGGCACGCGGCCCAGGTCTGTCGTTGTCCTTGCGGAGGGGCTGGGATTACCCGGCAGCCGTTGCAAATTCGATTCGTCAATGCGTCCCGAGATCTGTTGCGCAGCGGGCGATGAAACGTCGGTCAAGGATTGTGCATTGACCCAGCAGGAGCTCATAAAAAAAACGAAAGCAGGAATCAGACACACCAGCAGCTTGCGCACGGTAACGATCATCAGAGCCCCAGAATTAGAAGTAGCTAAGTCTTACCAGATGCATAGGCCGAGGGCAAAGCGGAGTCCATCGCGGTTCGCGAAAGGGCGGAGACATGGGCCTGCGGGCCCACCCAAGGTGATGAAAAACGCCTCAAATGACGGGCTTCCTGTACCGGCAACAAAGATCGGGTGCCCCACATCTCGCTCGTTTTTCGCGAGATGTGGGATACCACGATACCTGACGTACAACTCTGTCGGTGGTCATTAGAAGCGTACCGGATTTCCTAATTCACAGCTCTCAGCAGCGCCACTTATGTGGTTTTCCCTAAAGAGAACCACAGGCATTTGATCGAAGCCGCAAATCTCGACAGGAAATCCGGGGAAGCCGGCCTGTCCCGGCGTGCCGTGGAGGGATCTGCAGTTCCGCGGACCCTTCCTGGAAATGTTTTTTCAACCGGGCGGAGCAGATCATCGCCAAACAAAAAATAGGATGGCCATGACGGCAGCCGCGAGGGTGGAAAGAAAGTTCACCGCGTCGTTGTTGACCCAGCCCCGTCGTTCAGCGGTCGCGCCCAAAAGGGAATCGACAAATAGGCCGCCAACCGCGCCCAATCCGGCGCAAGCGGCATCGCCAAACCCTAGTCCGAGGGTGAACACCGCTACCAGCACCACCAGGGCTGCTCCCACCGTTCCCGCTACCGTTCCGGCAAGGCTGATCGCTCCGTCGGTGCCCGGCTCGACCCGGCGGAGGGTGGTCACTAGTAAAGGTTGACCGCCCAGCACCTCGCCCAGTTCGCTGGCCAGGGTATCGGCGGTCGCCTCGGCCAGGGCCGCTATCACAATCACGGCATACGCCGCGCCACTCCACGGATGTGTCGATGCGTGGCTAAATGCGGGGTGGCTCAGCGCGGCGGCAGCTCCCAACCCGGCGACTCCCAGGTTTGCCGCGACCTGGGCGGCGTTTCGACCGCGCTTGTCTTCTGCTACCCCCAGCCGCTGTTTCTTGCCTCTGCCGAATCTGGTGGCGGCGAAGGTAAGCAAGAAGAGCGCCAGCAGAGATGGCAGGGCGGAATGAGACCAGGAGGGCAAACCTGACGATCGGAAGAGGAGCAAGCGTCAGGACCGCAGTGATTACGCCACCCGTCAACGCAGCGAAAGGCGTGGCCGCACGCGCCAGATATACCAGCAGCGCCAACACCAGACTGATGACGAGCGCGGTTCTGGTTGTCCCGCTCCAAAGCGGGCCATTTGGGGCTGTTGTGCAATAACGCAGGGTGGCTATCGCGCACCACGGAATCACCGCGGCCAGCACCAGCCAGGATTGCCACCGCATTTGCTGTTCCTGAACCTGCATCGTTCATTTTAGGCCCGGCGTATCGCTGGATACGCAGTCCCATTTACAATCATCTTTCTAACGGGAAATGAAACGTAGTGAGGTATTCACGGGTGCTTAGCGTTGCATGGCTCCAGTCATGGAGCCGGCGGAGTGTGCGTTTGCCAGAGTTTTCCTTCAGGGTTCTCCACCGAATTGCTACCGGTTGTTCCGTAGGGGTTGCTTTATTGCTGGCCGGTTGCGGGGAGACTTACCGGCCGGTGGTCACTCCGGTCGCCACCACCCCACCCGCCCCCCAGCCGCAGAGTTACGCTGTTGTGACCACCAGCGCCGGCGCTACCGCCGCCGGGTTGGCGAATGTTTTCGATGCCTCGGGCGATACGTTGCTGACCCAGGCCTCCCTGGGCGTTAATCCGCTGGCGCTCACCCTCAGTTCGAGTGCCGGTTCCGCCACCACCGCGAATACCGACGGCACGGTCAATACCTTCACGCCCTCGACTACTTTGCAGACCAAGAACATCCAGAGCAGCACTTTGCTCCAGCCTGCTCAGCCGGTAAACCTGCTTTCGACGGCAACCAGTCTCTTCATTACCGAGCCCAATGTCCCGGCCGTGGCCGTACTGTCTAATAATTCGAGCGGCGTTTATCAGCTCACCCAGCAGCTCCCGGTTCCCGCCAGCCCGATCAACCTGGCCGGCAACTCCAGCGCGGCCCGCGTTTACTCCATCACCCAGGACAACGGCACTAACCAGGTCGCTTTCGGAGATTGTGAGACCCCTGCGGCGGTCACAACTCCAGGCCAGGTGCAATCGATCGAGATCTCCACGGTGACCATCTCGCGCACCCTGCCAGTTGGTATCTGCCCCGTCTATGGCATAAGTTCTACTGACAATAACCGGGTGTTCATTCTCAATCGAGGCAGCGGCACCGTCACGGTCATCAACAGCCAGTACAACGAGCTCGATGCCACGGCAAACCGGCAAAATCTCGACCCGGCCACGGGCACGCTTTTGCTGCCCCCGCCGGCCGGCACGCCGGTCGCCGGCTTCAATGCCGGTCCGGTTTTTGCCGACTACTACGCGCCCTCGTCCCAACTGGTCACCGCCAATTACGACTCCAATACCATTACCATCATCAACACCAGCCTCGACCAATTTGGTAATGACTCTGCTCTGTTTGGCCAGGCGGTGACGGTTCCCGTTGGCAATGGGCCGGCGACGCTCACGATTCTGCGGGATGGAAGCCGAGTCTACGTTGCCAACCAGAAGGACAGCACGGTGACCGTGGTGAGTCTCACCAACTACCAGGTGTTGGCCACGATTCCCGTCATCGGCCATCCCATTTCAATGGCCTCCACTTTCAGCACTCCGTTTGGCCAGATCTATGTTCTTTCTTCAGACCAGCCCTACATGAGCGTAATTCGCACAGACACCAACCAGGTCTCAGCCTCGATTCAGTTGGATGGAACGGGTGTCGACGTGCACACCAGCGCCCAGTCGGTGGCCGCCAACAGCGCCACGACAGGCACGGTTGCGAATGCGATCAATGTCAGCCATGCCAGTGGCAGCGGAGCCCCCTGTGGCTTTGGGGCCAGGTGTTATCAGGCGACCCCATTGGTCGCTTCGAAGCACAGCAAATAACGGCTAACGCCGGGTTCACTTTTGAAGTAGTTATCGTACGGGCTAAGGAATCTGCGTGAGATCTGCATTTGGGTTTCTATCAGGGCACGACTTTAGAGCTTGCGGAAAAACTCACCACTGAAGGTACGGGAGGGTAGGTACGGGCTTCAGCCCGTACCTAAACGAAGCAAAATAACCCGGCCTTTAGGCCCTGGGGTACGCTCTTTATCTCGTTTCCGCAGAAACCGTTCATTTTTCCGCAGCCTCCACAAGAATGGAAAATAATTGGGCTTTAGCCCCTGAGGGCAACGCTTTCCCCAGAGCGTCGCGGAGTGGAGTCTACGCTTTCTTTCCGGTTCTCACGCACCCTTGAAAAGGCGCATCGTTTCGTTCCCTGTGTGCTGGTCCTCGATGGCCGACTGAAAGTCGTGACCTGATCAGATCCCGGTCGCTCCCGAAAGAACGATTGGCATGGTGGGCGAATCAGCACCACTGGCGTTCTCAATCGTCACCGCGAGGGCCTTGGCTGCAATCCCCGAAGACAGCGGCGGCAGCACTAGCGTGGCCGTACCCGCGGCGTCTGGGTGAAAGAGCCCGGCAGGGACGGGAGCCTTGCCATTTGCCGGAATTACCCAGAGTTCGTAGGTCTTGCCCTCAGGCAGGGGTTTCAAATTCGTCGCCAGCAAGATTAGCCCGCCCCGCTCCGGCAGGTAAGTGGCGCGTGCGGTCGGCTGAGCGGGAGCTTTCCCTTCGGTCAGGGTCACCCGCTGCGCACTGGGCGCGGTTAGAACTTCCAGCACCTGCTGCGCCTTCGACGCTTGCGCGGCCAGATTTTTCACCAGGTTGGATTCATCATTCAGCTCATCATTCAGAGCCTTGTTTTGCACGCCGAGTGAGATCGCTGCGATCGCCATCGCGGCGGCTGCCGTCCACGGAACCCAGAACCCTGCTCCGCGGCGTTTGGCTTTGACGTCAATCGGGGTGACCTCGGCCGGCTTTTCCTGAAGCTCGGATGCTGGAGACGAGGCGATCCTCTTAAGGAAGCGCTCCCGCGCCCCTTCGGGCAGGGGCTGCTGTTCGACCGCTATTCCCAGCAAGGCGAGATCCCCGCAAACTTGCGCCAACTCGGTACGGCAAGGGAGACAGGTCTGCAGGTGCGTCCTGATGGATGCGAATTCCTCCGGTGGGAGACTCTGCATCGCATAGGAAGCCAACTCCTCCAGCGTATTGTGCCCGTTGCCCGTCATGCCTGAAAAGCCTTTCGTAGCGTAATCAGCGCCAATCGAATACGCGTCTTCACCGTGCCCAGAGGATCGCCTGTTTTCTCCGCGATCTCCGAATGGCTCAACCCCTCGAAGAATGCCAGTTCCATCGATCTTTGTTGCTCTGCAGGAAGGTCCTTCAGGACTTTCTGGACCTTCTCCATCATCGCGTGGTGCTCGACCTCGGAAGCCAGGTTGCCGGGAGAGGCCAGAATCACGTCGTCAACGGAATCTACGGGCTTTCTGCGCCGCAGCAGATCGATCGACCGATTTCTGGCCACCACCACCAACCATGCACCCAGGGATCCACGCCCTTGCACAAACGAATCAGAATTCCGCCAGATCTGAAAGAAGATCTCCTGCATCACGTCTTCCGCGTGGCCGGTGTCTTTCAGAATTCGCAGAGCGACGGAATACACCGCCCTGCCATAGCGGTCGAAGATCTCCGCCATCGCACTCTGATCGCCTTGGCGGACACGCTGCAGCAACCTGCCGTCGTCTGTTAGGGGAGCAGTCGTTCCGTCTGCCATCCTGACGCTGGGGCTTGAATCTCTGATAGTAGAACGATCAGAGTCGCCAATCGGATTGGGGGGTTGGTCTGGCATCGATCAAGCCGAACTTATTCTACGGTTGTCGTACCGAAAGAGCCAAACTAAAGTACCCAGGCAGCAACGAGTACAATAACCTCCGTCCATCGCGATGAGACGGATAGTCGCACCCACTCTGGATGAGGAACCGGCTGGATAAGTTGCTGCTCGAGCGTGGGTTGGCGCCGTCAAGGGAACGGGCGCAGGCGCTGATCCTCGCCGGGCGGGTGTTGGTCAACCAACAGAAAGTCGAGAAGCCAGGCGCCTCCGTCGACGATACGGCGCTGCTGCGGGTTCTGGGAGAAGAACAGCGTTACGTCAGCCGCGGTGGATTGAAGCTGGAAGCCGCCCTTATCCACTGGAAAATCGACCTTACCGGGCGGCACTGCGTCGACATTGGCACCTCCACCGGTGGATTTACCGATTGCATGCTGCAGCATGGCGCAGCCAGCGTGATAGCGGTCGACACCGGTTACGGGCAGATCGCCGAGGCCCTGCGCAGAGATCCGCGCGTGAGCTTGCGCGAGCGCACCAATGCCCGCTATCTCAAGCCGGGCGATCTTGGTCCGGGTATCAGTTTTGTATCCATGGATGTGTCTTTCATCTCCGCCACGCTGGTTTTGCCCGCGGTGCTCGCCGCAGTGCGGGAGAGGCCAGGAACCGCGCTTGAGGCCGTCATCTTGGTGAAGCCTCAATTCGAAGCGGGCAGGGAACACATCGGCAAGGGCGGCATCGTGCACGACCCGGCTGCACACCAGTTCGCGATCGATCGGGTGCGCGCGGCCATCCTCGACCTCGGCGCCCTGGAGACCGAAATTGCGGATTCGCCCATCCTTGGTGGAGGTGGGGGCGGGGGAGCCGGAGGGGCGAAAGGGAATCGTGAGTTTCTTCTCTTCGGCCGCTTTTAAGTCCTTTAGCCCCATCGCGTACACTAAAAGCCTCCATGCGACCTGTCGCCATCATTTCCAAGCCGCAGAAGGAAGAGCTTGCCACCCTTCTCCCCGAGCTCGTCGCGTGGATGCGGGCGCGTGACTTTGAACCCATTCTGGATCACGTGAGCGGAAGCTACACTCAGGACGCGCGCATCGTTCCCCGTCATGAATTGCCGGCACAGAAACCAGTGCTGGTGGTGGTGCTGGGCGGAGATGGAACGTTGCTGGCCGCGGCCCGTGCCTTTGCCCGGACTGATGTCCCCATTCTCAGCGTCAACCTTGGGGCGCTGGGCTTTCTTACCGAGGTCCGGCTGGCTGATTTGTACACCACTCTTGAGGGCTGGAGGGATGGCTGCTGCAACATCGACGCCCGCGCCCTGCTGCACACCGAGGTCATGCGCGGCGGGGTTTTGTACAAGGAGTACCAGGCGCTGAACGATGTAGTGATTGCCAAGGGGGCGATCGCGCGGATGGGTGACTTCAGCGTTCATTTGTTCGAGCAGCTGGCCGCGTCGTTTCGGGCGGACGGGGTCATTATTTCCACTCCTACCGGTTCCACTGCCTATAACCTGGCCGCCAATGGACCGATTCTCGCTCCCTCCGTGGATGCGCTGGTGATCACTCCCATATGCCCGCACCTGTTGACCATCCGTCCGATGGTCGTTCGCGGCGATGCGCACGTGATTGTCAGCGTGGAAGGTATTCCCGATCTCACTTTCCTGACTGTCGACGGACAGGAAGCCCTGCAGCTTCGCGTTGGAGACCGGGTGTGCTGTCGCCGTTCCGAGCACAGCGTTAACCTGGTTCGTTTGGGCCAAACCGGCTTCTTCGACGTGCTTCGTTCCAAGCTGAGTTGGGGCGAACGCTGAAGCCTCTTTCGGGCCGTGCGTGAGAGCGGGAAAGAAAGCGTTGCCCTCGGGCTTAAGAGTGTGCGTCAGAACGGGATTTATGAATTTAGCCTGTCCCGGCGTGCCGCGGGTCACGCAGGGACGGCTGAACTTCAGACTTGTCCAAGTTAGCTTTTTCGATCGGTCGATTTGGACAGCACTTGCTGAAAGGACAGCCATGAAGGTGTCTCGGACCAGTCCCGAAGGGACGGCTGAACTTAGCCCAGGACGCTAGTCCTGGGTACATCGGGAAACATGATTGAGTCCCGCAGGGACAGCACACACGCTCTAAAGCCCTCATCAACCCCGCCATTTACGTGAAAGCCATGCCTTCGTTTGGGTTCTCGTAGCGGGCGGCGTACTGGATCAATCGGCGAATGTTCCGGTTCTCATGCAGACTCAGAAGCCCGTGCTACCCCTACTTTCAGCATCGATTTTCCGCAGCCTGTTCAGCGTGCCTAAACGGACTGCAATACGCTCTACGGTTTTAGCTGCTCACCAGTGCTTTTTGAGATATGTCAGGGCGAAATCATACGCTTTCCGTCAGCTCACAAAACAGCTGAGGTTACGTTGCAGAAAGTAGTAGCTGAGACTATCGCGCAACGGCGGCTGCCAGATACTAGGGTTTGGTAAGTTCATCCAGCAGCACCTTGGCTTTGGTCGCCAGCAGATGCGCTCCATCTGTATCTCCGTTGTCCAGCGCCTGTTGTGCCTGCTTCAGGTAATTGCGTATCTGCGCCGCCGTCGATTTCTCTTCGCTGGACAGGGACCGTTTGATCCCGTTCAGTCCCTGTTGGGTTTCGCCGATCAGATCCGATGTCTCGTGCTTCGTTCTTTCTCCCAAAGCGCTGTCACCGGTGGTTAGCTGACCAATCGGGGAAGCGTTCCCTCCACCAGCCCCTGACGGTTGCGGGGCAACGGCTTGCGCCGTCGGTGAGCCGGCGGCTGACGAGCCTGGTTGAGAAGATGGGGCTGGCGCGGCTGCAGCGGCTTGCGTAGTGTCAGCAGGCTTGGCTGGGGGTTTCTTGGTCCGCCGCACCTTCTTAGGTGGCGGTTCCGGGGGTAACGGCACGCTCTGCGTGGATGGCGGTGGCAAAGGCGAAGCCAGCGGCGTGTCTGTCTTCTCCGCCTGCTGCGTAGTCTTGGGCGGGTTCAACGTACCTTTGCCGGTCTGCAACGGTGGGGCCTGCGCCTGCTGCGGCGGAGACGCGGTTTTGTGCGAACACCCAGTGAAGAGAACGGTGAGCAGCACCAACAATGAACGTAGGTTGGCTGCCCTCATCCCCGGGGCTCCTTGGCTACGATAGATCCCGCTGAGCTACTCCCATCCGGCATAAGGTATCCACGCGCTCGACTCTCCTGAACAGTGTTCAGAGGAAAGCGCAAAATAAAGGTAGTTCCGTGAGTCGCATCCGATTCTACTTCAATCGAACCATTGTGCAGCTCGACAATACGGTAAGTCATTGCTAAACCGATGCCGCTGCCATCTTTCTTAGTAGTAAAGTATAAGTCGAAGATCTTGTCCCTGACATCGGCGGGTATACCGCTGCCTTGGTCGTGGATGCTGAGCAGGGCCATACGCCCGTCTTCGGCCAGCCGTACTTCCAGTTTTCCTCCCTCGGCCATCGCCTGGGCGCCATTGAGGACGACGTTCAGCAGGGCCTGCTTCAAAAGGTCCGCATCCACCTTGGCCATTACCGGGTGGTCGGGCAGATCGCTCTGGACGTGAACGTCGCGGGTCTCCAGTTCAGCCGACGCAAGCATCAGGACTGCGGAGACAACGCGGCGAAGATCCTGCTCCCTGAGCTGCAGTTCCACCGGACGTGAGAAGTCCACCAGCGTTTGCACCACGCGGTCAAGTCTTTGGATCTCACTTTCAATTACTTCCAGATGACGCATGGCCTTGTGGTCGCTATCGCCCAGCTTGTTACGCATCAGCTCCAGATGAACCACGATGGCGTTGATCGGATTCTTCACCTCGTGACCAACACCTGCCGTCAATCGTCCGATGGCCGCCAGGCGTCGTGAGAGTTCCAGGTCGCTCTCTATTTCCCTTACTGATTCGACGTCGTGCAGGGTCAATAAGGCACCAAGGGTTTCCTGGGGATAGACCGCCCGGTCGTCATGAATGAAGTCGAGCGAGATCTCAACGTGCCGGCCGGTCTCGGTAGTGATTTCCTCCTGCACCAGCGCCATCCGCGCGTCAAAGGACTCGCGCACCAGCCGGCCCAGCCGTGTATTGCGGGAGAAGACCTCGTGTAACTTAGCGCCCAGGATCTCCGCCCGGCTAATCCCCAGAAAGCGTTCCACCGAATCGCTGACCAGCACGGCGCGGGCATCGTGGGTGTAAAGCAGGATGCCGTCCTGCAAGTTGGTCATGATCTGGTCGAGATTTTCCTTCAGGGCAGAGAAGACCTCTTCCACGTTCCGCATACGCCGCCCGATGCGCTCGATCTTGTGCGATACCAACACCACGGCATCGCTCGACCGGTTTCCCGTTGCCTCACCGGCTCCTTCCGCCTCCGCCAGGGCCAAGGCATCCAGTCGAGCCCCGATCTGTTCAATCGGTTTCAGTGCCAGGTTGGCCAGGAATGCCGCGAAAATCAACGAGCACATGATGGCTATCCCGGTGTACATCAGGGCGGCGAATAACCACGGTTCGACCACGAAACGCAGGAAGGTCGTCCGCACACCCACCCGGACGGTGGCGAAGGGGACGGTTCCAAAAGGCTCTGACTTTCGTTCCAGAGGCAGGGTCAGGTTATATACCCGAGGCGGTCCGAAGACCACCTCCAGCAGCCGCAACAACCCGCCGCTTTCCAGCTCGGCGTATTCCGGCCGATGGGGTACCAGGTGGTCCAGATTGGTGGGATCGGTACTCAGCAGCCCGCGGCCCTCGCTGTCCGCGATGGTGACGTCGAAGACCGTCGGAGCGTAACGAATGGCCGAGTTGAGCAGCTCGGTCAGCGCGGGATCGTTACGCAGGGCCTTAGCCACTGCGGCCCGCAGAGCATTGGGATCATTCGGGATTGACATTGCGAATGGTTCCCAATGTTCGCTGCGTCGCCAACGATATCTGGTGCGCGACCATGTCGTTGGCGGAGTAGGCCTGAGACATGCGCTGGCGCAGAAGCTGGCCCAGAAATATCCAGGACAGCGTGAAAACCACCAGGAATACCAGTCCGGTGATTGCGAGCACGAGCTTCGTCTTCAGTCTCATGGGGAATCACTCGAACTCTGTTATCGACGTAATCCAGCAGCCGGCGATTGGTGCCTGTCTTCGGTACTGAGCCAGGGGCTCTAAACTACCGGTCTCTCTTCCATCGTCTCGTTGCTGGTTGCACTACCATATTCTTTTAATTTGTTGTGTAACGTCTTCAGGCTGATGCCCAGGATTTCCGCCGCCCGCGTCTTGTTGTTGCGCGTCGACTCCAGCGTTTTCAGGATCAGCATCCGCTCAGCTTCATCCACCGTGCTGCCAATTTCCACGTGAACGCCGCTGTCGCTGTAGTTTGTGGTCGCCGCATCCGCTCGCACGAAACGTTGTCCGAACGTAGGCGGCAGGTGGCGGGTTTCCATGTATCCTTCTCCGCATAAAATGACCGCCCGTTCGATCGTATTGCGCAACTCACGGACGTTCCCCGGCCAGTCGTGAGCCATAAACCGGGTCAGCATCTCGCTGTCCACTCCCTTCACCTCTCGCCCGTGCTTGGTATTCATGTCGGCTAACAGGGCTTCGATAATGGCCGGGATGTCTTCTTTATGTTCCCGTAGTGGTGGCATGTGCAAGTTAAAAACGTTTAACCGGTAGTACAAATCTCCGCGCAAGTGTCCGTCGGCGACGGCTTCCTCCGGATTCTTGTTGGTCGCCGCCAATACGCGCACGTTCATTGGCGTTTCGACCTTGCTGCCCAGGCGGCGCAGCTTCCTGTCTTCCAGTACCCGCAGGAGTTTGGCCTGCGTTCCGACAGGCATTTCGCCGATCTCATCGAGTAGCAGCGTACCTTCCTCGGCTAGCTCAAAACATCCTGCCCGCCGCTCCATTGCCCCGGTGAAGGAACCTTTCTCATGACCGAAGATTTCGCTCTCAATCAAGGTTTCGGGAATGGCGGCGCAGTTGACGGCCACAAAAGGCTTGCCGCGGCGTGGGCTTAGCTCATGCAGTGTTCGTGCCACCAATTCCTTGCCGGTCCCGCTCTCCCCGGTGATTAACACCGAAACGGTGCTGGGGGCGACCCGCTCGATCATGGCAAACATTTCCTGCATCTTCCTTGAACTGCCCACCAGCGAACCCAGGAAACCCGTATCCCGTAGTTTGCGGCGAGTGACTTCAAGCTCGCGCTCGGTCTCGCGCTGGCGGCTGGCATTGGCCAGCACCGTCTTCAGCCGCGTGGGATCGATAGGCTTTTGAATAAAGTCGTAGGCGCCCATCTTCATCGCCTCGACCGCACGTTCAATGCTGCCCTGCGCGGTCAATACGATCACCGCGGCGTTCAACTGCATCTCGCTCAATCGGGACAGGAATTCCAAACCGTCCATACGGGGCATCTTGAGATCGGTCACAATGATGCCGGGAAACCATTCCGCTACCTTTTCCAGGCCTTCGATGCCGTCTCGCGCGGTTTCTGTACGGTAGCCCCAGCCGGACACTAACTCTGCCAGTCCCGCCAGCGCGTGCAATTCGTCTTCAACAATCAATACTCTTTCGGTAGCACCCATGGCTGCTCTGAACTTTCTTCTGAAGGTTGTCTATCTTGCTTGTATCACGCCCCTGATCTGCTCGGCATAGGCGCAGAGGCGACGGGTCTGCAACGTAAGGGGGAGGGAGTGCAACTGCGATCAATAGCGGGGTACAGTCGGATCGACTTCCCGGGACCAGCTATCGATCCCGCCACTGAGCGACTGCACCTTCTCGAAACCCTGATTGCGCATCCAAACTGCGACATTCAGGGAACGGACACCGGAGTGACAGACCGCAATAATATGCGCCTCCGGGTCCAATTCTTCAAAAACACGAGAGGGAATTTCCCCCATCGGTATCAGTTTCGACCCCGCTATCTGTGCCGTCGCGAACTCCCATGGTTCGCGAACATCGAGCAGGACGAGACCGCTTTCTCCGGATTTAAGCTGGGCCGCCACATCGCGCGCCGTAGTCTCTAAATCGAGCATGAATACTTCCCAAAAGATAGGATACATCTTGGCAGCCACCAGCGCCGCCGGCAGGGCCTGCCGGAACAGATTCACTATTGTCGCGAAGTCGCTCAAAATTAAATGTTTGCTGCCTTTTTGCCCCCGACAGGAGAAACCTTACCCATGCCATCCCCACTCGAGTTTGCCCGCAGCCAGCAGGCGCGCTTTCTGGAGGAATTGAAATCGCTGCTTCGCATTCCTTCCATTTCCACGCTTCCGGAACACGCGGGCGATGTCCGCCGGGCCGCCGAAAGCCTGGCCCGGGAAATGGAACGAATTGGCCTGGAGCACGTGCGCGTGATCGAAACCTCCGGTCATCCCCTGGTTTATGGAGACTGGCTGCATGCCTCAGGCAAGCCCACCTGCCTCGCCTACGGCCATTACGACGTCCAGCCGCCTGACCCGCTCGACGAGTGGATTTCGCCCCCTTTCGAGCCCACCGAGCGCAATGGCAACCTCTATGCGCGGGGCGCGGTCGACGATAAAGGGCAGATGTACAGCCACCTGAAAGCCCTTGAGTCTCTATTCCAGGGGTCTGGTGGCAGCCTGCCCATCAATGTGCGGGTGCTTATCGAAGGCGAGGAAGAGGTGGGAGGGGAGGGCATTGCGCAGTTCCTGCGCCAACATCCGGAGCAGCTAAAAGCCGACTTTGCCCTGGTCTCCGACACCTCGATGTTTGCTCCAGGTTTGCCCACGTTGTCCGTCGGCCTGCGGGGCATGATCTATACCGAACTGGAAGCCTATGGGGCCAGGAGCGACCTCCACTCCGGATCCTATGGCGGCGCGGCACCCAACCCATTCATAGCGTTGGCCCAGGTGATTGCCAAGCTGAAGGACGCGGACGGCCATATTCTGATTCCCGGCTTTTATGACAAGGTGGCTGCGCCTTCGGCGGACGAGCTCAAAACCTGGAAAACCCTCCCCTTCGACGAGGAGCAGTTTCGCAACGCGGAAGTCGGTTCCCGGGAGCTTACCGGAGAGCCGGCTTTTTCCGTGCTGGAGCGTCTCTGGGCTCGGCCCACCATGGATGTACACGGAATGCCGGGCGGTTTTACCGGGGCCGGCGCGAAGACCGTGATCCCGGCGAAGGCGTCGGCCAAAATCTCCTTCAGGCTGGTTCCCGACATGAATCCGCAGGAGGCTTTCGCCCAGTACAAGGCATATGTTGAGTCGCTGCAACCCAAGGGCATCGAACTGCGCGTCCACCTCATTCATTCCGGCGATCCGATCGTGGTACGGACGGACAATCGGTTCATCCAGGCGGCGACTCGTGCCCTGCACCAGGTTTTCGGGAAAGACACGGTCTTTATCCGTTGCGGTGGCTCCATTCCCATCGTGGGGGAATTCGAGCGGTACCTCAAAATCCCCACCGTCCTGATGGGCTTTGGCCTGACCGACGACAACCTTCATGCCCCGAATGAGAAATTTCACATCGCCGACTTCCACCGCGGTATCGAGTCCGTCATTCTCTTCTTCGAGGAGCTAGGCAAGGCGACCTGAGGTTAGGTTGGAGTTGGAAGCCGGCGGAATTTGTCTCGTAACCACGGTCTATGGTTCTAGACCCGTCCAGGGAAGCGGGCCACTTGGGCGTGAAGCCAGTACCCTTCGCCCTACCGCACTTCGATCAACTGTTCCTCACGAGAGCCGCTGCCATATCGTGCGTCGACGTAGTCATCCAGAATCTTCTTGAACTCATTCACGATGTCATCCCCACGCAGGGTCGTCATCAGCCGTCCATCCACGTAAACGGGAGCCTTCGGATCTTCAAACGTGCCGGGGAGCGAAATACCGATGTTGGCGTGCTTGGACTCGCCTGGCCCGTTCACTACACAACCCATCACCGCCAGCTTGAGCTCTTCGACTCCCGGATACCGGTCCCGCCACACCGGCATGCTGTCACGTACGTAGCCCTGGATGTCCTGGGTCAACTCCTGAAAGTAGGTGCTGCTGGTGCGTCCGCATCCGGGACAGGCCGTCACTTGTGGAGCGAAGCTGCGGATGCCCAGCGACTGCAGGATCTGTTGCGCCACCTGGACCTCTTCGGTGCGGTCACCGCCGGGTTTGGGAGTCAGGGAAACGCGTATGGTATCGCCGATGCCCTTGAGCAGAAGCGGCGCCAGACCCGCTGTCGAAGCAACAATGCCCTTCATGCTCATGCCCGCTTCGGTGAGCCCCAGGTGGAGCGCATAATCGCAGCGTGCAGCCATTAAGTCATAAACTTCGATCAGGTCGCGCACGCCACTCACCTTGGCGCTGAGGATGATCTGGTCGTGGCGCAGCCCGTACCGTTCGGCCGCGCGCGCAGAGTCAATCGCGCTTACCAGCATCGCTTCGATCATCACGTCCCGTGCATCCGCCGGCTGAGCCCGTTTGGAATTCTCATCCATCATCCGCGTCAGCAGAGCCTGATCCAGCGAACCCCAGTTCACGCCGATCCGTACCGGCTTCTGGTTTTCTACGGCACACTCGATCATGGTGCGGAAGTTGTCATCGTCCTTGCGGCCAATCGAGACGTTCCCTGGATTGATGCGGTACTTGGCTAGCGAGCGTGCGCACTCGGGATACTTCTTCAACAACTGGTGTCCGTTGTAGTGAAAGTCTCCAACGATGGGGACGTCGATCCCCAGTTTGGCCAAGCCTTCAACGATCGCCGGCACCGCCACCGCCGCAGCGTCATTATTGACCGTCACCCGCACCAGTTCCGACCCAGCGTTGGCCAAAGCGGCAACCTGCTGGATCGTACCCTGCACATCGGCGGTATCGGTGTTGGTCATCGACTGCACCACCACCGGCGCGGAAGATCCCACGCGCACATTTCCCACCTTAACTGTCACTGATTGTCTGCGTTGCGGCTCAGCCATATAGCCCTCGCTTCTAGTTTACAACTGCTCCGTGCCGAGCCTTACCTTGACATGCCACTGGCGCATGAATACGTTGGAAACACAGGTCCGGCTGTCAAGCCGGGACTAGTTACGCTTAACGGAGGCCATCCATGCCCGAATCGGTCAAAGAAGCGCTCGAAGTGGAGACCCCCAGCGATACCCGAGTATTGAACGCCTTGCTCAGCGACCAATTTGCCGGCAAACTCGAGGCCCTGGCCCAAGCCAGGGCGGAGGAGTACAAGTCGAATACTCCTTATCCCCATATCTACTTTGACAATTTCCTACCCATTGAGGTGGCTGAGGCCGCACTCCGCGATTTTCCTGAGCCGAAAGAGGCAGACTGGCATGCCTACACGGATGTGAACCAACGCAAAAAACTGGCCTTCGATGTGGCGGAGAAGCTGCCGCCATCGATTCGCGACGTTCTGTACTTCCTCAACAGCCGCCCGATGCTTAGGTTTCTCGAAACCCTGACGGGCATCCAGAGCGTATTACCCGATCCCTATTTCACCGGTGGGGGCTTGCATCAGATAAAGCCTGGAGGCCTCCTGGAAGTGCATGCTGATTTCAGCTATCACAAGGGGCTGCGCCTCGACCGGCGCATTAACGTTCTTATCTATCTGAACAAAGACTGGAAAGAGGAGTACGGAGGGCACTTCGAGCTATGGGATCAGAAGGTAACGCGAGCGGAGAAAAAGATTCTTCCCGTCTTCAACCGCTGCGCCATCTTCAGCACCACAAGTGTGTCGTTTCACGGTCATCCCATACCCTTGGCATGCCCGCCCGATCGCAATCGGAAATCGATTGCAACCTACTATTACTCCAATGGCCGTCCGGAAGAAGACCCCGAACTCACCCATCGGCATGAGGTGGCATTTCAAGAACGCCCCGGTATCAACAGCGTCAAAGCGACCATTCGGATCAAGAACGCAATTCGCTCCATTACTCCGCCGATCCTTACCGATCTTGTGCGGGCGTTGCGCAAATAACCACGCGGCTACTGTACGGCCGCGTTGTGTTTGTCTTTGTAGATGGAATTGGAAATTTTGTTCTGGCGGTTATTCAGCGTGGCCCTGTCGGCTGCTGTAAGTTTCCCGTTGTTGGCGGCGCGCATGTTGCGCTCTTCCTTGTTCACGCTGGCTTCCCGAGTCTCCAGGTTAGCGGTCTCGTGAGCAGTCACTTGGCCGTTCTTGACACCTTGGGCAATCCGCGCCTGCTGGTTAGCTTTACGCTGCCCCGCACTTCCGGGAGGCGGTGCGGTTTGAGCGACCGCTGCCGCAATCAAAAAAAGAGAGGCTGACCCTATGGCTATAGTGGCGAATTTCATAACGCTCCTTGCCTGATGACGAGTACTTGTGTAACAAACCAAATCGTCATTGAGAAGGTAGCGTTGGCGCTATAGTCGGCGGACCTTAGTTGTAGACGGAGAAACCGCCCTTCCTCATTCCATTCCTACGCTCTCTGCCCCCATGCGAAATAACTCTAAACGAAGGGCACGGCTTCACAGGCTGCGGAAAAACTCGGTTTTAGGGTAGGCCGGGGATTTATCCCCGGCGCAAAATGCAATGTAATCATCGTGGGCTTTAGCCCCTGGGGCATGCTTTCTTGCTCGATCCGGCTTTTTCCGCAGCCTGTGAAGCCGTGCCCTTCGTTTGCACCCGACCAGATGTTTTCAGTCCCCTTCAGAAAAGCGTCATCCTGAGAGTCTGTGACTTTATTGGTTTTGCGAAAAAATCGACGCTGAAAACAAAAAGGTTAGGTGCTTCCAAGGGCGCGAAAAATCAAAAAAGTCACAGCCTCTGAGCGAAGCGCCTCGCAGATCTACCGAATAACGAAAGGTTTATTGCGCGGAGTCGAAGGACCCCGGCGATGCTTGTTGGCAGATGCTCTTCGGAGCTTTCCGGCCACCAAAACCATGAAAGAAATCAAAAAGGTCACAACCTCTTGATTGTATAAACCGAAAGGCCCCAGTGGCCCCGGCAGTAGACTTTGGGTTGGAGACCGAAGCGTCTGCGCGGGAGCAAAGGAGCCTTATGAAGATTGTAGGCTGTGATTTCCACCCGAGCTACCAGCAAATAGCAGTATTGGACACGGAGACCGGGGAGGTGCAAGAGAAGAAGCTGATGCATGGCAGCGGGGAGGCAGAGAGGTTCTATCGCGAACTGCCGGGTCCGGCGCTGATTGGCATGGAAGCCACCGGTAATTCGCGTTGGTTTGAGTTGCTGGTGGAAAAGCTTGGACACACCCTGTGGATTGGGGATGCGGCCAAGATTCGGGCCAGTTATGTTCGCAAGCAGAAGACCGACAAGCGAGACGCCGGCCATATTCTAAAGCTGTTGGTGGAAGACCGTTTTCCCCGCCTGTGGCTGCCGGATGCGCAGCAACGCGATATGCGTCAACTGCTCACCCATCGCCACAAGCTGGTGAGTGTGCGCACCCGGTTGAAGACAGAGTTACAACATCTGGCCTTGAATCAGGGGGTACAGAAAAAACGCAAGCTGTGGAATGAGCAGGGTCGAGCCTTGCTGGCGAGCCTTCCGCTCCAGGGGTGGACCCAGCAGCGGCGCAAGGACTTGCTTGATCTGCTCGGGGTAGTCCAGCCCCAGATCGAGCAGTTGGATAAGGCGGTGGAACACGCCGCCGAGGCCGATCCGCAGGCCGTACTGCTGATGAGCCAGCCAGGAGTGGGGCCGATCACAGCACTGGCCTTTTCTGTCACCATCGGCGACGTATCTCGTTTTGAGCGCAGCAAGCAGGTGTCCAGCTATCTCGGGCTGATTCCCACAGAACACAGCTCGGGCAGCAAACGAAGACTGGGAAGCATTTCCAAGCAAGGCAATGTTTTCCTGCGCGCCTTGCTGGTGGAGGCCGCCCAGTCGGTGGTACGTCACGATCCAGGCTTTCGCAAAGAGTATCAACACCGCTGCCACCATAAGCAAAAAGGCATCGCCAAGGTGGCAGCAGCACGCAAATTAGCCGTACGGCTTTACTGGATGCTGAAATCCAACCAGCCGTACTCAGAGCTTGTTCTCAACGGGGGCAGCCCGCGTCATCCCGTGGCGGCGAAAGCCAATGCCGTTCACTTGAATGGGCACCCCCGCATCTCGCAGTAGGCGGGATGTTCGAAAAGACAATCATGGAGTAGTTCTCGTCCGTATCGATGGCTGGTGGAAAAAGTCTTTCCACTGAAAATGATTCCCAGAGAGGGCTCGCGTTGGCGCCAGGTCTCCAAACTCATGGCCAACGAGTTGCTCACCGCAACTCTACGCACTCGTTCGCCCTTGACAACACCTTTCGGTTTATCGACGGGATGACAAAGGAAAGGGCGATGGCTCCATAGAGTGGTTGCTGGACCGACGCGTTTTTCATCACCTTGGGATGGGCCCGCAGGCCAATGACAACTCTGTCGAAAACATTTCCATGAAAGGTCCGCGGAACTGCAGATCCCTCGGCTGAAAGCGCAACGGCTCCATAGAGAGTGGTTGCTGGACCGAGGCGTTCAACAGATGACCTTCTCTATGTATCGGCCTTCCGCTGGCGCTGCTTTTTGCCGTAGCGCGCGGCCGGCAGGATGCTGTTCCAGGGCACCGGAGACGCGAGAATCATAGAAGTGTTGGTGGAAACATAAGGCATCATCGAATCAATCACCTCTTCCATGTGTCTCACGTCACGTACCGCGATCTGCACAATGAACGATTCGGCTCCCGTCACCCGATGACACTCCAACACTTCCGGCAGATTTCGCACCACGGCGGCAAATTTTGCCAGCTTATCTCCCGCCACGGTTACATGGACAAACGCCCGCACAGGCAGTCCTACCTGCGCCGGATCGACGAGGGTCCTATAGCCGAGAATCACTTTGCTTTCCTCCAGCCGGTGGACTCTTTCAATCACCGCCGGTGTGGACAACCCCACTCTTCGTCCCAGTTCCGCAAAAGCAATGCGAGCGTTGGCCTGGAGCTCAGCCAGAATTTCGCAATCGATGTCGTCAATGGAAGGATGTACCAATCCAGTCAATAGGGTCACCTGTTCGTTGTTATTAACAGGCTAACTCGAAGCGTTGTTCGTGTGTCCTTAAATAATGAGGTCAAGCCGCTCCCTTGCCTGCTCTTTATTATCCCGAATCCCTCGAATTTCATACATTGCTGATTCCCGAGTGGCTGCCAGGACGGCTATGATGCCCGTGGTGAGTAAGGAAGGATAGTCTCCTATGGCAGATGAGAATCGTCGAGCATTAGGCGATGTTGCAGCACGGCAGTTAGCCAACACGACCAAAACACCTCCACAGTTAACAGCCATAACCCCGCGCTGGCTGGTTCAGCTGCTTGGCTGGGTTCCGGTTGAATCCGGTACCTACAGAGTCAACAAGGTCCGGAACGATTCCGACATTGAAGTTGCCTGTGGATCGCGCGACGAACGGACTTTGCCTGAGACCTTTGTCGACTACGTGGAGACTCCGCGTGAATATACCCTGAGTGCCATCTCTACCGTGGTGGATGTGCACACCCGCGTTTCCGACCTCTTTAGTCATCCACACGATCAGATCCGGGAGCAGTTGCGGCTGACCGTGGAAAAGGTCAAGGAGCGCCAGGAGTCCGAGCTGATCAACAACGCCGACTACGGCCTGCTTAATAATGTTGATCCTGCATTCAAGATTCCGGTGCGCAATGCTGCCCCCACACCAGATGATCTGGATGAGTTGCTCTCGCGGATCTGGAAGGAGCCGGCATTCTTCCTCGCACATCCGCGCGCCATCGCCGCCTTCGGGCGGGAGTGCACGTTCCGTGGCGTTCCTCCGCCCACCGCAACCATCTTCGGATCGCCTTTCCTCACCTGGCGTGGCATTCCACTGGTTCCCACTGACAAGCTGAACATCGATGGGGCAGGGAAGACGAATATTCTTTTGCTGCGCACTGGGGAGAGAAAGCAGGGCGTGGTAGGACTGTTTCAGCCTGGTCTGCCCGGCGAACAGACACCCGGACTTTCTATCCGTTTCATGGGTATTGACCGCAATTCGATAGCTTCTTACCTGGTGTCACTGTATTGTTCCGCGGCGGTTCTCGCGGAAGATGCGCTGGGTGTGCTCGAGAATGTAGAAGTCGGACAATACCATGAGTACAAGTGATCAGGACCCAACAACGGGTTTCTCGACTGCGGGTTTCCCGAATGCGGATTTCAATCACCCGTTGAAACCGGCGATGCCGGTGGACGAGACCAGTCTTTCCGGTTTGCTGCCGGATGTGAATATGTTGACCCGTATGGCCAACGAATTCTTCCGCGCGCAACCAGGGCAGGGCTTTCCGGCAACGCCCGCCCCATACACGCCCGATGCTCAGGATCTGACTCCGGCGTTCGAGACCCGGCTACCGGAATTCGGCATGCCTTTGCCGTCGATGCCTGCCATCCCGTCCGCTGGTTCGATTCCCACCGTGGCGCCCGACATGTCTGGGCCTCCGGCGGGCGCGACGGAGCTGTCTCCTTTCATGTTCGGGCCTGCAGCAGCGATGGCTCTTCCCGCGACTGCGCCGGTTCCGGAAGCCGGAATGCTCCCGAACGATCCGCGTAGCGCAGCAGCCGGGCTGCCTGTATCTCCCTTTTCCCTGCCGATGCCTGAGTTTGGCGCCGCATTTCCGTCCTTCGAAGCCGGTTTGCCGGCAATCCCGCCGCTTCCGCCTTTCCGGACTGAGGACGATGCAAAATCAGCCTTGACGACCGCGTCTCCGTTTTACTTTCTGGAGCATGCCGGGGGTCTCAACGGATCCGGCCTGGCGCCTGCGTTATCGTCCCAGCCCGCCGCGCCCACACCGCAGTATGACCCGCGAAGCTTCGCCGCCAGCATTCCGTCCTCCCCGTTCTCGATTCCGATGCCCGAGTTCGACCAGTCATTGTTTCCGGCCTTCGATGCAGGTGTGCCTAAGCTGGCCCCTCTGCCGCCGTTACTCAACGAAGACGATGCCCAGGCTGTGTTGACAGAATCCTCGCCGTTTTATTTTCTTGACGGCGGCGGCCTGGTTGACCGATCGGGCAATCAGACCAGAAATGCCATGGCCCACCCCGCGGCTATCGGCGACCTGAAGCTTCCACGGCAGCAGTTCGATATCGGTTCGGTACGGCGCGACTTTCCAATTCTGCACGAACAGGTGAATGGCCATCCCCTGATCTGGCTGGACAATGCCGCGACCACGCAAAAGCCGCAGAGCGTAATTGATCGCATCTCGTATTTTTACGAGCACGAGAACTCCAACATCCATCGTGCTGCCCATGAACTGGCGGCGCGTGCCACCGATGCCTATGAGGATGCGCGCACCAAGGTGGCGCACTTCCTCAATGCTTCCTCGTCGAAAGAAATCGTATTCGCCCGTGGCGCGACCGAGGCTATCAATCTGGTCGCCCAGGCATGGGGCCGGCGCCACATCAACAAGGGCGATGAAATTGTCATCAGCTGGATTGAGCATCACGCCAATATCGTTCCCTGGCAGATGCTGTGCGCGGAAAAGGGCGCGTGCCTGCGCGTGGCACCCGTGGATGACGATGGCCAGATCCTGCTCGATGAGTACGAAAAGCTGCTGAGCCCCAAGACACGGCTGGTCTCGTTCACCCAGGTTTCGAATGCCCTGGGAACCGTCACTCCCGCGCATCAGATGATACAAATGGCCCATCGTTATGGAGCCCGGGTTCTGCTCGACGGCGCCCAAGCCGTTTCCCACATGCCCATCGATGTGCAGTCACTTGATTGCGATTTCTACGTTTTCTCTGGCCACAAGGTCTTCGCGCCTACTGGCATCGGCGTGCTTTATGGCAAGCCGGAGGTGCTGGCGGAAACTCCGCCGTGGCAAGGGGGCGGAAACATGATTGTCGACGTCACCTTTGAGAAGACGACTTATCAGCCTCCGCCGGGACGATTCGAGGCCGGCACCGGCAACATCGCCGATGCGGTCGGGCTGGGTGCAGCCATCGATTATCTGGATCACATCGGCATGCCCAATATTGCCCGCTACGAACATGAGTTGCTGGTCTACGCAACCCAGGGCATGTTGCGCGTGCCGGGGCTACGCATGATCGGCACAGCCAAGGAGAAAGCCGGCGTGCTCTCGTTCGTGCTCGAAGGTTTCCGTACCGAAGAGGTCGGCGCCGCTCTCAACCGCGAAGGCATCGCGGTGCGCTCCGGCCACCACTGCGCTCAGCCTACCTTACGCAGGTTCGGCGTCGAGACCACGGTTCGTCCGTCCCTCGCGCTATACAACAGCTTCGAAGATATCGATGCTTTGATCGCGGCGCTCTTCCGCTTGAAACGCCTGGGGGCGTAGGCAGGACGCTGACGTTCGCCCAGATCTTAGATTTTTTATGGCTAGCCGATCTTATGGCTAGTCGATCGGAATGCGCGCCGAATCGGCGGGTTACCCCCCACCTCGAACTACTTTTGAAATCAGACTATCAACGATAAGATACTGGTTAGAGGTGTTCCCTCATGCGGACCACAATCGATCTCCCCGAATCTGTATATCAACGGAGCGAGCAGCTTGCACGCAGAAGAGGTTTTTCGGTCGAACAACTCATTGTGCGGGTACTTGAGCTGGAGCTGGCGCATGAACCCGCGGCACCATCCGGCTCCAAGAAAGTGAGTTTGCCGTTGATTACTTCCAAGCGCCCCGGTTCACTGGACCTCACGAATTTTGATTTCGATGATCTACTTAGCTGATGTCAAAGTTTGGGTCGCGTTGACCTCAGAATAAGCATGTTCACCATCTGACAGCCAAAAATTGGCTTCAGGGCCTTGGAATGGAACAGATCGCTTTCTGCCGTATTACACAGCTTGGTCTGCTTCGTCTTCTCACAAATAGCCATGTAATGAATGAGGACGTTCTGGATCCGATTCATGCGTGGAAAGTCTATGACGAACTGTGCGCAGACCCGCAAATTATCTATCTTCCGGAGCAGGCCGGTTTTAGTGAGCGTTGGAGACAGATCGGCGATCAAATGGTGGGCGGCTCGAATGCCTGGAGCGATGCTTACTTGGGGGCATTTGCCGAGCATGCAGGTGCGACAGTTATAACATTTGACCGTCGATTCAAGGCCGTCGGCAATTGCGACGTGCTTCGTTTGTCCGCGTGATTGATCTCACGTCAACAGCAGGACTGCTTATTGTGCTTGCCGCAGATAATGACCAAACCCGTCGGCCATAACGGGAACCGGCGCTCCTGGCAGATTGTCTTCGGCACAAAAATCCCGAAAATGCTCTAAACTCATAGCGTGCCAGTCAGTTAAGACACGGGGCCCCGTAGCTCAGGTGGATAGAGCAGCAGTTTCCTAAACTGTTTGTCGGAAGTTCGAGTCTTCCCGGGGTCACCATTTATTCTGCCCAGGTTGAACCGGCGTGCGCGTCCGACCGGCGTTCGGC
Source organism: uncultured Acidobacteriaceae bacterium (assembly GCA_963838445.1). Taxonomy (GTDB): domain Bacteria; phylum Acidobacteriota; class Terriglobia; order Terriglobales; family Acidobacteriaceae; genus PALSA-350. The sequence continues at coordinate 429,872 of CAWIRT010000054.1, forward strand.
GTCTGTCAGGGTGCAGGCCACCCTCGTTCCGGGAGAAAAAAGGATTTCCATGCCGGTTCGACCGCGGCGCTTGTGCGTCCTCCAATCTGGCTTTTACCTTTTGATGCTGTGGTTTTTTCTCCTATGCCGTTGGGCGCAAGCCGCTATTGTGCACGGAGTCGTCACTGATCCACTGGGTCTGCCCGTCATCCATGCCAGCGTCGTATTGGTCCAGAATGGCCAGGTTCTAGCCCTGGCCCTCACCCGTACCGATGGAACTTATCAGATCAGCAGCAGCGCCAGCGGACGATTCTACGTCCTCATCTCTGCCACTCATTTCAAGCAAATCACCAGCCTCAGCTTCTACGCTGGGCCGGTAGACAGTCATGAGGAAAATGTGGTCCTCGAGGCGGAGAATCAAAAGCAGGAGATGGTCACGTCCGCTACCGGTACCCCGCTCCCCCAGGCGCAGGTGAGCGCGGCCATCAGTGCCCAACGCAATGGTGAGTTCCGCAATCGCATCGACCTGGTCGATCCGCTCCGTCAGATGCCGGGTGTTTTCGTGGTGCGCCAGGGCGAGTATGGCGCCCTGAGTTCGCTCTTCATTCGCGGGAGTAATGCGGATGCCAACCAGGTCAATCTGGATGGGGTTCCTATCGGAGATGTCGGGGGCGCTTTCGATTTCAGCAATTTGTCGACCGCCGGGATAGGACAATTCGAGGTTTATCGCGGGCCTAACAGCGTGCTTTATGGCTCTGATGCTTCTGCGGGAGTCGTCAGCCTCAGCACGCCCCGGGGCAGCACTGGATTCCCGTCATTCTTCTACGAAGGGGACGCCGGCACGTTCACTAGTTTTCGCAACATGGCGCAGCTCGGGGGAACCCACAACAAGTTTGATTATTACGGTGGATTTGACGCCTTTCAGAGTGACAACTCCGTCAAGATGAATGAATTTCACGATGACACATCGACGGCGAACCTGGGGTATGCACTCACTTCCGCAACCCAGCTTCGAGTTGTCGCACGTAATAGCGACGCGGCGGTTGGCACTCCCGGCCCCTTCAACTTCTACGGCATCGCCAACGCCGGCAAGCAATCGAACCAGGATATCTACCTCGGAGCGTCGCTCGACAACCGGACGAGCGGCGGCTGGCACAACCTGGTGCGCTACGGCATGACGCGCCAGCGGGGGCAGGATGTCAATTTTTATGCCGCGGGCATTCCGCTCACCACCACCACGGATGGCGTCAGCTCTACAAACTATTACGGTTACAATACCCTTATCCGGGGAGCCAACGGCGACTCTGTAGCCGGACAGGCAGTCCTGAATTTCCCCGGCATTTATCCCAATTCTGTGGAGCGGGTCAACAATCGCGACCAGGTCTACTTTCAGAGTGACTATCCCTTCACCCAGAACATTGTCGGCATGTTTACGTTTCGTTATGAGGACGAGCGTGGGGCGAAGAAGTACGCGACCTATGGGATCGACCAGACCCTGGATCGTCGCAACTACGACTACACGGCGCAAATTCAAGGAAACTACAAGTACCGGCTCTACTACTCGCTCGGGGGAGGGGCAGAGAAGAACCAGCTCTTTGGGACGGTGGGCACCCCTCGCATCGGGTTGGCCTATTATCCGGTTCGTCCTGGTCATGGCCTCTTCCACGGCACTAAGATCCGCTTTAACTTCGCCAATGGCTACCAGGAGCCGTCGCTCGATGAGCAGTTCGCCAGCCTCTACAACTTCCTGCTCACCCAGCAGGGAGGCAGGGAGTCGATCCAGCAGTTCCACATCACCCCCATCGTTGCGGAGCAATCGCGCACCTATGAGGGTGGCGTGGCGCAGAGCTTTCTCAGTGAACGCGGCGTACTGCGGGTCAGCTACTTCCACAATCAGTACGGCCGGCAGATCGAGCCGGTGCCGGCCACGGAAGTGCCCGCGCTCTTGCCGCAATTGAGCCCCAGCCAACAGCAGCAACTGGAAAGCCTGCTGAGCAACGCCGGTGACCTCGACCTCAACTCGCAGGCCTTTCGCGCCCAGGGCATCGAAAGTGAAGCCGAATACACGGTGTTCAGCAACCTATTCCTGCGCGCAGGCTATACCTATCTGGATGCGGTGGTGGAGCGGTCCTTCACCTCCGACGCGCTCCAACCTTCCTTTAACACCGGTCTGCCAGGCGAGCCGGCCCCGCCATTTTCCAACGTGCCCATCGGCGCGTTTGACCCGCTTCGTGGAGCGCGCCCGTTCCATCGGCCACCGCACACGGGTTTCGCCACGGTCAGCTACAACGGAGAACAATATTCAGTGGGTTTTACGGCCGCCATTGCTACCCGCAGCGACGATTCCACATTTCTGGCCGGCCGTGACTTTGCGGGAGGGAACTCGCTACTCTTACCGAATCGCAATCTCGATTTTGGTTATACCAAGCTCGATCTCGGTGGAAGCTACCAGTTTCTCTCCTGGCTAGCCGCTTATGCCCAGCTCGACAATCTCACCGGCAACAAGAAAATTGCCCCGATCGGATATCCATCGCTGCCTTTTACATTTCGAGTGGGATTGCGCCTGGCCATCGGGCACTCGGGAAATAAGTAGTGGTCCGGACGGCTTTTTTTGAACTCTGACACCATCGGTGGCGTTCGAATGCTGCCACGGCGCAATCTCAGGAGACTAAGGAATCGTAGGTACGGTGGTCACCGATCCAAAACCAAAGATATCCATCCGCTCTTTTGATTGCGAGGGCACGATAATTCAACGTGATGCGGGCCGACCAGATTTCCTGACCTTGGCGTTCTCCGAGCTTCTTGAATTGCAGGGAAGGATGTTGCTGGTTGGCTTTGAGCAATGAAAACTTTTGGTCTGCCCGGTTGCGGATTTCCTGCGGGAGAGCGCGATATTCCTTCCAGAAGTCCGCAGTCGCGTGATGTTGCATCCAGTGCTAAAGCGGCTGGACGCGACCGTTCTTTTCGTCGTCCAAGGCGCGATGAATGGCGTTGTCGAGACGGCCCGTCGCAAGATCCGACTGAACGCGAGTGTCGATGGGTTGCGGGCAATTTTGGTCAAGCCATGAGTACAGCTCTTGCAACTCGTGCGGCTTAAGCGCTCCTATCGCGCGTTCGATTTCTTGCACCGTGCTCAAACGCATTTGTGGACCTCTCCGCTCTATTTTAGCCTTACTTCCTGGCTACTCGGACAAATTGCAGAAGGCTCAAAGCAAAGAGGCCACCCTTGCGGGTGGCCTCTTGTGTAACAACTGCGTGTTTCTTAGTACATGTCGCCCATACCGCCGCCGCCGTGACCGCCGCCACCCGGAGCAGACTGCTTCGGCTCTGGGATATCGGCTACCATCGCTTCGGTCGTCAGCATGAGGCCGGCGATCGAGGCCGCATTCTGCAGCGCAGTGCGGGTTACCTTGGTGGGGTCGATAACACCGGCCGCAACCAGGTCTTCGTACTGGTTGGTGCCGGCGTTGTAGCCAAAGTGAGGATTGGTGTTGTCGCTGATCTTACCCACGATCACCGCACCTTCCTCACCGGCATTGCCGACGATCTGGCGAAGTGGCTCTTCCAGGGCGCGACGGACGATCGTTGCACCGATCTTCTCGTCACCCTCGAGCTTCTTGATCAGATCATCCACGTCCTTGGCGGAGCGCAGCAGAGCTACACCACCACCCGGGACAATGCCTTCTTCAACCGCCGCACGGGTAGCGTGCATGGCATCCTCAACCCGAGCCTTCTTCTCCTTCATCTCGGTTTCGGTTGCCGCGCCCACCTTGATGACGGCCACGCCGCCAACTAACTTGGCGAGGCGCTCTTGCAGCTTCTCACGGTCGTAGTCGGAGGTCGTCTTCTCCACCTGGTTGCGGATTTCCTTCACCCGGCCTTCGATGGCCTTCGCGTCGCCGCGGCCTTCGACGATCGTGGTGTTGTCCTTGTCAATGGTCACGCGCTTTGCCCGGCCAAGATCTTCGATCTTGACGTTCTCGAGCTTGATGCCGAGGTCTTCGGTAATAGCGTTGCCACCAGTCAGCTTGGCGATGTCTTCGAGCATTGCCTTGCGGCGATCGCCGAAGCCAGGAGCCTTGACTGCTGCGACGTTCAGCGTGCCACGCAGCTTGTTCACCACCAGTGTCGCCAGGGCCTCACCGTCAACATCTTCCGCGATGATGACCAGCGGCTTGCCGTTGCGGGCAACCTGCTCCAACAGGGGCAGAAGATCCTTCATCGAGCTGATCTTCTTCTCGTGGATCAGGATGTACGGCTCTTCGAGCGATACTTCCATGCGATCCGGATCGGTTACGAAGTAGGGGCTCAGGTAGCCGCGGTCGAACTGCATCCCTTCGACCACTTCCAGCTGTGTCTCCAGAGTCTTCGACTCCTCAACCGTGATCACGCCGTCCTTGCCAACCTTCTTCATCGCCTCGGCAATGATGTTGCCGATGGTGGAATCGCTGTTGGCCGAAATGGTGCCCACCTGGGCAATCATTTCGCCGGTCACCGGCTTGGAAAACTTCGCCAGTGCTCCGCCAATGACCACGCCGTGCTCATCGCGCTTGCCGACAACCGCCTCAACGGCCTTGTCGATGCCGCGCTTGAGAGCCATCGGATTCGCGCCCGCAGCCACAGTCTTAACTCCCTCGCGATAAATCGCCTGGGCCAGAACTGTTGCCGTGGTGGTGCCGTCACCGGCCACGTCCGAGGTCTTCGAGGCTACCTCACGAACCATTTGCGCGCCCATGTTTTCGAGCGAGTCTTTTAATTCGATTTCCTTGGCTACCGTCACGCCGTCCTTGGTGATGGTGGGGGAACCGAATTTCTTTTCGATAACCACATTGCGGCCCTTGGGCCCAAGCGTCACCTTAACCGCGTCGGCGAGCGTGTTTACGCCGCGCAGAATAGCCTGACGCGAATCTTCTCCGTGCAGAATTTGCTTTGCCATTCCTGTTTCTCCTTAACAAAGTGCGCCGCCTCAAAGGCAGCAAAAAAGCGCATCCGGTGCAGCCGGGATGCGCTTATTTCTTCTTCAGAATGCCGAGAACCTCTTCCTCACGCATAATGAGGAATTCCTCGCCATCGATTTTGATTTCAGTTCCGGAATACTTGCCGAACAAAATGCTGTCGCCGGCCTTGACGTCGAGCGGAAATACCTTGCCCTCGTCATTCGACTTGCCTTTGCCAACGGAAATCACTTCACCCTCCTGGGGCTTTTCCTTGGCGGTGTCAGGGATGATGATGCCACCCCGGATTGATTCGCCCTCTTCGACGCGGCGCACCAGAATGCGGTCGTGAAGCGGTGTAAAGCTGGTTGCTACGGATGCTGTTGCAGTTGGCATTGCGTTACTTCTCCTTCGCACGAGGGTTACCTCGCGGCTGATTACCAGTCAAGTTGAGGTTGATTTGAGAGCGCCTCGTTAAGATCCGTTGAGAAGCGGCTTAGCACTCTCGCTCTTCAATTGCTAAGATAGTCAGCCATCGTGCTCTTGTCAAGGCGTCCAAGCCAAAATGTGAGTCAAAGTGGCTCAAATATAGCGGCTGAGGAGACGCCTGCCAGCCCTTATCGAAATCATCTATACTTCCTGCCATGGGTATCCGGTTTTGCCTCAAAATTTCGACCCTGGTGCTGTTGTTTGTGGGTTTTCCCTTGCTTTTGGCTGGGGCTAATCAAAAAGGCCGCAAATATACCCCCCCGCCGGCCACTGCCACCATCAAAGTCACCGTGCTACGGTCGACCAACGGTAAACCCATTCCTAACGCCGCGGTTATCTTCCATCCCATGGAAGGTGATCGGGACAAGGGCGCGCTTGAGCTCAAGAGTGACGAAGATGGCAAGGTTACGATTGAAGTCATCCCCATTGGAGACACAGTGCGTTTGCAGGTGATTGCCGACGGCTGGAAGACTTACGGCGAAGACTACAAAATCGACACCGACAGTAAAGACATCGTGGTCAAGATGAAGAGGCCGGGGGAGCAATATTCGCTTTATGGCGATGGTCACGGGACGGCCCCCAACACCACCACTCCAAAAGGCGAATCGAACAGCGCCAAACCTTCCCCCCAGACGCCGTTGCCGCAATAGATTGGAAAACCTGCATCCAAAAACAGCGCTGGTGACCGGCGCCGCCAAGCGGATCGGGAGGAGCCTTGGTTTGAGTCTGGCCGCCGCTGGTGCGGATGTTGCCATCACCTATCGAGGTTCTGCCCCGGAAGCGCAGGCCACCGTGGAAGAACTCCAAAAGCTCCATGTGCGGGCCATGGCCGTCCAATGCGACGTGCGCAACCTGGAGAGCGTTACCGCGGCAGTCGCAGCGGTGGTAGCGGAATTCGGCCGGCTGGACATCCTTGTCAACAATGCGGGAATCTTTGAGACCGCGGTGCTGCAATCGATCACGCTGGCGCAGTGGGACAACATGTTCGAGACCAATACGCGCGGTCCTTTCCTCATGGCCCAGGCGGCGTATCCTCATTTGCATAAAAACAGGGGACGGATCATCAACATTGGTTCTTTGGGTGGCATGCATCCCTGGCCCACGCATGCCCACTACTGCACCTCGAAGGCTGCCCTTCACATGCTTACGCAAACGATGGCGAAGGCCTTTGCGCCGGAGATCAGCGTCAACTGCGTAGCGCCCGGCATGATCGTGAATGGAGAGGTCGACCCCAACTACGAGCATTTTGCCCACAAGACGCCGATGCAGCGAAATGGAACACCCAACGACGTTGCGGAGGCGGTTCTGTTCTTCGCGCGCGGCCCGCACTTCATCACCGGACAGATCCTGGCTGTCGATGGCGGTTTAGGGCTGTAAGGCCTGCTCAACGAAGGGCACGGCTTCACAGGCTGCGGAAAAACTCGGTTTTTGGTAGGCCGGGGATTTATCCCCGGCCCAAACGCAATGAAATCATCGTGGGCTTTAGCCCCTGGTGTATGCGTTCCTGCCCAATCCGACTTTTTCCGCAGTCTGAAAGCCGTGCCGCGCAGGTTGAGACCAATGAGGGCTTGAGAACCGGGATTTAAGAATTTAGTCCCGAAGGGACGGCTGAACTTAGCCCAGGAAGCTAGTCCTGGGTACGTCATGAAACATGATTGAGTCCCGAAGGGACGGCTGAAGGAAGATTGCGTCGCGGCGCATGTTTAGCCGTCCCTGCGGGACTGGGCAGGGCTTTCGAAACAGCTAAACAGGCCGCTGAAAATGGCCCGATTGAGGGCGGCCCTAACAATTCGGCATTCAGCCGCCTACCAGCCAAACATCTTGTTGAGCAAACCCGAGGAATGCTTAGGGTCCAATTCCGAATGCAGTCCTTCGGGTTCTGGCTGCGGGGGCAGGGTCTCGCCGAAATAAGCTGCGCGTGGATTGTGCGTGCACAGCCGGTCCGCGGTCTCGACCCCGTATTTGTCGGCTACAAACTCGTAGGCGTCGCGCAGCATGGGCGGCCGCGAGGTAAGGTCATGGGCATCGGTAGCGATAAAGTTAACCCAATTGCGGCGCAGCAATTCGTGGGAGACCCGCTGCGCAATCTTGCCAAAGCGGCCGGTGAGCGAAGCGGCGGTGATTTGGATATAGCAGCCGGCCCGCAGCCAGTCCGCCATCTTTTCCGGATGCCGTGCCAAAATCGGGTTGCGTTCCGGATGCGTAATAATTGAGGTCAGCCCCGCCATTCCCAGGCGAAAGAAAATCTCCCTCATATTCTGGGAAATAGAGTGATCCGGGAACTCCACTAACAAGTATTGTTTCCCATTGATGGAGAACTTCGCTGGGTTGGCAACGGCATCCTCGATGTTGTCGAACATGAGGTGGAAGTCGCACCCCATAGCCAGCGAGATGCGGTTGCCCAGTCGCTGGCGCACCATCTCCAGCCGTTCAAGATTCAATTCGGGGTCAAACTTGAAATGCTCGCTCGAATGGGGGGTGCAGACGATGTGCGTCACCCCGTTCTGCAATGACATTTCAGCCATGGCCACAGATATTTCGATGTCGCTCGGCCCGTCGTCCAGCCCAAATAACAAATGGTGGTGTATATCGATCATGAAGTCCTGGCTTACCTGGTCATCGCTCCGACCAGCGACGCAAAGAGCAACAATCCGTCCGACGAGCCTAATATCGCCTCGCTCGACCGGTCCGGGTGGGGCATCATTCCCAGCACATTGTGACCTTCGCTCAACACTCCGGCAATGCAACTAATGGAGCCATTGGGGTTGGCGGCGGAGGTAACCTGTCCTGCCTGGGTACAATAACGAAAGGCAATCCGGTCCCCACGCTCCAGTTCGGCAAGCGTGGCGGTATCGCAGAAATAATTGCCCTCCATGTGCCCAATCGGAATCTTCAACACCTGACCCGGGGTAAGCGCCTGGGTGAATGGGCTATTGGCGGTCTCGGTTCGCACATAGACCTGTTTGCAAATGTAGCGCAGCCCGGCATTGCGCAACAGCGCTCCCGGCAGCATGCCACTCTCGCACAAAATCTGGAAACCGTTGCAGATGCCCAGCACCAGGCCACCAGATGCGGCAAACTTCTTTACCGACTGCATGACTGGCGAAAAACGGGCGATCGCCCCAGTTCTGAGGTAGTCTCCATAAGCAAATCCGCCGGGGACCAGGATGACGTCGCAGTTCTCCAGATTCTCCGACTCATGCCACAGAAAAGTCACCGGCTGCTCCGCGATCTCTCGAACAACGTGAAACGCATCGTGGTCGCAATTCGAGCCAGGGAAGACCAGCACACCAAATTTCATATACATAGGCTAGCAGTTTTACTCCATTGAGGGAGTGCCTGCCGGGCTACCAGGCATTTGCGCCCGGCAGATAAGCTTGGCTGGCTTGGATTCGGCCCATTTGCTGGAGTATTGTCAGCAGATGGGAAATCTCTTGCCAGAGGACCCGATTCCCGAAGACCCCATCCCCGAAGACCCCGCGGCCCTCGAACCGGCCGCGCTACCGCCCCGGCTGCCGCAGATCCCTGCACTCAGACAGACTTCAGGTCAATTCGCTTCCAGGAGTGCAGTTCACCTACGGACGGCCGGTTCTGCCCTGGTCAACTGGTGGCGAGCGGTCACCATCCAAGGGCTGTGCGTCGCTGTCCTATGGCTCATCGGGCTTCTTTTGCTGCACGTGCCCCTGGCTCCCGTCTGGGCGCTGATCGCCGGGCTGATGACCCTGGTGCCCAACTTCGGCGGTGTGATCGCGCTTCTAGGTCCTGCTTTTTCCATCCTGGTCAGCCAACCCAGCATGTACCGTTTGTGTTTCCTGCTCGGGCTGTATGCCGTGATTGTGGTGATCGACCAATTGATGCTGCAGCCCCTGATCTTGAAGCGAGTGACCCGCGTGCCCATATGGGCTTCGATCCTGGCGCCCATCGTGCTCGGGATTGTCATTCCGTTCTGGGGAATTTTGCTCGCCCCTCCGTTGCTTGCCGTCGTTTATGCTTTCCGCCGGCCTCGCCCCGTGGCCCCGATTTCCCGTCAAGATCCGTGACCTCGATCGACATTGTGCGGTTTTCTTAAGGAAAACCGCACCCGCGGGCCTCGCCGGCTTCCGGGGTGGGAAATCCGGGTGTCGTAGAAAGCCCCCGCACGTAAGTGCTATACTCGCCTTTCGCCGCGAGAGTACGGCCAAATCAGCAGGCAGTAGAGGTACCCATGTCCGGCCATTCCAAATGGGCCACAATCAAGCACAAAAAGGGCGCACTCGACGCCAAACGCGGCAAGATCTTCACCCGGCTGATCCGGGAAATCACCATGGCTGCTCGCCAGGGTGGGGGGGATCCTGATGCGAATCCCCGCTTGCGCGGCGCGGTCGCCGCAGCCAAAGCCGAAAACATGCCGGCTGACAATATCAAACGAGCGATTCAGCGGGGCACGGGCGAATTACCCGGTTCCATCTATGAGGAGATCTCGTTCGAGGGCTACGGGCCCGGGGGCGTCGCTCTGATCGTCGAAGTCACCACCGACAATCGCAACCGCACCGTGAGCGAGGTTCGCCATGCCTTCTCAAAAAACGGAGGCAACCTCGGTGAACCCAACTCAGTTCGCTTCATGTTTGCCAAGAAAGGTCTGATCGCCATTCCCAAGGCGGCCGCGGATGAAGACAAGTTAATGAATATCGTTCTTGACGCAGGCGGGGAAGACCTGAACGATGAAGGCGAAAACTGGGAAATCCTCACTGACCCTTCTGCATTCGAAGCAGTGGCGAACGCGGTCAAGGCGGCCAAGCTCGAAACCTCAGTCTCCGAGATTACGATGATTGCGTCCACCTACACCAAGCTCGAGGGCACAGTCGCCGCCCAGATGATCCGGCTGCTGGAAGCCCTGGAGGACCTGGACGACGTGCAGAACGTCTACTCGAATTTCGACCTGGACGCCACTCAATACGAAGAAGTCGCTGGCTAAATCACCCGATCGCGTCAGTCCTTTGTCTCATCCCTCAATTGCCAAGACCTGTCCTCGCCCGAAGATCTGTCCTCGCCAGAGATCAGGGCGTTCACCCCTCGCTCGTTGTTCGCGGAATTCCATAAAGCTTACCGTGTCTGCCCATCGGGCCCGAGAACCGCGGGTACGCGCCTTCTCGATGCCAGGCGGAAAGAAGGGAAGGTGAGTATCACACTTCAAAAAGCTCGCATCGCTGCCGGATTCATCCTCGTTCTCACGCTGGGACTTCTTTTGCCCGCAGCCACCGCTCAGGCTCCCACGACAGCGACAAATAGCAATGATGATTCCCGGCCAGCCAGTGGTCTGTTGGCCGGTCAACCTTGGGAATATGGACCGTTCGTCAACGGGGGGCTTGGCACCGGTAACCGCGCCGACTATAAGTTTCTCTGGGCCGGCCTGCATGCGGGCAAAGTGCTCACTGGTCCTTTGGGTAAGGGGTTGCTGCGCGGCCAGTTCGAACTCGCGGCGGAGTTGATGCCGCTTTGGCAGGCCTACACCCCGAAGTATCTCCGCGCCAACTGCTACGAGGAGTCTGGTGGCCCGCTCACTTGCAGCAACCTGTTTCCCACCGGGGGCACCTACACCGGGCTCAGCGTGACTCCGGCTATCCTGCGCTGGAATCTGGTGAGTGGCCATCGCTTCCTGCCCTGGATACAGGGCGCGGGTGGTCTTATCTGGACCGATCACAAATTCCCTCCGATAGGGCCGTATCCGGTGCCGCGCCATTTGGGCACCAGCGTTTTTAATTACACTCCGCAGTTTGGGATAGGCGTACATTATTTCGTCAGGCCACGGCAGTCGATCTCAGTCTCCGCCAATGCAGTTCATATTTCGAACGCCAGCATGGGTGACTCGAATCCCGGCGTGAATGCCAGCGTGCAGTTTTCCATCGGCTATACGTGGTGGAAGTGACCCCTATGCAGGAAGTCGTCATCGAGTGCGTGCCTAACTTCTCCGAGGGCAACGACCACAACAAGGTCCATGCCATCGTGGACGCCATGCGCGTGGACGGTGTTTCCTTACTGGATTGGTCGCTCGACGGCGACCACAATCGTTCCGTGGTGACCATTGCCGGCTCTCCGCTGGCGGTCGTGGAAGCGGCGGTTCGCGCCGCGGGCAGGGCCGCGGAGCTCATTGATTTAACCGCGCAGCGGGGAGTTCATCCCCGCATCGGTGCCACCGACGTCATTCCCTTCGTTCCCGTCTCCGGCATCTCGCTGGCCCAGTGCGCTATCCTTGCCCGTCAGGCCGGCCTTGAAATCTGGAGCCGGTTCAACATCCCCATCTACTTCTACGAAGCGGCAGCGTCCCGGCCCGATCGTGCTCTGCTGGAGCAGGTCCGTCAGGGACAATTTGAGGGTTTGCGCGAGTTGGTGTTGCGGGATGCGGCACGTCGTCCCGATTTGGGAGGCCCGGAACTACATCCCACGGCCGGCGCCAGCGCCGTTGGAGCACGCAAGTTTCTCATCGCCTACAACCTCTATCTGGACCGGCCTGACGTCAGCGCAGCACGGGCGATTGCCCGGGCCCTGCGAGCCTCAAGTGGTGGCCTTGATGGGGTTAAAGCCATGGGCGTGCTGGTCCAGGGGCGGGCCCAGGTTTCGCTCAACATCACCGATTTCCGCGTCACCCCGGTAGGCCGGGTGTTCGCCGCCGTGAATCGCCTTGCGGCGACGCATGGCACCAAGGTTGTAGACGGAGAACTCATCGGTCTACTTCCGGAAGATGCCTTTGAGCGTGATAGTGAGTGGGTGCGTCTAATAAGAGAATTCAAGCCGGAGGAGAGGATCCTCGAACGACGCTTGAAGCAGCCGCTGGAATGGCCAAACTCCAGCCAGGCATATAAGGCATAAGATGGAATAGCTGGGTTAGACACTGCTTACATCTTTGAATGTAGTCCCCCCAGGGAAGGAATGACCCATTGAAGCAAGTCACGAAGAAAATGCAAACGAGCACCCTCGCCGGGCTCGCACTTGCGCTGGCTTTACCCGCTACTGCCGCTCAGCTCGGGCAAGACGCGCGCGCCGCGATTCCCAAAGATGTTCAGCAACTGATTGTCGTCGACTACCACGCCATGCAGAACTCGCAAGCTGCCATGGATCTCAAGGCCCGTGTGCTGCCTCCGGAGCTCAAGCAACTTGAGCAGGCTCTCCGTACTTCTGGTCTCGACGAGAACCACGACATTGAAGAGCTGGCGTTTGCTTCGTTTCGCCATGGCGGTGAAACCCGCATCGTAGGCCTGGCGCAGGGCCAATTTTCGCTCGACGACATCATGGCCAACTTTAAGAAGCGCAAGGTAAAGCCCATTGTTTATCGCGACAATCGCGTCTACCCCATGGGCCAATCCGGCATGCAGGTGGTCTTCTTGAATCCCACCACGATGGTCTTTGGACAAACCGACGCACTCAAGTCGGCGCTCGACGCGCGCGACGGTCTGCAGCCGAGCTTTCTCAATAACAGCGCCATGCTGAGCCAGATGCAATCCGTCGATACCGACGCCGTGTGGAGCATCCTCGACCAGGAGGGCACCCAAACCATGATGCGTTCGGTGTTGGGAGACGCTTCTCAGTTGACCGACTATGACACCGTGAAGAAGCGCCTGCTGAGTTCCCGGTACTCGATGAACTTCGACAATGGGGTAAGATTTTCGCTCGACGTAATTACACCCGACACCATCTCCGCCGCCACCATGGCCTCGTTGTTGAATGCCGCGGCTCTATACAAGAAAGTGAGTGGTACTCCTTCGGAGAAGCAGGCCATCGACAACACCACCATCAACTCCAGCGGTGGCACCCTCGACGTGCGCTTTGCTTCCTCCGACAGCCAGTTTTCGAGTCTCCTGCAGTCGAACCTGTTTCAGTCCGTGGTCCGGTAATCTATTTCGGATTGGTGAGGTTGGGGGTCCAGGTCACCGCGCCGTGGGCGTCGATATTGACCAGAAGCGACCCCTGATCACCCTGCTCTACCTTCGGCCCTTGAGCGGTGCGGGTTTTTCCCGACCCGTCTTCGTACTGGAGCGAGACTGGACCGGATCCCTGAATGGTGAAGCGGTAATCATATTTGGCGCCTGTCGCCAGGACGTTCGCGCCGAAGCTGGCACTCGGATAGTCGAACTCCATCACGTGCATTGCGGGTCCCTGATTCACGATGGTGACCGCGACAAAGCGTGAGCGGCATCCAGCCAAGCCTACGCATAGTGCTAACAACAAAAAGCCAGTCGGTAAGCGAAACGGAATATGCAATCGAGCCTCGTTCGGTTTCACAGACGGGAGAAAAGTCTCTGCACGAAAGGCACAGCTGAACAGGCTGCGGAAAATTCATCTTTTTGAAATGTACGGGCTTCAGCCCGTACGTTTGGCCAGCAGAATTCACTTGGCTTTCGAGGGTAGGGGAATGCTTTCTGCACCTCTCGGCAAACCGGAAGGAAAACAGCAGGTCCCTCCACTACGCTGCGCTCCGGTCGGGATGACACATTTTTTGCAATGAAAATCCCCAAAGACGGCCAGAGGAATGGATCTCAACAGCCCAAAAAAATGTGTCATCCGGCCTGCCCCGGCGTGCCGTGGGACCGGAGGACTCATGGGTCCGTGGCCCACCCAAGGTGATGAAAAACGCCTCGGTCCAGCAATCACACTCTATGCAACCGTCGCCCTTGCCTTTGTCATCCTGTCTGTGACTTTTCGATCTTTTCGTGTTTTCTGCGTAGCTAACCGGATGCTTTTCACCTCCCACAAAGCCGTCATCCTGAGAGTCTGTGACTTTATTGGTTTTGCGAAAAAATCGACGCTTGGAAACAAAAAGGTTAGGTGTTTTCAAGCGGCGATTTTTTCGAAAAATCAATAAAGTCACAGCCTCTGAGCGAAGCGCCGCGCGGATCTACCGCATAGCGGACGGCTTATGGCGCGCAGTCGAAGGACCCCGGCGATGCTTGTTAGCAGATGCTCTTCCCAGCTTTCCAGCCACAAACTACAGGCCAAATCAAAAAAGTCACAAGCTCCGAGCGAAGCCGAGGGATCTGCAGTTCCTTCCACAGCCACGGATGCTGCAGCTCGAAGATGAATTGTCATCCCGACCGGAGCGCAGCGCAGTGGAGGGACCTGCTGTTTGGCTTCCGTCTCTCACACACAATCTAAAGCCTCATCATCTTGATTCCCTAAATGCGCGGGCTGAAGCCCGTACCGCTTCAAAAAGCGGATGTTTCCGCAGCGTCGCATTTACAGCAAGTTCTTCCGTTCCAGAATACGCGCAGTCAGCACTACGCCGGTTTCGTTATTGTGCAGCGTGAGTGGGAACGCCAGCACATTCCATACCCACTCTTCACCCTTCCGCGGCAGGTTCAACAAACCACGATAGGTGCGATCGATGTAGGTTTCCCGCTTCTCCGCCACGGTGCGCAGAATCTCTTTCCAGTCCGCCGCCAGATCTGGCATCTCGACAAACATGTTTTTCCCCGGAAACCAGTCCCGCGGCCGTTCCAGCAAACGCGCACAGGACTCGTTCACATACATCCACTCCCCATCGCCATCGAGGATTTCCAACACCACGTCCTCTCCGATGGCCATGCTGATGCGGGAGTAAAAGAAGTCGCGCGCATCGACCACCACCGGTTTCCCGCGATGCTTAGCTTCAAAGGAACGCAGTGCGGTGATCAGATCGTCGACAGAGCTGTAGCCCTTGAGCAGGTGCATGTCTTCCACCCCGCCAAAGCGCCGCTCCAGGGTGGCGGAGAGGATAATAATCGGCACTTCCGGCCGTCGCCCGCGAAGGACAGACGCCACCTCCGTACCGAACTGCCCAGCCCCCAGATGGTAGTCGAGGACGGCAATATCGATCTTGTTGAGTAGCTTCTCCGCTTCGCCAACGGTACTCGCAGTGTCGGTCAGATAACCATGTTTGCGAAGGATTGCGGCTCGCAGGAGCAGATTCTCTGGGTCGTCGTCAAGGAGCAAAACACGGATAGGATTTTCGACCAGGTGCAAAATCTTCCCTTCCCGATTGGCCGATAGGTTATTTCTGCCGGCGTGAGACTGAGATAAGATGCGGCCTTGAGGAAACCAGCTGCCAAGCCCACAAGATTATATTTGATCGATATTTACGTCTTCTTGTGCATCTGCTTGACGAGCTCTGGCAGGCGGCTGAATGCCGCCACGCTGCGCAGCCAGCGACGATGTTCGAACGCCGGTGATCCACTGATCACGCTACCCGCTGGTACATCGCCCGGAACCCCGGATTGCGCGGTCACCACCACCCCGTCACCAATGAAACTATGGCCCACCACCCCCACCTGTCCGGCAAGCACCACGTTTTTTCCAACCCCCGAGGAACCGGCCAGCCCTACCTGGGCGCAAAGAAGTGTATTCTCGCCCACGATCGATCCGTGGCCAACCTGCACCAGGTTATCGATCTTCACCCCACTGGCTATTTCGGTGTTGCCGACGCTTGCCCGGTCGATGCAGGAGTTTGCCTGAACCTCCACCCGATCACCGAGAACCGCTGCGCCACTTTGCGTAATTTTATGCCATTTGCCGCTATCTTCCTTAGCGAATCCGAATCCATCCGAGCCCACCACGGCGCCATTTTGCAGAATGACGCCATCCCCCAGGTGACAGCCTTCGCGCACCACGGCATGCGCATGGGCGAAGCAATCCTTTCCCAGGCGCGCCTCAGGGTAAATAACCACATGGGGCAAGAGCGTCGTATTCTGGCCGATAGCCGCTCCGGCTCCGATCACCACGTAAGCTCCAATATGTACCCCTTCGGCGATGGTAGCGCTGGGATCGATCACCGCGGTGGGATGAATCCCAGGCGGATAGCGCGGGGCGGGGTGAAACACATCGATAGCCCGGGCGAACGCCAGGTAGGGGTTCGGTGTCCGCAGGGTGGGCGCCGCAATGGGCTCAAAGTCCTCGGTCACCAGGACCGCCCCCGCCTTGGTCGTGCGGGCAAAGGGGGTGTATTTCGGGTTGGCTACAAAGGTCAGCTGGCCGGGACCAGCCTTTTCGATCCCCTCGACCCCGGTGATCTCCTGCTCCTGGTCGCCATGGCAGGTGGCGCCAAGTACGCGGGCGAGTTCGGCAAGCTTCATGCTGGGGATTGTACCGGACTCATGATGACGAGTTTTGCTGTTTGAACAAGCTCTCCTGCACCACCTCGGCTGGCCCTCGCCGGGAGCCCGTCTTGATCACAGCGAGTACATCCAGCTCCGCGACTGCCTGCCGGGGCAGGAAAATCCGCTGCGTGTTGGAACGGGTATCGGGCGGAATGAGGAACAACCCCTCCCCCTCGAGCAAGGTCACATCGTTCTGGGCCAGGCCCTCGATCAGGTCGTTATCTTTCAGCCGCGCTCGAACCCACAGGCCCTGGCTGCGGGGTCGGGTGACAAAGGTTTTTCGCAGCAGACGCTCCGGCTGATTGGCGTCCCCGGACTGAAAGTCGCGCACAAAGCAGATCCATTTCACCTCCGCCATGTGGACCGAGACCAGCTTGCCCGCCAGATCGAGGATTTCCGCCTGCTCATTTGCCACGAAGGCCGACGGGGGAAGGTAACCAGATAGCCAATCCCGGCTTAACTTTCGTACTATGACCTTCTTTCGGCTGACAGGCATGGAAAAATCACCACCGGCTGGATTGTCGCATGCGATCTCCTCCGGGCGCACCGGGAATCGTGCAACCGAGCGCAGCGGAAACTGTGCAAGCCTGTAGCCAAGCGCGTCTTCAGTATGCTAACTTAGGTATTCGTTCCTAGCGTGAGTTTGCCGCTAAGGTGTTCACATGGCGAATGTTAGCCACAATTTCGTGAGCGGGTGGAGCTGAACGTAAGGCATGCCCGACTATATATATCTTCTCAAAAATCGTCTCTCAATCCATCAGCGGAATGCCCTCGACCACATTCGCCAGGCAGCGCGCGAAGCCGGGATGACTGTCTTCCTCGTGGGCGGAGCAGTGCGTGATCTCACCAGCGGCTCTCCCGTGTTCGATCTTGACGTGACGGTTCAGGGAAATGCCCTTAAGTTAAAGAAAGCGCTGGAGAAGGCGGGAGGAAAACTGTGGGGTGAGCACGAGCCTTCGCGAACCCTGTTCTTCCGTTTCCCGGTCGGCGTGACGGTGGAGATTTCGAGCGCCCGCCGCGAAGAATACCCCAAGCCGGGTAAGCCCGTGTACCACTGGGACACGATTCTTGAGGACCTTCGCCGCCGCGACTTCACCGCCAACGCCATGGCCCTGTCGCTCAACGAGCATTCTTACGGCTTGCTCATGGACCCGCTGAACGGGGTTGCGGACATCGAGGCCCGGCAGCTGCGGTTGGTCAGCAATTACGGTTTCATCGAGGATCCCGCCCGCCTGCTGCGGGCTACGCGTTTGGTGGCGCGTTTGGGATGGGAGCTGGACGAGCGCACCCAGACACGATTCCAGAACGCCAAGGAAGAAAAGGCCATCGAGGCACTCTCGGCTTACAACCGGGGCTATGAACTGGAAGAAATCGGCCACGAGGAAGACGGATTGCGGGTACTTGCCGCTATGGAAGCGGAAGGGTGGATGCACTCTTTATTTCCTCCCTGGACCACCGCGTCGGCCGATGCCGCGGCCCTGGAGGAAATGCGTAAGCTGGTGACCCAGTTGCAGATGCAGGGTGTGAGCCCGGACATTTCTGCAGTCTCTGTGCACTACCTCACAGCCAAACTCTCAGCAAAGGATTTGGCCTCCCTCAAGTCGATGTTTGTTCGCCCAGGCTTCGTCGAGGAATGGAATAATCTCGACCACGCAGCCAAAGAGTTCAACAAGCAACTCACCGGTAAAGAGGCAGCGACGCCGTCGGCCACCTGGAAACTGTTTACCTCGGCCGATCCGCAAGCCGTCCTGTGGCTGGGATTGACCTCCAAGCTCCCAGCGGTTCAGGCGAAATACAAGAACTTCTTTACCGTTTGGCCGGAAGCACGGCAGAAGATTCCCCACGCCCTGCTGCAGGAACTGCGAATTACGCCTGAAGTTCCGGGCTATGACGAAATGATTTCCCGGCTTTTCCTGGGCGTCATCGACGGCAACCTGGAGACTGAAGAGCAACTTCGTGCCTTCCTTGAACCCTATTCACCGCCGGCTCCTCCGCCGCCGGTGACGGTACGCCGTACCCGGGGCTCCAGGAAAACCGGGGAAGCAAAGAACAAGATCCCAATCGAAGCCGCATTCGATGCCGACGCCGATGCGTTGGACCTGGATGAGGAGGAGGCGGGTGAGGAAGTGGCCGAGGACTCGGAAGAAGACGAAGGCGAACCCCCGGTAAGCCTTCCGCCAGTCGGGAAAAAAAGCGCCCCGGCAACCCGGAAATCTCTCCCGGAGACCTACCCGTTCCCCAGGCGGCGAAGCCATCCGCCCCCGTCAAGTCCGAGGCGGCTCCTTCGAAAGCGAGCCCGGTCCGGCAAAGGCGGCGCCCGGTCCTACGCTTCATGTGGTTGCGCCAGGCAAACAGGCCAAGGTGCACGTCATGGCGAAGCCGGCTAAACCGTCGCCTCCCTCGCCGGCCCGTGCTGTCAGCCACCCTCCCAGTCATCCTCACGGCTCGGCGCACAAGAAGGCAACGCCCATGAAGGCTGCTCCCGCCAAGGCGGCAGCAGCCAAACCGGTTCCGGCCAAGTCAGTCCCAGCTAAAGTAGTTCGGCGGCCGGTTGTGAAGGCGGCATCGGCGGCAAAGCCAGTCGCAAAAAACAACATTCACGCCAAAAAGGCGGCGGCAAAAGTGCCTGCCAAAGTGCATAAGAAATCTGAACCGGTGAAAAAGTCTCAGCCGGCCAAAAAAGCTGCTCCAGCCCGAAAACATCGATAGACCAACCTGAATAGTGGGCATCGGTTAAAGCATTTTCACTTCTGGTGTATACAAGGCGATTGCTCCCGACGCGGCTTTTCCTCAAGAAAAGACGCACCTCGCTAGAGCCCGCCTGTGCAGAGTAGAAGTGAAAATGCGCTAAAGCAACGTCCCGCATTGACGATGATGCCACTATGGACATTCCGGAAGTCACGGCAGGGAGTTGCGTCCAGCAGGCAACTGCGCAGCAAAGCGTCGAAAGCACGATACCGGAGCGTCAAGCATGGGCTGCGGATGAGCCTGCGGACATGCCGCATCACGTTCACGAGATACTTTCGGCCATTATCCACCACCACTCTGTGCCATCGACCCTGCAGATGGTTGCCGATACCCTCGTGACCTTGTGCCCCTCCAAGGGGGTTGCTATCTTTCTGCTTTCAGGCCCACAGCTCCACATCGAAGCCGAGGCGGGTTTGCCTAAGCGGCCTTCCGGGGCCGTGCTTCAACTGCCCGCTGCTCGCACCACACCCGTCCTCGTCGCTGCCGGATCGCGAGAAGACCCCGCTGGGACTTCCCGCGTTGGGGCAGATATTGGCCTCCGGGGTCAAGCTCTGCATGGCGTCGCCCTTGATCTCAGGTTCCGGAGAAGCAAGAGGCGCATTCACTGTATTCGACCGGCAGCAGGGGCCCCTGGACGCCTCAACACGGGACACAATCCAGGGCCTCTGCGATCTTGCCCAAATGGCCATTGAACATGGCCATCTGCATGAGGAGGTTGTTCACGGATCGCAATTCGACCGCCTGACCGGGTTGCCCAATCGGACATTCCTGGCGGATCGGTTACGGCAGGCGATGATCATCGCGAAACGGCAGGGCAAACTGCTTGGAGTTTGTTGCATCGACCTGGATCGCTTCAAACAGTTCAACGACAACCTGGGATATGAGCTGGGAGACGCTTTTTTCAAGCAGATCAGCGAGCGCTTGAATCGTTCGATTCGCGAGATCGACACCCTGGCGCGCCAGGAGGGCGATGCGTTCATCCTCGGGCTGTTTGAGCTTCCAGACATTTCGAACGCGGCTAGTATTTGCCGTCGACTGCTCAAGGACCTGAGCCAGCCCTTTCTGATCGATGGCCACTTGCTCACCATCACCGCCAGCATCGGCATCAGTATCTTTCCCGACCATGGTGATTCGGCGGACCTGCTGCTAAGCAATGCGGATATGGCGCTCCAGGAGGCAAAACGCGCCGGCGGAGGAGAGGCTCGCATCTATTCTCTGGCTTTGGGCCGGCAAACCCGGCGCGCGGCTGAGATGGCGGGAGCCCTGGTCGATGCCCTCGCCCAGGACCAATTCCGCATCGCTTACCAGCCAATCTTTGCCATGGACGGAGAAATCTTTGCCTTCGAAGCATTGCTGCGCTGGAAGCATCCGGCGTGGGGCCAAATAAGTCCCCTGGATTTCATTCCCACTGCAGAAAGAACGCGGCCTGATTGTGCCCATTGGCGACTGGGTCATCGACGAGGTGTGCCGCCAGGCGATGGAATGGAATGCTCATGATGTACACCCGGTCAAGATATTCGCCAATGTGTCCGGGGTGCAGTTGGCACGGCCCGACTTCGGTTCGAAAATTGCCGATGCGCTGGCGCGAACCGGGCTCGCAGCGGATCGCCTGGAGCTCGAGATTACCGAGAGCTGGGTCATCGCAGACCTTCGCGGAGCCGCTGGCAATCTGCAGAAGCTGCGCGATCTCGGCATCGGCATCGCCCTCGACGACTTTGGTACCGGGTACGCGGCCTTCAATTATTTGCAGGAGCTACCTCTGGACACGCTCAAAATCGATCGCTCGTTCGTTCAGCGTCTCGATGGTTCCTCCGCCCATCTTGCCACCGTCCGTGCCATCATCACGTTGGCACGGCAGATGGGGCTGAAAACGGTTGCCGAAGGCGTGGAGTCCGAACAACAACTACGCCAGCTGCGCGAGATCGGATGCGAATTCATGCAAGGATTTTTTCTCGCCCGGCCGCTCAAACCGGAAGCCGCCTATTCCTTGCTCAGGAAACAACAACACTCCTCAACACTGCTTGGCGTAGCCCAAAAAAGGACGCCTTTCTGCTACGGAATGCCTCACCGGCTAACGCATGCCTCACTCTGACTCTCCGCCGGCGGGAGAGATCTGAAATACTCTCGGTGGTGCACACCAACAGGGAACTCGCGTCGTCTCCTCGAATAACCAGCATGCGTGTGATTCCGGTCGCCGGCAACGACAGCATGTTGCTCAACCTGAGCGGCGCCCATGCTCCCTTCTTTACCCGTAATGTCGTGGTGCTGACCGACGATGCCGGGCATACGGGCGCCGGTGAAGTGCCAGGCGGTGCCCAGATTCTCCAGGTCCTTGAAGAGGCTGCCCCGGCAATCGTCGGCGCCCCCATCGCTTCTTACCATGAAATTCTGCAAACCATGCGCACTCGCTTTGCCCATCGCGACACCGCCGGGCGTGGCCTTCAGACTTTTGATATGCGCATCACGGTGCACGCCGTGACCGCAGTCGAGTGCGCGCTGCTCGATTTGTTGGGGCAGTTCCTGGGCGTGCCCGTAGCCGCGTTGCTCGGGGAAGGCACGGCAGCGCTCGAGTGTCCCGGTCCTCGGCTATTTATTCTTTGTCGGTGACCGGCGGAAGACTGACCTGCCCTATGCCAGCGATGCGACACGCTGCCGACCCGTGGTTGCGGCTGCGCCATGAAGAGGCGCTGACTACGGAGGCTGTGCTCCGCCTGGCCGAGGCAGCCCAGGCACGATACGGCTTTCACGATTTCAAGCTCAAAGGAGGCGTGCTTGCCGGCCGGCAGGAGATGGAAACCGTAACCGCGCTCGCGGAAAAGTTTCCCCGGGCACGCATCACGCTCGATCCCAACGGGGCGTGGTCGTTAGAAGAAGCCGTGGCTCTTTGCCGCGGCAAGCAGCATGTGCTGGCGTACGCGGAAGACCCGTGCGGGGCGGAGAATGGCTACTCTGGCCGGGAGATCATGGCGGAGTTTCGCCAGGCCACTGGAATGCCCACCGCAACCAACATGATCGCCACTGACTGGCGTGAGCTAAAGCATGCGGTGCAGTTGGGCGCGGTGGATATTCTCCTGGCCGATCCGCATTTCTGGACCATGCAGGGCTCCGTCCGGGTAGCCCAGCTTTGCCGCGATTGGGGCCTCACCTGGGGATCTCACTCCAACAATCACTTCGACATCTCCCTGGCCATGTTCACCCATGTAGCGGCCGCGGCTCCTGGGAAGGTAACCGCCATCGATACGCATTGGATCTGGCAGGACGGCCAGCGGCTGACCCGGGAGCCGTTCCGGATCGTCGATGGTGCTATCGAGCTCCCAGACCGTCCCGGCCTGGGAATCGAGGTCGATATGGAACGCATCGAGACCGCACATGAGCTTTATCAGAAGCTCGGGCTCGGCGCACGCGACGACCGCACAGCGATGCAGTACCTGGTGCCAGGCTGGACTTTCCATCCCAAGCGTCCCTCTCTTCTTGCCTCGTAACTCCTGATATGATTTGGGACCCAATGCCCAAAACCAGGATTCCACAATCCGGTGAAAGAATAAGCGTCATGAAGCCTGTCTTGTTTGTGCTGCTCTTGCTGGTATCTCTACCCCCGGCGTTGGGGGAGAAGCGTCTTGTCCTCATCGATCAGGATGGCTCCGGTCCCGGCGGATCGAACCAGATGGCGATGATGGTGCTGTTGCAGTCGCCAGACGCCCAGGTGCTGGGCATCACCATCGTGACCGGCAATGCATGGCGCGATGAAGAGGTGCAGCACACTCTGCGAATGTTGGAGCTGATCAAGAGGACCGATGTGCCGGTGGTCCCAGGCGCGGTCTTTCCGTTGGTGCGCACGCAGCAGGGAACACGTCTGGCCACTCCGCTGGTGGGCAAAGGTGACGTGGCTGGGCGCTTGGGGAGAAGGGCCTTCCGACCTCGCGCACCAGTCCGAGAACAAGGCTGATTTCTCCCGCAGCCATGATCCATACTTTGTGCCCCCGTTGCCCGAAGGGTCTCCGCACAGTCTTCCCCTCGATCAGGATGCTGCCCACTTTCTGATCGCGCAGGTGCATGCTCATCCTCACCAGGTGACGATCTGCGCCATGGGCCCGCTCACCAACATCGCTCTTGCGCTGGCGATCGATCCTCACTTTGCCGAGTTGACGCGCGGTATTGTTCTCATGGGTGGCAGTCTCAATCCGCAGACCACCGATCCTGAGTTCTCGACCAACCCGCGCCATGAGTTCAATTTCTGGTTCGATCCCGAAGCAGCGCACATCGTGCTGCGCGCCCATTGGCCGCGCATCGATGTGACCACCGTGGACGTGTCCATCAAGGCGCCATTCACCCAGCAGCTAGTCGATCAGATTGCCCAATCGCCCAATCCGGCGGCGCGGTACATTGCGGACTACTCTCAGGAGCGCTACTACATGTGGGACGAGTTTGCCGTCTCCGCCTGGCTCGATCCCTCCCTCGTCACCGGCGAGCGCCAGCTCTACATGGACGTCGATTTGAGCCACGGACCCAGCTACGGCGATACGCTCACCTGGACCGCCCCCTTTAAGCCCGACACCGATGTGCAACTGGTGCACGCGCAGATAGACCTGGATCTACCAAAGTTCACCAGCATGTTCGTCGCCCTGATGAAAGCACCGCCTCTGAACTAGGTTCTCCGATGACAGCAATGAGCCTTCCCGTCCAACGAATCCGGGTTTTGATGAGCGGCTCCTCCTTGTTCGATTCTTCCCGTCCAACCAATCCCGACTTTGATGAGCGACTCCTTCTCCTGGGACTCTTCCCGTCCAGCAATCGACGGGTGCCCCACATCTCGCTCGTTTTTCGCGAGATGTGGGATACCACTGGCGTATCGTTGCAGTTCTCAAGTTTCGATTGTCCGTCGAAGGTCAAGAGTTGAAGTTCGTGGTATCCCACATCTCGCGAAAAACGAGCGGGATGTGGGGCACCCGAGCTTTGTTGCCAATTGGAATCTCGGCGGAAGCGCGGTTGAATCGGTAAGGACGCAACCAAGATGAGGTTTCCTCATGCAGCGCGGACCGTCAGGTGGTTAGGCGGAGCTGGCCTTGTTCTCGGCGTCATCGCCGCCGGTCTGGCAATCAGTTATCACCACCAGCACCTCAGCATCGAGCCTACTCAATCACGCTCCCGGCCGACGGAGCGGAACACGACGCACTCCGCATCCGCGTGCCTCGGGTCATGGCTCAGCGGTACCGTGACCGTGGTCAGCGGCCCAAAACTCCGGCTACTTGAATCAAAGGACCCCTCCGGTCACACCGTTCTGGACGGCATACTGCAAACCCCCGTCACTCCCGGCAAGGTCAAACTTCATCTCCTTTGGCGCCGCCAGAACTTGCTCGTGCCTGTAACCTTCCTCTTCGACCCCAGCGACAGCTTTGGCGATGGAACCCCGGATTTTCTCCGCCTCCACACCGCGCAGGATCGCCAAGCCTTCCGCAGCTGGTTCACCTCCATCGCGGAGGCACAGCTAGACCAACCCCAACTACCCGCGGAAATCGACGATTGCGCCGCACTCCTGCGTTTCGCCTATCGCGAAGCGCTGCACGCCCACGACGAAACCTGGCTTAGTAGCCATCCCACCGAATCCCCTCGGCCCTCCATCCGGCAGTACGTTTATCCCCAAACCCCGCTGGGCGCAAATCTCTTCCGCGTGCGCCCGGGCCCATTCCTTCCCGAAGACCTCGGCAACGGCACCTTCGCCCAATTCGCGGATGCGCGGACACTCATGGAACGAAACACTTTTCTCGTCGGACGCGACCTTCGCCTGGCCCGTCCCGGCGACCTCATTTTTTATCGCCAGTTAGACCAGAACTCACCGTATGATGTCTCGGGCGCCACCCAGTATCATTCCCCGTTTCACTCCATGATCTTCTGCGGAGAAGAGGTTGTGTATCACACCGGGCCCATTCACCGCGGCAAAGGCGAAATGCGCCGCCTGCGGTTGAGCGATTTATTACACCACCCGGACGCGCGCTGGCATCCGCTGCCGGAAAATGCAAACTTTCTCGGAGTCTATCGTTGGAACATTCTGCGCGAAGGCGATTGAGTCTCGGGTTGCTGTGGTTGCTGGCGCTGTTGTTTCCCGTGCAACCTGCGGCCAAAGCTAAGCGCAACGTCTACCCTCGACCCGAAAATGAATTGTCATCCCGACCGGAGCGTAGCGCAGTGGAGGGACCTGCTCGATTTCTCTGTTCAGTCTCGACGACATTCCGTTCTGTCCTGAAACTCCGGTGCCTCTCCAGCACGAACTCCGGCCCCTTATCCCGAAGAGTGATCAGGCGGCAATGACCGAAGCGTGACCATGCTTGCGAGCGTGGCCATGCAGCACACGGTCGAAGGTGACCAGTGCGGCCTGAAGCTCGCTTGCGTACGCCGCAGGAAGCAATCCCCGACGGTCTTCGATGCCTGCTGTGCGGCAAACGGCTGAGTGATCTCACCTTTGCCCCAGACACAGCCTCGGGCACATTGGTCTGCACCCGGGTGGTGAGTCGCGTCACGGAGCAGAGGCTACAGCGAGCGCGATTACGTACCACAGTGAACCCATTTTCATCTTGACCCCTTTCTTGAAAAGCGGTTGTTGCCCCGGATGAGAGCGAATCTGTGTACATTGCCACCGAGGAAAACGTTTACTATAATCGGCCGGGTGCGCGGGCAACGAAAGAGTTGTGCGCCCGCTCGCCTTCGCAACGGACGATCTTGATGAGAGACATATCCCGAAGAAAGTTCCTCAAAAGCGCCTCTCAGACTGGCCTCGTTATGTCGGCAGCAGCCGTTGGCGGCCGGTTAGGTACCGCGCAGGCTTCGATCACCCGAGTGACGATCGATGCAAACCGGCAAATTGCCCCCGTGAGTCATGGACTGTTCGGCTCGTTCCTGGAGCAGCTCGGGCGCGCGATCTACGAGGGTGTGTACGACCCTGGGTCGAAATTATCGAATGCGCAGGGATTCCGAAATGATGTGATCGAAGAAGTTCGCGAGCTGCAGGTTCCCATTGTCCGCTGGCCTGGGGGAAACTTCGTGTCAGGCTATCACTGGCTGGATGGAGTCGGGCCCAAGGAAAAGCGGCCGACGGTCCTGGATCGCGCATGGAACACGCTGGAGACCAACCAGTTCGGCACGAATGAGTTTTTGACCTGGGCGCGGCTCGCCGGTACGGAACCTCTCATGGGCCTTAATTTTGGAACCGGTTCGGCCGAGGATGCAGCCGCGCTGGTGGAATATTGCAACGGGGTCAACGGCACGAAGTGGAGCGATCTGCGCCGCTCCCATGGCTATGCTGAGCCGTGGGGGGTTAAGTATTGGTGTGTCGGCAATGAGATGGATGGCCCGTGGCAGATTGGGCACATGCCTGCCCGCGAATATGGCTTAAAGGCGACCGATGCCGCGCGGCAGATGCGCGCAGTCGATCCGTCGATCAAGTTGATCGCCTGCGGATCGAGCGGGCCCTTTATGCCCACGTACATCGATTGGGATCGCACTGTCCTGGAAGAATGTTACGACGTCGTGGATGGAATCTCCCTGCATCGCTATTGGGGAAATACTGAGGAGACCCATCATGACAGCCAGGTGTACATGGCAATGAACCTGGCCATGGACCGTCAGATAGAGGAGATAGTAGCGGTTTGCGACACGGTGCGCGCGCAAAAACGCTCCGGCAAACAACTGTGGTTATCGTTCGATGAGTGGAACGTGTGGTATCGAGCGCGAAGCGGAGACTCCTCAAACGGGCATGGTAAGCCGCATCCGCATCTGCTGGAGGAGCCGTACAACCTGGAGGATGCGCTGCTGGTCGGTGGCCTGGCGAATTCGCTTATACGGCATTCGGATCGTGTGAAGGTGGGTTGCCTGGCCCAACTGATCAATGTTATTGCGCCGATTGCCACGAATGAGGACGGCATTTTGCGCCACACCATCTACTATCCCTACAGTTGGGCGCTCAAGTACGCGCACGGCAGGGCATTGAGCCTGCAGCCGGAGGGACCGGGATACGAGGTCGCAACCCTGGGCCGCCCGGTCGAGGACGGCGGACTGCCGATTCCCGGCTTCGGCGACGTGAAGTGGGTAGATGTGGCGGCTACCATCGACATGGAGAGCAAGGCTGCGGCGGTTTTCCTGTTCAACCGTAATCTCGAAAAGCCTCAGGATGTGGAGCTCATCTGGCGTGATGCAACGCCCAGTGCCGTGAAGCAGTTCCTGACGATCACGGGGCCGGACCTGAAGGCCGGCAATACATTTTCTGATCCGAAGCGGGTGACGCCACAGAGGCTGGAGTATCCGAAAGCCGGGTCGCGCATGACGCTGCAGTTGCCGCCGCGTTCTTATTCCGTTTTATCGCTCGCTATATAGCTCAACTGAAGTTACGGTTGGCCGCCTGCACCGAAAAGGAGACCGATGAAGAAGACAATCGCTGTATGGATGCTGCTGGCGCCGGCAATCTGTTTGGCGCAACCTCCCGCCGGGTGCAAACCTTCTTCCCTGAACGTTCCGGGCGCGCCCTACCCCTGTGTTTTTCCCGACCATCGTGCCATGTTCCGGCTATCGGCGCCAGATGCGCAGAAAGTGCGCGTAAGGGTCGGAACCGGCTTCGATATGGCCAAGGAAGCAGACGGTCTGTGGTACGCGACGACTACACCTTTGCCCGAAGGCTTTCACTACTACATGGTGAACATCGACGGATCGAGCGTGTCGGATCCAGCGACAGCAAGCTTCTTCGGAGGAGGGCAGTGGAGCAGCGCGATAGAGATCCCGGCGGCGGATGCTGAGTTCTACAGTCACAAACAGGTGCCGCATGGGCTGGTGCGAGACGAATGGTACTTTTCGACAGTAACGCAACAGTGGCGGCGAGCAATGATCTACACGCCGCCGGGTTATGACCAGAATGCGAAGGTGCGGTATCCGGTACTTTACTTGTTGCACGGGTGGGGAGAAAACGAGCTCGGTTGGACTTTCCAGGGCCATGTGGATCAGATCATGGATAACCTGCTCGCCACCGGCAAAACGAAACCCATGTTGATCGTGATGGATAACCTGAATGCAGTAAAGCCGGGAGAAGATGGAACGGTCTACAACGCGCGCAGCGTGATTACCCAGGCAGTGCCGCAGCCGCAGGCGCCCATGGGCGGAGCGCCTGGCGTGCCGGGCGCGGGACAGCGTCCAGCAGGCGCCGCACCCCCGCCCAGGCCCGCACTTCACTTAAGCGGAACCTTCACCGAGATGATGTTCACGGATTTGATCCCGATGGTCGAAAAGAACTATCGGGTTGCACCGGG
Source organism: uncultured Acidobacteriaceae bacterium (assembly GCA_963838445.1). Taxonomy (GTDB): domain Bacteria; phylum Acidobacteriota; class Terriglobia; order Terriglobales; family Acidobacteriaceae; genus PALSA-350. The sequence goes on from CAWIRT010000054.1 coordinate 458,411, forward strand.
GCGTGAGAACCGCGCCATGGCGGGTTTGTCGATGGGGGGATTCCAAACGTTTAACACCGGTTTGGAACATCTCGACAAGTTTGCCTATCTGGGCGGCTTCAGCGGCAACTGTAGCGGCTTCGGCGGCAGCCCCTACAACATCAAGACAATTTGCGGCGGGGCATTTGCCGATCCAGCCGCGTTTAACAGCAAAGTGAAGCTGCTGTATCTGTCGACGGGGTCGGTAGAAGGGCCGCGCGTGAAGCAGTTTAGCGATGCCCTTACTCAGGCGGGGATCAAGAATGTGTACTTCGAGTCCCCAGACACCGCGCATGAGTGGCTCTCGTGGCGACGCGCTCTTGCTGACTTTGCTCCGAGACTATTCCAGTGAACCAAGTTTCGAACCTGGTGACAAAAGGCGGTGACAAACGGACGTACCCCATGAACCTGGCTTGAGGGGGCAGGCTTGAGCGTGACGATGAGCCTGTTCTATTGAACAATCTCTGGAAATACATGATGCGGCAGGAAGGCGAAGCCGAAGAAATGGAAGCCGGGTAACCCAGCATTCTCAGTCAAACAAAAAGGCCGCGAGCAATCGCGGCCTTTCCTTTTTTAACGGCATCTGTCCCCCACATGGAACCGGCGGGTGCCCCACATCTCGCTTGTTTTTCGCGAGATGTGGGATACCACGAACCTCAACCGTCCTCGGTGAATCCGCAACAGACGCGTAAGTGATCCACGCGACTGGACGGGTGCCCCAGGTTCGCCCCACCTGTCCCGGCTTGCCGTGGAGCGTACCTGGGCCGAAAACGACGGGGCGAAGCCGCAGCATGGTCCAATGGAAGTAGGAACGTAGCTTTTTCTCCACGGCTATTTAAATTTCAATGTCCCCTTCAATGTCCGCAACAAAACTACGGGTGTCCCATATCTCGCAAGACCGCGAGTGACTGCCCTGCAGGAGCAAAGGCAGTCACTCGCGGCTGTAATACACAACGAAAGAACGCAATTGCGACAGTCCCGCAGCTTAAGGTGTGTCCAACAGGGTGACGACGAAGGCATCGAGGTTGCTGACCTGCGTTGTATCCGACTTTGGAATATAACGATCGCCCACGGTATAGATCGTTGCGCCAGACGCTGAATAGGTGCCGGTGGTGCTTACAGGGTCTGTGACATCGATGCCGTACACGTCTGCTCCCAGGAACGTGGTGTACGCCATGGTCATCAGCTTGGGATGCAGTTTAGTTAAAAAGCCTGCCGACGGATTCACAGTCGTCACCGGAACATCGGGAAATAAGCCAGTCGTCGTGGTACCGCCGACAAAGGTATCTCCCAGATGATCGAACCCGATGCTGTAGCCCTGCGTCGAGCCCTCCGCGCCCCCGAGGTAGGTGGAGTAGAGCAGAGTTCCGGTGCTGTTAAGTTTCGCGACAAAGGCACTTTGATAGTCATCGCCTGCGGGCTTCGGAATGCATGCCGACGGAGGCGATGCCTGGAATGCCTGGGCGGTGGTTGGGAAATCCGCAGAGCATGCATATCCCGTAACGTACGCTGTCCCGGAGCCATCCACCGCGATGGCATTCCCCCCATCCAACGGGTACGTGCCCTGGAACGTCTTCGTGCCCCCCAGCAACACGGAGTAGAGAGACTTGGATCCGTCCGTGGAGAGTTCGGTGATGAATGCAACCGTGCCATTCGTGTTTGGTACCCCGTGGGAGACCGCTCCGTTGGTTGGGAAATCCGAAGAAGACGTCGTGCCGGTCACGTAAGCGTGGCCCACGTTGTCGACAGCAATGCCATACCCGTAGTCGATGCCTGAACCGCCTAAGTAAGTGGAATAGCCCGACGTCAAATACCCGTCGGCACCCACCTTGACGACAAATGCGTCATACAATCCGCCGGCAAAAGCCTGTTGTTTCGGTTGGAGCGTGGTAGACGTGTAGAGCGACGTGGGAAAATCAACCGAACCGGTCGTACCGGTCACATACGCAGCGTGGTTCGGATCGACCGCGATCGCGTAGGCTCCTTGAAAGATTGTTTGGTCACCGACACCACCAAAGGTGACACACCAGTCCAGCATGCTGAGATCTGGGGTGAGCTTGGCGACGAAGCCATTCCAGAACCCGTGCGCAAACTGAGTGTGCGTCGAAAAATTTAGAGAATCTGTCATGCCGCTGACCCATACGCCGGTTTCATCCACCGCTATGGTGCCGACGTACTCGGTATCACTGCCGCCGATGAGCGTGGAATTAAGAACCTTACCCTGGGGAGAGAGCTTGGTCACAAAAATGTATGCCGGGCAGATGCTGTTAGTGCAATTCTTTGCCACCGGCGCCGCTGTGGTGACCGGGAAGTCGGTCGAGAAGGTTTGCCCCACAACATAAGAATTGCCGGCTGTATCCACCGCGACGGCGTAAGCATCATCCTGAGCATTGCCTTCGAGAAATGTTGTGAATGCCACGGTCGGATCGACGATGAGACTATTCCGACGGTCGTAAGCCGCCAGCCGAAACGCCGCCTGACCGTTCTCGAGAATTTGATAACCACCGGCGACCTCGACCTTCTCGTCGCCCACCTGTTGATAGACCCTGGGTCGAACGTGGCGCATCTCCGACCCGGTCTTGGTTTTGATCACCAGATCACCGGTCTTGTTATCGACACGCATCGAACCCACACCGTCGAAGGCCAATCGAATCTGGTTGGCATCGCCGCCCGGTTCGACGACAAAGTCATATTCCAGTTCGCGCCCGTGACCGTAGAAGACCAGGTCGATTCCATCGTAAACACCTTTCACCCGAACGCGGCCGTATTGAGGAATGCCCTTGTGCCAGTCCTTTTCCGGGCCCACCAAATAATTGCTGACTCCGCCGGTGGGCTCCAGGCCCTCAACGGCGTTCCAGGGGCGACTACCGCCCAGGTTCATGCCTACTACGCTCATCCGCGCCTTGGGCAGACCCTGAAGCCGGGTGCCGGGCTTTGGCATTGTCGGCGAATCCGCCGCAGATGCCGGCAGAGGCTCTGCCATCACGATGGACGCACCGGATCCAGTCAAATAGAGTTGATAGCCTTGGCCGCGAGCGGTCCATGATACTTGAGACGGCGCCTGGCCGACATTCGGCTCGAATACCAGCGGCCGATCGAACGAGGCGGAATTGGTGGCCGCAACCAACAAAGCCGGGCTCAGCAGCACCCAGCAACTGACAATCGCGCGAAGTAGGTTTTTCATTAGATCGCTCCTCTTGAATTTGGGTATGCCGGCGACAGATAGAGGGAATGGCTTGCCGCTCGTCTGAGCTCGGACGCACTCTCTTTTGCATGCTGTGGACCAAGCGCGAATGGTCCGCGGTGCCTATGAGAGCTCTCGTATTTTCAATAACATGCGCGTGGGCTGCCCTGACTGAGGAGGGGGCACGGTAGCCGAACGGTTACCCATGCGGAGCTAATCGGTTCCGGTGAAAGGGATAGGCGGAGTAATCACCGCTAGACGGTCTACTGCTCAAAGCGGATGGGATGTCCTGAAGTGGGGGGAGATAAGACGAGATAAGGGGACGCGAGATAAGAGGACTGGTGTTGTGGTGCGCCAGGCCGTGAACGAGGACGGGGGCCTAAACCGTTTCGTGCTTCCGCCATGGCAGATGTTATTAGCGTCTATTGTCCTCACCCCTCCCGGAGTGCAAGCCGAGTCCGGTAATCCCTTGGCGCTGTGGCAGCTCCGCGGCGTAAGGGCCGGCACCGTTGCCGACAAAGTTACGTTTTGAGGTCTCTTGTGAGCGCAACCAGCAATTTCGAGCAAAGCTAATGCGATGACGGCGAGACCTGTTCTTCTCATGGTGCAGGGATTGTGATCTAACGATGGGCGCTAGACAAGAGAGATCGTTGATGTTTGAGTCTCACTGGAAGTCTTGCGTCCTCGGATAGGAGTTGGAGGTTTGCCGCGGTACATTAACAAAATTTAATGCCGCGAGCAGCTTTGCGAGTGCGATTGCTGCCGGAAACGGAAGGGGCCGCCAGAGGCTGGCTTTGCTCCTCAAATTCCTTCCTGTACTTCCGAGCGTGACGGATCTCCGCGATGACGTCGAAGAGAATCATGGCAAACACCTTCAACGCTTTAGATGATGCCAACATCGTGCGCAATGCGTTTTCGGTGATCGGTTGTGCGGCGGGCGGGGCAGAAAGCCCGGGTGGTTCAGTAACGGCGGTTTCTTTCCACATAGATCGTCTCCATCCCCTGCGGTTGATGTGCGTCGATTCTTGTCGACTCGGCTTGTCCATGGCCGTCTGCATGAGCGCTTTTGCAATTACTGTGGTCCAAAAAGGCTCGCTCTGACGCACTACCAATTGCATTCTGCGGACCAAACGCGAAAGCCGTGTCGTCTTAATTCGTGCTCTTGTATTTGCAAGAACATACGCGGAAGGCGTGTTGAAGGAAGCGAAGGAGTGGTAGCCTAACGGCTACCGGCGCGGAGCCAATCAGTTCCGGCGGCGGTGAGGTGGGGCAACTCGGGGACGGGTAACTGGGGGGGTAACTCGGGGGACGGACGGGAAGTTTACTTGACACTGCGGCGGTGACAAACCGCCAAATTAGAAAATGCCATCATGGGCCGAAGTGAAGGTCCACCTGTCTTGTATCCTGCCGAGGCTTTGCTGGACGTCCGCCAAAACAGGACCAAAACAGGGTGACAAACAGGACGATTACTTACATATTCATGACGCATAGGTGATCGTCCCAGCCTGTCCCCCTCAAGCCAGCACGGCCTGAGCCCGCTGTTCACGGACCCAAATCGCGGCATCTCCATAGTCATTGCGGTGACGCACCTGGTACGGGCTCGGCTCCTGATATCGGACCTCGTGGATTTTTCCCTCGTCAAAGAGAAGATTTGGGCGCCGGGATAAGCCAACAGGATGGGGGAATGCGATGCGATGAGAAACTGAATGTCGTTTTTCCCTGCCACGGACAGCTACTGCAGCTTCGCGTACTCTGCCTTGGCTTCTTTCAGGATGGGGATGTCGGGGTCGGCATCTTTCCAGAGAGTGAGGAAATCTTTGTAGGCGGCGAGCGCCCGGGTGCGGGCCGCGTCGGCATCCGCTCCCTGCGAGGTTCTCGCCTGCAAGGCATTGGCACGGGCTAACGCCCAGATGCGCCAGCGCTCCCGTCCAGCAGTTCTCAGACGATGCCGCTGTGGTCGATGATTTTCTGAAACTCGGCGGTCGCAGCGGTGCCCTGTCCGGCTGCCAAGTATGCCTCGCCGCGTACATACAAATGATAGAGGCAGGAACCAAGGGCCAACTCGATCGGGGAGGCAGCTTGCAGTGCTGTCAGGGCAGCAGCCGGGTTCTTTTTGTCCAGTGCCAGTTGCGCCTGAATCGCTGGCAGCCAAAGCGACTGCATCAGTGTGTGCAGCGGGAAGCGTTTCCCCAAGTCTTGCGCCAAGGACTCGGCTCGCGACGTATCGCCCGCCATGGCAAACGCAAGTGCGGATTCGCTCTCCACGCCCCAACTCGTCGGAGCCAACTTCAATGCCTCTGCCGCTGTCTGCCGGGCTTGCGCGGCATTGCCGAAATCAGCTTCCGTACAGCAGCGTCAGCCAGATAGCTCGCCGCAGCTTCTTTGTTGTCCACTCGCACGGCAGAGTCCACAGCCCGCTTGGTCAGTTCCCGCGCCTTGGCAAGATGACCGCCATACGCCTCGGTGGCGGATGCTAGAGCAAGGCCCTCGCCCTCATATTCGGGCTTGCCCGCATACCACTGCTGCTGCTCCGCCATCGCGGCGGAGTCCGCCCCGAAAAAGGCAAGAACGTAGAGAATATCGTGGAATAAGTCATCATCCATTTTTCGCGACTGCGCATCGCGGATGATCTGACGCGTTTCGTCGAAGCGTTGCAAGGCAAAAGTGTAGGCGGCGAGATTCTCGTGGGAATACATATTATCTTCAATGCGCAAAGCTTGCCGCGTCACCTCCACGGCTTTCTCATACTGCCCCTGTAAGCCGTACACTATGCCCAAATTGAGGGGCGCTGCGTAGTCCCTTGGGTAGCTATCAATCGCCTCCTGATACGTCTGGGCCGCCTTATCCAGTTCCCCGGTTACACTGTCATAGTAGCCAGCGGTGATCGCCAGCTTTTCCCGTTCGCTGGCATGTTCCCGCAACTGGAAAGCTTTGGTGAGGTACTCGCTGGCTCGCCCTACCTCGCCGAGATTCCAGTACACCATGCCTACTGCCCTGTAGCCCATGGCAAAATTCGGATCAAGTTCGATGGCGCGTTGATAGTAAGGCAGGGCTGCGGCGGAGCCTTTCTCATTAATCGCCTTTTCTCCAAGGCTGTACGCCTTCAGAGCTTCGAGCGAAGACGTGGTGGCCTGTTCCAGCGGAACATCAAATTTCTGCACCGTCGCCAGCGATTCGCCCAGCTCGCCGCGCAGCTTGGACGCCGCCTCGCCCAGCGCGTCCAGCACCTTCTCCTTGGACGCCGCCGTCACCTGCTCCTCGGCCAGCGTGTCGCCGCTCTGGCAATTCACCGCCTTCAATCCCAGCACATATTCACTGCCCAGACTGCCAATCGATCCCGGCAAGGTAGGCCTTGCTGCCCGCCCGCAGGCAAAGCTCGCGGGCTACCTCGGGCGTGAGCTTTGTGCTGGCTGGGCGGGTCATCTGTTGCAAGGTCTTCGCAACTTCGCTGTCGGAGAGCACACTCAAAAAAGGTGATTGCCGCAGGGAAACGTTGAGCGCCGTCTTCAGCGTGTCGTCGAAGACCGCATCGCCCGTGCTGTTGGCAAAATCGGCGAGAACGATGGTGTCTTTCTCAGTCAGGCGGTGCGTGGTCTGGCGTGAACGGAAGTAGAACGCTATTCCGACTGCAACCGCCACAAATACCACGGCTACAGGAACCAGAACCTTCCAGAGCTTCCTGCCTACGACGGGAACCTCGGCCACTTGCACCGCGCTCGATAACGGAGATGGAGCAAGCGCAGGGGAGGAACTGGGTGCTGGCGACGGCGGTTGGGCTACAACTTGAGCGCCGCTTTCCTGTGCCACCGCCACCGTGCCGGAACTCGCGGCTGCAAACCGCCCCGTCTCTGTATCTCGCTTCAGCCGTTGCAACTCAGAACGCATGTCGGCTGCGCTTTGGTAGCGCAGATTGCGGTCTTTCTCCAGCGCCCGGCTGATGATGTCTTCCAGTTTGGCCGGAATATCACGATTGAAACGAATCGGCGGGGATGGAACAGAATCGAGGATTGCCTTTAAGATGACTCCCGAACTTTCGCCATAAAAGGGCAAAGCTCCTGTCGCCATCTCATACAGCACCGCACCGAATGAAAACAGGTCGGTACGCGCATCCAACTCTTTCGCCCGCACCTGCTCCGGCGACATATAGGCCACCGTTCCCAGCATTGTTCCCGGGCTGGTCAGATGTTCCTCGTCCACCGAGCCGGTCTGCGACGCAACGTTGCTTGAGGAACTGCCCGCAAGAGCGAGCTTCGCCAGTCCAAAATCCAGAATCTTTGCGTGCCCGCGCTTGGTGACGAAGATGTTGGCGGGCTTGATGTCCCGGTGGACGATGCCTTCCGCGTGTGCTGCGTCGAGCGCATCCGTAATCTCGATGGCCAGCGACAGCGCTGTTTCGGTCTCCAGCGGTCTGCCTGCAATACGGTGCTTCAGGGTCAGCCCGTCCAGAAACTCCATGACAATGAACGGCTGACCATCGTGCTTGCCGATTTCGTGGATCGTGCAGATGTTGGGGTGGTTCAGGGCGGAAGCGGCGCGTGCCTCCCGGCGGAAGCGTTCGAGAGATTGCGGGTCTTGAGCTAGGTCCTCGGGCAGAAACTTCAATGCGACAAAACGGCCGAGTTCTGTGTCCTCAGCCTTGTAAACAACGCCCATGCCGCCACCACCAAGCTTCTCGACAACGCGGTAGTGCGAGATGGTCTGGTCGATCACAGGGATGCCCAGCTTTCGCGTCGCTTCATCTTACGGAGACGGCAGCGTCCAGTCAACGAATCGCGGCTGCGGCAAGAGCAATCTTGGTGCACTATCTCTCGCGGAGCCACTTTGGCCAGATATCTGCCTAGCCTGCTCCTAAGCCAGTGTTTCTTAGAGCGAAGCGGTTTGTTCTGAATGACCAGATAGAGATAACCAGTTTGGAGGGCTGGACTCATGCTTGCATTATCCGCTGTCGGTTGAACCCCATCAACGGTCAGGCTGGGGTGTCCAGATCACACCGCAGACACCCTCAGCCTTTCTCATCAGCTACTGCTTTTGGGACGACTTCGAGTGCGCATCGGTCGAAGCCCACCGTCGATGATTTTTTTACGAATAAAGACGCTGATTAGGGTCAGTTCAAATAGGCCCACGTACGCTCGATCAAGTGCAAGTCAAACCGCTGGGAGTCATGAGGACCCCGCGTAGAACGCTACTGACTTACTTGCCAGAAGATAGATTGTGCGGGCCGTAGAGTCTGTGGTAGACATAGCTGTCGCGATTCTGCTCGTTCCGCTCACCTGAACCGCAATAGGGCCAGCACAGACCACTCACTCGTATACCAGCAAGCTGCTGCTCGCAGCCGCACGGATCGACCTGTCGCGAAGGTATTTCGGCAGGCATTTATCCCAGCAAGCGGCCCAGGAGGCAGCGCGAAATGACAAGCACTGCAATTTCACAGGGCGCATTTTTAGTCCTGTTTCTCAAAGGCAAGTCTGAATTCAGACGTTTGGCGTTTGGTCACCAATGATTTAGTACCGTAGCGAACAGAGAATTTCCCCGCAAGTTGCGCACGCATATTCGCCGAAAGCGGGCGAGCCCGTGGAGGTAATACAATGAAACCTACCATCTTGATACTCTGGGTGCTTGTCACTGCATCAGCACTCGCACAGAACGTTGGTTACCGCAACGACAACCTTGGCGAATCGTACAAGACATACCTGGTTAACAACCCACCAAAACCAAACAAAGATCCAGGCGGAGCTATGGACGATATCTTCAACAGCATGGGAGGTTGTGATAACGATACTGACGACCGCCTTTGCCAGCAGTTAAGCAATGGCTCCGGTCCTGCGTTGATTGCTTACCACTTCGTCAGTGACGTTCTCAAGTCCATAGATGGCACCTTTGATCGGAGTATGTACACATCGATAGTTGAAGCCATCACCGCCAAGTACGGCAAACCAACCAAATCAGAGTCGATCAACTACACAATGACCAACGGTGGCCAACTTCCGGTGCAGGTCGTAATGTGGCACCGATCTGGTGCGACCATCACAGTATCGGAATGGAGAAATGGAGCAGATTTACGGCGGAACGTTGGTAGCTTCCTCATCACTGACGATGCCTACGCAGAACAGCAGAAACCACACGTGAGCTTCTGACCAAAATCGACTCCCGGATCTCCGGTTGAGCCTCCATGGTAAGCTCATTCGCAATAAATCCGGGTCAAGAACAACCCATATTAGCTCCGGTCGGCTGGTCTGCTCGGCGGCTTGGGCCGCCTTTCATCGAGTGTGTCAATTTGAGTACGGCACTGGCTGGAGACGGTCAAAGGTCGCGCAGCAGGTTGGTGAGCTTGATCTCAAAGATGTCTGCCAGGGTTTCGAGTATAGGGGCCCCGCTACGACCGGAACTGGTAGGCTGCGGAACGGCTCATTGAGCGCATTGTGATTCGCGCAAGTTGAAGCGAGCCGTGGTCGCGTGGCTGTGGCTATCGAGGAAGAGGCAGCGCTGCCCTCGAACATAAGAAGGCTAGTCATCGGCGACCCGATGGTCTCGCGAACTCAACCGATTCGACGCGACACGCGCTGAACGGGCCGAGCTGGCGGCTTCAGTGTACGGGGACGCTCTACTTCAGATGACTGCGCGGAAGGCAACAGCCACGCTGTCACGCGCAGTCCTAACAGCACTGCCGACCGTCCCAACTGCGGCTATCGTGTGCGCCAGTGCCGATCTCTTCCGTTCTCCCCGGTGCTCTACAGGGACGGTCTCGATCCCACCACCGAAAAGCGTATGCCTCTCTTCAAGCTGATCGAGCGCGGCGTTCAACCCCGTAACAACCGCCTCGGCTTCATCGGCGACAACGATCAGTTCAACATTGATCTTTTTGTATAGCATCTGATACCCCAGCCTCCAATTATGCCTGATTGATTCAAAGGACATCCCCGTTCCCTAGCCACGGGCAAGCGGAAACGATCCTCTTGGAAGGAAAACCGGGTCCTCGGACATCTGGCATCACTCGCATCGGAACGGAACCCAATCTCAACAAATGCCGGAAATATAATGTATCTACAACTGCTACTAATACCATTGTCGAATTACGCCGCTCAACAATTCCAACCATCGGTCACGGCCAAGAACGGGGCGGCTCAAATCGCCCGCCGGAAGTGATATGCCGGTCGTCGCTAAATGAACTGCCGCTTTGCGAGCCGCCCTCATTTGAGGGAGACTACGACACGCGGAAAATGGCCTCAAAATTACAAATTTTTCTCAAAAACGTTTAAGGGGTTGTGGGGAATCACCCTACGTCGGAGGAAATGATGAAGAAAGTGCAAGATTGTTGGCAATGCGGGGAACCACCGCAAGCGGTGTTCCCTTGGTACGTTGCACCCAGTGCCAGCAGTATCTGCTGTGCAACCGTCTGGCTCATACCGTAAATGGCGAAGATGAAGGCCCATGCACGATGGAGTTTCACCTGCCATGGTGCACCACACAATTGCGGTACACGGAGCGTGTGGCTCGTCAGGTTTTGAAGAGGCTGACGGATGTCGGTGTGCTTGGCACCCTGGAGGCAATCCAGACCGTTGCCTACGATGAGCTGGTCAAGTGCCTGCTTTTCAAACTACAAACTGAAGGTCGTGGAGCCGAAGGAATAGCCATTGCTGAGCCTTGGAGGGGGTAGGAACCATTGCGGGGCGTCCGGTGGCCGATTTCCCCCTTCTTCGGGTCGCCCGGAAAATCCTCCTAGCGGCCATCGAAGGCGGGAGTTCTGCGGGTTTTAAGCGGCTTGTTCTTTGTGGCTGGAATCTATCCGCTGCTCGCTTCGATGCCGCACAGCAGTCAGAAGATGGCGGTCAGATGATGCGCGCTGTCTATTTTGTGCTGGGGGTGTTTCTGCTACTGGCCGTTTCTGGTTGCGCGGTCGCCTTCAGCATCTGCCTCTTTGCGGCATTCGTAAGCGCCCTCTTTCGTTGCTCCATACCACCGCTCTCCCTTGAAATGATAGACACCTGTTTTCGTGTTGACCCATACAACCGTATCGTTCGGGCAATGCTGCTTTGCCTCTTGCTCCGAGTGGAAGTGCGGGACTGGATTTACATAAGCGGGACTGAAGCCTGAGAAGAAAAGCATGCTGGCGAGGACAATGGCCTTTACTGATGACATGGCGCGAGTGTAGACCGGTCACCGGGAGGCGACAATGCACTATTTGGGGAACGGGAGCTACGGGAGTCGGCCAAATGGCCACGTCCCAGCTTACCGCATGGAGTTCTCGCCGGACATTTGCAACCATCGACACAGGTTTGTAAAGACCGAACTTTGACCAATACACTCTCTCAGTTTGCGAAGGAGGTCTGCACATGCATTCAACCATTGCGCTCAAGGGTGAGAAATTCCGTTGGCCGACATGGAAAGCAGTGTCGCTTTACTACGCGATTGCGTGTGGCTGGGGTTGGCTTGCCTGGTCACCTGTCGCCCTAGGATCGGGTGGGTTAAAGCTGATTCACTGGAATGCTTCCATTGCAGTATTTTCATGCATAGCGACGCTTGGACCATTCTTCGGCTGCTTCATCACTCACCGTGCGGAATCAGGCAATTGGAGAGCCGTTCAGCTTTTCCCACGAAGTTCCTTACAGTGGCTCTGGTTACTGATTGGCCCGCTTCTCGTCCTTGCGACATATTTCGTAATCTTTCCCGCAATCATTTCGAAAGGCAGCCCTACACACTGGCACTGGCATCCCGCTGTTCTGACCGGGTTGTTTGCCTGGATGTTTAGTTACAACCTCCTGGGCGGCCCGCTTTTCGAGGAATTTGGCTGGCGCGGATTTCTGCAGGCTCGCTTACAGCAGGTCATGCCCCCGTGGGTTGCTGCAATCTGTGTCGGAGTTCTGTGGGCGGCGTGGCATGCTCCGCTCTTCCTCGTGAGCTGGAGCAGCGCTTCGCCCCCGGTCTTCATTCTGATCGAAATCGGTCTTTCGCAACTAATGGGGTTAGCATTCAATGCATCGGGAGGCGCGGTGCTGGTAGCGATCTTGATGCACTCCGCGTTCAATTCTTCCCGTTTTCTCGACCCTTTTCTCGGGGACACCCCAACTCGTGAGATTGCTTCCGCCGAAATGTTTCTAGCCTTTGCATTTCTTGCTATGGGCTCCCTCGCTGTTGTTATCACCCGTGGGCGCTTGAAGACAGGCGAAACCCGGTCAACCAGAATTGTTGCTGGCTGACCGCCAATCGAGTCCGAAATTGATCGCTGCGCCGCTCAACCGGAAACCTCCTGTCTCATGGCGTGCGAAGTCTCGTTGTCGGTAACCTGCAACAGAGACGACTGATCACTTTGTGAGCAATGCAGAAGTACTCGTCACTTTCCCAACCCATGAATTGTTGAGGCACTCCGGGGACGAACGCCCCATTTGTTCAACTGATGACCACCGGTCGCCGTTAGCAAAGGCACTCTCTCGAAGCGGCAAGTCTCGTGCCTGACTGGAACCGGGACAAACAACGAGGGTGTCTCCGGGTGCCGGCTCAAGTCGTCTACGCTGTGCCGATCCTAGGGGTGGGAGACCCCCTGTCGGGGTCCCCCATAGCACGCGTCAAACCGCAGACGCAGCGCCGCGCATGAAATGAAAGATGATGGAAACTACGGCTAGTATTAGCAAAATGTGAATGAAGAATGCGGTGACGTGGAACACGAAGAAGCCTCCGAGCCACAGCAGCAGCAAAACGAATCCAAGTCCTAAAAACATAATTCTCCTCTTTCTAACGTTCGACGTTTGATCCACTTCGGGTCTGAGAGCCGACTACTCGCGGGCCAACGGGGACATTGCCCTCATCGATTGGCCGCTGCGGTCGGGGAAGGGTCTCAACTAGCTGGCGGGCCCGTACGTCGAAAAGTTAGGTGCTCACTTTAAGAAACGTTGCCTTCGTCAGCGAATCAAGCTTGCGCTACGACACATGAGGTGGACGGCAAGAAGACGAAGACGATGCTGTGGCAACGTTTGACTCTGTTTTCAAACAGGATTACTTCTCCCTTAGCCTTCAGAGCATCCACAACTCCATCACGCTGGGGAGAAGATGCGAAACGCGATCAACGCCCTCAGCGACTTCACTCATCGCCTGAATCCAGATGGAACTCCAGAGTCCATTTGCCTGCACTGCTTCGCTACCGTTGTTCCATTAGCGAAAGGGAGAGACGTTAGGCTTTCGGGGGCCGCGCACGATTGCTGGCAGGGGGAAGACGCTGGCACAAAAGCCCATTACCTGGCTAAAGGAAGAGTGGCGCAGGCGCGGCTTACTGAAGCGCGTTCAGCTTTCGGTGCGCGGCTGCGTGGGTCCTGCGATAAACGCGTAGTCGCGGCCCGTCCAGAGTATCTTCAGCAAGCCTTAAGGTACGTGATGGTAGTTTGCGAGTCACGAACCAGACTGTGACATTCGAAGCCCGGATTGTTGCAAGTGAATTGGTTCGTTCGTTGGGGGCGTTTGTGCTAATCGTTTTGCAGCCACTGCCATGCGGGTCGCAAATGACTACAGTGACGATTCCACGCGGGACACGGCAATAGAAGCCCAGCTTTCGGCGCGGACGATAGATTCAAGTTTATGACGCAAAACAGCCTCAAACGATTTCGGTATGCCGCTGGTTCCATCAATCTCTTTGGGCGCTTCTCTCTGCAGGGCATGGGCTTTTAGCGTTTTGCATCGCACACACGCGCTGCCGGGCACATACCTCGGCTTTATGTGGACCTTTGGAGTGTTCTGTTGGATTTTGGGCTTGTTCCTGTTCATCACTGCGTGGGTCGCGGAAGGTTTCGTCGGCGGCAGATGGGGCTCCAGGAAGAGCCGGTCTTCTCGTGAGTAGCCGAAACGTCTCGTGTTACTCAACCCTTTTATAGAAACCACACCTGGCGTGTGCAAGGCCCTGTGATCTCTCCGGATCGCTGACGACCCGGAAACAACTCCCTCACTGAGTCTCAACTCTGGCACCGGGGTACGAGTTTGCGAGTGGCCCTTGCTTCAGTCACTCATAAAACCGCTAGTGACTCACGTATTCCTGCAGGAGACTGACGACAGGCGCTGGCAACAGCTTGCCACGCTGAGTCTCTCTGGTGTGTTCGAGGTGCCAAGCCCCCCTCACAGCAAACCGTTGAGGGGCGCGCCGGAATTTTGGAAAAGCCCTCTACAATCGTATTAGGCGGCAACGATGCGACAGGTCCGGGCACCGCACAATACAAACGACACACTTCGGGATGCCGACACCATTCATACTGCGCTGTTGGGTATCGCCAGTGGCGGTGACGATTCCATCTCGTTGGCTGATGGCCTGTCCCTCGTACGGCCCAACGCTGAACTACTCGCTCATCGCTGGGATTGGGTCCAGGGTGAAGGCGAGATGCAGCAAGAGGCTCAGGCCACTCGCTACCTCGTTTGCGAGTATCCGCAATGGGTGCTGGGTGAGGAATCGGCAGCTCGCCGGGAGCGTGGTACAAACCGCTTCTACGCTGGCCTGATGGCTATCCAAGTCATCAAGCCCATATCCACACTCGGCTTCATCTACAGAGGCACAGAGATTGAGCGCCGCCACCCGATGGAACCGGGGCAGTGGGCTGTAGAGAACAAGTTCGACGATGCCATGCTTGCTGCCGTACCTGCGATGATCGACCGCATACAGCCGGTGATGGACGGTGGAAGCGTAGAGAAGAGGAACGCGTTGACGCTGTTGCAGCTAGGCTTGGAACACTTTCACCCGTACATCGCCGCGCTCTTGTGGGTCACAGGCTTGGAGGCCATCTTCGACAGCTTCGGGCGTGAGGAGTTCAAGGAGAAGCTGTGCAATTGCCTCGGCCCAAAGACACCTGCATTCCCCAACTGGCATTCAAACCCTGACCCACCGCTGCACACAGTCGAAGAGATTGCCATACCGCTATACGTTCTCAGGAGCAAGCTGGCCCACGGTGCAGACCTTCGCACGGCGGCCAAGGACAAGAAGCATCCGGTAGACCTGTTGAGTCGGATTAGCCTGGCTAAAGACACTGAGCCGGTGAACTATGCTCTCGTGCTCAGCGAAGGGGCGTGCTATCTGCTGTGCCAAGTGTTGCAGAAGGTGTTGTGATGGGACTCGATGCAGTAGAGATCATATTGCGGACTGAGGAAGTCTTTGCGGTAGACCTGCCTGACAGCGAATGCGCAAAGGTCAGTACTGTTGGTGACCTCTATCGGCTTCTGCTCCAGAAGCTGACACTTCCATACATCTCGCCCAGAACCATCGAGAACCCTGACGATCCAGTTCCTGCTGGCTCCAATCGCGCTCAGTCTCAGTTTCCTAGCATCAAGCCTTGGACCACGCCGGACGTGTGGATCACGCTGAAGGCGATCATTCAGGTTCAGTTGCAAGTCCACGATGACGATATTCGTGACGATGCGCGGTTCGTACAGGACCTTGGCTGCGAGTAACCTGAGCAGGACATCGACGCGGCCTGTCTGCCAGTCCACCCGCAACTGACACCCGGTATCAGGATGTGTCAACCCTCATGCCGTCATGCTACGTATCTGATACGCCCTGATCGGCTATAGCAACCGTAACAGTGCTATTAGTTGTGCTTCTCCGCCGTAGGAGCCTCTGTGACGAAATAGCCATATCGGATGCGGAGAGCCAGGCACTGATCGCTTGTGGGGCATCCTGGCGCGATTACGGGGCACTGTGGTGCGAGCATATGCCGGTGAAGAGCTGACAAGTGCAGCCTACAGGAACTAGCCCAGATCACTCATGGTCTGCCTTAGTATTGGCCAGCTTCGGCCAAGCCGACTCCCAGTTCCATTCAACGGTGTCGCAGTTTAGGACGAATCTCCACGAGGTCCCTGACGGATACGAATCAAAGCCAATGATGTCCAACGGCCAGTCCTGCTTCTCGGTTTCGTCCGCCCAGGTCTCGTACCGTTGCACATCTGAGAAGATGACCTTGATCAGGTTGGCCTGATTCGATGACAACCCCGCCTCGACCGGCATGAGACCGATCACAATCTGGTGATCCGTAGCATCGAACGTTGTCACCACGTGCGCACCACCATCAGCGAACAGGAACCCCTCGACCTCGCTAAATGCCATACATTAACCCTTCGTCACCGGCTGCATACAGCTACCGCAAAGCTTTGCTTGTGGTGTTCTCAATGGCTTGCCACAAGATCGACAGGGTGGACCGTAAAGCGAAAGGCGATGGTGCCACACAGCGTTGGGATTGGTCTCAGCATAGTGTGTGATACGCACGTACTCAGCAAGCATCAGTGCCAATCGCTCTTTCATCGCTCCGTCTTGCCGCCAGAGTGTCATGACCTGACCGTATTCCTCTTCATCCAGCATGGGCATCTCAGCTCTACAACGCCAGCACCAGAGCAGTCTCATGACGCCTATTCTAGGCGAGTGTGCAGGAACGACTATTAGCAGCATCAGGAAGCATGCCACTGCATCAGCCACTACTGACAGTCCCTGACCCCTGCTGATGGGTGCGTATCGAATACGCCTATGTGCCTCCTCGTAGTCCCTGACCGTCTACTGGTAGCACCTGTGCAGCACCTGTTGAGCATGTGCTACCTATATACAGATAGAGATAAAGATAGAGACAAAGAGAAACGATAAGGTCCTACCATTGTCCTACCCTCCCATATGCCTATACCCTTCATACAGCTTGATCATGCAGACCCGATGGCTAGGACCTGAATACGGTAATACCCAGTATTGCTAGGACCTCTATGGGTTCTGCTAGTCCCTTCATGAATGAGCCAGATGGATCACACCCTGCTTGCCATTGAGACAATTGGCCCTATCCCGTATCCAGTACGGATACCATCCAACCCATTACCCTGCCGGACAGACCGCCAGCCCAACAAGGACGTTGGCCAAAGTGCCATGGTGACCCATCAGCGCCGGGCTTATATTGATAGGCATGGATCGATGGCTTCGCACGGCGGGATCGGTACTGATCAATATCCTCTTGGCCATATTCGGGACTACTGTCATCGAGCATCCGTTCTCTTTGATGATCCCGGTCCATACGATTCCTGAGGTCCTTCAGCGGACCTATCTGCTGATCGTTGTCTGTGGATGTCTGATGGGGTACTTCGTGTACCGCATATGGCAGCCCCCTACCGCGAGATGGCTTTGGGTTGTGGGCATTGGCTGGATTGTATTCGGCGCTATGCTGCTACTTCCCGCCGAGCACGCTTCGGTCCTCTTTCCCGCTCAACATGTTTCACTATGGTCAGCTCTTTCCGGTACTGGTTGCAGCGCAGGCGTTAACGCTGTAGGTTGTAGGAACTGGATTAACTTTACGGTCCCTGCATTGCGCATGGTGGCCTACTCTGCGGGCGCTATCCTATGCTCAAGGTTGCGCCACACTAGGTCGCTACCAGTTGTGGATGCGTGGCTGGGTCGATTCCGTCCGGTGAAGGTCCAACCAACAAGCAATACCAGCGAGCACGAACAGGATCGCTAGTCGCGTTCGTTTGAATGATCGTGCTTGGCATACCGGATGATGACGGCTACATGGACCAGAAGCCGATCAGTCTGCTCAGGCAGAGGGTCATCCAGCATCTCCTTTGAACGTACGCGATACGCTCTTACGATGTCGCAGAACCTGGCGGTTCTGTTGCGTTGACGTGCGGCTGCAATGACCGTCCGTTGGCTGCGCGAAGAGGATATCCTCAATTGATGATCCATGACCCGCCCTTTGATCTGCTCGGTTATATCGCTGGGAACTTCCCCGGTCTCTCGTTAGACGGCTTCTTCTTTCGACAGTGGGCGTGGGGTCAAGTTCAACATCGGCATGGACCACCTAGACCGTGCGGTCAGGATATACAAGCAAGCGTTTGACAGCGCAGACAAGCTCGTTCTGATCAGCAACGCCTCAGCCTGGAAGTCCGATCCGGCCCGATGGTATCCACTGTTCTCGCTGCCTGAACTTCGCCAGTCATCGGCCCCTCTGCTTCTGTCCTCATGGCAGCCGGTTGCGGTGTCCGACGATGATGTCTACACGATCACTTGGACTGCCTTAACGCCGGATGACCTGAATAGTGGGGCGCTGTTTCAGGCAATTGCCAATCAAGATCACGGTGGCGTGCCATCTGGGGGGTCAGGTCTACCTACTCAATCCATCTGCCGGTTTGCTGCTGCACATGTACGATGATCGTGGCCTGGACGTGATCGCTACGAGTACGGTGCCTCTCCTGCCGTTGCAGAAGCAATTCTGCGAGTGGATCAACGACGCACGGATGGATGAAAATGAAGCGAGCAAGAGCTGGCAACGCTAAGAGCGCCGTACTTTCGCTACGAGAACCGGCCACGAAGCGCATGGCCCCGTCACGGTATCATTTCCTATGCCAGAACATTTGACCATCCTTGGAGTCTACCGTCCGCAGATCAGCCCGGAGACCTGGAAGGAACAATGGGCCGTCACAGAAGATGACAATGATACGCAGGAGCATTTCGATGGCCTGGTGCTGATCGAGGCAGTGGTTGAAGGCTTAACCGAGCCGATTGACTTGGGGAAACTGGGCCAGATGAGCCTTGCCTTTCCAGATGATCCTATGCGCATGATGTGTGGATACGATGAGGGTCTGCTATCGACAGATGGAGAGACATTGATAAAGCGCGACACGGACTGCGTGAATGGGTCTGGAGCGCTGCGGTTCGCCGTCTACCTGCATCAGTACGATCCCAATCGACCACTACAGTGGGAAGGTGGGCAGGTCTGTCCACCGGTCCAGGATGCGCCAGTGCGGTTAATGATGCTGATGCCTTATAACACTTGCAGCTAGATCCAACCGAGTGACCATGAGCCTATTAGACCGATTCAAGAAGAAGCCGAAAGCTGAACAAGCCGTGATCGTTGCACTTCCCGGCAGTGGGCTCGACCAGGGTGTTTACGATCAGCATGACCTGAGCACACTGGAGGATCAGATCATGGAGTCACTTCATGGCACAACCTTGGGCACGTTTGATGGCAACGAGATCGGCCCCACAGGATGCAAGCTTTACCTATACGGCCCAGACGCTGAGACGCTTTACGCAAAGATCGAACCTGTTCTGCGTTCTCATCCGCTGTGTCAATCTGCCACCGTAACGGTCAGGCGAGGCGGACCAGGAGCACAGCAACGGAAGGTCCAGGTTTAGCCGTTCGTTCAGGACGCATAAAGCAGCGCCAAGAACCAGGGATGGGGAAAATGCCACCGCCAGGGGTTGTTTGTGCACCACGCTCCTGTTGGTCCAATGATTTCCTCACCTTCCAGCGATCATCTCGGCGACGGTGATCGAAACGCTGATCCCAGATCGCCGGGGCTTTGGCAACCAGGATCGTCTAGCACTTCCACGGTTATACTGCTTTTCTACGCCACAGGTGCTCACGTCGGAGAGATTCGCTAAACACATCGCTCGCTTGTTGCTTCGTGGTGCAGGATACGGAGTGGAGTGAGGATTGGAGCAGGAAGTTTATTCGACTGGGCAGCGGTTGCTGCCTGAGGAAGGGAAATTGGGACGTCACCGTGTCATTTTTGTGTGCGCGTTCTGCACGGAGCGTCAGTCGGCACCATCTATGAACAACTACTCAACATTTAGGCGAGAAATGTCGAGAATGTTCCGGCCATGTTAAGGAAGATGAATCTACGTCCCAGAGGAGTATTTGTAACCGTGTCAGCTGAGTCGTTTTTATCGTTTCCCGGACCTCAACCACGCGCCACACGTTGGCCTATCCCGATACGGAATCATAAGTTTCCACACGCACATTTGAAACGTGGGAACCACGATGAACACGAACAAGCCGTCACACTGAACACGCAGACGCTGATGGGACGGATGATTGGGTGGTGTATGGTGCAGTCATCCACCCGGTTCCAGACTTGTCGCATCGCCCACATGGTGGCACCACATCCGTTCCATGAACCGAGGACTATTGCCTGTACAAAACACCAACTCATCACATAAGCATCACGGCCTCACCGAGAAGTTCCCTCCTCGTCATCCGGAGCCATGCCAGGTTCGTTCGCGGCTTCAGAGTTCGGGTTATGAAGACTGTGGTCCAAGCCTGATACGTCTGCAAGTCTTCTCAACGGCAGGATCATCTCCCATGGATTCTCGCGCCAGTCGTTTTTGGCGTGCGTGGAGTCATAGATAAAGACGTTCCAGTAGGCTGCCACGGCGTTGCTAGGGTCCGGGTCAACGAAAGCACCTCCGAATGCCTGCGAACGCCTTAGAACGAACGATCCAGCCGCCAACAGGCAGTAGCCACCATGCTCGTCTACGAGCGTCTCTAAGAAAGGGGCTATTGCACACAAAGAAAAAGGGTTATCCGGCGACTGATCCAATGATTCTCTCTAAAGTAGAAATTTTCCGCCCGTGACGCTTAACAATGCAGAAAGGGGCATATGATGATCTCTTGCGGTTCCCACGGTCATGCGCAGCACGGGGCTGTCGAAATCCACGATATACCTGCTAATTGCACAAAATTTTCCCCAGACCAGTGCGATTGAGCGCACGGTGTGTGGGGTGGCCCAACACCGAAGTAAAGAAATGGGTCGCTGCACCACACCGCCGCCAGGAGCGACGTGCAGCTACGTGCACTCATAAAAAAGCTCCATGCGGCTCGCCAGGCAGGTCAGTGATCTTCGGGGCCTTGCTCGTGAGCACTGGAACTCTGAGAGGTCATTCACAGGGAAGCTTCATGACTTGAGGATTATCGAACACAGGAGGTCTTAAACGTGGCATATTCCCGCAACAATGCGAAGGGTCCCAGTGGAAGTTTTGGACAAAGATACAGAGGCATTTTTTAGATCGATCATCGACCCAGCTCCATTTTCTGTGTTCGGCTGCCTAACCTTCGCAGCCTCAGTTGGAGACACCCAAGCGATGGATCATTTTCGCGATCTGATTCATCGGGTAGTCGATTATTCCAAGTCCAAAGACAACGTCGGGTATATCT
>CAWIRT010000055.1:0-97870 GCA_963838445.1 uncultured Acidobacteriaceae bacterium
GTGAATTATTTTCCTGCGCGCCATAAGCCGTCCGTTATGCGATAGATCCGCGCGGCGCTTCGCTCAGGATGACGGCTTTGTGGGGGGTGAAAAGCATCCGGTTAGCTACGCAGAAAACACGAAAAGATCGAAAAAGTCACAGGCTTTCAGGATGACGATTTTGTAGGCGTTTTGAAGAAAAAGATGAAGTTGAGCGCTTTCTTTCCGGCTCTCACGCAGACTCTAGAGCCCTCATTTTTGTCGGGACGTTATGGCCCGACTTAAAGTCGTGCCCTGATACAAAGCATCAGAGCGGCGGCTCCCCGAAAACTCGCGAATTCGGCAGATTGGGATCTAAGCATCCGGGCCACCTTACGCGTGCCATTGGATCGGGGGCTTAGACAACTCCTCAGGATTGGCGGCATTCGCGCGGGCAGCCACTCGGGAAATAGCCCGCAGCAGCGCCTTCCGCGGCACCTCCCCATTCACCCCGGCAAAGATCATCTCTCCGGTAGACCGCGCCGCCGGACGGTAAAACCACTGGGTGAAGAGCGAGAGGTGATCCGAAAGAACCTGCGAGGACACAGACTTAGGCGTGGACTTTGCCAGTGCACCCAAAGCCTCCTCAAGCCGCGATTCCAGCACATCTTTTGCCGGCAAGGCAGCCACGCCCTCCAGTGGAACCGGCTCCATCGCAAAGGGCTGAGCAAAGAGCGAACTGGACCCCGATCGTTCATTCGCCAGGCGCATGCCCACAATGGAATAAAGCGAAGGCCCATTCCACACCCCGCGGCGCAAGGAGAAGAGTGCAACATGGCCGGGCTCCGCCGACGGCTGCACGAGGATGCCGCTTAGTTCCGCCAACGGGTGAACAGCCTCGCTCGCCAGGTGAGCCACGCCTTGCACCTTTTGCATCCTCTGGTGAATGGTTGCGGCACGCTCGAATTCCATCGCCTCTGAAGCAGCATTTCGCTCGCTCTCCAACCGGCTGAGCATGGAAGCGCCGCGGGTGGAGAGAAAAGCAAACACATCCGCCGACTCCTGCTGGTACCGCTCATCGGAGCACCCCTTGTAACAGGGTGCAAGGCACATTTTCATCTCCGAATAAACGCAGCCAGGAAAGGCCGGGTCGGGATTGAGCTCTTCGCTGCAACGGCGCAGCAAAAAAAGGTTCAGCATCTCGTCTGCGTAACGATCTGCTGCTGCCCGGGAAGGAAATGGACCGAAAAGAGCATTCGCCGCCGTCTTGCTGATTTTGGAAGTGGCGTAGACCCGGGGATAGGCATTGTCGACCGACATGCGCAGAAAGGCGGGCGGCCGAAGACGCAGCCGCCGTTGAGCCCGTTCCCCGAAGGCGCGCAGAGAAGCCTGGTAGAGGCACAGCGACGATTCGAAATCGGATCCAGTAACGCTGTATTCAATATGATCGACCATGTGCGCCAGTTGCAGCCGCTTGGTGGTCGCGCCGCCCTGCGGCCCGCGCAGAAAACGCATCAGGCGGCGGCGTAGGTTGGGGGTCTTGCTCAGGTAGGGTTCAGCCGCGGGATCGGCGGCGCAAAGCGCGAAAACGGCTGACGCCTGCGGGAGACCGCTCAGGCTGCCGCTGGGGTCGGCCGGATCGAAGCGGATAGAGTGAACGAGACCGGCTCTCATATTAAAGACGAGACGATTATTCCCCGGCGATGGTCATTCCGTCGATGCGTAAAGTAGGTGAGGCCACCGCGCCCCGGAATTCCAGGTCGTCGGCGATGGCGGTGATGTTGTTGAGCATCTCCTTCAGGTTGCCGGCAATGGTGACTTCCTCTACGGCGAAGGTCAGCTCGCCGTTTTCGATCCAGAGTCCGGCTGCACCGCGGGAGTAGTCGCCAGTGACCATGTTGACGCCAAACCCCATCAGCTCTGTGACATAGAAGCCGGACTTCACATCGCCAAGTAGCTGCTGCGGGGTGACCGTCCCTTTCTCGAGAAAGAGGTTGCCCGCCCCGATGCCGGGGGTGCCGGCCAAGCCTCGCGAAGCGTTGCCGGTGCTCTGCATATTGAGTTTGCGCCCGGTGTACGTATTCAGAAGGTAATTCTTCAACACGCCCTTTTCGACGATGACCGTGCGCCGGGTGGGCAGACCCTCGCCATCGAAGGGCGCAGTACCAAACAGTCCAGGCAGGGTGCCGTCATCAATCACGGTTACGTTTGCACTGGCCACCTGCTGCCCCAGCTGATTGGTCCAGAACGACGCGCCGCGATAAATACTGTCTCCGTTGGCCGCTTCAAAAATGTTGCTGATGAGCGAGCGCGCAATCTCAGGAGCAAAGACAATGGGCACGCGCTGGGTCGTAACCCGGCGCGCGTTCAGGCGGCGCAGCGTCCGCCGGGCCGCCTCCGCTCCGATACTCTCGGGAGAATCGAGGCGGGCCAGGGTGCGCGCGCTCGAATACCAATAGTCCCGCTGCATGCCGCCTTGCTCTGTCTCAGCGATCGGCATGGCAGACAGGGAACAATACGACCGGCGATACTGCCCCACGAAGCCGCGCGAATTGGCCATCACCTTGTGTCCGGTTGCCGCGTCAAAACTGCCGCCGTCACTCTTTTTGAGCCGCGGATCGGCCGCCAGAGCCGCAGCCTCAGTGCGCCGGGCATAGTCGATACGCTGCGCCGCCGGCAGGGAATACACGTCTTCGTAATAAAGGTCGAGCTCGCGGTCAAGCCTGCCCATGGCACTCGCCTCGGGCAAGCCGGCAAAGGGATCTTGTGAGGTGACCTGGGCCAGATCCATGGCGCCAGAAACCAGGTGGGCCAGCCCGGCATCAGAAAAATCGCTGGTAGAAGTGTTGGCGGTGCGATGCGCTCCGCCCGGGCCCAGAAAGACGCGCAAGCCGATCCCCCGCGCGCCTGATTCCTTCAGCGTTTCTACCTGGCCGAGGCGGACGAGCGTGGAAAATTCGTCACCTTCGCGGATCACTACTTCGGCTTCCGTAGCTCCCGCACGGACCGCGCGCTCAACCACATCAGCCGCGAGCTGTTGCATGTCCAGTTTTTTTTCGGCCGCGGCGATGGGGGTGACTGTCGACATTATCGGCCCGTGCCGCCCACGGTCATGCGGTCCAGCTTGATGGTGGGCATACCCACACCGACCGGTACGCTCTGTCCGTCTTTGCCGCAGGTGCCGATGCCCTCATCGAGAGCCAGATCGTTACCCACCATGGATACATATTTGAGCGCTTCCGGCCCGTTGCCGATGAGCGTAGCGTCGCGTACCGGAGCGGTGATCTTGCCGTCCTCGATCAGGTAGGCTTCCGAGGCGGAGAAGACGAACTTGCCGCTGGTGATATCCACCTGGCCGCCGCCGAAGTTCACCGCGTAGAGTCCTCGCTTCACGCTGCGCACAATGTCCTCCGGGCTGTCTTCGCCCGAGAGCATATAAGTATTCGTCATGCGCGGCATGGGGATGTGCTGGTAGCTTTCGCGGCGTCCGTTGCCGGTGTCTGCCATGCCCATGAGCCGCGCGGAAAGTTTGTCGCTGAGGTAGCCCTTGAGAATGCCGTTTTCAATCAGCACGGTTTCCTGCGTAGGCGAGCCCTCATCGTCGACATTTAATGACCCCCGGCGGGAGGGCATGGTGCCATTGTCGACGACAGTTACTTTAGAGCTGGCAACCTGCTGTCCGATTAAACCCGCGAAAGCGGAGGTCTTCTTGCGATTGAAGTCGGCTTCGAGCCCGTGGCCCACGGCTTCATGCAACAGAACACCGGGCCAGCCAGGACCGAGAACCACTTCCATGTCGCCTGCGGGAGCGGGAACAGCATTCAGTTGCAGGATGGCCTGGCGGGCAGCTTCCCGGGCGAAGTGCTCAGGAGACTTGTCGCCCTCGAAAAAGCTGAGCTCAACCCGGCCCCCGCCGCCGGATCCACCGCGAGAGTTCTTTGATCCCTCGCGAGCGATAACGTAACAGTTCAGGCGCGCCAACGGTTGCGTGTCATGGGCGAAGGTGCCATCCGAGGCCGCGACGAGGATATGCCGCATCTCGTCGTTGTAACCGGCGCGCACTTGCACGATGCGCGGATCATAGGCCCGCGCAGCGCGGTCCGCGCGCATGACCAGTTGCAATTTGGGAGCGATTCCTGCGTCGGCGTCCGCGGCGGAAATAGGGTAAAGACTCGCTTTTGGCGTTTCCCGGAAGCCGACAACCTGTTGTTTCGACGGCCCGTCAGCGATCAGGGCTGCGGTGCGCGCGGCACGCATCAGCCGTTCCGCGGAAAGATCATCGGTATAGGCATAGCCGGTGCGGTCGCCGGAACAAACGCGAATTCCGCATCCCGCGCTCACTCCCTGGCTGGCTGACTTTACCAGCGACTCGTCCACCGAGATGGAAGTAGACGCGATGGACTCGAAGTATAAGTCGGCAAAATCGCCGCCCGCGGAGAGGGCTTCTCCCAGGCATCGCTCAATTAAACGTCCGGTGAGCCCGAACCTTTGGAAAAAGTGAAGCTCATGCTCAGGAAAGTTCATGGGCGGCCCGCCGAATCGATATTCACCATACCGTCATTCTAGTCCGGAGGCCGGGGCAGGTAAACCGCCGCTGCCGAGGGGGCTCCTGGGCTGCGGGCGGTTTACCGTCTCAAATTACGGGACTATTTGGTGAAAATGTCGTGCTCCTGGTCGTAGCTTTTCTCTGTTTTCCCAGCCTTTTCGGCAGCTCGTTCGGCTGTGCGATCGAGTTTCTTGTCCTCACCTGTCTTGGACGTGTGGAATTCATCGGTGCTCGATTGTTTTTCGGGATGAGTTTGATTCGGCATAGTTTGATCTCCGTCCCTAGATAGATGCGCAGGCCACCGGCGCAGTTATCCGCTATGCTGTTTGGGCTGGTGGAAGGATGGCTCTCTATGAGGATGGCGTTCCCGGTGCTCACAGCGCTGCTCTGCTTGTTGCCTGGCGCGGCAGCCCACAGTCAAAACAGCCAA
Organism: uncultured Acidobacteriaceae bacterium; assembly: GCA_963838445.1. Classification (GTDB taxonomy): domain Bacteria; phylum Acidobacteriota; class Terriglobia; order Terriglobales; family Acidobacteriaceae; genus PALSA-350. Next base: position 4,935 of record CAWIRT010000055.1, read on the forward strand.
TTCGTGCATGGAATCTGGGTGTGGAAGACCCCGATATTGCTCGACTTGCCCTCTCGTGGTGAAGCTCTACGCGACTTCTGCCGGTCGCACCAGATCAACGAGGTTTACCTGTCTTTTTCCTCGCAAAATGGTGGCGCGGCAGAACAGCGGGAGATAGAAAAACTCATCGGCCTTCTGCATAAGTCGCACATTCAGGTTGAGGCCCTGCTCTCGAGCACTGACGCGGACGAACCGGGTAAGCACCGCGACAAGTTGATGGCCCACGTCAATGAAGTTTTGTCCTTTAATCGGGAACACCCCCACCAACGATTCGACGGCATCCACCTCGTCATAGAACCGCAGCAACGCCAGGAGAACAAAGGGCCGGGAAACCTCGTCTTCTTACCCAACCTCCTCGATACCTATCGCGCGGTGCTGGCATTGGCACAGCAGAACCAGATGACGGTGAACGCCGACATCCCCAACAAATTTCTGAAGGGCGACGCGAGTCAGCGTCAGGCGCTAATGTCCTCATTGCCGCGGCTGACGCTGATGCTGTATGAGCTGAGCAGTCCAGGCGACGGAGAGAGCACTGCCGCCCAGGCAGACAAGCTCCGCCAGGCCAGCACGAAGTTTATGGATATGGCCTATCAGGGACTCAACGGAGCCAATCTCGCGAAGCTGGCCATAGGCCTGCGCACTCCTGACTATCAACAACACCTTCCCGATATGCTCAAGGCCGTACAGGATACGTTAAGCGGAAACCCGCACTACCTGGGCTGGGCGTGGCACTCGTATAACGACGTCATGCCGGCTGCAAGGTAGCTTTTCTCCGGGCTTAGTGGGGGGTGTGATAGAGAGTGACTTTTCCATCGACAACGCCAGCGACGTATCGGCCATCCTGCAAAAATTGCATTACCTTCTTCCCTTCTCGTGCCAGCTTTGCCCAGCGTGATTTGGTATTCGGATTCTGTTCTACGCCACGTAAAGCCGTATCGCCGAATTTGAAATCGATCTCGCGTAATTTGGATCGGCTGGTCCTGCGGATCGAGTAACGAGCATCGCCGAGAATGACTGTCTTCGCGTTTTCAGCGAACACCTGTTGCCAAACGGAAATGAGAGCTTCTTCCAGACTCATGGCTAAGCCTCACTTATCAATTCGTTCAACCTTCTCAAGAGAAACCGCCGCCGCTTCAGTCCGTGCCAGGCTGACGGCTCTATCGTAAGATGCACGAGCCTCCGCTGTCCCTAACCGCAGGCATAGTTCAAGAAGGCGCAAAATGGGGCAATCCATTTTAAGATTTTTGCTTTTTTTCCGCGTCCGGGAAAACGCAGGGGCGGCTACTCGGCGCGCATGATGACAGTAGGATCAGCCCGGACAGCACGGAGCGCAGGGAACAAGGTCCCCAGCAGGGTGGTGATGAGGCATAGGGCCGCTGCCGCCGAGAAAGTGACGACATCGGCCGGCCGCACGCCTGCCAGCAGGCTTTGCATGAATCTCGCTGCGATGTAAGCAAGGGCCAACCCGGGCACCAGCCCGGCCACAGCCAGCCACGCGCCTTGGACCAATACCATTTTGAAGATATCCCCGTGCCCGGCGCCCAAAGCCAGGCGGATGCCAAACTCCTGCTGGCGCATCGAAACTGTGAATGCCAGCAACCCGTAGATGCCTAAGCCGGCCAGCACGATGGCCACCCCGGTAAAGATCACCAGCACCCGCATCTGGATCGTCCGCGATTCCGTTTCTCCGGCCATTACGTCGTCCATCGTTCTGACATCCGAGATAGGCTGTTCCGGATCCGCCCCGTGAATGATCTGCCGAATGGCGGGCAACAGCTGTTCCGGTAGCTGCGACGAGTGGATCACCAGGTCTTTCGGCGCGTAGGGAGTGATTCCGTCATCCTCATCCTGTTGTGAGCCCAGATACACCTGGGGCTCACTGGTTCTTTCCAGGCCTCGCGCACGGATGTCCCCAACCACCCCGATGACTTCGTGATCGTGAAAGCCGAACTTGAAATGGCGTCCCATCGGCTGCTCATTCGGCCAATATCGGCGTACGAACGATTCGCTGACCACGGCAACCCAGGGACGGTCCACGGTATCGCTTTGGCTCACCCCACGTCCCAGCTTGATGGGAATGCCCAGGGCTGAAAACAAACCGGGAGTCACAAAACGCAGGCTCGCGGAAGTGCCCGCGGCGCGAATCTGGCTGCGCCCATTCACTTCGACTGGCCAGATGCCGCCGCCCCAGGTCATGGGAAGAGCCGTGATGTATCCGGCGTCCGTCACTCCAGGCAGTCTGCGAACATCCGTCAGCACCGTGCTGTAGAACTGCTCCCGCATGCTGGTCTTGTTGTATTTAGGGAAGGGCAACTCGGTGCGCAACGAAAGGATGCCGCTGGTTCTGAACCCGGGGTTCACCGATTGCACCCGCCACAACGCGCGTATCAATAGTCCTGACGAAACCAGGAGCACCACGGAGGCCACCACTTCCGCAATTACCAGCGCAGATCGTGCACCGTGACGGCCCGCTCCTCCCGTGCGTACGCCCACGCGCAGCCCGCTGAACCCGGCTCCCCTGCACGCCTGCAATGCCGGAGCGACTCCGAACCCGATCACCGTAAGCAGCGTAAGACCAAGGGCAAATAGCAACATCTGCACGTCGACGGGAGGAATCTGCTGGGTCGGAAGCGCGTTGGGTACCAGTCGCGAAAGCAGCGGCAATGCGGCGACGGCCACCCCCGTGGCACATGCCCCTCCGGCCAACCCTAGAAGCAAATTCTCGGAAAGCAGGTGGCGTAGGAGATTACGGCGGCTGGCTCCGAGCGACAAGCGGATCGAGAGCTCGCGTTGCCGGGCGAGGGAGCGTGCCAGGAGAAGATTTGCCAGGTTGGCGCACGCAATAATCAGTACACAGAGCGCGGCTCCGCATAAACCAAACAACAACAGGCGTGATTTCGTCGTGAGCTCATCGCGCATCGCAACCACCGCGAGGTCGACAGCTTCGTTCTCCTTTGGATATTGACCCCGCAACCTGGCGGCGATCAGTGACAACTCGCTACCAGCCTGGGCGGCTGATACACCCGGCTTGAGCCGGCCAATGCCGACCAGGTAGTTGTCGTTGCGGTCCTGATAATCCAGTTCCTTAAATCGGAAAGGCGTCCAGAGTTGTGTCTCCCGTGTGGGAAAACGAAAATCGGGCGGCATCACCCCAATCACCGTGTACGACTCATCATCGAGAGAGATCGCCTTGCCGATAATTTCTCGATCCCCTCCGAACGCTGCTTGCCATAGCGAATAACTCAAGACCACCGTGCCTGGAGCGCCGCCCCTGTCGTCCTCCTGGCTAAAATAACGGCCAATCAGCACCGGCCTCTTCAGCACGGAAAACAAATTCGCTGTGACTGAGCAGCCCGCTATTCTTTGCGGCTCGCCCTGGCCGACCAAATTAACGGAGTTAAAGTTGTAAGCAGCCAGAGAGGTGAACGAGCGGCTCGACGCAATGATATCGCGATAGTTCGCCGGAGAAAGTTCCATCCGTGAATAGCCCGGGTGGCTTTCCCAGACTCTCATCAGCCGGCCGGGTTGAGGAAAGGGCAGCGGCCTTACGAGCACAAAATTCGCCAGTGTGAACACCGCAACGTTGGCGCCAATGCCGATGGTGACCAGCAGAATTGCGGTTAGGGTGAAACCGGGGGAGCGTAACAATGACCGCGTCGAATGGAACAGATCCCGGCGGGCAATTTCCCAGTGCACCATGGCGGCGTTAAACAGTATCTCGGCAAATGTGGAAAGCCAGAACCAGCATTTGGCAGCCACGCCGATGTGCCGGCCGAGTTCGATAGAAAAGATGGCGGCCATCTCCTCGGCATACTCCGCCCGGAACGAGGAGGGATAGAGGTGAAGAAGCAAGCGATAGAAGTTCACTAGGTCGTCCTCGGCGCGACTCCACACAAGCGCGCCATCTTGAGCAAATCCCTAAGGCGTCCTGCCTCCGCCTCGGCAACTGCTTTTCCCAACGGGGTGATGCGGTAATATCTCCGGCGTTCATCGTCCATCTCGGGCGCAGGCCGGTTCCTGGTCTCAACGATGAGGCCCGCTTCCAGCATCCGCTGGATGGAGCGGTAAAGGGTGCCTGCACTCAGCTTGAGCTCTCCCTGCGTGCGCCTCGCCACTTCCAGAATGATGGCGTAGCCGTGCCGGTCTTCGTCGGCCAGGGATAGAAGGATATGAAAGGTAGTTGGTTGCAGCGGAAGCAGCGCCTTGATGCCGTCGACCATAGCGCCATACTATATGCACTGCGGCTATATGCGCAAGGAATGCACGCCGCACGCACAGTGTGCGGCCCGGCGGGCGGTTTCGTACTATCATGGGCGCGATGCCCAAACCTGGTCGAAAAACGGCCGTTCCACCTGCGAACGAAAAACTGGTCCCGGTCAAGCGTCGCAAGGCTGTGCCCTACGAGTTTGTGCTCGACGCCCTCTTTCACCTGCCAATCGAATCCCGTTCCATGTTCGGCTGCCTCGCGCTTTACGTGGGAGACAAGATCGTCCTGATGCTCCGCGAAAAGCACACCCAGACAGAAGACAACGGAGTGTGGCTCGCCACCACGAAAGAGCACCATCAAAGTCTGCGCCACGAGTTTCCGCACATGCGCTCCATTCAGCTTCTGGGTAAGGAAGTAACCGGGTGGCAGGTTCTTCCCGCCGATGCGCCGGATTTCGAATCAGCGGCGCTGCGTGCGTGCGAATTAATCGTCGCCCGCGACCCGAGAATCGGCAAAGTACCGAAGAGCCGGCGGCGGTAGAAGACAAGGCGCATTAGTTCCCTGAAGAACTACTTACAGAACAACCCACAAGGCCGCTGATTCGGGCTATAACTATCTCTGCTATTTCCCGAATAGAGGTAACTCATGAAGAGAAGAGATGTGCTGCAAGGGATCGCGGCTATGGTACCGGCATCATCCGTCCTGGGACACTACTCAGCCCTTGCGGCCCCATTGCGGAAGAAGGTGAAGATTACCGACTTGAAAGTGATGGTGGTGGGTAAGCCGGGTGGGAACACTCTGGTGCGCATTGACACCGATGCGGGTGTGAGTGGATATGGCGAAGCCTATTGGGGATTTGGGATAAAAGATGTGATGCTGGGCTATTTGCGGGATACGGTCATGGGGCAGGACCCGTTGGACATAGATCCGTTGTATACCGAGATGATCCTGCGTACCGGAGGCGCGGGCGCCATTGGCGGCGTGACCGTGACCGCGATCAGCGGGGTAGAAATAGCGCTGTGGGATCTTGCGGGAAAACTACTTGGCGCTCCGGTCTGCAAACTACTCGGCGGCCAATACCGTACCGGTGTGCGGGCTTATCTCACTACCAGCCCGGCGGATTTCCTGGATCCTGGATCCTGCCGTGAATGGGCGGCAATGGTGAAGGAGCACCGCTATGGTTTCGAAGCAGTCAAGACGGACATCCGGCGTGCTGCCGATCCCTATGGGTTGTTCCCTGGAGATGCCCGCTTCAACAGCCGCCAGCTTTCTCTCAAGGATTTGGAAATCAACGCCAAGGGTTTTGCAAACGTGCGCGAGGCCCTCGGCGACCAGTTCGAGATAGCGGTGCATTGCCATTGGGAACTCGACATGTCGGATGCGCTTAACCTGGCGCGGGCGGTTGCGCCTGCGCGGCCCATGTGGCTTGAGGACCCGATGGATCCCGACTTCTCGGAATCCTGGGTCAAGCTGACGGAGGAATCTCCGGTGCCCATCCTCACCGGTGAGAACCTCTACACACGTCGTGGGTTTATGCCCTTCATTGTCCATCAGGGCTGCAAGATCGTGCAGATCGATATACCGAAGTCTGGAGGACTCCTGGAATCGAAGAAGATTGCGGATCTCGCCGACATCTTCAACATTCCGGTATCCGCGCACAACGCAATCGGCCCCCTCGGCGCCGTTGCCTCAGCCCATTGCTGCGCCGCCATCCGCGATTTCAAAGCTCATGAATTGGCCCTAAGCCCCTCGCTCGGCCGCGATGCCGGCAAGACCCACGAATTACCCTGGGGCTATTACCAGGGCGATCCATCCGTGACATGGGAAAAGTTTGTCCTCCACGACGGCCCGCTGGTGAAGGACGGCAGGATCCAGGTGCCGGACAAGCCGGGTCTAGGCGTAGAACCAAACCCCGACTACGTGCGCGCGCACCTGGCTCCCGGCGAAACATGGTGGGGCTAGAACTCAGACGTAAAGGGCGTGCTGCCCATAGTGAAGAGATCGCACAGGGAAGGACGGGTGCCCCACGTTCGCAACAGCGTACGTGGGCCGAGAATGATGGGCGAAGCCCAACGATCGCTTTTTCGCGAATCGTCCACCGAATACCTCCGGCCCCGCCCCCCATGCAAAGCGCCGGCGACAGTCCGGTGAACACCCATCCTTAAGCTCTGCTCCGTAGGGACGTCTGAACCCAGGACGCAGTCCCATAAGCGCCATCTTTTTTGGGTTGTTTTTCTTCAAAACTCCCACAAAATCGTCATCCTGAGAGTCTGTGACTTTATTGGTTTTGCGAAAAAATCGACGCTGAAAACAAAAAGGTTAGGTGCTTCCAAGGGCGCGAAAAATCAAAAAAGTCACAGCCTCTGAGCGGAGCGCTTCACAGATTTATCGCGGGACACCGCGCTGGATGGCGCGGAGTCGAAGGACCCCGAGGATGCTTATCTTGCCTATGCCGTTGGGAGCTTTTCAACCACCGAAGTCCGCGCACAGGATCTTGCTGCGGTACCCACCTGATGGTCACGGGTACATCTTTTCATGCGCTGTAATGATCTTCCATCTCCAGATCTGTGCAAGGTCTTTGAACTCGGGATTGAAGTGCGAATGAGGTTGCGCTTCTTTTCACGCCGCGAGCCTTTGCGTTTTTTCCCGAGCGATGGCTTTGCGAATGTCTTCATAACCCTCAAAGTAGAGCAGGCGCTTGCAGCCATAGGCCGCAGTGAAACCTTCCCACGGCCCTCCTTATGTTGCATTGACGCGCAGATACAGGTCGCTGGTGAGGCCAATGGAAAGCGTGCCTGTATGGCTGCGAGAATGTAGATTTACTGCCGGACATGGCAAGATGCTAGCAGTTCTTGTTCTCGGCCCCAGGGAAAGACCGTGGCGGGTCCGCCCGGCGGGGCCTTCGGTGGTTGAAAAGCTCGGAACGGCATAGGCAAGATAAGCATCGCCGGGGTCCTTCGGCTGCGCGCCATAAGCCGTCCGTTATGCGATAGATCCGCGCGGCGCTTCGCTCAGGATGACGGCTTAGTGGGGGGTGAAAAGCATTCGGTTAGCTACGCAGAAAACACGAAAAGATCGAAAAAGTCACAGGCTCTCAGGATGACGATTTTGTGGAAGTTTTGAAGAAAGACATCCCAAACAAATTAGCGCTTATGGGACGCAGTCCTGGCTACCAAAATCGAAACCCGATCGAAACCCGCAGGACGGCTTAAACTTACCCAGGAAACAGTCCTGGGTTTCTAAAGGTTTATAACAATTTTAACTAACTGGTTAATCAATGTCAGTCAAAGAATCAAACCCGAATCGCCGCGCCGATCTCACCCGGAAGGCCATTCTGCGCGCCGCCATCCGCGAGTTCAGCAACCATGGGCTGGCGGGCGCGCGCACCGACGCCATTGCGGAATCGGCCAAGGTGAATAAGGCCCTCCTGTACTACTACTTCAAAAGCAAAACCGGTCTCTACACTGCCGCGATCGAAGAGGTTTCAAACGTCGTGGCAGAGCGCGCCATGGCTGCCCTGGATCCTAAACACAGCGCTGGAGAGCGCTTGCTGCGTACTGCGCTGAGCCACTTCGACCGCATTCTCACCCAGCGCGATTTTCAAAGCCTCATGCAACAGGAGATGGTGCGGATGCGTCGTGGTGAGAGCGAGGTGCTGCCCACCATGGTAGAGAACGTCTTCAAACCCCTGCTCAAAAAGTTACAGGAGGCGGTCCGCGACGGCATCGCGACCGGTGAGCTCTGCCAAATGGATTGGCTCCAGGTCGTGTACTCCGCGCTGGGCGCAAACGTCCTTTATTTTCTGAGCGCACCCATGATGTCTTTGATCCTGCCGTTCGACCCGATAGCCCCGGCCGCGATCGAGTCCCGGCGCAAAGCCGCGGCCCAATTCCTGGGCACCGCACTGTTTGTCGATCGTGCTCATGGCGCCAGGCTGGTTAAACGTGTTCTGGTCGAGATGCCCATGCCCAAAGCCAGCCGGCCTCGCGTTTGGAGAAAGCTCGTATGAATGCACGGAATCGCATCTTCATCATCCTCGGTATCCTGTTCGTCGTCGCCCTCTGTTGGTATTTCTTTTCCACCAACCGCTCGGCCGATCTGCAATTGATCGGTACGGTGGATGCCAATGAAGTAGTCGTCAGCTCTCGCATCCCGGGCAGAATTCAGACCCTCACGGTAGACGAGGGGGACGACGTGCACGCCGGACAACTGATCGCCACCATTCAAAGCGATGACCTGGCGGCGGCACAGCAGGCCGCCGAGGCAACCGCGGTCAGCGAGCACTTCAAACTGCAGGGAGCCAGCGATACCGAACGCCAGACCCGTGGAGGCATGTCCAGCCAGGTAGCCAACGCCGAAGCCCAGCTGCGCAGTGCGCAGGCCGCGCTGGTGCAGGCGCAGGCCCAGTACGAGCATCAGAATGCCGATACCTCGCGTACCGTCGCCCTGGCCTCCCAGGGGATCATGAGTTACCAGTCGCGCGACGAAGCGGCCACAGCTCTGAACGCCGCCAAGGCCGCGGTCGACTCCGCCAAGGCGAATGTCGCCGCTGCGGAAGCGTCCCTCAAAGTCGCCATGGCGAATACCATTCAGACCCAGGCCGCCGCCAAGACTGTGGCCGCCACCCGCAGCGAAATGCAGAACGCACAAGCGCTGACGGATCAGGCGCAAATCCAGCTCAGCTATGCCCGCGTCGTATCCCCCATCTCCGGCAAAGTCAACGTGAGAGCGGCGCGGCAAGGCGAAGTGGTCGCGGCCACCACCCCAATCGTAACCATCACGGACCTTACGCAAACCTGGATCTACGCCCCCCTGCCCGAGACCGAGGCAGACGCCGTGCAGCTGGGTGACAGCTTGCGAGTGGTCATGCCCAGCGGCGCCACCATCCAGGGCAAGGTGATCGCAAAATCGGCCGAGGCCGATTTTGCCACACAACGCGACGTAAGCCGCCGCAAACGGGATATCAAGACCATCCGCCTGAAGCTTCTGATCGACAACCCTGGCATGCGTTATGTACCCGGAATGCTGGCCGAGGTCTATGTCCCAAAGAGCAAACTGGTGAACCGGTGAGCAAGCCATCGTCGATCCATTCAGGGCCGGCCATTGCGGTCGAAAACATAGTCAAGCGTTATGGCGACTTCGAAGCAGTCAAGGGCATCACCTTCGAAGTCGCTGAGGGCGAAATCTTCGGGCTCCTGGGACCCAATGGCGCCGGCAAGAGCACGCTGATCCGCATGATGACGACCCTGATCCCGGTGACCAGCGGAAAAGCGATCATTGCCGGGCACGACGTCTCCCGCGAGCCCGATGCAGTCAGACGAGCCATCGGCGTCATTCCCCAGGCGCTTACCAGCGATATCGATCTCACGGTGGAAGAGAATCTCTCCATCTACGCCAAGCTTTATGAGGTTCCCAAGGCGGAACGTGAGCGCAATATCAACGATCTGCTCCAGGCAGTGGACCTGCTCAAGTGGCGCAGTGCGCAAACCAAGACTCTCTCCGGCGGAATGCGGCGCCGCCTTGAGATCGCCCGCGGCCTGGTACACAATCCGCGCATCTTCTTTCTCGACGAGCCCACCACCGGGCTCGATCCGGTCTCCCGTGTTGCCGTCTGGGAGATGCTCAACCACCTCAAGAACACCCGCCATCTCACCATGCTGATTACGACCCACTACATGGACGAAGCCGATCGGCTCTGTGATCGCATCGCGATTGTCGACCACGGAAAGCTGGTAGCCCTCGATACGCCCATGGCGCTCAAAGAAAGTGTTCCCGGGGACAATGTAGTGGAAGTGCATTTCACCCACGAATCCGCCGCGTGGCCGGAGCGGCTGAAACAACTGGCCGGCGTGACCGCGGTGGAATCGAAGAGCGCAGGCATGTACCGGCTGCTCACCTCCAACGGCTCGCTGACCACCACGCAAATGGTGGAAATGGTGAACCAGCACGGCGAAACCATCAAATCATTAACGGTACAAAACACCACTCTCGACGATGTCTTTGTGCACTACACGGGGCACGAGCTTCGCGACGAACAAGTCAAGGCGCAGGGCTTTATCATGCCGCCGCGTCCGGGGATGCGACCATGAAGCGAATGATGGCGATTGTCGAACGGGAGATGCGGAAGTTTTTTCGCTCGCCCGCATTAATGATGGTCTCGATGACTCTCCCGCTGGTCCAGCTGGTGATCCTGGGCAACGCTTTTGGCGGCAAGATACGCGGCGCGCGCATGGGGGTTGTCGATTACGATCGCGGCTCTCAGGCGCTCAAAGTCGAAGAGGCCTTTAACGCCATTGCCGTAAATATCCGCACCTTCACCACCGTCGCCTATAACGATGAGCAAAAGGCGCGAGAAGATGTGCGCACCGGCAAAATCGACGGGGCAGTCATCATCCCGGCGCAGTATTCGCGCCGCGTGCTGGCCGGGGATTCTCCGGCGATTGGCCTGGTGGTCGACAACAGCGATCAAACCATGAGCGCCAGTCTCGAAGCGGAGATGCAATCCCTGGTGGACGCCTTGAATGCTCCCGTTATCCAGCCAAAAGTAGTGCAGTCGATCGCGCTCGAAATTGTCGAGCTCTATCCTTACGTCGAATACATGAAATATCTGCTTGCCGGCTCCGTGGCGCTTGCCATGTATGTAGCGGTCATGATCGGCGGGGGCATGTTATATATCGACGACAAAGCAAGGGGCGTGCACGAGGGCTACCTGGTAACGCCCATCACCAGGCTGGAGCTGGTTCTCGGATTGAACCTTGCCGGCACCATCAAGGCGGTGTTATCCGGTATCTGTATTACGGTAATCGGCTCGCTTGTTAGCCGGCCTCGGTGTCATCTTTAACCCGGTGACCGCCTTGCTTCTCTTGCTGCTCATCATTTCCACCTCCATCGCGTTTAACGGCATGATGTTCCTGATGATGGTGCGGGTCGAGGATCCACTGGTGCCGCGCGCCATGTTTGGCGTGCTGAATACGCTGCTGTTCTTCCCCAGTGGGGCGATTTCCCCCGTCTCCGGATTGCCCAAATGGCTGCAGGTGATTGCCCACGTCGATCCTTTTACCTACGCCGTTCACGGCTTCAAGGCCATTCTTCTTAAGGATGGCGGTTTTACGGCGATCCGCCTGGACCTGCTCTTTCTCGTCGGGTTCGGGATTCTGACCCTGGCCATCGCTACTCCTTTGTTCAAGCGCACGCTCTGAGTCCGGCCGCAATGGCGTGTAACAAAATGGTCTAGACAAACCCTTGTCTAGGGAACTCTCCAGGGATAAGATTCGTATCAACAGAGATCGCCATGGATGAGGTCACAGCCAGACAATGGCCAAGACAAGGGGCAAGCGCACGTTCGAACAGCCTTCTGGACCCGTCAGTCTCAAGACGCTTGCGGCTTACCTGAATCTCGACCCGACAACGGTGTCGGTCGTCCTGAACGAGGTGCCCGGACGCTCCATTCCGGAAGCAACACGGGAGCGAATCCGCAAGGCAGCCCTCAAATTCAACTATCAGCCCAGCTTTCTCGCCCGATCTTTGAGGAATCGCCGCACCATGACGATCGGTATTCTGGTTCCGGTCCTGGCTGACGGCTATCACGCAGAAGTGATGACCGGGATTGGAGATAGGCTCCTGGAGGAGAAGTATTTCTACTTTATCGCCCACCACCGCCACCGTCCCGATCTTATCGCGCAGTATCCCCGCATGCTCATCAGCCGCGGAGCGGAGGGGTTAATTACGATCGATACCAACCTGGTAGACCAGCTCCCTCTGCCGGTGGTGGCTATCGCCGGTCACCGGTGTATGAACGGAGTTACCAACGTAGTCCTCGACCATCACCGGGCCGCGGAGCTGTCGCTTCGTCATCTCTACGATGGAGGGCATCGCACCATTGCCTTCATGCGCGGGCAACCCTATAGTTCCGATTCCGACGCAAGGTGGCAAGGTATCGTTCAGGTGGCACAGGATCTCGGTCTGGTGATCCGTCCAGAACTGACCATCCAGCTGGAAAAAGACCTGACGTCGCCGGAACTGGGTTATCCCGTAGTTAAGCAATTACTGGCTCACCATCGCAGCTTTACCGCGGTTCTCTCTTTCAACGATATTGCTGCCATAGGATGCATTCGTGCGCTCCATGATGTGGGGTTACGAGTGCCTCAGGATGTATCTGTAGTCGGATTCGACGATATTAAAGAAGCTGCCTTCCAGACACCGAGCCTCACCACGATTCGCCAGCCCCTGCACCAGATGGGCGCATTGGCCGTCCAGACACTGCTCGAACAACTCCGCGCTTCAAACAACCGCGAGCATCCGCAGATCGCAGTGGCGCCTGAATTGATTATCCGCGAATCGACCGGGCCAGCCCGGAGTAGAAACAGCAACGCGAAAACCAACCTCTAATGTCCAAACCCAGCCCTCCGGGACTGGCTTTGCCAATCCCCGTTTCCCACGCCCCCACCTACACCCGGGACTTGAAGAATAAAAAAGACGGGGCACCAGAAACCCTGGTACCCCGGAGGACCTACTAAAAGGAGTAGGGTGTGTTTAAAACGTTACGTGCGCGCTGAGCTGCATGGTACGACCGGGACTAGTCAGGGCCGTGATCGTCGACGTACCTGTTGCAATCGCACCGTATCCACTGCATCCAGCACTCAACGTGCCGGATGACGGGCAGACCGTGAGTTGCGTGTTAGGTAACTGGAAGCTTGGATGGTTGAATGCATTGTTCGCGTCGGCGCGCATCTCTAATTGGATCCCTTCCGTGAAGTGGAAAGTTTTGCCGAGTCCAAGGTCGACCCGGTTGAACGCAGGTCCGGTCAGTTGATTCCGGCGTTCGTCGCCGAAAGTTCCAGGGGTTGGGGCAGCAAACGCAGCCTCATTGAACCACTGGTTCGGACCGCGGTTTTGCAGCTTAGGGTTCCCGATAACGTTGGGGAACCATTGAAAATTGTTACCACCCAGCGAATACGAGTTAGTCCCGCTCGCCATGACTGCGCTAAAGGGCTGACCGCTCTGAACAATGACCGTGGTGGCAAGCTGCCAACCGCCGACGACCGCATCGAGCAGGGTGTTGTTGTTCAGGAACTGCCTGGTTTTCCCGAACGGCAACTCGTAAATAGCATAGCCCCTGAATGCATTCCTAAGGTCGAAGTTGGAGTTCCCATAGTTCGCCGAAGGAACAAAAGAGTTCTGCACGTACTGGTCGCCTCCATGGCTTCCCCAACCGGCAGTGTCCAAATCATCCAGGAAGTGGGACCAGACGTAGCTGAACTCAAGATTGAGACCCCGGCTCATGCGTTTTTTGATAATAGCCTGCAGCGAGTTGTAGTTAGAGATTGCATTCTCGTTAGCCGGCGCGCCGGAGATATTGAGCGACTGGAATTGGGGGAAGGGCCGCGATCCCTGGTCGTTGGCCGACAGTAAGGCCTCCGGTACCTGGTTGACGTCAACCTGGAAGGGGAGGTTATGACCATGGCTTGCCACATACCTGAGAGAGGCTACAAAGTTGGTACTCAGTTCGCGTTGTACCTGGAGGTTCCACTGATAGGAGCCACCGACAGGTTCGTGGTACGGGTTGTAGTTGAAGCTCTGTCCGTTATAGGCACCCGGAGCGCTCGAGTTTGATACGTAGGCAAGGTTCGACCCGGATCCGGAATAGGCAACCACCGGAGTTAAGCCGTTCGTCTGATCGGTAACGCTGCCTTTCGATCCAAAGGCCTGACCCATTCCACCGCCGTATATGTCGTTACTCCAGTTATAGGAATAGAGGCCAAAGCCCCCCGCGATCGTGGTGACCGGATTGAGCAGGTAGGAAAATCCAACCCGGGGAAGAAAGGTGTTGTAGACCGGTTTCTGCAGGTGTGTGCGGCCATTTGCATGGGTAGATCCGAACCAGATGGCGCCCAGGGTATTCGATACCGGGTTTTGCACTGTCGGATCGAATGTGGCCTCATTGCCCTTGACCTCGCTCCAACCGGTCTGTATCTGGTAGCGCAGGCCGAGATTCAGGGTCAGGTTGGGACGGATCTTGTAATCATCCTGAATGAACATCTGCGGAAGCTTCTCGCGGCCGCCATACTCCGGGGTTTCATTTGCTTCCCAGTGCTGCGCCTGCCCAAGAAGGAAATCCGCGTAGGGCGTACCACTTGTCGTGCTGCCGACGTACTGCGATGTGTATTGGCCGGTAAAGTTTAACTGCCCGGCATTCAGGTTACCCCAGGCCGTGGAGTTGTTCTGGAAAATCAGGAACTCGCCTCCGAAATGCAAGACGTGTTTCCCGACGATCATGGTAACTACATCGGATGGATCGAACGCATGCTCTTTGTAGACCGCATTGGTCTGCGAGGAAAGTACGGTATTGCCATTGAAGCTGTTGAAATTTGTGATGTTGATGTTGGGGAAGTTATCCCCTTTGGCGAACTGCCATCCAAGCTTGGCCGGATATCCCTGGCCGAGCGTGTAGGGCACAAAAAAGTTAAGCTGGTTGGTATAGCCCAACCGCGCCTCGTTGGTCACGTGCGGGGATATGCTCCACACGTCCGTCACCTGGCTGTTGATCCTGCTCACATCACCACTCTGGCAGCCGATAGGGCAGTCTCCCCAGCCGAAATTTTTGCCAGGATTGTTTCCTTCCGTCACCGAGCCGTTGATCTTGTTGGTGGGGGTCACGTTGTAGTCCAGGCGCCCGAAAAACTTGGTGAATGGATTGATATTCGGAGCTGTATAGGTGTAGTTATTGATCGCTTGTCCGTTGGAGATGGTCCCGGCCGTATTGGGTTTAGGGAAGAAAGCCTGTGTAGCCGTTGAGACGGCATCGAATCGGTCAGTAGGAATCACGTTCCCCGGGAAAGGTGTGCGGCTGATGCAGGGGCATGTGGTCGGGGAGCTTGCCCCAGGGTAGGTGTAGGTGCCTGTCTGCTGGATCACGGTTGTGCTCGCAGGGTCATAGATGGGGGGCAGTCCGGCAAAATTGCCGGCCAGTTCGGCCGCTGTCGGAACGGTGTAGAAGCTGGCTGCGGTGCCTCCGTTATCGATGATGTGATCGTAGTTGAAGAAGAAGAAGAACTTGTTCCTGAGGATCGGGCCGCCGACTGTTCCGCCAAACTCGTGGAAGTGGATGATCGGCCTAGCCGTATTCGCGCCGAAGGTGTAATTGTTCGCGTTCAGGTCTGTGTTTTGAAAATACTCGTATGCCGAACCATGAAAGCGGTCGGAGCCGCCCTTGCTGATCTGGTTATACATAATGCCGCCCACGCCGTACTGGGCAGAAGTGGCGGAGCTGCTGGTCTGTACCTCCTGAATATCCTCCTGGACCGTGATATCGGAGTTCGCGCTCGCCGGCAGAGTCGTTTCCGCGCCATCTGCGAGTACCGTGCTGAAGGGCAGGTTGCCGTTCACTGCCAGCATCGTGCCATTGGAGGTACCGGCACCGACGACTCCCTGGTTTCCCCCGGGAGCGCCCGCGGCCCCTGGTTGAAAAATAACGAAGCCTGACCAATCCTGCCCGATCGAGCTTACCTGTGGCAGCTTTCCTAGAGTCTCGGAGTTGAGGGTGAGCGCGATCGATCCGCTCTCTGTGTTCATCAGGGGAACATCGGTATTGACGATCACCTGCGTGTTTACGGTACCCACCGCCAGCTGCGCATTGAGCGGTGTGGTTCCGACGACAACCGTGATCGAAGACCGGACCAGCGTGCTGAAGCCTTGTCTTGAGAAGGTGACCTTGTAGTTGCCGGCAACAATGGAAGACGTGTCGTACACGCCGGCATCATTGGTGATGTAGTCTTTCGTAACCCCGGTGTCAATGTTCAAAACCGTCACCGTGGCACCGGGTACCGCAGCGCCTGTACTGTCGGTAACAGTACCGCTGATGTCGCCTTGATTTACCGCTTGTCCGAAGGCTGCTGCGAACGATCCTGCCAGAAGAACTACGGCCAGTAAGGCCAATCTCCCTGATTTCATACCAAACCTCCCAAAAATGGTTACCGCTGTGTATAGTCTCGATTGCTGTCTATCGTCTTCCGCGTGCGAATCCGATAAGACAAACGGTTGTCTATCGTCATCTTGGCGCGCGCGAGAAATATACCAGGAAGCGGCCTAAAGTTGTCAAGGATTATCTTGGACCCGGTTGATAGCACTACAATTAGAGGACAACCGTGTGTCTTGGGGCTCACCGGGCCTCGGGAAAACCTAATGCCGAGGGTACGGGCCGGCAGGTGCAAGCCTTCAGGCGATACCTTAGCCAGGGATGCCCGAGTTTTCCGGGGGTCACCGCGCTCATGCTTTGTATCAGGGCACGACTTTTAGTAGGGCCTTAAAGTCCGGACAAAGACAAGGGATTTAGAGGCTGCGGAAAAAATCTCTGCCTGGACGGAGTCGTCCCCTCAGTGGCTAAAGCCACATTCATTCCAAACTAATTACGGACGGGCTAAAGCCCGTCCCCTTCAGACCAATCAGTTATTCCGCAGCCTCTTTTAGCCCCTGAAGGACGTCTTTCTTTCCTTGAAGGTACGGGCTTCCCCTAATCTCTTGGACTCACAACCCCAAAGTTCGGCCGCTGGCTAAGTTCGAGGGTGAACCCGGCTAGGCAACCTTTCTCTGATATGGAGTCGCGCGTTATCATGCGGAGGCGATGTGCTTAAAAAAAAACTCTGTGCCCTGTTGGTGGCAGTCCTCCCCACCCTTCCCCTCCTTTCTCAGGCGCCTGGTAGCAATCAGGACCCGATTGCAGTCCACTCCCGGCTGGCCCAGCAATACCTGAACCAGCGGCGGCCCGACCTCGCCATCCCGGAATTCGAGGCCCTGGTCAAACTCGATCCACGAAATGTGGATGCTCAAGCTAACCTCGGGGTCTTGCTTTTTTTTCGGGGAGATTATGTCAAGGCCGAGCCTCATCTAAGAACGGCTCTGGAGATGCAGCCAAACCTGATGAAAATTCAAGCCCTGCTCGGAATGGCGGAGAAGCGCACGGGAGACACCACGAACGCGCGTACCCACCTGGAGACATCGTTTGCCGCCGTGGACGAACCAAAACTAAAAGTACAAATCGGCATGGAACTGGTTGAGATGGACACAGCCAGCCAGGACCTGGCAAAGGCCAGCTCGGTGGTAAATGCGATGCGCCAGGCGGACCCAGCCAACCCTGCGGTGCTCTATGCCGCCTATCGCGTGTACTCGGACCTTGCCGGAGAAGCCATGTTAAGCCTGGCACTGGCCGCTCCCGACTCGGCCCAAATGCATCAAGTCATGGCGCATGAAGAGGCGAGGCGAGGCAACAACGACGGTGCTCGCCTCCAATACCAGAAAGTTCTCGAAATAGACCCCAAGCTTCCTGGCATCCACTTTGAATTGGCAGAGTTGCTTGGCATCTCTGACGATCCGAAGACCAAGGCGGCCGCTGAGTCAGAGTACAAGGCCGCGATCGCCGAGAACGCCCTGGACGAAAAAGCAGAAACCAAACTGGGCGACCTGGCCAGCCACAAAGGGGATTCTGCCCAGGCCTTACAGCACTACGCAGCCGCGCTCCATTTGCAGCCCGACGATGCCGAGGCTGACTTCGGAATGGCTAAGACCTTAATTGCTATGAACGAGCAAGCGAAGGCATTGCCTCTACTCGAGCGGGCGGTGCAGCTGGACCCCACCAATGCCGCTGCCCACTTTCGTCTCAGCACCATCTACCGTGAGATGGGGCGCACCGCCGACTCACAACACGAGGTGGAGGAGTACAAGAAATACAAGCTGTTAAAGGAAAAGTTGCAGGCTGTTTTTAAAGAAATGCAGATACATCCGGCTGGGTTGTCCGCCGCCAGTGACGAACAGGAGACCAGATAACGACCCTCAGCCTCAGCCCAGCGGAGATATGGATGCGAAGAGCCCACCAGTTTCGGAACGCAGCTCTTCTATGCGTCCTGCTCGTAATCTTCTGTTCCCCTCATGCCTGCCGAGCGCAGCACCCTGCGTCGAGACCAGCCAATCAGCCCGCGGCGTCGCCGAACCCGCAAATTCCCCAACTCATCGACATCACCCGCTCTACGAAAATCCAGTTCGATCATTTATCTTCACCGGCAAAGAAGTACATCGTGGAGTCAATGAGCGGTGGGGTCGCGCTCATTGACTATGATCGCGACGGCTGGCCGGACATCTACTTTACTAATGCCCCCGGCATCGACATGGCCCTGGCCGGCCGCAAGGCGCGGAGCGCGCTTTACCACAACAACCACGACGGTACGTTCACCGATGTGACCGAAAAGGCGGGAGTGGGCAATCCCTGCTGGGCCATGGGAGCGTCCATCGGAGACTACGATAACGACGGCTGGCCCGATCTGTTGGTCACCTGCTTCGGCGGAGTGACCCTTTACCGCAACAACCACGATGGCACTTTTAGCAATGTAACTAATCAAGCAGGGTTGGGCATTGATTCGGGCTGGGCGACCGGTGCGGCCTTTGGCGATTACGACCGTGATGGGTGGGCCGATCTGTTTGTCGCCCATTACGTTGATTTGGACCTTAAGGATCTGCCGGAGTTCGGGTCTAAAGTAACCTGTAAATACCACGACATAGCCGTGCAGTGTGGCCCTCGCGGCCTCAAGGGGTCGCCCGACGCTCTCTACCATAACAACGGTAATGGAACTTTCACCGAGGTGGCGAAAGCGGCCGGAGTGGCCGACCCACAGCGCTTCTTCGGCCTGACCGCGGTGTGGAGCGACTTCAACAACGACGGACGCCTGGATCTGTTCGTGGCCAACGATGGTGAGCCCAACTATCTCTACCGCAACGACGGCAACGGTCACTTTACCGATATCGCCCTCGACGCCGCAGTCGCCGTCAACCTCGATGGCAGCGAACAAGCCAATATGGGAGTGGCCTTAGGTGACTACGAGCACAAGGGCTTGTTTTCCATCGCGATCACTCACTTCAGTGAGGAGTATGCCGCCCTGTACCGCAACAACGGCGCGCTCAGCTTTACTGACGTTTCTTATCCTTCCGGCATCGCCCGCGGAACCACGCCTTATGTGGGATGGGGAGACGCTTTCTTCGATTTGGACAACGACGGCTGGGTAGACCTGATTCTCGTGAACGGGCATGTTTACCCACAGGTGGATAGCAAAGATATCGGCACTAAATTTCGCGAGCCTAAGCTCCTTTATCTCAACCAGCACGACGGGACCTTTCGTGACATAAGCAGGCTTGCCGGGCCGGCGATACAAATTCCCCAGGTAAGCCGCGGGCTTGCCGTTGGCGATCTGTTCAATGATGGACACCTGGAGATTGTGGTCGAAAATCTGGAAGGCGAACCGATGATTCTGCGCCCCCAGGGAGGCGCTCGTAACCACTGGATCAGCTTCGAACTGGAGGCAGCAAAGGGCAGCCCGCTGGCTCTCAACGCGCGGTTGCGGGCCACAGCGGGCGACCTTGTCCAACAGGACGAGGTCCGCAGCGGAGGAAGCTATCTTTCGCAGAGCGATCTCAGGATCCACTTTGGCCTGGCTACCCATCAGAAGCTCGACAAGCTGGAGATTTTCTGGCCTTCGGGCAGGGTAGAGACGCTTGCCGATCTGGACGCGGATCATTGCTACATTGTGAAAGAGGGCCAGGGTGTCCTTCCCTCCCGGTGAGGTATCTAGACAAACTATTGTCTAGATACGCCATGGCTGCTATCTTGTTGGAACACACAAGGAAAGCAGCGGTTCGATGGGCAAGCGCAAGAGCGACGATAAGCAGTCTGACGGACCGGTCAGTCTCAAAACCCTTGCTGCTTATCTCAATCTTGACCCAACCACGATATCGGTGGTCTTGAATGAGGTGCCCGGGCGCTCCATCCCCGAAGCTACCCGGGAGCGTATCCGCAAGGCGGCGCTCAAATTCAACTACCAGCCCAGCTTCCTTGCCCGTTCCCTGAGAAATCGCCGCACCATGACCATCGGCATTTTGGTTCCTGTACTTGCCGACGGTTATCACGCAGAAGTGATGACCGGTATCGGAGACCGGCTCCTGGAAGAAAACTACTTCTACTTTATCGCCCATCACCGGCACCGAGCCGACCTGATCGAGCAGTACCCTCGCATGCTGATCAGCCGGGGTGCCGAGGGCTTGATTGCGATCGACACCAACCTGGTCCACAAGCTCCCGCTTCCTGTGGTTGCCATCGCCGGCCATCGCCGTATGAGCGGAGTAACGAACGTGGTGCTCGACCACCACCGCGCCGCCGAATTATCGCTCTGCCATCTTTACGACCTGGGTCACCGGACCATTGCATTCATGCGCGGACAACCCTACAGCTCGGATTCCGACGCAAGGTGGCAAGGTATCGTCCAGGTGGCGCAGGATCTCGGACTCGTGATCCGGCCCGAATTGACCATCCAGCTCGAAAAAGACCTGACCTCCCCTGAACTGGGATATCCGGTCGTGAAGCAGCTGTTGACGCACCATCGCAGTTTCACCGCTGTTGTTTCGTTCAATGACGTTGCCGCAATCGGTTGCATACGCGCACTCCATGATTCGGGGCTGCGCGTCGCGGAGGATGTGTCGGTGGTTGGATTCGACGACATCAAAGAGGCCGCCTTTCAGACGCCGAGTCTCACCACCATTCGACAACCCCTGCACCAGATGGGCGAACTCGCCGTCCAATTGCTACTGCAGCAGCTCCGGCCTTCCGATGCCAAGTCCCCTCCGCAAGTAGCAGTAGCGCCTGAATTGATTGTCCGTGAATCCACCGGGCCGGCACGGCAGAGATCGCGAAAGATTACTTCGAGCCGTCGCCCGCATTCGACAACCGCTATTTGATGCGCATTCCCTGACGCTGGTTGCACATCGTCGCACGAACCGCCGCTGTGGCTGTAAGCACCACGGAAAAACTCACTGATAAAGGTGCGGACTTTAGCCCGTCTATAAACCCAGCAAAACATCCGGCCTTTAGCCCCCGGGGTACGCTCTTTGGCTCGCTAACGCAGAAACCATCGATTTTCTGCAGCATCCGTAGCCGCGTTTGTCGGGGTTAAATAGGGATCGATTTCTCAAAATTTACATCTACGTAAAAAATAGTTGTCATAGTTTGTCAGTGACTTGCGACAATGCTGTCAGGAATATCTTTCGCGTGCGGGCACAAGCACCCGCGTGCCGGCCCCGGTCGGTTACAGATCAAGATCCAGTAGCATAAAGACCCAAATTTTGAGGAGAGCCAAATGCAGCAAACCTCTCGATTCCGTCTCGTCGCCCTGTTTACCTTACTCTGCACATTGATTACCCCGATCGCACATGCGCAAACGGCCGTGGATGGAGCCGTTGGAGGCACGGTCGTCGACGCCTCGGGTGCCATCGTCAGCGGTGCAACCATCACCGTCATAGCGAATGCAACCAACGCTGAACAAACCGCTACGGCCGACAGTGCAGGGTACTTCCGCGTGATTCATCTGCAGCCCGGGACCTACAGTGTGACGATCTCTGCCGCCGGGTTCGAACCCTACAAATCAGTCGACGTGACCGTTCAGGTTGGCCTGCTGACCACGATTGACGCTCGCATGCAGGTGGGGTCAACTTCGCAAACGGTGGAGGTCTCCGGCACCTCTCCACTGGTGAATACCACTAATCCGGATTTTGCCGGCATTATCGATCAGAAGATCCTTCACGATCTTCCGGTCAGCAACTATCGCTGGTCCAGTTATGCCCTGCTGACACCTGGCGTTGTGAACGACTCGAACGGTTATGGTCTGCTTAGTTTCCGCGGCCAGAGCACGCTGTTGAATAATGTAACCATCGACGGTACAGATGACAATCAAGCCTTCTTTTCCGAAGAGCGGGGTCGTACCCGGGCCGGCTATTCCACCGCCAAGGAGTCGGTTCAGGAATTTCAAGTCAATACCTCCAACTACTCGGTCGAATACGGCCGGTCGGCGGGTGGTATCGTGAACTCGGTCACCAAGAGCGGTACCAACGGCTTTCACGGAGTGGGCTACTACTTTGACCGTGACAGCGCGTGGGCGGCCACCAACAGCACCGTGACTCACCCCGTCGAGATTTCCAACACTCCGCCTACCTACCAGGTGCTTCCGTTCAAGCCTACTGATCTTCGCCGCCAATATGGTTTGGCCGTCGGTGGCCCGATCTGGAAAGACAAGATTTTCTTTTTCTTTGCCGCGGACCGCTTCTATCACGACTTTCCCGCTGCCGCTACCATAACCGGCGCCAGCGCGAACGCTAATTTCTACACCCCTGCCGACGCCGCACTTCCGGCCGGCAAAAAGTGCGGCGGAACAGGCTCGGCGGCTCCCTCTTATCAGGACGCCAATGTCTGCCAGATCGCAACCAATACAGGTCTGCCCTATGCAGGCTCCTACACCGTTTACAACAACGGCATTGCCGGACTTCAAACGACGCTCGGTACGGCGCCAAGAACCGGCGATCAGACCATCTACTTCCCCAAAATCGACTGGCAGGTGAATGCCAAAAATCACGTTTCGGTAGAAGCGAACCGGATGCGCTGGACCTCCCCTGCCGGTATCCAGACCAGCCCGGCCGTGGCCTACGGACTCTCCAGTTTCGGCAACGACTACGT
Source organism: uncultured Acidobacteriaceae bacterium (assembly GCA_963838445.1). Lineage (GTDB taxonomy): Bacteria > Acidobacteriota > Terriglobia > Terriglobales > Acidobacteriaceae > PALSA-350. The sequence continues at coordinate 27,719 of CAWIRT010000055.1, forward strand.
ACGCGACAACTGGATCGTCGGCAAGTTGGACACTCTTATCACCCCGGTATGGAGCAACGAGGCGCGCTACATGTATGGCCGCGACTTTGAATACGAGACCAACCAGGCGCCGACCCCATACGAAACCAGCAATCTTATCAACACGCCGACGTACACCAACCCATTGGGGCTGCCGGCGAACGTGTATCTGACCGGCTTTTTCCAGATCGGTACACCCCAGTTTCTTCTCCGCGCCGCTTATCCCGATGAACGCCGCTGGCAATTTTCCGACACCGTCAACTGGATCCACGGAAACCACAGCTTCAAGTTCGGCGGAGACTACGTCCACACTTACGATTTGACCTCCAATCTCTATAACCAGTTCGGCGGCTATACCTACAGCGGCAACACCACCCTGGGTAACTACATCTCCGACGCGTACCTTGCGAGCAATGCAGGCACCGCGTCCAAGGCTGCGCATTACACATACTTCAACCAAGGGGCAGGTCTGGCGGGAATTCCTTTCACTACCGGCGATTACTCCCTGTTTGCCCAGGATGAGTGGAAAGCGACCCGGCGGCTCAGCCTTACCCTGGGCATTCGCTGGGAGTACGAGAGCTTTCCTGGGCCGCAGCTGGCCAACTCCGCCGTTCCGCAGACTTCTAAGCTCAACGACATGAAGACTAATTTTGGTCCCCGCGTCGGCTTTGCCTACGATCCTTACGGCACCGGCAGGACCATCGTGCGCGGCGGCTACGGCATGTTCTTCGCCAGGGCCATCAATTCCACCCTCTACCAGGCCCTCATCGGCACCGGGGCCGCGGGGAGCCAAACCAATCCACAATTCAACGCCGGACAGAACTGTGCCCCCGTCTTTCCCCAGGTAGTCGCACCGGCGCAACAAGCGGCCTGTCTCGGGTCTGCCAGCGGCAACGCCACCGTGGACTATCTCGACCCCAATTTCAAGGTGCCCCAGATCCATCAGGCTGACCTTACGGTCGAGACGCAGGTGACCAACCACGACGTGTTCAGCCTTTCGTGGCTCGGATCGTGGGGACGGCGCCTGCCCGATTTTGTCGACACCAACTTGCCTGCGCCAACTCCCGTCACGTTCACCATTAACGACCCGCAGCAGCAGGGTCCCATTCCTAATGGGACCAGTTTCCAAGCGAATGCATTCTTCGCCACCGCCAATAAGAATCTTCGTCCCAACCCGAATTTCAGCTCCATCACTGATATCTTTAGCGGCGTAACCTCGAATTACGAGGCGCTGGTGGCGCAGTTCAAGCATCAGCTCTCGCACTCGATTGAATTCACGGCAAACTACACCTGGTCGCACGCCCTCGATTACGGCGAAAACAACACCACTGGGGCTTCGGCTACAGCGTTGCTCGATCCCACCAACATTCGTCTGGAGAAGGGCAACTCCAACCAAAACGTGCCCAACCGCCTGGTGATGGCTGCGGTGATCAGCACACCCTGGCATTTACACGGGACGTGGGGTTATCTCGCCAACGACTTTGAAATGGCGCCGGCGTTCTCCACGCAAACGGGTCTGCCGTACTCGGTGGGCATCAGCGGCTCGTCAAGCACGCTCACCGTCACCCCTGGAGCGCCTGTCCAGAAAATTATCAATACTGGTTCCTTTAACGGCTCTGGAGGTGCAAACCGGGTGCCCATCACAGACCGCAACGTCGTGCAGCAACCGGCAACCTACGTCGCCGATCTGCGTCTTTCGAAGAGGGTGCTGTTCCGTGAGCGTTACGGGCTTGAATTCCTGGGCGAAGCCTTCAACCTTGCCAACCACCCCAACGTCTCGGCAGTGAATTCCTCTGCCTATTTCGTCAATGACCTACTCGAGACCGGCTCGAAAACAATTGGGGCAGGCAACACGCTCACTCCGTATTCCACTCCGTTCCGGCAAGTGACGGGCATCAATAACAGTAACTTCGCACTCAATGTCCGGCAGTTGCAGTTAGGCGTGCGCTTGCAATTCTAAGTGCAGTGAACGATGCGGTGGCACTCAGTCGCCATTCTGTGCCCTGACCACCAATTCTGGGTGATTGGTGGCAATGTTTTTTTTCACAACCTCGGGCGGGGCTTCAATGAGGTAGTCTCGCCACCTCAACTCAAATCCAATTCCCATTCCTGCCCAACAAGATCGTGCCCAAAACTATGGTGAGGCTCCTCCTTTACCAACACGAAGCCCGCTCCCTGATAAATGCGGTGCGCTGCCGTCAACATGCTTTGCGTCCATAGAACGATTTTCCGATAGCCCGCCGTGCGAGCGAACCGGACGCACTCGTTGACCAGCGCATGGCCGAGGCCCATACCTCGGGCGCTCGGCTCAACAAATAGCAGGCGAAGCTTCGCCGTGTGCGCTTGATTCGGATGCTTGACCAGAAAAACGTGGCCCACGTGCTGGCCATCCACTTCGGCAATCCAACACCGTTCCCGGGCCGGCTCGAAGTGAGTGATGAAATCGGAAACGATGTTAGCCACCAGAGCTTCGAACGTCGCGTCCCATCCATACTGCTCCGCATAGCCCAGGCCCTCTCGATAAACAATCCAGCCCATATCTCCGACCCGATGCGGACGCAGAATGTAAGGGCTACGGTCCCGGTCCGTCTTCATGAGAAGGTCTTCGATCGATTGCATGCAACGCATCACTTCAGAGCGGGCCGCGGGCGGCAGACCCTGCAGCGCGGCGTATGCTTGTTCATTGGAAAGTTCGTTCAACTTTTTGAACACAGATTTGCCACGCGTCGTGAGCACCAGTTCGGCGTAGCGGGCATCTTGTTCCGACATCTTCTTCTGCAACAACCCGTCACGCTCAAACTTTCCCAACAGGCGGCTCAGGTAGCCCGGATCCAGCCCCAGCCCTTCGGCTATCTCGCTTGCCTTGGGTGCGTTGCGGTTAGCCAGTTCGTAGAGCACGCGGGCCTCGGCCAAACTGTAATCGCTGTTCAACAGACCTTCGTTCAAGGTTCCGATATAACGCGTATACATGCGGTTAAAGTGGCGGAACTTAGCGATCTCACCGCTCACCCCAGGCAGGATTTTGCTCGTGGGCGCCATGGCAAACATTGTCATCCATATTAGTTGACAATGTCAATCAATACGGATGGGTTGACCACGGGATGGCCGGTTGGTACTTTGCTGACAAGAGGGTGGGCTTGCCTCTGCCAAGGAGAGATATGAACCTCACCGAAGTGCCGGAAACCGTCACCTGGCCTGAAACTCATTACGTCTTTGTGGAGAAAATTGGACCTTTCCAAACCCATGCTCCCCAGGCCTGGCAGAGTCTCCATCAATTCGTGGCCGCGATCGCCGAACACAATCAGATCACTGGATACACGAGCCTCTACAAAATCGGGCCAAAGGTATACCGCGCTGGGGTATCGCTCGCAGCCCCGCCCGTGAAGTTGCCCGCGGAAGTCAGTTATATGGAATTCAGCGGAGGCAAATACAGCCGCTTTGTGTTGACCGGACCTTATTCTGATCTCGCCAAGGCAAGCGGTAGAGTGGTAGAGATTATCTCCGAGACCCGGCTACCGCTGCGGGACGACTATTTCATTGAGAACTATGTGAACGATCCCAAAAAGACCCCTGAGGATCAGTTGATTACTGAAATCCTAATTCCCACGATGTAGCAGGCTCCAGAAAATCTCATTCTCGGAAGGGTGCGGCCTTCAAAGGCTGTGCAAGAAACTCGATGCCGAGGGCATGGGTCGGTTGGGATGGGCAGAGTGTACGGACTTTTAGAGTTTGTGTGAGACCGGGAAGAAACCGCAGGTCCATCCGCCACGCTCTCTGTCCCTATGAAACAACTCTGAACGAAGGGCACGGCTGAAGAGGCTGCGGAGAAAGCCAGATCGAGCAAGAAAGCATGCCCCAGGGGCTAATGCCCGCGATGACCACAGCATTTGCGCCGGGGATAAATCCCCGGCCTACCCTAAAGCTAAATCACCCCTTTTTCCAGCCTGCTGCCTCACACGATCCTTTCACCGCAATCGATCACGTCTATCGCACCTTGCCCGCCGAGTTTTCCAATAAGACATTGGAGAGCACAGCCGTATCCGGGGTGGCCGGCAAATGCGAGCAGAAACCCACCCCCACGTAGAACGGCTCATCGAAGTGCAGGTTGATCGGTGGGCCAAGCTGGTGCATCGGCTCCCCCTCGAGGCTAACGAAGATTGCTATAGCATCGCCACGCTTTTCAATGCCCACGCGTTTCGCTTTCACTCCGGCGAGGGTACCCCCAAAACGAAACTGTGCATCCTTCATCATCGCGCCTTTGTCCGGACGCCACGCGAGGTGGATCATGCCGGCGCCGTGTTGACCGAGCATGGCTTCTTTGGAATCATCTTCGAGATTCTGGCGGATGATCAGCACTACCTTGCGATCGCCGTAACCCTTGGCGTCGGGGAAGGTGACATCGGCGGCGAGAGAAAAGTCTCCAGACATCTTCTTCCAGAGAAAACGGAACTCATCGCGCGAATACCAGATGTTGTAACCAGCCGAGTGGATGGTGTACTGCTGCGTTCCGTCGTCATAACTGGCGCTCCCGGGTACCACCGCGCCGCCAATGTCAGATTGGCCTTGAAACACGCCGATCGGCGTTTCGAAATTCCGGCTTGGCCGATGAAAATCTGCGGGCGGCGGCACCTGTACGTGCGTGGGCGAGCCCGGCTGCGCCCAGTCCGGCACGGCAGGCGCAGCGGATTCGCCGCCGGCCTGCGCACGTACCAAGTACGGCGCGGCGCATAGTAACAGCACCAGCATCGAAGGCCGGCAAATGGTTGCGATCGCGAAACAGCGGTTATGTCCCATAGCCATGCACTCTAGCAGACCGAGCCTTGCCCATGCTCGCCGGCCATATACTGGGAAGCACCCGCACCATGCGCCAACCCATCATCTGCGGCCTTGTCATCCTTGCCCTCCTGGTACAGGCGCGGCAATTGGGTGCCCAGACCGGTGGCGCGTCGAGCACGGGACCATACAATCTCACCATCGCTGTCGACGAAGTCAGCCTCACCTTCCATGCGGCCGACGCACATGGCCTCCCGGTCAACGATTTGAAATTCGATGAGTTGACCTTGCTGGACAACGGCAAGCCACCCCACCGAATCCTCGCCTTCCAGTCGCTGGAGAACTTTCCCATCCGAGCCGGCATCCTTATGGATACCAGCCAGTCAATGGAGGCGAGCTTTCCTCGCGACCGCGCAATCTCGATCAGGTACGCACAACAAATCCTGCGCCAACAAACAGACCAGGCCTTCGTTATGGATTTCGGATACGTATCGAAAATTGTTCAGACCTGGACCAATGATTCAAACGCACTGACTGCCGGCATCCGCGATGGTAGGGTCACCGCAGGCGGAGGGAGCGGCAATGCAGGTACGACGGCTCTCTTTACCGCGATATATCAGGCATGTCTGAACCAGTTTGGCAGAATCAACAACGCGGCCAGTGCAAACTTTATCCTGCTTTTCTCTGACGGAGAAGATAATGCCAGCCGCGCTTCCTTTAAGGATGCGGTTGACATGTGCCGGCGAGCCAACACGGCCATCTATGCCTTTCGCGCAGAGTCGAAATCCGGCTTTTCTTCAGACGGCCCGAAAACTTTGGCGGAACTCGCGTCGGAGAGTGGCGGCCGCGTCTTCTTTAACGACGACACGGAACCTAAGATAAACGACGACCTGCGGATTATCGAGGCGGACCTCCGCAACCAATACCGCCTCGTCTACAAGCCGGCAGACTGGAAACACGACGGCGCATTCCACCACGTCGAACTCAAAGCCCCGGAGCGCGTAGACAGCATCACCGTACGTTCCGGTTACTACGCTCCCGCACATTAAGCTTATTGCAGCCCTTAGTGTTAGGTCTCAGGGGATGCCTATCTGCCGGTTTGATTTATGGGAGTATGCTTTGAAGCATAGTCAACATATGGAAACAGTCCGGATCGTCCTCGATAAGAGTCTTCTACAGGCCGCGGATCGAGCAGCACGCCGAACCAAACAGAATCGCTCTGCATTGATACGGGAAGCTCTGCGAGAGCACCTCAGGAGATTGGACATCCATGCCAGCGAAGAGCGCGACCGTGATGGTTACACAAAACGGCCTCCGAAATGTGATGAATCCGGCCCCTGGGAGGCGGAGGCGGCGTGGCCGCTGATCGATCGACTGTTAGAGTCGCGGAGAAGGTGAGCCCCACCACCTATCCCATTCGCTTCCCATCCGTTTTCAAATTCAGGTTTCGGATTAACCGGTGCAAATACTTGGGATGGATTCCCAGCAAACGTGCCGCCTCGACCGGGCTGCCGCCGGCTTCGTCGAGCGCGTCAACGACCAGCTGTTTTTTTGTCTGGTTCAGCGTGCTGTGGTAGCGCGCCGCCTCCAATCCCGATGATTGCTCCTCCAACAGCGCATTGGGCAGGTCTTCGGGGAGAATCTCGTCCGTCAGTCCCATCACGATGGCATGTTCGATCGCATTCTCCAGCTCGCGCACGTTGCCCGGCCAGCTGTATTGCATCAGCAAAGAACGTGCGTCCGCAGCGATGCCCTTGAAGCCGCGCTTGCACTTAGCCGCATACTTGTCGGCAAAATGCAGGGCCAGCAGGGGAATGTCTTCGCGATGCTCGCGCAGCGGCGGCGAAGCGATTGAGACCACATTCAGCCGGTAGTACAAGTCCTGGCGAAATTCGCCCGTCTTGATCGCCTGTTCAAGGTTCTTATTCGTGGCCGCTACGACCCGCGCGTTGAACGACAACAGGCGGTTTCCCCCCAGCCGTTCGAATTCACGTTGCTGCAAGACCCGCAAGAGCTTGCTTTGCAACAGGGGAGCCATCTCCCCGATTTCATCCAGGAACAGGGTTCCATCCTCGGCCGCTTCGAGCTTGCCCTTCCTCATGCCGGCGGCGCCCGTGAACGCTCCTCTTTCGTGGCCGAAGAGTTCGCTCTCCAGCAGCGCTTCCGGGATGGCAGCGCAATTGATGGCGACGAAGGGCCTGTCGGACCGCAAGCCGTTGGCGTGAATGGCGCGCGCCACCAGCTCTTTGCCGGTTCCGCTCTCGCCGCGAATCAGCACCGTCGAATCGCCTTTCGCTACGCGCGTGATGAACTCGCTCACCCGCCGCATCGGGCGGCTCTCACCGATAAGCGTATTGTCGGCTTTCACATCCCCTCGCAGCCGCTGGTTCTCTGCCCGCAGAGAATCCAACTGCGAAAGGTTCTCCAGCGTGACCGCGGCGATGCGGGAAACCGAGGTGAGGAAGTAGGCGTGTTCCTCTCCAAAGGCTGGCGAAGACGCTGGTGAGCTTAGATAGATCACTCCCATGGTTCTTTCCACGCCCACCAGGGGCACGCACAACACATGCTCGGTGGAATTGTTCTCGGCCGAAGCTGCTGAGAACACGGCGCAGCGTTCCCAGGTCGCCTGCTGCACCGGTTCCTCGCGAATAGGCAGCTCCTGTTTAGGGAGTCCCTTTCTATTCCAGGTACAGGGCTTGGCATCGTCATTCCTGCTCGGCTGCAGCACAATGGCGCCCTCCGCGGCCGGGATCACTTCAGAAATCAACACCAGCAATTCGCGTTGCAAGGCCTCCGCGTCCCGCGTGGAATTGATGACGTTCGCAATCTTGAAAAATGCGCTTAGATCGCGTGCCATTCGGCCCATCCCGGCGGGGTCAGACGGCAGACCCGAACGGTCGAGCCGCACCGTAATCAGCCCGGTGTCAGACAGCAGGGTGTCCGAGTGAGATAAGGTCAGCGCGTCGCTTTCCTCCGGACCGGTGAGGAAAACAAATTCGCTGCTCCCGATACGAATCCGATCGCCATGCTCAATGGTTCTACGGCTCACCTTCGTTCCGTTGACCTCAGTCCCGTTGTGGCTGTCGAGATCTGCGATCTCAAAAACACCGCTGGTAATCTCGGTGACTGAGCAATGCTTTCGCGAAACCGCAGCATCCCTCACCTCCACCTGGTTTGAGGTATCCCTCCCCAGAAACAGTGGGCTAAGTTTCGCTGGCCAGACCGTTCCTTTCAGAAAGCCGGAAGTGGCCACTAATCTCGGGTTCGTCAAGTCTGCCTCCGGTGGTTCAGTGTAGCTGAAAGTGTCGCAGAAGCATCGTCCAACCCGCTTCACCGCGCGGTAGGGAACCAGCAGGCTCCGCGCGGTATCCGATCGGCTACCGTTTCGCCCCCCAACGAGCAGGGTGGCAAGAGCTAAGTTATTGCAAATTCAGTGAAATTGTCCCGAACCCAGGCCCGTTCGCGTTTGGCCGTGAGCATGCAATAGGTCAATGCGTCAACGCAAGCTTCCAGTGAAGATGCTGAGAGTTTGAGAGGCAAATTCAGTTTGGGTTCCACTGCGAGGAACCCCAGGGAGGATGTTATGAAACGCAATCTTATCGGAACCCTTTCGCTCGTGGCGCTGTCGCTCCTGCTCAACACCACCGGCGCCCACGCTCAATCTGCTGCTCAGGCCTATGTGCCCTTCGCCTTCAGCGTAGGAACGGCGCACCTGCCGGCCGGCACCTACAAAATCCAGAGGGCGGAGTTCGATACCAACTACATCACCATCTGCAACCTCAACACCGGCGCCACTACACTCTCCCTTTTCCAACGGGAAACCCCTGGTCACGTGAGCCAAAAGATGGTGTTCCGTCATGTGGGTGATCAGTACTCCCTGGCCCAGATCTGGGGACCCGCGGCTACCCCGGGAATGATCATCCCCGCCACTAAACGAGAGCGCGAACGCGAGCTTGAAGCCGCCGCCGCCCCAAAAACCGAAAACGTAGAGATCGCTCTCAAGTAACCAGCTCGCGGGCAAACACACGAAGCAAATTCAGTCAGGGCTCGACTGCAAATGAGCCCCAAAGGAGGATGTTATGAAGCGCAACCTGATCGCCACCCTATCGCTGCTGTCGTTCCTATTCACCGCAACCGGCGCCTATGCTCAACCTGGAATGCAGGCGAATATACCTTTCGCCTTCCACGTCGGAAACTCGCAAATGCCGGCCGGCCGCTACAGAATCTCGGTCGATTCCGTGAGCAACCGGATCACGGTCCAAAATTCTCAAACCCTTGCCACCATCCTTTCCCATGGCCAGCAAGACTATCCTGGCAAGAAAGGCGACACACTAGTGTTCCGCCAGGCTGGCGACCAGTACTACCTGACCGAGGTTTGGGGAGAACAGGGCAGCCAGAGCATGAGGCTGAGAGGCCCGAAACCGGTACCCACGCTTGAGGTCGCAAGTCACCCGTCCCACTCCGGCAACGAAGTGATGGTCGCTCTCAAGTAACTCACAAGTGGACTCAAAGCAAGAGCCGGAACCACCGTTCCGGCTCTTCCTGTTTCCGCCCCTTATCGCGATGTGCCCACGGTGTGCCCGGCAATTTTTCCTCGGGGCCTAGTCGTAGTCATCCATCTTCATGAGCAGGCTTTGCTTCTCTTCCGGAACCTTCTTTACGCTGGCGATGGTTTCTTGCATGCCCGTGACTCCGTCTCCGATGCGCGCAATGCACTTATCGAGATAGTGCAGGTTCTTCGCCTCCTGCGTCATCAGATCCATGCGGTAGCCCTTGGCGATCGTCGGCAAATAAAGTAGCCTCCGGAAGTCTTCCTTTCCCGCCAGGTAGATCTGGGAGAAATGGATTTCTGTGTTGGTAGACACCCCCATCCCGAGCCCGATCGCGACCGACGAGGCGAAGCCAATTTGCGTCGCGCCAAAGATAGGAACCTTGAGCGTACCACTCAGAGATCCCCCCACACCGAATTGCACTGTCGCCGTTGCGTCGACGCCGACCATGGGCTTGTCGTCGTAGGTAAACGCACATTTTCCCGTGACCGAGGCCTGGACCCCGGCGAAGGCGCCCAAGGCCAGGGAGGCATTGATTCCCTTGAAAAGGTCGGCGCTCAATTTGCCGTCAAACGATGCATTGGCGCCGGCGAACAAATTGCAGTTGCCGGAAAGATCCAGACCATGCTTGGCCAATTTCCAGGTACAAGAACCGTCGATATTCAGTTCCGCACCGAAAGCCACTGCCGCCTGCACTTCCACATCGAATCCTCTTTTGGTGAGCGCAGCTCGCGCATTCCCGCTGCCCCAGACTCCCGCCTTGAAATCTTCTTTCAGGGCAGCATTAATTTGGCCCCACTGCGGGCTGTAGGCCTCAAACGTGACCTCCGCGGTTTGCCTGACCCCAATCATGCCCTCAAATTCCGCCTGGACCTCCTTGGCTGTTTTGGTGGTGTTCCCGGTGAGTTTGGCCACCCGCTTGACTTCAGACTCCGACAAAAACTCCTTGGGGTTTACCAGGCTTGGGTCAAACTCAGCCACTCGAGACTGCAGTTGATTGAAGAACCTTTCCCCGTACTGGTAATCCTGGTTGTCCCGCCACAGGATTAGCTGGTCGAGCAACTGTTGCGCGGAATCCTGGCGGTCCTCCTGCATCCCGATCCATTCCGATCTCTCAACCATGACCGGTCCCGCTTCCTTACGTTCCAGGTCGGCTTGTGTTTTGGTGGCCAGGTCTTTGGGGAAACTCGCCTTGAAGGTGGCGAAGTACGCCCCCTCGACAAGGCGTTTGTTCTCGTCAGAAGCGCAGAGATAGTACTGCACGCACTTTTTGTTGCGGCTGTCGGTGGAGTAAGTCCAGCTGTTAAAGGTCTTGAACTTCTTCTGAAGGTAGGTGCGAACTTCGTCAGAATTCTTGCTTTGCAGGATGTCAGCTCTCATATGAATCAATGGCAGCGAGAGACACGCTCGCCAGGGCCTCCTTAAATGGATGCGGGTCTACTTTCGTCCGCGGGCCGAAGCGGCTTGGTTGACGAACAGAGGAAGTTTACAGCAAAAATCCGCCCATGCAAGACGTGCCCGCCTATTTTGGCGGTTGCCGCTCGCCTACTCCGTCCGCAGAGCCTGCATGGGATCGATCGAAGCCGCGCGTCGCGCCGGGATCAGCGCAGCGATCAGGCCGCAAGCGGCAAGCAACCCGCACACCGAAATAATGGTGGCTGGATCGTGTTCGCCAACCCCAAAGAGGAACGCTTTGATCTCGCGCGTCGCCATCCACGAGCACATAAGACCCGAAACCAGGCCCAATCCCAACAGCAGACCGGCCTTCCTTAGGACCAACAGCATCACTTGCGTTCGCTGTGCGCCGAGAGCCATGCGGATGCCTAATTCCCGAGTCCGGCAGCTCACAGAGTAGGCCATGAGGCCATAGAGGCCAACCAGCGCCAGCAAGAGAGCGATGGCAGCAAACACGGTGAGCAATGACGTTTGAAAGCGTCGCCGGGCACTTGCTTCGGACATGAGGTCGCCCATAGTGTGAACATCGGCACGCGGCAGATTGGGATCTATGCCCTTTAGGACTCCGCGGATCTCAGAGGCGACCGTCGAGGGCGGCAGCCCGGAGCGCACGGCAATATATGCGCCCCCAAACTCGTAACCGGGGAAATACATCTGTGGCTGCGGAGCTTCTTCCAGGGTGAAATGGCGCACATCGGCCACCACGCCGACCACGGTACTCCAATGAGAATGGTCTTTTTCGTCGGTGCTGATCCGTCCTCCTATGGGATCGCGATTTGCAAAATATACCTTGGCAAATTGCTGGTTGACGATGGCTGGCCGTGCTGTGCTCGAAACATCACCCTCGGTAAAGTAGCGTCCCGCGAGCAGCGGAATGTTCATCGCTCGAAAATATTGGGGTGTGATCGAGCGTCCCTCGGCCATCTGATCTTTCTGGTTTGCAAAGCCATCTACCCAAAAGAACCCTATGCTGTCGGTATTACTGAGCGGCAGGTAGTTGACAGCTCCTACCGCATCTATCCCTGGAAGCACGCCCATCTTGCCGATGAGCGTTCTGAAAAAAGCACCTTGCTGTTGTGGTGTGCCATACCGCTCATCGAGCACCACATTCATCGTGACCGTCGACGGCGAAAATCCCGTGGCGACTGATTCGACATTCAGGTAACTCCGAATGAACAGGCCGGCGCCGGCAAGCAACACCACCACCAGCGCCGCCTCCACCACGATCAGGGCGCTTTGCGAGCGGCTATGCGTACCGGCCACAGCGCTGCCTCGGCCGGATGCCAGGAAGCCGCTAAGACTAACCCGGGAGACAGTCAACGCCGGCAGAATGCCGGTCAATAGGCTGGTAAGCAATGACACGCTTACGGTAAAGAGCATCACCCGCATGTCCAACGATGCCTCATTGAGGCGCGGAATATTGCCCGGATCGAGAAGCGGTAGGATGCGCAGGAAAACGTAGGCGAGGCCAACGCCGAGGACGCCGGCAGCAAGCGCGATCAGGAGCGATTCGGTGAGAAGCTGGCGGATGATGCGGCCTCGGCCTGCACCCAGAGCCGCCCGCATGCCAAGTTCCTGCATACGGTTGGCGGCCCTGGCCAGGAGTAGATTCGCTGCATTTCCGCACGCAATCAACAGTACAAACGACACCGCACCCAGCAGCAGCCACATAAGGGGACGCACGCGGCCGACGGCGTAGTCCATGAAGTGGGTTATCAACGCACCCCAACCCCTCTCCGGAAACATCTGAACGCTGTGAAGCTTATCCAGGCGGACCATGATTGTGCTCATCTCCGACTGCGCCTTACTCATGGAGACCCCAGCGCGCAAGCGAGCGATCGCAACATCGTTTCCCAGTTCGCGCTCCGCTCTCTGTTTTGAAGTAAGCGCAAGCGGAATCCAGATATGTGTCGCTTTCATCACGTTTCCGTAGGGTAGATCGAAGTTGGACGGATATTCGAACGACGGCGGCATGACGCCAATGATCCTGTAACGGACGCCTTCCAGCAGCAGTGAACGCTCTAAAATATCGCTGCTATCCGCGAACATCGAGTGCCAAAGAGCGTGGCTGATGATGGCTACCCGGTTATGGCCGGGTTGGTTGTCCTCGGCCCCGATGGCACGCCCAATTTCGGGAGCAGACTGTAGGGTCGTGAAAAAACTCTCGTCGACACGAGCCGCGCCAACCCGTTCCACGGAGCCGCCCCACGTGAGATTGAAGGTTGCCTGCTCAAAGACAGACATGCTGGCGAAGGTATGACCCTGTTGCTTCAGGTCGTAGAAGTCCGCGTAGCTTGGAGACATGGCGTCAGGGGGAGCGGGGATGTGGGGATTCGGGGTGAATAAATAGACCAGCCGATCAGGATCCCCATACGGTAACGATCGTAAGAGCACCGCGTTCACCAGGCTGAAGATGGCGGTGCATGCGCCAATGCCCAGGGCGAGCGTGGCTACAGCCGTGATGGTGAAACCGGGGCTCCGTCGCAGCGTGCGCAGGCCATACTGTGTGTCCTGCAGAAGCCCGTCGAGCCATGGCAAGCTGCGGCGTTCCCGATGAGCCTGCTGTGTCTGCTCCGCCCCGCCGAGACGGATGAGGGCCTGTCGGCGGGCTTCCTCGGGCGTAAGACCGGCGCGGATACCGGCGTCGGTATGGAGGGCGACGTGCGATGCGAGTTCGGCGGCGAACTCCTCGTCGGAACGGCGGGCGCGGAAAAGCCCCAGCAGCCGAAAACCCAAGGCTCGCAGTTTCCGCATGGCGGCTCCTATGCCTGTCCAGCCGGGCTCAGGAAGCGAGCCAGGATCGCAGTGGTCTGTTCCCATTCGGCCGCGGCTTTCTTCACTTGGCGCTGGCCGGCTTTGGTGAGCTCGTAGTATTTCGCTTTCCGGTTATTTTCCGAGACGCCCCAGCGGGATCGGATAAAGCCTTCCTGTTCCAGCTTGAGCAAAGCGGGATAGAGGGTGCCGTAGTTCAGCTGCAGAAGATCGCCACTCGTCTGTTCGATGCGCCGTGCCAGCCCATAACCGTGGAGCGGACCGAGCGTTTCCAGCGTACGCAACACCATGAGCGCCAGTGTTCCCTGCCACACATCGGTTTTTTCGCCCACCGCACCCTCTCCTCACACCTGTGGCAATCCAATACGAGCACTATAGCTCGGCACCTATGGGAATGCAAGAGGACGAGCAGCTCCTGTAGCCAGGAAACCGTTGCTGGTAAATCGAGACATGGATTCCTTCTGAAAACGCCGCCGTCAAACTGAATTGCCATCCCGACTGCCCCGGCCTGCCGTGGGACTGGAGAGACCATGGGCCTGCGGCCCATAAGCGCTAACTATTTGGAATGTTTTTCTTCAAAGCTCCCACAGAATCGTCATCTTGAGCGAAGCGCCTCACAGGTTTATCGCGTGACACAACGCTTTATGGCGCGGAGTCGAAGGACCCCGAGGATGCTTATCTTCCCTATGCCGTTCGGAGCTTTTCAACCGCCAAAGCCCGCGTACAGGATCTTGCTGCGGTACCCACCTGATGGTCACGGGTACATCTTTTCATGCGCTGTAATCATCTTCCATCCCCAGGTCTGTGCAAGGTCTTTGAACTCGGGATTGATGGTGCGAATGAGGTTGAGTTTCTTTTCGCACCGCCGGCCTTTGAGTTGTTTTCCCGAGCAATGGCTTTGCGAATGTCTTCATAGCCCTCAAAGTAGCGCAGGCGCTTGCAGCCATAGGCCGCAATGAAACCTTCCCACATGCTTCGATGGTTGAAAAGTTCCGAACGGCATAGGCAAGATAAGCATCCTCGGGGTCCTTCGACTCCGCGCCATAAAGCGTTGTGTCACGCGACAAACCCGTGAAGCGCTCCGCTTCAGGATGACGATTTTGTGGCAGTTTTGAAGAAAAACATTCCAAATAAGTTAGCGCTTATGGCGCCTGCGGCCCACCCAACTTTATGAAAAACGTTTCGGTCCAGCAACCACTCTTTATAGAACCGTTGCCCTTTCCTTTGTCATCCCGCCTGCCCCGGCGTGCCGTGGAACCGAAGCGTACCCGGATTTCCTGCCACGCAGCACTGGACAAAGCCGCGTGTGCGCCTTTCTCTTAAGGAAAGGCGCATGAGATCAGCCAACGCCATCAAGGTCCACAGGAAATCCGGGGTAGCGTAGTGGAGGGACCTGCTGTTCTCTTGATCAGCCCTCAAATGCCAACAGGCAGTTTCCTCCCTCGTCCTCAAATCCCGATGGGAGCGCAGCTCTACCCTTTGTCTAAGTTATTCTGTGACTCCTAGGCGGTTCCCAGTACCTGGGCTACGGCGGCGGTCAACTTCTGCCAGGCATCCTTCTGCACCTCGAGTTGTTGCCGCCCCATCTTTGACAGTTCGTAGTATTTTGCCCTGCGGTTATTCTCCGACGTGCCCCAGCGAGCCTTGATCAACCCGCGCCGCTCTAACCGGTGCAGGGCCGGATACAACGAGCCCTGCTGAATTTGCAGGACGTCGCTCGACATCTGCTGCACCCGCTCCGAGACGGCCCACCCATGTTGGGGACCCAGCGCTAGTGTGCGCAGGATCAGGAGATCCAGGGTGCCTTGTGGAAGATCGATACGTTGGCCGGCCATATTTCCCTTCACGTCTGCACGAAAGTTATATCACTTCCTGTAGAAGTGCAAAGGAGGCTGCGTCGGCAACAATCGAAGGGTGCCCCAGCCTGCCCCGCCTGCCCCGGCGTGCCGTGGGGTCTCGCTTTTGAAACCTGGGATTCGTGGGGACCGATCCCCTCTTTGGCATCGCAAAGGGTGAAGTGAACCACTTACTCGTAGCGCAGCGTAACCAGCGGATCGACCTTCGCCGCCCTGCGTGCCGGCAGGTAGCACGCCAGCAACACGACCAGGATCATCAGCAACGGAACGCTCAATAAAGTGATCGGATCGTTCTCACTCAGTCCATATAACAAACTAGCCAAAATCTTTCGCAGGAAAAACGCCCCCGCAACTCCGCTCAGTACGCCGGCAACGGCAAGCCGCGCTGCTTGATCCAGGATCAGACGCAGAACATCGCGGGAACCCGCCCCCAACGCGATGCGAATCCCAATTTCCTTGGTGCGCTGAGAAACGGAATACGACATGACCGCATAAACTCCGATGACAGCCAACGACAGCGCCAGAACAGAAAATGTGGCCAGGAGCGACAGATCGAAACGGCGCAGAGAACTGGAATCCGCAACCATTGAATCCATTGTCGTCACTTCGTACACCGGCAGATTCTTATCTATCCCGGCCACAGCAGAGCGTATCGAACGCAGAAGATCGCTCTGTCCAAGGTTGCTGCGGACCGCGATACCCATGTCTGCTTCCAACAGTTGGCGGATGCTGTCCGGAATCTGGGTATAGGGATAGTAGGCAGTGGGCTCGATATCGACGTCGGCGCCCCAATGCCGGACATCTCCGGCAACTCCCACCACCGTGCACCATACGCTTCCACTGAAATTGGGCTTCAGGCGTTTCCCAATCGGATTTTCTCCCGGCCAATATTTCCGGGCCAGGCTTTCGCTCACCACCGCCACCGCCGGCGCCTGTGCAGTATCCCGTTGGTCAAACGCGCGTCCTTGCAGCACTGGAATTTGCAGTGTCCGAAAATAGTCAGCGCTGATGGCGCGATAGCGGGTGACGATCTCCCCCTGCACGGGAGCAGAACTTTTTCCTTCCACCTCAATGGGCATAGAAGGATCCGTTCCGCTCATGGGAAGGTTGCGCGCCACCGCTACCGATTGCACGCCGGGCACAGCTTGGATGCGCTCGGCTACCTGGCGATAAAACTCAGGGATTTGTTGCCCCGTGAGCCGCGAGGGCGCGGCAATGCGAAAGGTCAGCACGTTCTCCGGTACAAATCCTAACTCCACGCTCCGCAGGGACCACAGGCTCTTGAGCGCCAGCCCCGTACCAATCAGCAGCATGCATGCCAGCGCCGTTTCCGTAATCACGAGCATGGAACGCTGCCGGCCAAAGCCCCGGCTGCCGGAGCCTCCGCCATCGCCACGGAGGCCGTGGTTCACATCCACACGGGCAGCCTCGATGGCCGGCGCCAGTCCAAACAGAACGCCAATCACGAGGGAGACCAGGAGCGAATACGCCAAAACTCCGCCATCGATGCCGGCTGCTTCCATCCGCGGAGCGCTGGGCGGATGCATCGCCAACATGGTGCGCAGCGCAACAAACGCAAACCCGATGCCAAGCGCGCCGCCGGTCAACGCGAGCAATAAACTTTCCGTTAGCAATTGACGGACAACCCGCAAGGGCGAAGCGCCCAGTGCGGTGCGAACGGCCATTTCGCGCCGCCGGGCCGTTCCCCGAGCCAGGGACAGATTCGCCACGTTAGCGCAGGCAATCAACAGTACGAAACCGACGCAACCCATGAGCATGACCAGTGCAGGCCGCACCTGGCTGGTGAAGGCATCATTGATGGACTGTAGAAACACTCCCCAACCCACGTCGCTGGCCGCGTCCTCGCGGTGCAGACGCACCGCGACCCCATCCAGTTCCGCTCGTGCCTGCTGCAGGCTCACTCCATCGGGAAGGCGAACGAAGGCGCCCAACCAATGAATGTTGGGTGATGCGCCTATGCCGGCGTCGCGGCGCAGCTGCAGCGGCGTCCAGAGAAGTTCCGTGTCATCGAAGTAATGGAAGCCGGCCGGCATCACGCCCACGACGGTGTAGGGAACTCCGTCGAGCTGAACCGCCGTCCCGGCGATGTGGGGATCTGCCCGATAGCGGTTTCTCCACAGAGCGTAACTCAGGACAACAAACTTGCCTGAGCCCGCGATATCTTCCTGTGCAGAAAACAGCCGGCCGAACATCGGTTGCACGCCCAGCAGGGGCAGCATGTCATACGACACCATGCCACCGCGAATGCGTTCCGGCTCTTCTTGGGCGCTACTTAAATTGAACTGCCACGACACGTGAGCGCCCATCTTCGCCAGTAGCCCACCCTGCTGCTTCCAATCCAGAAAGTCCCGTGTAGAAAAGAGGTTTTGGTTCCCATTCGCCTGGCGCTGCGATACGGCCAGCAGGCGTGCTGGATCCTTGAACGGCCACGGCTGCAACAGAACTGCGTGAATCACGCTGAACATGGCTGTGTTGGCCCCAATCCCCAATGCAAGGGTGGCCACCGCGGCGAGCGCGAATCGGTGAGATTTCAGAAGCGATCTGATTCCGTAGCGAACGTCCTGGATCACGCTCTCCATAGCATCTACCTCATCGGAGATAATACGGCCGATTTTGAATGTCGATAGGCAAATTCCGTTGACAGGCAGTCGTCCACTTGAGTGGAACCCGTTCCGCCAGATCAAGGGGAATCTCCGCTTCCCCTTTGACGTTCGCAAGAGGTAGACGAGAGCTGTTTGGGTGGTAAGCAGTAGAATCGGAAGATTGCGATGGATAGAGTGAGAGTTTTGTAACAAAATATTCCGTCGCAAGGAGGAAAGCATGCGAGTTTCTAATTGGTCGGTGATCGGTTTGCTCACCATTGCGGTAGCGAGCGCATCAGGACAGTCGAGAGATTACAAAGATACCTACACCTCTTCGGAGGCGGGCAAGCCAATGGCGCCGGCCAAGGCACTGGATGTCATGCTCGGCCAGCTTGAGACCCAAGTGCTCGGCGTTGCTCAAGCCATGCCGGCGGAAAAGTACGGTTTTGCGCCGACGGTGGAAACGTTTGCTCCTGGCTCTCCGGCCAAATATGGAACGGTTCGCACGTTTGCCGAGGAGCTGACGCACATCGCCAGCGCGAATTATTTCTTCTACAGCGCGGTGAGCGGAACAGCAACACCGGCGGCGGCGAAGCAGGTGCGCGATCTGAAAATGAAAGATGAAATTTTGGCTGCTCTTAAGGAGAGCTTTGCCTACGGTCACGCCCAGATCATGACGATCACGCCGCAGAATGCCTTTACTGGTATTAAGGGAGCCGACGGGTTCCACACCCCGGCCACGACAGCCGCGTTTGCCGTGGCACACGGCTACGACCACTACGGGCAAATGGTGGAGTATCTACGAATGAATGGTGTGATACCACCGGGCAGTAATTAGACACATTAATACAGTCAGTGCTGGGTGACTATCCAGCAAGACCCGCTATGCGCCGGAGAAACCTGACTCCGGCACATAGCTTAGTTAGCCGCGTTTGCCTCAACTTCGAGGCTGCGAATGTAATCGACCACCGCCTCACTCCAGCCATCGATGTGCGTCCACGCGCCATAGCCAACGCCGTTTTGCGCGCTCGCTACGTTGACCACATAACCGCGGCCATTCGGCGCAGGTACACGGTCGTGCGACTGCTCATCGGTGATAACGACGATGCGGTCATACTCATCGCGCAAGCAGCTCAGAGCATAGCCCAGCTGCGTTCCACCGTGGGGCTGGCTGGATACAATCGCATCGCGCAAAGCAAAGCCACGACGCGACGGTACCCGCACCAGTTTGTCGGAGAAGCTGTAGACCTCGACTGCGTCGCAGACTTCGCGCAGCAGCACAGCCAGTCCGCATGCCGTATCCATGCGCAGCACCTCCGAACGGCGTGCGAGTGGAGCATCCATACTGCCGGAAGTATCGACCAGTAGCACGGTGCGGCCGGCAAGCTTCTCCCGGCCGGCGATAGCCCTGAACATCACCTGCTCCACGGCCCCCTCCCACTGTGGCGCATACCGAGCCGCAGTCAGGAAGCGGAAGGGCAGAACGCGCTCGGTTCTCATCGCAAACAACGCGTTGATGACAGCCTCGTCACTGACCCCGGCATCCTTCATGTTGCGAAGGTTGCGCAGGAGCGCGAGTGCACCCAGCTTGCGCTCTGCGAGTAACCGCTCCCAGTGTGCACGCTTGTCCCCACCCCCGGAAAGAGCCACTTCCCAGGTATCAGGAGTGAGTAAGTTTCCTTCGATCAGACGCCTCCACAACCCTGCCTGGTCTGCATCGTTCGGCTTGGCATGGCAAAGGAAGAGTACGTCGCGCAGACGAACCAAACCCGCACGGTCGTACTTGGCCAGTGCATACTCGTCGAATTTGGTGAACGCTGCTGCCAGCCCTTTCTTCACCTGGCCCGACAGCGGAGCACGACCGTCCGCCCAGTAGATCGCCATGAACTCTGAGAGCTCGTCCGCACGCTGAATCACCCGAGCGAGCGTCTGTGCAACCACAGCCCGATGACTCGCGTGACGTGCCATCTCGCGTACCAGGAGCAGCGGTGCATGACGGAGCTTCATGGCCTCCCGAGCCTCGGTAGCCAGCGCCGCGACCTTCGTCGCGTCGACTTTTGGGACGAGTTCGCGAACGCGGCCGGCAATCTGCACCCCCTCTTCGTAGAACTCATCCTCCCACAGCATGCAGGCAAGTACAGAACGCCTGAGAGCCTGCTCCGGCGTAATCGCCTTTGCGGGGCCGCCTTCGTGCGTCCTTACCGGCGCAAGATGACTTAACTTCAAAATGTTCAACTTCGCCACTCACTGCCTCCTTTCTTTTGACGAGTCGCCGGGGAGCAAGCGACAGGAAGTATCTGTTGTTGACGCCACCGGCGAAGTTCCACCTCTTCATGTTGATCTTTCCCATGACAAGGCTTGCTTCTTATCCGGAGTTAACCGGAGGGAACGGCCGGGGAACCAACGACGACAGAGCTTTGAGGTGCTCTACCACTGAGCTACGCAGCATACAGCTGCGGCAGGACTCGAACCTGCGTCCACCCGCTCCTGAGGCGAAGTATCTGTTGTCTACGCCACCGGCCAAACCTGGTTGATAGTGCTCGAATGAATCACCGGGGAAGGAACGAAGAGAGTTTCAGAGCGCGTGCCTTGCGGTACCTTATGCTTCGGGGCTACGCCCCCGTCCCGCAAGACGGCCACTCTGGCAGGGTTCTCCGGCCCTGCTTTTTGTGTCGAGGAAGTAACTCTCTTCTATCGCCACCGGTGAAGTTGACTTCAGGTCAGGGAATAAACGTACGCGGCGTCAGGGGGATTCGAACCCCGCTCTTATCAGAGTTGCCAGATGTATCCGCGTACTCCGCCACTGACCATAAATTCCAGCATCCGGGGAAAGAA
Source organism: uncultured Acidobacteriaceae bacterium (assembly GCA_963838445.1). GTDB lineage: Bacteria > Acidobacteriota > Terriglobia > Terriglobales > Acidobacteriaceae > PALSA-350. The sequence continues at coordinate 48,581 of CAWIRT010000055.1, forward strand.
GCGTCTGCGATATTTCCGAGTCACAGTCGATGTAATCGACAGACTTCGCCACCGGATGCCAGGAACCTGATTGTGCGAGGAATGTGTGCCGTTTCCCGGTAGCCCAGTGGCCGGGAAGACTAGGCGAATCTGAGCGATGCGCCTGGAGTCCAGAAGCCATTCTTCGCGCATAGATAGTCGGGCCGGATGACCGGCATGACCTGCGCTTCGAATTGGAGGAAGTGTTTCATCGTCTTACCTCTGGGCTTGAGAACTCTGTGAGAATGTCATACTTCTTTTCTAATTGCAATAGGCAATCAAAACTTTTTAAAGAGATTCGGCGATAGGATACCTGGTTCTTATTAGAAGCCACCCGTGAGTAGGAATACATGACGACTACCGCCGCAGCACGGCGGTAGGAGACTCTGTTCTTGCCGCTAATCCCGGGTGCCCCATATCTCGCTCGTTTTTCGCGAGATGTGGGATACCACTGCTCTAAACCAGCGGTTCTCGCATGCAAGAAAGAAAGTTGAGGTTCGTGGTATCCCACATCTCGCGAAAAACGAGCGAGATATGGGGCACCCGGGATTCGTTGGCGGTTGAGAAGTTGAAAAGGGAACAGTATTGCTCCCATCCTCAACGCCCAGGGAATCTCGAAATCGATTACAAGATCGATGAAACTCCAATGCCCAAACCGGCAAGCTAACGTGCAAGCTACGCCGGACCTTGTGGATCGAAGATGTGAGGCTCACTGCATCTCCCTGTCTTATGCGAAAACTTTGAGCGGCCAGGAAGGTTTTGCGTCGAAGATGCAATACAAGGCAGGGAATATTCAGTGCTGTGGTCACGAACTGGCAACAGGAAAGAGACCTCGAAGGGCAACGCTGATCCGGAGGCTCAACTCGTCGAGCGTCTAAAGCAACGCGATGAGCACGCCTTTTTAGACCTTTATGATCGCCATCGACGTTCCGTGTATAGGTTCCTGATACACATGACGGGGTCGGTTCCGCTTGCGGAAGATCTGACACAGGGGGTATTTGTGGCAATTCTTGACGCGATCTGTCGCGGAACAATCGGGCAATTCAACCCAGAGAAGGGGACCCTGGAAGGGTATCTTCTTGGAATCGCCAGGAATCTCGCCCGCGAAGAGCGTCGCAAAATCCATAGACTTGTTGCTTTAGAAAGTATTTTTGAAACGCCTGAATGGAATCGGTTTCTGGATAAGTTTTGCCGTGAGAATCAAATGCAAGATCCCGAAACGCTTCTTGCCGCGCAGTCTGATCTGAAGCTCCTTTACAACGCAATACTTGATCTGCCGCATCCGTATCGGGAGACAATAGTGTTATGCAGCCTGCAGGAAAAGAGCTACCAGGAAGCGGCCGCCATCTTGCAATGTTCCCCGGGAACGATTGCCTCGCGCTTGAATCGTGCTAAGGCATTGTTGGCGGTAAAAATGCTGGGACCAGCGACAGAGGAAGTCAATGCGTCTGCGACTCGAGCCCAGATAGGTGGATCAGGATAGTGGAGCAGCGAGGAAAGCGTACAGAGACCGTCGATGCGCCCCGCGTGGAATATCTGCTCGGAGTGCTGAGGAATCTGCCGCCCCAAGATCCGTCCCCCGCCCTCAGAGGCCGCCTGCAGCTTCTCTCGATCGAGCGATTGCGGGGTGGAGCGGAGCCGGGACGACGGTTTGGCAGCCCACAACCGGGCCTTCAGTCGTGGTTTAAACCGGCTCTTGCCTTCGCCTTGCTCCTCGCCATCGGCTCTGCTGCCGTGCTCGTCGTCTACCTTCGCCAGTCTGAACGCTTGCGCGTGGGAATTGAATCACGAGTTACCCCACCTAAGCCGGCTCTTAATACCGATACTGGCGCTCTGGCAGCAGTTCCGGCGCCAAAGGTGGCTCATTCGTTACCCAGGTTGGCACAGAACATCCCCGCTCGGCAAATGGTCGTCCACCTTCCCTATTCCAATAGCGCGATCGATAACGGAACAGACGCTACGATCCGCGTGTCAATGTCTCAAGCGGAGCTGGTGTCGCTGGGCTTTCCAATGACCGCCACTCTTCGCGATCACCGCGTGGTTGCCAACTTGACCTTGGGGGATGACGGCTTGCCGCGTGCAATCAGCGTGCCTCTGCCTCTGGAGGGTGTTAGGGAGAAGAAATGAAGCACTCGATTCCTTCAATGACATTCCGCCGTCTGCTTATGGTTCTACCCTGTTTGGCTCTTTGTGCCTCTGGCAACAGCAATGCACAAGTGCAGGTTACGGTCACCCAGGGCGATTGTGCCGAACAGACACCCTGCACCGCAATCGCTCATCGGCAGGGAGTGAACACAACTCAACTCGATATGGAGGGTGCTCCGCTTATCGGAGCTGGACAGATTGCAATCGTTTCTACAGCCGGGAAGTTCGGGGTACAAGATGAAGCGGCAGTCGTCAAGAATGAACCGTATCAGGCGCAGGCTGTCACCGAGATGAAGCAGACTCTGGCGGATGGGTCGCATATCGCTCAAACCACCACGGCAACCGTCGCGCGTGATAGCGACGGAAGAACTGTGCGCGTCCAGAAACTGAATGCCATGGGCCCCTGGAAATCTGCGGATTCCTCTCAGGGAAACAGCCAGACGCTGACCACTATCTTCGATCCTGTTGCCAAAGAACACATCGACTATACGTCTACTAGCAAGGTCGCTCATGTATTACTCATGCCTTCAGTGCCTCCCGGAGCAGTCGTTGGGGCAGAAGGTGGTTTCACCGTGTCCGCCACAAGTGCCGTAGGGGGTGCGGAAAGTGGTCTCGTGGTGTCCGGTCCGGCTCCTGCCGGCGCCATGGTGCAAGGGTTCGCGGTGCAGGCTCGCCCAGTTTCACCTCAAGTGAGCAAGGGCATGGAACCCAAGACAGAATCTCTTGGTACCATGACAATTGAGGGCGTACAAGTTACTGGAACGCGTAACACGAGCACGATTCCCGCGGGCACGATTGGAAATGATAGAGATCTCAACATTATTCGTGAAACATGGTATTCGCCAGAGCTAAAGCTCGTGATTCAGAGCACGCAGAATGATCCGCGCTTTGGTCAAACGACCTATACCCTCAAGAATATTCAGCAGGGTTCGCCCGACGTAACATTGTTCCAGGTGCCGGCAAACTACACCATTGACAAGATCGTTCCCAGGTTTGTCAAAGCTCTCACGCAGTAACCTGGTGTGTGAGAACCTCATTTCCAAACTCAGCCCGCCCCGGCCTGCTGTGGGTCCCGCTGGGACGGCTGAAAAAAATCCAAACGACGCAGCCTTGGGCAACCTTCAGCCGTCTCTCCGGGACTTTTCGAATAAACCCAGGACTAACATCCTGGGCTAAGGTCAGACGTCGCTGCGGGACCCACGGCACGCCGGGACAGGCTGAGTTTGGAAATGGGATTCTCACGCACCCTCAGTAATACGGTCATTTACTAATCTTGACTGCTTAGTTACCACCTCTCCTATTAACCTCCTATTTGTCACATCAGCTACTACAGCCTCTTCACGTGGAGCAATTTTCGTTTTCCGAGCGGAAATGTGCCGTAGAGCATCCTTGAGAATGAAGCGGGATGATGCCCTCATGTACTCAAGCTTCAGACTGATATCTCTGCGTCGAGGCTCAAGAATCTCAATTGCAGAGCGCTTTATTGAATCTTTCCGAAGTTAGAAGAAATAATTCAACTTACTTGGAAGTTTTCTCTCTTTCAAAACAATACCCGTCAGGGGTGTGTATCTGTGAAGGTTTCCAGCCGAGCGTCGTCAGCATTATTAATCATCCTGGTGGTGATTGTTGGTGGAGGCGACCGGCTGTACGCCAACGAATCCGCCCGGTCAATCTACAAACAGGGACAAACTGCTGAGGCTCGGCAGGACTACGATAAGGCCTTCGATGCCTATCGGAAGGCAATGCTCCAGGATCCAGGAGATCTGGGTTACAAAGCCTCCTGTGAAAGAACTCGACTACTTGCCTCCGCGGCCCACGTCAAGCTCGGCAATGAACTGAGACAGATCGGCCAGCTAAGGGCAGCGCTGGTTGAATTCCTGCGCGCCACTGCCATCGACCCTGCAAACATGGCAGCCGAGCAAGCAATCCACAGCTTGAGCGAACATATCGTACCAGCCCCGGAAAAGACCGGCATACCCCAGTTGCCGAGCGACCAGGCGGACCTGGCGGCACTCGCTGGCCCAATTCAACTAAAGCCAATCTCCGAGGAGTCCATAACTTTACACTTGGCGGAGGATAGCAAGATTGCCTTTGAAACCGTGGGGAAAGCCGCAGGGATTAATGTGCTGTTTGATCCGGAGTACACGTCGAAACGCATCTCTGTAGATTTGAACAACACCACGCTGGCCGAAGCCCTTCGCATCCTGGCCACCGTCTCCTCCACATTCTGGAAGCCTGTTACCCGAAACACCATCTTCGTTGCCGCCGACACGAGGGCAAAGCGCCAGCAATTAGAACAGGAGGCGGTGCAGGTCTTCTACCTGGCGAACGCGACTCAGCAAAACGATTTGAACGACGTTCAAACCGCACTTCGCAATGTTCTGGTTGAGGCCAGGTTATACGGTTTGCCCAGTCAGAATGTGATTGTAGTGCGCGGCACGCCCGATCAACTCCTCTTGGCCGAACAGCTCATCGCGGACTTCGATAAGGCGAGACCTGAGGTCGTAATCGATGTTTCCGTACTGCAGGTCGACAGGGACAAAATACGAAATATCGGCCTGCAGTGGCCGCAGACTGTCAGCGCAACACTTGCAACTACCAGTACGGCATCCGGTGCAACGCTCACCCTCAACGATCTCGCCAACCTAACCGCTAAAAATGTCTCCCTGACTGTCGGGACTGCCCAGGCCGAGATGTTGCTGACCGATAGCGATACCCGCATCCTGCAGAATCCGCGGCTGCGTGCTACAGACGGCCAAAAAGCAGACCTGAAAATTGGAGAACGCATTCCCATTGCCACTGGGTCGTTTTCCTCTACAGCTACTTCGACCACAAGCCCTCTCGTAAATGCGCAATTCCAATACATCGATGTGGGCGTGAACGTGGAGATGCAGCCGTCCATTCATTACAACGGCGACGTCAGCCTTAAGATAAAGGTCGCGATCTCTTCGGAGACTGGCTCGACCACCATCAGTGGTGTGACCGAACCTATTATTGGACAGCAAAGTGTCGAAGAGACCATCCGTCTAAAAGAGGGAGAAAGCAATATTCTGGGTGGTCTCCTCCAGGAACAAAACAATCGCACCGTGAGCGGCACTCCAGGATTGGGAGAAATACCTGGGCTTAAATACCTGTTCAGCACCCAGCAGCATGAGGTGCAGCACGAGGAAATCGTGTTCCTGATTACACCCCATCTGGTGCGCGGCATGGATATTGATCCGATCAATCTGAGACGAATAGACACCGGAACAAGCAGCTCCATTCAGTTGCGGCAAGTCCAGGTCAGTCCTGCCGAAGGCGGATCGAAGACCGGCGGAAAGCCGTAAGGCTCACGCGTCTAGACGAATACCTTAAGAAGGACACCGTTCGATGGAGCCGGGCAAATGGAAAACCGCTCGCGTCCGTTGAGGATAGAACGATTGCTTCAAGACCAGATCCCATCGAGGCCCGGAGGGCCGAACGCTAAGCATCAGCCCAGCCCGGAAGGGCTCGGTTTGGAATTGATGCCGTGGGAGCGCCGGAGGCGCGGCACTCATGCTCTCCGAAATAACGTTACTGTTGCTAATTTGGCGTCGATCTCTTCCGGCGTCACGCCACAGTTAACGGCTGTTGGCATTCTTCAAAACAGGGTATACGAGGTTGTTTCTTCGGGGGCAGCAGGCATTTACAACACCTCACTCCATCTCAAACGCCACATACTGCAGCACCGATTGCCGTTCCACTTCGAGAACCACTGGATCTCCAGGCTTCAGGGCGGCGAGAATCTGCCGCAATTGCTGAGAACTATCCAGGGATGTGCCGTTGACAGCACGAATCACATCGCCCACCGCAAGATCCGCTGCGGTCGCGGGCTCACCTCCAAGCAGGCCGGCGACCAGCACCCCATTGTCGGACCGTAGATTGAGCATGGCGCCCACCACAGAGTGCTTGAGGTCGATAACGAAGATGCCCAGAGGGGAGATCAGATCCCTCTTGGGATTGATCAGGTCTGACAGGTTCTCAACCGCCGGGGGCGCATTCACGGGTGTGACCGAGACCGTAATCGGCTTGCCGTCGCGTAACACTCCCATCTGGATTGCCGAGCCGCGCTGGTGTACGTAAAGGAAGGCGGTGTATTTGGGCAGTGCGTCCACCCGCAAGCCATCCATCGTGGTGACCACATCTTTCGCCCGCAGGCCGGCGGCCGCCGCCGGGCCGCCCGAATCGATGTCAGAGAGGATAACCCCCCAATCCTGCGGCAACTTCAGGCCCGCCGCCAGCGCAGGAGTAATGGATTGTGCATGAGCGCCAATGGTCACCTGGGCAACGATGCCATGCTCCTTGAGCTCGTGATACACAAAGCGGACAATCGGCATCGGAATGGCGAAGCCCAGGCCCTCGCTGCCTCCGCCAGACGTAACAATGAAGGTGTTAATCCCCACCAGGTTACCGTTACGGTCGATCAATGGGCCGCCGCTGTTCCCCGGATTAATCGGGGCATCGGTCTGCACGTAGACCATGGGCCGGTCCACTTCCGGCTGTCTGCCCACGGCACTGATGATTCCCTTGGTGACCGTGTGGTCCAGACCCTCGGGTGCGCCGATGGCCACTACCGTCTGCCCCAGGCGGAAATGAAATTCCTCCGGCAACGGGATGAAGGGGAGTCCCTTTTCTTCAATCTTGATCAAGGCCAGGTCCGCGTAACGGGTGGTCCCGATCAGCTTCGCTTCGTAGACCCGCTGGGGATTGCTCAGCCGCGTGTTGCCGGTCGCCATTTCCACCGTCGTAGGAGCCACGATCACCCGGATACGCAGGGCGCCGGCGACCACGTGATTATTGGTCATGATGTATCCGTCCGGGTCGACGATCACTCCCGAGCCCAGAGAGCGCTGGCGTTCCAGGGGCTGCTGCTGATCCCCCTGATCCTTGTCGTGTTCGGGCACGCCGTAACCGGTAACCTCAATCTCCACCACGGACTGCATGGCCCGCTCAGCCACCTGGTCGATGGCCTGGTCGTATTCCTTGAGGATGCCCGCCGCTGCCGTATTGGTGGCCGGACCTTGTGTTTGACCTTCGAGGGGTGGCAGTAAGACAGCGCACACCAGCGCCAGCAAAAAACTTTTTCCCATTGTCATGCAATCTTCCTAAGTAAAGGTAGGCTTCTGGAGCGCCGGTCCGCCCACTGGAGTAGCCAGTTCATTCTCGCCAGTCTCCCATTTCAGAATCTTGAAATCGAGGACAAAGATGGCATACATCACCGGCACTTGCAACTTGGTAACTACGGTGGCCACCAGCAGGCCGCCAATCTGTGCATAGCAAAGCGGCTTCCACAGCGGGCCTCCGTGTAAGGCCAACGGCAACAGCGCCAGAACCGTGGCTCCCACGGTAATCAGCACCGGACGCAGGCGCAGGATGCCGGCATCGATCAGCGCCAACTCAAAGTCATCTCCCTCGGCATGCCGCTCTTCGATAAAGTCGAACAGCACAATGGAATGGCTTACGATGACGCCGATCAGGCTGGCCACGCCCAAAAACGCCATAAAACCGAATGGCTCGCCCATGATCCACAGCGCGGCGAAGGCGCCGATCATGCCATACGGCGCGGCGGCCAGCACCAGCAGTGGCTTGATGGCGTTCTTGAATTGAAATAGCAGGGCGAGATAGATGGCCACCGTGGAGATCAGCATCACCATCGCCAGGTTCTTGAAGCCGCTCTTGGTCTTGTCATACTCGCCGCCAATCTGCATCTGGTAGCCCGGCGGCAGCTCCGCCTTCAGTTGCTGCAGGCGCGGCATCGCCTGGTTCAACACTTCCGAACTCAAGCGCCCGGCAACCGGGAAAGTCCGTATATTGATGGTCCGGAATTGTTCCAGGCGAACGATACGCCCGGTGATCAGGTCGTGATCGATATTTGAAATCTGCACCAGGGGAATCTTCGTATTATCCTGCGAGCCGTAGACATACAAGTTCTGTATGTCGGAGAGTTGCGAGCGCTCATCCATGCGCAATCGGGCCACAATCGGGATCTGCTTCTGGCCTTCCTGCAGTGCACTGACCGTGGTTCCACTCATCCCCGACGTGGACGAATTGGCTACATCCATATTCGTGATGCCCGCCAGATTGGCGCGATCCGGATCGATGGTCAACGAAATCTGCGTATTCTCATCTCCCCATTCATTGCGCGTGCGCTCAGTAATTGGGATGGATCGGAAGATGTCCTCGACCTTCGCCGCGATCGCCCGCAGTCCGCGTATATCCGCGGCCTCGTCCTTCGCGTTTACGTCGGCTGTGCTCGAGATCCGTATCTCGATCGGATAGTCCATCGGGTTGGTCAGCAGCTGCCGTGCATCCATACGTGCCCCGGGAATCGAAGCCGTCAGCACCGGCTGCAGTTGTTTAATGAACTGCGGCGTGATCTCCTTGTCCTTGACCTCGATCAACACCTGCGCGTAGTTGAGTTGTTGCAGCTGCGGCGAGGCGGAAAACCAGAATCGCGGTCCGCCCCCACCCACAAAGCTGGTGACGTAGCGCAGTACGTCGCCCTGGTCGCCTTGACGGTCGCCTTGCGGGTGTTCCCTGGAATATTTCTCCGCCTGTTCGCGGACAATCTGTTCCACTTGCCGGGCAGTCTGGTTGGTCGCCTCCAGGGTCGCATCATTCGGCAGCCACACATCGATATACGACCAATACTGCACGTCTTCGGGAAAGAAAGCCGAATTCAATCGCGAGAAAATGAACGCTCCCAACGCAAGAAACAGCAGCGAGCCTACGAAGAACTTCCAACGGTGTTCGATCGAATATTTTGCCGTGCGCGCGTAGAGGCCAAAGAAGCCACTGTTGCGCTGCTGCTCTAACGTCTTCTCCGCTTTCTTTTCCGGACGCAGAAGATAGTAGCCGAGCAGAGGAAGGAAGCTCATGGAAACAAGCCGCGACGCCACCAGCGCCACCGTCATTACGATCGGCAGGCTATGAAGAAACTCCCCCGTGCTCCCGGTCACCAAGAGGAAAGGCACGTACGCCACAATGTTGGTGATGGTGGCATACACAATGGCGGTCGCCAGCTTGGTAGGGCCCAGCCACGCGGCAATAATGTTGGGGTGGCCCTCGGCCAGCGCCCGCTTGATTGAGTCGCCGGCAATCACCGGGTCATCCACCAACAGCCCGAGAGCGATGATCAGGGTGGCGACGGATACCTGCTGAATATCAATACCGATCAGGTACAAGGTGCCGAATGTCATCGCCAGTGTGACCGGGATGGAGATGGCCATCAGCAGGGCGGACCGCCACTCCCAGAAACCGAGCCACGACACCAGCACCACCAGGGCGATCGCCTCATAGAGTGCGTCCATGAACAGGCTAAGGTTCTCTTCCACCTGCAACGGCTGGTCCGAGGTGCGCGCGACAATCAGATCATCGGGAAGATATTGCTTGACCGCCGCAAGCTTGACGTCGACACTGCGGCCGAAAGCGTCAATCTGCTCGCCATCTTTCATCTGCACCGCGACCGTCACCGCACGGCTGCGTCGCCAGCGTCCTTGCTTGTCCGCCCAGGTCAGGTAATTCAGGTACTTTGCCGGGCTCTGGTATCCGCGGGAAATGTCGACCAGGTCTCGCAAATAAACCGGGCTCTTCGCCGCAGAAGACGAAGAGCCGATGATCACGTCGCCAATCTGCTGCGGATCGGTGAACTTACCCGAGGGGTCAATCTGAATGTTCTGCGGCCCGACTTCGAGCTGGCCGCCGGGGAGCGTGATATTCCGAGCGCCCAAAATATCTTTCAGATTGGAAGGCGTCATGCCGTATTCGGCTAACCGCTGTTGCGAGTAGTCGAGGAAGATCTGCTCCGGCAACACGCCCTTGCGTTCAATCTTGGCTACTTCCGGCGCGCCCTGTAAGGTCCTGCCGATCAGGTCAGTAAAGTCGTCCAGTTCCCGGTACGAATACTTATCCCCGGCCACTGCCGCCAGGCGCGCTTCCGTGTCTGCTGGATTACGGATGAACGCGGCCGGCCAACTGTCCGGGTGGATCTCAGATTGATGTAACTTCTCGATCACCAGGCGATCGCCCAGAGCGCGCAACTCGTCATCGCTCAAACGTGAGCTGACATCGGCTCCAATAAACCCGCTGCCCGAGAAGAAATGCGGGTCCGAGATGTATTTGTTTTGCCCTCCTGTTTGCATTACGGAAACAAACGCATCCCGCACCAGGGTAGGGGAGACAGAGAGTGGAAATGCGTACACAATGCTGACCCGGGGTTGGGGTGCTCGAGCGCCTTCTGATGCCCGTGTGGCTTCAATGGCGCTACGGATCGACCGTGCGCGCAAGGCGATGTCGACGTCGCTGGCTCGCGGGCTGGCGATGGTCAGCATCAGGGCTGCGGTGTCGCCAAAATCGCTATTGAACTGGACCGGGCCTGCGCCCTGCGGCAGTCTGCTGTTAACCGCGTTCAACTTGAGATTGATATCAGAGAATTGCTTCTTCGGATCGGTCACCTGGTCATCGAGCTGAACGTAGACCAACGACAGCCCGGGAAAGCTGATGGAGCGAATGCCAAAGTCGGAAGCGAGCGGAGGTTTGATGAACGCGTTGGTCGCCATCACCTGTTCCACCTGTCGCGTTACCAGTTGCTCCACCTCTTGCGCCGTAGCTCCGGGCCAGGCCGTGGAAGCAACGGCCACCCGCACCGGAATACTCGGATCCTTCCGTTTGGGCATGTGCATGTAGCCATACCAGCCCCAAATGCAGACAGCAATCAGCAGGACCAGCGCCACCTGGCGGTGTTCGGTGAAGAAGCGCGCCGTGTTATGCGTGCGTTCGATGTACTCGGCTTCTGATTTATGGCTCATCGTATCGGCTCATGACCGTTATGCAATCAGGGAATGACGCGCACCTTATCACCGCTCTTGATCAGGCTGACGCCCGTAGTGATCACTTGTTCGCCAAAAGCGAGGCCCCCCTTCGCCGCAATCATGTTTCCATAGGTATTCCCCAGTTCGATCGCGCGCAATCGCGCGGTCTGCGGGTCTCCTGTACCTTCGGTGACCATCACCGCGAAGTTGTCGGCCCGTCCAGGATCGCGGATAACCGCGGCCAGCGGAACGGCCAGCACCGACTCCGGCAACTGCTCGCCGTTCAAGGTCAGGGTTGCGATCATTCCCGATTTCAATTGACCCTTCGGGTTGGCGATCGTGACTTCTACGGAAAAGACACGGCTCTTCGGATCCGCAGACGGAGAGATGGCACTTACGCGCCCGGCAAACTGCTGGGGTAGCGCGTCGGTGGAGATGCCAAGATGCTGGCCCAGCCGCACCCGGTTCATCGAAGTATCGGGGACACCGAACACCGCTTTGACCGATTGCGTGTCGGCCAGGGTAAAGCCGTTGGTGGCGGGTCCCACCAGCGTGCCGAGATCGATGTTTCGCTTCACCACCCAGCCGCTGAAGGGAGCGCGCAACTCGCAATACGCGAGCGCGACATTGGCTTCGCTTACCTGCGCCTGTGCGCCGGAAACCGAAGCTGTGGTGCTGGCCAACTGTGCCTGGGCGGAATCGTAGTCGGGCTTGGTCGCACTCTGCGAAGCATATAAGGCGGACGTGCGGTCGAAGGTGAGTTTGGCTTTGTCATACTCCGCCTGGGAGCGCGCCAGCTGCGCCTTGGCTTGTTGCACCTTGTCCAGGTAATCCTGTTGCCGCACCACGGCCAGCACGGTTCCTTTTTGCACATAATCGCCCTGGTCAAGGTTGCGCATGCCGCCACTCGGGTTCTTCACCTGCCGAATGCTGTCGACATAACCGCCAGACTGGAAAGCCAGGTCGACCTGGGCGTAGGGAACTATGCTGGCGGAGTATTTGGCTCCGTTCCCCACAGCGATCGTCTGCACCATGGCTGTGTGCACCGGCACGGGCAAGGTCTCGGCAGCATTTTCCTGCTTGCACGCGGTCACCAGTACAAGAGGGCTCACGGCCGCTGCGATACAAAACTTAATCACGGTGGGATTCATAGACTCACTCTTCCCCAAGAGCTTTCTCAAATAAGGCTTTCGCGTTCCAGAAGGCAAGCAGGCTCTGTTCGTAGTCGTGGTCCGCATTCGCGACCGAGGCTTGCTGTTGCAATACGTCACGCAGCAATACAGCGGACTGTTTGAACGCGTCGCTGACTTCGCGCAGCTTCTCATCGGCCGCGTCCTTGCCGGCCTGCGCCACAGCCAGCATGCTCCGGCTCTCTTCTAACTTGCGGAAGTTGTTGTCGACGTCGAGCGTAATCTGCGCCTGCGTCTCCTGCAGTTGGTAGTGGCTTTGCTGCACGCTCACATCCTTCTGTCTTACCTCATCCCTGCGGCCTCCCCAATCGAAGGGATCCCATTTTAGTTCCATCCCGGCGGAGAGGATATTCTGCGGCAGTATCTCGGTGTTGATTGGATCCAGGTAGTGGATGGCCGCGCCGACATCGGGAATGTATTTCGCTCGCGAAAGTTTCCGGTCGTAATCGGCGCGCTGGGTATCGATCTCCGCTTCTTTCACTTCGGGCCGCTGCTGCAGAGCCGTTTGCCGGGCAACTTTCAGGTCCATTTCTGCCGGCGTAATCGGAGGCACTGGCTCGGTGCGAAAGGGAGTGTCAATATCCCGTCCCATCAGCTCGTTCACCTGCTCCTTTTGGGTGTCGAGGGTATCGCGCAACTGGACGATCTGATACCGGGCCTGGGCCAGCTTGGCTTTCACCTCAAGACTGTCAGACTTGAGCACAGATTCCTGGGCGAGGTATTGCTGCGCAACCCGGTCCGTTTCCTCGTACTGCTTAACCAATGCCTGCTCAGCCTCGAGCGCGCTTTCCGTCTGCAGCGCAGAATAATAGGCCTGCTTCACGTTCGCTGCCAACGACTGCCGTTTGCCTTTGTATTCTTCTCCCGCATAGTCGACGGAAAATTCCTGCTCCCGGACCGCCAGGTGGATCTGGTAAAGCTGGGAGATCGGCTGCGCCACTTGCACCGATGCGTAACCCGTAATTCCATTAGACAGCTTGAAACTTTGCGGCTTCGTTTGACCAAAGCTTCCGGCCGGGAAGTTGAACATCGGCGAAGTGATATCTCCCGAAGCAAAAAGGTAAGTAGTGATCGCCGGAAAGCGCTTGGTTTTGGTTTGGGCCAATGTCCACTTGGATTTGTCTATGTCGAGCTTGGCAATGATCACTGGGCGGTTGTGGTCAAGCGCAATCTGGACTGCCTGGGACAACGGGAGGACCGGGGCATCGCCGGAGGGTTCTTGTCCCAGCGATAGCATCCCGGTCATCAAGGCAGTCGCGGCAATCGTCCAGCCGAGTGGCTTTGTATACCTCGTGTGCTTCATTGTCGAATCGCAATCATCCTCGAGCACAGGGCCGGATATTTCCTGGTTCCGGGGCTAGATTCGGCACACGTGTCTAAGCCAGCCTCAGCGACGGTTCCGGCGAGCATAGAAACTGTTTGTGCTGTGGACCCATGCTATCCCGAAATAACGGTTCAAGCATGGGGCACCACAGCCTTAAATGTTAGGAACGCCCTCGAAGGCCTCCGCCCCCGCCGCCTTGCGGTCCCAGGCTGTTCAGGTCATTCAGCACCGCTTGCCGGTCCTCGGGCCGAAACTCCCCCGCATCCATGGTTTGCTCGATATCCGACTTAGCCTTCTTGAGCGCAATGAACTGCTGCAGCTTCCCCTCGCCGCTGGTCTTGATGGCCTGCAGTGAGTTGAGACTGTCCTGCAAAGTCTTCACCTGGGCTTCCGTGGGGTTGCCGTGCATGATTGCGGTGAACGTGTCCTTGCCCAGTTTCTTGCCAGGGTTCGGAGCTTCCTCAGAGACAGGCGTCGCCGGCTGTTTGTTGGCCATCATTACCTGGAGATCCTGTTCCAACGGGTCACGATCCGGCTGCTTTACGGTGGCCATGATGGCCTTCATTTTCGACACCGCTTGCCAGGGGGTGACAAAGTCGACCGGCGCCCCGGGCTTCTGCTCTGACTTGTAGTTCTTCAGAATTTCAGCGTTCGTCTGCAATTCCTTGAGCTGGGAAATCGTGATGCTGCCATTCAATACGGCCGCTCTAATATCCTGCTTGAATTTGTCCTGGGCGGGATTCGAAGCTGTTTCCTGCGGGCTTGCAAAAGCCGCGGGCAACTGCGCTGCAAGAACGAGGGAGAGCGAAAAAACACACAAATTTCGTTTCATATTTCCTGCTTCCTATCGAAAGAATTGCAGAGCGACGGCTGTGAACCGCCGCCTCTGTTGTTATTTGACCGAATAGCCGCGAGAGTCCAGGCAGGCCGACATAGAGCTCTTAAAGTTGTCGAGCGGCTGGGTTGTCGTTTTGGCAGCGTCCGCCTGTTTTTGCGTCTGCTCAGTCTCTTGCTTCTGCTTACGCTTTTCCTTGATTCCCCCTAGGATCGCCCCTCTACGTGCCCCGGCTGCCGCGTCGCCTCCGGTAGCACCGGAGATAATAGCTCCGCGAGCGGCACCCTTCGCCATATCGTGGTCGTCGCCGCCCTTCTGGTCCTGCTTCTTGGGAGCGGCGGCCGTAGTGGTCGCGTTTGGGTCGTATCCGGTTTGGGTCTTGGCGTTGGTATAGCACTGTGACTCGTCAGTCAGTTGCTGGGTGGCGCTCTGCGAGTTTTTGGATAAACGTAGAGACCGACCGTGCTTGCCATACCCTTGATCGGCGGCGAATTCGTTTGTGCCGTAGCGGCCAGCCCCCCCGAGAGGAACAGCGCTACCACACAGACCATCCTTTTCATAAAGCTTTCTCCCTGGCGGCGGTTTGCCGCCATGTTTGCACGCCCGAGGGGAACCTTTACTTTGCAGCGGCGACCAGTTCGCCCTTGTCGTTGGTCTTTATCCAGCCCTGCGCTGCCATGGACTTGATGATCTCTTTTGCCGTGGCATCCGCCGTTTTCGAGGCGTAGGCGTTGGCATTCTTCCTGCGATCCCCGACGGTTGATTTGGCTACGGCTGCTGCAGGATTCAAGCCAGCCGCCACGGGAATCGCAGAGCCGGCATTCTTGGCGGTCTTGGTATCGGTCTGAAACTGTGAGAACAAAACCGAGTCAGAGGGGGTCTTAAGGTGCACATCGACTTTGGTTTGCACATCCGCACCCCCGGCACCCATCCCTATGGTGTCGCGCTCCGTCTTGTTGCCTTGCTTTAAGGAGGTAAATGACCCTTGGATCACCAGGGCGTTAGCGGTCGGTACCGCGTCTTTTGCCATCTGCTCCACAGGAATCCCGGTTTTACCAAGCTGCTTGATCAGTTCCTGGGAGTAATGCTTGCTTGCACTGGCGGCGATGGCGTCGGGGCTCTCGTCACCGGCGATTAAGTGCCTGGGACGCATGGACTGTATTTTGTCCACCTGGACGTCATCCGGGTTGACGGCAAAGTCATACACCAGGATCTTGTCCGGCTTCGCGAGCGGGGTGGTGCCGGTGTAACTGGCCAGGGGCGTGACGTTGATCTTTGCTGCCAGCGGGCCCTGCGCAAAAGCGGCAGAAGCCAATACGGCACTTACCGCCAAACAGGCGCCAAGGGACAACCCGCGGCCAAGCCCGAAGATGTTGTTTCTTGTCTTTCCATAAAGCACTTGCTCCTTCCGCTAATCAAGGGGGCGGACCCTCCGGACGGTGAGGCGAGAGAACACACTGGCTGGCCGGACGAGCCTCAGCGCAACCGAGGAATTGCAGTAGAAATCGGGGCCTGACAGATCGGCGCCGCAGTGGGAGAAACTGTCTCGCGGTGATCGAAGCGAATGATCATGACTGCCGGGGATGGAGTCAATAGACAGCGTATAAAAGTCATCTAAAGTTCATCTAAACCTCTAAGACATCTTGTTTCTTCGATATGCAGCAATATTTATTGCCGAGGCCCGGTTTCAAAGGATAGACTTGGCGTCACTGATCCTCAGTCCCAGTAAGCCTCCATCCCGTCACAGGGCCCCCGGGTAGAGCTTCCGTGAGCAGGTGAGTTTAGTCCGTGCCCGAACCATTCCGCTTTGAAGAATATGACTTAGACATCGAGCGCTATGAATTACGCCGGTCGGGCCAGGCGCTCAAGCTCGAGAGAATACCCATGGAGCTGCTCATCCTGCTGCTCCAGAACAACGGCAAGCTGGTCCGCAGGGATGCCATCAACCGCCGCTTATGGGGCGACCAAGCCTACCAGGATACTGACCATAGCGTTAATACAGCGGTTAACAAGCTCCGCTACATTCTTCGTGACGATCCGCGGGACCCGCGGTTTATACAGACCGTTGTGGGTCAGGGATACCGCTTCATTGCCGACGTTGCCGCCGATCCGGTCCTGGAGAAACCAGCGGCTGCCTTACCAGAAGTTCAGAAGAACGAAGAAAAGGAACCAGTTCCCGCTTCCGCCGGCTTGGAATACAGCCTGCCTCAACCAAATAAAACTCCCCTTACGCCGCCGCCCGCCTCGCCAATGCCTGAGCCGCCGATGCAGCGGCAGACCGTACGATCTGAACCCGCGCTCCGAATCCGTCGGCCGATTGTTTTCGCCGGGTTTGCGATCCTGGGTGTTTTGCTCGCAGTCGCGTACCTGATCCATCGTTGGCGGCCCGTTCACCGGCCGGAGAACGCAGGGGGCGGATTCCACTCCGTCGCGGTTTTGCCCTTCGTCAACCTGGCGCAAAACTCCGATCAGGACTACATCGTGGATGGAATGACAGACCAGCTCATCACCGATTTGGCCAGCAGCACGCCTCTCCGTGTCATTTCCCGCAGCTCCGTCATGCACTACAAAGGCATGCAGGTACCGATGCGGGAGATTGCTCAGACTCTGGATGTGGACGCCGTCCTCGAGGGATCATTCCTGCACACGGGCAAGCAGGTCCGCATCACCGCCGACTTGATTGACGCCCGGAACGATCTCCATCTTTGGGCACAAGTCTATGAGGAGAGCGGGAATGACCTGCTCGAGATCCAGGAGTCGGTGACCCACGACATTGTGCGCGACGTTGCCTTGGCGCTGGGGAGTGGGGTCTCCCACTCCCCAGCGCGTCCGGTCAATGTCGAAGCCAGAGACGCCTACCTGCGGGGTCGCTTCCTGTTGAACAAGCGAACGCTGGACGGGGTGGAAAAGTCGATTGTGTATTACCAGTCCGCAATTAATGCCGACCCTGCGTATGCTCAGGCCTATGCGGCACTGGGAAACGCCTACATATTGCTCTCCGACTACGGCCCTGACCCCTCCAACTCTCTGGCAAAGGCGCAGGCGGCCGCGGAAGCCGCACTACGGTTTGGAGGAGGGGAGGCGGAAGCCGAGGCTGAAGCGCATACGGTTCTGGGTGCCGTCAAGACCGAGCGGGACAGGGATTGGGCGGCAGCCGAGATTGAGTACCGGCGCGCCCTTTATTTAGATCCGTCTTACCCCACTGCGCACCACTGGTATAGTTTGCATCTTTCCAGGCTGGGAAGAACCAGGGAGGCGGAAGTCGAAATCCAGCGTGCGCGGGCCCTGGATCCGCTGTCGCCAATGATCGGCACCGATGCCGCGGAGACTGCTTATTGGGCGCGCAACCCGGGCGAAGCGATGGCGCGGATTCAGGCAGTCCTGGCCCGCAATCCTAACTTTGCCGAAGCATACCTGGCGGAGGGCGAGATTCTCGAACAGCAAGGACACTACGAGCAGGCCCTGGCCGCATACAAAAACGGATCGAATTTGTTTGGCGGTGCTTCAGTCTATATGGAGGCCCTCCAGGGCAACGTCCTGGCGCTGGCCGGCGCGTCGGAGCAGGCGCGAGAAATTGCAAAACAGCTGGAGAACACCTCGGCACGCAGCTATGTTTCCGGCGTCGATCTCGCCATCGTCTACTGCGCACTCGGCGACCCGGACAATGCCATGCGTTGGCTTGACCGGGCACAGCGGAACGGCGATCGGGAAATGGGTCTGTTGGGTATCGATCCAATATTTAATGGATGCCGTGGTGATGTGCGCTTCCAGGAGTTACTGAAGAACTTAAGACTGCGGCCCGCTTTTTAGTCCGGACTATTTCGGCATCAATGCAACCTGCCCCAAATGGAAGGCCAGGTGACTGGTGCGGCTTTGCAGAATGGCAAAGCGATTCCGCGACGGATCTTTGGCAAAGTCCTCCTCGGAAACCGAGGTGTGTCTTTGCAGCCACTCCGTAGGTGAGAGCTTGTCAAATCCCGCAAGCAATTTACTGTTGATCTCCTGCCATGATTTCTTGATCTCTTCGCCTTTCGGCAGCTCGGCAGTGGCTCGATCGGGGTTGGAGATGAACGGGGTATCCAGTTCCGGGTGGAGGCGCGGGCCGAGGTCCAGTAACGGCAGCATACGATCGTGGACGGCTGTCAGGTGCCCCACGAGGTAGATCAAACGATTTTTCCCCGGCGCTACTTCCTTTTGCAACTGGTCCTCGGTGAGCGGGGAGAACGACTTGTCAGCGCGCTCGATCCAGTTTTTCCATGAATTCAGTGTCGATGTGACCAACGCTTCTTCCGGCTTCATATTCATAATCAGTCCTCCGTGTGCAATCCATGGGAGAGCATCAAGTGATGTTTTTGAAATCGTTTCATCGAGCGCATACCACTCCCCATGAGAGTATTTCGGGGGGAAGAAAGGTTCATTTATGACGCGAGTTGCCCACGGAACGTTCGATGTGAACATCACCCCCCAACCGCCGGAGGACAAGAGTGAAGGCTTAACCCTGGGGCGCATGTTGATCGAGAAGGAATTCCATGGCGACCTGGAAGCGGCCAGTAAAGGGCAGATGCTAACCGGCATGACCGAGGTCAAGGGCTCCGGGGCTTACGTGGCCATGGAACGGGTTACGGGAATGCTCGATGGGCGGAGCGGCAGCTTTATTCTCCACCACGTGGGCATCATGGAGCGCGGTGCCCCGGATCTGACGGTCACGGTTGTGCCCGATTCGGGCTCACGCGAGTTGACGGGGATTGCGGGCACCATGACCATCATCATCGCCGACGGTAAACACGCCTACGACTTTGCCTACACGCTTCCCGGCGAACATTAGAGCATCGCGCCGATATCGCGGCTGCTGGGGGCTTCTTCTGCAAAAGCAAAAGTTCCGCGTTCGCGCATCTCCTGGGTGGCGCGCACCAGGGAGCCGTAGGCAGCGCGGGCAAGACCGCTGCCCAGACTAATGCGCCTGACGCCAATCGCGGAGAGCTCCGCCAGGTTCATCGGAACCCCCGGTATCCCCACCAGGACGTTGACCGGACGGTCAACTGCCTTCACCACCGCGGCAATATCCTCCTTGCTGGTGAGACCCGGAGCATAGAGAACATCTGCGCCGGCTTCCTGGTAGGCCTGGAGCCGCCGGATAGTGTCTTTCAGGTCGCCGCGGCCGTGCAGGTAATTCTCGGCACGGGCAGTGAGCGTGAAGTCAAAATCCAGGCCTCGCGCGATCTCGGCGGCCGCCCGGATTCGTTCCGCCGCCAGGGAGTGTTCATAGATAGGATCTCCACCGCGTCCGGTTGCATCTTCAATCGACCCGCCGACAGCTCCCGCGGTGGCCGCCAGCCGGATCGTTTCTGCGGCGGCTTCCGGCGCATCTCCAAAACCGTTCTCCAGATCGGCGCTGATGGGCAGATCGGTGGCCGCAGCCAGCCCGGAAATATGCGCGATCACCATCTCGCGGCCAACCGTATAGTCCCGCTTGCCCATGGAGAAAGCAAAGCCCCCACTGGTGGTGGCTAACGCCTCGAAACCGAGGTGGGCCAGCATTCGCGCGGAGCCGATGTCCCACGGGTTAGGAATGATGAACGCGTTCTTCCGGTGGTGGAGCGTTCGGAAGGCCTGTCCTTTTTCTGTCTGTGTCGTCATTGCTCGGTTTGCCCCTTAATAAAATTATCGCGTGCTCCGGGAAACATCCGCGCTTCCCACTTTCCAACCGCCCCTGCTACTGGAGTGCTATAAATCATTTTCAAACCCATTTCGTTGCATTTTGGGGTTTGTGCCCGCGCATCCTGGTTTTTTACAGGTGCAAAAGGAATCGTTATTGCTTGATCCTTCCCAGGAAGACGCTTACGATCTGCCCGGTTTGGACACGGCGTTGGCCGGCACGCCCTTCGCCGGCAACATTCGTTACTTCCCTTCCATTCACTCCACCAATGTGCTGGCCATGCGTGAGGCCGACGAGGGTGCTCCGGAAGGTATGGTCTATCTGGCCGACGAACAAACCGCAGGACGCGGCCGGGGCGCACATAGCTGGCACTCAGCGAGCGGGGCCGGTCTCTACGTCAGCATCCTGCTGCGCCCGCGGGTCGCGCCCGCGGACATACTCTGGCTGTCGCTGGCCGCGGGTCTCGCGGTACGTGAGGCGGTCCGGCAAGTCACCTCCCTCGAGGCCGATATACGTTGGCCTAACGATCTGCTCCTGGGCAAGAAAAAATTCTGCGGGATTCTCACCGAGCTGAATGCTGAGGTCACGCGGGTGCGCCATGCAGTGGTGGGCATCGGCATCAACGTGCACCAGGAGAGCTTTCCCGGCGAGTTGGGACTCATCGCGAGTTCCCTGCGCAGCGAAACAGGAAGAACATGGGCACGGCAAGATCTGCTGATTGCTTTGCTACAATCGCTGTACCGGGAAGCGCAAGCGCTCAGTGCGGAGACAGCCGGCGCGGCGACGAACATCCTCAGCCGCCTGGAAGGCGCTTCTACCTGGATTCGCGGCAGGCACGTGCATGTTGACGAGGGAGGAGGCTACTCCGGCGTCACCGCAGGTCTTGACGCGCGCGGCTTTCTTCGGGTGCGCACACCCCAGGGCCTTCGTACCGTACACTCCGGCGGCGTCCGGGATGAATGAGGGAACACTCTAATGCTACTCACCCTCGACGTCGGTAATACCAACACCGTGCTCGGCCTTTACCGGCCGCCCTCTGACGAGCTGGTCACCCACTGGCGCATCAGCACCCTTCGAGCCCAGACGGTCGATGAGTACGGAGTACTCCTGCTCAACCTCTTCGCCATGAGGAAGATCGAAGCGACTGAAGTCTCCAGCGTCATCATCGCATCGGTAGTTCCTCCGCTGGAAACGACGCTGCGCCAGGTATGCGAGCGATATTTCAACCTGAAGCCCATGCTGGTGGAACCCGGCATCAAGACGGGTATGCCCATTCTGGTGGATAACCCCGCCGAATTGGGTGCTGACCGCCTGGCGAACGGTGTCGCGGCATTCGCAAAGTATGGTGGACCGTGCGTGGTGGTTGATTTCGGTACGGCCACCACCTTTGACGTAATCACGTCCAAGGGCGAGTACGTCGGTGGCGTGATTGCCCCGGGGCTCGCGATTTCAGCCGAGGCGCTCTTTTCTCGCGCCGCCAAGTTGTCTCGGGTCGACGTGAAAAAGCCTGCCAAGGTGGTGGGCACAAACACGATCGCCCACATGCAGAGCGGCCTGTACTACGGCTACATCGGCCTGGTGGATGGCATCCTGGAGCGCATATTGAACGAGACGCGGGGCCCGGACTCCAGCATCGGCCGAAACGCCCCCACTCCCCAAGATTGTTGCCACCGGCGGGCTGGCGCGTCTCATCGTCGATGATTCCAAGTTCATCAAGACCATCGATGAAATGCTCACGCTCGACGGGCTGCGCCTGATTTATGAGCGCAACCGCGTGGCCAAGGTAAAGCACGGCCACGGCGAAGCTGCCGGAAAGCACGCCTGACGCGGTCGTGCAAAATTACTTCAACTACTTTACCGAGATTGAAGAACACTTCCAACGCCGCCGCGGATCGCTGCTTCTGCTTTCCACCATCGACTGGGCACTGATCGAAACCTGGCGCGAGGCGGGCATCCCGCTTTCCGCGGTGCTGCAAGGCATAGACGCTGCATTCGACAAATACGATGCGCGTAAGAACAAAGCTCGCGTGCGCCGGGTGAACGGCCTGGCTTACTGCGCGCAGGAAGTTATCTCCGCCATGGAAGCGATGAAAGAAGCCGCCGTCGGCGCTGCCCCGGCGCGGCCCAGCACGGCGGAGCAAGGCTTCGAACAGGAACGAATCGCTGCCCACCTGGAGGAGGCGGCGCAGCAGCTACGTGCCGCGCCTCAAGGCGCATCTCTGGTTGAAATAGCCGATCGTCTGCAGGCGCTCGCCGGCGAGGTAAGAAGCAAGCTGCCCCAGCTCGAAGAGCTGGAGCAGTCCCTCACCGTGTTGGAAGAGAAGCTCTTCGCGATTATCCTCACCACTACCCCGGAAGCCGAGTTGTTGGCGGTGCGTCAACAGGCTACTGCGGAACTGGCTCCTTACCGCAGCCGCATGCCGGCGATGCAGATCCGCCAGGTAGAGCAGCAATTTCTGCACAAGCGGCTGCTGGAAAAGTTCAGCCTGCCGCGGCTCAGCCTGTTCTACATGAGCCAGGCATGAAGCTGCGGATCGAGAAAGCAATTTATGGCGGCGATGGACTGGCGCGGATTCCTGCCGGCAAGACGGTCTTTGTCCCCGGAACTCTGCCCGGCGAATTGGTGGAGGCCACGATTGCGGCGGACCGACGTAGTTTCGCCAAAAGCGAACTCGAGGCCATCCTCGAGCCATCTCCAGAGCGAGTTGCACCCGGCTGCGAATATGTTCCCCGCTGCGGTGGGTGCCAGTACCAGCACGCTAGCCCCACATTCCAGCTGCACATGAAGCTCGACATTCTGAAAGAGACGCTGGCACGAGCGCATCTGCCTATGCCGGGCGAAATCGAGAGTCTGGCCGGACCGCCCTGGGGCTATCGCAACCGCATCCGCCTGCATGTGATCGGCGGCGCTCTCGGCTATCGCCAGCGAGCATCCCACAACCTTCTGCCGGTAACCCATTGCCCTATCGCCGCTCCTCTTCTCGATCAGGCGGTTGCCGCGGTCGCACGCATTGCAAAAGATACCGGCCTCGCGAGCCTATGCGATGAAGTGGAGTTCTTTACCAACGGCGAGCAGGACCAGCTGCTGGTGTCCCTGTGGCCCGAAAGGCCACGGCGGGTACGCGAACGCGCCCTGGAAGCATTCGCTGAACAACTGCGCATGCAGATCCCCGCACTAACGGGTGTCGGGCTCTTTTCGCAGCAAGACTCAAGCATGATGCACTGGGGGCAACGCTCGCTCACCTACACCGTCTCCGGAAGAACGTACCAGGTAAGCCTGGGCGCCTTCTTTCAGATCAATCGTTTTCTGCTGCCTGCACTATTGCAGTTGGCGATCGGCGAGCGATCGGGCAGCCGGGCATGGGACCTCTACTCAGGTGTCGGACTTTTTGCACAGGCGCTTAACTTCGAACACGTAACTGCTGTTGAGCCGGAAGGATTTTCAGCGGACGACCTGAAGAAAAATTTAGCCCAAAAAAACATACCGGATCGTCCGCGCCAACACCCTCGATTTTTTACGCGCGCCCGGCACGAGCAAAACCTGACTTTATCCTGGTGGACCCGCCTCGGGCGGGGCTGGGCAAAGAGATCTGCTCTCACCTGGCAAGCGTGGCAGCTGCGGAAATCGTGTATGTTTCCTGCGACCCTGCAACCCTGGCCAGAGATTTTCAGTCACTGTTACAGTATGGATATTCCGTGCAGACGATGAACCTGCTGGATCTTTTTCCGCAAACTTTCCACATGGAGACAGTTACTTTTCTCAAGCGGAATTAATGTGTCGTCATCCCGGATAGGTGTGGGATGATTGGCTACTCTCAGCCATCAACTTCAGGTGAAACGAGTCCCGAAGGGACGACTCAAATGTCGTTGAAGCCTTGCGGGAATACTCCATCCGGAGGCTGCCTCTGCGGGCTGACTCCTCGAAATTCTTGCTGGGACAGGAGTACCTGTGGCGAGAAGACAAGGCCTCGAACGGCTCTCCTTTTCCACTGCGCCTGCGCTCTATGCCGCTCTTTGGCTCTCCGCCGGCATCGTGCTGGCAGCCGATACATGGATAGCCCCTGCGATACTCATCACGGTGATTTTGCTGCTGGCTCTGCTCGCGCTGGTGGCTACGAGGAAGGCGCCGAGGGTCGCCCTCATACCCCTCGCCTGCACATGGATGGGATTGGGGTTGTTGCTGAGCGAAATCGAACCCTCACCCAATCCGCAGACGCAACTCAGCCTCATCGCAGATGCCGGTGGCGCAACCGCTGTCTATGGTGACGTCACCCGCACCACACCGATCCGTCTCACTCAATCCGCCTCGCCTTTCGGCAACGTTACTCGTGAGGAACAGAGCGAGAGTCTGGATTTGCGGGTCGCTTCGGCGGATGGCCGCCCGGTGACCGGCGGCTTGCGCGCAACCGTCTACGGCCCCGCGGACCAACCATTCCCTGCCATCCACTGCGGCGACCAGGTCCGCGCCCAGATTTCCATGCACTTGCCGGAGCGTTATCTCGACCCCGGGGTTTGGGATGCTACCGCGTGGCTGCGGCAACAGGGCATCGGGGTGGTAGGCTCGCTCAAAACCTCGGCCCTCACGCTGACACCAACGCGCGGGCGCGGCGGCTTTCCCTGCTGGCTCCATTCCGTGCAACAGTCGGGCAGCCAGCGCCTGATCGACTTCGCGGATTCTTCCGCCACCTCCCGCCTGCCGCGATGGCTGCTGCTTAGTAACGCCGATGCGGGCATGCTGGCCGCCATGATTCTTGGCGACCGCACCTACCTTGATCACCAGGCCCGCGTGGGCTTTGAGCGAACCGGCTCCTTTCATCTGCTGGTGGTCTCCGGGATGCACCTGGCAATCTTCGCCGGTTGCATTTTCGCTCTCGCTGCGTGGCTGCACCTACCCCGCGCCTGGTCTACTGCCGTGACCATTGTCTGCTCGTTCGCCTACGCTTTACTGGCCGGCTTCGGCGAACCAGTGCAGCGGTCGTTCTGGATGGTGACCCTCTACCTGCTCGCGCGCCTGATCTTCCGCGAACGCAATAGTCTGAACGCGATCGGCTTTGCCGCCCTTTGCCTGCTCGCGTTAGACCCCCGCTCGCTGTCGGGGGCCAGCTTTCAGATGACACTGCTCTCGGTGCTGATCGTGGCAGGGGTTGCCATCCCTGTGGCCGAGCACACTTTCGGACCCTACCTGCAGGCGGCGCGGAACCTGGGCCTGATCGTCATCGACCCCGAGCTGCCTCCACCGCTGGCGCAGTTTCGCGTCACCATGCGGCTGATCGCCAGTCATCTGCAACCGTTTCTTGGGCGCTGGATGGCCTACGCCCTGCCCCCGGCCTTTGTCCGTCTCGTTCTGCGCATTTGCGAATTGCTCCTGGTCTCGGCGCTCATCGAGTTGGCTATGTCTCTCCCCATGGCCATCTATTTCCATCGCATTACCGCGCTCGGCTTACCCGTGAATCTGCTGGTGGTGCCCCTGATTGGCCTGGCGCTGCCCTCCGCGCTGATCACCTTCGCCAGTCTATTAATCTGGCCTTCGCTGGCCGTCGCGCCCGCAGCCGTGACTGCGGCTCTGCTGCACGCGATCAGCGGAATCGTGCGCCTGTTCAGTGGCATGGGCGCAGGCGACATTCGTATCTCCAGCCCTGGCGCGCTGGCTATCGTTGGCGGCATTCTGCTCATCGGCCTGGCGGTTTGGGGAGCGCGCAATAGCCGCTTCCCTGTGGTGGGCCCCATCGCTGCACTGGCCTGTTCCGCGGCGCTTGTCTTTTACCCCCGGGCGTTGGCTTACCACCCCGGCGTGTTGGAGGTGACGGCTATCGACGTTGGCCAGGGGGACTCGCTGCTGCTGGTCTTCCCCCAGGGAAAAACCCTGCTCATCGACGCTGGCGGCCCCACCGGAGGGGCTGCCCAGGCGCCCAACGCCAACTTTGAAATCGGCGAAGATGTGGTTTCCCCGGTGCTTTGGTCGCGCAATATACGCCGTCTCGATGCCGTCGCTCTTACCCACGCGCACAGTGATCACATGGGAGGAATGCTTTCTGTCCTGCGCAATTTTCGTCCCAAAGTGCTGTGGGTGGGCACCAATCCGGAGATCCCAGCCTATGAGGCTCTCCTGGCGGAAGCCCGGCGGCTCGACATCCCGGTCGAAGCGATGGCCGCCGGCAGCAGCTTTGGCTTCGGTGGCGCGCAGGTCGAAGTGCTTGCACCGTCTGCCGAGTACACGCCGGGCGCCGCCGCCAGCAATGACGATTCACTGGTGCTCCATGTGGTCTACGGAAAAACCTCGGTGCTGCTGGAGGGAGACGCCCAGGCGGCCACAGAGCGGCAGATGCTTTCCGAAGAGCTCCACTCCGACCTGCTCAAGGTTGGGCACCACGGCAGCAAGACGTCGACCACGCCCCGCTTCCTGGCTGCGGTGGCGCCCAAGTACGCCATCATCTCGGTCGCCCATCACAATCCCTACGGTCATCCCAAAATGGAAATCCTTCACCGCCTCCAGGACGACCACATCCGAACCTTCCGCACCGACGCCATGGGGGCCACTTCCTTCTATCTCGATGGAAACTCGGTGAGCGGAGAGCCTCTGGCTGCAAGGTAACCAAACCTTTTTTGTATTTCCCTGCCGCCGGTTCCGGTATAGGATTCGCAACAAAGCAAGGAGAGTAAACTTCGGAGGGAAGGGTTTTCCAAATGGGGTCAAGCGAATCCGATCGCAACGACGAATCTTCCTGCCACCCGCTCAGTTCGCCACCTACCGCCCAGTCCCCCCAGGAAAAGATGGAGGAGCAGCGTAAGATCCGCCGCCTGCAGATGATGATGGACATGGTGATGTCCGTGATCAGCCAGGATGGGAGCCTTACGGTTGATCAAGCCGCGGAATTGGTGGCCGACAGCAAACGGGCGGCATTGGCCATGTTTCCTGACAAAGAGCTGGCCTACAACATCATTTACAAACCAAGACTGCAGCGGTTGATGCGCGAGCGATACCGAATTCAATAGCAGGCTGCTACTTGGCCGCCGAACTTACCAGGCGCATGGTGATCGTTCCCCAGAACAACCGGGCGCGCATCTGTACCGGCATGTGACGGTCGTCGTCTGTGTACCAGATCCAGATGTTGCCTCGATTCTTAACCACCCCAGCATCGGCTACGGGTTGCACCCGGATGGTTTGAAACGTTCCCGCCAGAGTCACCACCTGCTCCCGAGCCTCGGCCTTCATAGTCACATCCACTACGCGCATGGCATCGGCCAGCGGCATGTGGAAACTCCCTCCCGGCTGCAGCGGTTGCGAGCCGCCATAGAAGATAGCGGACATCAGGTCAGTGACGCAGGGTGGGATTGACGCCTGCTGCGATTTGCTGGTCCCGGTCACTAAATTCTTTTCGTCCAGTATCTGCTTGCCGTCGAGAAACCGCAGGGTGCTGGTGAACTGGCGTCTGCCCTCCTGGAGTTGCCTGGCAAAGCTGGAGGAGCAGCCGGTGGTGCGATTGAAGTAAGACTCGAAACGATCATTGACCCGAAAGAGCAGGTTAACCGCGCCGATCGACTCACCGGTGGCAACCACGTGCTGCATGTTACCCGCCTGCTCCAGGTGAAAGGTCGCCGTGCCCGCAGGGAAGACACGCCAATCGACCGCATAGGTGAGCGTCTGTTTGGCTGGGAAGGAGAAATTTGCAGCTGGGGGCAGCAACGGAGGAGGCGCCTGGGCTATGCCGGCCAGCGCCCAAAAACATGCCAACCGCACGATAAATCTGGGATACCTACTCACCGTCAACCACTCCAACGAATCAATGGCGGAGCCACAGAGTAGCCACCAACACAACGTAAACGGCACAGGCACCCAAAAGTGAATTGTACTCGCGGTGCTGACGATAGAGGGTACCGGAGAAGCTACCGTCTCCCGGGATCTTCGCCGGCGTCAGCCGTGGCAGCAAACGGGGTACGCGTTGGGCGTAGCTCTCAAAGGCGGGAAAGGTGGAGCGGAGAAACTGTTCTTCCCCATAAATGGTAGGCGCATAGATGAGGGCGAAGAGCACCGCCAGCAGCAGAGTAATCCAAAGGCTGCGCGAAGCGGCGGCAAAGCCGAACGCCATCAGCATGGAGCCCAGGTAGAGAGGATTGCGGGTGTACGCGTAGGGGCCAGTCACGGTCAGCTCGGCATTCTTCTTTACGTAGCCCGAGGCATAGGCGCGCAAGAGCAGCCCGGGTATTACCAGCAGCAGGCTCCAGGCCAGCGAGGCTGCGCTCGGCCGGGCCCGCCATAAGTAAAATGCGGCGAAGAGAAAGCCTGCCGGCACGCGGATCCGCCGCGCCACTTTGATCCAGCTACTCAGCATTGCTCTCCCGCGCCTGTCCCTGCAACTGATGACGGGTGCCCCATATCTCGCTCGTTTTTCGCGAGATATGGGATACCACGAACCTCAACCTTTTGTGTGACGGGCCCAGAAACCGCCGATAGAGGGCAGTGGAATCCCACATCTCGCGAAAAACGAGCGAGATGTGGGGCACCCATGATGTGCGGCTGGGAAAGGTTCCGGTCCTCAATTGCTTCTCCCCCAGTAGTTCGTTTGCTGCTTCCACCACTTGCTGCGGAGTGATCGTCAACAGGCCAGCTTCCGGCTCCGACGTGCCGGGTATGGTCGCGTTTGCTTTCAGGGTGTCGCAGCACCCGGAAGGGCACCCCAAAAGGACCGTTGCGCTTTGGGTCAGTGGGGCCATAGATGCCGACTACGGGCTTACCCAGCGCGCAGGCCAGATGCAGGGGTCCTGTATCCCCGGCGATGACCAGACAGACCCGGCGGGTAAGAGCGATCAGCCGCTCCAGAGTAAACTCAGGCGCGTGCGCAACATCGCCACTGGCACGCACCACCTCGGCAGCGATCGCCCGCTCCTCGGGGCCGGCATTCACCAGCACCAGACAGCCCCGCTGATGCAGATCCCTCGCCACCACTCCATAGCGCTCCGCAGGCCAGCGCTTCGCGCCCCACCCCGCACCCGGACTTAGCAGAACCACTGGCCGGAGGCCCACATCGTTCAGCACGCCATCGGCCCAGGTTTCCGCCTCGCAGTTCACCGGGAGCAGGGGAAGGACGGGCGACAGCGGTTCACCTGCAGCCGCTGCACAAACTTCCACCGCCTGTTCGATTACGTGCACGCCCCGGGTGCGAACCCGCTCGCCAAAAAGCCATCGCGCAGGCCATTCGCGGGGATCGCTTTCTCCAATCATGCGCGAAGCTCCCGAAAGGCGTCCTGCCAGGGCGGAACGGACTGCGCCCTGCAGATCGATGCAAATATCGTAGCGTTCGGCTCGGAGTGAGTGGCGCAGGTCGCTGATCTCCCGCCAGGTCTCCACCCGCAGCGGAGAGCGAGCCCATTCCTTAGCCTTTACTATGTGGGTGCGATTCACCAAGGGCATCTGGCCATCGTCTGCACGGAGAAGAGGAAGCCAGCGAGGCTCCACTGCCCAACCCAGGTACCACTTTGGGTGGGCCTGCCGTAGAGCGGCAACCGCCGGCAGGGCATGCAGAATGTCGCCCATCGCGCCCAGCCGCACAATCAGGACGCGGGTTTGCTCATCGTGCTGTAACAATGAGTGATTTTCTCATACGGCCGAGGACCGCCTCTTCGTCTTCCAATTCCACCGTAAGGGCTGCCGTATGCACGGGCGCCACCGCATTCAGACGCGACCGCATCGCAGCGTCGAGTTTTATCTCATCCTTGGACGTGATGACAAACGCATCGCAGCCAAGACGCCGGCCGAGCGTTGCCAGGCGATCGACATCGGCCATGGTGTAGCGGTGGTGGTCGCGAAAGCGCACACACTCCACCACCTCGGCTCCGGCCGCTGCCAGGCTCGAGAAAAATTCGTTCGGCCGCGCGATGGCGCAAAAGGCTATTGCCCGCTTCGTAGGGCTGTTGAGCGCCAGCGTGCGCCGCACGCGCCAGAAACTGCATTCCGTGCTCACGTACGCCCGGAGCGTGGATTCGAGCTCCGCATCTTCCTGGCGAAGGACGATTACGCCGGCACGCCGCAGCGAAGCCAACGGTTCACGCAACCTTCCCGCCGGCAGCAGCCGCTGCTGCAGGTCGCTGCGGTGCATCACCACGATGTCCAGATCACGCGCCAGTTGACGGTGCTGAAATCCGTCATCCAGCAGATGGACGCCCGCAGCTTTGCTTTCGCTTTCCGCCAGCAAGCCGGCCTCGTAGCGGCTGGCCCCGACGTAAACCGGCACCGCTGTCGATCGCGCGATCAGCAGTGGTTCATCTCCAAATCGCTCCGCGCTCCCGGCGGCATCGACGCGCTCTGCGGTCTGCCGCGATCGCCCGTAGCCGCGGGATAAGACATCGGGACCCCAGCCCTCCCGCTGCAGCAACCGCGCCAGGCAAATCACCAGCGGGGTCTTGCCCGCGCCGCCCACAGAGAGGTTGCCGATGCTGACCACCGGCCAGCGCAGCCGCAGCGCGGGGGTGCGGTCAAAGCGCGCATTCCTGGCCCGGACCAGCGATCCATATACCAACTCCAGCGGGGCCAGCAATAGCGGGGTCATGCGGTTGGCAACAAGCCGAGCAGAGCGGTGACGGCGCGCCCGGTTGCGCCCGACTGATGATGGAAGACCTCGAGCGCACGCACCCCAAGCGTGTTCGCGGCCTCATCATCGGTAAGCAGATTTTCGAACATTGGCACCAGTGTTTCCGTGGTTGCCAATTTCAGAGCTTCGGCCTGGAGCAGGGTATCAATGATGGCGCGGAAGTTGGCGTAATGGGTGCCCATCACCACGGGTACGGCGAATTGCGCCGGTTCCAATGGATTATGTCCACCCGCCGGAACCAGGCTCCCACCCACAAATGCGACCGAGGCCAGCGCATACACTGACCCCAGCTCGCCGATTGAGTCCAACAGCACCACGGTGCCCGGCTTTATCTTTGCCGGGCGTTTCATCCAGTTGGAACGGCGCACCCACTGTATACCGCGGTTCTTCAATAGCTGGGCCACGCGCCCGAACCGCTCCGGATGGCGCGGGGCAAGAATCATGACGCAGTTGGCGATAGTTTTCTGCAACTGCTGAAAAGCATCAAGCAAAATCTCTTCTTCGCCCTCAAGCGTGCTGCCGCACACCAGAACGCGGGTTCCACTGGGCAGCTTCTCTCGCAGGCTCGTGGTGATCGCGGCTGGCTCGGCGCTCCTGACATCGAACTTGAGATTCCCGGCGAAAGAGACCCGGCCCGCCGGTGCACCAATCGCCTTCAACCGCTTCACGTCCTCTTCGCTCTGGGCCAGAACGATGGAGATCCCCGACAGGATTTGTTTCCATAAGCCGCGCAACCGCATATAACGCGGCAGGGAGCGGTCGGAAATCCGTCCGTTTACGACGGCGACGGGAATCGCCGCCTTGCGGCACGCAGTCAGCAGATTGGGCCAAAGCTCGGTCTCAACCAGCACCAGCAGCACGGGATCCAGCGTTCTCAGGTAGCGGCGGACAATCCAGGGAAAATCCAGGGGAAAGTAGAACGTGTGGGTGGCGCCGGTGCGTTCCCGGGCTAATCTCTGCCCGGTGCGGGTTGTGGTCGAGAGCAGCACCCGGTATTGCGGGGCGCAGGCGCTCAGTTCGTTCACCAGGCGGCTCGCCGCCAGCACCTCTCCCACTGACACCGCATGCACCCAGATGGTCTGCCGGGCGTCCCCTTCCCGTAGCCGATCGGGTACCCAGCCCAGGCGCTCGCTCAAACCCTCGCGGTACTTGCCGTTGGTGGCCATGGCCAGCAGCCAATACGGCAGGCCAAGCACTAGCACCAGGAGCAACGCGAAGGTGTAGATGATGAGCGGCATGGCCGGCTAGCCCTCTTTACTCGCAACAGCACGAAAGCTCATAATCGAATGCGGGAATGCTTCGCCGATTGGTTTTCGTTGTATGGGTGATCGCTGCGCTTTTGTGTCCGCTGTTGCTGTTCCGGGCCCATGCCGCCGATCATGCGCCGCCCCCCGCAGGGGTAGCGACCAGCTATCCGGCATTTGATCTGCATCCTGCCGAGCAGGTCGCGATCGCGGCCGAGCCCTACAATACACAGGAAAAAGCCTCGATCTTTCGCTTCAAATATCTGCAATACGGTT
Source organism: uncultured Acidobacteriaceae bacterium (assembly GCA_963838445.1). GTDB lineage: Bacteria > Acidobacteriota > Terriglobia > Terriglobales > Acidobacteriaceae > PALSA-350. Next base: position 80,683 of record CAWIRT010000055.1, read on the forward strand.
TTATGCCTATCCGCATCATTGTTACCAATAACGGAGACAAGCCTATCTCTCTGATCGATGCGCGCATCAACTTCATTACTGCCGCGGGCGATAAGATACCGGCTGCGGAGCCAGAAGAAGTGGAGCGCCGCATCGGGGTGAAGCGCCCCGACGGCGGTTACAAGCTGCCGGGGCCCCTGCCGCGTATTGGCAACAAGTCCGGCACCAAGAACAAAGATGTCGAGGACGATTTTCATACCTTTGAGTACTCGGCGGTTGCGGTTGAGCCGCACACTACACGGGCCGGTTTTCTCTTTTACGATGTGGAGGGATTGGCTAATCCCCTGGCGGGAGGGAAGCTCAACCTGCGCACCCTGCGCAATGCCGAGGGCAAAGAGCTTTTTTATTTCGAGATCCCTTTCGACAAGTACCTTCACGGGGCCGCGGCCACGAACTAGAGTCGCAACTACTCGTAATACGTGGCCGTGGTCGCGTCCGTCTCCCAGATGGTGCAGTCCTTGACGACCACCCGGCCGCCGGTCATCTCACTGAGTTGGCGATTGGTCTCGTCGTAAAAGTACCGCGCCAGGTTTTCAGCCGACGGGTTGAGCTCGATGAAAGGCTCGAGATCATTGAGCATTTGATGATCAATGCGGTCGATGACCGGACGCATCACCTGCTTCAGCAGCTTGAAGTCGAGCAACAGTCCGGTTGCGTCCAATTCCCTGCCCCGTAGCGTCAGACGAACCTTGTAGTTGTGACCATGAGGATTCTCGCACTTGCCGCGATAGTTGCGCAGGTAATGTCCGGAGGAGAATCCCGATTCGACGGTGACTTCGTACATGGCCTGTGTTGCCCTCTACCCAACTGATTGTAGCTGGTTCACTTGCGACCCTTGTTGCGGGTCAGCCGGGCCAGCCCTTCCTGCAGTTCCCGGCGCATGCGTTCCTCGCTCCTGCGCTCCACCTGCTCGAACATGGTGGTCAATATCCCGGCAAGGGTAGAGAGCAGGGCCATGAGCAGGAAAACCAGCCCGATCGTCTTCCACAAGGAGCCGTTCACGGGTAGGCCAGGCTGGAGGGAGTTGGGCACTAGGCTCATGCCGCAGGAAACCAGGGAAAACAGCAGCAGCGAGGCGGCCAGCAGGTAGAGGTTACGGGACATTGCGCCTTTCATAGGAAGATATGCTCCAATTGATCACCAGACGACGGGTGCCCCACATCTCGCTGGTTTTTCACCGTCGGTCCCGTTATAAGGGAAATCTTGACCCATCTGGATTAGACACCACTCCAGCGAAACTGCAGATCTCTCCACTCCGCTACGCTCCGGTCGAGATGACAAATTTGTTGCCCAAGAAGAGTTGGCATCTCGACCGAAGCGTAGCGGAGTGGAGAGATCTGCGGTTTCTTCAGCCTCCCCCGAAGAAGCGTTCCACTTCCATAATGTCGCGGGTCAGATGGTAGGGCGGAAGGCTCTCCAGAAAAACCTTTCCGTACCGTTGCCGCTCGATCCTGGGATCGAGCAGCACCAACACGCCTCGATCTTCGAGGGAGCGGATTAACCGCCCGAAGCCCTGCTTCAAAGTGATCACCGCCGCCGGCACCTGGTAATCGAAAAAAGGATTGGCTCCGCTGGCTGCCACCGCGCGCATGCGCGCCGAAACCACAGGATCCGTGGGCACAGAGAACGGCAGCCGGTCGACAATCACACAGCTCAAGGCTTCCCCTTGCACATCCACCCCCTGCCAGAACGAAGAGGTTCCGAAGAGCACTGCGTTTTCTGTGTTGCGAAATTCCTCCAGCAGCGCTTTGCGGGGCGCCGTGCCCTGCAGCAGGCAAGGATAATCCAACTCCGGCAGCAGGCGCTCATACAGATCGCGCATCTGCTGATAGCTGGTAAACAGACAGAAAGCCCGGCCACGCGTGATATCCAGCACACGACGGATGGTGCGCGCCGCCTGTGCGCCAAACGTTGGCTCTCGGGGGTCAGGCATCCCGGGCGGCAGGTAGAGTAGCGCCTGCTCCTCATAGCGGAAGTGGGAAGGCACGATCAGCTCGCGCGCATCGCGCAAACCAAGGCGCTTTCTCAGGTGCGCAAAACCACCCTGGACGGTGAGCGTCGCAGAAGTGAGAATCACGCTCGGGTACTGCTCAAAGAGCAGCTCAGAAAGCAACTCGGAGACATCGATGGGCGTGGCTTGCAAATAAGTATTCCGCACTCCCTGGCGCAAGGCTGATCCGCCTCTACGCTCGATCCAGAAGACGGTGTTGACGCTTTCCGCCTCCATCAGAAAGCGCAGGTGCTCGCGAATGTCGGCCACCCGCTTCTTCAACCCCAGCGACTCTTCCACGCCGCGCAGCCTCTCCAGCTCACCCTCCATCCGGTGCAGCGCGTTGGTCACCGCCAAGTAAAGGTCGCCGTGCTCTTCCAGGAACTGCTCCCGCTGTTCGAAGGGCATGCGGCCCTCTGCCTGGAAACCGCCGGCCTTGGGGAGCGCGCCAAAGAACATCCGCGTCCGCTCGCGCAGAGTGTCTCCGCAGCCCTTGAGTGCGGTGGAGTGGGCCTGCCGGGCGCGCAGCACTGTTTCCACATCCCGCACCAGCTCTTCTACCCGCACATTGCTAAGGCTGATGCCGAAATAACTCGACGCTATATCTTCGAGCTCGTGCGCCTCGTCGAAGATCACTGCCGCCGCTTCCGGCAGCACCCCCGCGTCAGGAGCGGCCTTAGCCTGTTGCTTAATCGCCAAGTCGGCAAAAAAGAGATGGTGATTGACGATAATGACATCGCTTTCGAGCGCCCGCCTGCGCATCTCGGTGATGAAGCACCGTTCATAATCGGGACAGCTTTGCCCCAGGCAGGCCTCGCTCCGCGCATCCAGCTTCGACCACACCTGGCTCGACTCCGGGAGCGCGTCGATCTCCACCCGGTCCCCGGTCGTGGTGGTCTTTTCCCAGACCGCGATCTGTTGGAACTGGTCGATCTCTTCCAGGCCATTCAGAATTGGCTGCTCGCGCAGGGCGTAAAGCTTATGACGACAGAGGTAGTTCGCCCGGCCCTTCATGTAGCAAACGCGAAGCGGTCCCAGCAACGACTCCAGGAAGGGCACGTCGCGGAAAAACAGCTGTTCCTGAAGATTCTTGGTACCGGTCGAAATAATGACGCGTTGCCCGGTGCGCAGCGCCGGCAGAAGGTAGGCCAGCGTCTTGCCTGTCCCCGTGCCGGCTTCGACGATCAGGTGTTTGCCTTCCTGCATGCTGCGTTCCACTGCCCGAGCCATCTCCAGCTGCCCACGCCGAAACTCGTACGGTAGTGAGGAACGCGACAGCATTCCTCCGGGGGAGAAGAAATCATGCAGCGAAGGCAGAGGCTGAGCGGAAATGGTAGCGGTCGACAAGGGGCAAGGCCGGTGAAACTTTAGTCTATACGGTCGAATTGCGGTTGTATGAAAGACTAAAAGAGACCATGAAGCCGGTAAAAGGAACCAAAGCCAGAAAGCCCAAGCCGCATTCCCTGGGTGGAAAGCGCGCGGCGGTGGCGAAAGCTGCCCGCCGGGCCACGCCTGCCACCCGCGGCCAGCACTCGCGGGCTGAGGTCAAGCGAGGAGTAGCGGCAAAGGCCGCCGCTGAAGCCAGCGCGGCGGCGCGCTTAGGAAAGATCCGCAAACGTCCGGTGCAGAGCCAGGGGCCAATGGGCCGCATCGACCAGTGGGCCGAGCGATGACCATCCGATCCGCATGCCCTGCCACCGGTGATCCGGCGCGAGGTGGTGGTGGACACTTCCTCGTGGCCGGTCCTGGCCATCGTCGGCCGCCCCAATGTAGGCAAGTCCACACTTTTCAACCGCCTCACCAGCTCACGACGCTCGATCGTGGGCGATGAGCCGGGCATCACCCGTGACCGGATTTACGGCGAGATCGAGTGGTCTGGCCAGCATGCCCGGGTGGTGGATACCGGCGGTATCCTTCCCGACGAACCCGAGCTGATTCCGTCGGAAATCTTTCGCCAGGCCCGGGTGGCACTCGATGAGGCCGACTCCATCGTGATGGTGGTCGATGGGCGCACTCCCCTGGCTGCTCCCGACTATGACCTTGCGCGCCTGCTGATGCGCGGTGGCAAGCCTCTGCTGCTCGCGGTCAACAAGATCGACACCGAGAAGATGGAAGAACAAACCGCCGAGTACCGCCGGCTGGGGATTCGCGAAATACTCCCTATCTCCGCCGAACACGGAATCGGCATGGGCGAGCTTCTCGATCATGTCTTCGCCACCTTTCCCAAAATGGAAAGCGTGGCCGCCGAACCCATCCAGGCAGAACCAGAGGTGGAGGAGGAAGGCGAGTCACGGCACCGGACCCATGGCGAGTTTCAGCAGCACGAAACCTCGATTGCCATCATCGGCCGGCCCAACGTCGGCAAGAGCACGCTGCTGAATGTCCTCACCGGCTCTTCGCGGGCGATCGTTTCGCCCATTCCGGGGACGACCCGTGACGCGGTGGACGAAGTGATGGAATACGACGGCGGCCTGCTGCGATTTGTGGACACCGCCGGGATCCGGCGCAAGGGCAAAACCAGGATGATGGCGGAGAAACTCTCAGTCGTCATGGCACGCCGTCACCTGGAGGCGGCCGACGTCGCCCTGCTGGTGATCGACGCCACCGAAGGCGTTACTTCCTCCGACGCCACCATCGGCGGTTATGCGCATGAGAGCGGCCGTTCGGTGATCCTGGTAGTCAACAAATGGGACCTGGTGACCACGGGCCGGACCGACGGCAAGCCGCCGGCTGACAAGGAGATCTTCGAGGAGCAGTTGCGCAAGGTGCTCAAGTATCTGGCCTATGCCCCGGTGGTGTTTATCTCCGCAGCCGAAGGCAAGAACATTCACACCGTGCTCAAGCTGGTGAAAGAGGTGGCGGCCGAACGGCGCAAGCGCGTCTCCACCGGGCAGATGAACCGCTTCCTGGAAAAGATTGACTTCCAACGAGCCACCGTACCGGCCGCCAACAAGATGCGGATCTTCTATATGACGCAGGCTGCCGTAGCCCCGCCAACGTTCATCCTATTTACGAATCGGCAGGTTAAATTGCACTTTGCCTTTCAGCGGTTCCTGGAGAACCAGATTCGTGCAGCCTTCGGCTTTCGCGGATCCCCAATTTGGTTTAAGGTGCGCGCCCGCGACAAGTAAGTGCACCTTTCTTGCTATTCCCCGACCCTTATTTTCATGGGATCGTCGATAAATTCGTTATCGCCGTTCGTCGTGGATGTGCAAGGAGCAGCTGTCATGTGGAACTCAATTGGTTCTTGGTTTTGTATTATGGGCCTCATCATCGGACCCTTCTCCATCGGCATACTGTTTGAAGGGAAGCTGCAACGGGCCAACCGTGAGCTAGGCTCGCGGCTACTGCGCCGGTACTAACCAGCCTTCCTAGAGCTTCAACAGCCTGTTTTATTGTCCTGCGCCCGGAGATCGTTCAGGCGGGGCCCACCCCGATAAATGTGCCACGTGCGGTGTAACCGCCATCTCCTAACGGATTTCTGCGTTTGGATCATTCCCGGCTTCCGTCCTCATGACGAAATGGCCAACCTTGTCGAGGCTGGCTTTACGCGGGTGCGTGAGAACTCCATTTCCAAGTTCAGTCCCGTAGGGACGCCTGAGCTTAACCCACTTCACTAGTCCTGGGCTAAGTTCAACAAGTTCAACCGTCCCTGCGGGACTAAATTTCTAAATCCCGGGTTCTCACGCACACTCTTAAAGCCCGTCACCTTCAGGGAAAGAAAGACGTACTTCAGGGGCTTTTAGCCCGGTCGTTGCAAGATAAAGCGTTCTCGCTGGTTTGAAAACCCGCTTCCCCGGTCTAAAAGTCCGGGGCTGGCCGGATCACACTGTAGCCTGTCACCCATAAAGGCTGGTGGTCTCGCCGACTTGGTTCTGCTGGCGGCGAGTCCCATCGAGGACATTCACAATACAAAGAAAATAATGCCGTGATCATCAACGGCCATTCGCGCGATCGCATGCTCGCGCAAGCGGAAGCCGCTGCCAAAGTTCAAAAGTGATACTCTCCGATTGCATTCCACCTGTTTCTATCGACGGCCCCTGGTGGCCCACGCGCGGCAACGGCCAAAGTTGACACCGTAAGAGGGATTTGACAAACCATGCGCAAGACTTTGATGGACCAGATTCAGCCCGCGTCTGTGCGGAAGGCGCTCGTGCTGTTGGGCGCGTTGCTATTAGCCGGAGCAGCGTATGCGCAGACTGCTCAACCGCCCGCCAAATATCCCGATTTTCCCAGTGAAACACCCGCCGAACTGAAGCCCGCGGTGGACAGCTTCGAATATGTCCGTCGCGAGGTGATGATCCCCATGCGCGACGGGGTTCGGTTGCACACCGTCATCCTGGTGCCGGACGGAGCTAAAGGCGCGCCCATCCTGCTAACGCGCACGCCTTACGATGCGGACGCCCTCACTACCCATGAAGTCAGCGCCCACCTCGGGCCAACGCTCCAGGGCTACGACAATGCCACCGAGGTGATCGTCGAGGGCGGCTATATCCGCGTAATTCAGGACGTGCGCGGCAAGTATCACTCTGAGGGCGACTACGTCATGAACCGCCCTTTTCATGGTCCGCAGAATCCAACCCCGGTCGACCACTCGACTGATACTTACGACACCATCGACTGGCTGGTGAAGAATATTCCCGAGAGCAATGGCAAGGTCGGCATCCTCGGTATTTCCTATGACGGGTTCCTGTCCTTAACCGCGCTGGTCAATCCTCACCCGGCTCTGAAGGTCGCCGTGCCTATGAATCCCATGGTCGATGGCTGGATGGGTGACGACTGGTTCCACAACGGCGCCTTCCGCGAACAGAATCTGCCCTACATCTATAACCAGGAGGCGACGCGCGATGGCAAAGCAAGTGGTGGAGCGGCGAACCTGGATGACTACGACACGTTCATGCAGGCAGGATCCGCCGGTGAACTCGGACGCCGCCATGGCCTGGAACAGGTTGGGTTCTGGCGCAAAGTTCTGGCGCATCCGAGCTTACGATCGTTTCTGGAGCGACCAGGCAATGGACAAGATCCTGGCCGGCCAACCGCTCAAAGTCCCTATCATGCTGGTAGCACAGCTTGTGGGATCAGGAAGACATCTATGGCGCCATGGCCGTTTACAAGGCTCTCAAGCCCAAGGATACGGATAACGATAAGGTATTTCTGGTGATAGGCCCCTGGCATCATGGGCAGGAAATCGAAGACGCCAGCACCCTCGGCGCCTTGAATTTCAAAGCGATACGGGACTCTATTTCCGGCAGCAGATTCTTCGGCCGTTCCTCGACCGTTATCTCAAGGATGAAACGCCCAAAGAAGCAACATGCCTCCGTTACTGCATTCGACACCGGGACTGACCACTGGCAACGCTTACCATCCTGGCCGGCGGGGTGCGCGAGCGGCTGTGCGATTCAAACTAAGCCACTCTATCTAACGGCAGGCGAGAAACTCAGCTTCACCGCTCCGCAATCCGGCGGCGCGGCCTTCGACGAATACATCTCCGACCCGGCGAAACCCGTACCTTATCGCGCGCGGCCCATCCAGCCCATGGGATACTCCGCCGGCATGACCTGGTCGGAATGGTTGGTGGACGACCAGCGGGAGCAATCGGGACGTCCGGACGTGGAGGTCTTTGTCTCGGATACGTTGACCGCGCCCATGAAGATCAGTGGACAACCGATCGCCAACCTGGTTGCTTCTACCAGCGGCACAGACTCCGACTGGGTAGTCAAGCTAATCGATGTCTACCCCGACGAAGTTGCCGGCCAGCCGGGCTTAGGTGGATATCAACTGATGATCTCCGCGGACATCTTTCGCGGGCGCTATCGTGAGAGTGTGCAGCAGGCGAAACCCCTTGCCGCCAACCAACCCCTGCTCTATCGTTACCCGCTTCCGACAGCAAACCATGTCTTCCTTCCCGGGCATCGCATCATGGTGCAGGTACAGTCCAGCTGGTTTCCTTTGTATGACCGGAACCCGCAGACATTTGTTGCTAACATCTTCTGGGCCAAGCCGGCAGATTATCAAAAGGCCACGCAGCGTATTTATCACGCACCCGGGCAGGCAAGCTTCATCGAATTGCCGGTAGTGACAACATCGAATTGAAAAGAGGATTCCATGAGCGCATCAGTGTGTCCCCACATAAAAGATCATGTAAAGAAGGTGAAGCCGCGCACCAAGGGCTGTGAGGAATGTCTCAAAATAGGAGACCGCTGGGTTCACCTGCGGATGTGCCTGGAGTGCGGCAAGGTCGGCTGCTGCGATTCATCCAAGAATCGTCATGCCACAGCTCACTTCCACCAGGAAGGCCATCCGATCATGCGGTCGATCGAACCCGGGGAAGACTGGCGGTGGTGCTACATCGACGAAATTGAATTGGACTAAGCGGTTTAGCAATTGGTGTAGACCGAAGCAAAGGACCTTTCGTGGTTTTCTCACAAGGAAAACCGCTCCTCGCGGCCTTTGTCGGGCCACAGTAATTGTTAAACCGCTCTAAGCGACCTCTTCCAGTTCAGCGTCGGCCTCAGGCACATCAGCTTTGTCTTTGATGAGAATAAGCGCGACACTGGCCACAATCAGCGCGGTGCCCAAAAGCATCCGTGCTGTTACCACTTCTCCGGCGAAGAAGTAGCCCAGGGCCACGGCGACGACGGGATTGATATAGGCATGGCTGGCAACGCGCGTGGCGGGCATGCGGCCGAGCAGCCACACAAAGGCGCTGAAGCCCACCAGCGAGCCGGCAACCACCAGGTAAAGTAGAGCGCCCACGGCCTTGGCGGAAAGGTGCGGGAAGGGGTGCATTTCTCCCTTCAATGCTGAGAGAACGAGCAGGATCGCACCGCCAAACAGCATCTCCGCCCCTGCGGTGATTCCCTTCGACTTAGGCAGCGGCAGAGCCCGCGTGAGCACGGCCCCCAGCGACCATGCTGTTCCTCCACCCAGGATGGCGACACAGGGCAGGACAGCTACATGCTGGGCATTGTGCAACAGCAGCAGGAGAACCCCGGCGAAACCAACCGCGATCGAGACCAGGAGACTCCAGCGGAAACGCTGTTGGCGAAATACAAAGACCTCGAGCCCGATAGTGATGAGCGGCAGCGTTGCCTCGAGCACGGAGGTGAAGCCGGAAGGCACGTACTGCTCTGCCCAGAACACGGCCCCATACGTGACCACGAACATCAGCAACCCGATCACCACCAGACTGCCCCACTCTTTACCCGCTGGACGGGGTCGCCCGCAAAAGCGCATCACGGCGTAGAGCAGGGTGCCGGCCAAAAAGAAGCGCACGCCCGCGGCAAACAGTGGCGGCACCTGCTGCACCGCAATACGAATCGCCAGGTACGTCGATCCCCAAAGAACGTAAATGGCCGCAAACGCGAGCAACACACGCACGTCGAGGCCGCTTTTTTGTTTCGCCGGACTAACCATTGTAGTTGCCATGACTGGTTACATTGTAACCCGGTTTACGCTAACCACTGAAACTATTTTTGAGAGTTATAATAAAAACCATGAGCGGGCCCGAACCCTTTAAATTGCATGCTGAGCATCCGGCGCTCGAGTTGGTCAATACCCTGGATATGCGTTTTTCCGCAGAAACGATTGAGCTGATCCCTACGTACAAAGATCTTCTCCGCCTGACCACACAGTTGAAGCTGCTGACGGCGGATCAGTCACGGAGGCTGGCGCGTACAGTGGACGAAAAGACTGCGCAGCGGGTGCTGGCATCCACGGTCGAGCTTCGCGAGGCGCTTGCAGCCGTTCTTTATGGCCGGATTGACGGGGGCAAACTGCCGGCCGCACAGGCGGAAACACTCGAACGGCACTTCCATGACGCGGCGCTGCATCGCCGGCTGCTGGCGGACGACTCGCATTGGTACTGGAGCTGGTCTGGCGTGGAGCGGAACGCGGAGATTCCGCTATGGATGCTGGCGCAGGCAGCGGCTGACTTGCTGGTCTCGACCGACGCGGATCATATAAAGGATTGCGGCGACCCAACCTGCCGCTGGCTCTTCCTGGATCTGAGCAAGAACCATACCCGGCGATGGTGCGACATGAAGACCTGCGGCAACCGGATGAAGGCGCGAAGACACCATGCACGCTCCCAGGAAAGCGGCGCGGTAAACTAAGGTTCTGACGATGCACTCAATCCGCCCCGCTACTTCCGCCGATATTCCTCTGATCCTGGAATTGATCCACGCGCTCGCCACCTACGAACGGGAGCCCGACGCGGTCAAGACCACCGAGGCCGACCTGCTGCGCGATGGCTTCGGCGACCGCCCATGCTTCGAATGCCTGATCGCCGAAAGCGACCAGGGTGAGGCCGCCGGCTTTGCGCTTTACTTCTACAACTACTCCACCTGGCGGGGGCGCTCCGGCATCCACCTGGAGGACCTTTTTGTGCTGCCCCGCTTCCGCGGGCAAGGCATCGGTAAAGCGCTGCTGGCTCGGGTAGCCGCACGCGCCGCGGAGCAAGGCTGCGTCCGGCTGCAATGGGACGTGCTGGAGTGGAACCAGACGGCCATCGATTTTTACCGGGGTATCGGGTGCGCAGTTTCTCGATGAGTGGCGCATCATGCGGGTGAACGACCAGGCTATTTGCGAGTTGGCGAAAATGGCGCCGGAGCCGGTCAGTTGAGCGAGCAGGACGCGGCCCGGATTTGTGTGATCGGCGGCGGCCTGGCAGGGCCCGAGGCCGCGCTGATGGCGGCCCGCCGGGGGTGCCAGGTCGATCTCTACGAGATGCGCTCGGTGGTGGACGGGACGCTGCGCTCCACTCCAGCCCATCAAACCGACGACTTTGCCGAGTTGGTCTGTTCCAATTCCCTTAAGTCTGAGAGCGAAAACAGTGCGCCCTGGCTGCTGAAGCAGGAAATGCGCCGGGCTGGATGTGCCCTGCTGGCCTGCGCGGACGCGAGCGCGGTGCCCGCCGGACATGCCCTGGCCGTGGACCGGGTGGAATTCTCCCGGCTGGTGGCGAATGCCATCGGGCAGGAGAGCCGCATCACTGTCCACCGGGAAGAGGTGACGGCGCTCGATCCCGACAGGTTCACCATTGTGGCCACCGGCCCGCTTACCTCGGCCGCCCTTTGTTCTGAGATTGCCCGGCTCACCGGCAGCGGCCAACTGGCCTTTTACGACTCCATCAGCCCCATCGTCGAAGCGGATTCAATCGACATGGAGCGGGTTTACTTTGCTGCCCGCTACGACAAGGGTACCGCCGACTACATCAATTGCCCCATGTCGAAAGAGGAGTACGACCGCTTCTATGATGCCCTGGTTTCGGCCGAAGGGGTCGAAAGCAAGGTATGGGAGAAGCTCGAATACTTCGAAGGCTGCCTGCCCATCGAGGAACTCGCGCGGCGGGGCCGGGACACACTGCGCTTTGGGCCCATGAAGCCGGTCGGCCTGCGCGATCCCCGCACCGGCAAGATTCCGTGGGCGGTGGTGCAATTGCGCTGTGAGAACCTGCGGGCCGACTCCTACAACCTGGTCGGGCTGCAAAACCACCTGAAATTTGGCGAGCAGGCGCGTGTGCTGCGCCTTATTCCCGGCCTGGAGAATGCAAAATTCCTGCGCTTTGGCCAGATTCATCGCAATACCTACGTCAATGCACCGCGCGTGCTCACGGAAACGCTCTCGCTCCGCGACCATCCCCGGATTTTCATTGCCGGGCAGCTCTCCGGGGTGGAGGGCTATACCGAGTCCATTGCTACCGGAATGCTTGCGGGCCTCTATGCCGCCCAGGCAGCCCAAGGCCAGCCGGTAGCCGCCGTACCTCGCCCCACGGCCCTGGGCTCGCTGATCCACTACATTACTCATGCTCCGGCCGGCGACTTCCAGCCGGCCAACATCACCTTCGATCTGCTGCTGCCGCTGGAGGAGACCTTGCGCAAGCAGATCCGCGACAAGCGGGAGCGCCACCGGCTGCAGTGCGAGCGCGCGCTGGCGGTATTTGACGATTGGTGGATGCAGCAGGCAGCGCTTTCTGCGGTTTGAACGGGCGCTTACCTGCTGATTACTCGCCTTTTCCGGCCGGGAAAAAGCGCTTTTTGAGGCTTTTGTGGGCGTCATTTATGGCAGACTCGCCATAAAACGCATCACAAGAGAGCAGCGGCCGGGTGACCCCGGCCTTGAATTGTTTTTGCCTTCCATTTAACGTGGTCGTGCTATGCGGGCGAGCTATCGGCTGCCCGCTTCGAGGAGAACTATCATGCGTTCGAAATTAAGTTTATGGCTCGCTCTCGTCGCGCTTGTCCTCATTCCGGCCCTTGCGAATGCCCAGGACACCACGGCTAAGATTCACGGGCACGCACAAGACCCCGCCAACGCCCCTATAGCCAACGCCCAGGTGGTTCTTAGCACGGATGGCAAGACTCCCCTGTTTACCTTTACTACCGACGCCAACGGCGACTATAAGGGCGAGGGCATTAAGCCCGGCACCTACTACGTTACGCTGTACGCCACCCCGGGAAAGGCGGTGGACCGCTTCGACAATGTGAAGTTCGAAACCGGGACCGATACGCTGCAGGACTTCGACCTGAGCCGCGCCGAATACGTAGACAAGCTGCCTCCGGAACAGCGCAAGGCGCTCGAAGAAGCCAAGAAGAAGAATGCGGAAATCAACAAGGAAAATCAGAGCGTCGGCAAACTGAATGACCTGCTCAAGCAGGCTCGTGCAGCGAACGCGGCGAAGAAGTACGACGACGCAGCAACCGCGATGCAGCAGGCCACGACCATTAAGCCGGACGCTGCCGTCCTCTGGCTGGAGTTGGGCATCGCGCAGACCGGGCAGAAAAAATACGACGATGCCGCCACGTCCCTCAAAAAGGCTCTGGATCTCGATACGAACTCCAAGAAACCCAATCCTGAGGTCGAGGCGGCCGACAACAACGCCCTGGGCGAGGTTTACGCCAGCACCAACAAGATCTCCGATGCGACGGCATCGTATGACGCCGCAGCCAAGCTCCAACCCTCCAACGCCGGCATGTTCTACACCAACGAGACAATTGTTCTCAGCCGTGCGGGACAGACCGACGCGACCATCGCTTCCGCGGACAAAGCCATTGCTGCCGATCCGACCAAGGCCATCGCTTACTACCTGAAGGGACAGGCTCTTATCTCGAAAGCCACCGTGGACCCCAAGACGCAGAAGATCGTCGCTCCCCCGGGCACTGCGGATGCCTACAACAAGTACCTCGAGCTGGCTCCCAACGGGCCCATGGCCCCGGAAGCGAAATCGATTCTGGCGGAGATCGGGGAGAAAGTTAACACCAAGTACTCCGCCGGCAAGAAGTAATCTTAGTCAGCGGTTATAAGCGGGGCGAAGGGACGCTGATGATCAGCGTCCCTTCGTTTGTCTCAGGGCAATTCTCTTGAACAATTCAGCGCCATCCCGGGTGGTAAGCTATGCGGACGCCAGCCGGATCGTTCGTGAGCACGCCGATCGTGTTTTCTCCGCGTATCCGCCGCAGACCGCTTCCCTGCTCGATTCTCTGGGCATGGTGCTGGCCGAGCCGGTCCTGGCCGACCGGGATCAGCCGCCGTTCCCTCGCTCCACGAGGGATGGGTTTGCCTGCCGTGCGGCCGATCTTGCGGCCGGTTTGCCTCTCGAGGTCATTGGCTCGATTCGCGCCGGCGACGCGGTGGTGATCAAGGTCACCGCTGGTAAAGCGGTCGAGATCATGACCGGTGCGCCGGTACCCGCCGGGGCGGATTGCGTGGTCATGGTGGAGCACGTGGAGCGTGACCGCGACACGCTTCGTCTTTCCGCGGGCCGTGCCATCCAGGCCGGCGAAAACATCGTCCCCATGGGAGCGGAGGCGAGAGCCGGCGCGGTGATCGTATCCCGAGGCACGCGCATTTCGCCCGCCCAGGTGGCGGCTGCGGCTGCTTGTGGTGCGGGAGAACTCAGAGTGTTTGCCCCTCCGCGAGTGGCCATCGTTGCCACCGGCGACGAACTGGTGGAGCTGAACCAGCAACCACTGACGCACCAGATTCGTAACTCCAACAGCTACTCACTGGCAGCGCAGATTCTCACCGCGGGAGCAGAACCACTGCGGCTCCCCATTGCGCGCGACGAGCGTGGGCATCTTGAAGCCACGATCCGCAGCGCGCTCGATGCCGACCTGATGCTGCTTTCGGGTGGGGTTTCCATGGGAAAGTACGATCTGGTAGAGGAGGTTCTGCTTTCCCTGGGGGCTGAGTTCTTTTTCACCGGTGCGCTCATCCAGCCCGGCAAGCCAATTGTCTTTGGGAGGCTTGGCCAACGTTACTTCTTTGGGCTGCCCGGGAATCCTGTATCGACCATGGTTACGTTCTTGCTTTTTGTCGAGCCCTTGCTGGGCGCGCTTTGCGGAGATGCCTGCCGCGGGCCCCGTTTCGCCCAGGCCCGCCTGGCAAGCGAGGTCAAGGTTAAGACTGGCCTGACGCGCTTTTTGCCCGCCCGGCTGGCGGATGTGAATGTAGAGCCGGTGACCTGGCAAGGCTCGGGCGACCTTGCGAGCACCAGCCGTTCTCATTGTTTCCTCGTCGTTCCGCCCCGACCGGCCGATCCTCGATGCTGGTGAGACGGTCACGATACTGCTAGCCTAACGACACCATGGAAAAGCTCTCGCATTACGATGCCGAAGGCGCGGCGCATATGGTCGACGTGAGTGACAAACCAGCGACGCGGCGGGAGGCCGAGGCTTCTGCTTTCGTCGCATTGTCTGAGGCGGTGCTGGCTGCTTTACCCCAAAACCCCAAGGGCAACCCGCTTGAGGTAGCGCGCTTTGCCGGTATACAGGCGGCCAAACGCACGGCAGACCTGATTCCCATGTGTCATCCACTCCCGTTGAGCTTTATTGATGTGTCGGCGATTGTGGTTGCAGGCGGCATCGAGATCCGCAGTACTGCGGCGACAGTTGCCGGTACCGGCGTCGAGATGGAGGCACTAACGGCCGCCGCGGTAGCAGCGCTTACGATTTATGACATGTGCAAGGCAATGGACAAATCGATTGCCATTCGCGAGATCGTCCTGGTGCGCAAATCCGGAGGCAAGAGCGGAGATTACATTCGTGCTGAAGTACCGCGGCCGTGAGAAAGACAACAGATAGGGTTTGTCTACGGGACGGCCTGAAAACCCATCGCTTTGTCTTGTGTACGTAAGAGCTGAAGCCCGTACCCTTCAGAACCAAGATGTACCTCAGGGCTTAAAGAGTCTGCGTGAAAACGCCATGTTCAACCCAGTCCCGCAGGGACGCCGAGCTTTAGCCCAGGCCTCCAGGCCGACGCCCCTCCGTTGCAACGGCTACGGGTGGTGCGATTAATTTTCCGCGTTACGCCGGAAGCAGCGCAGATCGTGGTCGTTTACCATCCCGGAGGCTTGCATCCAGGCGTAAACGATGACTGGACCTACGAATTTAAAGCCTCGCTTTTTAAGAGCGGCGGATATCTCTTCTGACAACGGCGTCTTTGCCGGCACTTGGCCGGTTTTATTTTTGATTGGTTTTTCGCCGGCCATCTTCCAAACAAACTCGGCGAAGTCCTCACCGTTGCGCCTCATCTCCTGGTAAATGCGGGCGCCTTCGATGGTCGCCTCGATCTTGGCGCGGGAGCGAATGATGCCGGGGTTTTCGAGCAGCCGGGCCACATCGGGCTTGCCGAAGGCGGCAACCAGTTTTGGCTGGAAACCACGGAAGGCCTTGCGGAAGGCCTCGCGCTTGCGTAACACGGTTATCCACGCCAGGCCGGCCTGGAACCCCTCCAGCATGAGCAACTCCCAGAGTGCCCGGCTGTCGTGCTGCGGAACTCCCCATTCTTCATCGTGGTAGGCACGGAGCAGTGGGTCGCTTTCTGCCCATGCGCAGCGGCGGGGCTCACTCATTGCGCGCTCACCGACAGTTCCTCGCGCACCATGGGGGCGACGCGATCGCCGAGAAGTTCGATGGCATGCATCATCTTAGCGTGAGGAAGGGTCGACACCCCCATCTGGAAAGTGATGCGAGAGATGCCACCTAGAGCCTCATTGATGTAGAGGATCTTTTCTGTAACGGTTTCGGCATCGCCGATAATCAGCGCGCCCGTAGGACCTCGCAGAGCATCGAACTGGGCCCGCGTGGTTGGCGGCCATCCCCGTTCCTTGCCGATCTCAGTGAAGGTATGGGCATAGCCGGGAAAGAAATCGTCCGCCGCTTGTTGGCTGGTATCGCCGAGAAACCCGATGCAGTGAAGCCCCACCCGCAGTTGCTCGGGAGCGTGGCCCGCGCGACGCCCCGCCTCGCGATAGAGTTCGATGTGGGGGCGAAAACGGTGAGGTTCGCCGCCAATAATGGCAACCATGAGAGGAAGGCCCAACACGCCGGCACGAGCGAAAGAAGCGGGGGTTCCCCCGACGCCCATCCAGATGGGCAGAGGATTTTGTATTGGGCGCGGATACACGCTCTGCCCGGTGAGCGGAGCGCGATGCTTGCCTGACCAATAGACCTGGGTCTCTTCCCGAATTTTGAGCAGCAATTCGAGCTTCTCCGCAAACAAGCGAATCGTAGTCGTCGAGATCGAGACCGAAGAGGGGGAAGGATTCGATGAACGAACCGCGGCCGGCGACGATCTCCGCGCGGCCTTTGGAGATCAAATCGAGGGTTGCGAATTGCTGAAAGACGCGAACCGGATCGGCTGCGCTGAGCACCGTGACCGCGCTGGTGAGGCGGATACGTTTGGTAAGCGCCGCCCCCGCGGCGAGGATGACCGGAGGCGCAGAATCGAGAAATTCAGGCCGGTGATGTTCGCCGATACCAAACACGTCTAATCCGACCTGGTCGGCCAGAGTTATCTCCTGGAGGAGATGATCCATACGCTCCTCAGCAGTAAGGGCAACACCGGTAATCGGGTCTGGTATAGATGCTGCAAAGCTGTCAATGCCGATCTGCAACTCTGACTCCCCATCTCTCCGCAGGTGGCGGATTACGGGGATTGGATGCTTTGATCTTGCAATAGTTTCAGGTCTGGTTGTCTCAGGCTCGGGGGACGCCGTGCTTCACAGGCCCCTAGGAGATCGTCAAGTTGCTCTAAGTCGATTGGCTTGGACAAGTAACCATCCATACCAGCGGCAAGGCACCGTTCACGATCACCTTTCATCGCCAATGCGGTCATGGCAATGATCAACTGATGAAGCCCGGTGATCTTTTCCTGGCC